>JAFIGT010000031.1 GCA_017849585.1 Verrucomicrobium sp.
CGCGCATCCTGCGGCTGAGCCGTCGCGAGGGCTTTCGCTTCGATGGCGATATCCATCCCACCGCGACGTATCAATCCGAAACGCATCCCTTCCGGGGAGCCCTGCACCATTTCGGCTACCAGTGGACCCCCGAGCGCCGCGAACGCAAGGCAAAGCATATCCTGGATCACCTCAAGCCCTACCTGCAAAAACCGCACCCGTCCTTTGGCCGCTGGTGCCAGTATCTGACCGCGCTGAATTTAATCGGCGAGGAAAGCCACTTCCTCGAAACGTGGGAACAAGTGGCCCGCTATACGCCGGAGGAACGGATTGCTTCCGAGTGCACCCCCTGCTGGCTGGAGAATAGTGTGAATTTTTTCCGACACTTCGCCTGCAAGGATGACTTCACCAGCGCGGCCTTCTACGCCGATGAAATTCTCACCGCCTTCCCGCCCCATGCCGCCTCGCGCTTTTACCGGTTACAGGGCCGGGTGAAGGAACGGTGCTGGAAGGAAGTGCTGACCGAATCGAAACAACTACTCGAATTCCTAGCCCATGATCCGGGCGATAATAATCCCACGTGGGCCCCCCTTCAATGTCCCACGGCTCGCGCGTGGCAATGGCTGGCGGAGCAACAATTGGAGAATCCACGCGTGGCCAATCCCCCCGCCTGGCTGGTGGATCCAATCACCCTGCCCACGTTTCTCTTTGGCAATCGCGCGCCCACCCTGCCGCCGGAGGCAAACGCCGAGGGAGCCGAGTTGCTGCAAGCGCTAATCGAGGCGGAGACGCTCGACCGCTGTCATTCCAGCGCCGCCACCCTGCGCCAACTCAGCCGTTGCCTGCAACGCTGGCCGCACCTAAACTGGTTTCGCATGGGCCTCGATAAACTGGAGCACGGGGAATCCTTCCGACTGGAAACCCTGGCTCACCGTACCGTACACCTCGTCTAAAATTGTCCTGATCATGCCTGCCAAAAGCGTTCTCATTTTGTCCAACGACAGGTTTCTGCCCACTTCCAAAACCTCCGAAATGCTGGCCGCCGCCTGCCGACGTCTCGGCATTCCAGTCCTGGTACGCGACGGCGCGGACGCGCGCTATCTCGGCGCTCTGCTGGAGCAGGTGGATAACACCGCCTACACCGAGGAAGCGGCAGCGATTATCAAGACGAAGTTTCAGGGACTCATCCTAGCCTTTGAGGTGGATACGGTGTTGAGCCTCGACGTGCAGTGGCTCTTCGTGCCGGGCTTGTTCACGGAAAACCCGGAAATTCAAAACATCCACTCGCTCTGGTTCGATGACATGCGCAGTTGGGCGCGAGCCAATTACATGTTCGCCGGTTGCCGCGAGCAATTTCAGGATCATGTCCGCCATCCCAAGGTTTCCCACTACTTCTACGGCCGCGGACTCGCGGAAGAGGGAAAGCTGCTGGGCATGGAGTCGAGCCACCTCTCCTACCTCGCCGCGCCGCACGATTATCTGCAACTCAATCATCCCTGCGAGATTCGCGACAAAGTGGCCTTCATCGGCAATCCGGGCTTTCGCGAGCCACCACCCACCCTGCTGATGAACGCCATGCGCGATGGAGCGGAGATCGACGAATTGCGCAAGCTCAGCGGCGACATTCTGGTTCACAGCCAGTTCACGAAAAAGGACGAGTGGCTGCGCGAAGAACCAACCGTGCAGGAATTTCTCCAGGTGGCAATCCAGGCGCGAGTGCAATTCCCCTACCGCGCGGCGCTCGAAATCCTGCAACTCGCGGCGGAACATTACCCGAAGGCGTTCGACTATCTGAATCGTCGCGGAGAAATTCTCGATGCGACGATGCTGGTGAAACTCGTGAACCGCTGCGATCGCCCGGCCGTGATTCTACGACTGTACCGACAGGGACTCGCCGACATCTACAGCAACGAACAGGAATGGGTGCCGTACGAGGTGAAAGCGTTACCGTCAATCCTGATCCCGCAATTGCCGCGCTATTATCAAAAGTACGCGGTGCATCTCAACGCGGCGAATGCACTGCGCGATGCGACGGCCAATGAAAAACTTTTCGAGATTGCCGCGTGCGGTCGCGTCTCGCTCAATCTGCACTCCCCGGATGTCGCGGCCTGCTACGGACCGCAGGAAGTCGGACTAGCCAATTCCCTCGCAGAACTGGAGTCACAGGCGCGAGCACTCCTCTCCCACCCCGAACAGGCGATGGCCATGGGCAAACGCGCCCGGGTCCGCACCGCGCGAGAACATCTGTGGGAGCACCGACTGAAGGTGATTTTGGGCGCGTAGCCTGAATCATGTCGTCACCAAATTGAGTCGTGAACAACTACTAGCGACCAACCACACTACGATCTTTTCACACAACCCGATGCAGCCATCACTTCATCGAGGCACGCGCCAGGGAAGGTCAGTGGAGAGACTGAATGGCCGAGGGTGATTTGACCTTAGCTCCTAACTCCCAACCAGATTAATCCGTCAATCCCTCGGCTGGAAGCTCCAGACTTGACCCCATCGGCATAATGCCAAATCATGATGTGAATGTTGCGTCGATTAATCGCCCGAGCCAGTCAGACCGCTGTTGCTTGGAGCATTTTGGTCGCTGCATTACGCATCGCAGGCCTGATTGTTTGCATGCCTTTGACGGTTCGCTGCCTGTCCCCAGAGGAATTGGGACTATGGCAGCTCTTCATCGCCTACGCCGGGCTTTCCGCCTTTATTGACATTGGTTTTGGCCCCGCCTGCGAGCGGGCCGTCAGTTTCGCTTGGGGTGGCGCCAGTCAACTCAAAGCCTTGGGGCACGATCATTCCGAAAATGAACCAGCGAAGGAAAATCGCCCTCCTAATTATCAATTACTAGCCGACCTGATCCGCACCATCTCCGTTTATTATTGGATTTTAGCAGGAGGCACTTTGATTTTGGCCTGCTCCCTCTCTTTTCCAGAAATCTGGAAAAAAACCGAGGCTCTCAGCACGGCCAATCAACTACGCGCGGCGGGAGTTTTTTATATTGTCTCTCTCTCACTTGGCTGTGTCACCTATTATTGGAACCTCTGCCTCATGGGCATCAATGGCGTGCGACAAGCCCAAATAACGATGCTCTGGGGGCTCGTTTGGAACTACTTGCTGCTTGCGGGCGGACTACTCCTCGGCTGGGGACTCTGGGCACCCGTACTAGGCCAAGTATCGATGATGGTATGGAACCGTTTTCAATCGAAACGCTATTTCCTCGCTCTGGCGGGTTCCACGTACAAGCTGGCCCACCGCTCAGCCCTTGCTCGCATGGAGATCATGATCACTCTTTGGCCCATCGCATGGAGAACAGGACTCACCACCTTCGGCAGCTATTTTATCAATCAGGGTGTATTGATTGAAGCGTCCATGCTTGGCCTTGGATTGGCCGCCCTCGGCTCCTATGGCATTACCCGACAAGCCGTCAGTGTCATCGCGCAACTCAGCTCGGCATGGATCAATGTCAAGGCGCCGCTCATTTACCAACTGCGAACGCAAAACCGATGTGATGAGATTTGGAATATCTTCCTTCCACGGCTTAAGCTGATGTGGCTGACATGGATCATTATCAGCCTGATTCTCCTATTCGCTGGCCCTTGGGTATTCACACAGATCGGGTCCAAGACTCCTTTACTTCCCAGTTCGATGATCGTCTTTCTCTGCATAATGGGAATTCTGGAG
Source organism: Verrucomicrobium sp. (assembly GCA_017849585.1). GTDB lineage: Bacteria > Verrucomicrobiota > Verrucomicrobiia > Methylacidiphilales > UBA1321 > UBA1321. Next base: position 3,664 of record JAFIGT010000031.1, read on the forward strand.
CTCAACCATCAAGCTTTCGCGATCTTGATTTATTCGGAAAATCAAAATCCATTTGCATGGCTAACTCTCGCCACGGCCGGATCGGTACTTCTATTGGGATACTTCTTAATCCCTTCACATCACGTTTGGGGACTTCTGCTGGCACAGGGAATCAGCTTGGCAGGTATTGCCAACTGGTGGATACCATGGCGCGCCCTCAGAGGTCTGAAATCAGGAATTGTCCCTCGACAAGGCCACACTGAAATCGCACGATAAAAGAAAATCGCCTCTATACTGACATGTTCAAGAACCTTTTATTTTTTTTCGTTGAGCGATTTCGCGCCATTAATCATTATCACCTGCCCTCCATTTTTTTCCGTGTGCCCAATCGCTTTGGAAAACCTATGTCTTACCGGATGGTGGAAGTGTTACCCAAAATCCGTATGCGGCTTAATCTGGCGGATCAATTACAGTATACCGTCTTTGTTAACCCAGCCTTCTATGAGCCTGAAACGCAACGTGCGCTCATTGCCCAAGCCAAACTTTGTCCCACCCTCCTTCTGGATGTGGGCGCCAACGTTGGCTTCATGAGCATGGCTGTTGTCCATAGTGCACCCAATACCCATGTTTGGGCTTTTGAACCGAACCCCAATTTGGTATCCCAGATCAACGACTCGATTCAAGCCAGCTATCTTCATCACTTCCAAGCTTTCGGAATGGGAGTGGGTGAACATCCCGGAGAATTGGAACTCTTGACTCACCCCGACAATGCTGGGTGGTCGTCTTTTAATCTCGCTCCTTCCGAGCGCGATTTGAGCATTTGGAAAAAGATCAAAGTTCCCGTCTGCGTCTTTGATGAAATCGCCCGCCAAGCGCAACTCGATACTCTCCCAGTCGAGCAGATTATCATGAAATTGGATGTGGAAGGTCACGAGGTACACGCCCTTCGAGGAATGTCGGAGCTCCTTCGCAATCCAAAGCTAAAATTCATTACCTCTGAAATTTACGAAGATCGTTTGCGGGCTGCCAACTCCAGCTCTCAAGAACTCTTCGATCTTTTCATCCATGCAGGATTCAAGGCTTTTCTCGATCCAGATCTGCAACAGGCCATTACTGCGCCACTGCTTCAGAACCATCCTTGGAATGTTTACCTTAAGAGAGCGTAATCCAAAAAAGCCCAACAAGATGCGACTGCTTGCCATTAAGCTGGATCATATTGGAGATTTCGCACTCGCACTTCCAGCATTGAAGGCAGCGCACTCGGCAGGAGCCGAAATTGACGTGGTGGTCTCTCCTTGGAATTTAGGCTGGAAGGATCTGGTGCCATGGATTCGACAGTGGAGACTTGGCGGTTTCACCGGCTACCTACAGTCTACCAAAACTTTCCAGTACCGCCTCGAAGGTCTCTTGGCTCTCTCAGAGCTGGCCATTTCCTTACCCCTTGCAGGCTATGACGCGGCATTGGATCTCCGGACTGAAATTGACGATTGGCGCGGCAAGTTTATCTCTTGGCTGTCCAAGGCACCGATAAGAGTGGGCAGCGTAGGCAAGGGGTCCCTCTTTTTGACAGCAGAGCATGTACCTCAAATGGTGAAGCAGGAGGATCGTATTTGGGAACGGGTAGCTTCGGTAATAAAAATCTCCACTGATTTACCGGACTCCATTATATCGGTCACGCGTCCAGAGTCCTTGACTCGACCGCCTCGTCTTCTGTTCCACCCCGGAAGTAATGCGATTGCTAAAAATTGGCCCTTATCACATTGGACACGACTGGCGCAACTCCTGCCTGACTATCTTGCTCGAGAAACAGAGATTATCGTCGCCGGAGGTAATCGAGAAAAGCAAGAGGTGGATGCGATTGCCTCAGCATTAGATAGCATTCCACACGCTGGGATGTTCCCTTCGAGCTTGAAAACTTTTGTTGAGTTGATTGCAAGCAGTGACTTACTGGTCGCCCTGGACAGCTCTCCTCCGCATTTGGCACGGCTCGTGGGCACTCCTACCATTACACTATTTTCCGGCACCGTGTCCCCGAGTCAATGGGCTGCAAAAGGAAATAATACCGTCCTGCAATGTCCCGTGGCATGTGCCCCCTGTGGCCTACCGCTTTGCAAGCAACCCGTACATGAATGCATGGACAATCTCATGCCTGAACAGGTTCTACAGACCATTATTGCACGACTGCAAATCGTACGACCTCAGGCTTTGCGTTAAGTTCGCGTGTTCTCAACCTACGCCCGTTGCTCATCCCCTGTTTTCCCTTTTACAAGGGTTTTCCTGCTCCAATGCGATTGCTTCGCGCCTTTGATCATCATGCAGGGTCTTGGCAAAAAGGCCCATTATGATCTCGGTACTGGGGTAGTAGCCGACAAAGTTACCAAGGATGATAAACATAAAGATGCCAAAGGAAGTAATGAAGGCGAATGCCGTCTGGTAATCACAAATCCCTTGTTTCCAAAGAAGGGGTAGGCTATCCGCCAAAAGAAACCGAAAGACATTCAGATAAAGCAACATTCCGATCAAACCCAGGCTAGACAAAACCGTCCAAAGGGCCGACTCAAATCGACCCGTCGCAATGGCCGTTTTCAGTGAATCCTGCATATCAGTCGATTCGAATAATTCCTTGGAGAAAGGTCGGATTCCGTTGCCAAAGAAAAAGGTAGCCATGGATTTCGTCCATTGCTGGAAACCCGCTTTTTGGAGTTCTGCATGCCATTCATCGCTAGCCCCGGTGGTCTCATTGATCCGAACCATATTTTTCTTCAGGAGAAAGCCCGACAGGGATCGTTGCACGCCGTCTGGAAAGTAATTAACGATTTCGGGATTGCTGTTCAATAGTAAGAACCCAGCCCCGAAGCTGACGACTAGCAAAATAATCAGGAGATACTTACGGGTTAAACAGGCCCAATAAATCGGCATCAGATAGAGGCTAAGGGTACCGAGCCGTCCCCCGCTCATAAATACGAGGACGAAACAGAGAAGCAGGACTATAAAGTTGACTGTCCTGATGAAAAAACCTTTCTGGATGCAGAGATAGCAGAGGGTAATGCCAGCCAAGGCCGGACAGGCAGCCCTTAAATCCGCGATACCCGATCCGTCCACCGAGGCTCCTGCGGGAACATAATTGATGCCGGGAATATAGACAAACCCCGGAAAGAAATATGATCCTAAAACAAACAAGACTCGAAAGCAAAGCGCGCAATACATCAGGAAAAAGGCCGTGCGAATGTATTTGCTGTTGCCGAAAAAATAGTAGGTAAAAAAGAGGATCATCGGCCAGAATGCATTCATGTAGCTACGGGTGACATTGCCCGCACCACCCAGGCCGTTCATCTGGTTGTACAGCAAACTTCCGATCCAATGCAGCACGAGATAAGAAGCTAAGAAAAATACACTGGGGGGAGGATGGCTGCGACCAGGAATGGCTCCTTGCCACCGCGTGGCCAGCGCGAGTATCAAAGGGAATAGGCAGATCAAGAGCGCTATTTCATGGACGGGAACCTTGAACCCGAAATAAAATGTTCCTCCCAAGGAAAGGGCGGCCGGAAAGGGAACCCACCAACGGTCACGCGCCACAAAGGCCCACGTGGCCACAACTATCAGACCGGCGATGATAATATCCATCTGCCAGCCCAAGGTGCAGGTGAAGTAGCCCAGCACGGGAGCCGATGCAATGCCGAGAAAGGTCACCAGCCAAATGAAAACCCGTTGGTGGGTAACGCGATTGTAAAGGGTAGCCACTTCCCCCACATTAGCGTTTTAGGCTCCGTGAAGCAACCAGAACTGCCTCCTCTTTGCTCGTCGCTGTTGACCTCACTGCACGGGAGCCGTTTAATAAGGGGGTGGATCATTTTTATGTTTGCATCATGGCGGGTGGCAGCGGGGTACGCTTCTGGCCGTTGAGCCGCAAGTCGACGCCCAAGCACTTGCTGCGTCTTTTTTCGGATCACACGTTGGTCGAGGAGACGGTACGTCGAGTCGAAGCGGTGGTGCCGCGCGAACGTATTTTTGTACTCACCAACCCAGAACAACTGGAGGCCACCCGTGCGGCGGTTCCTTTTTTGCCGTCGGAGCAAATCGTCGCGGAACCGATCAGTCGCGATACCGCACCCGCCTGCGCCTTGGGCACCGCCCTGGTACGGTCGCGGGATCCGCAAGCCGTGGCGGCGTTCCTGCCAGCCGATCACGTGATCCGCGATACGGCCACCTTTGCGCGCCAGTTGCGCGAGGCCGCCACACTGGCCCAAGAACGCGAGGATATTGTCATCTTCGGTATTGATCCCAAGTACCCGGCCACGAGTTTTGGTTATCTCCAACTCGGCGCCCAACTCTCTTATCCCACCGCACGAAGCGTCTTCTGCGCCGTCGATCATTTCGTGGAAAAACCGGATCTCGCCACGGCGGAGTCGTACCTCGCCAAAGGGAATTACCTCTGGAACGCGGGGATGTTTTTCTGGAAAAGCGAAGTCTTCCGCCGCGAAGCGCAAACCCATTGCCCGGCGCTTGCGCTGTTCATTGATCATTTTCCCACCGATAGCGCTGCGACGACGGCCTATATCGCAGAGCAATTCCCCAAGCTGCCGAAAATTTCCATCGACTACGCGATCATGGAGAAGGCGACGAGCGTGATCGCTGGTCGCTCCGAGTTCGACTGGGATGATGTCGGGAGTTGGACCGCACTGCCGAACCATCTCCCGCCTGACGATGGCGGCAACACGATTCGCGGGCCGGTCCTGTTGCACGAATCGACCAACAATATTGTCTATGCGCAAAAGCGATTGATCGCTCTCTGCGGCGTGAAAGATCTCGTCGTCGTGGAAACCGAGGACGCCCTGCTCGTCTGCCATCGCGATGAAGCGCAAAATCTGAAAGCATTACACCAAAAACTTCCCGAACAACTCCGCTAAATTTTGATCGTTATGCCTGCCCCCACACCTCCCTCCTCTGCCGTGATTCGCGAAGCCGCCGCCCGCGCCCTGGGTGAAGATCGCGGCCCCGCCGATATCACCAGTCTCGCCGCCGTTCCGGCGGACGCGCAAAGCACCGCGCGCATTGTCACGCGCCAAGCGTGCGTCCTCGCGGGACTCCCCGTGGCCCAAGCCGTTTTTTTGGAGGAAGACGCCTCGCTGAAAATCACGACGCACGCGCAGGATGGCGATACACTGAAACCGGGCGATGTGGCGTTCGAAATTTCCGGTTCCGCCCGCAGCCTGCTCACGGCCGAACGCACCGCGCTCAATTTCCTGCAGCAACTTTCCGCCGTGGCCACGCGCACGCGGCAGTTCGTAGACGCCGTGGCCGGTACGAAAGCGAAGATTCTCGATACGCGCAAAACCATCCCCGGCCTGCGGGCGTTGCAGAAATACGCCGTGCTCTGCGGCGGCGGCCAGAATCACCGCATGGGTCTCTACGACATGTTCCTGCTGAAGGATAATCACCTCGCGCTCATGGGAGCTCCGGGCAATTGGGGCAAAGCCATCGCGGCAGCCCGCGCCTTGGAACCTTCCGCTAAAGTCGAGGTGGAAGCCGATACACTCGACCAAGTCCGCGCCATTGCGCCGCTCGGCGTCGACATCATCCTGCTGGATAACATGTCGCTCGATGAAATGCGCAGCGCCGTCGACATCATCGCCGGTCGCGCGTTGTCCGAGGCATCCGGCAACATGAGCCTCGAACGGGTTCGCGCCGTGGCCGAAACCGGCGTGGATTTCATCTCCGTCGGCGCGCTCACCCACACGATCACGTCCATCGACCTCTCACTCGAAATCGTGTGAGAGGCTCGACAGAACGCGACTCGTCTTAAGCCAACATTTTGATCTGCTCGAGCAAGCGTTGATGCTTCGCCGCGAGTTCGACTTGCAGCGCCTTCCACTCTTCCACTTTCGCGGCGGGAGCTTTGGCCAGCATATTGGTGTCGTTGAGCTTCTTGTTGGTGAGCTCAAGATCCTTGAGGGTCTTCGCCAGATCCTTGTCGAGACGCGCTTTTTCCGCAGCGGGATCGATGACCCCGGTCAGCGGCAAATAGAGCTCACCGATCGGCGTGAAGGCCACCGGCACATTCTTCGGCGCGACCGAAACAATCTCCACCTCCTGCGCGTTGAGCAGCAACGCGAGCACTTCGATTTCCGCAGCGCTCAAGGCGTCCTTCGCGAGCAATTGGAATTTCAGTTTCTGATTCGAGGGAATGGCAAACTCGCCGCGTAGTGTGCGGCCATGATCGACCACGGAGTAGATCGCTTCCGCTTTTTCCGCGCCAGAGCGCGATTGTTTCGTCAATGTCGGCCACTCGGCGAATTGAATCGTCTCCGTGCCGAACCCGAGGCTGAGCCAAAGCTCCTCGGTGATGAACGGCGCATACGGATGCAACAGGCGCAACACGCGCGAGAGCACAAAGTCGAACGTCGCCAAGGTGCCGTTGCGGGTCGGTGACTCGGGATTATTGAAGTCCGCCTTTGCAGTTTCGAGGAAGCGCGAGCAGAGGTCATTCCAGACGAAGTCGTAGAGACCGCTCGCCGCGTTGCTGAATTCGAATTTCGCAAATGCAACATTCACCGCTTCGTTCGTTTCGCCGAGGCGTTGCAGAATGTGCTGCGCGAAAGGCGTGAGCGCGTGCTGGTCCGGATTGGACTTCGCGTCGATCGGTCCCTGCATCGCACGGAAACGGCAGGCGTTCCAGAGCTTGTTGCAGAAGTTGCGACCTTCCTCGATCTGCTTTTCGTCGAAGCGAATATCCTGTCCCTGCGGCGCAATGCGCATGAGGCCGAAGCGGAGACCGTCCGCGCCGTACTTCGCAATCAGATCGAGCGGATCGGGCGAGTTGCCGAGCGATTTCGACATCTTGCGGCCCTTGCCGTCGCGAATGAGACCGGTGAAGTAGACATCCTTGAATGCGATGTTCTTCTTCAACGTCTCTTCCGGAGTCGCGCCTTCGCCACTCGGAAGGAATTCGAGGCCCGCGATGATCATGCGCGCGACCCAGAGGAAAATAATATCCGGACCGGTGACGAGCACTGACGTGGGATAGAACTTGCGACGCGTCGCATCGTCCATCGTCTCGTACGCCCACAACCACGAGGAGAACCACGTGTCGAGCGTGTCGGGATCCTGCTCCCAGCCTTCGCCGGGGGACGCGACCTGACACTTGATTTCCGTGCCCTTGTACCAGACGGGAATGCGATGACCCCACCAGACCTGGCGCGAGATGCACCAGTCCTGAATGTTCGTGAGCCAATGCTCGTACACCTTTTCCCAATGCGAGGGATAGAACTTGATGAGCTGTTCGCGCACGACCTTGAGCGCTTCCTCAGTCTTCGGATATTTGAGGAACCATTGTTCGCTCAAGCGCGGTTCGATCGGCACATCGGCACGTTCGGAGAAGCCGACGTTATTCTCGTACGGTTCTTCCTTCACGAGCTGGTTCAGCTCTTTGAGCATCTCGACCGATTTCTTGCGCGCCTCGAAACGATCCAGCCCGTGCAACTCCGGCACTTCGGGGCAATTGATCTTTCCGTGGGGTGTGAGCACATCGATGATCGGCAGCTTGTGGCGCTGGCCGATTTCAAAATCCGCCTTGTCATGCGCGGGGGTCACCTTGAGCACGCCTGTACCGAACTTCGGATCAATGTGTTCGTCGGCGACGATGGGAATCTGCGCCTTCGGGAACGGACGCCACACGTGCTTGCCGAGGAGATCCTTGTAGCGTTCGTCGCCGGGATGCACCGCAATGGCCGTATCGCCCATGAGCGTTTCCGGTCGCGTGGTCGCGATCTCGAGGAAACGGCCCGGCTCTTCCGCCACTTCGTAGCGCATGTAGAAAAGATGACCCTTCTGCGCTTTCGGAATCACTTCCTCATCCGAGATCGCCGTGAGCGAACCGGGGCACCAGTTCACCATGCGGTGACCTTTGTAAATATAGCCCTTGTGGAAAAGATCGACGAAGACCTGCTGCACGGCTTCGGCATAAGCGGTGTCGAGCGTGAATCGCTCGCGCTTCCAGTCGCACGAACAGCCGAGCTTCTTGAGCTGCTGAATAATAATGCCGCCGTGTTTTTCCTGCCACGCCCAGACGCGGCGCAGGAATTCCTCGCGGCCGAGATCGTGTCGCGTCACCTGTTCGTTTTTGCGGAGATATTTCTCCACTGCCGTCTGCGTGGCGAGACCCGCGTGATCGGTGCCGGGCAGCCAGAGCGCTTCCTTGCCTTCGAGCCGGGCCTTGCGGATGAGCACATCCTGAATTGTGTTGTTGAGCACATGGCCCATGGTCAGCACGCCGGTGATGTTTGGCGGCGGGATGACGATGGAGTAGGCTTCCTTCGACGAGGATGCATCGGCTTCATAATAACCCTTCGCCAACCAGTCGGCGTAAAGGCGGTCTTCGACCTGTTGCGGTTCGTAAGCTTTGGCAAGTTCTTGCATAAAATGGGGTGGGAATTTTTTGACGAAATTAACGGGATGAATTCAAGCAGTTTTCCTCGGTGAAATGCGACTAATCATACAACCAAGAAAAACAATAAGGGGACATAAATCGGCATGGCCATATTCCGTCGAGACGATTCCCGCGTTTACTTCGAGAACTTTTCCATGCCGTCATGCGCTAAATGCGAAAAAAATCGCTTCAGCTTCACCGGCACGCCGTCATGCTCCTTGATGAGTTTGTACTCGACGCTGTCCTGCAGCGCGCGCCACGAGGCTTCGATGATATCGAATGACACACCAACGGTGGTCCACGTTTCTACGCCGTCAGTGGACTCGATGAGCACCCGTGTTTTGGCCGCTGTGCCGGTATCGGAATCAAGGATGCGGACTTTGTAGTCCGTCAACCGAATATGCTGGATCGAGTGGTAATGCTTGCTCAGCGCCTGACGCAAGGCGGCATCAAGCGCATTTACCGGGCCATCGCCCTCCGCCACGGTGTACACTTTTTCGCCGTCGATGATGAGCTTGATCGTGGCCTCGCACGTGTCGTAGTTGTGCAACTGGCTCTTGCGGATGGAAACGTGATACTCCTGCAGCTCAAAAAAGGCTTTGCGCTTTTGAAGCTGGCGGCGAACGAGGAGTTCGAACGAGGCATCTGCCGCCTCGAATTCGTATCCTTCGTTCTCCAATTGCTTGATGGTATCGAGGATCTGCTTCGTCTCAGGAGATTTCTCGTCCAGCTCCAGATCGAGCTGCTTCGCCTTGAGCATGACGTTGGTGCGACCGGAGAGCTCTCCCACGAGAACGTGCTGCTTGTTGCCAACGAGCTCCGGCTTGATGTGTTCGTAGCTGTGCGCGACTTTGTTGATCGCGTTAACATGCAGACCGCCCTTGTGCGCAAACGCGGTGACACCGACAAACGGCGCCCGGATGTTGTACCGTTGATTGGCCACCCCATCGACAAAGAGCGAGAGTTCGCGCAATCGGCGCATGCTTTCCTCCGGCACAACGGGGATGTTCAACTTGAGCTGCAACGCCGCCATGACGGTGATGAGATTACAGTTGCCGGTGCGTTCGCCGTAACCATTGATCGTACCTTGCACCTGCGTCGCACCTGCGGAGACGGCGGCGAGCGCATTGGCCACGCCAAGCCCGCAGTCGTCGTGCGTATGGATGCCAACTTGCACGCCCGTATCGACCAGCGTTTCCTTGATTTTCGCGGTGATGCGCAGCACGTCGCTCGGCATTGTGCCACCATTGGTGTCGCATAAAACGATGTAACTTGCCCCGGCTTCGGCCGCCGTGCGCAGACAGGAGAGAGCGTAATCGGGCGCATCCTTGAAGCCATCAAAACAATGTTCCGCGTCGTAGATGACTTCGCGGCCGAGGGATCTCAAATAACGCACGGTGTCGCCGATCATCGCGAGATTTTCTTCCGCCGTGGTGTTTAACACCTCAGTCACATGTAGCAGCCACGTCTTGCCGACGAGCGTGATGACCGGCGCCACGGAGTCAACCAGGGCGGCGACTTGCGGATCTTCTTCCACTTTCGTTTTCGCACGTCGAGTGCTGCCGAATGCGGCCAGCTTGGCGTGGGCGAACTTGATTTCTTTGGCCCGCTGAAAAAACTCGATATCCTTTTGATTGGAACCGGGCCAACCGCCCTCAATGTAGTGCACACCGAAACTATCGAGCCGATGGGCGATATGCAGCTTATCGGCCACGGAAAAGTTGATCCCTTCGGCTTGGGCGCCGTCGCGTAAAGTCGTGTCGTAGATGGTGACTGCTGTTTTCATGTGATGTCCTCGATACGTAAACTGCTAAAAGTACTGGGTTTTAACCGATTTGGGAAGCCTGACGGACAAGTGGGTCCGCTGGCTGGAGAGAAAGGAGCGGCTCTGCCGCGGGTCGCAGGGACCGGCGGAGAGCCTAAATAATGACGACCGGAACCGAGAGCACGAGCCCGACGGGTGCCAAGAGAGGGTTCCGATACCGTTGCATGATGGTTGAAAGAGTACCCGCAGCCCCCGCCTCTGTCAAGGCGGCCAGCGTCACGACGCGCGACCGGTGACCATGAACTCCACCGCCTCGCGCCACCAGGGCAACCCCGGATCGGAGGGCCAGTCATTATGCGTGGCCTCGGGGTGCACGATGAGCTTTTTCGGCTGCGGCAATGTATCGTACAGGTGCTGTTCGCATTCCGTGGGAATGACTTCGTCGCGCCCGAGCCGGATGACGACCACCGGGCGCTTGAACCCGGCGAGATTCGCCACGCTGTCGAATTTGTCCCGCACCATCCAACGGGCCGGGAGGAATGGAAACCGCGACTGGGCCACGTTCGCCAACCGATCCCATGGCGCGAGCAGTATTACGCCCGCGACTGGCAGCGTCGGATCGGACACGGTTTGCGCGACGACGCCACAGCCGAGTGATTCGCCCCAGAGATAAACCGGGCCTTGCTGCGAATCGTTGAGCTGCCGGATCACGGCCCGCAAATCGGGCACAAAGCTGGCCGAGCCCCACTTCCCTTCCCGCGCGCCGAAGCCGGGATATTCGTAAAGCACCACGCGAAAGCCGAGCGGTTCCAGCGCCGCCACGTAGCCGATGCGATGGATCGCGCAGCCCGCGTTGCCATGCACGACGAGGATCGTGCCGCGCACCGGAGCGCCGGGCGGATGGGCGCTTTGGATCGGTACGTATCCGCGATAATTCGCATCGTCCGTCGGCCACAACTTAAGCCCCATCCGCGCGGCGAGTTCGCGCGTTTGCTCCAGCGAATACGTTGACGGATGATAGAGCAGATAGTCCTGAAAGAGATAGACCACGGCGAGCAGCAACACATAGGCCCGCACCACGGCCCAGATCACTTGCTTCCAGTTTTTCGGAAAGATCGTCATTCGCCTACTCTTACAACCATCTCCGCACCCGCGCGCAATAATCCTCATACGCCACGCCAAATTGCTCGCGCAGATTGGCTTCCTCACGGGGAATCACGCACCCGTTCATGACCCAAAGGAAGACAATCGGTCCCACGGCAAAATACGGAAGCGCCGTCAGCACAAAAATCGCCAGCAGCAGAAGCACCCCGGCCACATAGAGGGGATTGCGGGAAAAACGATATGCCCCAGTCAAAATCAACGTGGTCGGTTTCCCCACCGGATTCAGCGTCGTCTGACGAACCCGAAACATCCGTAGCGTCCCGGCCCAAATCCCCACGCCCACGACGAAAAGAAGCCAGCCACACACCGTTATCACCGGATGCTGCCACAACCGCTCCAAGGGCCAGAACTTTTGCAAAAGCGAAGCCACGACAACAGAGCCCGCCGCCAGCAAGGGAGGCACTGGAATATCCCTGAGGATCATGCTTGCCACATTAGCGAACAGTTCACATGACGCAAGTATCTCGCAGCGAATCTTGTTGCGCTCGGAACTTCCCCCGGCTAGCTCTCACTACTATTATGCAAAGATTGCTGCCCTTCGCAGCCCTTGGTTTTCTGCTCGCTGCGCCCCTCACCCTACCCGCGGCGGACCCGCTCGCGGAGATCGCCACCTATAGCCAGATTCCCATCGACCTGAACGCCCTCTACACTGGTACCGTTCAGGTTGGTCGCGGTGCCGCGCTACGCTCCTCGCGTGGACTGTCCACCCAAGCCGTCTACCTGGCCAGGCATCCGCTTGCCTTCACTACGAAATTCCTAGCCAGTTGGGACCCGAGCGCGCACCCCGAAATGGACACCTACCAGTCCTTCAACTTCCGTGACGAGACCGACGCCAAGTTCGACCAATTCAAGTTCACCCGCACTGATCGCCCGACCAAGATGTTGATGGAGTACACCCTCAAGATCCGCAATCACGCCGACGATCTGCACCTCACCCAGGCCGAAGTCGAAGCGCTCAAGGCCAGCATGGCCGCGCTGCCGGATAAATCCTTCGAAAGCCCCGCCTTCCAAAGTGCCGCCTCCGCTTTCTGGACGAACGTCCTCAAGACCCGCTTCGCCCTCTACAAGCAAGGCGGCGTCAGCGCCCTGCCTCCGATCGAAATGGATGGCCAGAAGTTCTCCGTCAGCGAGGAACTCCGCTCCATGTTCAGCGACTCCCCCGCCATTACAAAGCGATTCCACAACCTGCTCGACACCACTTGTCTGCGCGCCACGCCCGGCGAGCCGATTCCCCCGGCACTCTACTACTGGCAGCTCTTCAAGGCCGACTCCATTGCCACGGTTTGCCTCGGCGGCACCTACGTCGCCGAGACCCCGGAGAACAGCAAGATCCTCGATCTGCAATTCTATGTGAGCAACAGCTACTTCACCAGCGTGACGCTCTATGAATTGTTCCCCGTCACGGTGAACGGTCAGTCCTGCACCCTGATCTGGCGTTGCGATTACGTCTCAGCACCGGCCTTGATGTCGGTGCGCGGTGTCGAACAGATGGCCGCAGGCATGTTGATGTCGCAAAGCATCAAGCAAGCGGTGCAATTCTTCATTACGGATATTAACAAGGCTACCGCCACCCCGACCGCCCCGCAGTAGTCAACCCACGGACGGCATAGGACCGCCCGCTCTCTTTGGTGATGGGAGCGGGACTGCGTTTTTGTAGGGCGCGATTGCATCGCTTCCGATAACAGGCTCCACGAGCTGCAACGTATTTGTTGCGCAAAAAAGTTCTCAATTTCGGTTTTCTCAACCGATAGATTACTACAGAGAGTAAATTATGGAGCACCCGAAGCATCCCGTGAACCGGCCTCATTCCAAGCCGCAGACGGTTCACCCCACCGTCAAACGCACAACCAAGTCGTTACGCCCCATCAACGAGCTTGCCTCCCTCACCGCCGTGGCCTCTCTGAGCCGCAAGTTTTTCAACGTCGCGCTTTTTTAGGGGCAATTTTTTGACACACCCGGCGCTTCGCGCCTTCACGCTGCAGCCGCTATGCCGGTAAGCGGACGGATTGTGTATGCCGGTTCCAGTTGGACCGTAGGTGGTATTTCGTTGTACGCCATCACCTGCAGGGTCGGGAAGGTATCGCTAAAGAATCGCTTCAACCCCAAACGGATCAGCGGTGAGCACAACAACAGCACCGTAAAGCCCTCACGCGTCAGTTTCTCCACCCCATCCCCGATCTGCTTGTGGATATGGCGCGCCAGCGATGGATCGATGACCAATGCGATTTCTTGCGCCGTCTGCCGCAATCCCTTGGAAAGCTGCTGCTCCAGCTCGGGATGCATCGTGATGGCATGAAGCTTGTTATTGCGAATGTCACACTTGCGAGCCAGTTGCAAGACCAACACCTTGCGGCACGCTTCGCTCAACTCGTCCGGATTTTTCGTCAACACCACCTGGTCGCACAATTTTTCCAGAATGAGCGGCAGATCGCGCACCGCCACATTCTCCCGTAGCAGATTCTGCATCACACGGTGCACCGTGCCGAGACCAAGCTGCAGCAGATTCATCTCCTGCAACACGGCGGGATAAGATCCCTTCAGCTCATCCAGTAAGTTTTGCACATCCTGACGCGTCAGCAAATCCGCCGCATGTCCCTTCACCGTTTCGCTCAAATGCGTGGTCAGGACCGAGAGCGGATCGACCACGGTATAGCCCAGCCGTTGCGCATCGCGACGGTCAGAGTCTGCGATCCATGTCGCGGGCAATCCGAAAGCCGGCTCCGTCGTCACCCGTCCGCGCAAGGGCCGCTGCACGCTGCCAACGCCCATGGCCAAAAACTGTCCCGGCAAAATTTCGCCCGAGGCGATCTCCATTCCACGCAGTAAAATCCGGTATTGATGCACCGTCAGGCTCGCATTGTCCCGAATCGAAATGGCGGGAATGGTAATGCCGATATCCACGCTCAACGCACGGCGCAATGCCGCAATGCGCTCCAGCAAATTCTGGTTATTGCCCTGCACCAATGGCAACAGGCCCACACCGAGTTCAAGGGCGAGGATTTCCGACCGCCGCACGGCAGTCTCCTCTTTCGCCGTCGAATCGCCCGTCTTGCCTTTGCCCCCGTAACCTGTCGCTGCCTTGCCTCCTGCGCTCACACCGTCCTTGCCTTCCTTCTTCTTGGGCAACATTGCGCCCATCGCCAGGAATAACGCGCCGAGAAAGAAGAGTGCGACCATCGGAAAACCGGGGACGAGCATCATGACCCAAAGCAATCCGCCGGTGACATACATGATCTTCGCATCGCTCAACATCTGGCGTGCCACATCTTCGCCAATACCAGAAGAGGAATTCGAACGGGTGACTAGGATACCCGCCGCCGTGGAGATCAACAGTGCGGGAATCTGCGAGACCAGACCATCCCCGACGCTCAGCAGGCTGAATTTGTGCATCGATTCTGCAGCAGAGAGATTCATCTGCAAAATACCCACGGCAAATCCGCCGACGAGATTAATGCCTGTGATCAGGATACCCGCAATGGCATCCCCACGGACGAACTTGCTCGCACCATCCATCGCACCGAAGAAACTCGCCTCGCGCTCCAGGCCCTTGCGGCGCGCGCGCGCTTCCTGCTCCGAGATGACGCCGGAATTAAGATCGGCATCAATGCTCATCTGCTTGCCGGGCATGGCGTCCAAGGTAAACCGCGCCGCCACTTCCGCGACGCGTCCGGCACCCTTGGTGATGACGACAAAGTTGATGATCGTGAGGATGACGAAAATGATGATTCCGACCGCCATGTTGCCCTGCACGACAAACTGCCCAAAACTGTTGATCAGATGGCCGCCATCGCCCGAAATGAGAATCGAACGTGTCGTGGCAATATTCAATCCGAGCCGGTACAACGTCACAAACAACAGGACCGTCGGGAAGACAAAGAAATCCGTCGGCTCCTTCATATCGGCCACCGTCAGGATGATCACCACCGACAGGGCAATGCTTGAGGCCAGAAGGACGTCGAGCAGGAAAGTGGGCAACGGCAGGACGAGAATGAAAACAATCCCGAGAATGCCGAAGCTGAAAAGCAGGTCGCCACTACGGGCCATATAGGAAGCGAAGGAGGATACTTTGCTCATGATTCAAGTCCTCGTGGTTCGTCGCCGGTCGATTCCGGTGTCGACGGCGGTTGATAGAAGCCTTCCGGAGCTTCCGAAGCTCGGTAACCGCGACGGAAGAGTTGCGCCAGGATCGCCGCCACCGCCTGGTAGTACATTTCCGGGATGGGCTCGCCAATCTGCCCGTGCTTGTACAGTCCGCGGGCGAGAGGGGGATTTTCGATGATCGGCACATGCCAGCGCAACGCCTCCTCACGCAAACGCAGCGCAATGCGCCGCACACCCTTGCCCATCATCACCGGCACCGGCGTTTCGCCACGTTTATAGCGCAGCGCGATGGCGTAGTGTGTCGGATTGGTGATCACAATCGTATTATCCTTCATGTCCTCCAGCATGCGGCGCACGGAGCGGCGCTTCATCAACTGCTGCCGCTTACGCTTGACCTCGGGAGAGCCTTCCTGCTGCTTGTGCTCTTCCTTGTACTCGTCGATGCTCATGCGGTTGTCGCGCTCGAACTGCCAGATCTGGTAGAGGTAATCGACCACGGCGATCACAAACGCCGCCATCAGCACCCGCCAACCAATCTGCCAGGCGATGGAAGTCAGGAAGCTGCCCAACTCAATCGTCGTCACCGGCCGCATGAAGACATCGGCGTTCACCAGGTCGCGCCCCGCCGCCACGGCAAAAAGCACCACGACCGTGAGCTTCACCAGCGCCTGCACGGAGGTCACCAACCGCCGAATGGAAAAGAGTTGCTTGAGCCCATTGAGCGGATTGAGCTTGCTCCATTTCGGTTCAAACGCCTGCTCGGCAAAAACCAGTCCAATCTGTGCCATCTGCGCGAAAATTGCCGTCCCCATCAACGCCAGTAAAAAGGCCCCGATGGCAAACACCCAGTTCCACGAGGCGCCCAACGGAGAAAGTCCTGAGATACCCGACTGCAATTGCACCTGCTTGAAACATCCCGACATCACCCCCGCCATGCCCATTGCCAGGATCGGACCGATCAGCATCACGCCAAAAAGCCCCACGCCAAACTGCGCCACCGTGCTCAGCTCCTGACTGCGCGGCATCTGCCCCTTGCGCTGCAGTTCGCTGCGGCGCTTGGAGGAAGCCGGTAGATTTTTGTCATCAGCCATGGGTTATCGGGCGGCCGTTTGGAAATAGGCGCTAAAAGTGGGGATCATTTTTGCCATCTCGTTGCGCACCGTCATCAGGATCAGCGGCAGGAAGAAAATCGCGCCGGTGCTGCCGACAATGATGCGCATGGTAAAGCTCTCGTAAAAAATGTTGATCCCCTGTACCAGCTTGGCGAGAAACGCGATGGCAACATTGAGGAAAAACATCATCGCAATGATCGGCGCGGCAATGATGAGCCCGCTGGCAAAGGCGTTCGCCCCCAACCGCACCAGCATGTCGTAATTCCCAAGCCCGATTTGCAACGCCCCGAGCGGCACCATCTGGAAACTCTTGTGCAGGCCAAGCAAAAGGAGCGAGGCATAATCCAGTGTCCAAAAATAGTAGAGTGCGGCGAGACCGAAAAAGCGGTTGAAGAGACCGCCTTGGATCGAGATCATCGGGTTGAATTGCTCCGCCGCAAGGAAACTCAATTCGCTATCGATCAGGGTGCCCCCGATGCGTACCGCCGAGAAAATGAGTCGCAAGGCCAGCGCCGCACCCAGCCCGAGCAAGAACTCGCACCCCACTGCCACCACCAGATCAGGCAAACCCGGAAAGCTCCCCGGCGGCATGACAGCCGATGGCAGCATGGAGAGAGTCAACCAGCCGATCAACAGCGCGCGGAAAGTGCGCGGTGCGGGCATTTCATCGGAGCCGAAGCCCGGGCAAAATAGAATAAAGCCGCTCAGGCGACTGCCCACCAACCAGAAGAGAAGCGGCTGCGTCATCATCGCGCGACATCTCCAATACGTTGAAAAAAAAGAATCGTGAGATTCCCCATCTTTTGCAGAATCCACGGCGACAACAACCACAGTGCCCCCCCGACCGCAAACACCTTTGGCACAAACGTCAACGTCTGCTCCTGAATCGTCGTGATGGTCTGGAACAAACTGACGGTCACACCCACCACGAGACATAGACCGATGATCGGCGCGGCGACAATAAACGCCTCCGTCAGGCAAATCTTGATCAGCTCATAGGCAGCGTCGGAATTCATGAAATTATCCGTTAAAACTCATCACCAGCGAGCGCACCAATAACGACCATCCATCGATGAGCACAAAAATCATCACCTTGAGCGGCAGCGAAATAATCGTCGGCGGCAACATCATCATACCCAGCGACATCAGAATGGAGGCCACCACCATGTCGATCACCACAAAGGGCAGCAGAATGAGCAATCCCATTTGGAAACCCGTCTTCAGCTCAGACAGCATGAAGGCCGGAATGACCACATTCAGCGGCAGATCCTCCGGCTTGTCCGCCTTGATCTCCGTGGTGGAGAGCTCCATGAAGAGCTGCAACTCTTTCTCGCGCGCATAGTGCAGCATGAACGTCTTGAGCGGCGACGTCGCCTTCGTCATCGCCTCTTCCGCCGTGATCTTTCCTTCCCGCATCGGCGCGAGCGCCTGCTTGTTAATCGTATCAAACGTCGGCGCCATGATGAACGCCGTCAAAAAAAGCGCGAGCGACACCAGTACCTGGCTCGGCGGCTGTTGCACCGTCAAGGCTGACCGCAAAAACGAAAGCACGATAATGATGCGGACGAAGGAAGTCGTCATGATCAGAATCGCAGGAGCCAGGCTCAACACGGTGAAAAGCAGTAGTAACTGCAAATTCACACTCAGCCCGCCCGTCGCCCCACCCTTGGCCGTCGTGACATTCACCTGAATGCTATCCAGTCCCGCCAGCGGTGAGGACGATGCCGCCGGCGCCGCCTGCGCGACCGCGCCTAGGAACAACCAACCGGCAAGAACCAGCGTCACGGGCCGCCACCACAATCTCAGAAAAGTCTTCATGATTTGACTGGAGCCTTCTGCTCGTTTTTTTCCAGCGGCTGCCAGGCCGCGGCTGCACCCGTTTGAGCGAGAAGAAAACTTTGTCCGTCCACCTCGACCAGCAGCAAGGACGCCTTGGGCCCGAGATAGCGGCGCTCGACGATCTTCAGCCGTGGATCGGACCGCTTGCCCGACAGCATGAGTTTGAGCTCCCCCCGCTTGGCCCACCACCACGCCACTCCCAACGCCACAAAAAAGAGAGCAAGAATCAGCCAGCGCCACCATGGAAGTGTATCAACCATACTCAGAGAAGAATCGGAACCTTCGTGGAGAAAAATGAACGGAAATAGGAAAAATCTACCGGGTGGCAGAAAAGGAGAAGAAACGCTCCATAAAAAAAGAAAGGCGGTTGCCACCGCCTCCACGCCCGTCATCGTTGCGACATCACGCCGCGGCTAAGTGTGCTTAACGCAGCAGCGTGAGAACCGCCTGTTGCGAAGTGTTGGCCTGGGCCAACATCGCCGTACTGGCCTGGAGGAGAATGTTGCTCTTGGATAATTGGGTGGATTCGTCCGCGATATCGAGATCCTTGATGCGGCTGTTGGCCGATTCGACGTTGATCTTTTCCGTGCGGATGTTGGCCACATGGAAGTTGAATTTCGCAATGTCGGCATTGATCGAGGCGCGCTGGGTGGTGACCGCATTGATCGCACTATCCAGATTCGTAATGGCCGCCGCCGCGCTCGCCGTGCTCGTCACCTGAAGCGAGGAAATGTCGAGGAAGACCTGGGTCGCCGTGCTGGTGCCCGAGTTGGTGCTCAATGCCGCCAGCTTAAGGGAATCCGTCGTGCCGGCCGCGTCAATTGCCGTGGAAATCGAATTTGAAGTAAACAGGGCCGAGCCGTTAAACTTCGCGTTCAGTTGCAATTGATTGATCTGGCTCTTGAGATTGTCGAATTCGACCGCGTAGTTCGCGCGATCAGCCGTACCAAAGGCGCCATTGGTCGCACGCTCCGCCAATTCGCTCATGCGCGTCAATTGCTGCTGGATCGTATTGAGAAATCCATCGGCAGTCTGGCCAAAAGAGATGATATTCTGGGCGCTTTCGGAAGCGGCAGCCAGACGGTTGATATTGGCGGTAAGTTTGCCGCTGACAGCCACACCGGCCGCATCGTCCACGGGATCGGCGAGTCGACTGCCGGAGGCCAGGCGTCGGATGCTTTTATTGAGCGCATCGTTGTTTTGCGTGAGATAGAAGGAGGCGTTGAGCGCTCCAACATTCGTGCCAATCGTTGCCATAAGGGTAGTCCTTTTTTTCGAGCTTCCACCCTGGCATCCTTGCTACAGGCCGCTTTCGACGGCCTCGGGCTTGGTACTTCTGTCCGCTTCATGCGAACTCTATGGACGGCTATCGGGACACGGCGGCAAAAGATTAGCCTTTTTTGCCGATCTCGAAGGAATTTTTGACCTACAGGGCAATTAATGCGCCCCACTTCATGCCGTTTTACAGAGAAAAATCCCCTTCGCGGGAAAATTATCCCCGTGTTGTTCACAACCGGGATGTGAAAAGAAAGTGACGGGCATGGAACTCCTATCCATCGTCCCGTTCCTGTAAAAAATGAAGTCGCCACCCAACCGTCACCCGTCCGACTTCAAAAAGAAACCGCGGGTTCCCTCAAAATGGGGAACCCGCGGGTGTTATTCGAGAGGCGGCGCCGTGCGCCGCTTTGGGTTATTAACGCAGCAGCGAGAGGACCGCCTGTTGCGAAGAGTTGGCTTGAGCCAACATCGACGTACTGGCCTGCAGCAAGATGTTGTTCTTGGCGAGCAGGGTCGATTCGTTCGCGATGTCGAGGTCCTTGATGCGTCCGTTTGCCGCTTGGATGTTCACGTTCTCCGTGCGGATATTCTGCACGTGGAAGTTGAACTTCGCGATATCGGCATTGGTGTTCGCACGCTGAGTCGTCAGGTTCTGGATCGCAGTACTCAGGGCGGTCACCGCGGCACCGGCACTGGCTGTGCTGGTAACGGCGAGAGCCGAGATATTCAGATACACCTGAGTGGCCGTGGACGTGCCGGAGTTGGTGCTCAAGGCCGCCAAAGCCAACGTATCCGTGACACCATCCGCGTTAATGGCCGTGCTGATCGCCGTCGTGGTGAAGAGCGCTTGTCCATTGAACTTCGCGTTGGCTTGGATGTTGTTGATCTGGGTCTTGAGGTTGTTGAACTCCGCCGCGTAATTGGCCAAGTCCGACGTACCGAATGAACCGTTGGTGGCGCGTTCCGCCAACTCACTCATACGGGTCAACTGCTGTTGAATCGTGCTCAGAAAACCGTCGGTCGTCTGGGCGAACGAAACAATGTTACTGGCGCCTTCCGCCGCCGCACCGAGGCGGGCTACCGTCGCGTCCAATTTACCGCTGACCGCAACACCGGCCGCATCATCCACGGCGTCAGCCAAGCGGCTGCCCGATGAGAGGCGTTTGATGTTTTTGCTCAGATTGTCATTATTGACGTTGAGGTAGAAGGAGGCGTTGAGCGCCCCTACGTTTGTACCGATTGATGCCATAGATATGTCCTTTATCTGCTACAGATGCTTCATGCATCCGGCTGGGGGATCCAGCATGCGGGCTTTTTTTGAGAGGAACCTGCCAACCTCGCGAACACTTCATTGCGTCCGTACGAAGTGTTTCGGCAGTGATCGGGGTGACTTAAGCTCCAAATGAAGTTTTTTTAAATCATCCCTTTTCCCGCCCACCCCTCAGGATGATTACTAAACTTCATCCCATTTCTTCCGAAAA
Source organism: Verrucomicrobium sp. (assembly GCA_017849585.1). GTDB lineage: Bacteria > Verrucomicrobiota > Verrucomicrobiia > Methylacidiphilales > UBA1321 > UBA1321. Next base: position 24,808 of record JAFIGT010000031.1, read on the forward strand.
GACCCCTTGAGGACCGCTCATGAAGAGCACCCGCACCCCTTGAGGCCCTATTATGGATGACAAAGATATCTCAAAACTGGATCGCTGGCTCGATAATCTCGCCACTGAGGTGGTCCTCGCCGAGCCCGGCTCCGACCAAGGCTTGCTCCCCATTCGCGAACTCTTCGCCAACCTGCGCGACAAGAGCGCCAACGACGAGTCTCTCCAACACTTTCACGAAGCAGCCACTGACGCGGTCTCCTATATGGAGAATACCGTCATGGACGGCGATGCTCTTTTCACCGCCGCCTATCTCGAACACATCAAGAACCGCATCGCCCTGCTGAAGGAAATGCGCCGCGACCCATCAAAAACATTCACGTCGGAAGCTCCCACCACCGAGGCCGCTGCCCCGGAAAGCGAGAATGTCGCCACATCCGAAACCGTGGCCGAAACCCCAGTGGAAGTGGAATCGGAAGCGGAACCCGCGCCCGAGCCGGTGACCGAGCCCGCAGCCGCCGTCGAACCCGAAAGCGCTCCCATTGCCGAGCCAGTCCCAGCCCCCGCACCTGAGCCACCCCCTGCGCCCGTGACCGCTGCCGCGCCGGCCCCGGCTCCCGCTCCCACGCATTTCGAGGAAATGCCACTCGTGCTCGACGAAAATATCGAGGCCGATCTGCTCAAGGAATTCTTCAGCGAATCTCACGAGCATCTCGAGAACATCGAACAAGGCGCGCTCGTGCTGGAGGACAATCCCAAGCACAAGGAAACGCTCGACTCGATCTTCCGCGCGTTCCATAGCTTCAAGGGTGCCGCTGGCTTCCTCAATCTCAAACCCATGAACCGCCTCGCCCACGAGCTGGAATCGCTGCTCGATCTCGTGCGCGAAGGCAAACGCGATGTTTCCGCCGCCATCATCGAGGTCGTGCTCAAAGGCGGCGACCTGCTGCGCGAATACGTTGTGGAGCTGCAGAGCCAGGTCAGCGGACAATCCGAACGCGCCGCGATCATCAAACCCGTCGCACACCTCATCCACCAAGTCCGCGGCGTCATCGAAATGGGCAACGGCACCCCCGCGCCCGCACCCGCCGCTGCTGCGACTCCCACCCCGACGGCAGCTCCCGTCGCCACGCCCGAGACTCCCGCGCCGGCTGAGACCACCAACGTCATCGCCATGCCCGTCACCGCTGCCGCGCCGGAACCCATCCCCGTGGAAGCGCCCCGCCCGATCGCCCGTCCCACTCCCCCTTCATCGGAAAAGAGCACCAAGGGTGGCGACGCCGATCATGGCGCGGTCAAAAATAATAATACCGTAGTGAAGGTCGACACCGGCAAGCTCGACTCCCTCGTCGATCTCGTCGGCGAAATGGTGATCGCACAGTCCATGGTCGCGCAGGACCCCGACCTGCGCGCGCTGCAATGCCCGCGCCTGACCCGCAACATGACGCAGCTCAGCCACATCGTGAACGATCTGCAACGCACCGCCATGTCGATGCGCATGGTACCCATCCGCGCCACCTTCCAGAAGATGAACCGTCTCGTGCGCGACCTCGCCACCAAGGTGGAAAAGCAGGTAGAACTCAAACTCAGCGGTGAAGACACCGAACTCGACCGCACCATCATCGATGAAATCGGCGACCCGCTCATCCACATGGTGCGCAACTCGGTTGACCACGGCATCGAAAAGCCCGAGGTACGCCTCGCCCATGGCAAGCCCGCCGTCGGCACACTGCACATGAACGCCTTCCACCAGGGCGGCAACATCGTCATCCAAATTTCCGACGACGGCGCGGGCCTCAACGAGGAACGCATCCTCGCCAAGGCGATTGAAAAGGGAATCATCAATGAAAAACAGCAACTCAGCAAAAAGGAAATCTTCGGCCTCATCTTCGCGCCGGGATTTTCCACAGCGGATAAAGTCAGCGATCTCTCCGGACGCGGCGTCGGCATGGATGTGGTTCGCAGTAACATTGAAAAACTGCGGGGCAAAGTTGACATCGATTCGACTCCCGGCAAGGGAGCTGTCTTTACCATCTATCTGCCGCTGACACTGGCCATCATCGACGGCCTCATCATCGCCGTCGGCGAGGAGCACTACATCCTCCCCACCCTCTCGGTAAAAGAATCGTTCCGCCCGCATGCGAACATGATCTCCACCGTCCACGAACGCGGGGAAATGGTCAACGTGCGCGGCCACCTCAGCCCACTGCTGCGCCTCTACGAACTCTTCGGCATCAAGCCCAAGAGCACCAACGCCAATGACGGCATCATCATCGTCATCGAATCCGGCAACCAGCAGCGCTGCCTGCTCGTCGACGACCTCGTCGGCAAACAGGAGGTCGTCATCAAGAGCCTCGGTGATGCCTTCAAGCGCAACCGCGCGCTCTCCGGCGCATCCATCCTGGGCGACGGCCGAGTCGGCCTGATCTTGGACGTCAGCACCTTGGTCAGCCTCAAGGACGAACGCAACGATCCCACCGCCATGGCCGCCTAAACCCTTATCCGATTGTCACTCATGTTTCCAACCCGCTTGCCGATATAGAAAGCGACTTCACCCACACCGCCAACGAGAGGAAGATTTATTATGAGCCAAGCCACCACCACTGACACCACCGATACCGCACTGCGCGCCGCCGCCGGTAAATACCTCACCTTCCGCCTCGGCAAGGAATCTTATGGCCTGGCCGTCCTGAAAGTCCGGGAAATCATCCGGATGCAAAACATCACGGTGGTCCCGCAAATGCCCGAATACGTCAAAGGCGTCATCAACCTGCGCGGCAAGGTGATTCCCGTCATCGATCTGCGCCAGAAATTTGAGCTCGAGACACATGAGACCACCGAACTGACCTGTATTGTCGTGGTCCAGATCCATCTCTCCACCGGCGAAGACCGCCACATGGGTCTCATCGTCGACGCCGTCGAGGAAGTCCTCAACATCGCCAAGAACGAGATCGAGGAAACGCCCGACTTCGGTAGCAAACTTTCCGTGGATTACATCTACGGCATGGCCAAAGTCAAAAATTCCGTCAAGACCCTGCTCGACATCGACAAGGTCGTCGCGGACTCCGCCTTGGAAGAAATCGTGCGCCAAGCCTAAGCCGGCGCACCCTCTTTTTCCCATACGCGCCGTACTGTCGTTCCATCCTTTAAGATTCAATTCGTCGTTCTGTCGTGTCTATGAATATTAAAAGTATGACCCTGGGCCAGAAGATCGCCGCGGGCTACACCCTTCTTCTTGGCATCACCATCGGACTCGGCCTCATGGCCCTCTGGAACATGTGGAGCGGAGCCAGCCGGGCCAACGCCCTCTCCGCACAATACCTGCCCGAGGCGGAACTCGCCGCCACCCTGCAAGGCCTCACCCAGACAGCCTACCTCAACACTCGCAGCTATGCGTTGACGGGAGACAAGATTTATCTCGATCGCTTCAACGAGTGCGTTGAGAAAATGAAAGCTGAGCTAAACAGCGCCAGAAAACTTTCCGAGGAATACCCCTCGCTGACCAAGCTCAAGGAAGAAATCATCCAGCTCGAAAACAAACTCTCCCTCTACCGCAAGGGAGTCGATGCCACCGAAGCCAACATCAACGCCCGCGCCAGAGCGTGGGAAACCATGACGGCCAATGCCACCAGCTTTCAGTCCAGCCTTGATGAGATGCTCAAAACGCAGAATCAAATCCTGCGCGACGAAATCGCCACCAATGCAGGGACACCCAAACTGCAGGAACAACTGCAGAAAGTCACACTCCTCAATGCCATCGCCGATGACATCAGCCAGGTCCGCATCGGCGCGCTGAAATCCCAATCGCAGCGCAATCATAACCTGCTGCGGGATGCCCAAAAATATTTCGAAAACGCCTCGCAACGCTTTGCGCAACTCGAACCGCTCGTGCGCGATGCGGACACCCGCCAGCAACTCGTCACCATCCGCAGCAATGTGGCGGCCTACAAGGAGGCCACCGCGATCCTTCAAAAAGCCTACCACGAAATCGAGGCCATAGACAAAGCCCGCGCCAGTGCCGCCGATGACCTGATGTCCGCCACGAATGCGATCATGAGCGCCGGGTTCCAACGCACCGCCACCACCGCCCGCTCCTCCTCGACCAATCTCAGCACCGCCTCGGGCGCGCTCATGATCGGCCTCGTCGTCTCAATTCTCGCCGGAGCAATCCTCTCCTTCCTCATCACCCGCGGCATCACCGCCACCGTCCGCGCCATCATTCAATCGCTCTCTACCAGCTCGGAACAGACCGCTTCCGCCGCCGTGGAAATCTCCCACGCGAGCCAGTCGCTCGCAGAAAGCTCGAGCGAACAAGCCTCTTCGCTGGAGGAAACCAGCGCCTCGCTCGAAGAGATGGCGGGCATGACCAAACTCAACGCCGATAACGCCGCCAAAGCCAAGGATCTTGCCGATCAGACACGCGGTGCCGCCGATTCCGGAGCAGACGACATGCGCGCCATGAGCGTCGCCATGGACGAAATCAAAAGCGCCAGCGACGGCATCTCGAAAATCATCAAGACCATCGACGAGATTGCTTTCCAGACGAACATCCTTGCGCTCAATGCCGCCGTCGAGGCCGCCCGCGCCGGGGAAGCCGGCATGGGCTTCGCCGTGGTCGCGGACGAAGTGCGCAACCTCGCCCAACGCAGCGCCCAGGCAGCCAAGGAAACCGCGCAACGCATCGAGGAATCGATCAACAAGAGCGAACGCGGCGTGGAGATCAGTTCCAAAGTAGCCGCCAGTCTGCAGCAAATCGTGAAGAAGGCCCGCGAAGTCGATGAACTCGTCGCAGAAATCGCCACCGCCTCGAAAGAACAGAGCAAGGGCATCGACCAGGTCAACGTCGCCGTCAGCCAGATGGACAAGGTCACCCAATCCAACGCCGCCAATGCCGAACAAACGGCCAGCGCATCGGAGGAACTCAGCGCCCAGTCCATCGAACTGCAGTCCGCCGTGCACGAACTCCTCTCCATGGTCGGTGGCCACGCCGCCCCCGCGCGGGCGGCCCTTCCCGCCCCTGCAGGCTCTGCCCCGGTCTCCTCAATCTCCAGCCGGAAGCTCAACACCGATTTGTCCACGACCCGCACCAAGCATGCCCCCAGTCCAGATAAAAAAGCATCCCGGCGACTGGATCGGGAACATGCCATCCCGCTCGATCGCGATTTTAAGAATATTTAATCGTGGCTATTAACGTCTGATCGTAATCGCCATACTTGTCACTCCAGTTTAACGAAATTGTGCCGAAATAGTTCTATATGGTAGGCGCGACGCAACACGACGGGATCTCCGACAAGGATTACGAATTCATCCGCAAATTCGTTTACGAGCAAAGCCGGATTAATCTTGGGCCGGACAAAAAGGAACTCGTCTCGGCCCGGCTGGCAAAGCGTTTACGCGCCATCGGCCTGAACTCTTACACCGACTACTGCAAATACTTGCAGAGCCCTTCCGGCGAGGAAGAGGTCACCAACCTGGTCGATTCCATCTCGACCAACCACACCTATTTCTTCCGCGAGATCAAGCACTTCGAATTCCTCAACGACGTCGTTCTCCCCCACTGGCTGCAAAACAACTTTCGCAAGGGCGACACCAATTTCAACATCTGGAGCGCCGCCTCCTCCTCGGGCGAAGAACCCTACTCGCTAGGCATCCTCCTCCAGGAAGTGCTCCAGCATCACCCGAGTGCCAGCTGGACGCTTGATGGCACCGACATCTCCACGCGGATGCTGGACCTCGCCCGCCGGGGCATCTTCGAACAGGACCGCCTGCGCGATGTGAAACCGGAATGGATGCGCCGCTATTTCCAAAAAGGCGTCGGCCAATGGGAAGGTCACTTCCGCGCCAAGGAAGTCATCCGCAACCGACTGACCTTTCATCACGTCAACCTGCTGCAGGAACGCTATCCGTTCTCCAAGCACTTCCACGTGATCTTTTGCCGCAACGTCATGATTTACTTTGACCGCGCCACGCAGGAACAACTCGTGGCAAAACTCACCGAACAACTCCACCCGAAGGGATATTTGATCGTCGGCCACTCGGAAAGCCTCATGGGGATCAAACATTCCCTCGACAGTGTGCGCCCATCCATTTACCGGAGACGTGATTGAAAAACCCCGCCAAGATCCGGGTCCTCATTGTTGATGACTCAGCCATCGTTCGGAAACTCCTGACCGACCTGTTGCATCGCGACCCGGAAATCGAAGTCGTCGGCACGGCCATCGATCCCTACCTCGCCCGCGACAAAGTCCTCGAGCTCGAGCCAGACGTGATGACGCTCGACATCGAAATGCCGCGCATGGACGGCCTCACCTTTCTCAAGATCATGATGAAGCATCACCCGATGCCCATCATCATCATGAGCTCCCTCACCCAGAGCGGTTCCCAGCACGCCATGGAAGCCCTCCAGGCCGGCGCCGCCGCCGTACTCGCCAAGCCGGGCGGCAGCTTCTCCGTCGGTGATGTGGGCGAACGCCTCATCGGCGTGATCAAGGAAGCCGGCCGCAGCAAATTCCGTCAGGCCGTCTCCACCATGGTGCGGGCCAATGCCGCCAATAACGCCCACGCCGTGGCCAGCCGCCTCGCTCCAAAGCCAACCGTGCAGACACTCCCCGGCGGCAACCACGTTTTCGATCCACGCCAGGTCATCCTCCTCGGCGCCTCCACCGGTGGCACCGAGGCCTTGAAGGATGTGCTTGTCAAACTCCCCGCCAACATGCCCGGCATCTGCATCGTGCAGCACATCCCGGCCTATTTCTCCAAAGCCTTCGCCGACCGCTTGAACAACCTCTGCGCCCTCGAAGTGCGGGAGGCGGTCGACGGCGACCGCGTGGAACAGGGGCTCGCCCTTGTCGCCCCCGGCGATTTCCACATGCTGCTGCGCTGGCAGGGAGATCACTACCGCGTTCAACTCAAGCAAGGTCCGCTCGTCTGGCATCAACGCCCCGCCGTCGACGTCCTGTTCAAAGCCGGGGCCGCCTGCGCCGGGCCCAACGCCGTCGCCGCGCTGCTGACCGGCATGGGCAAGGATGGTGCGGAAGGTCTCCTCGATCTGCGCAACAAGGGCGCGCGCACCTTCGCTCAAAGCGAGGAAACCTGCGTGGTATTCGGCATGCCACGCGCCGCCATGGAAATGGGCGCGGCGGAAAAAATGATCCCTCTGGACAGCATGGCGGCGGTATTGCAGGAAGCCGCCATCCGCAGCCGCCCTCAACGTCAGGCAGCCTAACATTTTGTGACTCCCACCACCACACCCCAGGCCATTGTTGTCGGCGTTGCAGACTGCCAGGTCAGCAATGCCCCGGGCACGCAGATCATCACATACGCCCTGGGATCATGCCTCGGCATCACCGTTTACGATCGTGTGAACCGCGTGGGAGGACTGCTCCATGTCATGCTCCCGGACTCCACCATCAACCGCGCCAACGGCGAACGTCCCGCCATGTACGTCGACACGGGAATTCCGTTGCTCTTGAAAATGATGGAAAAACTCGGCGGCCTGCCGGGACGCCTGACCTGCAAGATTTTCGGCGGCGCCCAAGTGCTCAACGCCGACAGCTACTTTCGGATCGGCGAAAAGAACATCAGTGCTGCCGATCGTTGGGCCAAACAATGCGGGTTGCGCGTATCGGTCTGGGAAGTCGGGGGGCAAGTCAATCGCACCATCCGCCTTTCGCTGGATACCGGTGAAGTCAAAGTGCGCACCCCCAATCGGGAGGACTTCATCCTATGAGCGCACCGCTTCCACTGCAGATGGTCTGCGAAATGGCACGCAACATTCCCTGCTCGCCAACCATCCTTCCCAACCTGATGAAGGTGTTGAACAATCCCGATGCAGGCATGGCCGATATCGAGAAGATCATCAACCGCGACCCCGGCCTCGCCAGCTCAACCCTGAGCCTGGCCAACAGCGCGTTCTTCATCGGCACGATGAAATGCGAGACCCTGCAGGACGCCCTCACCCGGCTCGGTCGCAAGGAAGTCTACCGCTTCACCATCAGCTCCGCCGCCGGACGCTGGCTCAATCAAGAAGTCGCCGGCTATGGCTGGCAACCGGGCGATCTGAGCCGTCACTCGGTATGTGTGGGCCTCGCGAGCGAAATTCTCGCCAAGCGCATTGGCAAGGTCGACACCCAACTGGCCTTCACCGCCGGACTGCTCCACGACGTCGGCAAACTCGCGCTCGCCTATTCGTGCGCGGAACAATTCGAAGATATCCGCAAGCTGCAAGCCAGCGAGGGCATCTCGTGGCGGCAAGCGGAAAAGGATTACCTCGGCTATGACCACACCGACGTCGGCGGCACGCTGCTGATGAACTGGTCCTACCCCACCAGTCTCGTCGAAGTCGTCGTCTACTACCCGCGCCCCAGCGCGGCAGCGGTGGAATATCAACCGCTCGTGACCAATGTGCATGCAGCCAAACACATGGCCCTCGCCTTCGGCCTCGGCGTCGGCGAAGAAGGCTTCACCACCGAACTCGACGAACCCGCCCTGAAAGCCTACGGCTTCACTCCCGAAATCGCGGAGGAATGCCTCCCCCTGGTGCTCGAACAGGCCGAGAAGATGCTCGGCTCCAACCTCACCATCGGCAAAATGAAGTTTTAAATCCACCTCGCCTGAGGGGTGTCTGCCTCGCGATTTGATAAGTGGCGCGAGTTGATTTTTTGGGAGGGTGCAGTCGTCTCGCGCCACTGCGCCACGCCCCTTCCGCGCCTCCGTCACCTCTCCTCCCGTTTTCGCCAAAATCGCGAGCGAGACAGTCCCCAGAAGTCAATGCAAAGCGCACTTTGCCTGCATCTTTTTTCCTGCAAATCCCTTTCCCATTGCTCGTTTTTCCGACACAATTTTTCACCTGACTTATTATGAATCTGACAGAAACCTACATCCGTCGTGTGGCCGAAGAACTCAAGCTTCAGCCCAAGCAAGTCTACTCCACCGCCGCCCTGCTCAATGAAGGAGCCACCGTCCCCTTCATCGCCCGCTACCGCAAGGAAGCGACTGGTTCCATCGACGAAGTAGCGATCACCCAGATCCGCGATCGCATCACCCAATTGGCCGAACTCGATGCCCGCCGCGAGTCCATCGTGAAGTCGCTCGAAGAACGCAAGCTCCTCACCGAAGCGTTGAAGAAGGCCGTTGCGGCTGCCGAGACGATCACCAAACTCGAAGACATCTACGCGCCCTACCGCCCGAAACGCCGCACCCGCGCCACCATCGCGAAGGAAGCCGGACTCGATCCGCTCGCGGAAATTCTCTGGAAGCAGGACCCTGCCATCGATCCGCTCAAGGAAGCCGAGCCTTTCATCAATAAGGAAAAGGAAATCGAAACCGCCGACAAGGCCCTCGCCGGAGCCCGCGACATCCTCGCGGAACGCATCAGCGACGACGCCACCGCCCGCGAAAAAATCCGTCAATTCTTCCGCGACCGCGCCGAGATCAGCAGCAAGCTCGTGAAGTCGAAGGAAGCCGAAGCCGCCAAGTTCAAGGACTACTTCGAGTGGAAGGAAATGCTCTCCCAAGCCCCCTCCCATCGCGTCCTCGCCATGCGCCGCGGCGAAAAGGAAGGCTTCCTCATGGTCCGCATCCAACCGCCGGAAGACGAAGCCATTCGCCTCCTCAACAGCCTCTTCGTCCAAGGCTCCAGCGCCTCCTCCAAGCAAATCGCGCTCACGGTTACCGATTCCTACCAACGGCTTCTCGGCCCGGCCATCGAAGTGGAAATGCGCCTCGAGTCGAAGAAGAAAGCCGACGAGGAAGCGATCCGCGTGTTCAGCGAAAATCTGCGCGAACTTCTCCTCGCCCCCGCACTCGGCCAAAAAAACGTGCTCGCACTCGATCCCGGCTTCCGCACCGGTTGCAAAGTCACCGTGCTCGACGCACAGGGCAAGCTGCTGACCAATTGCGTGATCTATCCCGACAAGTCGGATGGCGAACGCCGCGAAGCGGCAGAAGTGATTCGCAAGCTCTGCTCCCACTTCAAGATTGAAGCCATCGCCATCGGCAACGGCACCGCCGGCCGCGAAACGGATGCGTTTGTCCGCGCCCTCAAACTCCCCGCCTCCATCGCCATCGTGATGGTCAACGAAAGCGGCGCGTCGATCTATTCCGCCTCTGAAGTCGCGCGCGAGGAATTCCCCGATCACGACATCACCGTGCGCGGCTCGGTCTCCATCGGCCGCCGCCTCATGGACCCGCTCGCAGAATTGGTGAAGCTCGATCCGAAATCGATCGGCGTCGGCCAGTATCAGCACGATGTCGACCAGAACGCGCTCAAGCGCAGCCTCGACGACGTCGTCATGAGCTGCGTGAACGGCGTCGGCGTGGAAGTGAACACCGCGAGCAAGCAATTGCTCACCTACGTATCCGGTCTCGGCCCCGCCCTCGCGGAAAGCATCATCAACTACCGCAATCAGAACGGCCCCTTCAAAAGCCGTCAGGAATTGCTCAAGGTGCCGCGCCTCGGCGCGAAAGCCTACGAGCAGGCCGCAGGCTTCCTGCGGATTCGCGGCGGGGAAAATCCGCTCGATGCGAGCGCCGTTCACCCGGAACGCTACCCCATCGTCGAAAGCATGGCGAAGGATGTGGCGTGCAAACCGGGTGATTTCCTGAAGGATTCGATTTTGCGCAGCAAGATCCAGATCAATCGCTACGTCAATGACAGCACCGGCGTCGGCTTGCCCACCTTGCAGGACATTCTGTCCGAATTAGCCAAACCCGGTCGCGATCCGCGCGCGAAATTCGAACTCTTCAGCTTCGCCGAGGGCATCTCGGAAATCAAACATCTGCAACCCGGCATGAAGCTCCCCGGCATCGTGACGAATGTCACCGCCTTCGGCGCATTCGTGGACATTGGCGTGCACCAGGACGGTCTGGTCCACATCAGCCAGCTCAGCGATAACTTCGTCAAGAATCCCGCCGAGGTGGTGAAGGTGCAGGACAAAGTCATGGTCACCGTTACCGAAGTCGATCCCGAACGCAAACGGATCGCCCTCTCGATGAAATCGCACCCGGAAATCGGCCCGCGCGGTCCCCGTGGCGAAGGTGGTCCCCGCAAGGGTGGTGGCACTCCGCAACGCTCCTTCAGCTCCAGTAGCTCAAGCAGCGGCGGCGGCTTCAACGCCTTCGCTCAAGCCTTCGACAAAGCGCGCACGAACTAATGTAGTGCCGCGTAAATAACTTAACATAATTTACGCGGCAAAAAGGGGCAGACGAGGTGCGGCGACCGATTGGATTAAAACTAAATCTGTGAGGGAGACGCCACAAAGTCTGCCCTTAAACCCCGCCAAAGGGAATTATTCCCTTTGGCAGAAGGCGTGGAGGACAGCGTCCTCCACCATGCTTAGTGGCGGAAGTGACGTTTGCCGGTAAAGAGCATCGTCATATTCCGCTCATTCGCGGCGGCAATGACTTCCTCGTCACGGACGCTGCCACCCGGTTCAATGGCGGCCGTCGCACCCGCTTCCGCGGCGGCGATCAAGCCATCCGCAAACGGGAAGAACGCATCCGAGGCCACGACGCTGCCCTTGAGGCTGAGCTTCGCCTCGCCGGCTTTCCAGACGGCGATCTTCGACGAATCCACGCGCGACATCTGGCCCGCGCCCACGCCGAGCGTCTGGTGCTGATTCGCGTACACGATCGCGTTCGACTTCACATGCTTTACCACGCGCCAACCGAAGAGCATCGCCTTCAGTTCCGCTTCGGTCGGTTGCCGCTTCGTGACGACCTTCCACGTTTCCGGTTTCATCGGCTGCGAGTCGGAGGTCTGGACGAGGATCGAATCACCCACGATCGACTTGAACTCGATGTTCATGCCCGCCTCAGAAAGCGGGTTCGAGCTCCAACGATTCAGGATCAGGCGCAGATTCTTCTTCTTCTCGAGCAACGCCAGCGCGTCGGGTTCGAAGGCCGGGGCGATGATCACCTCACTGAAGATCTCCGCGATTGCTTCCGCGACGGCGAGATCCAGTGGACGATTGACCACGATAATGCCGCCGAACGGCGCTTGCCGGTCGGTGGCGTAAGCGAGATCCCATGCTTCGCGCAAGGTCTTGCCCGCTCCCACGCCACACGGATTCGTGTGCTTGAGAATCGCGAGGGTCGGCTCCTCATGAAACTCGCCGATCAGGTTCACGGCAGCGCTGATGTCGATGAGGTTGTTGTAGGAAAGCTCCTTACCGTGGAGCTGCTTGAAATAATTCGGGAAATCGCCGTAGAGGGCCGCGTGCTGGTGCGGATTCTCACCGTAGCGCAGCGACTGGGCCTTGCGCATGGGGAGGATCAGATTTTCCGGCAACGTTTCGCCCTGCTTGCTGATGACGGTGGAGAGATACTCCGCGATCAGCGAATCGTAGTAGCTGGTGGTGTGGAAAACTTTCGCAGCCAGCTTCTCGCGCAAATCCAGAGTCGTCACCCCGTTTGCCTTCACCTGCTCGGCAACAATCGCGTAATCGTCCGGATCAACCACGACCGTGACGCTGCGATAATTCTTCGCCGCGCTACGCAGCATGGAAGGCCCACCGATGTCGATGTTCTCAATGGCGAGTTCCAGCGTGACGTCGGGACGCTGAATCGTCTCTTCGAAGGGATACAGATTCACGATGACATAATCGATCGGGATGATGCCATGCTCCTTCGCCTGCTTCTGGTGCTCGGCATTGTCGCGCACGTAGAGCAAACCGCCGTGAACAATCGGGTGGAGTGTCTTGACGCGGCCATCCATCATTTCCGGGAAGCCGGTGATTTGCGAGACGTCGAGGACCGTCAGACCCGCATCGCGCAGAGCCTTGGCGGTGCCGCCGGTGGAGACGAGTTCAATGCCCGCCTCGACAAGGACACGGGCGAGATCGACGAGTCCGGTTTTATCCGAGACGGAAAGAAGGGCGCGTTTCATGGACAATTATTTCTTCTTTGTGGAGGGTTGCAATTTCACGCCGCGAGGGCCCTTGACGATGGAACCGATGCGGTACGACTTGGTCAGCTTCAAAACTTTTTCCGCATCCGCAGGCGAGACAATCACCGTCATGCCGATGCCCATATTGTACACCTGGTACAACTCGTCGTCGCCCACGTGCGATTCCTCCGCGAGGAAACGGAAGAACGGCGAGATCGGCCATGAACCGAGCTGGATGACCGCCTGGGCATTCTCCGGCAACACGCGCGGCAGATTGTCAATGAGCCCGCCGCCCGTGATGTGGGCCAGCCCCTTGATCTTCACCTTGGCGTGGAGTTTGCGCAGCGTGGGCAGATAATTGACGTGCACCTTGAGCAAGGCCGAACCGACCGTCTCGCGCGAACCGGGAATCGTATCACCAACCTTGAAACCACATTTGTTGAAAAGAATTTCGCGGGCGAGTGAGAAACCGTTGGTGTGCAGTCCCGAAGCCGGCAATCCGATGATCACGTCGCCGGGTTTGATGGAGCGACCATCGAGCATCTTGGAGCGGTCAACGATACCGACAATACAGCCGACGAGATCGTAATCTTCACCGTGATAGACGCCCGGCATCTGCGCCGTTTCGCCACCGATCAACGCGCATCCACACGCCCCGCACGCTTTGGACAAGCCCTTGAGAATCTGCTTGAACACATCCGGGTCGAGTCGGCCAGTACCAATGTAATCCAGAAAGAAAAGCGGTTCCGCGCCAATGACGGCGATGTCGTTCACGCAATGATTCACCAGATCCTGACCAATCGTATCGTGACGGTTCGTAAGGGTGGCCACCTTCAGCTTCGTACCGACGCCGTCGACACTGCTGACCAACACGGGATTCTTGTAGCCGGGGAACTTGGCGTTGTAGAGGCCGCCAAAACCACCGATCTTGCCGAGCACCGCGGGGGAGTGGGTACTTTGAACGAGGGCTTGAATTCCTTTTTTGACCTTGTTCCCCAAATCAACGTCAACTCCAGCACGGGCGTAAGCTTTTTTCACACAAAAGGATTTAGCTTTTCCTCAGAATAGGTCAAGCCACCTCACGCAAAAGGAAGCCCAGATCCGAGAGAATAAATGGGCCACGTTCGTAGCTTGCTATCCAATATGGCGCGTGAATACCTCTCAAAATAGAAAAAATAATTTTGGATTATATTTCATCAAGCTTAATACACACATAGGTATTGTATCTTTCGCCTATATTCTTGCCGCTAACCGCATTACAAAGCTGAACAATCCTGCAATAAGATTAAGCTTGAACGCATCAACAACTCTAATACATATACTTCACTTGCAATGTGTTAGCGGCGTGCAAAATTAGGCGAGACAAGCCGACAGGCTGATCGCTAAGGGATTTTAAGGCGCGATGTTTGGCACTACTCTCCTCAGCACAATTCTGCTACTTAGGAAGTCATTAAAAACAAAAAAATTGCAATTTGCCCGATCCTTAGCGTCAATTTTATAATAGTCTCATGATTATAATAGGATATTAATTAAATATATTCATAGATAACGATACCTTCCACCTCATGAAATCCCTTTTAGTCTTGGAGCCTGACCGCGCAGAATTGGAGCAGCTTAAATCGATTTTCGGCCAACATTACCCCGGATTAACCATTGATTATCATGAGACCCCACAAAGGGCTCTGGAAGCCTTTGAGGGTCAGCATCATAACCTCGTCATCACCGAATTGGTGCTTGATGGAGAAATAGATGGCTTGGAATTTATTGAGCGGATCCTAGCCTCCCAACCTCACACGGTCATTTACGTCATCTCCGATTTCCCCGCCTTGGACGACATCTCCCGCGTTCTGTCCGGACTGTCCAATGTGCGTTTTTTCCGCAAGCCCCTCTCCATTGAAGCTTTTTTCGAAGTTGTGGCGAAAACCCTCGCTCGTCTTCCCAATAGCATCGTCACAGGCATTAATCCGGTCAATTTCCTCCAAATGATGGAGATGGAACGATTCAACGGCTATCTGGAAGTGGCCACCGAATCCGGCGTGGGCTATCTCTGTTTCGACCAAGGTATGGTGCGCAATGCGTCGCATCGCAACAAATCCGGGACGCCAGCCCTGTATGATCTACTGGCCGAAACGGTTACAGAAATTCGCGTCTTCGAGGGACTCTACCGTTTTGAACGAAATATCAATACCCCTCTTTCCACACTCCTGATCGATTTTTGTCAGAAGACTGACGAAAGCGCCAACCGCTCAGCTCAAGCCGCCTAACCCGGCCGCCACGTCGTCCCCACCCCCTCAGCTTTTATATGAACAAGAAATCGTCCCTACTCAACCTCCTCAAACCCATCGGCTGGGGCCTTCTGGCTGTCAGCTTCTTAGCCTCCCTCTACGGCATCTTTCATTACAGCAATATTCTTCGTCGGGAACTGGAGCAACACGGCGAAGTTCGTACCGGTGCGGTGCTGGTCCGAACCATGGATGCCCGGTGGATCGCCTTTTTGGGATCAATCGAAATCGCCCGCCGTGATGGCCAACCGGTTGGCGACATTCTCAAGGACCTGAAGGCATACTCCTCCCTTACGAACGATCTGTTCAAGGCCTACATTATCGCCGCACCGGTGAAGACCATCACGGGTCGTATTCTCAATATCCGTCCAGTCAACACGCCCGTTGGCATGAGCGTGGCGCAGGAATTACAGTCCATCTGGTCTCCCCTCGAAGTCAAAATCCAGGCGATCATCCAGAATGGTGAAAACCAAAATCCGGAGCAGCTCGCCGAAGCCTTCGCCTACGCCCAAAAGCATTCCAAACGAGTCATTGAAATTTCCGACATCCTCTCGGGTGAAGAAAACATCTATCGCGATCAACGCATGGCCGGGCCGATCATCTTGCGTTACATCCTCGTATCCTATCTTACCGCCGTGTCGGTGCTCCTGATTCCGATCATCTTGCTGATGGGCCGCATTCGCAAATCCAATACCGCCCTGGAAGAAAGCGCCGCCTTGCTGAGTCAAAAGAACGCTCAGCTCGCGGAAGACGCGCGCAAGATCGAAGAAGCCAAGCGCGAATCAGACGTGATCATGGAAACGGTGCAGGAAGGCCTGCTCCTCATCGACGTCAAGGGCGTGATCGGCGCCCAGTACTCCCGGGAACTGGAGCGCATCTTCCGCATGGAAAACCTCGCGGGCTTCAACTTCCTGAATATTCTCCAGCGCATCCTGACGGAGAAGATGTACAACACCACCCGCGACTATCTGGGCCTTCTTTTCGACTCCAAGCGCAAGGAAAAGCAGATCCTCAAAGTCAATCCGCTCGACGTGGTGGAGGTGAACTTCTCCAATCCCGAAGGAGGATTCATCACGAAATACCTCGGTTTTACCTTCCGCCGCGTGGTTGAGGCGGGCGTCGTCACCCGCGTATTCATCGGCGTCGGCGACATCACCTCGCGAGTCACCCTGGAGCGCGAACTGCGCCAATCGGAACTGAAAAAGGAAAAGCAATTCGACCTCCTGCTCGGCATCCTCCACATCGAACCCAAGCAGGTGCAGGAATTCATCGAGACCGCCAAGAAGGATCTCCTGGAAATTACAACGACCTTGCGCGCCGAGGACTTTGCCGCCGCCAGCGCGGGAAAGATCGACGAACTGCGTGATCGCCTCAATGTCGTTTTCCGCTGCGTGCATAACATCAAGGGAAACGCCGCCTACCTGAAACTGGTCTACTTCCAAAAAATGGCGGACGAATTTGAATCGAAAATCAACCAACTGCGCAATCGCCCCAGCCTGACGGGCGACGATTTCCTCTCCATTGTCATGGCCCAGTCAGACCTGCGCAACGACGTTGAAGAACTCGACGAAATCCGCAGCAAGCTCGGAGAACTCCGCATCGGCGGAGGCAACTCGACCGAGCTCTTCAAGAACAGCGACCGCAACGGCAATGCCACCCAAACTCGCGAAGATGAATTGATCGTGGGACTGCGTGGCCTGGTCACCGACATTGCACAGAAAACCGGAAAGTCCGTCCGGCTCGAGGCCAAGGACTTTACCGCAGAAAGTTTCCGCTCGGATTACCGCCCCCTCGTACGCGATGTATTGATTCAGCTTACCCGCAACTCCATGGCCCATAGCTTTGAGCTACCGGCGGAACGGACTAAAGTCGGCAAAGGCCGCGAAGGTGTCATCGAAATCAGGCCCACCAAGCACGAAGAAAGCGGCCTGAACGGATTCCTCTTCCGTGATGATGGCAAGGGCATTGACATCATCAAGGTCCGCGAACGTGCCATCGCCCAAGGCTTGATTACCCCCGAAGACGCCCAACGGATGGCGGAAACCGAGCTGGCCATGCTGATCTTCACCCCCGGATTTTCCACGGCTGACGAAGTCACCACTGAGGCGGGCCGTGGCATGGGCATGGACATCATCAAAGAGAAAATCATCGATGAGTGCGGCGGGGAAATCACCGTTTCGGTAGAACCGGGAAAGCACTGCACCTTCGGCATCTTTTTGCCGAATTGATCCCAATTTTAATTCAACAGGAGAAACATGAAGTTATTAATCGTAGACGACTCCACCTTGATTCGACGTGCCATTGAGCGCTTTGCCAATAAATTCCAATTCGATGAAATCCGGTCCGCCAATAACGGTGCCAATGCCCTGAAGGAATTCAAAAACTTCCTGCCCGACGTGGTCACCATGGACATCACCATGCCGGAGATGGATGGACTGACTTGTGTCGAGGCCATTTTGCGCGAGAAGCCCGAAGTGCAAATCCTCGTCATCTCCGCCCTCGCGGACAAGTCAACGGCGGTGGAGGCTATCAAGCGCGGGGCGAGCGGTTTCCTGCTGAAGCCGTTCACGGAAGAAACCCTCATCACCAGCTTGGAAGAACTTTTCGAAGAGTAATATTATGGACGAAACACATCTGAAGATTTTCATCAAGGGAACCACCAACTACTTCGGCCAGGTAGCCCGGGATGCGGCCGAAATCGGCACTCCCTACCTGAAGGAAGACAACGACAACGTCATTCTCGACTACTCCGCCGTGATCGGCATCTCCGGCTCCTACCGCGGATGCGTCTATTACACCGCGCCGAAGGAGATGATCCGCAAGCTCATCATTCACATGGGCGAACACAATGCGGATGACGCGCTATGCGCCGATTTTGTCGGAGAAATCGCCAACACCATCGCTGGCAACGCGCAGGAGGAGCTGGGAGCGGGCTTCATGATTTCCGTGCCGATCGTCCTCGCGGGCAATCCGGGATCGGTGCGTTTTCCCAAGGACGCCCCCACCTTCGTCATCCCCATCATCTGGCAGGGCAGCAAATCCTATTTACTGATCTGCGTGGGCGAATCGGTCACCGCTTAACCCGCCTTGAGAGAATCCTCCATGACTGAAAAAGATCTGAAAGTGTTCATCGATATCATCTGTCATTATTTCGAGAAAACCACGAGCCATGCGCCCGAACTGAAGGAGCCCGTCATTGAATTGAATCAATTTCGGCTCCTCGACTACACCGGGTTCATCAAGATCAGCGGCAACAACCAGGGCTGGGTCTACATCAGCATGCCGAAGGGAATGCTCCTGGACGTCCTCAACTGTATGGGAGAGTCGCTCTCGGATCGCTCCATCCTGCTCGATAGCGTGGGAGAAATCGTCAGCATCATTACCAGTAACGCGCGGGAACATTTCGGGGCGCAATTTCAAATCTCCGTGCCGGTCACCAGCGCGGGAAAAGAAAATACCCCGATTTCCCACGAGATGCCGCGCTTCCTTCTACCCTTCACTTGGCGCGAACATCAGGCTTATGTCGGCATCGCCTTACTGGCTTGATCTACTCCATTTTGACTATGATTACACTTCATGACGGACTGGAACGGGCCAGTCAATTCGACGAACTGGCCGCCACCTTGCAATTACGCCGCTATGAATGGGCTTTCCTGCTGGCCCTGGATGGCCGCACCTCGGCGCGAGAGATCGGAAAATCCCTAGGTCTCGACGACACCACGGTCCTGACCATGGCAGACTTTTTCCTCGAACAACAATTGATCGTGGCACGCTCCTATACCCTCAGCGAATACACCCGCCTCTTCAATGTGAAAAATGAGATGGCCCCTGCATCCGCAGCGGTAACGAGCAATGGATCGCTTGCGCCTGCTCGCACCGGTGCCAGCTCAATTTCATTTTCACTCAAGCGCAAGCCCACCACAGCTTCCACGCCTGCCCCGACGACAGGACCCTCGCTGAAATTGAAACCGATCATGGACTTCGTCATCCGCCATTCCGGTGGTGGCACCACCGGTCAAATCGCCGCCTATCGCGTCCTGCTCAAGATCCCGCGGCCGCTGTTGCAAGCGATGAAAATCGAATCGATCAACTTTATCGATGACAACTTCGAGCTCCCCAACCAAGAAGCATATCATGCCATTGTCGAGGGCATTAAGTCCGTCCTGAATGTCACCTATCAGCCCGCTTGAAGCGATGCTCCCGAGCGCGGGAGCCAGGCGATCCCGGATGGCATCACGCCCGCCCCGTTGACATGACGGGGTCGGGCGTTATACCGCCTCGCATCAAAACGTGATGCTCGTGCGTAAACCGAGAACGACCGCATCCTTGACCGCGCGTTCGCCCGCGGGGTCTTCCGGATCCGCCACGTTGCCGCCGGGATGAATGATGTACTGGAAGTCGGGTTGCAACGTCCACCACGGGGCGAGCACGATCTGGTAGGTAACCTCGATCGTCATCTCGTAATTCTGCACCGGCAGGTTCGTGCCATTCACATCGTTGGCCGAGCGTTGCGCGTTGGACAGGTGATCGCTGACCTGGGCGTAGGCCACGCCAATGCCGAAGACGTCCTCATCCCGACCGGGAATCAGACCGGTGTAATTCACACCCCCATCAGTGTAGAACTGCACCAGGTTGCGATCCGCCGGAGTACCCCCAACCCGCCAGAAGAGTCCCAGCCCCTGATTGGAGGGTTCCTCGACCGACTCAGGTTGCGCGCTGCGCACCGTGGGGTCCACCTTGGCCGAGGGGCCATTCGATTCGCGCCAGACCATCTGGTCCGCGATGAAATAGACACCGTAATTGTTGGGATGCACGACGGTGGCCCCATTGCCATCGACAAGATTCACATCATCCGTGCGGAACGTATTGAAATAGCCGCCCACCTTGTAGGTGCCGAGCAAGCCCTTCGCGTCCTTTTCCTGATTTAACTTATAGGCAGCCTCGAAAATACCGAGCACACCCTGGTTGAAGCTTACGCGCGTGCCGCTGCTGTTGATCTTCTGCGGATTCTCCGGGTTGCCAAAGCTGTCGCCGGGATCGCCATCGAACACCGCCGCCGTCAGCGAGAATTGCTCCACCGGCGAGAACCGGGTCATCACCGCTGGGGCTGCCAGCGGATAGCCGGGACCGCCACTCGGCAGATTTGCCGAAACCAACGCGGGCCAGCCGAACGTGCCGTTGAGGAAGAGACCACCGTATTCGCTGATGAGGAATTCATCGTCCGCCGCAATCTGTCCGAAACGCAACGCCAGTTTGCCGTCAAAAAATTCCTGCTGATACCAGAGATTAAACAGGCGGAAGGTGTCATACGCCTCAATATTGCTCACGGTCATGATATTCTGGAGCGAGTATCCCGAAAGATCCTTGCCGTGGATTTCATACGCGCTGACGTAGAAAGACGATCCCTTCAGACCGGCGAGTTTTTCAAAGTCGAGCGTGAGCTCAAGCTGCAAGCGGCCCGAATAGACCGCATTCTGGTGAATGCCGCCGGAAACGACGCCCATCGTTTCGCCGATGTAGGTCGCGCCAAAGGTCACGCCCTTCTCTTCCAGCTTGGTGCGAGTGCCGCCCCAATCGCCGGTCATGTAATCCTGCTCAAAAAAGGAACGCGCCCGCTCGGTCTCCGCGATTTGCTTGCTGTCATGGGCTTCAATCCCCGTTCCGGCATAGGCCGTCACCAGCCATGCCCCCAGTAGTGCGACTCCCGCACAAAATGTCTTCTGCATAGATCTCCTTGGCTAAAATTACGGGTCCCCCCGATTCTATCGGCATCAAGCGTGCTATTTCTTAATGCAAGCTACTTGCGTATAATGCAAGCTTTAACTCGATGAGACCATATTGAATCCCCCTAATCTTGGCTGCCGTTCGCTTGCGTTTTTCTAATGTTCGCTTGCACAACCCTGGAAAAAAGCGCAACTCACCGCCCGTCTCGCAGACTATCAGCCCTGAATCTCGCCTCTGATTTGACCATTGGAATTTCGACCCGCTTCCCCCTATCCTGAGTCATGCCCACGTACCGCATCGACTTGCATAGTCATTGCCAGGGCGATCCCGTGGATGATCTGGAGCATACGATCCATGAGCACATCGATCATGCCCACGCATGTGGACTTCACGCCATCGCCTTGACCTGGCATCAGCGGATCTTTGACGATACGGCAGCAATCGCCTATGCCCGCGAACGCGGCATCCTGCTCATCCCCGGCGTGGAGACGGAACTGTATGGACGCCTGCACACGCTGGCGCTCAATGCCCACGCAGGGGACATTCCGGGCGCATGCACGCTCGAGGATTTGCGCACCTTCCGGCAAGATCCGAATCACTTTATCCTCGCGCCGCATCCGTACTATCCGCATTGGTCCTGTCTGCGCACGGTAATCGACGAGCACCCGGATTGCTTTGATGGCATAGAATGGTGTCACTATCACACCGACTGGATTCCACGCGGACTGAATCCCAATGAACGCGCCCGCCGCTGGGCGGAACGCAATCACAAGCCGCTCATCGCCTGCTCCGATGCGCATGATCTGCACGGGCTCGGGCGCTTTTATTCCGAAGTGGAGGCGGAGGAACTCACCGCTCCAGCCATCTTCGCCGCGCTGCGCGCCAATCGCGTGCGCTTCACCCCGCACCCCATGACCGCCTCCTACTTTCTCCACAAATCGGGAAAAATCGCCGCAGCGATCATGCGGGGAATCCTGCCACCGCGTTAGGTGGCGACAGTAATTAGTCCGTCAGCAGCACCACCAACCGCTCCTCGAGCTGCTGCTGCCAGCGCCAGACATAGGAATACTTGCGGTAGAGCGTCTCCAGTGCATCGAGATTCTTCTCGCCCGCGACCCACGACGCATCAAGCGCAGCCAATTCCTCGCCCAGTCTGTCCGTATACTCCGCGAGCTTCTGCTGCATCGCAGTCAGCGCTTCCTGCAAATCGAGACCGGCCACCATCAGACCCGCTTTTTCCAGCGCGGTGGTCGCGGCACTTTTGGCTTTTTGATGCTCATCGATTTTCTGGCAAAGCTGGCCTACTTCGATGAAGAGATCCATCGTGCCGGGCGGGATGCGCTGCACATCAGACGGCTTGCCGCCCTTCGTTTGCTCGTAGAGATAAAGCAGCCGCTCCTTCGGTTCGCGCAAGACCTGAAACGCCTTGTTGATCGCCGCGTAGCGTTTTTCAATTTCCGCGAGCTCGGCGGTGGGTTTGCCTTGATGCTTGTCCGGGTGCAGCTCCGCACTCTGCCGGGCGAATGCCTCGCGCAAGGCTTCGAGGTCAACCCAGGGGCGCGGCGTCAGGCCAAAAGCGGCGAAGTGGTCGTCGGTCGTGAAACTCATGGAGAGAAGGGGCGTCCGCAGATTAACACAGATTTTCCGGATCCAGCGTCACGCTGGCTACGCCGCGAAACTTTCGCCGCAGGAACAATGCGCGGCGGCATTCGGATTGGTCACCTTGAAGCCACCCTTTTGCAGATCGGTGCTGAAGTCCACCAGCGAGCCGCTGACAAAGAGCGCGCTCTTCGGGTCGATGACGATGTTGACGTTGTTGGACACGACGAGAATGTCGCGATTGGCGGGGCCATCGACCAGGTCCATCTTGTATTGCAGTCCGGAGCAACCGCCGCCCACGACAGCGATGCGCAACGCGCCATTGGCGCGGCCCTGCTTGGTAAGCAGCTCCTTGAGCTTGTCGGCGGCGGCTTCGGTCGTCTTGCAAAGTTTCTCGTTGCCGACCTTGTAGTTCACGGTCGGAGCGGGAGTCGTGGCGGGTGCGTCCATATCTTTAACATAAGCACTCTTTATGCCGGGTCAACCCAAGGCTGAGCCTTGGATGCAGTGATGCGGCTCGCGGTGCTCGCCGTCGAATGAACTTTGACTCCTAAAGCATTGAAAAATACACCCGTTAAAGCGAGTGGATAGGACGTCCATCCGGCGGCGGTACATGGTACCGCCGATTGGTGAGACTGACGTTACAACGCTCAGCGTCAGGATTGAACGATCCGCACGAGGTGCTGCAAGCCTTGCGGCCAGAAGCCGAGGAGCAGTGTCAAGCCCGAGAGGACGAGCAGCAACGCCTTGGTGCAGAGGCAGGCCGGAATCGGGGTGTTATCGAGCGGTTCGGACCAGAACATGGCCTTCACCACGCCAAGATAATAGTAGAGACCGGCCACCGCGGACACCACGCCGATCCAGAAGAGCGGATAGAGACCGCTCTGCCAGGCCGCGCCGAAGATCGAAAGTTTGCCGATGAAACCGATGGTCGGCGGAATCCCCGCCAGCGAGACCAGCGCAATCGCAAGCGACGCCGCCAGCACCGGCGAGCGCTGCCAGAGTCCGGCGTACTGGTGAATTTGTTCGCCGCGAATCGTCTTCGAAGCGACCGCAATCACGAGGAACGCCGCGAGATTCGCCAGCAAATAGGTGATGAGATAGATGAACACCGAAATCGCCAGGCCCGGTGTCCGAATCTGCGCGATGATGCCGATCAGCATGAAGCCGGAGTGACCGATGCTCGAGTACGCCAGCAACCGCTTCAGGTTGCGTTGCGGGATCGCCGCCAGATTACCGAGGAGCATCGACAGCGCCGCCAGCACGCTCAACATCGGAATCCAGGTGGCGAACGCCGCCGCCGAACCGAACGCCGTGTACAGCACGCGCATCAGCAGGATGAAACCCGCCGCCTTGGAACCAACCGAAAGAAATGCCGTGATTGAAGTCGGCGCGCCCTGATAGACGTCCGGCGCCCAGAGATGGAACGGCACCGCCGCGACTTTGAATCCGAGGCCAAAGATGATCAGGAGCAGGCCGAACTTCAGCCCGAGAGGCAACGGTCCGTGGCCGATGGCGCGGCCGATTTCCACAAATTGCGTGCTGCCGGTGATGCCAAACGTGTAGGCAATGCCCATCACGAGGAACGCCGAGGAAAGCGCGCCGAGAATCAGATACTTCACGCCCGCTTCAAGTGCGATCGCGTTCGTGCGCTGGTACGCCACGAGGATGTAGAAGGAGATCGTCACCAATTCCAGCGCAACGAACAGGACCATGAAATCCATCGTCGATGCCAGCAGGCAGAGACCCGCGGCCGTCAGCAGCGGGAAGACAAAGAACTCGCCCCGGTTCGGAAGCGACTCTTCATCCGCAGCCAGGCTGATCCATGTCACCAGAGCTGCCGTGACGAGAAAGAACACCTTGAAAAACTGGGCGGGTCGATCCAGGCAATAAAGACCGCCCCACGGGGCAACATAAAATTCGCTGGCAATCGGCGTGGCGATCGTGATCCCGATGGCGGCGAAGATTCCGGCAAGAGTGACGAACCCGATCAGGCGCGGGCACGGCTTGGCGAACGCTTCCACCAGCAGCAGCACGCAGGCCAGCGCGGTCAGGAGAATTTCAGGGGCAATCCACGGCATAGGTCTAGTTCAGCAAAAGTTTCACCGCAGGCGTAATCACCTGCAGCAGGATGGAGGGGAAGAAGCCCAGGAACAACAGGGCCGCAATCAACAAAACGTAAGGGCCGCGCTGCGCCGTGCCGGTCACATCGGTGATCGACTCGAAGCGCGCCGGCAGATCGCCGAAGAACACCTTGCGCACCGCGCGCAGTTGGTATACCGCGCCAAGCACCACGCCCCAGAGCACCAGCGCCATGATCCCGAGACCGAAGCGATGCCAGCCGCCGAAGAAAATGAGCAACTCGCCGGGGAAATTCGCCAGACCCGGCAGACCGATCGACGCCATCGAGGCGATGACAAAGGCTGTCGCGAGGAATGGCGCGCGTTTCGCGAGACCGCCCAGTTCGGCGAAACGATTTTCGCCCGTGCGCTGCTGGATTTCTCCGGCCAGACCGAAGAGCAACGCCGCGCTCAAACCGTGCGCCACCATCAGCAGGATTACACCGCTGAGGCTGGTTTCATTTGTCGCCGCGATGCCGAGAAAGAGATAGCCCATGTGCATCACGCTGGAAAAGCCAAGCATCGTTTGCAGTTCTTTCTGCGCGAGCGTGACAAATCCGATGTAAAGGATATTGCCCAACAGGCACACCAGCAGGATCGGCAGCCACGCGTCGAACCCTTGCGGCAGCAACGGCACCGCGATCCGGATCAAACCGTACAGACCGAATTTCTTCAGCACGCCCGCGTGCATCATCGCTACCGAGGGAGGCGCGGCGGCATAACCGGGAGCAGCCCACGAATGCAGTGGGAAGAGCGAGACCAGCGTGCCGAAACCGACCAGCAGGAAACCAACAATCGTCTGCTGCGAAAAATCGTTCAATGGCATCTGCGAGAGGTGCCGCTGCAAGACCAGCAGATCAAAACTCCGCAACTGCACCGGCAAGGCCAGCACCAGCGCGAGCACACCCGCCAGCAACACCAAGCTGCCGAGGGTCAGATACAGCGTCAGTTGCATGCTCGCGAACTGCCGGTTCTGCGTGCCCCAGATGCCGATCAGCAGGAAGGTCGGGATCAGCGCGAACTCATGGAAAATGTAGAGGAAGAACAGATCGAACGAGACAAACGCGCCGATCGCTCCAAGCGACATGAACAGCAGGTAGCTGAAGAACTCCCGCGGGCGCTTGATATCGTTCGGCACCACCGAGACCGCCGCGAGCGTCACCGTCGTCGTGAGCAGCAGGAGCGGCAGATTGATGCCATCCAGCCCGATGTGGAACCGGATTTCCGGCAGGCCGGGCAGATGCACCCACGGAATGTTCAGGCCGAGCTGCACTCCCGCGATCTGCGAGTTGAACTGCATCAGCGCCACGAGGCTGAAGGTGAAGTTCAGCAGCGCCGCCGCGATCGCCACGATCTTGGGCGGGCTCTTGAGCAGGATCAGCCCGATTCCCACCAGCGGAATGAGCAACATGAGAACCAGCAGGAACGATGAAGAGGAAGAAGCCATATCAGCGGAGCAGGGTAAAGTAGAGGATCAGGATGGTGCCGAAACTGAACAGAAACGCATAGGCCTGCAGGCTGCCGGTCTGGAAGAGGCGCAACGCCTCCCCGGTCAGATTGCTCACAAAGGCCGTGCCCCGCACGAGGCAGCCGCCGACGATCCAGTTATCCACCCACGCCAGAATGCGCGCGATGGCCTGTTGGAATTTCACCGGGCCGTTGAGATAAATCTCGTCGATGTAAAACTTGTTCGCGAAGAGCGAAATCCGGATCGGGTCCGACTTCTTGTTGAAGTAGAGGAAGTAGGCCGAGAGCGATCCCACTGCGAAAGCGAGGATCGACAGGCCGAGCGTCAGACTGTGACCGGGCTGATGTCCTTCCGCCGCGTGACCGCCCGCGATGTACGAGTGAATGCCGAGGATCGACCAACCGCCGATCACCGAAAGAATCGCGAGGAGCACCAGAGGCGCGGTCATCACCGCGGGCGACTCATGCGGATGCTCCGCTTTTTCCGTGCGAGCCGGGCCGAAGAACGCCACGAACACCAACCGGAACATATAGAACGCGGTCAGCGCGGCCGTGATCAGGCCGATGGCGTAGAGGCACGGGAATTTCTCGTAAGCGGCGAGGATGATCTCGTCCTTGCTGAAGAAACCGGCGAAACCGGGGAAACCCGTGAGCGCCAGCGTACCGAGCGCAAAAGTTGCAAAGGTGATCGGGATTTTCTTCCACAGACCGCCCATGTTCCAGATGTCCTGCTCTTCGTGCAGCGCGTGAATCACCGAACCGGCGGCGAGGAAGAGGAGCGCCTTGAAGAAGGCGTGCGTCGTCAGGTGGAACATCGCGGCCCCCGGCGCGGCGATACCGACCGCCATCACCATGTAACCGAGCTGCGAGAGAGTCGAGTAAGCGAGGATGCGCTTGATGTCATTTTGCTGCGTCGCGATCAGCGCCGCGAAGAGCGCCGTGAAACCGCCCACCGTGGCGATCACTTCCTGCGCGCCGACCGAGGCCGAAAGCACCGGCGGGAAAATCCGCACCAGCATGTACACACCCGCCGCCACCATCGTCGCGGCGTGGATCAGGGCCGAGACCGGAGTCGGGCCTTCCATCGCGTCCGGCAGCCAGACGTGGAGGGGAACCATGGCCGATTTACCGACGCAACCGCAGAACAACAGGACTCCAAGCGTCGTCAGCGTCGCCGAGGTCTGCGTCGCCAGCGTAGAAGCCGAGGCCGCGTTCAACTGGAACATCACCGTGCCGGTGATCGACCAGTACATCAAGATACCCATCAGAAAACCAAAATCGCCCACCCGGTTGCAGAGGAACGCCTTGTTCGCCGCTTCCGCCGCCGCCGGTTTCTGGAACCAGAACCCGATCAGCAGGTAGGAGCTCACACCGACCAGCTCCCAGAAGATGAACATCATCACGAAATTATTCGCCACCACGATGCCCAGCATCGAGAACATGAACAGCGACAGCTCGCCGAAGAAACGGCCCCGGCCCTCGTCATGCGCCATGTAACCGATCGAGAAAATGTGCACCAGCAGGCCGACACCGGTCACCACCAGCAACATCATCTTCGTCGTATTATCCACATACCAGCCGATCGGCACGGTGAGATTCGCCACGCCGCCCGTGATCGAAATCCAGTTCCACGGCTGCGGCACCGGGATGGCACCGACGAAAAGGGCGACCGCAATGGCGAAGGAAATCGCGCACGTGCCCACGGACAGGAACATGGCCAGGTCGTGCTTGCGCCGCAGCCAGACCAGGCAGGCCAGCGCGGAAATCAGCGGGGCGAAGAGTAACCATCCGGATGCCATAAAATTCGTATCGTTCGTGGGTTAAAACTTGAGTGTGGTCAGATCGCCGACCTTCGTGGTTTGCCGCACGCGATAGAGCGCCACAATCAGCGCCAGACCGACGGCGACTTCCGCCGCGGCGACCGTAATCGTAAAAAACACCATGATCTGGCCGTCCAGATGCTGGTTGAAACGGCTGAAGGCGACAAGCGTCAGGTTCGCCGCGTTAAGCATCATTTCCAGCGACATGTAGATCACCAGCAAGTCCCGGCGCAGGATCACTCCCATCAGGCCGAGGGTGAAAAGAAGTCCGCTGACCGCGAGATAATGATTGAGCGTGATTTCCATGTTACTTCGCCTCCGGCTTGTTATCGCGCTTGCTCAGCAACACCACGCCGATCGTGGCCACCAGCAACAGGACGCCGACGACTTCAAAGGGAAGCAGATACTTGGTGAAAAGCAGGCGGCCAATCGTGGCGATGTCGCTCGGCGGCGGTGGCAGTTTCGCCAGCGGCACCGCGCCCATCGGCACGCCATCACGCAGCACGAGGGACAGCTCGTAGCTGAAGAAGATCGCCAGCACGAGACCCAGCACGAGGGAGATCCAGCGCATCCGCGTTTTCGCCTCCGCCTTCACATCCAGCAACATGATGATGAACAGGAACAGCACCATCACCGCGCCCGCGTAGACGAGGATCTGGATCGCCGCGAGAAAGAAGGCATTCAGCAATGCGAAGAGCGCCGCCATGAAACACATCGTCACCACCAGCGAAAGCGCCGAGGCAACCGGGTTGCGATTTAAAATGACCGATGCTCCCGCCAGCAACATGCCAATGGCGAAAACCCAAAAAAACAGCGCTTCCATTCCAAAGTCTCTTCCGTGAACGTACCCGGCCCGCCCACTCTATTTGTTCGCCCACTTTTTGATGGGCCGCGGCATCACTCCGCCCAGTTCGTAAAGTTTGTCCTTGTGATGCACCATCTCCTGCCGGTTTAAGCCGGTGATGGCGTAGTCCTTCCGCAAATAGATGGCCTCCTCGGGGCAAACTTCCTCGCACAGACCGCAGTAGATGCAGCGGATCATGTCGATGTCGAATTCCTTGGGCGCTTTTTCGACCTTCGCATTCGGAGCGTTGAAGGGGATCTGGCCGGGGGTAATGCGGATCGCGCGGGGCGGACAGATGAACTCGCACATCTGGCAGCTCACACACTTCTCGCGACCGTCCTCATCCTTCACCAGCGTCGGCGCGCCCCGGTACCCCTCGGGCATCGTCCACTTTTCCTCCGGATACTGCATCGTCACCTTCGTCTGGCCGGTGAACCGCTTGATCAGATGCTTCAGGGTAATCCACATCCCGCCGAAAATGGCCGGGAAATACAGCCTCTCATACCAACTGAGCTGTGGACGCGTGACAATCATGCGTGCGACTGTAGCGAATTGATCCGACGACGCAACGATTTATTAGGCAACATGACGCCCAACCCCGTAATGCCATCGCTATTAGCGAAGCTTAAGCTGGAGGGTGGCGGACGCCCGGTTCGGGAGAGATTCTTCCACGTATCGACGGCTCCCCTCCGTCATTTCGAGCTTGTCGAGAAATCAGCCCGGAAGCCCCCGGATTCCCCTCTGATTTGTCGCCCGACGGCCTGCACCTTGTACTTTTGCCGCCCCCAGCCGCAAAAATGTCGCACACGTAGCTCAAATAGCCAACCTAACGCAAACGTCTTTGCCGGATTTCTGCTTAAATACCCGCATGGACTGGCCCCTTTGTCTGGAAATCGCATCGGCTCAACGCGCTGGCGGAGCCTCCGGCACCTCTACGGGGTGTAGACGTTGGGAGCGGTTCGCAGCGTGCTTCAATAATTTAGCTTCATCGTCGCAGCCAAATGGTTATGTTACCCCGATGCAGACTGATATTCGCGCCGTCATTTGCGATATGGACGGCCTCCTTCTCGATAGTGAAATTCTTTTCAAGAAAACATGGCAGGAAGCCTCCCGCTCCATCGGCTACGACATTACCGATGAGCTTTTCCTGCAACTGGTTGGACGCTCCGCGGTCGATTCCCGCAAGACCCTTTCCGATCACTTCAAATGCGAGTTTCCCTACGACCAGTTCAAGGAAGCCGCCTCGATCATCGCCGTGCGGGTGCTCAATTCCGGTCCCATTCCCCTGAAGCCGGGCGTGATCGAACTCCTCGACTGGTGCAAGGCGCAAAAACTGCCTCTCGCCGTGGCCACTTCGACCGCCGGTGAGGAAGCCCACCGCCGTCTCAAAGAGGCCGGACTGCTCCCTTACTTCGACGCCGTCATCAGCGGCGACATGGTCGCCTACGGCAAACCGGGACCGGAAATCTACGTCCGCGCGGCCGGGGCACTCGTCGTTTCTCCCTTCTACTGCCTCGCCCTCGAGGACTCCCACGCCGGGGTTCAGGCTGCCCACGCCGCCGACATGATGACGTACATGATTCCCGATCTCATGCCCGTCACCCCTGAGATGGAAGAACTCGCCGACGGCATTTTCCCCAGCCTCCACGAGGTACTGGCTTCATTAAAGGAATAAAGGAATTGACCATGTGTGCGCGGCCCCGGCCCTTCGCTCGCCTCATTGCCTTCGCGATGCTGAGCGGAGCCTTGCTATCCGCCGCGCTGCCAGCGTCCGCAGCCGAACCCTGGCCCGATGGCGAGACGCTTGTTCTCTCGATCGATTGGGGCGTGATTCACGCCGCACAGGGAACCTTTACCGCCGTCGAAAAACCGGACCGCTGGGAGTTCCGGCTTCATCTCATCTCGCAGGGAACGGTCGATACTTTCTATCCGATCAACGACTGGTTCTGGTCCTACCAACAGAAATCACCCTGGCGCTCCGTCGAATACGGCGAGGACCGCAGCGAAGGCAAACGCCGCATCCGCGAGCGCACGCAGTTCCATTTCGAGAAGAAACTCGCCATTCGCGAGAAGTGGACCAAGGCCGAAGACGACCGCATTCCACTCACGCTCGAGCCGCTCGATGACATCGGTTCGATGCTCTACTCCTTGCGTCGCGGCACGTGGAAAGTGGGGGACAAACGCCCGATTCAGGTCGTGGAAAGCAGCGCGATCAAAACTGGAGAAGCCACCTGCGTATCGATCGGCAAGCGTACCTTCGCACCCTGGCCCGAGCGCGAGGTGATCCAGATTCACTGTCTTCCCACGGGCGAAACCGCCCAGAAACAAAAGGGCGAACTCACCGTCTGGCTTACCAACGATGCGCGCCGCCTCCCGCTCCGCGCCACACTTCAATTCAAGTACGGGACGTTCGATATCAGTCTTGTGAGTGCGGTCCCCGCGCCATAAAGCGAAGTCAAAACGCGTGGCTTACGCCGCCCGCTTCTCGTCCACTTCGTAGTAATGAAAGAATGTGTCGATGTCGGACCGATTCGCGAGACCGCTCGAGGCTTTGAATTCCTCCAGTCGGGCGGTGAATTCATCGCGCAAGCCGAGCTTTGTGATGAAGCCATTCCAGATCGCGATGTCGATATCGCCGAGGCGGCGGCCATGCTGGTAACACCAATCGAGAATTTCCTCGTCGGTCTGGTTGCCATGCAGGACATGCTCCTTGAGTCTGGGGTAGCTAATCTGCAAGTGACTCGTCATCCGCATGTCGATGCCCTTGCCGAGATAGTCGTGATAATCGGACGGCAATTCTCCCGCGGCGTGCAAGCGGATTTTGTCCAGCATGCGGGCAAAGTAAACGAGACCACCAACCTTGTCGTACGGACTGCGCGGGAGTTTCATAAGGGCTTAGGAGATTTCCGCGAGAAGCGCCCGCGCCGCGGCGGCGGGATCGGCGGCAGCGGTGATGGGGCGGCCCACCACGAGATGCGTTGCGCCAGCTTTGATCGCCTCAGCGGCGGAGAGGGTTCGCTTCTGGTCGCCGACCTGATCTTTCGCGCTGCGAATGCCGGGGGTGATCAGCTTCACCGGGAGTTTGATCTGGCGGCGAATCGTTTCGATTTCCTGCGCGGAGCAAACCAGACCGGACAATCCGCTCGTGATCGCGAGGCGCGCGAGGTGGACCACCTGACCTTGCGCGGTGTGATCAAAACCGATCTCGCGCAACGCTTCGTCATCGAGACTGGTGAGGACGGTCACGCCGAGCAATTCCGAGCCGGTGCCCTTCACGGTATCCTGCGCCGCGATCATCATTTCCGAACCGCCGCTGGTGTGGATCGTGATGTAACGGACTTCCAGATCGACGGCCGACTTCACAGCTTTCACCACGGTTTGGGGGATGTCGTGGAATTTCAGGTCGAGGAAAATATCGACGCCTTCGCGGCGCAATTCCCTGATGAATGCCGGGCCTTCGCGGGTGAAGAGCTGGCTGCCCACCTTGAACAAGCTCAGGTCGGATTTCAACTGACGCACGAGTCCGAGCGCTTGCTCGCCCGAGTCCATATCCAAAGCCACGATCAATTTATCTGTCGCCATAATAGGAAAGTTGGTTAAATGGGTCCTTACCCGATGAAACAGTTTGCCCCCGCCAAGATCAATCTCTATCTGCACATCCTCGGAAAAAGACCCGACGGATTTCACGAACTCGAAACCCTCATGGCTCCGATTTCCTTCGGCGACGATCTCGATATCGAGCGCGCGCCGAGCGGCATTCACCTGAGCTGCACGAATCAAAACCTGCCGCTCAATGAGGATAACCTCGCTTACCGCGCCGCGGCAATCTTTCTGAAAGAATTCAAGATCGATTCCGGCGTCACCATTTCGCTCGAAAAGCGCATCCCCATCGGGGCCGGTCTCGGCGGTGGCAGCAGCAATGCGGCGGCGGTCCTGCTCGCCCTGCGGAAATTATTTGCCGTGGAAGCGACCGACGAACACCTCGCCCGCCTCGCCGCGCAACTCGGCAGCGACATCCCGTTCTTTATCTACGAAGGTAAAGCGGCCGTGTGCAAGGGCCGGGGAGAAATCATCGAACCGCTCGAGCTTCGAGGGAAATACCAAGGGCTGCTCGTCCATCCCGGTTTCGGCGTCTCCACCCCGTGGGCGTACAAGACGTACGCGGCGAATCCGCTGCGCGGCGTCGCGGGCAAGCAGACGGTCGACAGTTTCATTTTGCGCAATGACCTCGAGACGGCAGCGTTTTCGAAGTACCTTTGGTTGCCTGCGGCGAAGATGTGGTTCCAGCAACAGCCGGAAGTTTACGATTCCCTCATGAGCGGCAGCGGCAGTTCCGTTTTTGCGCTGACGCATGATGAGGCCGGGATCGAGCCGTTGCGCCAACGTTTCCTCGCCGAACACGGCGCGGAATTGTTCGCGACTGGTTTCAAAGTGGCTGTTTAACCGTACGGTTATTTTTTGCGCGAAGCCTTTACGTTCGCGACGTAGAGGTCTTCGAAATTGGTGAGGTCCGCGCTGACGGTGAGCTGCGCGGGCCCGAAGCCGACGACGAGCGATTTCTCTCCGGCGACCTTGATGAAATCGACTTCCGACCCGGCAGGCGCGAGGACGGTGCCGATCTGTTTGCCGTCGAGCATGGCGGGGAAATTGGTATCTTCCTTGATCCGGATTTTACGCGGACACAGCTTCATGTTTTCCATGAGCTCGGTGTAAGAAATGACCACCGGCACATCGTACACTTCGGGATTGGCCGCCGCGGCGGGCGTGACTTGCTCGGGCGACGCCGGGTTGGCGGGAACCACCGCCGAAGCTTCCTGAACGGGAACGACCGGTTTGACTTCGCGAACGATGGGCGGCGCGGGCTTGAAGGCATCGACCGCTTCGATGGGGGCGACCTCGGAGGGCGCGCTCACGTAGGTCGGCTGATTGAAGGGATGCTTGGTATGCCAGTAGCCGATCGCTCCCGCGATTGCCACCACACCTACCACCCAGTACCCCAGACCTAAACGTTCCCCGTGCATAATGTTATGAGGGCGATGCTAGACAGGCAATTGGCGGCTGGCAAGCTGTCGTCACGTTGTATTACGGCTGGGTGGACAGCACTTCAATTTGCAGATTTTGCATCAGGTTCAACACGGGCATGGTCAATTCGGCCAGCGGGTTGACCTCCTGCAATGCGGTTTTGGCGAGGGCGATATGGCCC
This sequence comes from Verrucomicrobium sp., assembly GCA_017849585.1. Classification (GTDB taxonomy): domain Bacteria; phylum Verrucomicrobiota; class Verrucomicrobiia; order Methylacidiphilales; family UBA1321; genus UBA1321. The sequence continues at coordinate 58,732 of JAFIGT010000031.1, forward strand.
ACATCGAAACTGCCAAGCGCGGCGTCCATCGCGAGCCATTGATCCGGGCCGATCCACGCTTCGGCCCACATGTGGAAACCAAACATGCCAGTCTGTTGTTTCTGATCGTAATTGGTGGGGAGATAACCGAAACCCACGACGAGCCGGGTGGGAAGTCCCACCGCGCGGCCGAGCGCGGCGCAAAGGACGGCGTGCTCGGTGCAATCGCCCGTGCGCGAAGCGGCGGTTTCATCGGCACTGGCAAAGCCGACGCTGAGATCTTTTTGCTGAATGTAACTACGGACGAAGGACTCGATCTTGCGTGCGGCGAGGACGGGATTTTTTTCGTCGCCGACCGCTTGTTGCGCGAGCGCTTTCAGGCGTGGCGTCTGCTCGACGTAGAAGGAGGAATCGAGATAGGGCTTCAGCGCGGGATCAGCAGCGTGGGGGAGTTGCCACGTGGGCGTTTTTTCAGTGATGTCCGGCACGGTGATGCGCACGGTGGCTTGACCGGGCTTCGTCTCAAGGACCACTTGCTCGCCCGAGTTCCAGAGGGTGAGCGGTTCGGTACCGCCCGTGGTGAGGCGCAGCGTCGTCGATTTCAACTTGCGGACGTTGGTGAGCGGTTGCTTGGGAGCGACGAGGGAACTGGCGAAGATTTCGATCGATTCGAGTTCCTTCATCGCTTCGGCCCGGCCGGTGGTGACGAATTGAAAATCGCCGAGTCCGGGGAATGGCAGGATCATGATTTCCGCGCGCGCCTGATCATTCGCGTAGACGACAGTCTCCAGCCCCGGCATGGCATCCATGATGAGGGTGGTTTTCCACAGGTCGCGCAACTGACCGCGCACGTCACGTTTCTCGCGACCGACCACGCGCACGGTGATGTTGACAGGACGCTGGGCGAAATCGGTGAGGAAAGCGGCAGCGGTGAAGCTGGCGCCGGGAGCGAGCTTCAACTCGCGTGTCTTGCGGTCGAGCGCCTCGGGTCCGAGCGCCTCCTTTGGCATCGGGACGCGGGCTTTTTGCGCGCCGTTGAGGATGACCATTTCATCGCCCACGCGATAGCCGCGCGTAGTCTGATCCGAACCGGCGCCGCGCGTTTCCGCCTGAAAGCTGACCACGACACCCGCCTCGGTTTCCACGAGGGAGGAACGGCTGATGATGTGGATGACCTGTCCCTGCCGGGCGAGTTTGAATTCCTGATGGAGATCGGTGATGAATTGCTTGCCGGCGGGGGTTTCGCGTTCGCGCAGAATGGTGCTGCCGAAGCCGCAACGTTTGCCCTGGAGGAGGGCGATCATCCATTCCTCGCGGACGACCTTGCCGGTGTCGGCAGCGACGGCGGTTTCCTGCGCGACGAGGGGGGAGAAAAGACTCGACCACATGAGCAGGCCGATGAGGAGGCTGGAGCGATTCATGGGAGGAGTGTGGGGGGCGGGGTGATGGGGTTTTCTGTAGGGCGGGACGGTGTCCTGCCGCGGCGACTCACCGAGTCGCCCTACAGTCGGAGTTCGAGTGTGAAATCATGCAACGGTTCTCATTTACGGCCCCGCGGCGGTGGGCGGCTTCCAGAAATTTTCATCGTGGTCGGCGAATTTCGCTTTGGTTTCCGGGGCGACATCGGCCGGGGTTTGACCAATCACGCCGAGCAGGTAGTTGTGACCAAACACATCCTTACCGCCACGTTTTTGCAGCGGCGACTCGGGCACGAGATAGCTGGAGATGGCGGCCCAGGTGACGACGGTGCCCTTGGGGATATCCTGGGCGACGGCATAGGCTTCGATCACGGCGCGGAGTTCCTCCAGTTCGGCTTTTACGCCATCAGCGGTCAAGTCGCTGGAGGTGGCCGGGGCGGCGTTCGGCGCGGAGGGCTTGAGTTTGCCCTGCTGCAGGGCCGCGACGGTGATGAGGGACGCACCGCCCACGACGAGCGGCAGGTTGCCGGTGTTGGAGAGCGAGCGGACGATGGCTCCGTCGTCATCGACGCTGGAGAGCGTGAGCCACGAACCGAGGTCGCCGGTGAAGCTGAGTTTGTCGGGCATCTTGCCGGAGCCGACCAGCTTTTGCAGCTCGGGCGACATCATGGCGGCGAGGCTCATGTAGGGTTTGGCTGTGACGTAGATGTGATCGACGAGGCCGCCGAAGTTGATGTAGGCGAGGCTGATCGTGCCGTCATGTTTGTCGCCGCCCACGGCTTTGAACGCTTCCTGTTTCGCGAGCGAATCGGCGTTGCCGGTGAGCATGCGTTTCGCGCCGGACTGGGTCAGGATGAAACCGAATTTATCGCCGCTGGTGATGAGCGTGGGCGAGATCATGGCCACCTTGGGCGAGCGATAGGTTTTGAGCGTGTAGTTGCCCACCTTGCCGTCCTCGAGCTTGCCACCGTTCGGGTCTATGGCGAGGAACGGGCTGAGGGTGTTCACGAGATAATCAATGGTTGGTTTTAAGTCGGCCTGATTCGCCACGTCAAAGATCAGGGCGAAGTCGGGCACGAGCGCATCGCCGGGCCAGTCGAGCAGCATGGCGCATTCCGGGCCGAGCGCGTCGAGCAGGTTCTTGTTGAAGTCGAGCCCCTGGGCTTTCGCCCACTCGGGAGCCTGCTTCATCATGGCGGCGGCTTCCGGACTGGTTTCGTTGTAAAGGTTGAGCGTGTAGTCCCAGTACTTGCGGAGGTCGAAGTTCTGCGCCATGTAGATGTACGTCTGGCTGCTCGTCATGGGCAGCGTCTTGTACGCGCACGGCTCGTAGGCCTTGCCGAGATCGGGTCGCGTGGCCTTGGGCATGAGGCTCACGATGGTCTCGCGGATGCGTCCGTCCTCGAACTTGCCGCCCCAGCCAAAGCCTTGAATCTGGGCCCACGCTTTTTGCAGCAGGGCGCTGTCCTTCTTGAGCTGCGCTTGCGAGCCGAGCAGAGTGAGCAGCGTGGGCTTGATCGCGTCGAAGCTGAGGTAGGCCACGGCGTCCTGCCGACCGGGCAGGCGGGCGAGGACTTTCTTGTAGACCGCCGACTGTGAGAGCGAGCCCGGCGTTTTGCCCTTGGCCTGATAGCGGTCGATGAAGTCGAAGAAGGCCGGTTCGCCCACTGCCACGATCTCCCACGGGCCGACCGCGCCGAAGTAGAGCTTGGCCTTGCCTTCGAGATCGATCCATTCGAAGTCAACGCCGCCGTGATTGCCCTTGCCCGTCGGAGCGCCCTTCATCGATTCGGCGGAGAGCTGTTTGATGCGCGCGACCAGCGGTGGGATGTCGCCGAGTCCCTGCTTAGGCCGGACGCCCGCGACGAAACGATTGTTGCCGGGATTCTGGAAGTCGGCCTGTGTGATGGCGAGAAACGCCTCGCCGGTGAGGTTGCGCTCGAAGAGCTGCCAGAGGCCGGAGGCGTCCTTGGTTTTCGCCACATCCTCGGGTTTCGCCTTCTCGGTTGCTTCCTTCCAGATCATCGTGCCGAGACTGGAAATCTCGGAACTGTGGAGGAGTTTCTTGAGATGGGAGGTGGCGTAGGCTTGGCGTGTCGCTTCGGCGTCGGGGATGTGGAAGAAAAGGAAGGTATTCTCCGGCAGATAATCCGCTGCGCTTGGCCCGGAGCGATGCATCCACCACCACCAGCCCGCGCCCCCCGCGAGGAGCAAAAGAATCACCACGACCAGACCCAACGCGATGCGCTTGAGATTCATAGAGAGGAACACTAGGCAGAAGCCGGGGGGGAGGTAAACTCCTGTTTGCGGGGAATGGTGTCGTAGCAGAAAAAATCGTGGCGACGTTGCGCTACAAGCCGCAACCGACTCTGTTGGAGAGGCGGCCGGTGTCGACGAGATATTTCAACTCTCAAATGAGAGATCTCAGATAAAAGAAGGCCGTGCATGACTCCGTTCTAGCAGAAATCGCGCGGAACCGTTTGCGTTAGGTGAGCTATGTGTGCTGCGTGTGCGATATTTTTGCCGCGGGCCAGCTGGAGGAGGCGGTCCGACCGCGTCACGTGGATTAAGCGAACAAATCGGGCAGGTTGACCCATTCGCCTTCGCGGGATAGGCGGGCGATCTTGTCGTCGAAATTGCGCCAGTCTTCCTCGGTGACGTTCTCGTAGCTGTGACCCCAGAAGTAGAAGGTGCCGTTGCCAGCTTTCACGTGGTCGAACTTTTCCCAGAAGTGGGGATCGAGGAAGTGGCAGTTGGCGTGGAACGCCTGCGGGTTTTCCACGGGGAAAATCTCGGCGACGGAGACGGTGGTGCGGCCATAGACGTGACCCGCTTCCCGCACGGCGTCGGCGACGGCTTCATTGTAGTCGCCGAAGGGATAGGCAAAGCCTTTGACGGCATAGCCGAAATGTTGCTCGAGCTGCTCACGGCCTTCGCGGATGTCGCGCTTGGCGTCTTCGATCGGCATTTGGGTGAGGTGGGGATGATAGAGCGTGTGGTTGGCGACGAGGAAGCCGTCGTAAACGTCCTTGAGCTCGGCCTTGCAAAGGGACCACACTTCCTTGGTGTCGCGGAATTTCCAGTGGGTGTGGCGCTCGGCGTGGTGTCGGCTCATGTTGAGATTGAAGGAAGCCTTGGCTCCGTATTTGCGGAGAATTTCAATGAGCCGGATGTCGTCCAGTACGCCGTCGTCCCAACATTGCGCGAGTTTCATGGTGTGGCGACCATCTATAACGTGAAACGAGCCAAAGACAAGGCCGCGCGCATGCGCTTTGGAGGGGGGCTCGCAGCAAAGGCTGCCGTCGGGCGAGAAACCAGAGGAAGATCGGTAAGTTTCCCAGCTGATTTCATTCGTCTCTTGATTTCTACCCGCAGGCACACCTACCAGTAGGTATAATCTTGGGAAATGTACTTCGCTTCACAAATTATACATCACGCAAAAACTTCAGCCCTGTTTGACAGGCGAAAAAAGCGTGCTAATTATGTAAGTAAGTACTTACATTCTAGGCCATGGCTAAAGACGATACCTCCCAACGAATCATTGATGCGGCCCGGAATTGCTTTGCCCAGCATGGCTGGCTGGGGACTTCGACGCAGGAGATTGCCCGCAGCGCCGGCGTCAACGAAGTGACGGTGTTCCGGCATTTCGGCAACAAGAAGCGGCTCTTCGAGGCGATGTGCGCGGGCTATATCGACGCGCAACGCGCGGTGCTGAGTCAGACCGTGGAGCAAAATCTTTCGTTCGAGGAAATACTGACGCGCTTTGCCCAGAGCTATTTCCAGACCGTGGGCAGCAATCCCGATTACGTCCGACGCATGCTCGGGGAAATGTCGCAGCATCCGCAGGAGGTACGGCAAGTGATCATCGATTTGATGAAGCCGATGCGGGAGCAGTTCATGAATATCCTGCGCGATCGTCAGCAGCGCGGGGAGATTCGGGCGGATGTGAATTGCGAGGCGGCGATGGAGGCGTTCATGGGGCAGCTGTTTTGCAATATCGTGAAGCCGCGCTTCAACGAGCCTTCTTATACGCAGGAGGAGTTTATCGCGCTTTGTGTGAGCGTGTTTTTGAGGGGCCTGAAGCCATGATCACGGACGATGACATCCGCCGGCTGTCCTCGCCGTTGGCGCGCCGTGCCGCCGCGCAGGGATGGCTGAAGTGGGCGATCCTGTTCGCTGCCGCGTTCAGCGCGGTGCTGGAGGTCATCGACGTGAGTATCGTCAATGTGGCGATGCCGCACATGCAGGGCAATCTCGGCGCCACGCTGTCGGAGATCGGCTGGGTGTCGACCGGATACGCGATGGCGAACGTGGTGATCATTCCGCTGACGTCGTGGCTGGAGCGGCGGTTCGGCAAGAAGAACTATTTCATTTTTTCACTGGTCGGTTTCACGCTCGCCTCGGTGGCGTGCGGGATGGCGACGAACCTGTCGATGCTGATCGTGGGCCGCGTGTTGCAAGGGCTCGCGGGCGGCGGTTTGCTGGCAAAGGGGCAGGCGATTTTGTTTGAGACATTCCCGCCGAAGGAACAGGCGCTGGCGAGCGCGGTGTTCGGCATGGGGGTGATCATCGGGCCGACGATCGGTCCGGTGCTGGGCGGCTGGCTGACGGATACGGTGGGCTGGCGCTGGATTTTCTACATCAATGTGCCGTTCGGATTGTTCGCAATCTGGATGATGATGACGTTCCTGCCGGAGGACGACGAATCGAAGCTGAACAAAAAGGGCGTGGTCGATTGGTGGGGCATTCTCCTGCTGATCGCAGGCCTGGGCAGTTTGCAAATTGTGCTGGAGCAGGGCGAGCAGGACGACTGGTGGTCGTCGCCGTTCATCACGCGCATGGCGATTGTAAGCGTGATCGGCATGGCGTTGTTCATCTGGCACGAGTTGCGGGTGACGCATCCGGCGGTGGATTTGCGCATCTTGAAAAACAAGGCGCTCGCGGCGGGCAGCCTCTATTCGCTTTTTCTCGGCATGGGCCTCTACGGCACGCTGTTCGTCATCCCGCTCTACACGCAGAACATGCTGCAGTTCACGGCCACGCGCACGGGCGAACTGTTGATTCCCGGCGCGCTGGCGACGGCGGTGAGCATGATTCTGCTCGGCAAGAATATGGACAAGTTCGATCCGCGCGCGCTGGTGGCGGTGGGGGCGGTGCTGGTGGCGTGGGCGATGTACGAGTTGTCCGTGCTGAGTCCGAACACCGGGACGGATCAATTGTTCTGGCCGCTGATTTATCGCGGATTCGCGATGGGCTTTCTGTTCCTGCCGTTGACAATGGCCACGCTGGGCGATTTGCCGAAGCATGACATCTCGGCGGGCTCGTCGTTTTTCAGTCTCACGCGCCAGCTCGGCGGCAGTATCGGCATTGCGGTGCTGACGACCGTGTTGTCAAAGCAGGTCGTGGTGCATCGCTCGGAACTGGTCTATCACGTGACGGACACGAATCCGGCATTTCTCGAGCGGGTGAACGGTACGGTGGGCGCCTTTGCCGCGAACGCGGGCGATTACGGCGCGGCGCAAAATCAGGCGCTGACGGCGATTGATCGCGCGGTGTCGGTGCAGGCGATGCTGTTGAGCTACCGCGATGTGTATCTCGTCGTGGGCGCACTTTTCATCATGACACTGCCGTTGCTCTTTCTCCTGAGCAAGGGCGGCAAGAACGTCGACATGGGAGCGGCGCACTAATTGAAATCACTTTTTTCGAATCTCATCACACCCAAGGAATACCTGTATGCCGACTGAACCCGCTCTCGAATCACTGCCCAAGCACTCCCCGGCTTCGCACCCGCATCATGCGGCCAAGCCGAAATCGAAGTTTAGCATTCCACCCGAGTACAAGCGCCGCGTCTTCGCAGGTGTGGCGACCTTGATCGGTCTCTACTGCGTGTGGTTTCTGTACGACTACTGGTCGCATGAGGAGACGGACAACGCCTATGTGAACGGTCACCTGCACTACGTGTCGGCCCGCGTCTCCGGTGTGGTGGAGGATGTGCACGTGACGGATAATCAGCTCGTGAAGCGAGGCGAGGTGTTGGTAAAGCTCGACCCGAAGGACTTGAAGGCCGACTTCGACGAAGCGCAGGCGAACGCGGAAAAAGCGCGGCTTGATTTCGAGCGCAACCAGGAATTGTTCGAGATCAAGGCCGTGGCCAAGCAGGAGCTGGAGCACGCGCAGAGCGCGTATGACGTGGCGAAGGCGCGGCTCGAAACGGCGACGCTGCAGTTGAGTTACACATCCATCGTCGCCCCGGCCTCGGGCCGTATTGGCCGCAAGAATGTGGAGGTGGGCAATCGCGTGCAGCCGGGACAGACCCTCGTGGTGGTGGTCGATCCGGAAATCTGGGTCGTGGCCAATTTCAAAGAAACGCAATTGGCCGGGATGAAGGTCGGATCGAAGGTGTCGATGACGATTGATGCGATTCCGGGCCGGAAGTTCACCGGCACGATCGACAGTTTTTCCCCGGCGAGCGGCAACCAGTTTGCGTTGCTTCCGGCAGATAACTCCACCGGCAACTTCACCAAGATCGCGCAGCGGCTGCCGGTGAAGATCGTGTTCGATGCTGACTCCATCCGCGGCTACGAGGATCAAATCCGCCCCGGCCTGTCCGTGGTAACCAAAATTCGCGTGCATTGAGCGCACGCCACCCCGACCATGTATACTCCCTCTCTCATTTCCTCCGCCATCTTTGGCCTGATTCCGGAACCGAAACGTCCGGCCGATCCAGCCCTCGAGGCGGCGGCCAAACCGAAATCGGTGCCCGCACCGGTGGAGCCGTCCGCGAAACCCAACAAGCCCAAGGATAAGCCGGGCAAGGGTGGCATTGGCCTCATTCCCTTTTTCATCGCGATGGGCCTGCTTTGTTCCTGCGCGGTGGGCCCGGACTACAAGAAGCCCGAGGTGGTCGATACGCCACCGGATTATCGCTGGAAAAAAGCGGAGCCGCGTGACGACCACGCGAAGGGCAATTGGTGGGCGGTCTATCACGACAGCGAACTCGACAGTTTGATCCGTCAGGCGATTGCGAATAATCAGGAACTGCGCATGGCGGTGGCCCGCGTGGAGCAATCGCGCGCGCGGTCGCGGTTGACCGCGTCGGATTTCTTTCCGCATGCCGATGTGAATGCGAACTACACGCGGCAGCGGACCTCGGCCAATGCGCCGTTGCCGTTCCCGATGAAGGTGCCGTCGATGACGTACAATTCCTTCAGCGTGCCGCTCGATCTCAGCTACGAGGTGGATCTCTGGGGTCGCGTGCGGCGTTCGTTTGAATCGGCACAGGCGCAGGCGCACGCCCAGGGCGCGGCATACCAGAATGTGCTGCTGGTGCTGACAGCGGATGTGGCGGCAAACTATTTTCTGCTGCGTTCGTACGACACGCAGATCGACGTGCTCAAGCGCACGCTCGAGTTTCGCCAGAAGGAAGTCGACCTGCAATCGAAGCGGTTCCACGCGGGCTCGATCAGCGACTTTGATCTCTCCCGGGCGACGACGGAGAAGGCGGTCGCGCAGGGCGACCTCGCCGACGCCCAGCGTCGCCGCGCGGAGACAGAGGCGAATCTCTCGCTCTTGTGCGGCCAGATGGCGTCATCGTTCACGGTGAAGGAAAAGACTCTCGACCAGATTCCGCCCGAAGTGCCGACGGGGCTCCCCTCGAAACTGCTGGAGCGGCGACCCGATGTGGCCGAGGCGGAGCGCACGCTCGCGGCGCGCAATGCGGAAATCGGCGTGGCCTACGCGGCGTTTTTTCCGTCCGTGCGATTGACCGGACAGGGCGGCTATTTGAGCGCGGAGACGAGCGACCTGTTTGCGTGGGAGAGCCGCGTGTGGTCATTCGGCCCGAGCATTTCGATTCCGATTTTTGAAGGCGGCCGCAACACGGCACAATTAAAAACAGCACGCGCCGCGTATGACGAAGCCGTGGCCGGTTATCGTCAGCAGGTGCTGGTCGCCTTCAAAGATGTGGAAGTCGCGCTTCTCCAGACCCGCTTTTACAAGGAGCAGGGAGACGCCAATCTGGAAGCGCTCCGTGCGACGCGACGTTCGGCCTATCTGGCCGATGAACGCTATCGGCGGGGGTTGATCAGTTACCTCGATGTGATCGAGGTGCAGCGCAACCTGTTGAATCAGGAGCTGCTGACGGCCCGCTTGCTGGGGCAGCGCATGGTGACGTCGGTGCGGCTCATCGAGGCGCTGGGCGGTAGTTGGGAACAGCCGGACGCGGGCTCCGGCAAGCCCGAAGCGGGCGTCAAGGTTGGGATGGCGACGCCGTAAGATTGCCAATTGAAAGGCAGAGATTCCTACACTTCTGCCTGCGCTGTGATGGACTGGCGTTTAGCCATGGTGGCGAAGGCTCCCTGCTTGCGCAGGAGTTCCTCGAAGCCGCCTTCCTCGATCACTTCGCCATCTTTCATGACGTAGATCTTGTCCATGGAGGCCAGGGTGGAAAGGCGGTGCGCGACGCAGACCACGGTGCGGCCCGTGGCGAGGCTGTCGATGGCGATCTGTACTTCGGCTTCCGCCTGGGAATCGAGCGAGGCGGTGGCTTCGTCGAGCACGAGGATCGGGGCGTTGCGCACGAAGGCGCGGGCAATGGCGAGGCGCTGACGCTGGCCGCCGGAGATGAGGACGCCGCGTTCGCCGATGGGCGTGTCGTAGCCTTCGGGCATGTTCATGATGAAGTCGTGGGCGTAGGCGCTCTTGGCGGCGGCGATGATTTCATCGCGCGTGGCGCCGATTTTTCCGAAGCCGATGTTGTCCGCGACGCTGGCATTGAAGAGTAGGACGTCCTGGCTAACGAGGGCCATGTGGGAGCGCATCTCGGCGAGGCTGAGTTTCTTGAAGTCGGTGCCGTCCATCTCGAGCGTGCCGCTGGTCGGATCGTAGAAGCGGAACAGGAGATTCACCAGCGTGCTCTTGCCGGAACCGCTCTCGCCCGCGAGACCGATCTTCTTGCCACGCGGCACGTCGATATTCACGTTGCGCAGCACCGGCTTTTCGGGGTTGTAATGGAAGGAGAGATTGCGCAGGCGGATGCCTTGTTTGAAGGAGCGCAGGGGCACGGGATTGACCGGGTCCTTGACGGTCGGCTCCATGGCGAAGAGTTCCATGAGCCGTTTGAGGGGAACTTCAGTTTGCACGAAGTAGAGATGAATGCCGGCCAGTTTCTTGAATGGGGTGAAGAACATGCCGAGTGACACGGCGAAGGCCATGAAGGTGGCGGCGGAGCGGCCGGTGGCGAAGACGAAGATGATGACCATCGAGAGAATGATCGCGGCGAAGAGCTCGATGATCGGGTTGAGAATTTCCTTGGCCTGCAAGGTGCGCAAGCCCATGCGCATGCCGCGGCGGTTCTGCGCAATGAAGTCGGTGCGCTGCTGGTCCTGCAAGCCGAAGGCTTGCACAATGCGGATGTTGGCGAAGGCGTCCATGAGCAGACTGCCCTGCTTCAGGTCGAGTTCGTAGGCGGAATGGGCAATCTTGCGGATTTTCTTCGAGATGATCCGCATCGGGATCAGCATGAGCGGCACGAAAATGACCGCGAGGATCGTGAGCTGCCAGTCGCAGATCAGGAGGGAGATGAAAATACCCACGATGGAGATCGGCTCCTTGACGAGATCGGACAAACCGAGCCGCAGACAGCCGTTGAGGGCGGCGGTATCGCCGTTGATCCGGGCGAGGATGCTGGCGGTGGTGGAGCCGTTGAAGAAGTCGAGCGAAAGGGTGTTGAGCTTGTTGAAGACGTCGGCCTTCAGGTCCATCACCACGCGCTGGCTGGTCCACGCCATGCAGTAGCTGCTGGCGTAGCCGAGCCCGCCGCGCAAGGCGGCCAGAATCGGCAGGATGAGGAAGCCGCCCATGATTTGTTTCCAGTCAAGCTCGCGGCCGGTGAGCGGGAGCCAGGGATCAATGTGATTGATGTAGAAGGACTGGGCGCTGCTCTTGAGGGAAAGTCCGGTGGCAATCAGGCGGTCGGTGACGGGCTTGAACGGAGCGCCGAAGCGTTCCGCATAGGCACGAAGCTTTTGTTTGCCGGTAGGTTCTTCCTTCTTCTTGTTTTCCAACGATGGTGCCTCGGTGGCGGTGTCCGGTTTGGCCGCAGTGCTGCTGGTGACGGAAGAGAGGAGCGCGCCGCGCGGGTTGAAGCTTTCCTTGGGGCTGAGCCGGGAGACGAGAAGATAGCTGGCACCGACAAAGGCGCCGTTGAGGGAGCCGAAGAGAATGCCGAGCAAGAGACCGGTGACAAACCGGTGGAGATAGGGTTTCAGGTACTTAAAGCCAAAGGCGAGTACACGGGTTAAATAGGTTTTGTCGGCGGCCCGGCCCAGACGCGCTAACAGCCAGTCGACCACACTCTGCTTGAAACTCATAGGAGCTGCCACGCTACAGGATGCTTCCGCAAATCCAAACACAAAAACCATCCCTGGTGAAGCGTCACGGGGAGCACGTCACGCCGCTTGCGCTGGGAGGGTTCTGTTCGTAGAGTGCGCTCGCATGCGCATTGCCCTGATTTCCAAATGGCTCGCCCGCGAGAGCGAACGCTTCGGCCCCGAGGGTGGCTTCGTCCAGCAATTGGCCGAGGCGCTGCTCGACCGGGGGCACGAAGTCATCGCGCTGAGCCAGGCCAAGGGCGCGCGCCGTGGCGACCAGAAACAAATCGGTCGCATACCGGTGCAACTTTTCGATGCGGAGAAACGTCGGCCCGCGCTGGCGCTGATGGACAAGATCGGCAAGAGCGTGACCGGCCACCGCAAGATCCTTACGGACGCGCTGGAGATTCGGCATTTTCTGAAGGAGCGCGGGCCATTCGATTGCGTGTGGGCGCAGGCGGAAGATCCTGATGGCACGGCCTGCGGTCTGGCGGCAAAGTTGGGGGATATTCCGCCGCTCTTCATCACGGTGCAGGCGGTGCGCTGGGCGGAATCGCCTTCGGGTGAACTCCTTTTCACGCAACGGCGGAATCTGAACATCGGTTTCAAACCGGCGACGCGCGTGCTGGTGAATTCGCCGCTCTCCGCGCAGTGGGTGGAAAAAGAGTACGGCGTGCCATCGTCCAAGCTTGGTTTCTATCGCGTGAATTTGACTCGCTCCTTTCTTGCTGCGGCAGAAAAAGCGCGGACGCTTGCCGTTCCGCCGGAATCGTCGTCACGCATTCTCTTTCTCGGTGCGTTGAACGGGACGAAAGCGCCCGATGTCTTTCTGGGGGCGGCACGCCAACTGGCATTGCATCATCCGGACTGGCATTTCGTCGTGGCCGGTGGAAAAACGGACAACGATCGCGTTCTCGACGCGAAGTTGAATGCGTTGCGCCACGCGCAGGAATTGCGGGATCGGTTGACCTTCACCGGTGCTCTTGCGGAGGCCGATGTCATCGCGGAAATTTCCCGCGCGGCGCTCGTGGTGTGTCCGTCGCGAATCGATACGCTTTCCCGCGCCACCGTGGAAGCACTCGTGCTTGGCAAGCCGGTGGTGGTGGCGCAAAATGTGGGAGCCCGCGCGCTGGTGGAGATGACGGGCGCGGGACTGGTGACGCGCTGCGAGCCGTCCTCGCTGGCCGCCGGAATCGAGCAAGCCCTCTCCCGTCCGCAATTTGCGGCGCAAGCCCGCGCCAATGCGACCGAGCTGGCCCGCGATCATTCCCCTGAGTCCGCTGCGAAGCAGCTGGAGGACTCCATCCTCCAAACCTCCCGCCAACGGGCAACGTGACGCTGGACCCTGCTTAGATCCTGAACAAGCTCATAGAGCCTGTTTACGATCTAAGGGAATGACAGCGAGCCGCTTCATCGGACTCAGCCTTTAAGGAACTGCTTGTAAAACATGTAGGCGGAGATCGCAAAGCCGATGAGGGCGATAAGGCGGCGCACAGAATTTTGTGAGATGCGCTGCGCGAAATGGGAACCGCCGTAGTAACCCACGCTGGCACCACCCGCCATGATCAGGGCCTTGGGCCAATCCACGAGTCCCGCCCAGACAAAATAGAGTGCGGCGACGATGTTGATCAGTCCGCCGAGAACGGTTTTGACCGTGTTCATTTCGTGCACATTGTGGAAACCCAGAAAGCCGAGCGTGGCCAACATGAGGATGCCGATACCGGCACCGAAGTAACCGCCGTAAACCGCAACGAAAAACTGAAAGATCAACGCGTAGCGCAGCCAGCCGCGTTCGGTCGCATGATGCAGATCGCCGCCCGGCACCGTGGACGCGCCGGGTTCATAATGGGGGCGGAAGAAATTGTTGAGCATGAACAGCACCGTCGCGAAGAGGATCAGAAATGGCACGAGATGATCGAAGACGTTGCTCGGCGTATAGGTCAGCAGAATGCCACCGATCAACCCGCCGATCAGGCTCACCGGCGCGAACGCCTTCATCCAGTTCGCCACGGCGGGCATGTTGCGCCGATAGCCGGCCACGCTGCCGAAGATGCCGACGATGAGCGCCACGGTGCTCGTCGCATTGGCCTGAATGGAATTCACGCCCGCGAGCAGGAGCGCGGGGAAGGTGAGGATCGTGCCGCCACCAGCGATGGCGTTGATCACTCCCGCGGCACAACCGGCTCCCGCCAGCAGTAATATCTGGTGAGTCGTCATCTTCCGGCCCACCCCCGTTGCAATCCATTCGTCATAAATCCGCCCGTTGTCTGCCCCGAAAGGAATTCAACCCCATTCGGGAGACCTGATAGAATCGGGCTTGGGTAGGGCTTTTGTAAAGCAAACTCTCGTGAGTGAGGCCATCGATCTGCTGGCCAACGAAAAACCAGAGAAGTGGTCTGTCAGGATGCACACTGATTTCTCGACAAACTCGAAATGACGATTGGGGAAGAGATGTCCGGAATGAATGACAGCGCCTGCATGGTTGTCATTTACGCGCGACGATGCCGCCCCAACCGGCATTTCGAGCTTTTCGAGAAATCGGTTGAGATGCCGTGAAGAGAAGCTTTTAGGTATGGAGAATGACGACTCGCTGGACGGTCATTCTTGGTGTTTTTGTTACTGGGTCCAGCGTCACGCTGGTTTCAATAGAGAAATTTAAATGGGTGGATTTTGAAATCGGGACCACTCAACATCGTGGAAGTTTCAACCCTTAACCCAACCTATTCCACCCATGTCTACACGTGTCGTTACCTTCGGCGAAGTCATGATGCGACTGGCCACGCCCGGCCATCTCCGCTTCAGCCAAACCAATACTCTCGAAATGACCTTTGGCGGCGGCGAAGCCAACGTCGCGGTCTCCCTGGCGAACTACGGACTCGATGCCGCGTTCGTCACGCGCCTGCCCAAGAATGATCTCGCCCAGACCTGCATCAATCAACTGCGCGGCCTCGGCGTCGATACCAAGCACATCATCCGCGGCGGCGACCGCGTCGGTATCTACTTCCTCGAAACCGGCGCCTCGCAGCGTGCGTCCACCGTCACGTATGATCGCGCCCACAGCGCCATCTCCGAGATCGAACCGAACGAAGTCGAATGGGACAAGGTGTTCGCCGAAGCCCAGTGGTTCCACTTCACCGGCATTACCCCGGCCCTCAGCGACAAGGCGGCGGCGGCCACGATCGAAGCGGCCAAGCACGCCAAGCGCCTCGGCCTCACCGTCAGCGTGGATCTGAATTTCCGCAAGAAACTCTGGACCTCCGCCAAGGCGAAGGAAGTCATGTCCGAAGTGTGCAAGTACGTCGACGTCTGCATCGCCAATGAAGAGGACGCCGAAAAGGTGTTCGGCATCAAGGCCAGCGGCGCGGACGTGCACGGCGGCAAGATTGATCACAGCCGTTACGTCGAAGTCGCACAGAAGCTCACCGAGCAATTCAAATTCAAGGGCGTTGCCATCACACTGCGCGAGAGCTATTCCGCCTCGCACAACGGCTGGTCCGCGCTCTACTACACCGACGGCAAGGACTACTTCAGCCGCCGGTACGACATCCAGATCGTCGACCGCGTCGGCGGTGGCGATTCGTTTGGCGGCGGTCTCATCTACGCGCTGCTGGCGAAGAAATCCCCGCAGGAAGCGATCGAGTTTGCCGTCGCGGCGAGCTGCTTGAAGCACTCCATCTCCGGCGACTACAACCTCGTCTCGCTCGGCGAAGTCGAAACGCTCCTCAAGGGCGACGGCTCGGGCCGCGTGCAACGATAACGAGCGGAACGCTCGACCCAGTTACGCTGTCGCGGAGATCGAACCTTCTGCGGCAGCGGGCTGAAAAACCGAAAACTTAAAACTGATTACTCACATGTCCAAACTCCAAATTATCCAACGTCTGCTTGATCCCGGCATCGTCGCCATCATCCGCGCCGACAACTCCGAACAGCTCGCCGACGCATGCGACGCGCTCGTCGCCGGTGGCATCACCGCCATTGAGCTGACCATGACCACCCCCAACGCCATCGAAGTCACCAAGGCCGTGACCTCCAAGCTCGGCGACAAGGTCCTCATCGGTCTCGGCACCGTGCTCGACGAAACCACCGCCCGCCTCGGCATCCTCGCCGGTGCGAAGTTCATCGTCACTCCCGTCACCCGCCCCGCCGTCATCGCGGTGTGCAATCGCTACAGCATTCCGATCGCCGCTGGTGCGTATACGCCGACCGAAGCCATCACCGCCCACGAATCGGGCGCCGACTTCGTGAAGATCTTCCCCGCCGATCAACTCGGCACGAAGTACATCAAGAACGTCCTGGCCCCGTTGCCGCAGCTCAGCATCATCCCCACGGGTGGTGTGGATGTGAACACGGCTGGTGATTTCATCAAGGCCGGTTGCGTCGCCGTCGCCGCGGGCAGCAGTCTCGTGAGCAAGGAAATCCTGAAGAACAAGGATTGGAAGAAGCTCACCGAAACCGCCGCCGCGTTCGTCGCCGCCGTGAAGGCCGCGAAAGCGAAATAACTGCAGGGCTGAGCCCTGCACCCGGTAGCTGGCGCGCGATGCGCGCCGCTTTCGAAAACTCGTTTCGCTGCCAATACCCCTTTATTGAGAGGTCCGCTCCGCCGCACGACGGACCCCACGATAATAACTCATAATGACCCCCGCTCTCGTGAGCGGGGGTTTCTTTTTGCCGCATGACGTGCAGACCTCAAACCAGAGAGGCATGGATGAGCTTCCTGATCAGCTCTTTTGCCCTCTCCTCCCGCCTTGCCTTTCCTCCCTTCCTTCTCCATCTTCGCGGGCATGGACCATCAACTCACGACGACGGGTTTTGAGCTTCCGGGCTATCGGATTGTGCGCAGCTTGGGCGTGGTGCGCGGGATTACGGTGCGGTCGCGCTCCGTGATCGGCAATGCGTTGGCCGGGCTGCAAACGATCTTTGGCGGCAACATCACCATCCTGCGCGATTTGTGCGAAAAGGCGCGCGAGGATGCGTTCGAGCAGCTCATCAATCACGCGGAGATGCAGGGCGCGAATGCCATCATCGGCGTCCGGTACGAGTCCAATGACGTGATGGACGGCGTGACCGAGGTGTTGTGTTACGGCACGGCGGTGATTATTGAACAGGCAGCGGCCTAAATGGGGCTGCAGTTAACGCCCTTCCCGCTTCACCTGTGGCGAAGCGTCGCCGGGTGCAGGGCTCAGCCCTGCCGTCACGCTGGTTGACAGGGGGGGCGGGGGTGTTAAACTGCTCACCGCATGCGAAAGACCCCTCGCAGTACCCTCTTATTGTCTGTATTGGCCGTAGTGCTTGGCACGATGGCAGCCTCGGCGGCACTTGTGTGGCGTCCGGGTGAGGGCTGGACCGATGAGAAAGGCTCTGACATCTCGGCTTCCAGTTCCCGCGACCAGTTGGAGCTGGCGAAGGAACTGGAGAAGAAAGGCGATCTCACCGGCGCGTACAAGGCGTACAAGGGTCTGATCCGCCGCTGGCCCCTCTCCTTTTCCGCTCCGGAAGCACAATACAAAATCGGCTGGCTCGAAGAACAACAGGCCGATTTCTGGCGCGCGTTCAAGAGCTACCAGAAGATGATCGAGAAGTATCCCTCCAGCTCGTTCTACGACCAGGCGCTGGAACGGGAATTCGCCATTGGCAATCTCTACCTCGCCGGTGAACCGCAGCGGTTGTGGAAAATCCCGATCGGACCGTCCATGGAAAAGACCGTGGAAATCTTCGAGAGCATCATCAAGAACGCCCCCTACGGAAAATACGCCACCCAGTCGCAGTTCAAGATCGGCCTGGCCTACGAAAAGCAGAAGAAATTCAACGAAGCGGTGAAGGCCTACAACACCATCATCGACAAATATCCCGGCAACGACATCGTCGACGACGCGCAATACCAGATCGGCTATGCGTGGATGCGGGCCTCCAGCGAACCGGACTACGACCAGAGCGCGGCAGAAAAATCGATCGAGGCGTTCCAGGATTTCATCGTGCGCTACCCAACCAGTGAAAAGGTCGCCGCCGCGAAAGCCAACATCGAACGACTGTCGGGCCAGCGCACGCAGGGGTCGTTCAACATCGCCAAGTTTTACGAAAAGCAGGGCAACTACAAGGCCGCCTTCATTTACTACAACGAAGTGGTCCGCCAGAACCCCAACTCCGATCAGGCCAAGGAAGCGAAGGACAAGATCGACGCCTTGCGCCCGCTGGTGGAGGGCAAGGCCGCCGCACAGAAAACCGCCCAGACCAACCCGCCCTCCGACGGAAAACTTCCCCAATAAATCACCTCACTTCCATGACGCCCATCTCCTTGCGGTCCGCAGTCGTGCTGACCTTGACCCTCCTCCTCCTCAACGGCTGCTCCGGTTATCGCGTGGGCAATATCAGCGGCCAGGAAGTGCAAGGTGTGAAGAGTGTCTACGTGCCGATGGCGAAGAACCAGAGCTTCACGCCGGAGATTCAGGCCACCGTCACCAGCGCCGTCGTGCGCCGCTTTGACAACGATGGCACGCTGCAGACGATGAACTCGGATCATGCCGATTCGCAGCTCGACATCACCATCACCGACGTGAAGATGACCCCGACCCGCAGCACACAGGATAACGTGCTCATCACCGCCCAATATCAGGTCGAAGTGATCGCCAAAGTCACGTTCATCAACCGCCGCACTGGCCGGCCCGTGGTGACCAACCAGGAATTCCGCGGCACGGCACTCTACTACGTGGCGCAGGATGTGCAGGAAGGCAAGCGCCAGGCCATTCCGTCCGCGTGCGAAAATCTCGCCTACAACATCGTCAAGCGCTTCACCGAAGGCTGGTAGAGGGCTGCGCCCTCCAACACAAAGCACTCATTGAGCACGCACCATCTCTTGACAGCCCGCAATACTTAGCGATATTGCTAAGTATATGCGAATGACGGCGGCGGCCAAGGCCCGGTTCAAGTCACAAGCGCGGGTGCTCAAGGCGCTGGCGCACCCGACCCGTCTGTTTATTATCGAGGAGCTCAGCCGCGGGGAGCGTTGCGTTTGCGAGCTGACGGAAATGATCGGGGTGGAGATGCCGACGGTGTCGCGCCATTTGTCCCTGCTCAAGAACGTGGGCATTATCGAGGATGAGAAGCGCGGGACGCAGGTCTTTTACCGGCTGATGGCTCCCTGCGTCATGAAATTCCTCGGATGTCTCGGTGGGGTGGAAGCCTCCTTTCGGAAGTAGCGAATTTATTTTTTATTTATCATTAGCGATTTAGCTAAAAAGAGAACTTTATGAAAAAGATACAGATACTCGGAACGGGCTGCGCGAAGTGCAACAACCTGCGGGAAACCGCGGAAAAAGCCGCGCAGGAGCTGGGGCTTCCCTATGAATTGGAGAAGGTGACGGACCTGCCGAAGATCATGAGCTTCGGCGTAATGTCGACTCCGGCCCTGGTGGTGGACGGCGTGGTCAAGGTCAGCGGCAAGGTGCCCTCCGTGGAGGATGTCAAAAAGTTGCTGGCGTGAATCGCATGAAACTCTCCCACCGTATTGCCATCATCGCGGCGCTGCTCGTCGCCATCGCCGGGGTGCTCGCCTTCAAGTCGTTCTCCGGAAGCCGTTGTACGGACTGCACCCCCACCGCGAACGCGCCGCTCGCGGTACCGGCAGACACCGTTTCGCCCCGGCCGTTGCCGCGGCTGCTCGATTTGGGAGCCAACAAATGCATGGCATGCAAAATGATGGTTCCCGTGCTGGAGGCCTTGAAGACAGAACAGGCGGGCGCGCTGACGGTGGATTTCATCGATGTGTGGCAGAATCCAGACGCGGGCAGGCTTCATGGCGTGCAGATGATTCCGACGCAGATTTTTTACGATGCCGCCGGGAAGGAATTATTCCGGCACACGGGGTTCCTTTCCAAGGAGGATATCCTGAAGAAATGGAAGGAACTTGGCGTGGATCTGGCGGCCAACCGGGATAAAAAGCCATGACGTTGGAGGGGCTCTTCAGCGGGCTCACGCAGGCCATGGAGGGCTCCGTCGTTTGGGCGGTGGCAGGCGCTGGGCTCTGGGGCGTGCTGAGTATTTTGCTGAGCCCGTGCCATCTTTCGAGCATTCCGCTGATCGTGGGATTCATGAGCGGACAGGGACCGTTGTCCACGCGTCGCGCTTTCGTGATTTCGACGCTGTTCGCCTGCGGAATTCTACTGACCATCGCGTTACTGGGAGTCGTGACTGCGCTGGCCGGTCGCCTGATGGGCGACGTCGGACCGGCGGGTAATTATCTGGTGGCAGCGGTGTTCTTCGCGGTGGGATTGCAGTTGTGGGAGGTGATCTCCATTCCGTGGTTCTCCCCCGATACGTCGGGGGCGCAGCGCAAGGGAGGGCTCGCGGCCTTCGTGCTGGGATTGATTTTTGGCGTGGCGGTGGGGCCATGCACGTTTGCCTACATGGCTCCCATGCTGGGAGTGGCCTTCACCCTCGGGGCGACTCACCCGGTCTATGCCGCCTTGCTTTTATTGGCATATGGCGTGGGCCATTGCGGGGTGATCGTGCTCGCGGGGACATCGATGGGCTGGGTGGAGCGCTACCTGCAGTGGGGAGCGATTTCGCGAGGAACCACTCTTTTCCGCCGCATCTGCGGGGGCTTGGTGATGCTGGGTGGTTTGTACCTGATTTACACGGCGAGATAGAGGAAAGGATTTTATGTCAGACTCATTTTCAGGCGCGCGCGGATTCAAGCCGCTGCTGCGGCGATGGCTGATCGGTATCGGCGCACTCGTGTTGTGGTTTTTGCTTTACCAACAACTGGCGGCGTTGAGCCAGTGGTTGACCTATGATGTGGCGCGGCTGGAGCGTGGGCAACATTTGAGCGCGGCGGTGGAATTTTTTGCCTACGAAGTGCCGAAGGTCCTGCTGTTGCTGGTGCTCGTGGTTTTCGGGGTGGGTGTGGTGCGCTCGTTTTTCACCCCGGAACGGACGCGGCAGATTTTATCCGGCAAGCATGAATTTGCCGGGAATGTGCTCGGGTCGCTGCTCGGTGTGGTGACGCCGTTTTGCTCGTGCTCGGCGGTGCCGCTGTTCATTGGTTTTGTCACCACCGGAGTGCCGCTCGGGGTGACGTTTTCCTTTTTGATCTCGGCTCCGATGGTCAATGAAATTGCGCTCGTGCTCCTGTGGGGACTGTTTGGGTGGAAGATCGCCGTGCTGTACCTGGTCTCGGGCCTTGTGATTGCGCTGGTCGCCGGATGGGTGATCGGTCGATTGCGGTTGGAGCGTTACGTGGAGGAGTGGGTGTACGAGACGCGCACGGGAGCAGCGGTCGTGGCGGAGTCGCTGACTTGGGACGACCGTTTGCACTACGGGCGCGAGGCGGTGCGCGAGATAGTCGGCAAGGTCTGGTTGTATGTGATCCTGGGAATCGCCGTGGGAGCGGGCATCCACGGGTATGTGCCGGAAGGATTCATGGCGTCGTTCATGGGCAAGGACGCGTGGTGGTCGGTCCCGCTGGCGGTGCTGTTTGGCGTGCCGATGTACTCCAACGCGGCGGGGATTATTCCCGTCGTGCAGGCCCTGCTGGGCAAGGGGGCCGCGCTGGGAACGGTGCTGGCCTTTATGATGTCGGTGATCGGCCTGTCGCTGCCCGAAGCGATCATCTTGCGCAAGGTTTTGAAGCTGCCCCTGATCCTGGTTTTTTTCGGAACGGTGGCCGTGGGGATCATGCTCGTGGGCTGCCTGTTTAACTTCATTGTGTAAGAGCCTTGGAGGCAGGCACAAAAAAGCAGGCGGCACATGAGATGTGCCGCCTGCTTCCAAACAGAGTCACGAGCGTTGCCAGCCGGTTAAACGGAGGCGGCGCACCGCGGTGAGGCGGCACGCATCGTCGGGAAAAAGACTTATTTCGTGGTCTTCAAGAGGGCCGCAACGCGGGCCTTTTGACGACTGGCCTTGTTCTTATGCACGACGCCTTTTTTGGCGGCGCGATCGATATCAGACTGGAACTTGGACAAAAGCTTGGCGGCCTCGTCTTTCTTACCGGCCTTGACCAGGGTACGGATCGTCTTTTCCGAAGTTTTGACCGCTTTTTTAACGACCGTATTCACGGCACGGCGGCGGACGGCGCCACGCGCCTGTTTTTCTGCACTACGAGTGTTTGCCATAGGGTTTGTAAGAGAAGAGGAACTTGCGCTCCCTGTCAAACCCAAACTCGAGAGAGGGGCCCGATGGAGCCCGTTCACGGCCTCAACCACGCGCTAGCGCGCGTTCGTTGCGCCCGCCCCGCGCAGGTCGGGCGCAGGCGGTGGCAGAGGGGCCGTCGGCGGATTGAAGGCGGTACTGCGGAGTGTCGAGGTGGAAACCGGGACGGGGGCCTGGAAGGGGCTCGAGGCATGCGGTTTCGCGGGAGGGGTCGGGGCGGCTGGGGCTGGAGTTGAAACAGGTGGAGCAGTCGGAGTACTCGAAGCCGTGGTGGTGCTGGCAGGCACTGACGTGTTGGCGGCCGAAGGCGCAGCGGGCGCAGCAACGGGGGCATTCGTGGCGGTGGATTGGACGGCGGCGGTGATGATCGCTTTTTCCGCGCTCAGCTTGGCCAATTCGCGCTCCTGATTGATCATCGCGTTCATGTACGCGTCGGTACGTTCCTTGAGCTGGGTTTTGATATTCTCCAACGCCTTCACCTGCTGCTGCGTTTCGTGATCGAGCCGATCCACCTTGCCGTGGATTTTTTGCCCTTGGCGGGAGAGATCGTCTGTCTGGTCGCGCAGGGTCGATTGCAGCGCATCCACTTGATCGCGCAGGCGGGCGACATCCTCGCACATTTTCAGCAGGGCGGAATGCCGCATCGCGGCTTGCGAGCCGATCTGCTCAATCTGCTGCTTCGTGTTCGCACGGCTGAGGTTGAGTTCCTGTTGCAACGCCTGATAATCGCGTTGTTGCTGCCAGTACGTGGTGAAAAGAAAGCCGATGAGCGCTAGGCAGGTCAAGGCCAGCGGCAGGAGCGGGAGCGATGCTTTCGACGTGGTTTTCGTGGCCATGACGCGGGAGTGAATTTACACCTCGGCCTGCCGGTACGGCGTGGCGGCATTGCGCCAGAGCATGTGACGGCGTTTGAGGTCTTCGAGTTGCGAACGCAACACCGCCAGATGGGTATCGAGCGATTTGCGGATCTGAAAGTCGAGGTCCACGATCTGCGCCTTGGCAGAGATCAGTTCAAGATTTTCCCGGTCGGACGGGCCCGGAGTCCAATCGTACGAACCGAGCTCATCGACCAACTCCTTCTTGCGCTCGTACAGCTCCGGCAGATCCTCCCAGCGCGATTCCCGCACGGCGCGAAATTCCCACATCAGCGCCTCCAGCAGGCGACGCAGCAGGTGCATCTTCGATTCTTCAGCTGTGACGGGATGGTGGAGCGGATGGGTGGATTGCATGGATGGCCCTTTTCGAGCTATCGGCCACTTTTTGCCCAGTCTTTAGAGTTAACCACCCCCCTCCGAAAGAAGTCGCGGCTCCCAAAACAGTCCTCCTTGCATTTCGCCCGGCAAAAGCCTACTCTGACGGTCGACTTACCGGGTCGAGCGACCCAGTAACCACTTAACCTTCAAGGGGATTTATCATGGCTATGATTCAGGTTTCTCGCACGGCTCAACGTCTTACTGGGATGGCTCTGCTGGCCTTCCTGCTCGCCTCCGTCAGTCTCAGCGCCCAGGTTTTCAACAAACCCACCAATACGGTCACGAACCAAAAAGCCGCCCCGACCGGCATCAAAAACCTGATCGTGGTCGACTTCTACGTGCCCGAGGGTGCCATTAAGAAGAAAGACGGCCTCCTTCAGAACCGGCCCATTCGCCGCGGCATTTTCGGTCAGGATGATAACAGCAGTGACGCAGACCAGACCTTGGCCAAGGCCAAGAAGGACGCCAACCTGCTGGCGAACGTCCTGGTCAGCAAACTCAACGATAACGAAGACCTGAAGAAACTCGGCATCGAAGCCGAACGCGAGTCCGTACCTACCGAGCCCACCGCCGCCGACACACTCGTGATCGATGGCGCGTTTGTTTTCGTCGACGAGGGCGGCCGCCTCCTGCAAACCGGCATCGGTTTCGGCGCGGGCGCTTCGAAGGTGGAGATCGAATCGGAAATCCTCGACTACAGCAAGCAGCCCCCCGTCCAAATCATGAAGATCGGTTCGCACAGTAACCCGCGCCGCGCGCCGGGTGCGATCCTGATGATGAACCCTTACGTCGCCGCCGCCAAATTCGTGATGAGCAAGGATTCCTCCGAAAAGGACATCAAGAAAGTCGCCGCCGGTCTCGCCAAGGAAATCGCCGCCTTCCTCACCGGCAAAACCGCCGCCGCACCCGCCGCTCAATAAAAGGGGGGTGCAGGATTTTACTCTTGAGTGCGGGGCGTGGGACTCGGTAGCTTGAACCGTGTTGAATCGCCCATGAAATCGCTCCGCGAGATTATCCTGGAAGAGTGCCTGCCCCAGCGCGACTGCATGTTGACCGTGCAGGATGCGACAGGAGAGGTCGGCTTTCTCTATTTCAAAGACGGCGAGCTCATCGAAGCCAACTATTCCGCCCACTGGGGCAAGGACGCCGTCGAACAAGTTCTCGACTGGCAATTGGCCGAATACAATGTCGGCGCCCTGCCCCTCGGCATCAAGCGCTCCGTCTGGGACCCCGTGGAAACCGTGCTCCGGTTGAACGCGGCAACCCAGGCTCCGGGAAGCTCCGGGGTGCCGCAGTTCAATGCGGCCAAGATCGAAGCCCCACCCACCCCATACGATCACTTCAAGGAAGTGGAAGGCGTCACCAAGCTCTTCCTCATCGAAGGCAACAAGGAAAAGGTTCTTTTCGAATCCGAATCGGATTCCTCCCAACCGACGGAATGGATGGTGGAATTTTATCAACGCGCCAAGTCGGTCGGCGACACCCTGGGTTTCGGCAAACTCCAGCGCTGGTCGCTGGTCACGGACCGCTATCAGGTGGTTGGCCTGACGCAGGACAAGGAAATCATTGGCGTGCTCCGCAAGCACGATGTCGGCTCGGATGACTTTGAAGCCACCTGTCAGGCTTCCATCGAAAAACCCCAGGAGTAACTCGTGGCTGTATCTGCCGAAGAAGCCCTCAAACGCGTCACCGCCCTCACCGGCGTGAAGGCCGCCTTTGTCTTCGACCAGTTCCTCAACATCCCCGCGCGCGAAGTGCCGGGCAATTACAGCAACGACATCCTCAAGCGCATCGCGCAACAGCTTTATTCGCTCGCCGTCCTAAGCTGGAACACGGGCGTCATCACGCAGGAATTTCGCCTCGTCTACGACCAATACGCCGTCTACACGCGGCTCTTCGCGCAGAATTTCTTCATCGTCGTCTTCATGGAAAAGGACATCGAAGCGATGGAGTACCGGCAACCGGTCGGACTCGCCACGCTCATCCTGGAAAAGGCATTGCGCTCCGCCGATGATGCCGCCGCGCAAGGCACCATGTCACAGATTGCGATGCTCGCGGAACAGACGCTCAAGCTGGCAAACGAAAACGACCCATCCTTCGTCGGGCAAGTGCGCCGCCACTGTTTTACCTTCCTCGGTCCCGCCGGCCGCGAACTCGTCGATAACGGCATCGAGGAGGAATTTCTCTCCCCTCCCCTCCGCGCCGAGGCCGACATGCGCAAGCTCGTGGATTACATCGTGCCGCGCATTCCGCATCCGATCCTGCAACAGATTCTCCAACAGGATCTGGAGGATATGGTCCGCGCCGCCGTCAAGCCGATCTAGCCGGTCGCCAGGACCCGCCAGCACCTCCCCTGCTCCGATTGCAGCAAGGCTTTTCACCATTCATCGATCAATCATAGATTGAAGTTTTTGGATCTTCCCGTTCCTTTGCTGTTTACCACGCACCGGCATCGATGAAAGAATGGCTCCCACGAAAGTAATCCACCCCCATGAAAACACGTCTCGCTCCCCTGGGTCTGATCCTTCTCCTCGCCACACTCGTCTCGCTCCACGCCGCTCCCGCCAGCCGCACCGCCCGTCTGGAATTCAGCCCCTCCTCCGACCAGGTGGACATTGAGATCGACACCGTCTCCGACGGCGGCAAGGCCTCCGCCGCCAACTGGCCCGGCACAGATCCCACCAAGCACATGGTCGTCGAACTTCCCGCCACCACCGGCTGGAGGCAGGCCTCCATCACCTTTCACGGCAACAAGAGCGGACGCGTCATCCTCACCCTCATGGGCCCCTACGCCCGCGTCAGCCCCAACGAAAAAGATCTCCACCAAATCTTCATCGCCTACGACGACATCAAGGTCGACGGTGCCCCGCTCAAGAATGGCGACTTCGAAGCCGCCGTCGACAACGGCGTCCCCTCCGACTGGAGACTCTTCGATGCCCCCACCAGCATGCCACCGATCACGGAAAAAAATCGCGCCGGAATCCTCACCAGCGGCGCCAGCGAAGGCCAGAAAGCCGTCCGCGTCTGGCACAACTCCCGCCTCAACCAACCCCTGCAAATCGAGGCCGGAAAGCCCGTCACCGTCACCTTCTCCTACCGCCTGCTCGACTAATGTCGTCACGAAATAGGACCTCGACCGAAAGCAGGTAGAAATCTCAACTCATTTCCCCGGCTGCCGCTCGTAGATCAGGTATTCCACCGGCTCCGCGAACTCCAGCGGATTCCCCCGCACCTGCCGGATCTTCGGCGCGTCGTAATGCTCCCGCAGAAAGGCCGCCAGTCGCGGACGGCGATCCACCCGCGTCCACGGCCGCTTCGTCTCAAACACAATGCTGTCGATCATGAAAAACCGGCGTCGCGGATCGGACAAAATCGAGATCAACCGCGACTCCTCCTCTTCCTGCGCCGCCTCATTCAGCACATAGAAAAGCATGCTATTCA
The DNA here is from genome assembly GCA_017849585.1 of Verrucomicrobium sp. Lineage (GTDB taxonomy): Bacteria > Verrucomicrobiota > Verrucomicrobiia > Methylacidiphilales > UBA1321 > UBA1321. Next base: position 85,339 of record JAFIGT010000031.1, read on the forward strand.
AAATCGGATACGGCGGCTGCGCCTCGATCGACAGATAAAGCGTCGGCGCGAACCCCACGATCACCACGCTCTCCCCCGGTCGCAACTCCCCGCGCAATTGCAGCCCCAACTTGCCGCCCGACGTCGGCTCATGCGGTTTGCGACTGTACCCGATGCCGCACAACAGCAACAACCCGCCGATACCCACGTAGAGCCATCCCCGGTGCCGCGCCGCCAGCGGTAATTCCGCACGATCCAGCAGCACCGCGCCCAACGCCGCCAGCGCCCAGAGGAACGGCAGAAAATGATACAGGCAATACGTCTTCCCCTGCACCAACGCCTCGAGCAGAAAACCGGTCACCAATCCCACCAGCAACGAAAGCAACGGTGTCCACAACGCCCGTTTTCTCTGCCACAAAAAAAAGCCCAGCAACACCACCATCGACGTCAGCGCGCCCGTGGTCGTGAGCCATTTCGCGATATGCGCTCCCCGCTTCGCCCACGGCACCGTCTCCACCACGTAGTCGGAAAACGCGAACTTCACTCCCCACTGCCAGAAGGCCTCGAGACTCCCCGCCTGTGCCAAAATCGCCGCCACCACTGCGAGCCACAACACACCGCCCAACGCCCCCACGACGACGAACCGCAGCCATTCCCGCACCGTGATTTGCCGCGCTGCCAGCGAAGTCAACCCCACCGCCACCATTGCCACACCCATCGGCGGCTTCACACACACCGCCATGCCGAGACAAACGCCATGCACGAAAATCAATCGTCCCCAGGAAAGCGCCCGCGCTTGTTCCGCCGGCAGCAACCACGGCAACAAACCCAGCACCAAAAACGGCAGCGCCAATCCCTCCCGTTGCCCCATCGTGCCGAACGTCCCGTTAAAATAAGTGATCGTATACAACGCGACCGCCGTCACGCGCCACAGACGGTCCACCCGCCACGCCGACAGCCAGTAAAACGTCACCGCCGCCAAACCGATCTGCAACGCCGCATCCAGCAGACGAAAGCCCCACGCCTGATAACCGCTCACCGCGAATGCGATCCCATGCAGCAACATCGCCCCCGGCCAATTCGGATCAATCGCCTCCACATACGGCTTGCCGCCCTGCAACCAGCTCGCCGCCATCAACTGGTACACCGCGTGATCATCCCACAGCGGCCACAACCGGTAGAACCACCCGAACCACGCCACCCACAGCGCGGCAAAGGCCAGCGTCTCGGGCCAGATCGATGGCCGGACGGGATCGGGAGTGGGCTTCATATCACGAGATCAAATCAGGCCAAGAGTGTGATCAAGCGAATGCAAAAGGCAAAGGTCAAAAGTTTTATTGCCGCAACCGCAAATCCCACCCACAGGAGTCCCCTCTACGAAGAAGGGTAGCCTGAAGCGCCCGGGGGTATGAGCTCTTCCATAAATGGAAATTGGCAATTCCCGAATTCCGTCGCATACTGGCCCCTTACGTCATGAAAACTTCCGCTACCAAAAAAACCGCCGCCGCCAAGGCCGGCAAATCGCTCCACCGTAAATTCTCCGGTCCCATGGTCGACGGACCCGCCCGCGCCCAGAGCCGCGCCATGCTTTACCCCACCGGATTCAAGCCCGCCGACTTCCAGAAATCCCAGATCGGCATCGCCTCCACCTGGAGCATGGTCACCCCGTGCAACATGCACATCGACCAACTCGCCATCGAAGCCGCCGCAGGCGCGGACCGCACCGGTGGCAAGGCCGTCATCTTTAACACCATCGCCGTCTCCGACGGCATCTCCATGGGCACCGAAGGAATGAAATATTCCCTCGTCTCCCGCGAAGTCATCGCCGACTCCATCGAAGCCGTGGTCGGGGGCGAAAACCTCGACGGCTTCGTCGCCATCGGTGGTTGCGACAAGAACATGCCCGGCTGCCTCATCGCCATGGCGCGGCTCAACCGCCCCGCCGTGTTCGTCTACGGCGGCACCATCCAGCCCGGCTGTCTCGACGGCAAGAAGCTCGACATCGTCTCCGTCTTCGAAGCCGTCGGCCAGCACGCCGCCGGAAAAATCTCCGACAAGCAGCTCCACAAAATCGAATCCTGCGCCATCCCCGGCCCCGGTTCCTGCGGCGGCATGTACACCGCCAACACCATGGCCAGCGCCATCGAAGCGCTCGGCATGAGCCTCCCCAACAGCTCCACGCAGGACGCCATCTCGCCCGAGAAGAAACTCGACTCCTGGGCCGCCGGTGCCGCCGTCGTCAAACTCCTCACCCTCGGCATCCGCCCCCGCGACATCATGACCCGCAAGGCGTTCGAAAACGCCATCACCGTCGTCATGGCCCTCGGCGGTTCCACCAACTCCGTGCTCCACCTCCTCGCCATGGCCGATGCCGCGAATGTGAAGCTCACCATCGATGACTTCACCCGCATCGGCAAACGCAGCCCCGTCCTCGCCGACCTCAAACCCAGCGGCCGCTACGTCGTCTCCGACCTCGTCCGCATCGGCGGCATCCAGCCCCTCATGAAGATGCTCCTCAAAGCGGGCCTCCTCCACGGCGACTGCATGACCGTCACCGGCAAGACCCTCGCGCAGAACCTCGCCAGCGTGAAGCCCTACCCCAAGGGCCAGGACATCATCCGCCCCCTCAAGAACCCGATCAAGAAGACCGGCCACCTCGTCATCCTCTACGGCAACCTCGCCAAGAACGGCGCCGTCGCCAAGATCTCCGGACACGAAGGCACCAAGTTCGTCGGCAAAGCCCGGGTCTATAATTCCGAACCCGAAGCCATGAAGCGCATCCTCGACGGCACCGTCGTCGCCGGAGACGTCGTCGTCATCCGCTACGAAGGACCCAAAGGCGGCCCCGGCATGCAGGAAATGCTCGCCCCCACCGCCTCCATCATGGGTCGCGGACTCGGCGATAAAGTCGCCCTCATCACCGATGGCCGCTTCTCCGGCGGCACGCACGGATTCGTCGTCGGCCACATCACGCCCGAAGCGTTCGAAGGCGGCGCCATCGCCATCATCAAGGACGGCGACACCATCTCCATCGACGCAGAAAAGCAAGCGATCAACCTCAAGGTCTCCACGGCTGAAATCAAACGCCGCTTGAAGAGCTGGAAGCAACCCGCCCCCCGCTACACCCGCGGCGTGCTCGCCAAATACGCCAAGCTCGTCAACAGCGCCCACCTCGGCGCCGTCACCGACGCTGGTTTATAGAGGGGCTCCGCCCCTCACCCCGCCAAAGGGAATGATTCCCTTTGGAAACCCCGATTGGGCGGGATTCGCTTTAGCATGGCAAAAGACGAATCCCGCCCAAATCGTTTTCAAAGCCAGCGTGACGCTGAACTCCGGTGTAGCCGAAGCCGGTGGCTTCGGCGGGCGACAGCTCCACGACAGGGGTTCTCATCAACGACGACTCCGCCTGTCGCAGCTCGGCTATCAAGTACAGGGTGCAGCGTCACGCTGCCCGCTTACGCGGACAGCTTTTTCAGCAGAATATCGCCCACGACCTGCGGGTTGGCCTGGCCCTTGGAGAGCTTCATGACCTGACCCTTCAGCGCGTTGACGGCATTCGTCTTGCCCGCCTTGAAATCGGCGACGCTGCGCGGATTCGCGGCGATTGCTTGATCGCACAACGCTTCCAGCGCGGCGGTGTCGGTGATCTGCGAGAGGCCGAGTTCCTTCACCAGCACGGACGGCGCTTTGTTTTCAGCCACCATCTTCGGGAACACTTCCTTCGCCTGCTTCGTGTTGATCTTGCCTTCTTCGACGAGATTAGACAGCTCGGAGAAAAACTCCGGATTCACCGGAATGTTTTCAATATCGCCACCGGTCGCAAAATAATCGTTCAGCAGGAAATTCGCCACCGCCGATTTGTTCTTCGCATTCGCCGCGGCCTTCTCGAAGTAATTCGCCAGCGCGACTTCCGACGCGAGCACGCTCGCCTGATATTCCGTCACTGCATAGTCGGCGACCAGGCGTGACTTCTTCGCCGCCGGGAGTTCCGGCAGACGCGACTTCGCCGTCTGGTGCAAGCCCTCTTCCGTGTTGAGCGGGAGCAAATCCGGGTCGGGGAAATAGCGGTAATCGTGCGCCTTTTCCTTCGTGCGCATCATGAACGTCTCGCCGCGACCATCGTCCCAGCGGCGGGTCTGCTGGATAATCGGCACGCCCGCTTCGACGTCGGCCGTCTGGCGCAGGATTTCATAGTGCAAGGATTTGCGCACCGCGCTGATGCTGTTCAAATTCTTGATCTCGACCTTCGTGCCGTATTCCTTCTGGCCCTTGGGACGAATGCTGACGTTAACGTCGCAACGCATCTGTCCTTTTTCCATGTCCGCGTCGCTCACGCCGCCATAGATCAGGATTTGCTTCAGCGCCGTCAGGTACGCGAACGCCTCTTCGGGCGTCGCAATGTCCGCCTTGCTGACGATTTCCATCAGCGGCGTGCCCGCGCGGTTGAAGTCAATGCCGCTCGCGCCGTCGTAATGGAACGACTTCGCCACGTCTTCTTCCAGGTGGATGCGCTCGAGCCGGATTTTTTTATCGAAATTCACCTTCGGATCATTCTGCACGTCCTTCGGGAACGCCAGCAGGTTGAGCGTCACCGCGCCATTCGCGCACAGCGGCTCGTCGTACTGCGAAATCTGGTAATTCTTCGGCATGTCCGGGTAGAAATAATTCTTCCGGTCGAACTTGCAGCGCGGCGCGATCTGGCACTCCAGCATCTCGCCCGTGAGGATCGTCTTGATGATCGCCTCCTCGTTCGGCGTGGGCAACACGCCCGGCATGCCGAGACAAACGGGGCACACGTGCGAATTCGGTGCGCCGCCGAACTCGTTCTTGCACGAGCAAAACATCTTCGTGTTGGTCTTCAGCTGGACGTGCACTTCCAGCCCGATTACTGCTTCGTATTCTGCCATATAGAGACTCGTCTTAAATTCCGGGAAGTTCCTTGTGCCATTCCGTCGTCTGCTCGTAACCGTGCGCCGCGCGGAGCACGTTTTCCTCGCCCCACTGCGCGCCGATGATCTGCAATCCGATCGGCAATTTCGACTTCGTAAAGCCGCACGGAATCGAGATACCGCACACGCCTGCGAGATTGACCGCAATCGTGAAAATATCCGCGAGATACATCTGCAACGGATCGCTCGTCTTCTCGCCCACCTTGAACGCCGCCGTCGGCGAGGTCGGCGTCAGGATCGCATCGCACTTCGTGAACGCCTGCTCGAAGTCGCGCTTGATCAACTGCCGCACCTTCTGCGCGCGATTATAATAGGCGTCGTAGTAACCCGAACTCAGCACGTACGTGCCGAGAATGATGCGCCGCTTCACCTCGGGACCGAAACCCTGTTCACGCGTGGAGCGGTACAGATCGAGAATGTCCTTCGGATTCTTCACGCGATTGCCGTAGCGCACGCCCTCGAACCGGGCGAGATTCGCCGACGCTTCCGCCGGGGCGATGATGTAATAGACCGCGCACGCGTATTCCGTGTGCGGCAGCGAGATGTCGACAATCTCCGCGCCCTGCTTCGCGAAATGCTCAATCGCCGCCTTCGTCGCCGCCTCGACCTCCGGGTCGATACCGCTGATGAAATATTCCTTCGGCACGCCGAGCTTCATCCCGCGCAAATCCTGCTTCAATGCGTCCGTGTACTTCGGCACGGGACGATTCACGCTCGTGTTGTCCTTCGGATCGTGACCGCTGATCACTTCCATGAGCAACGCGGCGTCTTCCACCGTCTTCGTGAACGGCCCGATCTGGTCCAGGCTCGACGCGAACGCAACGAGTCCGTAGCGCGACACGCGGCCATACGTCGGCTTCAACCCGACGCAACCGCACAGCGCCGCCGGTTGACGAATCGATCCGCCGGTGTCCGAACCCAGCGCGGCAAAGGCTTCATGTCCGCCCACCACCGCCGCCGAGCCACCGCTCGAACCGCCGGGAATGCGGTCCGTGTCCCACGGATTGCGCGTCACGCCCCAGCTCGAATTTTCCGTGGAGGAACCCATCGCGAATTCGTCCATGTTCGTGCGGCCCACCAGCACCGCGCCCGCTTCGCGCAGCTTCTTGATCACCGTCGCATCGTACGGAGCCGTGTAGCCCTGCAAAATCTTCGACGAACACGTGCACGGATCGCCCTGCACATTGATCACGTCCTTGATCGCGATCGGCACGCCGCCGAGCGGCTTGCTCAAGTCGGCCGCCTGCGCCGCCGCACGCACCTTGGCCGCGTCGGGCTTGAAATTGTACGCGTTCAACTTGCCATCGGCCTGCTCAATGCGGGCCAGCAATTGATCCGCCACGTCGACCGCCGTGATTTCCTTTGCGGCCAGTTTGCGGCGCAACGACGCCACCGATTCGGTATATAAAGGGGAGCTCATAGAATTACTCGATCATCTTCGGCACCACGATCAGGTTATTTTCCTGCTGCGGCGCATTGGACAGGGCCACCTCGACCGGGAGGCTTTCGCCCAGCACATCCGGGCGCAGATTATTCACCACCGGCCCGCTGAAGGCCGCGACGCTCGACACGTCCACCTTCTCCAACTGAGCCACGTAGCCAAGGATGTCGGAAAGCTGTTTCTGGAACGTCGCCGCCTCCGCATCGCTCAGGTTCAAGCGGGCAAGGTCAGCCACATAACGCACATCAATATCGGGGGATGCCATGAGACCGTCTAGTTAAACGGACCCGACAGGGAGGGGCAAGGCTTTTTGCGGAATACCGGGTCGACGACTCTCGCTCTCCCCGTAGCCCATTTGTCACAACTAAACCCTTGAATTTCCCGCCCTGCTACCACATCCTGCCTCAAACAAGGAAATCATGAGTAAGGGAAACAAGGGACTCTGGAATTCTAGCCGCAAGCTTCTGCTGCTTGCCGCCATGGCCGTCGCCACCGCTATTCCGCTCCGCGCGCAGACGCTGTACGGCGCAACCCTCGATCTCACCAGTGGGGCTCAACTTAGCTCAGGCAGTGTTAATTTTTATAGCTCCGGCACTCTCGCGGCGGGAAATTCGAACTTCGGAAGTGCCACATCAGGCCACGTATACATTTCCCACGACTTCAACTCGGGTACATTCACCTTCTCAGGCCTCGACGCTCCCCCCGTCCAGCTCACCAAGACCGGAGCCGGCACAGTCATTTTGAGCGGTAGCAATGCTAATACTTACAGCGGCGCCACCACCGTGAGCGGCGGCATTCTGCAAATCAACCCTCCAATCGACTCTCTGCCCCCTCTCAATTCGGGCGGTACCATCCAGCTCAACGCCTCCACCCTGACCTACTCGGGCTACGTCCCGTATAGTGGCACAATCGTTAATGGAGGCACTCTCCTCCTCAGCTCCGCCGTCTCCACCGTACCCACCACCGCCGACGAGGAAGAAGCGGTCACCCCCACGGCGCCCGCAACGCTCACCCTCTCCGCCATTCCTGAACCTTCCACCCTCGGCCTCCTGATCGTCGCCTCTCTGAGTGCTGGCCTGATTCGTTCCCGCAGCAAACTCAAGTAGAGGCTTCCCACCGTGCCCCCTCGGGATGCGGACACCGCGCGCTCGCCAGCCACAGTTTCGCCCGGGTGCAGCCGCACAGTTGGCACTGCCCCAGACCCAAATTCCCCCGCGCCGCGTAATGGGGGCATACCGCGCAAAGTTGTAACCGCCGCTCCCGCTCCGCCCGATCCACCAGCTTGTAGCCCGCTCGCCGCCAACGCCGCAGTTCGCTCCACAACCGCCGCGCCTTCGCTTCCATAGTCAGCGGCTTCCTTTGCGATCTCAAATCTGAAATTTCAAATCCGCCATCATCCTCCCCCACCCCGTACGGGCACGCGAACGCCGCGCCATTCACGCGCCGCTGGAACTCCGCACTCGCCCGGCACGCCGCGCAATGCACCCCCGATCCGCACGCCGCCGAAAGAATCCAAGTTGAGTTCATGTGAAGTCTTTCAACAATTAACGGACACACCCCTCTTCAAATTGTAGCGCTCCCCCCAAACGTATACGGTGTCAGCACGCTACACTCCTCCCCGCCCACGAACACAAAAAGCTCTCCCGCTCCCGGCGGCGCGATCTCCTCATAGAACAACCGCATCCCCGAATCGATCAACCGGATATCCAGCACCGCGCCCTCCGCCGTGCACGAAAACGACATCAACACATCTCGCGTCTCATCGCTCGTCAGCAAACTCTCGCAATCCGGTTCCTCGAACCAGTCCACCCACACCGCGCTCGCAATCTCCAGCGTGTACTCGCCCGATTCCTGCCGCGTCAAGGTATGCGCTCCGTTGATCGACCCCAGCCCGTTCAATCGCGAATTATTCGGTCGGCAACACGACGACACACCGCTCACCGTCAACTCAATCGTTTCCGCCGTCGGGCACGCATCGCACGGATCGCACACGTGCGGGCGACACTCGCAGCACCGACCATCCTTGGGACTTTTCCAATACATATCGTCATCTCCAATTTTCAAATACCAAATTCCAATTCACGCCAGCGTGTATAAAATCTGCGTAATCTGCGGACTTTCCCCTCCTCTTCCCAATTGGCATTTGGCAATTGGAATTTGGAAACGCGCCATCAATACGGCTCCGAACACAGCACCCGGATCTTCTTCGCCACGCCCTCGTCACAGATTTCAATCTCCCGCACCTTCAGCTCCTTATCGTCGCAATCCGCCACATCCAGCGTCACCTTCCCCACGCCCCCACCGCTCTCCGCCAGCAACATCAACCGCGACGTCTTCCCCGCGCCCGGACTCGCATTCTCCACCGGCAGATCATCCACCCCCTCCATCTCCGCCTTGCCCGACGGCTTGCCCTGCGACCGCTCCGTCGCGCGATACGTCGTCACCCGCGTCCGATTCACCCGCAGCAGCCCCAGCAGATCGTCCGCCCCCAGATGCTTCGCCGGACCGAATTCAATCTGCGTCTCACCCGAATCGATTTTCTCCTCCACGTGCTGCACCACCGCCTGCATCGTCACCCACTCACTGCGCCCGCCCGTTAAGTGCAACGCGCTCCCCGGTCGCAAGCCCCCGCTGCACTCCTCCTCCTTCAAGAGCAACTTCCCCTCGTACGGCAGCACCCCGACCGACGCGTACAATTTTTGCGCCAAGCCCACCGGCACCGGCTCGCCCGGAGTGAATCGCCGCAGCCGGCTGAACGACTGCGTCGCCGCGTCCGTCCCGCGCACCCGCGTCACGATCGACACCACGCTCTTCTTCTCCACGATCGGATTGCCCGTCGAATCGTAGGGCGAATCCGGGTCCTGCCACCGCTCATAGCTCAGGTTCGCCTTCACCTCGACGAGGCCCGACTCCTTCCCCATCCACGCCGAAATGGTTCCCTTCTTCAACTCGTTCGGCTTGTCATCCGGTGTGCGTGTGCCGCCCGAGATCTGGATATTCCCCAGCGACTTCAACCACGGCAGCTTCTCCTTCCACCAATTCACGCTGTTCTCCTGAATCGGTGACGTGGTGATGCGCTGCGTTTGAAACGTCGCGTTTCCGCCGCTCAGCTCCATCGTCATCGTCAACGCGCCGATGGCATTCTCATCCACATCCGGCGGATACTGATCCTTCACGATTTGCGTGAACTCCGCGCCGTTCACCGTCGCCGTCTGCTCGTACTTCAACACCACCACCGACCGCTGCAAATCGTGCCGCGGCGCGAGATGCACGCTCTGCACCGGCTCGCCCTGGTTGATCGGCACCGACACTGCCGGCAGGCTCGCGCGATGCCGCACATGCAACGTCGGCGGCGTCGTGGTGTAATCGAAATACGCCACCGCATCCGGCGTCCAGCGCAGTACGCGGCGAATCACCTCCGCGCAGCTCGGGTCCTGCCGCTCGTCCCACGGAATATCCGCATCCGGCTCAATCGTTCCGATTTGCAACGGACGCCCCTGCGCGATCGCGAAGTTCAACACCTCCGCGATCTGCGCCGCGCCGCTGATCTTCTCCCCGTCCACATCCTGCCCGATCACCACGCGGCTCCGCGACACGTTCACCAGTCCGGAAGCATCATCATCGAAATCCTGCAGTTGCTTCCAGTCCTGCTGGAAAACCAGATCCTCCAGATACCACCACGGTCCCGCCAATTCGTAACGCAACCCCTCCGCCTTCGCCTCACCCACGCGCGGCACCTTCACCACGCGACCCGCAAACCACAACGCGCCATCGCGGCGAATCTGCACCGTGTCCCCATACGCGAACAGCGGTTCGCCATCGTAGTCGCTGCCGGGCGAGCGAAAACTCACCCGATCAGTCGCCTGGTTCGCCAGCCTGCGCTCCAGCCCCGCCAGCCCCCACTCCGCCAACGTCTTCTCCACCGCGTGCGCATCCCGCAACGTCCATGTGCTCATGTCAGTGCCTTTCTCATTTCCAATTTCAAATCTGAAATTTGAAATTCCCGATTATTTTCCCACCCAACCCGTATTGCCCGCGCCCGATTGCTTCACATAGAGCGTCGTCCCCGCGCCGCCATCGGAACGTAGGTAGAGCGAACCGACCGGAGCGGCCACCGCGCTCTCTGGGGAACCGGAGCCGGAGAGAATTTTCGCACCGGAGGCGAAGGTAACGCCACGACCGGCACCAGCAATAACCAGACTGGCATCCAGCAAGGTGAACGGCTGAACATCGCCCAGATAGTTGTGATACCGCAGTCCGTAAGACTCATCCAAATAAACACTATTACTAATTGGTCCTATATATAATCTCCCGGCACCGCCCAGGACTACCGTTCCGGTCTGGGAAGGTTGAGACGGATCGCCCACATAGAGCACGGGAGAGCCTGTGGAAGTTGTGGCCGCCAACGTCTGGCTGTTTGCCACAAACGTATTGCTGCCATACAATCCCGCCTTGTTCGCGAGAACATCCCGCTCCAGCGCACTCAACACCTGCTCGGTCTGGAGATCATTCGCCACCGTCAACCCCACATTGGTCACATGGAATCCCGAAACATAACTGGGATCGGCATTCGTCGGGACCGTGGGAACGGGCGAGCTGTAGGTCACAAAGTCCGCCGTGTCGACGAGCACGCCGCGGTCCGGCGAGAACTGATGCAGATTGAGCCGATACTTTCCCGCTGGAGTGACATACGGCGTGCCATCCAGATTCGTCACCAAGGTCGGCGCGCCTTCGGCATGATTCAAAATCAATGACGCGCCCGCGTATCCGCTGAACGGCGAGGATGACGTCATGTGGTAGACGTTAATATTCGCCCCCACCGTGGGAGCATAGTCCGTCCCATGCAGATGATACACGCTGCCGATTTTCACAATACCCGAGGCCGTGCATTTCGTGTTCGGAAACGTCCCCGTGATCTTGATCGGAGCACCGAAAGTATCGGTTCCCGTGGAACTCGGATAGAACGGCACGGCATAATTGTGGGCGGGATTGTCCGCCGTATTGGCCAGCACATAGAGCGTGCCGTCGATCCGCTGAAAGCCACTGTGCCAGATATAAGCCGAACCGGTCGACGCCGCCAGTTGCGCCGCCATATCCGGCGTGGTGACATTCGTCCAATGGATCAGATCCTTGGACCGGATCATGCCGAACTTCGCCGAGTATGTGGGCGAGGCATACGGATACATCGCCGTGAACGCGCAGTAAAACGTATCGTCGACCTTCAAGATCTTCGGGTCGCGAAACGTGGGATAGACTCCGTCCACCGCCACTTCGTACAACCACCTCTTGCTTGTCGGCGTGTAATGCACGCCATCACGAGAAGTATAGAGAAGCAGGCCCACGCCGCTCGAACCGTATACATTATCATTGCCAAACGAGGCCATGAGGTGCGTCGTCGTCGGACTTGTCGCTTGCAAATTTCCAGTCACGCGCAGTTGACCCGAAAACGTCTTAATCCCGGCAATCTCCTGATCACGGTTTTTCGAAACAAAAGCGTCTTCCCCCGACGCCAGTCCCGCGCAGGCCGAAAACAACCACGCCACGCCCGCCCCAAAAGTAATCCAAATTTTAAACATAAAAATATTACACTCCAGATTCCGGGGAGCCGACCTGCATGATGCCGTCCTCAAACCAAATCGAACGCCACTGATTCAAAGTCGTGTCCCGCAGTTGAAATTCATTTCCGTTCTTCAATCGAAACGCGCCGTTATTTTCCGCGACGATCGGAGGCAAACCCGTCGCACCACTTTCCTTCACCTTGAGCAGGCCGAAGCCAAACATCACGCGCCGCACCGGCACATCCGTCGTCAACCCAAAGAGAGCAAAGTAAAAAACCTTCTCCAGCTCGCCGCCGAGATCGAACGCCGTCTCCGCCCCGCTGAAAGCGAACAGCGCATGTTGCTTGCTCTCATCCGCCCACAACGTCGCATCCAGCGTCCCGTCCAAATTTGCCGCCGGGATCGTCCGGCTCGCCAGCGGAATCCCGGTGATTCCCGCCACGTCATTCGCCTTGATCTCCAGCGTCATCGACGCAAAGTTCGAAATCTCGAGCAGCTCCGCCCCGCGGAACAGCCCCACCTCGAACGCCACATCATTGCCCCGCCAAAGCACCGGCGCCGCCGCCGTGCGCACTTCCCTCACCTGCTCAAAACGGGCCGTATCGACCCCGATTCGCAGGCGTTGTCGTGTGAGTAATGCCATACCAAAAACCTTTCGTTTAAACCGGCGGCTGTGTCCGCAACAAGCCGCCCTTGATTCGATACATGACCGTGCTGCTGCAGCCCACGTAGGCCGACTCGGCGACTTCCACCAACGCCGCATCGAGATACCGCGCGATCTCCTGTCCGTTATCGCCACGCGCCGTGAACGTCACGAGTCCACCTGGCGGCACCTCCGCTTCGTGCGCGAGGAGAAACACCTCCGCGTCGCGCACCGACGCATGCAGCCGCGTCACCGCAAACGTGATCGTCGTCGCCTGATTTTTCCGGTCGAAGAACGCACTCGCTGCCGCGCGCAAAAAATGTGCCTGCTCCACCAGCCGTTCATGACTCACCTTGAAATCGCGTACCCCGACGGGACCGCTCATCTCCGCGAGCACAAATTCGTTGATCGTGATCCTCACAACACCTCCCCTTGCGCAAAACCGTCGCGCGTCTCGAGACAAACGTCATACGTCAGCAACGCTTCATCATTCTGCCGCACGATCGTCCTCGCCGCCGCGAAAAGTGTTTCCGCGATCGCCCCCGGTTGAAACTGATGCAGCAATGTCGCCGCCCGTTCCGCCACCTCCAGAGCATGCGGACCCGAATTCAACTCGACGTTCTCCTGCACGCGAATCGTCACCGCGATCTGGTCCAGGTACGGCCCCGGCGCCTCAGGATGCCGCACCCCCGCCTCGGGAGTCAGCACGAGACACACCACGCCGAGCGAATCCACCTGCCTCTGCACCTCGTAGTTCAAATTCCGCTCCCGCTCCGTCAAGACCGGCACCGAGGCAAAAAGCGGATCGGCCGCGAGTCGCGCCGCCAGTTCTTCCTGCAACGCCAGCAACACACTACTCATACGCCCTCCTCACGCGCCGCGCCGAATTGCCGCACCCGCGCCGTGATCGTCGGCCGCCCGCTGTCCGTCGACTCCGCATCCGGCGTCAACGGCTCTTCGATATCGAACAGTCCGTTCGCCACCTGCTCGAGCAGCCGCAACGCCGCCTGCGCATTCAATTTGCGCACCTCGTTCGGATTCACCCGCACCCGCTGCGGCAACCGCAACGCGATCAAATCCAGCGCAGGTGCGAGCAGCTTCTCGGGAATCGTCCCCGCCTCGCCGAGACGATTTCGCCCCCACGCGCCCACGTAACCGCGCACCAGCGCGACCACCTGCGCGAGCGTCGGCGCCACCGGGTCCGACTGCCCCGACGCCTTCGCCGCATGGCGATACGCCTCCAGTTCCGGACCAGACAACACCGTCAACACATCCGCTTCTGTTATAGAAATCCACATATAGAAAAGTTTTCAATTTTCGGTTTTCAGTTTCGTGGCGTGAACATCAGCGTCTTGGCACGGATCGGACGTACCAAGACCTCCACTCATCGCGCGATCTGTCCACCCTCCCGCAAACGCTCCACGAGCTCACTCGTGGTGTCAGCGTTACGGGGTCCAAGGCTCAGCCTTGGCTAGGAGACGTTCAACCGGCGGATCGCGGCGGCGTTCGTCACCTCGACGTCTTCGCTCCAGTCGAACTTCGCCACTTCCACGCGACCATCCTCACGGACGTACGAACCCGGAACCATGTACGCGCCCATGAGACGAAACGTTTTCATGAAGCTCGGATCGCGGCGCGTGGGATTCTCCATGCGCGCAAAGACCAGCACCGTGCTGTCGAGCAGGAAGCTGATATTCTCCGCCAAACCTTCGGCGGCGGTATCCACCACCATGTAGCTCGTGCGCACCTGCGGATTACCGAGGAACAAACGCGAGGCATCCTCCTCAGTCGGCAGCGCCACGGCGGCGCCATTGTTCGCGCGAGTCGAACCCGTCACGAACTTGCTGCGCACGCTCGACGCATTCTTGAACAAGCGCCAGGCCGACGCGCCGAACAGCACGCCCACATTCATCAAGCTGCCGTACTTGGCGGCCTTGATGACATCGAGAATGGCCGAGTCAATATCGTCGACCGGATCGGTCGACGAACCACCGGTCCAGGTCTTGTCCGTGCCCGCACCGGCTGCAGCGACCGCCTTGTCGATGACCGATTTTTCGTGGGCGAGAGCGGCGACCTCCGCGATCATCGTCGCCCCTTCCTGCAAGGCATTTTCCACGCCCGACTGCTCGAGCATTTCCAGATGATCCACCGGATAATCCAGCGCATGCGGCTGGCAATTGTAGGTCGCGTCCGAGACCTCGAAGCTCAGCTCGGTCGCGCGACCGCCGATACCGCGGAACGTCGCGGGCAGATGGAAGCGATTCTTTTCGTTATAGATTTTGTATTTGCCGATGCTCGTCGCAACGGGAACCGTGGGAGCGATGAAATCCGCCACGGGATTGATGGCCGCCTGAGCCGCGCCCTGGGCGTATTCGCGCAGAGTGGGGTTGGCGCTGATAGTAGCCAAACGTGAAGACATATATTTTTGTAGTTCTAAGTATTAAGTTCTAGGTTCTAAGTTTTCGTAGACAGCTCTTGTGCTGGCTAGACCGTCACAACACCGACTGGCACCGGGCGCACGCGCACCAGTTGACCATCCGCGCCGGACTCCTCCGCGATGGCCAGCACGCGATAGGAACCAGCCGTGGCCGGAATCTTGCGCAGCTTGCCCTTGTCGGCCGCAGTGCTCGGATCGGCCAGCACGAGCTGATCGCCCGGCACGCACGTGCTCTTCAGCACCACGCGATGATTCCGGCTCGGCTCGAGCGGCTGCAACGTGACGTTATCGCCGCTGGCATCGCCGCCATCCGTGATGACATAGAAAGCCAGATCGGTGATCGCATCGGGCAGATAGGCTTTCGCCTCGCCCGAGGCATTACGAATTTCCGCGAGGTACCCGGCTTTCGCGGACAGATCTTCGCCGGAAGCCATGACAATGGCGCCGGACTGGGTATTGGATTGTGAACTCATTTTAGTAGATATTTTCTGTTATAGATTTCTGTTTGAGTGACGGACTAAGCCGCCTTCTCGATTTCGCCGCGTGCCATCTGGAATGCCTGCGTATGACCCAGCCCGAGCTGCTTCTGCAACTCACGGGCCCGGTTCGCGATCCGCCGCGCCCGCGCTTCCTCGGCCGGAGATTTCTCCGCCGCAAAAGCCGTCTCCGGCACACGCGACTGCGCGCGGTTATGCAGCACCGACTTCGGCTCTGCCACAACGGGCAACGCGACCGGCTGGCGCAACGCGCGCAGCGTCGTCAACGTCCCCTCGCGATTCGCCAGCAACTGCGACCGCACCGTCTCCACATCGCCGACCACGGCGGTGAACTCGAGCAAGTCGTCATCGACCCGCTCGGCCAGCAACGCCGCATAGCGCTGCTGTAAATTTTTAGCTTCCGCAAGCAACGCATCGGCGGCCGTCACGATTTGCTCGTCCGTCGCCTCCGCCTTCAGCCCGAGAAGCTCCAACAACTTCGATTTGTAATCCATCGTTTCTTCCTTTGCTTCCGTTCGATTCGTCAAGGGGACCAACCCCTTCAAATTCGGATCGTTCGTCAGCGCCACGCGCGACAGGCGCAACGGACGCACCTTGTTCTCCTCCCCGTCCACGACCTCGCAGTCGCTGCGGTTCCACACCGGCGAGACCAGGCGATAACGCCCGCCCCGCACGGCGGTTTCGCCCAGATCACTCCAGCGAATCTGCGCCCAGAGCCCCGGCGCCTTCGCCGGCTCCGATTCCGCACGCAGCGCCATGATCCAGCCCGCCGCCGCGCTGGTCCTTTCCGACGAGTGAGAAAAGTGATCGAAGTCCACCAGCAACCCCGGAAAATTCGGCGTCGCGGCGTCCTTCGCAAAATTCGACACCATCGCGTTGCACGCCGCGCCATCGATGACCTGGCGCACACCGCTCGCATGTTCGAATTCCCCCAACGGCGCGATATGGAACCAATCGTCTGCCGGCAGGGTAAAAGGGTGTTCAATAGTGAGAGTTTTCATGATTTGTTTTGAATCTGCGTTAATCGGCGGACTTTCCATTGCCCGCTCCAAGTTGAAAGAACGCCCGCACCGGAGCGCCCGGAAATTTTTCCGCGAGAATCCGCGCATCGAATTGTTTCTGGAACACCTCCGAAATCTCCAGCGCCTCCGACGTCGCGATTTCATTGAATGTGTTTGCGTGCGCCCCGCCCGCCAACGTCCCGCTGCCGCTCTGCGCCAGCATCGTCAACTTGCCGCCCGTCCCCGCCAGCACGATGCACTCGTCCTGATAACGGATATGTTCGGAAAACGGAGTCGTGCCGCCGCTGTACGGCGTGACCGTTTGCACCTTCGCCCCGTTCGGCATCGTCCCGCGCGAATCGCCAATCACCGCCTCGGCCTGCGCATGATACAGCGCCTCCTTGTCGGCCGGCACATTCGGCGGCAGCTCGATAAAGAGCGGCGGAATCCCGTACGTTTCGACAAACCCGTCCCAATCCTTTTGACTCAGGCTCTGGCGCAAGTGCGAGATCACCGCGATCTCATTGATCGGGTCCTCCACCTCACGCACCAGAAAGTCATTCAGATCCAGCACCGGATCGTCCTCCCGCGCCGCGCCACTGCGCGCCTCCGCATTGTACTGCCACGGACCATTCAGTCCCTGGCGGAACAACAGCCATTGCGGCACCGGCTCAAAGTGCGCCACGCCGCCATCCTCCCCGCGATGGAATTCCAAGTGGGCATAACCCCGGAACTCCGCCAGGGCCAGAAAGCCAATCGCCTCGCGCAGATTATCGATCCGCTCGTACGCCGCCCGCAACGCCTCCGCCTGTCGCGACGCCAGACCGGGAATTTCAGCTCTCCGATTCGAAATTGGAGATTCCTCGAGATCCACCTCCAGCACCGACCAATCCAGCCGCGTCACCGCGCTCAGACGTCGTGCCTTCACCGCCCGCAGCGTCGCATTGCGTCGCTCCACTGCGCGGAAAAGCCATTGCAGGTTTGCATACTCGCCGCGCTCCCCCGCCTCCAGCAGGGCGACCGCCTGCATCATCGTCAGGCCGCGCAACGGGTTGAACCCATCGCGCCACCGATTCATTTTTTTGAGTTGTGTTAAATTCATTCGTTTTGTGCCGCCAGCGATCTGCTGTCAGCGGTTAGCTTGTTCAACCTTCAATCCTTCTTCCCCCGGAACGGTTACCCGCAGGCACCCGCCCGAATCCCGGCGACACCGTGGCCGATTCCGTCGCATCCAATTGCCGCGCCAACGCCGCGTAGGCCGTCGCGAGCAGAAAATGGTTCTCGCACTTGTCGACGTAATGCAGCGACTTCCCATCCCCGCTGCGCTCCTGCCGACTGCCCGCCAGCAAATGCTGTTCGTACGTGGCCAGAATCGGCGGCATCTGCGCCGTGCGCTCCGGCAGCAGGAATCGCGGTCCACCGGGGTGCTGCAAATCCGCAATCACCCGCGCAATCGTTTCCTCGCGATTGCACGCGACGAGCGGATACTGCGCGCCGTCCTGCGTCACACCCGTTTTTTGCCGGATGCCCTGACCTTCCCGCAGCGTGAACTCCACCGTCGCGGCGCGGAGATAACGCCACATCGCCGCCGCCTCGTCCCAACGCTGAGCCGATCCCGCCCCGAGCGTGAAGCAGAGATCCCGCGACAAATCGCGCAACGGCCCCGCATCCACACACAGGATTTTCACCCCCAGCGCCCGGCACAATTCCGGCACCCGCTCACGCACCCGTTCGGCCGAGATCATCTCCGCCCAGACGAGGCGCACCGCGAATTCCGCACGTGACAGGAGCAAGTCCTCCGGCCACTCCATCTCCAGCGCCACGAACCAGCAGCGGTCGCCCATATCGAGCCCCGCATAGCGCACCCGAGTCGGCGCAACGCGTGTCGGCATCGTCAGCGCGAGCGAGTACGGCTCCGCCTCCCGTGCCCGCTGCAACGCCGCCGGGTCGAGCCCTTGCGACAGGCTGCGTGGCAACGCGAGCCGGTCCGTGCAGAACGCGATCATCTTTTCCGAATCGCGCACCGCCTCGGCCCACGCCACCACGATCTGGCGCAAATCAATCGCCTCAATAATCAGCTGCGAAACGCGGTAGCTCCACTTGCGCTGCGCCTCGCGGTCCGGTCGACGCGCCACAAAGCGCACACTCCGCCGATCCAGCGGCGCACCCGTCACCGGGTCCGCCAGATACACCCGCGCGTTTCCTTCACGCATCGCTGTCACCGGCCAACGTTGACCCGTCGCCGCCGAGACGAAATCGCCTTCCAACGTCAATTGCGGATCGTCCGCCTGCGGCACCCCCAAGAGCGAAAGACGGCACACCTGCGGCCAGTGTTCTTCCGGGTTGAGGCCCGCATTGCCAATTTCCAATTGCCAATCGGGAATTGACTGAGTCGGCTCGTTCCACTTCTCCCCAATCGGACCACGCAATGAACTGGCGTCAACCTGCCCACCTGCATGCGGCTGTTTTTCAATTGGCATTTGGCAATTGGAGATTGGAAATAAAAATCCCACATGCTGCGTTCCTTCCTCGAACTCCCGGTTCTGACCCGCCCCGTGGTAACGTTGCGTGCCGATGGAGAGCGAGAAACGGAGATCGCTCGCGGTCAGGCGACCAACGAGAAACTTCGCGTTGTATTCGGCGATGTCGTCCTTCTCATCCTGAATCACCACATCCATCGAGAACGTGGTCGGCACCTTGCCCATGCCGCGCACGTACGCGAGCGCAGTGCGGGTGCCATCGGTGATGAGGAGAGCGCCCTTGCGATTGACCGCACGGCCCGAGCCGTTGAGCGTGCGCCCGAGTTGAATCAGCCGCGCCACCGCCGGAATTTGATCCAGCACGTCGGGCCGCAATTTGCCGTCCACGATACCTTGCACCAAGTCGTCATCCGGCAAGTAATAGCCCACGTTGCGGAATCGCACCGCGGCGAGATACACGAGCAGATTCAACATCAACACCGTCTTGCCGAACTGCGCCCCGCCGCAAATCGCGAGGGAGGCGTCTTGCATTGGCAATTGAGAATTTCCAATTGTCAATTTTTCGGAGGCCACATTTGATACCTGGCCCGAACTGCCTTGCTCTTCAATTGGCATTTGGCAATGGGCGATTGGCAATCCCGCACTCCCCAGAATCGCATCGATCCGCGCCACGATCTGCGCGAGCGCTTCGCGTCCGGTAAAGTGATACGGCACATACTGCGCCCCGTCCTTCACGCGGGCATGACGCACGAGAAAATCGCGAAACGAGTCCATCGGCACGAGCGCGGCCATTTCGGCCACGTCCGCGTCCAATTGCTGGGAGAGATAATCAATGGGGTTCATGGCAGTGAGTTCGCTGTCTTCTGTAGGGCGATTCTGCGAACCGCCGCGACGGCACACAGTGCCGTCCTACAACAAGACATTTCGTTTCAGGCTCCGGGGGTTTCCTCCAGAAGGGGTGGTGTCTGAACCGTCATTTTTTTGATCTTCGCTTTGGCCCGCATCGCTTCCTTCAGCTTCGCGCGGAAGAACACGAACGATTCGCGCACTTCGGGGTGCGCTTTAATTTCGTCCGCGAGCGCGTTGAGCGCCTTTTCCAGATCGGACTGGAACTGGCGCTCCATCTTTTCGCGCTGGAGCGCGAGCGCTTCCTTCGCCCGGGTACGGGACACATCCTGACCGCGCGCCTGCAACAAGAGCCGGGTGAATTTCTCCACCTGCTTCGTATTCAGCTCGCGCTGGGTGATCATGCGGAAGGCTTGCTGTCCGAGCGCTTTCAACAGCACTTCGCTGAAGTCGAGGTCCGAGTGGCGCAACACATTGATCATCGCGTCGGCATCGGCCGAGGCAGTGTCGAACGTGTTCTGCCACCGGCGCCGCGCCTCCTCCTGGTAGAACTCCACCACGGGCGCGTCCTCCGTGAAGCGCAACCCCTGCTCCGCTTCCAGCATGCGCCGCAGCGTCGAAATGGGCGCGCCGCTGATGACGAAGTCGGCAATGTGTCCGCGCGTCTCTTCATCGAGCGCGCGCAGATCGTCGATCGTAGCCAGCCGCACCGCCACCGGCGCTTCGGCTTCACTCGGGACTTCCGGTGTAGCCGAAGCCGCTGGAGCCTCACCTGCCGATAGCGGCGTACTGGGTGCAACGTCACGCTGCCGCCGGGGGGTGTGCGTTTTGGTCTTCTTGGTAATCATGACCGTTTCGGTTATGGCGCCACGCTGCTGCGCTCCGCCAGTTGACGTCCGCTCGCCGTCAGCCGCCACTCGGTCAGACCGCTGAGTTCATCCACGCGGAAATCCACGTAGTCCTTCTCCTTCCAGGCGCGCAGCACGACGAGCAACTCGTCGCGTGTGACGCCGGGATGGGCGAGGTTGAGCTGGATATGCAGCGTGTCTTCATCGAGCCAGTAGCTGCCACAGGGCTTGAGCGCGCGCAGCAACTTCGCGCGAAGAATGGGTACAGTTGTTTTCATGGGTCGTGGGCCACTCGGGCCAGTCGGAAATGGGGTCGTCATCGGATCGCTCCGGTCTTGTTGAGCAGATCAACCACCTGTCCGGGCAGTTGCTGCATCTTGTCGTTGATGTCGCGGGTGAAGAGGTCGATGCGCTGGTGCGCGCCGCCGATCTCATGCCGCACGTCGTTCAGCTGGCTGTTGCTCTCGTGCCGGAGCTGGTTCACCTCCGCCCGCATCAGGTGCAGCAGCTTCTCGAGCTCCGCCTCAATGGGCGGCTTGCGCTTGAAGTGCTGCACGATGTTGAGCACCAGCAGCAGCACGGCCGCAATCGCCGCCGCGTCCACCAGCCACGAGCTCATGCCCAGGGGCGTGCTTTGGGGAACGAATTCCGCCAGTACTAGCAGTAAGGGAGTCGTGGTCATGGTTTGGATCGGTAGAGGCGAAGACGGTTTTCCGTGCGGGCGCGAGAGGTGATCACAGGGTTGGGCCGCAGGTCAGGTGTCGGTCGTCCCGAGGCCGAGCCGAGCGATCTCACCACACTCGGCGGCAAGGTCGGCAGCGCGTCCGCGGGCGTAGAGAGCGAGGAGCGTGGCTCCGTCAATCTCGGGCCGGACATCGCCAAGCTCCCGACTTTCGGCCTCGGTAAGACGGACCAGGATGCCGTGCTGCAAGCCGCCAAGTTGCAAATTAATGCGATCCAAAGAACGCTCGAGCACAGCCTGTTTGAAGTTTTCCACATCGCGCGTGGCATGGGTTTTGGCCTCGTCTAGACGCTCCACCTGCGATTGGTTGGCCGCGTTGTTGATCAACTTGAGCAACTCGCCGCTGGCGGAGGCAATTTCGGTGATCATCGTCCCCTCTTAATAGGTGAACGAACTGTTCTCCTTCCCATCGTCGAGGAAATCGCCGATACGGTTGACCGTATCCTTGAGCACCGAGGCGATGAAAAACACAATCACGCCCGTGGAGGGCGAGATAAAAGGAATGGCGTTCAAGCTGGCCACAAGACCAGCCACTTTCGCCACGTAGGTGAGAATTTTGAGAGTCGTTGTCATGGGACAACTCTCTCACGGATTCCGAAAAAACGTTTGTCTTAGGTTGGCTACGTTGGCTAGGTGTGCGACATTTTTTAAAAAAAGCGCCCGTTTACGGCAAAATCCGCCCCTCCCCATCCCCAATCCCACATTTTTTCACTTTTCCAAACCACCGATACCGGTTCCGCGCCACAAACCCGTACAATTCATCCCGCCACCGCCTCGGCAGCCACCGAAATAACGTCAAAATCCGCCACCACCCACCCAACACCCCAAAAATTCCCAAAATCGCATCCGATTGGCTGCACAGCCTCTCTCCCGCCTCGTCCCAGCGCTCCACGAGCCAAATTCCGCTCAATATATCCCCTTTCATCCCCTGTCGCTCGAAAATCCCCCGCGCCGTCTCCCCCTGAATCGGCGCAAACCGCAACCGCCTCTCGCGATCCCACGACAGGAGTTGTTGCACCGTTCCCGAGCACAACGCACACTCCCCATCAAAGAGCACCAGATACCGGTTCATAAGAGGAAAATGGCCCTGAAAATATTAAATGCAAAGGAGGACTTGGCAAAACGCTGGTTTTTAGGCACGGTTTCGCCATGAGTGATAAACCGTTAGCAGGCAAAGTGGGCGTAGTCTTCGGCGTAGCCAATAAACGCAGCATTGCGTGGGCTATCGCGTCGGCTTGGGCCCAGGCCGGAGCAACTCTGATTTTCAACTATCAAGGCGAACGCGTCAAAGATAACGTCGAAGAACTCACCACCACCTTCGGTGCCAATACGCCGCTTTATCCGTGCGATGTGTCCTCTGACCAGGAAATCGCCGAATTCTTCACCAAAGTCGGCCAACACACCGACCGCATCGATATGTTGCTGCATAGCGTGGCTTACGCTCCCCGCGAAGCGCTCACGGGAAATTTTGTCGACACCACACGCGAAGCTTACCTCACCGCTCATAATATCAGCGCTTACTCATTGCTCGGTTTGACCCGCGCAGCACTTCCGTATTTTAAAAACGGCGGCAGCGTGATCGCCATGTCGTATTACGGCGCGGAAAAAGTCATCCCGCATTACAACGTGATGGGCGTGGCGAAGGCGTCCCTCGAAGCCACCGTTCGTTATCTCGCGTATGATCTCGGCACGAAGAAAGTGCGCGTCAACGCCATCAGTGCTGGACCGATGAATACGCTCGCGGCGCGCGGTATCGGCGGATTCACTGAAATGTTGAAGTATTGTGAGGAGCACGCTCCATTGAAACGCAATGTGGAACCCGATGAACTCGGTGCTACGGGTACTTTCCTCGTCAGTGATGGTGCTGCCGCGATTACGGGTCAGACTCTTTACGTCGATTCCGGTTATTCGATCATGGGGATGTAAGTTTTGAAGCGGAAGCTGTTGTTGTGGGATATTGACGGCACGTTGATTACAACTCAACGTGCGGGACGGCGTGCGCTCGCACGTACGCTGAAGGTGATTTTCAGCATCGACTCCGATCTTTCCTTTTTGGAGATGGCGGGCCGCACGGATCCGTTTATCATCCAGCAAATTTTTAAAAATTTCGGCATCACGACCACGGAAAAGGCAACGCACGATTTCTTCGAGGCGTATTTTGGTTTTTTACAGGAAGAATTGAGCACGGCGGGCGGGAGCATGCATCCCGGTATTTTAAATATTTTGGAACTGGCCAGACAGCGTGCGGATATCTCGCAGGGTTTACTCACGGGCAATTTGGAGCGCGGCGCAAAGATCAAACTCGTGCAATACGATCTGTGGCGGTATTTCGAGTTTGGCGCGTTTGGCAACGACGGTGCCACGCGCAACGATCTTGGTCCGCAGGCGTTGCGCCGAGCGACAAAATTGCACGGAGTGGATTTTACGCCGGATAATGTCTTTGTTATTGGCGATACACCGCATGACATTGCCTGTGGCAAGGCGATAGGAGCCAAGACAATCGCAGTCGCGACGGGCGGCTCGTCCCTGGAGGAATTACAGGCGGCAGAGCCGACGGCGGTTTTGAAAGATTTGAGTGATGCGAAGGCGTTCTTCCGCATTGTGGATGGCGGGAAGATATAAGCGCCGCTTGTCACGTTTTTTCAGCTCAGACCATACGACTAAGAGTCGTAATGCGCCTTAATCAATCGCGAGGCGTTTCTGAATTCCGAACTTGTCCACACGCTTGCGTAACGTCGCCCGCGTAATTCCGAGCAATTTCGCCGCCTTCACCTGATTTCCCTCGGTTTCGGCCAAGGCGCGGACAATCAACTCGCGTTCCGCTGCCGGAAGCAACTTCAAGCTGCTGTCACTGCGTGCACATTCGAAAAGCGTATCCATCGCCTGCTGAAATGGACTCTTGCCACCCGGCTTGATCGCCGCGGCTACCGCATTCGCACCCGCCACCGAGGAGGTTGGAGTCAGCGCAACCGGCGCTGCAGGCGTGGCCGTTGGGAGCGAGGCAGGAGCCGGTGGCACCGTG
The DNA here is from genome assembly GCA_017849585.1 of Verrucomicrobium sp. Taxonomy (GTDB): domain Bacteria; phylum Verrucomicrobiota; class Verrucomicrobiia; order Methylacidiphilales; family UBA1321; genus UBA1321. Next base: position 109,782 of record JAFIGT010000031.1, read on the forward strand.
CCGGTCGCCGCGACTGACGCCACCGGCGCGGTCGTGGCCGGAGCGGGTGTTCCTTGTCCGTTCACATGGCCGCGCGAAATTTCCAGAGGCAAGCTCGCCAGATTGATCGTGCTGCCGGTCGCGAGCACCATCGCGCGCTGAATGCTGTTTTCCAGTTCGCGCACGTTGCCCGGCCAGTTGTAATGCGTCAGGCATTGCAGCGCGTCCTCGGAGATCTGCGACGGGCCGCCCGGATTCTTCTGGCGATACTTCGTGATGAAATACGATACCATCAGCGGCACATCGCTCAGGCGTTCGCGCAGGGGAGGAAGGTGGACGCGCACCACGTTCAGTCGGTAGAAAAGATCTTCGCGGAATTCCTTGCGCTGCACCGCCTGCCACAGGTCCTTGTTCGTCGCGGCAATGATGCGCACGTCAGTCTTGATCGACGCGTTGCTGCCGATGCGGGAGAATTCGCCTTCCTGCAACACGCGCAGAATTTTCGTCTGCGTCGTCATCGGCATGTCGCCGATTTCATCGAGGAAAAGCGTGCCGCCGTCGCTCTGCTCGAACTTGCCGATGCGCTGCGTCAGCGCGCCCGTGAAGGCGCCTTTTTCGTGACCGAAGAGTTCGCTCTCGAGGAGATTCTCTGGAATGGCCGCGCAATTGATGGCGATAAAACTTTTGTTGCTGCGCGAGCCGTTCAAATAAATCGCGCGGGCGATGAGTTCCTTACCCGTACCGCTCTCGCCCGTGATGAGCACCGTCGCGTTCGTCGGCGCGACCTGCCCGATCAGTTTGTACACCTGCTGCATCGCGGTCGAATTGCCGACGATGGTCTGGCGGATGTCCTCGGCGGTGAGCTTCGGCACCAGCGGTTCTTCCTGCTGGCGCTCGGCTTTGACCACTTCGATGGCCGCGTAGAGCATTTCCTTCAGCTTGGGAATATCGAACGGCTTCAGGATGTAATCGTACGCGCCGAGCTTCATCGCCTCGATCGCCGTCTGCGACGTGCCATAGGCGGTCATCATGATCACCGTCTGCTTCGGGTTGTACTGGCGCAGTTCCTTCAGCGTGTCCAGGCCGTTCTGGTTGCCCATGCGGATGTCCATCACGATCAGGTCGGGATTCGTCTTGCGGGCGATCTTGAGTCCCTCGTCACCGGATTCGGCGCTGAGAATTTCGAGCGGTTCGGCTTGGAGCAAACGGCGGAAAGAGTAGTGAACGTCTTTCTCGTCGTCGATGATCAGGATTTTCGGAAGAGCCTCGGACATGGGTAAGTTTGAAATACTAAAGGGAAGTTTCTCAGTTGTCGAGCCGGGCTGATTCGGATAAACGCATTAAGAATCTTGAGGCGAGATCGACGCGTGCTGATGGATGAGTCTATCGGCTTTTGCCTTTAATCGAAGGTACTCCGCTTGCGCTAAAATCTTTTCCTCCTGTTTCCACGAGCATTCGTCGGGGAATCGTTCCTCAAAAAAACGGACGAGTTGCTCATCCCGTTTGAAAAGGCGATTTTGATAAAAGGCGGAGGCGATGAATACGCCGAGAATGAACCCTTGGATTGCGGCCGTGAGGAGGGAGTAGTGATCGAACGATCCCGAATGTCGCAGCGTTTGCAATAATGAGTAGCTCAAATTGGCCCAAACGACAAAAAAAGCCAGTTTCGCTCCGGTCCCATACCCCTTGCGCCAAAACTGAACACGTGCATAAGAGGCTTCCGCTAGCGTCTTCTCGTCATGTGAAAGAGCCATCACTTGAGACTATCTTGAAGTATATTCGCATACAAGAGACATTGGGAAAGCGCAAGTCGTCGGTTTCCGTAACTTAAGTCTAACCCCAAGCCGGCGACGGCAACTGGACGTTCTTTCGGCAACAATACGGGGGTCCAGCGTCACGCTGGACGACCGACCGCGGCGACGAAGGGCTTCAGGCTTTGGCTCAACTGCGCGAACCGTTCGAAATCCACCTGCTGCTGACCGTCGCTCCACGCCTCGGCCGGGTTCGGATGCACCTCCACCAGCAGACCGTCGGCATTCAGCGCGGCCGCCGCCTTGCACATCTCGATCACCAGATCCGCCCGACCGCAGCCCTGGCTCGGGTCCACAATGACCGGCAGATGCGTTTCCTGCTTCAGAATCGCCACCGCCGCCAGGTCGAGCGTATTGCGCGTGTACGTCTCAAACGTGCGGATGCCGCGCTCGCACAGCAGCACATTCGGGTTGCCGTTCGACAACACGTACTCTGCCGCCAGCAGCCACTCCTCGATCCGCATCGAGAGACCGCGCTTCAACAAAATGGGTTTGCCCGTTTTCGCCGCCGCCGTGATCAGTGCGAAATTCTGGGCGTTGCGCGCGCCGATCTGCAGCACATCCGCGTAGCTCGCCACGAGATCCACATCCTTTTCCGCCAGCACCTCCGTGATGATCGCCAGCCCGAACTCTGCCCGCGCCGCCGCGAGCATCTTCAAGCCCGCCTCGCCAAGACCCTGGAATTCATAAGGGGACGTCCGTGGCTTGAACGCTCCGCCGCGCAGGATCGTAGCGCCCTGTGCTTTGACCGCACGTGCGGTCGTCATGAGCTGCTCCTCGCTTTCTACCGAGCACGGACCTGCCATCAGACAGAACGGCTGTCCCGCGCCAATCTTCTGGCCGTTCACCGTCACAACCGTCGGCTCCTTGCGGGCCTCCTTGCTCACCAGCTTGTAACGCTTCTGCACCCGCAGCACCGTCTCCACCTGCGGCCACGCCACCAGCGTTTCCAACGGACGATGCGTCTGCTCGTCACCAATACAGGCGATCACTGTCTGTACTTCGCCGCGAATGGTTCGTGGCTCGTAACCGAGCTTGGCCACTTCCGCGACCACCTTATCAATTTCTTCAGGAGGGAGATTCGGACGCAGGACGACGATCATGATGCCCCTATCGTATACAACGATACCGATGAATGTCCACGTCAGGTAACAGGAGTTCTGGGCCCCTTCTTTGGGTCATTTAGCCCCCAACAAAAGCGTGAAATACTTACAAAATAGTAAGACCAAAGAAGACTAAAATAGACTTGATTCTTCACCATTTTGAGGCACACTTGTTAATGCCATTTAATATCAATATCTTATGTAAAAAGTGTAATGTTATTTGTACGAATACATTACATAACCGTCTGAATTAAAAACACATACCGAATTCATCAGAAGTCTTAACTAATTGAATCACTATGGTTTGTGAATTCTTCTTAATTCGGCATTAAGCCTGCATGGAAACTTGGCACACACCGTTATGCAAACCAAACTCGCAGCCCATGGAACCGTTCAACCGATGGAATCGAGAAGGATTGGACCATCCATCTCCACCCCCACGCTGGAAGAGAATTATCTGCTCCATCTGGCTCCAGTCAGCATAGGCGTTTTCTTTTTCGGTAGTTTCCATCCCAACAATGAAGACAAGGTCCAGGCCCAACGCGCCCTCTACAAGACCTCCTTCCTCTACCGTCATTTCCTTCAGCCTGGCGGCTTGAAAGTCGTCATCGACGAGAATTCCCTTACTTTGACCGGAAAAACCTCGAGCAGCGCCGTCTCCCTCATGGCCTACATGCTCGGCACCCAGATCATGGGACCGAACATCAAAATCGCCGATGAGACCACCCGCGTTGAAGAACACGGCCGCCCCCTCAAGCCCAGCGATCGCAACACCGATGGCGAATTGCGCGCCCGGCTCCAATTGATTCTCGCCACCGACGCCATGCTCGGCTCCGAAGGTATTGAAGTACACGTCACCAACGGTCAGGCGAAGATCAGCGGCCAGGTCTCCACCGCTGCGCACAAGGCCTGGGCCGACACGCTCCTTCACAGTGTCGTTCCACTCGCCAAACTCGCCCTCAACGTCAACGGCAAGGCCGATACCAAGCCCAGTCCCTCCATTGATGATGACTCGCTGCAGGCACTGGCCTTGACCCGCCTCAAGCTCGTCCCTTCGCTCGCCGTGGGAGATATTCGCGCCGCCTCGCAACGCCAGAATCTCACCCTTACCGGAACCGTCCGCACCACAGGCGAGAAGGAACTGGCTGAAGCCGTCGTGAAACACACCTTCGGCCTCCGCGACTTCAAAGGCTCACTCACCATCAAGAGCTAACCGGAAAAATTCCAGCACAGGGTATTCACACAACCTGAATTGGGCAGACAAGAGCCCGCGATCTCGTAAGAGGTCGCGGGCTTGTTCGTGACAACGCTCGCCTGCCGTTGCTGGGATTAGCGCGCTGACTGAAGTTCTTCCCAAATACGCCGGGCCGCGATGTGTTTCGGATTCGCTTCGTAGTTTTTCTGCGCACGATGTCTGGCGGTTAACTGCATCCAGCCTAGGATGTCGGGGTCGGCTCGATGCGCCAAAAGTAATTGGACGATCTCCACCTGACCGTCATCCACGGCTTGAGCCAGTGCCGTATCGCCAATCATGGCTTCGTTATGACGGTTCACATCTGCTCCATATTCGAGCAGTAGTTTGATGATGGGAATGAAATGTTCCCGAACGGCCACCATGAGGGGTGTGCACGACAAGTCATCGTAGGTATTCAAGAAAAGCTCTTGGCCGCCATGATCGAGGACAAGTTTTACGATCTCGATGTTGCCGGTGGCGACGGCCTGATGCAGAGGCGATTCGGCGAGTGAGCTATACTCAAAAGCCATTGCCAGCTCTTTGAGATTCTCCGTCTGGAGCAGGTGTGTTATCGCGCCCAAATCCCCTGAGGCAATGGCTTCGAATAGGTTTCCCATAGCAATGTCTCCTCACGTCCACCGAAGTCATCGGCAGCGGCGCTGGACATCCCATGGCAATCGCAAATCCACTGGCGCGCGCGAGTCGCGCCAGTGATTGGATGACAGAGCTCAGCCCTGTTTACGCAGCCGTCGCGGCAGACTTCGACTTCGCTTTGCCCTTCAAGAACGGCAACGCCTTTTCCAAAGTCGCTTCCACGCTGATGCCGTACTTCTTGTGCAACGCTTCCGGCTTACCGTGCTCGATGAAATTGTCCGGCCAACCGATGCGCACCACCGGGCGAGTCAAGCCCAGATCGGCCAACTCTTCCAGCACCGCGCTACCGAAGCCACCCTTCAGCACGTGATCTTCCATCGTGATCACCAAGTCCGCACCGCGCGAGAAGAACTCCAGCGTGCCCACGTCGATCGGCTTCGCGAAGCGGGCATTGATCACCGCCGTGGAGTAACCCAGCTTTTCCAGTTCCGCAGCGGTTTGTTCCGCCATCGGCACCAGTGCGCCCAGCGCGAAGATCGCCACCTGCGTCCCGTGCTTGATCACTTCCGCCTTGCCAATCGGGATCAACTGCGGCGTCGCCTTAACCGCCACGCCCGGACCATTACCGCGCGGGTAACGAATCGCGATCGGGCCGTTGTGATGCATTGCCGTAAAGAGCATATCCGCCAGTTCATCTTCATTGCGCGGCGTCATATGCACCAGGTTCGGGATGCTGCGCAGGTAACTGATATCGAAAAGGCCATGGTGCGTCGGACCGTCATCGCCCGAAAGACTGCCGCGATCCATACACATCACCACATTGAGATTCTGCAAACATACGTCGTGCACGATCTGGTCGAAGGCGCGCTGCATGAACGTCGAATAAATCGTCACGAACGGCTTGAAGCCCTTCGTCGCCATACCACAGCCGAAGAGCATCGCATGCTCCTCCGCGATACCGACGTCGAAGTACCGATCCGGATGCTTCGGCTGGAACCGATCCAGTGCTGTGCCGTTCGGCATTGCACCCGTGATCGCCACCACCTTCGAATTCATATCCGCCAGCTTCACCAGAGTATCCGCGAATACTTGCGAGTACGTCGGCTTGCCCGTCGCTGTCACCTCGCACATCGTCTCGTGATTGTACGTGTTTGGTCCGATGCCGTGGAACTTCTTCTGCTTGTCCTGCGCCAGCTCGAAGCCCTTCGCCTTTTGTGTAATCGCATGCAGCAACACCGGATGATCCTGCGTCTTCAGGAACTCCAAAATCTTGATCAGCGACGGCAAATCATGGCCATCCACCGGGCCATAATAGCTCAGCCCCAGCTCCTCGAAAATCACGCTCGGGCCGCTCGGCACCAGCATGCCTTTCACGGCTTCCTCGGCGCGACGGGCCACCTTCACGGCCGTCTTGCCGCCGAAGCGCTCCAGCCAGCGTTCCGCCTGGCTGTGCAAATAATGATAACGGTCGCTCGTCGTGATATCCTTCAGATATTTCGCGATCGCGCCCACGTTCTTGTCGATCGACCACTCGTTATCGTTGAGGATGACCAGCAGCTGCTTCGCGTGTGACGCCGCATTGTTCATCGCCTCAAAAGTAATGCCGCACGTGAAGGCCGCGTCGCCCGCCAGTACCACCACATGCTCTTTGGAGCCGCGCATATCCCGCGCCGCTGCCATGCCCACACCGGCGGAAAGTGCCGTGCCCGCGTGACCGGCTCCGTAACAATCGTGCTCGCTCTCGTCGCGCAGCATGAAGCCGTTCAAACCGCCCGCCTGCCGGATCGTATGGAACCGGTCCCGGCGACCCGTCAACAACTTGTGCACGTAAGCCTGATGGCTCACATCGAAAATGAAATTATCCGTCGGCGTCTCGAATACATAATGCAACGCGATCGTCAGCTCCACCACGCCCAGATTCGGCCCGATATGGCCACCCGTCGTCGCGCACACCCGGATCAATTCCTCCCGGATTTCCTGCGCCAACGTCGTCAGTTGGTCCATCGTGAGCTTTTTAACATCCACCGGGGAGTTGATCGTGTCGAGGATACGTGTAGCCATAGAATCTTTATTTATCACTGAGGGTTTAAATAGGAGAGAACTGCGCGGCTAAAACAACCGGACTTCATCATCCGGTTCTTTAGCAGCCGTCTTCGTCGGCACAGCGGGAGCTTCCGGCGCGGTGCTATCCGCCACCGACTTGGCCCGAGTCAATATTTCCACTTTCTGTTCCGCATCCGCCAGCTTATCTCCGCAAATCTTGACCAGCCGCATTCCCTCCTCGTAACGCTCAATCAGCTTTTCAAGGGGCAGGTCCGCACTCTCCATCTCGCCGACAATTGTCTCCAGTTCTGCTAGGGCCACTTCAAACTTAAGCCCCGCTTCCTGCTTTGCCGACTTCATCCGGGTAACTTATCGCAACCATTAGCGGCGTCCATCACAATTTTGCATCCCCCGCCACACCCCCAAACCTCCGCTTTCACCGCTCAGTTCCCGGCACACCGGCCATCAGGACATTTGTGCGATCAGAGTCGCACCACCCATCGCCAGCGCAATCGCCTCCATCTCCTCCCTTGCGGTTTCTGCTTCCCTAACGGCTCCCAACGTCATAAATCTGGAAAACCTATGATGCGTCTCCCGAAACTCCTCACCCTTTTCACCCTCGCCGCCGTCGGCCTTGCCACCCAGCTCCTCGCCGCGCCCCTCACTCTCGACTGGAAGACCGACAAGGAACCCGTCTCCTACCTTCCCGGCGAACCCATCACCTTCACCCTCCGCCTCCTCGATGCGGGCAAACCGCTCGCGGGCAAAACCCTCAAATGGACCTGCAGCGGCGACGACAAAAAAGTCACCAACGGCGAAACTAAAAGCTCCGCCACCGAGCCCCTCATCATCAAAACCTCCCTCGACAAACCCGGCTTCGTCCACGTCGAAGTCCGCGTCCTCAACGAAGACGGCACCCCCATCAACGACGACGCCGGCAAGCCCCTCAACTTTCAGGGCGGCGCCGGAGCCTCTCCCGAGAAACTCACCAGCGTCCCCGAACCCGCCGACTACGACGCCTTCTGGGCCGCCCAGAAAAAGCGCCTCGCCGAAGTCCCCCTCAAATTCACCCTCACCGAAGTTCCCTCCACCAAGCCCGGCTTCCAAGTCTTCGACGTCAAAGTCGACTGCGCCGGTGGCAAACCCGTCTCCGGCTACCTCGTCAAACCCGTCGGCGCCGCCCCCAAAACCCTCCCCGCCCAAATCGGCTTCATGGGTTACGGCATCGCCAGCGTCAACCCCATGTACATCGACGGCAAAATCACCTTCAACATCAACGCCCACGGCATCGAAAACGGCAAAGACCCCGCCTACTACAAACAACTCGCCGACACCGAACTCAAAGGCTACGCCTTCAACAAGGAACAAAACTCCAAACCCGAAACCTCCTACTTCAACGGCATGATGCTCCGCGTCATGCGCGCCCTCGAATTCCTCAAGGCCCAACCCGAATGGAACGGCAAAAGCCTCTACGCCGGGGGTGGCAGCCAGGGCGGACTCCAGGCTCTCGCCGCCGCCGCGCTCGATCCCGACGTCACCGACTGCGGCGCCTACAAACCCTGGTGCTGCGACCTCGGCGGCGTCACCCTCGAGCGCCTCAAAGGCTGGCGCCCCGACTACACCGAAGCCCTCGGCTACTACGACGCCGTCAACTTCGCCAAACGCATCAAATGCCCCAACGTCACCATTAGCGCCGGCCTCGGCGACTACGTCTGCCCTCCCTCCACCATCGCCGTCCTCTACAACAACCTCACCGTCCCCAAACAAATCAAATACGTTCAGGGAGCCACCCACGGCTACAATCCCCCCGGTGCCCAGGAACAAACGTTCAGCAGTAAATAAGAAAACCGAGCTCGGCTCCGAACTGTAGGGCGGTTCTGTGAACCGCCGCGACGGGACACAGTCCCGTCCTACAACAAGGCGCAGGCATTCAAGATCATTCCTCGTTGGCAATGCCCTTGATAGAGGGGTGGCGCTATAGGTGCAGCGTCACGCTGCCGCCGGTGTGTGTGTGCCCTGATCCCCCGCAAATACCGGGTGCCTCATCACCCCGCCCGAATCCGCGCCCGCTCCTCCGCCCCGATTCCCAGCGACACCAAAAACTCCTCATGCGCCACCGGCGCCTGCCGCTCGAACGCCGCATGCCACCGCAGCATCGCCGCCTCATCCATTCCCCCCGCCCGCAATAACCCCACCCACATCGCCTTATCCACCATCGGCGGACGCGACCCCGCTGCCGACCGCCGCACCATCTCCGACAACAACCGCTGCTTCTGCCGCAACGCCGTAATCTCCCGCCCGATCTCCCCCAGCCGCCGCTCCAACACCCGCACCGACGGCTTCCCCTTCACCGCCAGAATCGACGCCATATCCTCCAGTGCCAACCCCGCCGCGCGAAACGCACAAATCCGTTCCAACCGCCGACGATCCCGCTCCGTATACACCCGGTAATCCGTCGCCGTCCGACCCGACGGCTTCAACAACCCGATCCGGTCATAATATAACAACGCACTCCGCGACAACCCGAACTGCCGCGCCAAAATCGAAATCGAATAACGTTTCATTTGCGAATGAGGAAACACGGACGGATCTCCCGTCCGTGTTTCGGTGAGAGCCTATCTCGATTTCGCCCGGATCGCCGCAATTTTCTCCGACGGCACCCCCAGCCAACGCAAGAACCCCTCATGCGCCTCCGGATGCCGCGCCTCGAACTTCGCATGCCACGACTCCATCTGCGCGTCGCTCAATCCCACCTCACGGAACAGCGCCACCCATTCCTCCACCGTTACAGTTGCTTTCATTTCGTTACCTATTTCCTTTATTTTTGATGATTGATCCGCTCCCACCCGAGAGGTCACGGCCATGACAAAAATCACGCTAAACTGTGAACCGATAATCAGGTCAAGAGGCAACAATGACTGGCACTTTCTCCCCCCTTCCCATCCTGTTCCCTTTCCGCTACGCTGCACCCATGCGTCGGGGCATGAGGATCTGTGGCATCGGGTGGACGATCACGCTGGCGGTTATTGCCGGACTGTTCGTGGTCGATTCTCAAATTTCAAATCTCAAATCTGAAATTCCCGCCGCTCCCACCGCCCCGGCTTCAACTCCGGCCACTCCCGCACCTCCCGCCATCTCGGCGCTTTCCACCACGGGCGTTCTCCTGTCTCCCGCTGACCGCGAACTCATCGCGCAGACGGGGCTCGCCTCCGGCAACTGGCTCGACATGGCGGAGACCCTGCGCCGCGCCTTGCTCGCGGATCGCAACGGCTTCGCCACGGCTAGCAATCCCGCGTGGAGCGAGCGGCTTTATCTCTGCCAGTTGCTTTATTGGTTGGGGCAAAATGAATGCGAACAGGCGGCGCTCTTCGTCATGCCACGGTTGAAGGCGGACAGCACGCTCACGGTGGAGAAGGTACGCGAGGCCTTGCAGCAGCCGGGCTCGGCAAAAAATCTCGCGAAGATTTTCATTGATGACGAGGATTTTCCCCGCAACGCGCCGCTCGCGCAACGGCTCAAACCGGAGGCGCTCACTGCCATCTTGAAGAGCGGTGAGCTCGTCGAGGAATTGGCGCAGACCGTCTCGCGCGAGGATTATCTGCCGGGCGTGGTGCGCGTGTTGAATGATCTTTATACCCACGCGCCGAATACGTTTGGTCGATACCCCGCGCTCGTGGCCGCGCTCGCGGTCGTGTACGATCAACCCCTGCCGTCGAACTGGCCGAATCATCAGGTGCCGCAGAAAACGGTGCCGCTCGATTTCGGCAACTGGAACGGTCTCTTCGATTATTTCACCAGCGCCGCCGAATCGCGCGAGTTGCTGATGGATATCCAGAAGCTGCGCGCGGATCAGTTGAAATTCCTCATCGACGCGCCGCTCAAAGTTTCGGAGTTCCAATGGGCACGCAAAAATATCCGGCAGAGCCGCAGCCGGTTCGAGGATGTGTTTTCCCTGATCGAGTACGACCACTCTCGAGCGGGCACCGGTCAGTTCGTCTGGCCCGATACCGATTATACGCTCGCCACGATTTCCAAGTCCGGCGGCATCTGCGTCGATCAGGCCTACTTCGCCGCCGTCTGCGGCAAGGCGCGGGGACTGCCCACGCTCTACTTCTCCGGTCAGGGCAAGGACGGCGGTCATGCGTGGTTCGGCTATCTCAAGACGGACGAAAAATGGGTGATGGATGCGGGCCGTTACGGCGAACAAAAATACGTCACCGGCTACGCCGTCGATCCGCAAAACTGGCGGCAGATCAACGATCACGAACTCGATTCGATCACCAATCGCGTCACGCTCTCGCCGGAATATCGCCACAGCAACAGCCTCCTCGTGCTCGCCACCATGAGCGATGCGGACGGCGACAATGACGCCACGGCGGATTTACTGCAAAGCGCGCTCAAGACCAGCCCGAACAACTCGGCCGCCTGGATGGCCATGGCTTCCTTCCTGCGCACCACGAAACAGACGGAGCTCCTCAAGCAGCATCTGCAGGCCATGGCCTCGCAGTTCGAGAAACAACCCGACCTCCGCACCTACGCCCTGCAGCAACAGGTAGAAATCGCCCGGGAGGCGGGCGATACGACAGCCGTCAACGATCTCCAACAGCAGATCATCCAGGCCAACCGCCTGCGCCGCTCCGATCTCAGCATTGCCGCCGGGTCCGACGTCCTCACCCAGAAACTCGCCAGCGGCGATTACCCCGCCGCCTACACCGAGTACAAGAACCTCATCCGTAAATTTAAGAGCGATGGCGGGGGCAACCTTTACTACGACATCGTCGCCCCCTTCGTCCGCCAGCTCCACAAGGCCGGGCAAATCAAGCTCGCCAAGGATGCCCTCAGCTTCGCCTATAACTACCTCAAGCCCAGCTCCGGCAGCATCCTCGACGGTGAATTCGAAAAGCTCCAGACCGAGCTCAACGCCGCTCCCCGCTAGCAGGTTGCGCACACGGCTTTTTTTTGCGCAACCTACCAGCGCTCCAACCGATCGGCTATAATTGCGTGAATTCGTAACCGAGATAGGTGGAAAAAGCTTCCTGCAACGCGGCTTCGTAGCGCCCGAATGTCATGCTCACATGATGGCGGTATCCAGCACGACCGATGAGACGCAATTTGCGCTGCAGTTCAGGAATGCGCGCCACTCCAGCGCAACCAAAGAATTCCTTGGCAATCGGATCGGACGTCATCTCGCCTTCGCCGAGGTAAACGCAAATCTTGCCACCCTCCGTCTTCGCGCTGGCAAATGTCATCGGTGACGCGGCAATGCGTCCAACGTTCGGCCCCCACCCGCAACCGCAGCCCAGGGCCTTGGCAAACATGGGATGATCGATGACCTGGCCCTTGGCCGTCATCAACGACTGGGGTACCGGACCGCAATGGAAGAGGATACATTTGTCCGGATCGTCGCCGTAGTTATTGTTCCAGTCGAGGCAGGTGGCTGGCCGTTCCGAAGCGAGACCAAGAGCCCGCATCATGATGGCATTGCAGACATCGACCTCGCACGCGGCGGGAATCCCACGGTCATTGATTTCACTGAGCAGGGTGCATGGCGCAATCTGGAGTTCCTGCTCGATCTCAAGCCAACAGCGAAAAGCCATCGCGTCCATTTGAAACTCGGCCATGATGTCATCAATGACAACGCCGAGCTTGGCCATCTTGACGACGGCCTCGGAGGGCACGCCCTCCCAACAGGTGTAGTTTTTCAGCCGCTCCAGCTTTGCCTTGTACGGGTCCGACGCTGTATCCAGGCTTTTGAAACGCCGGAACACCTCCGACATGTCGAGGGTCTCGGTGGTAATGCCATACCGTTGCAGGGTGAGCTCATCAAATCGAACCGTCTTGAAGGCCGTGGTGCGCGCGCCGATCGCTCCAACCGTCATCCGCTTCATGCCGTGCACGACGCGACACAGTGCGGCGAACTGGTCGAGCTGCGCCCCGAATGCCGGCGTTGCGGGATGAATCGTGTGCGGTTCGAAAACGGTGTGTCGCAAACCGTACTGATAAAACACGTCCATGATGGAGAACTTGCCGCAAAAGGCATCGCGGCGATGGCTGAACCCCATCTTGTCGAGTTCATCGGGATAGGCCTGCACCAGAATCGGCACACCGCAGTCAGCCAGGGCCGCAATCGCTCCGGTCTCGTCACCAAAATTTGGCAGGCACAGAATCACACCATCATAGCGCCCAGCATGCTCGGCCAAAAACCGCGCGTACTTTTTACCTTCCTCCACTGATTCAACCGCTCCGAACCGGGTCTCGGCTTCACCCAGCAACAAGGCTTGATGTCCCGCGCTCTCCACCGCCGCCTTCATTTCCGCGCGAGCTCCAGCAATCAGTGATTCAGGAAAGAATCCGCGGTTGCCAAAGTAGAGCGCGAAGGTCAGTGACTTTTGTAATTTCATTATTTTTTCCCTTTTAGTTTTTCTGGCTCAACTCAATTACTTTTTGCCGCAGTCCCTCCGACAAAGAATCCGCGCCCCGTGCGGCCAATTCCTCTCTACGAGGTAGTGCCGTGCGGCCACCCACCTGGCGAATCACCTGCGCGGCCAGCCAGGTACCGAATTCCATGCGCCATTCCAGCGGCCAGCCTTCGAGCAATCCCACCACATATCCGGCATGATAGGCGTCGCCGCAGCCGGTCGAATCAATCTTGGTCGGGACCGAAAGCGCCGGTTGATGCAAAACCTGCCCCGCCTTCCATGCCCAACTACCCCGCGCGCCATCGGTGACAATGAGCTGGCCCGGCGTCAATTTGGAGAGCGCCTCAAGGACTTTTTCCGGAGATTTCTCACCCGACAATTGCCGCCCGCATTCCAGGGGCAGAAGGACATCGGTGCCGAGTGTGAGTAGCCGTCTCATCCGTTCGGTATCGCCGGATTCGAAATCGATCATCGTGCGGCATCCGGTATTCTGCGCTGCCAGCAATGCCCATTCACTGGCATTCAAATCGTAACTGTCCACCATCAAGACACGGGTCTGACGAATCACTTCGCGCGGGATATCTTCCTCCCGCAAAAAGCCGTAATCGTCCAGATTCACAAAGACGGTGCGGGCCGCCGTGACCGGATCAATTTCGACGAGAGCGAGCGCTGGTCGGGAATTCTCGTCGCGCACGATGAGATTCACATCAACGCCGTATTTCTTGAACTGGTCGATCGCGATTTCGCTGATCGTGTTCCGCCCCAACCGTCCGACGAAGCCGGTGGCGTAACCCAACATGGCAACGGCCGAACTGCCCGTGCCCATCGGCGCACCGCCCTGAATCATCAATTCGCGGACCATGTGCTTGGTGTCGGGAATCACCGTCGCCGGAAGCCGAACGAGAACATCGACAGCATTGAGGCCGACTGCCACGACGTCGTAATGCAAGGAAATCATGGCGGGATTTAAATCTTGACCTAAGGTTAGGTCAAGATTTAAATATTTTCATGCTGCGGCTCCTCATTCCTTTAGTAGTTCACAAATTCCGGCAGCACAACGGGGGGCTTGACTCGTCCCTTGCCGCTTTTCCCTTCGATCTGCTCGAACAGCAGCGAGACGGATACCCGGGCCAATTCCGCCGTCGGGATGCGCACACTCGGCACCGCACGCCCACACAGGTGGATCCAGTCCGTTCCGTCAAAGCTGACCATTTCCATCGCCACAGGCCGGACGGCTTGACGCCAGCCGAGAACGGCAATGTCATTAAAGCCGACCAGCGCCGTCACTGTCGTTTCCAACTTTACCCGCGCAGCATAATCGCAAGCAGTGGCCACATCCCAGCTCTGGCCCGGATAAAAAATCATTTGCGGACGACGCAAGCCTGCCTTTTCCACCACCCGCTCGAAAAGCTCCGGCCGCGGTTGAGGCATTCCCATCCGCTGCGCTTCCTCAGGCGCGTAGTAGGCAATGTGACGATGGCCTTTGCGTTTCAAGTATTCCACGGCCATCTCCAGTCCGCGTCCAATGTCGAGTCGCACGCCGGGATGTCCGCTCAGCGGCGCACCAATCGTCACCACTGGCTTCGGAAAACTTTTGGGCAATTGCTGCACCGCCCGACCAGCCGACTCGGACCAGGCAATAAAGCCATCCACCGGTTGCTCGAATACCGCATCGACGACATCGTTACGCGAAAAATTCTGCCCAAAGCCGCGGCACAACAGGAGCAGTTGGTAGTCGTGTTTTTCCAGTTCCTCCTCGATCGAAGTCGCGAGCGCAGCGAAGAACGGATTACGGATGTCCCCGGCAATCAGGCCGATGGTGTTCGTCCGGCGGCTCAGCAGGCGGCTGGCAAGTTGATTGCGCACGTAACCCATTTCGCGCGCGATGCGCAGCACTTTTTCCCGGGTCTCTTCACTGCAACGGCTATTGCCTTTGGATTGATTCAACACCAGCGAGACCGTCGTAAGGTGAACGTTCGCTTTCGCGGCAATGTCTTTGAGCGTGGCCATATCGTGTTAACTCCGGCCCTGTTCGTATAGCACCAAATCCCCATGAAGATCATTACTAAAAAAGAAGAAGTACTCGCCCGGCTTACCGCTGCAGGTCAAAACCACGCGCCACTTTTTTGTCCAAACGGAGAAACGACCGACGAAATCGAAGGCATCCTGAGCGCAGCCGCACTGCACCGTCAGCAAAGGCAATGGCCCACCATCACCGTGGGCCTCGGCATTACTGGCACCTACCCGGATCATCCCCAGCTCAAGCGGCTCGATCTGGCTTCGGACTTGGCAAGCGACGGGATCCACTTTGCCCGCGAAGCAGACTCCATCGAATCGCGGGCTTTCCTCTGGCTCGACTGGTTGGAGGTCTACACCCGACAGCCGGACCTTTTTCCCGGCGTCGAAGTGATTCCTTTTCTCGATCATGGCTGGGTGCCATCCCCGGCCGATCTCGCCTTGATGCATAATGAGCGCTTTCAGGAACGGATGGGCATCATCATGTTTGATGCCAGTCTCCTACCGTATAACGAGAATATGGCGCTCACTGCGGAGTACGTTCGCCATGCTGGTGCGCGCGTCGTGGTGGAAGCGTGTCCCGACAAAATTCTATCCGCCCGGGATCTTCTCGAAAAGAAGGCACCTGGTAATTTACTGACCGATCCAGACGGCGCGGAAAAATTCGTCCGCAACACCGGCGTCGATCTCATCGTGCCAAGCCTTGGCACGGAACACCGCGGCGCACCTGGCGAATCCATCTATTACCGTCGTGAGCTGGCACAGGATTTGCAACAGCGGCTAGGCCCCATCCTCGCGCTTCACGGCACGAGCAGCCTTGGCAAGAAGATTACCGAAGTCGGGAGCGATGGTATTGTGAAGGTGAATTATTATACCGGGATGGCCCGGTCTGCCAGCGAAGCCGTGCGCGCAAACTGGGCTACCTCAAATCGTGACGGCTTGAAAATCGAAATGGCCGCGGGAAGTTATCTGCACAATATCCGACGGCAACAGGTCCGCGACAACTGCCTGCAAATGCTCCAGCTCCTCTCCCGAACCAGTCCCACCTGATATAAAAGCGAAGCCCGGCCAGAGCCCATCGGACGGACGCGTGCTCCACCGCGATTCGGCAACAAAGACCGCCCAAGGCAACAGGAGTGACCATTGACTTGATCCTGAAAATATCACACAGTCGGTTCACTCATTTTGCATTTCTCCACAGAAATCACTCCAGTCCGAAAAACGAATGAGCGATCTCCTGACATGAACGAAACGATCTTTCTCGGCCTGAGATGGTCAAAGAAAGTAACTTCTCTTACTGGCGGAAAGATATTTTAGAAGTTTGTGACAGCGGTTACTGGTTTTGGAATATCATCTATGACATGGAATCAGATGCCTGTGAACGGTTCGATGTAAACGGGTACGCCTACACGCTTATGGGGAACTCTTCTAATTTCGGTGTGTTAATCAGGCGATGCTGGAGCATTGTCGGTCTTGCCCTCTTATCGATCTTCGTTCAGTTCAATTTGGCAGCAATTGTCGCAGTTATCGGGAAAGAATATTCCTTTGGGATTCAGCGATTTCTCGGCGGTAAACCTCTTCCCTTTCTTACCGAGCGGGTGATTCCCTTTATCTCAACCTATGATGGAGTGATCTATGGGCGAGCGATTAACATTGTATGTGTATAAGGAAGTAGACGAAGACCAGTTCAAGTCTGTTTTTGAGCGGGTTCTTCGTTCCAAGGGCGGGAAGATTTTTTGGAATGAGCGTAAAGAAACATTGGGAACTGATTGTCGGATGGCTCACAACGGGCAAGTTCATTCTGTCTATTCTCAATATCAAGATGGCGAATGGCTTTTTTATGGAGAGCTTGGAAAGACTTTAAACTTGCCTTGGGTTAAGCTCGATATTCACGAAGGCTCCCTCTGGCAGGCGATGTTTTACCGTGCAGACAAAGCCGTCGATTGTTTCAGTACAGTGCCTGAATATTGGGAAGGAGAGGATACAACACAGGATTACCTCGACCAGTGGAAAGGCAAGCCTGAAGCTGTGTCAGCATTGTGGGGTATTCCAGTTGAGACGATAAACCGTTACATGGTCAACTGGGGTTATCACGTTATTGATGACGGTATGTTCGATTATCTCGTGAATAAGCAAGAGCGAGCCTATCCCGAAGATAAACATAACTATGCCGACATCTGGCAAATGATGGATTTTTTGAGGGCGTTGGGTGGTTTTAATCCCACCGATTTAAAAGACCACGGAATCCCGCATCGCATCGAGTTGCCGTCACGAAAAGATCTTCAGAAATAAACTTCCCCGCTTAACCTCCTGCCCGCACCTGATACCCGTTGCCGCATGAAAAACGGCCACAAATTAAATCGATTGTTAGTACTGGGAGTTAGTACCCGAAACACAAAAAACGTAACCGATTCTGGTTACAAGATGGCGGAGCCGGAGGGATTCGAACCCTCGGTACGGTTTTAAGGCCGTACAACGGTTTAGCAAACCATCGCCTTCAGCCACTCGGCCACAGCTCCATTTACTTCTGATTCAACGAATTACGGATTATATTAATTCGCATTAACAAATGAAATTATAAAAAGTCTACAGAAATCTTGTAGACTTCCCTGTAATTTTTGTTATTGCGGCTCCATGAAGACATTGCCCGATGACTTTCCCAGAATCACCAAAGAAATCAAGAACGGAGTTCAAAAGTGGCGTGTTAATGACAGAAGCGTCAACTTCTACCCCATTGGCAAACAAAAATGGTTCACCAACGAGAAGGATGCCAAACGATATCAACAGCAAGTTCGAGATACACTCCAGAATTTCAAGGTCAGTATGGAGGACTCATTCATTGTCCAAAATTGTAACCGTGTTCTCAAGGCATATGGCGTGGACATGACCATTCAGGAAGTGGTGAACGTCTATTGCAAGAAGTACCACAAGAAGAACCAAATGGTTTCGATCACAATCGAAACTGCCTATGACTTGTATTGGAAATACAAAACCGATCCTGACACCCGAGACAAGGAATTAAGACCAAGCACCGAAAGTGAAATTAACACCTGTGTCGGACGGTTCGTAAAGAAATTCGGCCCATACCACTTTGAACAAATCGGACCTGATGAAATCAGGAAGTACTTATCTCAATTCAAAAATCTTCAAACCAGACGAAACAATAGACGATCAATCAACACGTTCTTTGAATGGGGAAAATCCAGAAAGTTCATTCTCAACAATCCGTTTGATGAAGTGACCAACCCCGGAATTACCTTTGTCGAACCGCAGATTCTAAAAATTGAGAAAGTCAAAGAAATCCTTCGAACTGTCAAAAGTGATGACCCTGAGTTGATGCCATTCGTTGCCCTTGGTTTCTTCTGTGGCATTCGGCCTGTGGAATTGTCACGTCTCGATGAATCGGATTTTGATTTTGAATCAGGTTACATCAACATTCCGGCAAAGAAGGCCAAAGATAAACGGTCACGTCTTGTTCCATTGACTGAGACATTACGGAGCTTCATGCCGAAATACGCATCAATCAACGTAATGAATCTGGCAAAACGGTTTGATAAAATCAAAGTGAAGTGTGGTTATCAGCACGGAAAACATGAGGGGATGCCTTGGCCTGCTGACGTTTTAAGACATTCCTTTGCGTCCTACCATTTGGCCGTTCATAAGTCTCGTGCTGAACTGGCAGAGATAATGGGCAACTCCGAAAAGATCATCAAAAAGCATTACCGTACTCCGATCAAACAGGAAGTAGGAGAAGCTTATTTTGCTTTGAGAATCGATAATCTTGACGAACCTAAAGACTAAAGTACTTAATCAAGTCATCCAGCCGTGCAAGCCAAGTTAAGGTGCTCGATTTTATTTTTTCTTCAATTTCTTTGGCGGATGGGGGTGTGATCATCTTGCCACTGAAGATATCCGATTAGTAATTGATAGACTTTAAGATGTGCTGAATGAACAAACGAAAATCACTGTGCCTCAACATACCTAAAAGCTGAATTTAAATCCGTTGTTGCAAGGGTTTTTCGATATTTATTGGTGTTGTGACGTGCACGTTCCACGTTTACTTCCAGTCCCTTACGTCTTTTTACTAAATAAATCTGCCAATCCCACGACTTCCAGTTAGTGGCAATAAAATGTTCATCAACCGGTTTCCAATCAGGGACTGAAATATGACTCAGTCGAGTTAAAAAATCGGCTAAGGATATCCGTTCCGATGGATTAGCCTTCACTGCTTTATCAATTAATCGTCTCAATTGAACGGAATAATATGGACGAGGAGCTTTCGCCGTAATTAAAAGCCTTTCTTTTTTTGTTAATTCAGCGAAAGATTCTTTTTCGACGGTGGCTTTAGCAAATCCGTCCATAGCTTCATAAGAACGTTTTTCACGCTTTAGGCGGGCTTTAACTGTCTTAGTTAAATAATAATGTCCCTCGGTTGGAAATGGTCCATTAATGAGTTGGTATAAGACAAGAGCAGCCTGATAGACGTCTGAACTAAAGAAATATTTCCTAGGAGTACCCCATCCTTCAGCCGGAACATACAAGTCACTATGTTTTGAAGCGTTAACAAACGTCTCGTTTGGATTAATCAGTGCCACTGATCCAAAGTCGGTTATTTTAGCAGTATGTCTGTCCAATAAAATATTACCGGGCTTTAAGTCTCGATGTACCAACCGCTGGTGATGTAAGTGTGTTAATCCATGAAGTAAACCGAGTCCAATTCTAACCCCTTCTTGTTGACCTATCGAACGGCTTTCGAGAATCGTTTGAAGACTTCGTCCGTCTATCCATTCCATTTGCAACAATAAGTATTGATCGTTGCCTACCGCAATAATTTCTGCATCATGGATCTTTACAATATTAGGCGGGTTTGGCGTTGTCGAAAGCGCCGAGACTAAGGTCCTTGGTTCTCTTAGGATAGAATCCTGTTCGTCGTTGGAAAGATAGATAGCCTTAAGAAAGCGTTTACTTTGAAGTTGCCGATGCATGGAGCAAAAAGCATACGAATTTCCTCCTTCGTTAATATCTTCCAATGAATCGAATTTATTAAGCCTTTGAATAGCTTCCTTGATTGCCTCTTTCATAAGAGACACCAAGCACAGAACGCAGCTCTCTTTAGGTATTTCGGAGATACTTCGACATTTCCATTAAATGCACCGGCAAAGGTATTTTCTGTGCATTGTTGTATTTTTCTCTTTTCAGCGGCGTTGATCGTTTGGGTGGGAATCAGTTTGATAGGCACATTCATCTCAGAGCAAGCTAACTCTACGACAAACTCGCATTTAACCCGAAGTGGAGTACATTCGATGCTGGATTTTACAACGCCGACACAATCGAGATTTAATGGAGTCAATTGAGCGACAACTAGCTGTTTTAATTGAAGAAGGTTTTGAAAATCCGATACTTCAGAACACGGAAATACAAGCTTGTTGGACTGCATGAAAAATATTTGTCCTCTAGTGGCTTGACCCTCTATACCGATCCAACATAGATCGCTTCCGATGATATCGATCCCAAGGACTTTCATTAACGTCCCCCTTTTATTGTTTCATTACCCAAGAACAAGAGCTGAATATGTTGCGTTCTGTAAAACTATATTTAGTACAATCAGGTGCTGCGTCAATTCAATAACACCGCTGTTGACATTGCCAGGACGACCTGTACCTGGGCGGCATGAAAAATCGAATCATGCTGGCAATGGTGGTGGCAGAAATCCGCTCGATGGTTTTCGCCAACGATCTTGAAATCCCCGACATTCAACAGGTCATCATCTCTCTTGAGCAATTAATCGTGCTCAAACGGTTAGAGAGTGGGGAGAGCATCCTCAAGGTCTTCGGCAAACGGTATTGATGCCGATTGCCTTTTTCTAGTTGACCCTGCCGGGATTGTCTGTAGCAGGAGCGCCAACACTCAACCAAAGGAGAATTAATTATGGTGGAAACCACCGAACCGAAGACGAAACAACAGCAATGGAAAATGGAACTTGAAGAACTCAAGAAGCAGAAGACTAACAAGACCCTTCCGGCTCCCGTCCACAGACTCATCGACGACCAGATTGTTAAATTGGAGGAACGAGTTGGACGATACGACGAGTACAAGGGATTGCTCGTCCGTACCACTGGCCAGATCGAGCGACTTAGCAAGAAGCTCACCGATTTGAAAAAGGAGCAGGAGCGGTTCGAGGAATTCTTGGGAGTCGAAGCCGCAGCGCCCAAGGTGAAGCCGAAGTTGAATATGGATGAAGTCGTGGCCTTCATCAAAAAGAACGGCAACAGTGTCACCTACGGCCAACTTGCC
>JAFIGT010000032.1 GCA_017849585.1 Verrucomicrobium sp.
CATGCGTTGACCGGTTTCGTAGTAACGCTTGCCATGACGCGCGGCCACCTTGTGCATCTGCCAGTGCATCCCCGTGGAAGTGCCGTCATAGACCTGCATGCGGTACATGCCGACGTTGCGATCCTTCGTGTCGGGGTCTTGCGTGTAGACCGTCGGGAACGTGACGAACGGACCGCCATCCTGCGGCCAGCAGGTGAGGACCGGCAACGAGCGTAGATCGAAGTCCGGCTTTTCGCTGCCGTCGAAACGGACGATCACATCCTTGCATGGACCGCTTTTTGTGTGGGCAGGGCGTGCGTGGATGACGTCGATGCCCTGCTTCAAAAGTTCCCACGCCTCGCCCATGGAACGCGGCGGTTTCGCTTTCATCAGGAAGCCAAGTTGATTGGCAATCTCATCGATGCTGTCGACTTTCAGAGCGAGCGCCATGCGGCGATGGGAGCCGAAGGAATTGATCAGAACGGGAAAGGGCGAGATCGTACCGTTGTCGAGCACGGGCTTTTCGATGAGCAACGCTTTGCCGCCGTTGGGCGATTTCATTTCGCGATCAGCCAGGGCGGTGATTTCGAGATTCGTTTTGACCGGTTCCGAAATTCGAATGAGTTCGCCCGCTGCTTCCAGCGCGGTCACAAACTCAGCTTGCGACGAATAAGCCATGAAACATTTTTATCAGGAACTATGGGAATCAGAAAGGGGATTTCTGCTTTTTCTGGCGACCGTCAAAATCCATTAGTCACCTCAAAAACTTCTGCCATACTTTTTCCCGATGCCCACCGCTCCCCGTGAATCCTCCGCCCGCTCGCGTCAGCTCTGGCTGGCGGGTAATTGGGCGGAGATGTGGCGTGCCGTGGTCCTCCCCTGGCTGCGCGAACAAGCCGCGCAGGCGTGGCGGGACCGACGGCCCACGGTCGTGCTGGTACCGAGTCGCGCCACGGGATTTTACGTCCACGAACGCGTGGTGCAGGCCGGATTCAATCTCGCCGCGATCCACTTCTGGACGCCGTCCGATGCGCGAATGAACCTTCAGAAATACTTTCCCGGCATCCGGCCCACTCCCTCGCGGGAAATGCTTCAGCTCTTCGCCACGCTCGCGGCGGAAGAAGTCCTGCACCGTGATCCCGACAACCGCACAGCGGCGGCCATCGCGGTGGAGCCTGCCGCTTTCATTCAGACGGTGGATCAACTAGCCGGGGCCGGTTGGGATCTCGGCGACGTGGCGGAAGCGCCGCTTCGCGCGGTCGTGAAGCAATGGCATGCGTTGCTCCAGCGGCATGGATTTCAGACGGTGCAGGAAATCGACCGCGCCTTGATCGCCCAAGCGGGTGCGGCTGCGCCGAAGATCGCAAAAGTGATCGTGGCGGGATTCGACGGCGCGCATTGGTCCGAATGGCCGCTGCTGCAAGCGGTCGTGGAAACCGCGCAATCTGCGACCGTGGCTCTGGTCTCGCCGAAACTCGGTTGGGAAGAGATGGATCAGGCGTGGATCGGGACGTGGGAGGAACGCTTCGGCGCCGCGCAACCGTGCGAGGATGCGAGCGACGAGATATTGCCGCAACCGTATCTCCCGTTGCAAAGCGCCCTGCATGCGCACGAGGTGCGGACACAAACGAAATCCGCTTCCGTTTCTTTTTATCTCGGGCGCAATGTGCGCGGTGAAGCGGAAGCGATCGTTGCCGCAACGCTGGAGATGACACAGCAAAAAGACTGTACGCGTCTCGGTATTGTTTTTCCCGGTATCTGCCCGCTCGCGCGGGAAGTGGCGGCGCTGTTGGAAAAAGTGGCGTTGCCCTGTGACGACGCATTTGGTTTCACCCAGTCCGGTTCGTTCGAACGAGCCGACTGGCGGGCATGGCGCGACTGGCAGGAATCACCGGGACTCGCGCGCTTGCTTGCGCTGCTTGAATTCGTGCCGGTGTCCGTGCTGCTGCCGGAGGAGTTCCAAGGTGCCTCGCGCACGATCAGTCGTGCAGACATTGAGTTCGCCCTCCGCGAGACATTCAAGGAAGTATTGCTTGATGACGTAACGGTGTTGCGTGCTTGGCTCGCGCCATCCAACCACACGCGCGATAAGGCGGCGGTGGCATGTCTCGACGCACTTCTGCCGCTGCCGGAACGCGCGACATGGAAGATCATGACCGACGCGGTACTGGCGATGCATCGCCGCTTGGGCTGGACCGAGCGCGCAGAACAGCTCGCGCTCGCCATCCACCGCACGGACTATTTGAATGAAGAAACTGTTTCGCGTGCCGCCTTCCTGCGCTGGCTCGATGAAGTGGCCGTTTCGACGCAGAAACAGCGCGGCGCGGAGAGCAATCACCGCTACGGACGCATCCATCTCCTCAATTATAACGAGGCGGAAAAACAGCAGTGGTCGCACCTCATTCTCACGAGCGTGAGCGAAGGCGTCTGGCCGCCCTCGGGCAGTGACTCCGGTTTCTTGAGCCGCAATGAAGTGGTGAAGTTGAATCGTTCGGTGCGCCGTTTGAACGTCACCGCCACGCAGCAGGGGAGTCAAGGTGAGGGCCACGTTAGTCTCGAAGCCGGGAAAGGATTATGCCTCGGTCCGCTCGAGCGTCGCTTACTGGCGGAGAGTCAATCGTTGGGCATTCTGGAGAACGTGAGCGTTTCGCTGGCCGTGACCGCCCGCCTTGGCGAGGAGAAATCGTCGGGGCAGGTGCTCGCGCCGGGTGAATTCCTCACGCGCTTGTACGCGTTGCAAACTGGTAAAGTGCTCGACGATACCGCGACGGAAGAGTTGTGCACTGCTTCGGAGAAACGCGCGCGCGAGGTGCTGGATGGATTGGCATCTGTGTCGGTTGCTGCGGACGATATCACTTCCACCGCTCGCGCCTACGCGACACGGCGCGATACGGCGCAGGTTTTCGGTGAATTCGATTTCAGCTTGCGTGCTCCCCTCGCGATCATGCCCACGTTGTCGTGCGGGGAATGGGAATCAGCATTGAAGGAACCGGCGGCGATGTGGTTGCGGAAATTCCTGCGCGTGCAACCGGTCGAAGAGGCGAGTGTGGAGAATGTGCTCCTGCCTGTGCGCGGTACGTGGACGCATCGGTGGCTTTCGAAAGTCGGCATGCCCCGCAGCAAACAATTTTTTCCATGGCCTACGCTCGAAGAAGTTCTAGGACGACAGGAACAGCAGGCTGTTGAGCAGCGCGATCAGGTGGAAAAGATTTTGCAGCAATGCGGTCGGTCGCTGCCGGTCTGGTGGGTGTCGCTCTGGCGCGAAGCGCGGTTCCAAGTCCGCGAACTCACCGCCGTGCTGGCTCCCGCCCGCGAGTGGCCTGCCTTTGCCACGGAATATGAACTGCCGGAAACGGAGTGCGATTTCAGCGAGGGCGCACTGCCGTCGCTGCGACTGAAGGGCCGTATCGATTTACTGCTGGCATGGACTTTGCCGACGGACGAATCACTTCCGCCGGAACTCTGGCTGGTCGATTTCAAGACGGGTGGCGCGAGTCGGGCCATGACGGTCAGTGAACTCAGCAAGGGCAATGGCGTTCAGCTCGCGCTCTACGCGCTGGCCTTGCGGCAACTCGGCGCCACGGCGGTGCAGGCGAGTTTGTTGCGGCCCGGCGAAATGTTGCGGGAACAGATGAGTCTCGAGAAGTTCGACGGTTTCCGCGACGCCTGGCAGGAATTGCAGCGCATGCAGGCCGGGGGATGCTTCGGTGTGCACGGCGAATTACGTTCGGAATATCGCCACGCGAAGGCCTATCCGCTCGCGACGCTGGCCATCGATCCCGATGTGCTGGAAGAGAAATGGGCGCGCTCGCACCCGGCCTGGAGTGACGTGGTATGAGCACCTCTCCTCAAATCCCCTTGGCCGACCACGACGACCGCGAGCGATTCATTTCCGGTCTCGCGAAAAACTTTGGCGTCATCGCTCCGGCGGGTGTGGGCAAGACCCACTCCATCGTCTCGCGCATTGTTTCAATGGCTCAGGCTCTCGACGCGCTAGATGTTCTCCCCACGCTCGTCGTCGTCACCTACACGAATCGCGCTGCGCAGGAAATGCAGCGCCGCGCGCGCGCGCGCATTCTCGAACACGCGTCGCGTCCCGAAATTCTCGGCGCGTTCAATCGCGCGTACTTTGGCACAATCCACAGTTTCTGTTTGCGCCTGTTGCAAGCCTATGGTCACGCCATTGGTGTGCCGGGCCGCGCGCAATTGCTCGAGGACGATACCGAACTCTGGAGCCGGTTCACGCGGCAACGGGACGTGCTGGAAACGATCATGCAGGGGCCGGGTCTGAATATCCTGCTGCGGCACATTCCCGTGCAGGCCGTGTTCGCCCTCGCGCGCGATCTTGATCCGCGCACGCCTGTGGTGCCGGTGAACGATCCGTGCCCGGACCTCCGCGCGGAGAGTTTACTCACGTTCGTGCCAGAGAAGAAAGTGGCGCTTAAGAAGATCATGCAAGATCAGGCCGCGCTCACCCGCTGGTTGGAGGGTTTGAAGAATGGCGACGACTTCCTGCCATTGCTGCAGCCTACCTCGAGTTCCGCTTCGTTCGTCGAACTCTGGCAAACGACGATGACCCCGCTGCGCCGCTGGCTGGGCCGCGTGACGTTGCATGCCGCCTCGCGCTTGGCGCGGGAATATCAGGCCTTCCGCGCGGCGTCAGGCTTTCTCACGTTTCAGGATCAGATTACGCTCGCGGCCGATCTCCTCACGCAACCCGCCGTCGCGCGCTCCATCCGGCAGGAGAATTACCACATCATTCTCGACGAAGCGCAGGACACCGACCCGGAACAATTCTTCGTGCTGCTCGAATCGGCCAAGCACGCTGAGCAACCCGGCGACCTGCCGCAGGCAGGGCATTTTGCGATGGTAGGCGATCACCAGCAATCGATCTACGGCAAGCGTGCCGATCTCGCGGTGTATCAAAAACTCCATCGAGAACTGACCGGAGCGGATGACGGCGAAGAATCGCGTTTCTCGGTGACGTTTCGCTGTGCGCAGCATGTGGTCGATTTCGTGAATGGCACCTTCCCCCATCTCTTCACCGGCAAGGGCGGTCAGGTGGACTTCGTCCCGCTGCAAGCGCGACCTCAGGCCACGAGCGGTCAGGTCGTGCGGTTGCAGGTGGAAAAGAAATTGCCTGCGGACGCCGATCCCGAAGCGCGCCTTTCCGATTCGCAACGCGCCCACATGGCCGCGAAGCAAATCGCCGCGTTCATTCATCAGAGTGGCTTGAGCGGACTTCGCGCCCGCGAGTGGGGTCAGGTGGCGATTCTCTGCCCGCGCAAACTGTGGTTCGCGCCGCTCGTGCAGGAACTGAAAGCGGTCGGCATTCCGTGCCAGTTACATTCCATGCGCGAGATCGCGGGCGACAGTCCCGCCTACGCGTGGTTCTGCGCGTTGGTCTGGGTGATGGCGCATCCGCGCGATGGTTACGAAGTCGTCGGCGTGCTGCGCGAAATCTTTGGCATTTCCGATCACGACCTCGCGGTTTTTGCCGACGGTCGCGACGGTGTTTTCCAACTGGCCGAGCCCACGCCTGGCGATCATCCCGTGGCGCAACAACTCAACGCGTTGGCCGCCTTGCGTGCGCAAGCGCTGACGAAACCGTTGCGCGATGCGGTGCGGCACGTGGTCGAGGGCGTTCACTTGCGCGAGCGATTGCAGTCGTTGCCGGTGGAGAATGGAACGGATGATTTCGACCGCGAGCTGAACGATCTCCTCATCTACGCGTCGATGGTCGAGTTGCAGGATGACCAGTGGCTCGATTTCGCGCAGCGGCTGAAGGATGGCTTCGATCACCCGCGTGAGACCGAGACCACGCAGCGCCACGCATTGCAATTGATGACCTGTCAGAAAGCGAAAGGTCTGGAGTGGGACGCCGTCATTGTGCCGTTCCTCTTCCGCAAGATCCGCTCCGCCAGCCCGCGCTATCCGCAATGCTGGAAGGAACCGGGCAAGAAGGAACTCACCGTGTTGTTGAGCGGCGACGATCTGGACGATGATTTGAAATTCGCTGCGAAGGAAGCGGAGCGACAGGAGTTCGAACGTCTGCTCTACGTCACCTGCACGCGCGCGCGGGAGACGTTGGTGCTGACTGACGACCGCGCCGTGTTCGACGAAAAGGCGGAAGATTACTGGGCGATGAGCTTCGGGAATCTCTTGATCCGGCCCGACGAACTCAATCAGGACGCATGGAAAGCGTTGCCCACCGAAGTCATCGCCGAAGCGCCGAAGGCAGTCGCGAAAACTCCCGCGCAGCAGGAGGAACTGGATTTTGCGGCGCTGCCTCTCGTTCCGGAAAAAGTCGACGTGGCCCTCGCGCAAAAGATCGCGCACGACTTCCCCCGGCGCGTCACGCCACATGCGCTTGCCGTCCACTTCACCGCCGAGGAACCCGAGGCCCGGCTCGAGCGCGAACCTGACCGGCCCGAGTTCGAGTCGCAAACCCCCGCCACGATGTACGGCACGTGGTGGCATGGCTTGATGGAAGCGATTCCGTGGAACGAACCTCGCGCAAAGTGGTCGGAACTCTTCGAGCAACATCTCGCTGGGTCGATCGATCCCGAGCGTTCGCGTCGCGAGTGGGAACTCTTTTTGCAATCACCGCTCGTCGCGAAGCTGAATCAGCCCGACCGGATCTTTCAACCCGAAATGCCGTTCCTCTGGCGCGCGAAGACGGAGCAGGTCATTGAAGGCGTGATGGACTTGGCTGTGTTTGATCCGCAGGCCGACGAATGGTTGGTGATCGACTGGAAGACAAATCGTCTCGGCGCCGCAGGTATGAATGAGCTCGCGGAAATTTATCGCGGGCAGGTCGTCGCCTATATCCAGGCGCTGGGCGAATTATTCGGCAAGCCGGTGCGGGGGATTTTGTACTCCACCACCCGGGGCGAATGGATTGAAGTTGTCTGAATCGTCGTCGTCTTCATCGACCGGTGGACGTTCCGGCGGCAATTCAGTGTGACAGCCTTGGCCACGACACACGCAGAGCAAGTGACCGCGCACCAGCGCCTCCACTTCCTTATCGGGAAGCGAGTCAATATACTCTCGGCGCTTTTCCGGTGCGATGACATGCACTTCCGACAGCGGGCAGGTAGCCAGCGGAACAGGATGGAGAGGACAATGGTCCGCCAGGATTTTCAGGGATTCTCGCGGGTGCATGAAAAAAACCTCCTTACACAATCGGATGCAATTTTCAGAATTCAAGTGCGGACTTAGCGCCTGTGGACCGGATAAAGTCTTCCTGCCAACCCCATGCCAAAATGGGGGATTGAGTCAGAACGTTACTCGATAGTGTCAATTTGTCGCGGTTTGGCGCCTAAGTATCTGGATTTCATTTTTATAACTATTTGGAAATCAACGATTCATTCATTTTTTTAAATGCGGAACGCCCCCTGCAGAGGTGATGGTATCTATGGCTAAAATTCTCGGAATCGATCTTGGAACGACCAACTCCTGTATGGCCGTAATGGAAAACGGTGAGCCGGTAGTTCTCGAAAACTCGGAAGGTGCGCGGACCACGCCGTCCATTGTGGCCTTCACCAAGACCGGCGAACGCCTCGTTGGCCAGGCCGCCAAGCGTCAGGCTGTCACGAATCCGACCAACACGGTTTTCTCGGTCAAGCGTTTCATCGGTCGCAAATTTTCGGAAGTGAAGGACGAACTCGGCCGCATGCCGTACAAAGTCGTGGCCGCCGCCAATGGCGATGCCGCGATCGAAGTGGAAGTGAAGGGCGAAAAGAAAGTTTACTCGCCGCAGGAAATTTCCAGCTTCATTCTCTCCAAGCTCAAGGCGGACGCCGAGGCGAAGCTCGGTGAAAAGATCACGCAGGCTGTCATCACTGTTCCCGCGTACTTTAACGACAGTGAGCGTCAGGCCACGAAAGATGCCGGCAAGATCGCCGGTCTCGAAGTGCTCCGCATCATCAATGAGCCCACGGCCGCCTCGCTCGCCTACGGTCTCGACAAGAAGAAGGACGAAGAAATCGCCGTGTACGACCTTGGCGGTGGTACATTCGATATCTCCGTGCTCGAAATCGGCGACGGCGTTTTTGAAGTGAAGGCCACCAACGGCGACACTCACCTCGGCGGCGACGACTGGGATCACACCATCATGGACTGGCTTCTGGCCGAGTTCAAAGCGGATAGCGGCATCGACCTCAAGGGGCAGGCCGACGCGGTCCAGCGCCTCAAAGAAGAATCGGAAAAGGCGAAGATCGCCCTCTCCTCCGCGCAGGAATACGAAATCAACCTGCCGTTCATCACGGCTGATGCGACCGGTCCGAAGCACATCCAGAAGAAGCTCACCCGCGCCAAGCTCGAACAACTTACCGAAGGTCTACTCGAACGCACCATCAAGCCGGTCAAGGCTTGCTTGGCGGACGCGAAGATGAAGGAATCCGACATCGATGAACTCGTCCTCGTCGGTGGTATGACCCGTATGCCGAAGGTCATCGAGACTGCGCACAAGCTCATCAACAAGGAACCCCACAAGGGCGTCAACCCGGACGAAGTCGTCGCCATCGGCGCGGCCATCCAGGGCGGCGTGCTCAAGGGCGAAGTCAAGGACGTGCTCCTGCTCGACGTGACCCCGCTCACGCTGGCGATTGAAACCGCCGGCAGCGTGGCCACCCCGATGATCCCGCGCAACACCACGATCCCGACCAAGAAATCCCAGACCTTCAGCACCTACTCGGACAACCAGCCCGGCGTGGAAATCAAGGTCCTCCAGGGCGAACGCCCGCTCGCTCGCGACAACAAGCAGCTCGGCACGTTCCACCTCGACGGCATCCCCCCGGCCCCTCGTGGCGTGCCCCAGATCGAAGTCACCTTTGACATCGACGCCAACGGCATTCTCCACGTCTCCGCGAAGGATCTCGGCACCGGCAAGGAACAGAAGATCTCCATCACCGGTTCCGGCGGTCTCTCGAAGGAAGAAATCGACAAGATGACCAAGGAAGCCGAAGCCCACGCGGAAGAAGACCGCAAGGCCAAGGAAAAAATCGAAATCCGCAACCAGACCGACAACTCGGCCTACGCGGCGGAAAAGCTCCTCAAGGACCTCGGCGAGAAAATCGACGCGGCCAAGAAGAAGGAAATCGAAGACGAAATTGCCAAGGTGAAGGAAACCCTCAAGGGCGACGACACCGACGCGATGAAGAAGGCTTCCGACGAACTCAACACCAAGCTGCAGGCGATCTCCGCCGAGCTCTACAAGGCAGCCGCCGAAGCGGGCGCTGGTGGAGCCGGTCCGACCCCGCAGGATGTCCCGCCCGGAGCGGGCGCGACTGAAGAGCCCAAGGCCAAGAAGGCCGACGGCGACGTGGTCGACGCCGACTTCGAAGTCATCGACAAGGACAAGAAGAAATAATTTCAGTAATCGAAATTGATTCGATGGATTGATGTCCTGACCTGTTCCTTACCTGGAGGGCGTTTCGATGAAACGCCTCCGGCGATTCTCCGAGTCGCCCTCCAGGAAAAGACCGGGCGGACACCCACCCAATCGAATCAATTTTATACACACAACCCAACCCCATAGGAGGAAAACACATATGGCAAACGTCAATGTACGTCCCCTCGGCGACCGCGTACTCGTACAGCAGGTCGAAGAGCAAGAAGTGAAAAAAGGCGGAATCATCATTCCCGATTCAGCCAAGGAAAAACCCCAGGAAGCCAAAGTCATCGCGGTCGGTTCCGGCAAGCGTGACGAAGCTGGCAAGCTCATCCCCTTCGAAGTGAAGAAGGGCGACAAAGTGCTCATCAGCAAATACGGCGGCACCGAAATCAAGATCGACGGCCAGACCTACCAGATCATGCGTGAGGACGATATCCTCGGCATCCTGGAATAAGGTTTCAGCCCCCACTCAAACTCAAAAAAGGAATAAACCACTATGGCAGCCAAACAATTGCAATTTCAAGAAGCCGCGCGTCACGCGTTGCTCCGCGGCGTGGAGAAGCTCTCCCGCGCCGTCAAAGCGACCCTCGGACCGCGTGGGCGTAACGTCGTTCTCGACAAAAAATTCGGTTCTCCCCTGATCACCAAGGACGGCGTCACCGTCGCCAAGGAAATCGAACTGGAAGATCCGTATGAAAACATCGGTGCCCAGCTCGTGCGCGAAGTCGCCAGCAAGACCAGCGACATCGCTGGTGACGGTACCACCACCGCCACCGTTCTCGCCGAAGCCATCTACAAAGAAGGCTTGAAGAACGTCACCGCCGGTGCGAACCCCACCGATCTCAAGCGCGGCATCGACAAAGCTGTCACCGCCGTCGTTGAAGAGCTCGGCCGCATCAGCAAAAAGGTCAAGGACAAGGAAGAAATCAAGCAGGTCGCGACCGTTTCCGCCAACTGGGACACCACCATCGGCGAAATCATTGCTGACGCCCTCGACAAGGTCGGCAAAGACGGCACCGTCACCGTGGAAGAAGCCAAGACCATCGAAACCACCCTCGAAGTGGTCGAAGGTATGCAATTCGACAAGGGCTACATCTCTCCGTACTTCGTCACGAACGCGGAAGACCTCGAAGCCGTTCTCGAAAACGCCTACATCCTGATCAACGAAAAGAAGATCTCGAACCTCAAGGACATGCTGCCCTTGCTCGAGAAGGTTGCCAAGAGTGGCCGCCCGCTCGTGATCATCGCTGAAGACGTCGAAGGCGAAGCCCTCGCGACTCTCGTCGTGAACAAGCTCCGCGGCACGATCAATGTCGCCGCCGTCAAGGCCCCCGGCTTTGGCGATCGCCGCAAGGCCATCCTCGAAGACATCGCCATCCTCACCGGTGGCCGTCTCCTCACGGAAGACCTCGGCATCAAGCTCGAAAACGTCGGCCTCGAAGACCTCGGCCGCGCCAAGCGCATCTTCATCGACAAGGAAAACACCACGATCATCGAAGGTGAAGGCAAGAACTCGGACATCCAAGGCCGCGTCTCCCTCATCCGCCGTCAGATCGAGGAAACGACCTCCGATTACGACAAGGAAAAGCTGCAAGAACGTCTGGCCAAGCTGGCCGGTGGCGTCGCCGTCATCAATGTCGGTGCCTCCACGGAAACCGAGCTCAAGGAAAAGAAAGCGCGCGTTGAAGACGCCCTGCACGCCACCCGTGCCGCCGTCGAAGAAGGTATCGTCCCTGGCGGTGGGGTTGCCCTCATCCGCGCCCAGAAGGCCCTCGACAAGCTCACCCTCGAAGGTGACGAAGCGATCGGCGCCTCCATCATCCGCCGCGCGCTCGAACAGCCGCTCCGCACCCTCGTCGACAACGCCGGCCTCGAAGGCTCCGTTGTCGTGAACGAAGTCAAGAGCCGCAAGGGCGCCGAAGGCTACAACGTCGCCACCAGCGAATACGTCGACCTCATCAAGGCTGGCGTCGTTGACCCGACCAAGGTAACCCGTTCCGCGCTGCAGAACGCCGCTTCCATCAGCGGTCTCCTGCTCACGACCGAAGCCGTCGTCACCGACCTTCCTGAAAAGGAAAAGGCGGCCCCGGCCGGCGGTCACCCCGGTATGGGTGGCATGGGCGGTATGGGCGGCATGGACTACTAAGTCCAGCCTCCTCGCTCTACGCGAAGATTGCAAAACCCGTCCCGCTCTTGCGGGGCGGGTTTTCTTTTTTTAAAGTCTTGTCAGGAGACGTCTATTGGCTACCACGGAAAAAAGGGGTGGGGATTATGCCACTGGTATTATTGGCGATTATTGCGCTGGGATTGGGGTTCGGCGGCTCGTTTTTCAGTAAATACGAAATCGAGAAATATGAAGCTTCGCATGTTCGCGAGATGTCCTGCGAAGAGTTCTACAAAAATCCGGTTTCTGACGGTTACATCAAACTGACGGATTGCAAAATTTACCGGCTTAACGCTTATTTTTTTTCGAACTCAAAGACTGGCCAAGTGGCCTATGCCTGCTGCCCAGTTTCTCCCGAGAATAAAAAAGTAGATAAATTCCGGATCGTAGTGAAAGAAGGGCCGGAGAGTGCCCAGACACTTCAAGAATTGCTTCGCCCGATCAAAGGAGCCAGTGAGGAAAAGGCTCTCGCGTACATCGGAGAACATCGGGCGGAATTCATGCATCGTGGAACGATTGAGGGAGCTCTAATTTTTCCGAAAGTGGTCGTGGATACGATCCGAAGAGATGGCAAAGAAGACTTTGAATCCGATTGTGCGATTATTGATCCGAACGATAAACCGGGAGTGGATTCGTCCCTTGATTTATCCTTGGCATTCGTGCTCTTCGCCATCAGTGGTATTGGTACCGGCCTAGGATGGAATATGTATGTTGGGCCGCGCCTTAGAAAAGATCCTCGTGGCATTGAGGATAGAAACGGATTCATCGGTTTGGCCGGATTTTCTGCGGATGAATTACGCGCTGAGCTAGATCATGGCGCCAAGTTTGTCGTGTATAGTTACTGCGTCTCCATCATCTTCATGACCTTTAAGCGGTCATCTCCGATTTATTTCATTACTAGCAAGGAGAACCGAGTGCTAAAGGGATTACCCTATGCCTTTACCAGTTTCTGCGCGGGATGGTGGGGATTCCCATGGGGACCTATCTATACGCTGCAGTCTTTGTTTATTTGCTTAAAGGGTGGGGAAGACGTTACCCAAAAAGTCGTATCGGCCCTGCAACCGAGACAAAGCGAAGTTGAGTTCGAATAGTTGAACGATCCGGCTAGCGTCAGGCTGGTCAGCCCTTGCCCTCGGCATCCACTTCCGCATCCTCGGGCAGGGGAGCGGGAGCCCACATTGGTTGCTGCACATCGGCCACGCTCACGTTCGAGTGATGCGCCACCTTCTTACCCACCAGCAGCGCCGAGGAAATATCCTGCAACGCCTCCACCGCCCAGAGCTTGATCTTCTTTGCGAAGCCCGGTACCGACACCTCGCCGAGATCGGTGAGGGTGAACTGGCTTTCGTCGATCTGCAGGCGCGTGAACTCCGAGATGATGATACGCGACGTGAATTGTTTTGTGAGCGACTCCAGCCGCGCCGCCATGTTCACCGTCGCGCCGATCGCCGTATAGCTCAGCCGCCGCGTTGAACCCACGTTTCCCACCAGCGCCGGACCGGTGTGAATGCCGATGCCGCACTCGAAAATTTCCGTATCGATACCCGCCCGCTGCGTCTTGTAATTCGCCAGCGCATAGCGCATTTCCATCGCGCAGCACACCGCGCGTTGCGCGTGATCGGGCTGATCCTCCGGCGCGTTCCAGAACGCCATGATGCAATCGCCGATATATTTATCGATCGTCCCCTCGTACTTGAAGATGACATTGCTCATCACCTCCATGTATTCGTTCAACACACCTACCACCGCCTCCGGTTCGCGACCGTCGCAATACTTCGTGAACCCGCGAATATCGCAAAACAGAACGCTCAACTCGCGATTGTTCCCGCCGAGCTTGAGTTGATCCGGATGCTCCAGCACGCGCTGCATCACCTTCTCCGGCAAGTAAGCGCCCATCGCCGCCTTGATCTGCCGCTTTTGCGCTTCCTCACCGAAGTAGAGTTTCGTCGTGGCCAACAGCGTAACGACAAGCAACCCTACCATTGGCAACGTCGTTGGAATGAGCAGATGCTGGTACTGAAACAAAGCGTAAGAGAGAGCGAAGTAACCCACAATACTCACAAAGCCGATGGGCAGAATGAAAACGAGATTGACCCGCAACAGGATGATGACGAGCAGGAAAAGGATCAGGAAAAATGCCGTCAACCATTGCCATGTGGGAGCCTGATACAGAAAATCCTGCTCGAGAATATTGGCGAGTGCATTGAGGTGGACATTGACCAGCGGAGTGTTTTTTTGCAGTGGAGTGGCTCCGTTATCAAAGCCTTTTCCAGTGAACCCGAACATGACGATCTTGCCCGCAAGTGCCGGCAGATGTTCTGCGAGTTCTTTGTCGAAATTCGGATTCTGAGCCCGCGCTTCTTCCAGATGATTTTTGCCACGGAGAAAGACGCCGAGATTGTAATAGTTGACGCTGGCGAAATCTTCCAAAGCGCGGCGATAATTCACGATCATCTCGCCCTGCTCATTTATCGGAATCCGGATGGCGGGTTTTCCTGTCCGCTGCAGGAGAATTTCCCGACCAAGCGAAACGGTGACATGCTCTTCGCTGATTCCATAGAACTCCAGAACGCTACGCAGAGCTAGTGAAGCGAAGAGCTTGCCCTCGTACAGTACGACGAGCGGTACGGAACGGCGGACGCCGCTGACGTCCGCGTCGGAATCGACGAAGCCCAGTAAGCTATTGCGAAGCAATCCTTCCACCGTGGACGTGGTCGGAGTGCCGTCCTCGGCCTTGGTGGTATAGGTGTAAGTATCGAATGGAAATTGGGCGGACGGATATTGCTCTGAGGGTATTGCCGGCAGCTTGCGTAAATCCCCGTCCACATGTTCCAGCGGATGCGTGGGGCCGACTTGATCGGGGGCAGGATGGATAGCGCGTTTGGAATCGGCGCGCGAAGCGCCGCTGATCAGGTGTGGGATGAGTTTGGCGGCTTGGACCAGTAAGGCGTCCTGTTCGGGGGCATCACTTTTCGGATCAGTAAAAAGAATATCCCATGATACCACGGCGGGTTTCTCATCGGCCAGCAACGCCAGGATCTGCGCATGCCAGCTCCGAGGAAACGGCCATGAGCTCTTCAAATCGTCCTGACTTTTGTCGTCAATGGCAACGAGAACAATGTTGGAGTTGGGTTTGACCTTTGAGGGTTCAAGCAGATTGCGCAACTCGAAACGCCACTTGAGTGTCAGGTTCTCCGATCCGTAGTAAAGGGGGGCCCACATCCCCAACAACCAAATGATCAACGTCAGGGCGGCGGCCAGCACGGCGGCAAAGGCGAAGGAGGATTTTTTCATGCGCGCGGTGCGCCAGTCCTAGCCGATGTCGTGGATCATGGCAAGCCGGGGAACTTCGGGCCGGTTCCCATTTGAAATCTCAAATTTGAGATTCCTCGGTCTCGCACTTTTCTTTTGCCTCTTGCCCGGAACTCGGGAAGATACCCCGTACTGTGTTTTCGTGCCGTCCCTGTCTTTGTGGTTTTCTCTTGTTGGCGAGTCCCTGGCTTGGCCTTTCGAACGGCCTTGCCGCCGAGCCGTCCAACACGACCCGCTTTGGCATTATCGCTGGCATGCCTCCCGTCCTTGAGGGCGACGCGCAGAAGAATGACTCCGAGACTCCCATCGTTGCCCCGCTCGATTACTTCCGCGAAGGCGACGAATTCCTCATCAAAAACACCGCCGCCCTCTCCGGCTCCGAAGCCTGGGTCAAGATCAATCAGGAGTGGGTGGAACCCATCACCGCACCGGACGGCACCTTTCCCAAGGTGGCTTCCGACGAAATGATTCTGGTCGAAATCCAAGGGCAGGTCTCTGTGGTCGAATCCGGAAAGGAACCCGCCACCGCCACGGAAGGTCAGCTTCTTCCCAGCGGTGCCACCGTCATCACGGGCCCCGATGCCACCGTGGCCATCTTCATTGGCGGCATCAATTCCGTGCGCATGGGCCCCGCCACCCGCCTCTCCCTGACCTATCAGGTCGTCGGTCCCTTCCGCCTCCCTGGCAGCACCAAATCCATGCAACGGCGCATCACCCGAGTGAAGCTCGAGGAAGGCAAAGCCTTCAGTAAGATCGGCTACGAACCGCAA
The DNA here is from genome assembly GCA_017849585.1 of Verrucomicrobium sp. Classification (GTDB taxonomy): domain Bacteria; phylum Verrucomicrobiota; class Verrucomicrobiia; order Methylacidiphilales; family UBA1321; genus UBA1321. The sequence continues at coordinate 15,623 of JAFIGT010000032.1, forward strand.
GTGGAACAATATTTTCAACTCAGCACCCCGAGGGCCACTACCGTTGCCTCCTCCGGCGACTTCCTGATTATTCAGGACAAGGAACGCTTCGATATCGGCGTCGCGCGCGGCGCGGTCCGCGTGGTCGATCCGAAGGGGGAAGACATCGCCACCCTGACGGCCAACAACCAGACCGGTTTCCAAATGTTACACAACCCCGAGATCAAAGGGCATCTGGCCACTATGACCAATAACTCCCGCTTTCTCGACGCCACCCTGACCTTGATCCGCCAGATCAACCGTAAAGTCAGCGCCTTGCGGGAGCGGCATCAGCAGGGAGAAAACATGACAAAACAAGAGCGCGACTACATGGAACGGCTACCGACCATCATTTATTTGCAAAGAGTGCGCAAATTGTAAAAGCTCCATCGTTTATCGTAGGCTCACTCCATAAGTGAAATATTATTTAAGTTAATGAATAAATAACCGAGCATTAAGATGGGGTTTTACTTGCCTAACTCCTCCCTTTTGTTAAGGTAACGTCGGTCAGCAACCAATAAACTCTATGAAATATTGGCTATCAAAAATCGCTTTCACGGTGATCGCCTCGGTCGCAATTCTGAATGTTAATTCAACTTATGGCGAAGACCGCTTCTCGGTCACCATCGGGAGCAAGGACCAGTTGGTGATTTTTGCTCCGAATGGTGACAAGGTTGCCGAATTCAATCCTCCCGCCATTGCCCAGCCTGTCAAGGTCGGAAGCTCCTCCTTCCAGGTCAGCTACGGTCGTGACATTAACGATCTGTGGACCGTGATTCTGGCTCCCACTCCTTCCAGCCCGACCCCCCTGTATTTCTCCACACTTGCCAACCAGATCGATTCCGAAAAGGGTGGCGTGGTCACCTTGACCTACGGCAAAGACTTGAAGTCCGTCACCGTTGACCCCGGTTACATTGGCGTGGTCAAGATCAACGGCTCCCGTGCCACCAGCCCCGTCGCGATTTCCAATACGCCGGCCCCCGTCAAGGTGGCTCCGGCCGTGACCGCGCCGCCGCGCCAGGAAGAAGCGGTGGTGCAAACCACACCCGCTCCGGCGCCCGTAGCGGAATCCTCGAAGGAAGTGGTCACTCCGGTGGCGACTACGACTACAACCACCAGCACCACGGTTGCCGAGACCACTCCGCTTCCTGCGGCGGCTCCCATGGTCCCGCAGCTGAATCCCAAAAAGACCTACTGGTCTGAACCCGTCACTCCTCCCAATGCCAAGGACCTTCCCTCCATTGCCACGGATGAAATCAAGCTTCTCGAAGTCAAGGGCAACGTCACCGTCACCATGCCCAATACCACCGCCGAAGTACCTGCCACCAGTGGCATGACGATTCCCTCCGGTGCCACGGTCAAGACCGGCAACGACGGCAGCGCCGCCGCCTATCTCGGTGGTGTGAACTCTGCCCGTCTCATGCCGCAGACCGAAGGCAGCATCAACCAGACCGTCGCCAACAACAAGCGCGAGACCCTCATCGACCTGAAGAACGGCGTCGTTTTCGCGAACGTCGGTCGCAAGCCCGGTGAAACGCAAGACTTCAAAGTCAAGACCCCCTCCGGTGTCGCCGCCGCCAAAGGCACCGCCTTTGTCGTCAAGGCGCAAGGCAACCAACTCTTTGTCGCCACGCTCGTCGGTCAAACCAGCGTCAGCGATTCCAACGGCAACTTCATCGGCAACTCCACTCCCTCCGGCCCCGGCACCCCCGGTATTGTCACCAATCAGCCCGGCAGCACGAAACAGGGTAACGATGCCATTCTCGCCTCCATTCTGACGGTGGTGAATGCTTTCAACGACAAGGTCAATGCCTTGGAAAACAAGGATCCCTCTACGTTGACTGATGCGGAGAAAACGTACCTCGCCCAAGCCCCCCGGATCGCTGAGAAGGTGGCTGAACTGCTCAATGAAGCTCTCAAGAAGGAAGGCTTCAAGGGCGATATCCCGCCCCAAGTCCAGAAACTCATTGATGAGGGAATCATCCCCACCATGCCCAATCTCGAAGGCGCACAGGGCGGACCCGGTGCGGGTGGCCCCGGCGAAGGCGGCATTCCTGGCGGCAATCCCGGCAACTGGAATGACACGCTTCCCTTTAATCCGAATTCGGGCATACCCTCGACGACTCCGACCTAGTCATTTCTCAATCGATTCTCCGAACACCCCCGCGCAGAGCGATCTGCCGGGGGTGTTCTGTTTTTGGGTAAAAATATCGTACACCTAGCTCACGCAGCAAACCTAAGCCTAACGTTTTTTCCCCGGTCATGCTTCAATACTGGCATGACAGCGCACCGATCGATCGCATTGGCCTGGCAGGTCGCGCGCTCAGGGCGAGGGGAAAATGGAGACGTTGGGAGCGGTTCGGAGCCGCGCGCTATTTTTTTTCGGCCGACCGGCCTGGGTGGGTTGCCGCGACCCCATGAAATCTTCCGGCTAGGGGTTTGCCTTTTACGGGGGATGCGTGCAAAGTGGGTGGATGCGTATTTTTACGGGAGTCAAGCCTTCCGGCCACTTGCAGATCGGGAACTATTTTGGCGCGATCAAACCCGCGCTCGATCTTCAGGATCAGGGCGAAGGCATCTATTTTATTGCGGATTACCACGCCCTCACCACGGTGCAAAACGCGGACGAATTCCGCAGCTACATCGAGGAGGTCGAACTCGGCTGGCTCGCCTGCGGACTCGACCCGAAGAAATCGATCTTCTTCCGCCAGAGCGCCATTCCGGAAGTCAACGAACTCGCCTGGCTCCTCTCCACGCTCACACCCATGGGGTTGCTCGAACGCTGCCACGCCTACAAGGACGCCGTCTCCAATGGCTTTGCCGCCAGCCACGGTCTCTTCGCTTATCCCGTCCTCATGGCGGCCGACATTCTCCTCTATCAAGCCGATGTCGTTCCCGTCGGCAAGGACCAGAAACAACATGTCGAAGTCACCCGCGACCTCGCCATGAAGTTCAACGAAAAGTTCGGCACCGTCTTCAATCTCCCCGAGCCCCGCATCTCCGAGGAGGTCGCCACCATTATCGGCATCGACGGGCGCAAGATGTCCAAGTCCTACGACAACACCCTGCAAATGTTCGGTGACGAAAAACTCTTCCAGAAGCGCGTCATGAGCATCAAGACCGACTCCACCCCGGTCGAAGCGCCCAAGCCCGTTGAAGGTTCCACGCTCGTCGAACTCTACAAGCTCGTCGCCACGCCCGAGGAACTCGCCGAGTTCAAGGCCGACATGCAGCGCGGCGGTCGCGGCTATGGCGACTACAAAAAGCAGCTCCTCGAAAAACTCAAGACGTGCTTTGCCCCGATTCGCGAACGTTACTTCGACCTGAAATCTCGGCCCGACGACGTCCGCGATATCATGCAGGACGGCACCAAACGCGCCCGTTCCATCGCGCAGAAAACACTCGATGCGGCCCGCCACGCGGTTGGCTTGACCTGAGAACAAGGCCTTTCGTCCTGCCTAAAAAATTTCTCCATCAACATGACTGACCTTCCTGCGGACCAACCCGAATCGCTGTCCGAGCCGGTGCATCAGCCCGACCTTCCCGCGCCCGAAAGCCCGGTCGCGACGGCGGAGCCGGCTCTCGAACAGCAATCCATGCCGCCGCTGGAAAACGAGAGCACCAGCGAACTCCGCATCCGGCTGCCCGTTTTCGAAGGACCGCTCGATCTGCTCCTCTATCTCATCAAGAAGGACGAGCTCGATATTTACGATATCCCCATCGAGCGCATCACCCGCCAATACCTCGACTACCTGCAGTTCATGAAGATGCTCGACCTCGAGGTCGCCGGCGAATTCCTCGTCGTTGCCTCCACCTTGGTCTACATCAAGAGCCGCACCCTGCTGCCGAAGGATCTGCAGCCGCCCGAGGAAGATGCCGAAGAGGACGATCCCCGCTGGGACCTCATCCGCCAACTCGTCGAGTACAAGAAGTTCAAGGACGCCGCCTGGCAGTTGCACATGAAGCAACTCGAGCAGGGAAAAACCTACCAGCGCGGAGCGGAAGTCCTCGTGCCTGAGCGTGCCGCCGGTTCCGCTGTCGTGGGAGATCTCGGCATTTTCGATCTCATCAACGCGTTCCAGAAAGTGCTCGCGCGCGTCAACCAGAGCGAGGATCTCAAGGAAATCTTCGAGGAACGGTTCACCGTCGGGGATAAGATCAACACCATCCAGCAAATGATGGCCACCCGCGAGCGCATCTTCTTCGAAGATCTTTTCATCGGTGTGGCCAGTCGCACGGAAATCGTGGTGACCTTCCTCGCGTTGCTGGAGCTCATCCGTTTGAAGTTCCTCCGCGTGATGCAGGCTGATCCTTTTGCGGAAATCGAAATTGCCCACGCGCTCGATTCTACTCCGCTTTTCCAGAAACCCGTTCCGAGCACGGAAGCCATCAGTGCCGTGTATGAATCCGCTCCCGTCTCCATCGAGGAGCCGGAACGTCAACCCGGTCCGCTCGCGGAATCGCACGAAGTGGGTGAAGAGGACGAAATTTTCGAAGAAACTGAAGAAGGCACCGCGCCAAGCGAAACCACTGACACGACGGACGTCACTGACGCGCCCGAGCCTGCGGCAGAAGCCGCTGAAGAGTTCGAAATCACCGAAGAGGAACCTTCCGAATTGGCGGCGGAGGAACCGACCGAAGGGGTTGCCGGGGGCGTTGCCGAGGAGTCCGCTGAACCCACCGCAACCATTCTTGAGCCGTTCGAGGACGAAATCCCCGAAGAGACCCCGGAAGCACCGATCGAGGAAATGGTTTCCGAAGACACTGTTCCGGACGACGAATCGGCCACCGAACCGACGCCGGATGAACCCACCGAAGAGCTTCCCGAGGAATCGGATGATTCCGGGGAGGAACCGCCCGCCAAGGACGCGTCCCATCCCTAGGCGACAGCCGGTCTTGCTCTTTTCCAAGGTAAAAGCTAATACTTCTCGCTTATGGAGTTAAAGTTGGTCATTGAGGCGCTGCTTTTTGCGGCGGAAAAACCTCTCCTCGTCAAACGAATCCAGACGATGCTCAAGGATGCGGCCGGATGTGCGCCGACTCCTGAGACGGAGCCATTTCACTCGCTCAAGGAGGAGGAAATCCGGCAGGCGTTGACCGATCTCGATACCGATTATGTCACCCGCGGCAGCGGCCTGATGGTGCAGGAAATCGCCGAGGGCTTTCAGATCCGTACCCGCCCGCAATACGCGGTCTGGGTGGAACAACTCTTCGACGGGCCCAAGGTTTCGCGCATGAGCCAGCCCGCGGTTGAGACGCTCGCCATCATCGCTTATCGCCAGCCCATTTCCCGTGCGGATATCGAAGCCGTGCGCGGTGTGGCGGTGGACGGCGTCGTCGCCACGCTGCTGGAACGGAAACTGATCCGCATTGCCGGTCGCTCGGAACAGCCGGGCCGCCCGCTGCTGTACGAAACCACGCCGATCTTCCTCGAGGAATTCGGCCTGAAGAATTTGAACGAGTTGCCCAATGCCGACGAGTTGCGCACCATCGAGCTGCGCCGCGCCAATCCGCCGGAAACCCCGACCGCCGAACAACCCCCTCTCTTCAATGAAAATCCAGAACCTGCGCAAGAAGATCGACCAGTTGGACAGCCGGCTGCTGACGCTCCTCAACCAGAGAGCTAAGCTGTCCGCCGCCATTGGCCAGTGGAAACTTGCCTCGGGGAGCCATGTCTACGCTCCCGATCGCGAGGAACATCTGCTGCGCACGTTGGAAGGCAAGAACGCCGGCCCAATGCCCCACGGGGCGTTGCGTTCGATCTACCGCGAAATTCTCTCCACCTCCCGCGCCTGCCAGCGTCCGCTGCAAGTGGCCTGCGTCGGTCGTGAACTCTCCAACGCCTGGGTCGCCACCCGCCGCCGTTTCGGCAGCAGCGACAATTATCAATCCCTCTCCTCGCTTACGCAGGTGATCAACGGCATCTCCCACCGCAAGCTCGATGTAGGTGTGGTGGATCGCGCCACGCTCATTGGGCTTGTCTGGGAGAAGCCTGCTCTCGCGAAAAAATTCGCCGTCTGTGGCGATATCACGTTGTCTCCACGCGCGGGTCGCAATGGAAACGGCGCTCGCGACGTTTATTTTCTCCTCAGCCATTCCCCCGTGCCACCGACCGATTACAGCAAGACGGTTGTGGCGCTCGAATGCACGGCTTCATTCGGCAGTGTAAAAGAATGGCAAGCGGCCTTTTCTGTGCTAAGACGTTCTCTGCTGCATGTGGAACAGATTAAATGGGGCAAGGGCAACTCCAAGAGCCGATGGTTGGTCGAACTCAAGGGCCACTGGACGGCGGAAGATCTCGCCCGGAAACTGGAACCGGTTAAGATGATCCGCCGCTGGCTCATCGTCGGTTCTTACCCCGAGGTGCCGCACTATGCCTGACGCCTCCGGCCATCCCAATCCCCCCAAGCCGGTCACGCCTCCACCGCTACCGGGAGCCGCTGGAGCCCAGCCTCCCACGCCCCCCGCTTCCTCCTTGCCCCCGCGCGTCACGCTGCCCAAATTGCCCACGCAGGCCGAATTGCCCATCACCCCGCCGCCGGTGCCTGCTCCCGCTCCGGTGACACCGCCTCCCGCACCCGCGCCGCTTCCTCCTGTTCCCGCGACATCGCCCGCTCCGGCGTCGGCAACTCCCGAGGGCAAATCCGAATCGCTCACGGGTAAACCCGGAGAGGGTCAAGATCGTCCCAAGCCGAAGGGGCTCGCGTTCCCGAAATTTTCGATGCTCAGCAAGAAACCGGGCGAACTCCTGTCCCGCAAGCGCGGCAAGGGCGCTCCCGCTCCCGGTTCGGACACCAAACCGGGCGAGAAAATGCCCGCCCCGGCGCTGCCCTCCAGCGCTCCCGCGGCGGCACCTCAGACGATTCAAAAGGTCACTCTCGACCCGGCGCACAAAGGCGGATCAAATCGCACGCATGCGGAAAAACTGCCGCATCCGCGCGAACTCCCGGCTACTTCCACTGGTGCCGGGGCTACGACTCCGGCCATCCCTGCCGCTCCCACCGCTGGGACGCCCGTGCAGGTGCCAAAGAAGGAAGTGCAGCGCGTTCGTCCCGCGTGGCTCAAGATTATCATTGCCGTCACGCTACGGCTCATCGTTCTGGGTGCCATTGTCGGGATCGGCTATTATTCCTACTACACCCTGCGCGAAACGCGGTTGGAAGGGTTCGTGAATTTGCCCCCCGACTTTCAGGTGAAGCGCGTTTGCCTCGTGCGCGATTTCCGTCAGGACGTGCTCAATCTCGCGGAGGAGCTGGCCATGGCCCGTGCTCCGCTCCGGTCCGATATTGAGCAGCTTGAGACGGTCGTTTCGCGCAGTAAATCGGATGTGGCCGGTCGCGAGGAGCGGTTGCGCTTGCTGCGCGAGGAAGTGGAGAAGGCGGACAAGGAAATCCTCGGCGTGATGAAGGATGCCACCGATTCTGGCAATAAAATCTGGTCGGGTCCCGGCGCGGCGCTGGATACCGAGTTCTCGCAAAAGAAGGAAGAGTTCCACAAGAAGATTGCCGAGCGAGCAGCTCAGCTCAAGATTAAGTACGTCGACAACACCGATTACCGCGACCCGGAAGTCTGGGTCAACGCCTTCCGACTGGCCCTCTATGATGCACCCAAGGAAATCAATACGGGTGTTCAGCGGGAGTGGGCGGAGAAGGAACTCGCGAGCTGGAAGAAGTATGTCGAGAGTTACCAGCAGGGCATGGCCGCGCTGAAGAAACAGGTCGAGGAAATTCAAACGTCACCGCAGGGGCGCATCGGGGAGATTAATCAACGCGTGAACGACCTGAACCAGCGCATTGCGGAAACGGAGCAGGAAATTCAGCCGATCCGGCAGGAGTTGAAGCAGGGACAGGAAGCTTTGGATAAACTTACGGCGGAGCAGGCCAGCCTGGAATCGCCCTTCTACAAGCAGGTACTGGATGCGCCGGAGGGGAGCTTGCTGCTGAAGCTCAATTTCGATGCGGCGACCAATCGTTTCACTTGGCGCGAAATCAATCGCGATCCGCAGTTCCCCCCGGGCGAATACAACCTGTGGGTCAGTGCGATTGCGAAAGATGGCCAGGAATACTGGTCCTATGTGAAAATCCATTTGTACGAATATCAAACCACCCAAGTCATTCTGCAGCCAGGGGCTTTTGTCTCCGTGCAGACCGTTCTGCATAGCGGCACCGGTACGGAAAAGTGAAGAAGAACGTGGATGGTCCCTTGTGGGTGTGGCGCCGCCAGATTGCCGAGGCGCAAGCGGAACAGTGGTTGGAACAACTCGAATGGGTCGGGCCGCAACGGGTCATGGTGCTGGCGCGTCCCGGATCGATTCGCGCCCGCCTTGAAGTCTATGGTTCCCATCGCCGCGAGGCGGATCGCCTGCTCAAAGCGTACGGCGGCCGTGTTCGCGCCGTGGCGAAAAAAGAGCTGCTCCCGCCCGCACCGAGTCGTCCAATTCGGGCTAATCGCTCACTCTATGTGGTGGGTGACGCGAAGATCGCTCAGGCACTCCGTAAAAAAGTTCCGGCGGCGCGTATTCTTTGGATTCCCGCCAGCATGGCGTTCGGCTCCGGCGAGCACGCCACCACCGGCATGGTGCTGCGTTATCTCGGCAAGTCGAAGAAACTCGTGCAAGATGCGCAAGCGCTTGATCTCGGCACCGGCAGCGGGATTCTTGCTCTGGCAGCGCGTGCGCTTGGCGCACGACGCGTCGTGGCGATGGATAACTGCCCGGATTGCATCCGCATTTCCCGCGAGAATGAGAAGTCGAATTTCGGTGACAGTGCCATCCGCTGGCATCGGGCCGAACTCGGTGCGTTTGATCCGAAGGCAGTCTTCCGCCTCGTCACGGCCAATCTCTTCAGCGATCTCCTCATCGGCCAGTCCGCCTCCATTTGGCAGTGCCTCGCCCCCGGCGGCACGCTCTTGTTGAGCGGCATTTTGCATCCTCAAGCCGCTGGCGTGGTGCGCGCTTATCGGGCGCAAGGTGGCAAATTGATTTGTCAGCAACGCAAGGGCAAATGGGTCCTGCTGGCCTTTGCTCGAAAGACGTAACTTTGTTGTAACCAAGTCTTTCTTCCCATCGTCTGGTGAGATATGGGAAGGATACACAAAAGAAACCGTAACCCGTTATGGAGGATGCCCACGCTGAGATGGTGGCCTGTCTGGCGCGAGTGCGAGCCGGAGACGAAGCCGCCGCGCGTGAGCTGGTGGATCGCCTCTACCCGCTCATTCTGCGCGTGGTGCGGGGACATCGTCCGCGAGCCGTTCCGGAGGAAGACTTAGCACAGGAAGTCTTGATTAAAATGTTTACGCGGCTCGACCAATACCGGCAGGAAGTGCCCTTTGAGCACTGGGTGAGCCGGATTGCCCTGACCACCTGTTTGGATCATCTCCGTGCCCAATATCGACGTCCGGAATGGCGGCTGGCGGATCTCAGCGAGGAGGAGTCGCGCTACCTGGAAGAATGCTGCGCTGCCGATACGGAAGGAGAAGCTCCGGGCGAAGCCCTGGCGGCGCGTGAACTGGCTGGGAAGCTTCTAGATCATTTGAATCCGAAAGATCGCGTGGTCGTGACGCTGCTCGATCTGGAAGGGCATAGTGTCGCCGAGGTGGCGGCACTCACGGGTATGAACGGCACGCTCATCAAGGTGCGTGCCTTTCGGGCCCGACGCAAGTTGCGCCGATTGATGGAGCAATGGCGGAAGGAGAAAAAAATATGAAGAATCCCCAGGATCCTTGGAGCAGGCTCGCCGCTGCCGCGCGCCGTGCGGCGTCTGATTCTCCCGATGAGACAGCGCCCTATGGGCTAACCACGCGTGTGCTGGCCGCGTGGCACCAGCAAGCACTAGCGGAAATCAATTGGGAACGATTTGGCTGGCGGGCGCTCGCCTCAGCTTTCGCCGTGGCGGCGATTTGCGTGATACTGAATTATAATGGGCTGAGATCCTTGCAAGACGATAATCTGGAAGTCGCGGACATGGTCGATATGGAGATGGTTCTATGAACGAATTTTTTAAAAAATATGGAAAAATTGGACTCTGCTTTCTCGGCGTCTTTTTGGCCGGAGCTGTGACTGGCGGTGTGATCAGTGCGGGGATCGTCCGGCGCGTGGTGGCCAATCGGGTCAATCCGCAAAATTGGGAGTCGCTCTTGATGCGGGCGCTGGATCGTAAAATCGATTTGAGGCCCGAACAGCGGGCGAAGATCGTGCCGATGGTGGCGAGTGCGGTCAACGAATTCAAGGCGACGCGAGCCGATGCAGTGGGGCGACACCAGCAGACGTTGGCGCAGCTCAAGGCGAATCTGGCGACCGTGCTGGACCCGGAGCAGCAGCAAGCATTGGAAAAACTATCGCAGGAGCGGCAGAAACGGTGGAAGAAATTCCTGCAGGAATAACGGTTGCCGGAAGGGAGTAAATCCCTCCCGGCAATGCGATCTGAACTTTAACTGCTTTTACAAGTCACCACAGAAAGCGACTTCGAGGCCGAGTGCTTTCATTGCGGCGGCTTTGGCATAGAGGCCCTTCTTGGCCGATGCCTTGTCTGGCGCGTAAACCACCTGAATGTGATTTGACTTGTGCCGCGCCATCATCTGGTCGCGAGTGATTCCTTGCAGCACGGCATGCATGATCGGCCATTGCGAGGTGGTCAGATTCCAACGGTCCTGAGTTTCCGCTTTGGGCAGGGTGACCGATTCGGCCAGGCCGGTGTCGAATTTTAATTTTCCATCGGCCACATACACGCGGCTCCAAACCACCCAACCGGGTTTGCTGATGCCCTTGATCGTGCCGCCACCGAGGCGGAAGTACATGGCAGGTTGCCGTTCGCTGGTGACGCCTTTGTACCCACCAATGAGATGGGCCGGAGGTACTGCGCCGGAAATCTCGAACACCCAGATATACTCATCGAGCTTGTCGCTGGTGTACTGACGCGCCCAGCGGAGATCGTGCAGCGTGTTTTCCGGAGCGAAACCGAGTTCGCGCCAGAGCTTATAGGTGACGAGGCCGTCGAAGCCGGCGCACTCGTCGACTTCGTTGAAGTGCGGGAGCGCTTCTCCTTTGAAGAGTTCCTTGCCGGTGACTTCATGATAGACCGGCGGACGATCCACATTGTTGAGCAAGCCTTCGACGAGGTCGGATGCAGGGAGCAGATCTTTCAAGCCTTGCTGATACTGAATGCCGATGGCCGAGCAGCCGAATTCATCTGCGATGCGGACTGCGGCAATGTAGGTCTTGCACTGGAGCAGAACCTGATTTTTTGTCAGGTCATTTTCCTCGCTGGAACCGAATTGGAATTGGACACCCTTTTTCACGAGCCAGTCAAAAACAGCCTTGGCGTCCTTGTCGCTGACGGTGAGAGTCTTCGCGTAGAGTGCGGATTGGCTCAAGCGCTCCTTGAACACGCCCGTCGGGTGGAGAAGTTCGTCCGGGATGATGGCATTGAACATGCCCATGCAGCCTTCGTCGAACACGCCCATGATCGCTTTTTTGCTCTGCAGTTTTTCGGCAAACTTCACACCGATTTTTTCTGCGGCAGAAGGAACCTTGGCTTTCTTGTACGGCGTGATGTGCTTTTCCGGATGGGTGACTTCACCCTTGGTCAGCCAGTTGCGCAGTCCCTTGAGGAACGCGCTGTCGGTGAAATCTTCGCTCCAGAGCGTGCTGTATTTCACTCCGGCTTTCGTCATGGAGCCATTGAGATTGAGCATGCCGACGAGTCCCGGCCAGGTGCCGCTCCAGTTGGCGACGGTGAGGATCGGTCCGCGATGAGTGATGAGACCAGCCAGAACGTGGTGGCTATATTGCCAGACGGACTCGGCTACGATAAGCGGAGCGTCCTTCGGGATCGATTCAAACACTTCCATGCCGTACTTCTGGCTGTCGATGAAGCCGTGCTTTTTCACGGGGTCATAGGGATGACCACGTTTGACTTTGTAGCCTTCGCGCTCAATGGCGGCTGTGAGTTGCTTTTCCATGGCCGCCTGCGCGTCCTGACACTTTTGATTGGCCGAGAGGCGCAGGTCGCCGCTGGCGATGAGGATGATGGGTTGTTTTTTCATAAAGAATAATGAGGGATGGGATTTGGGATATGGTGATCTGACACGTGTCAGATTGCAATATTTATCTGGCACCTGTCAGGCCGGAGCCTTATGCTCTCCGCCAAGACGGATGAAAAACCGGAGTTCTACATGGTGAGAATGAGTGATATTGCACGGCGGTGCGGCATTTCCCGCGCCACGGTTTCGGCTGTGCTGAATAATCATCATGAAAAACTCGGCATCAAACCGGAGACGGCCGAGAAGGTGCGTGCGACTGCGGAGAAGATGGGCTATTTCCGCAATGAAATGGCGGTCGCAATCAAGACGGGGCAGAATGCTGTGATTGGCTGCATCACCGTGGGATTGAGTTCGGAATGGATCGCGCGCGCGGTGACCGGACTGTTGCAGACCGGTCAGGACGAAGGCTATTTGATCAAGATTGTGAATCTGGAAACCTCCGATGGCGTGTTGGATGCCTTGCGCCGTCTGGTGCGCCAGCGCATGGCGGGAATTTTTTGCTGCAATGTGAACGTCAATGTGGCTACGGGGCGCGCCTTTCGCGAGCTGTGCGCGCGGTACGAAATGCCGGTGGTCGGGGTTAACTGCAGCGAATCGATTGGGGGCGGCCACTTCCGTTCCGATGATTTGCAGGGGATGGAACTTGCCGTGGGCCATTTGTGGAAACTGGGCCACCGTCACATTGCGCATTTGACTGGTGATCCTGAGTCGATGACCGGACCGCTGCGTCGCGACGGCTTTTTGCAAGCGGTGCAACGCCGGGGTGCTTCGGTTCCGTCGAGTTGGGTCGTGATGGGTTCCTATGATCCCGATATTGCCGAAGGCTTGGCAGAGCGGTTGCTGAAACGCTCGAAGAATTTGCCGACGGCTATTTTGTGTGCGAATGACGAGGTGGCTGTCGTGACGCTTCGGGCCGCCCGTAAGCTAGGGTTGCGTGTGCCGCAGGATCTCTCCGTCATTGGCTATTCCGATATGAAATCGGCGCAGTTGGCCGATCCACCTTTGACGACCATTCGTCAGCCGTTCGAAAAAATGGGAGCACGAGGCGCGACCGTGTTGCTGGATCTGATCCGCAAGCAATCCAAGAAAATCCCGGATGTGGAATGGCTCCCGACGAAGCTGGTGGTACGCGCCTCGACGGCAGCGCCTAAGAATGAAATCTAAAATTCAGATGCGATTGGTTGTGGGATCTTACAATTTAAAATACCGATTTATGATAGACGATCGTTCGTGCTGTAGCTTTCGCAGCAGAGACTCTTTTTGTTCCGTCGTCTTTTGTGTTGTAGTGATTTGAATGTGCCAATCTACGCGTCTTAGCAGTTCAGTTCCTTTATTGCGAAGCCAAGCATTTCTGCTCGGAGTTTCTAGCTTAATAATGTCATGCAGCTTGGCCCATTCTTTGCAGTCCGTTTTTTTCGGTATTCTCCATTTATGTGATAATTCCCACAAGGAACCGCCGCATGAGTGACATCGCAAGTTGGTTCTAAGCCCTCCGGCGGCCACGGCTCGCTTGGATGTGCGGCATTTAACGCAGATATAAGTGCGATTTGACATAAACGTTAGTAAATGCGTTTACACCAGTTCCAAATAGCTCTTCACGTAATCGCGGACGCCTTCTTCGACGGTGGCAAATGGGGCTTCGTAACCGGCCGCCTGTAGCTTGTTTGCGTCGGCCTGGGTGAAATACTGGTACTTGCCCTTCAGAATGTCGGGCATCTCGATAAAACGGATATCCGGCTTGCGATCCATCGCTGCGAAGAGCGCGTTGGCGAGATCAATCCATGTGCGGGCCTGCCCGGCGCCGCAATTGAACAGGCCGCTCTCGGCTGTATCGAGCGCAAAGAAAAGCGTCACGTTGACCGCGTCGCGGACGTAGACGAAATCGCGTTTTTGTTCACCGTCCTTGAAGTCCGGGCGGTGGGACTTGAAAAGTTCGATGTAGCCGTGCTGCTTGATCTGGTGATAGGCCTTGTGCACGAGTGAACGCATATCGGCCTTGTGATCTTCGTAGGGGCCGTAAACATTGAAATATTTCAGGCCGACAATCTTGTCGAGCAGGCTGTGCTTGAGCGCCCAGAGGTCGAACATGTGCTTGGAATAACCGTACATGTTGAGCGGGGTCAGCTTTTCCAGCAAGGAATCGTCGTCACTGTAGCCCAGTGCACCATCGCCATAGGTGGCGGCGCTGGAGGCGTAGACGAAACGGATGCCATGGGCGAGGCTCCATTCGCAGAGCGTGCGCGTGTAGCGGTAATTATTCTCCAGGAGATAATCGGCGTTCTTTTCCGTGGTCGCGCTGCACGCGCCGAGATGAATGCACGCCTTGGTGCCGAGACTCTTCCCGTCCGCGATCAATTCGAGGAATTGAGCGGGAGAGAGGATGTCCTCGTATTCGAGGCCGCGCAGGTTTTTCCATTTTTCATCCGAACCGAGGGAGTCGACAAGAAGTAGATCGGAGTGGCCGCGTTGGTTGAGGGCGGCAACGACATTGCGTCCGATAAAGCCGGCAGCGCCGGTTACGACAATTGGCTGACTCATAGAATTATTTTTTCTCTCCGTAGACTTTCAGGACGCGTTCGATCGTGCCCGTGGTAGAGCGGCCTTCCACCATCTCGGCCAGAACCACGTGACCGCCGTGAGCTTCGACAACGTCGCGACCGCTGACGTAGTGAGCCCAGTCTTTGCCCTTGACGAGCACTTGCGGAAGGATCTTCGCGATCAAATCCTTGGGCTCATCTTCATCGAACAAAACGACGGCATCGACGGATTCCAGAGACGCCATGACGAACGCGCGATCGTCCTCGGGATTGATTGGGCGATTCTCGCCCTTGTTGCGTTTGACCGAGGCATCGCTATTGAGGCCCACGCAGAGCGCGTCGCCCTGGTTGCGGGCGAAATTCAAATAGGTGACATGTCCGCGATGGAGAATGTCGAAACAACCGTTGGTGAAGACGAGCTTCTTGCCAGCGGTATGCAATTGATCGCGAAAGGAACGCGCCTGTTCGGCGGTCATGATTTTGGCGGTGGGATTAAGCATGAGTGTGAAAGGCATAGGATAGCATTATCAGGCCGATTTGTGAAAAGACATTTTCAGTTGTTTGGGGCAGATCAGCCATTGCTTCGGTAGGCGCGGGGCGTTTGCCCGGTTTGCTGATGGAAGAAACGGGTGAAATAGCTCGGATCGCGAAAACCGGCAGCCTGACTGATTTCGGCGATATTCAGTGAGCTGTTGGTCAGCAGATCCTGAGCACGGAGTAAGCGATGTTTGTTAATGTAGGGGAGGAGGGGACTGCCCGTGGTTTTGCGAAAAAGCTGAGAGAGGTAGTCGACGTTGCACTGTAATTGTTTGGCCAGCCAGGCGACGGATAAATCCGGATTGGGCAACTGCCGCATAATCATTAATCGCGCTTGAGAGATTTTGAAAGGCTCCGGAGCTTGTGGCTCGCTCCATCCTTCGAGAGACTTGAGGAGTAGGGTGAAGTGGGCGAGCAGAAGGCCTTTCAGCCCGAGGGAGCGCGCATCATTGTGTAGGTGATAAAGATGGCAAGCTTCGTCCAGGGTCGAACGCAGCGGGGTACCCATTGTGGCGTGCAAATTGGTTGCGATTCGGCCATGGGGCCGTCCGCGTGGTTGCTCGTCAGCGAGGTGGCAGGATACGTCCTGACCGCCGTACATGAAGACAAGGTTGTAGAAAGGACCGCGCCAAGGTCGCACGCGCTCATAGTGCGGTATGCCGCGCGGAACAATGCAGAGCGACCCAGCGCCAACGCGGAATTTTTCCTCGGGAAATTCAAAGACGGTTTCACCCGAAAGCTGCAGAAAAAGCTCGGGATTGAGATGGAAATGTTTGCCCGGAATAAGGCGCATCATCCCGCGCTGCCGTGCGATGTGGATGGGAATGCGACCCCGGTCGATTTTTCGCATCCAGTCCATCAGGACCGCTTTAATGAGGCGGCGCAATGAGGGTTCATTTCGAACGTGATCTGGTGAAGGAATGGATATCACGGAAAAATCCTATTTTTCTGATCCATTGTCCAAGGAATCGCGATTGCTAGCAAGGGAATTATTCATACAGTAGGGATTATCAATCACTGATAAATCCATGAACGATCCTATTCAGGTAACAGTTTGGAACGAATTCCGTCACGAGAAAACAAATGAAAAAGTCCGGAAAATCTATCCGGACGGCATGCATGCGACCATTGCTGAATTCCTCGGAAGGCAGTCGGATCTAGCGGTTCGCACCGCCACTCTGGATGAGCCAGAGCATGGTCTGACTCAGGAGGTTTTGGATAAAACCGATGTGCTGACTTGGTGGGGGCACATGGCACATCGCGAGGTGAAGGATGAGATCGTTGAGCGTGTGCAGAAGCGCGTCTTGGAGGGCATGGGCCTGATCGTTTTGCACTCGGGCCATTACTCGAAAATCTTCAAACGCATGTTGGGAACAACCTGTTCCTTGAAATGGCGCGAATCAACGGACAAGGAGCGATTCTGGAACGTCATGCCTTCTCATCCAATTGCTGCGGGTATCGGCGATTATTTCGAAATTCCGCGTGAGGAAATGTATGGCGAACCCTTCGGCATTCCCACGCCGGACGAGTTGATTTTCATTTCGTGGTTTACAGGGGGCGAGGTCTTTCGTAGCGGGGCAACCTGGACGCGGGGGCATGGCCGCATCTTTTACTTCCGCCCCGGACATGAAACTTATCCGACCTATCACCAAAAGGAAGTGCAGCAGGTGATCACGAATGCGGTGCGTTGGGCGAAGCCGACTGTTTGCATTCCCGATATCTGTCCGAAGACGAAACCGATTGAATTTCTTCCCGCGGAATAATGGATTCTACGAACATGAAAAAACTTCGAGTTGGCATCGTCGGCCTCGGCATGGGACGTGGTCATATTACGGGCTATCAAACCCATCCCGAGGCAGAAGTGGTGGCGATAGCAGATAGCGATCCGGTGCGGTTGGCAAAAGTTGGGGACGAATTCAACGTGCTGCAGCGCTATACGGTGGCAGAGGATATGATCCGCAAGGAGAAGCTCGATGTGGTGAGCATCTGCACTCCGAACAAATACCATAAGCCGTTGACCATTCTTGCGCTCAAGGAAGGGGCTCACGTGCTTTGCGAGAAGCCGATGGCCATGAATGCCCGCGAGGCGCGGGAGATGCTGGCGCAGGCGAAGAAGTCGAAGCGCCGGATCATGATCAATTTTTCCTACCGCTTCAATGACCAGAGTTTTTCGTTAAAGAAGCAGGTGGAAGCGGGAGTTCTTGGCGAGGTTTATTTCGGTCGCACTGTCTGGCATCGCCGACGCGGTCTTCCGGGTTTTGGCGGCTGGTTTGGTATCAAGGAATTTTCCGGCGGTGGTCCGTTGATTGATCTAGGCGTGCATCGTTTGGATCTGGCTTTATGGCTGATGGGTTACCCGAAGCCGACCTGGGTGATGGGGTCCGCATATGATCCGATTGCCAGCGAATTGGCGAAGAAGAGCGGAAAGCGATTCGATGTCGAAGACCTCGCTGCCGGCATGATCAAATTCGAGAACGGTGCGACCTTAATTCTGGAAGCCTCATGGGCTACGAATCAAAAGCATAATGAGTTCATGCAGACGATTCTCATGGGCACGAAGGGCGGTCTTACCCAGCAGAATATAAACGAGAAATATGATTTCGAGGCAGAGTTGCACGTGGAGCGCGAGGGCTGTCAGTTTGACATGAAGCTGCATCCTCCCGTCCCGGCGGCCAAGGGTTCGATGTATCATTTCATCGACTCGATCCTGGCCGACAAGCCCCATATGGCCAGCGGCGAGGAAGGTCTGATCGTAATGGAAATTCTCGATGCGATCTATGAGAGTGCTCAAAAAGGCGCTCCCATTAAGTTGCGTTGAGAAGGGAATGGCTTCCCGCCTCACGCCGTCGCGTAGCGTTTCTTTTTGATAACGCCATCCAGCTTCGGCGGGGGTTGGAAGGCAGGGCTGCTGAGGCGGTCGGACTGCTTGCCGGTCTCGACTTCTTCCAGCAAGTCGGCCACGCTGCCGAGCACGCGCGTTGGTTGGTACACGTAATCGGCCAGGTCTCCAAGGGCGGTGGATCCGGTGAGCACGAGGTAGGCCTGGATGCCAATTTCCACGGCGCCACGAATATCGGTTTCCATCGTATCGCCCACCATGATCACATCCCGCGCCTGGGAATAGGAGGCCATCAGCCGTCGTTGCGCGCGGGTGAACATATAGGGATTCGGTTTGCCGAGATAATAGGGGCGCTGACCGGTACTGGTCTGGAGGAAGGCGGCGAGAGCGCCGGCTCCCGGCCGGGTTTTGTTGCCGCCGGAGGGACACCAGCAATCGGGATTGGTCACGACAAGGCGCGCTCCGCGCTCGATCAATTCATGTGCTTTCGCGATCTTGTCCATGGACGGACTGCCTTCGCCGACCACGACATAATGTGGCGAGATGGAGTCGTTCGGGATCTTTGCCTCCTGCAGTGCGGAAATCAGGCCGCCTTCGCCGAGGACATATGCCGTGCAATTGGGATGGGTTTCGCGCAGGAACTCGGCGGTATTAATCGCTGATGTATAGAAGTGGCGCGGATGTAGATTTTTGAAGCCCAGATGCTTTAGCTTCACGGCGAGATCTTCCGCCGTTGGCATGGAGTTGTTCGTGAGGAATAGAAACGGAATATCTTTTTTCTGGAAGAGTTCAATCAGACGTTCTGCGCCGGGAATGACATGATCGTCACGGTAAATGACGCCATCCATATCGAGAAGAAACGCATTTTGATTAGTGATCATAGGGATACACTTAATCTAGCAGAAAGCCGGTTCGGCGCGAATGCGAAAAAGACGTGATTGCTACCGCGAGGGCAATGCTACCACGATGGGCAGAATTACTTTTCGTCCGGCGTAAAGACCAATGAAGCGGAATTCAGGCAATGCCGCTCTCCGGTGGGAGGCGGACCGTCGGGAAACACGTGTCCGAGGTGCGCTTCGCAACGGGCGCAGACAATCTCCGATCGTTCCATGCCGTGACTGTTATCCATTGCCACAATGATGTGGCTGGGGTCGATGGGCTGGAAAAAGCTTGGCCAGCCGGTGCCGGAATCGAATTTTGCATCGGCACTAAACAGAGGCAGTCCACAGCAGACACAGCTATAAACTCCGGGCTTTTTGTGGTCGTAAAAAACTCCGCAAAAGGGATGCTCGGTTCCTTTTCGGCGCGTGATTTCGTACTGCTCCGGTGTGAGTTGGGCACGCCATTCGGCGTCCGTTTTGGTGATCTTCTCAATAGTCATGGGAATGTGTTTAGTGCAGGTGACAGCCGACGAGGCCATTCTTCTCGAAATAGCGTTGGTGGTATTCTTCCGCCCGATAGAAGGTGGAGGCCGGGACGATCTCAGTCACGATGGGGCGCTTGAACGTGCCGAGCTTCGTATGCCGATCACGCGAGGCTTCCGCGGCCGCTTTTTGTTCGGGTGTATGAGTGAAAATGGCGGAGCGATATTGGCTGCCATGATCCGGACCCTGACTGTTCAGGGTGGTGGGGTCGTGACTCTTCCAAAAGACATTGAGGAGTTCCTCGTAGCTGACTTGAGCGGGATCGTAGAGCACTTCCACCGCCTCGGCATGACCGGTGCGGTCGGTGCAGACGGCTTGATAAGTCGGATTCGGGGTATGTCCTCCGGTATAGCCGACAGCTACATCGGCGACACCCTTCACTTGGCGGAATGTGGCCTCGACGCCCCAGAAGCAGCCTTCGGCAAAGGTGGCCTTATGCATAGGTAAAGTATACTTATAATCCGGGGAATAGCGAATTCAAAAGATTTGCGCGTTAGTATACCGGTAAGTAGAAAGCCTTTGACGGCTGGCCGTGAGTTGCTATTGCTCTTAGCTGTGACGCAATCCGCCATTCATCCCAAGGAGCGCCTGATGCAGGCGGCGCAGACGCTTTTCGCCAAACGAGGCTATCGTGGCACGGGTGTGCAGGATATCGTGGAGTTGGCGGGAGTGACGAAGCCGACGCTCTATTATTATTTTGAGAGCAAGGCCGGGATTTATTTGAAGCTCGTGGAACAAATCTTCGACCTGCGCTTGGATTTGGTAAAGCAAGCGGCCAGTACCGAGGAGTCCATTCAGGGAAAGCTGACTGCAATCATTATTACGCTCATGGAGTACAGCCGCACGCATCATGAGGGGATGCAAATCGCTTATGCGAACATATTCGCGGCACCGGAGGAGGTTCCGAGTGAAGTGCGCGGCTGTCACAAGATCCAGGGCACCTTTGATTTCGTCCATGACCTCATCAAGCAGGGACAGGAGAACGGGGAGCTGGATCCGACTTTCGACAGTTCCCAGCTGACTTCAGCGATTTACGGCCATTTCATTGTGGCGGCCAGCACGCTCTCGCTCAATCCAGAGCGTTGGCAACCGAACTGGGCGGATAACATGGTGAAAATCTTTTTGCAGGGTGCCAGAAATAAATCCGCCGGCTATCCCGCGACCGCCGCCTCGGCTCAGGTTGGAGCCTAGTCAAACGGAGTCGGTCATGAAGCTGTTCCATCCGTTGTCGTTCCTGTCGATGATTATTCATCGGCTGTCCCGGCATGGCTGTGTCGGCATTGGTTTGGGCGTGATACTGGGTGGAGTGGGATTGATTTTGCCGGTTTCTGCAGCGACGGCAGACACGAAGTCGACCGTCGAAACGCGGCGGCCTCCCGCGAGTGTGTTCACGCCGCCGATCGATCCCGCGAAACTGGTCCGGCCAACCGGACCGTTGACGGTGAAGGATTGCTATCAACTGGCGGTGATTCGAAGCGAGACGCTGGGACTGCGTGAGCAGGAGGTCAAGCAAGCGCAGGCGCTATACTGGCAATCGGTGGGGGCCATCCTGCCCAATATTCATCTTCTATCCAGCGAGGGTTTGCAGAACAAGGGTGGCACACCGAGCGGCCCGGCGAGTGGGCGCGACAACGCTTTCTACAGCGCTGTCAATGTGAAACAGCCGATCTTTCGTGGCTTCGGTGATATCTATGCGGCCAGCGCGAGCAAGGCGGATATTGAGACACGCCGTTATGACCGCGAGCGGGCTTTTCAGACACTTTACCTTGATACGGCCACGGTTTACTACCAGATCCTCGGCTATCAATCTGATCTGGAAGTTCTCGCGCAATTGCAGAAATCGCTGGAAGAGCGCATTACGGAACTGGATCGCCGGATCAAGATCGGTCGATCCAAGCGCAGTGAATTATTACTGGCGCAGACCACGCTCGCGCAAACCAAAGTGGCCGTGGAACAGGTCAAAGGCCTGCTCGCGGCAACGAAGGAGATGATGGCGTTTCTCATCGGCTGGCCGGCGTCCCAGATCACGCTGGCACCGGAAGGACCGTTGCCGGCTTCGGAAGCGTTGGAGAATTACCTAACCGAAGCGGGAGTGCGCGCGGATATTCTCGCGCAACTGGCGAATATGCGGGCCGAGACGAAGCGGCTATCTGTCGCACGAGCGGCGCGGTCACTGCAATTTTCATTTGAAGGGAATTACTTCACGGTGCAGGACCCGAAAGCGCCGGGCGACTGGAATATGTTCATCGTTTGCGATCTGCCGCTCTTCGATGGCACCATTGAGCCGCGCATCAGCCAGCAAAAAGCGGTGGTGCGGTCCAGCGAGTTAAGTTTGGAGCAACTCCGTCGCACGACCGACCGCGAAGTGCGTACAGCTTATCTGAATTTCAATACTTCCATCTCTGAATTTGCGCGCCTGAAGGAAACCGAGGAGTTTGCGGCGGAGAATTACGCGGCGCAGATGTCGGATTACCAACTCGGTCGCGTGACCAATCTGGATGTGCTCGATGCCTTGCAGCGGCTGCACACGGCGCGGCGCGACAGCGTGGGAGCCGACGCCGACGCGCGCATCAATCTCGTGCGGTTGCACGTCGCTGCGGGCAAGCTCTCTCCGGGGATTACACCGCAGCCGATGAGCGCAAAGGCGGGCCAGCCATGACGCTTTCCGATCTTTCCATTCGCCGTCCCGTTTTCGCCTGGATGCTCATGTTTGGCATGATCATCTTTGGTGCGTTGGCCCTGGTGAAATTGGGCGTGAGTTTCATGCCCGATGTGGATTTCCCCGTGCTGACTATTAGTGCGAGCTATCCCGGTGCGGCTCCTGAAGTGGTCGAGGCCACCATTGTGGATCGCATCGAGCAGGCGGTGATTTCCATTGAGGGCATCAAGGATGTTTCTTCCAGCATCAAGCAGGGAAGCGCGACAATCACGTTGGAGTTCGACATCAATCGCAACGTCGATGTGGCCTTGCAGGAAGTGCAGGCCAATATCAGCCGGCTTAGATTTCCGGAGTCAGTGGACCCGCCGACGATTACCAAGACCAATCCGGAAGATCAGCCGATTCTCTGGATCGGCGTCAAGAGCACTCGCTCAATTCACGACGTCATCGTCTATGCGGACCTGTTTCTGCGGGATCAATTCCAGATCGTCCCCGGCGTGGGCGAAGTGGTTTTCAGCGGGTTTAGCGAACGCAATTTGCGCGTCTGGGCCGATGACGAAAAGCTCAAAAAGTACGAATTGAGCATTCTCGATTTGCAGAAGGCCATCGAGCGTGAGCATATCGAAATTTCCGCGGGCATCATCGAGAACGATAGAAAGGAATTCAACGTCCGCACCATGGGTGAGGGTCTGACGGCAGAAGACGTTTCCAAGATTCTCATCACCCAGCGCGGTAGCCAGCCCATATACGATGTGGACATTCGCATTGGTGACGTCGCGCGTGTGGAGGATGGCCTCGACGACATGCGCAGTCTCGCCCGCATATCCGGTGAGCGTGGTATTGGCATGGGTTTCAAGAAACAGCGTGGGACCAATGCCGTGGAGGTGGCGCAACGACTCATCGCGAAGATGGATGAGATTAACAAGACGTTGCCACCCGACATTCACATGCAGATCAATTTCGATTCCACCACTTTCATCAAGGAATCGGTGCATGAGACAGAGTTTACGCTGGTCTTGTCGTGTCTTGTCACCGGGCTGGTATGCTGGCTCTTTCTGAGTTCGTGGAGTTCCACATTCAACGTGCTTCTGTCGATTCCGACATCGGTCATCGGCAGCTTCATGGTGATGTATTTCATGGGCTTCACGCTCAACATGTTCACCCTGTTGGCGCTGTCGCTGGCGGTCGGTATCGTGGTGGACGATGCGATCATGGTGCTTGAAAACATCGTGCGTCACGCGGAGTTGGGTAAGAATCGCGTGGCGGCGGCGCGTGACGGTGCCCGCGAAATCACCTTTGCGGCGATAGCCGCTTCGGTAGCGGTGATCGCCATCTTCCTGCCAGTGGCCTTCATGGAAGGCATCATCGGTAAATTCCTTTTCCAATTCGGGGTCACTCTCTGCGCCGCGGTGGCGCTCTCCTTGCTGGAGGCCATTACCCTGACCCCGATGCGTTGCGCGGCGTTTCTCGAAGCGGGCGAACGGCGCGGGCGATTCTCCAAGTGGAGTGATGATCAGTTTGAGCGGCTGTCGAACGTGTATCGCGCGATTCTCGCTCTTTGTCTGAATCACCGCTGGAAGGTGCTTATGGGATCGATCGGGATCTGTCTTCTTTCCTTCTCGCTGATCAGTTTGCTCCGCAAGGAGCTGATTCCGCCGCAGGACCAGAGTATCTTTCTCATTCGCTTCCGGCTGCCCATCGGTTCATCGCTGACCTATACGAGCGAGCAAATGTTGAAAGCGGAAGCGATTATCAAGGCGCGGCCGGATGTTCTGCGCTATTTTGCGGCCGCTGGTTTTGGTGGAGGTTCCGTAGACTCCGGTATCATCTTTGTCACGCTCAAGCCCATGAACGAGCGCAAACAAAAGCAGTTGGAGATCATGGCGGAGGTGCGGCGCGATTTGAAGGCGGCGATCCCTGAGATGACGCCGATCATGCAGGATTTGTCTTTGCGTGGATTCACCGCGCAGCGCGGTCAACCGATCGAATTTAATATCCGCGGACCGGACTGGAAAGTACTGGCCGAGAAATCCAAGGTCATTCAGGACAAGCTGAATGCCACCGGGCTGGTGCAGGATCTGGATAGCGATTACCGCGTCGGCATGCCGGAGGTGCGGGTGTATCCTGATCGCAAAGCGGCGGCGCTTCGCGGGGTGAGCATGGACGACATTGGCAAGACGATCAATGCGGCCATCGGTGGTGTGCGTCAGAACGAGTTCTCGAATGATGGCCGACGCTATTATGTCCGCTTGCGGCTGGAACCGAACGAGCGTTTGAAGCCGGAGGACATCGAGCGCCTTCAGGTGCGCAATCTCTATGGCGAGTTGGTGAACATGAAGGACATCACCCGCATCGAGGTGCTTTCCACCGTGCAGACCATTACGCGCCGAAACCGTGAGCGTTCGGTGACGATCACGTCGAACATTGCTCGTGGTAAATCCCAAGGGCAGGTGCTCGATGAAGTGGCGAAGATTTGCAAACAGGAATTGCCGCCCGGATATCGCTTTTTCTATAGCGGCGCCTCGGCCACCTATAAGGAATCTAATACCGGATTTCTCGTCGTTCTCGCGATGGGCGTGGTGGTGGCGTATATGGTGCTGGCCTCGCAGTTCAACAGCTTTATCCATCCGGTGACCGTTCTGCTCTCGCTGCCATTCAGTATCAGTGGTGCGTTCATCGCCTTGTTGATCACCGACCAGTCGCTGAATCTTTACAGTCTCATTGGTATCATTCTTCTCATGGGTATCGTGAAAAAGAACGCAATTCTGCTCGTGGAGTTCACAAACAAACAGCGGTACGAGGAAAAACTGGCCGTGCGCGAGGCGTTGCTGATGGCAGGCCAGGTGCGCTTGCGTCCGATCCTGATGACTTCTGCTGCGACGATCGCCGCGGCGATTCCGCCAGCGCTCGCGCTGGGGCCTGGCGCGGAAAGCCGTATTCCGATGGCGATGACCATTCTCGGCGGTGTGTTGATTTCCACGGTCTTCACCCTCGTGGTGGTGCCGTGTTTCTATAGCCTGATGGCGCGACTCGAACGCGCGAACGATTATCAAAGCGCAGTCGAGAAGGAATTCGAGCTGAGCAAGTAGAAGTGGGGTTTAAATAGTACTGATGCCGTCGGTGCCTTTATTGTAGGGCGCAATACAATCGCGCCCTACAGAAAACCCTCGCAGTCGACGGCTATCATAAATCAAACGGCGCGGGCGTAGGAAGCCATCCGGATTCCTACGCGATCAGTTCGTGAAGAGACAGCTCTCGAAGCCTTTTTGCAGGGCAGCGCGGTCGAGGTTCTGACCGATGAAAACGATCCGACTTTGGCGTTTTTCCGATTCACCCCACGGGGCTTGCGGGCGACCATCGAAGAGCATGTGGACGCCCTGAAAGACGAACTTGCGCGGTTGACCCTCGATATTGAGGATGCCTTTCATGCGGAAGATGTCGCCGCCTTTTTCGCGGAGAAGTTTGCCCATCCAGTGGTCGATCTTGTTGATGTCGAGCGGACGGTCGAGCGTGAAGCCGACGGAGCTGACGGAGTCGTTGTGGGTATGGGCGGTTTCGTCCAGCACCTTGGGATCGAATTCGAATTTCTTGTTCAAGTCGAACGCGCCCGCACCGAAAATTTTCTCCGGCTCGATGGCGGCGTCCTTCGTGCGGTAGTAGCGGGCGAAACCGTTGATGCCTTTGAGGCGCTGTTCGAGATCGTCGAGTTCGGCGGGCGAAACGAGATCGGTTTTGTTGAGCAGTACAATATCCGCGAATCCGATTTGTTTGCGGCATTCGACATCTTTTTCCAAGTGCTGGAGGACGTGCTTGGTGTCGACCATCGTGACGATCGCATCAATGGAAAAGCGGGTCTGCAATTCTTCGTCGGCGTAGAAAGTCTGGATCACGGGGCCGGGATCGGCGAGACCGGTGGTCTCGATGAGTACCGCGTCGAGCGGGGTTTTGCGGCGCAGGAGTTTGCCGAGAATGCGGAGCAAGTCGCCACGGACGGAGCAGCAGATGCAGCCGTTGTTCATCTCGAAGAGTTCTTCGTCCGAGTTGATCACGAGATCGTGATCGATGCCGATTTCGCCGTACTCGTTTTCGATGACGGCGATTTTCTTGCCGTGATTTTCGGTGAGGAGACGGTTGAGTAGGGTGGTTTTGCCGCTGCCGAGAAAGCCGGTGAGAATAGTGACGGGAGTGGGTTTATTCATGGACGCAGTTTGAGTTAAAAGGTGAGTATAGCACGCAATCGCTTATTGATAAAATTTCTTTTGCAAGTGATTTGCGTAGAGGTTTTAAGTCTCAATAATCTCCACGGGACAATCTGGCAGCATGGCCATGAAGGCTTTGCCGTAGGTCTTGGTGAGAATGCGGTTGTCGAGGATGACGATGATGCCCTTGTCCTGTTTCGTGCGGATGAGGCGGCCGATGCCCTGACGGAATTTCAGAATCGCTTCGGGCAGGGAGTACTCGCGGAAGGCGTCGCCGCCGCGCGCGGTGATGCGTTCGAGTTTGGCCTCGATGAGCGGATGATCTGGGACGGCGAAGGGGAGGCGCGTGAGGATGACATTGCTGAGCGCTTCGCCGGGGACGTCGACGCCCTGCCAGAAACTGTCCGTGCCGAAGAGCACGCAGTTCTTGCCCGTCTTGAATTTCTCCAGCATGCGGTGGCGCGGCATGCTGCCACCCTGCGCGAGAAAGGTCATGCCGGAGGTGGTGAAGAACATCTCCAGCGTGGCGGAAAGATTTTTCAAGCTCTGGTAACTGGTGAACAAAACAAAGGCGCGGCCCTTAGTGAGCCTGGTGAAATGCTTGATCCAGTGTGCGAGCGCGTCCTCGTATGGTTGCTTGCTGGCGGGTTCCGGCATGGTCTTCGGGATGTAGACCTTCATCTGGTTCGGGTAATCGAACGGGGAGTCGACCTGAAGCGAGTCCGCCGCTTCACCGCCGATGCGATTCTGGAAATAGCCGAGACCGCGACCCGCCGCGAGCGTGGCGCTGGTCATGATCACTGTTTCGTCGGGGCGGAATAACAGGGTGCGGAGTTGCGCGGCAACTTCCACCGGCGCGGCGCAAAGTTGCAGTGTGCCCGCGCCACGTTCGGAGCGTTCGGCCCAATAAACGTGATCTTCGCGGGTCTGCGAGAGGAATTGACCGAGTCCCACACGGAGCGATTCCACCCGGCGGGCGCTGTCCTGCACTTCGGCTTTGATGTAGTCGTCCTTCGTTTCGCGGGCGATGTCGGCTAGGGCGCGATAGAGTTGGGCCAGCGGTGTGTTCAGCGAATTCTCGACGAGATCGGGCCGCGTGACGCGCAGTTCCTTGGCGCGACCGAAGGTGAGGCGTTGTTCCAGTCCGGCGAAGAACGCTTCGCATTCCTCCTCGACCTGCGTGACCTGCTGGACAAGCGCGCCTTGACGCAGAATCTGGAGCAGACCCTTTTGCGATTTGGGATTGTAGAGACGATGGAGCAAACGACGGATACCGCCGTGGGAGAGATCAAGACCGAGGTGGCGGGCGGCGACGTTTTCCAGCGTGTGGGCTTCGTCGAAAACCACGAAGTCGTTCGCGAAAAGAAAGCCGCGCTCCTCTTTGTCCGCGTCGTCCTCGGCTCCGGCGAGGAAGTTGAAAAAGAGAGAGTGATTGATCACGAGCACGCGGGCCTCTTCGGCGCGTTTGCGGGCCTGCTGGTAGAAGCAGCGCGGGTCGTTGCCGCAGGTGCGGGGTGTGCATTGATGAGGCTCGCTGCAGACGTGGCTCCAGACTTTGTAATCGGGCGGTGTGTCGAAATCCGAAAGCGTGCCGTCCTTGGTCTGCAGGCTCCACTCCCAGATGCGCTTGAGTTCGGCGGCTTCCGCGCTGACGAAGAGTTCACCCGGTTGTGACATGGCGCGTTCGAGGCGTCGCGGGCAGAGGTAATTCTGGCGGCCCTTGAGGAGTGTGGCGGTGAATTCCTCGTCCACCAGCTTTTGGACGATCGGGATGTCCTTGTAGAAAAGCTGTTCCTGCAGGTTGATCGTGTGGGTGGAGATGACCGCCTTGCGCGAGTGTTGCCCCGCGAAGAGTATGGATGGCATCAGGTAGGCGAGGCTCTTGCCGACGCCGGTGCCGGCTTCGACGAGCAGGTGGGTGCGGTTTTCCAACGCGCGGGCGACGGCGGCGGCCATTTCCTGTTGCTGGGGGCGGAACTCGAAGTTCTTGGCCGAGGCCATGACGCCCTGCTCGGAAAAGATGTGGTGAATCTCTTTTTCGAGAGAAGAGGAAAAACGATCAAGAGGGGCAATCATGGGCGAAGGGGAATCTTACTGTTCCATGCGCGAGAATCCACTGAAAATCTTCAGAGGTTCAGCAAGAGCCGCACCTTCCCGCAGGGCTATAAGATATTGAGGGCACTGCGGGTACTGAGTTTTTTTGATCATTCGCGTTCAATGGCTCGGAATTGCAATGGGAATTGAGACTTTGATTGCAGGATGCGTGCGTCTCGGTTTTCCTGTTTGATAGACAAATCAATAAATCGTGGTTTATGCTGAGTCGTTAGGAACTCAGATTTGTAAGTCAATATGGCTACCCGCACAACCAAGAAGCTCGATATCGTTTTTGAGGAACTGGAGCGTCGCATCCTTGAGAAGAAATGGAAGGTCGGTGATCAGATTCCGACTGAGGCCGAGTTAACGGTGGAGTTTGATTGCAGCCGTAGCACTGTGGGCAAGGCCATTGCGCGGCTGGAGCATGGCGGGCTTGTTGCTCGTCGCACCCGTGCGGGCACACACGTGATCAGCAATACGAAGATCAATGCCGTCCCGCCGCCGCTGCTCAATGCCTTCGCTTTTGTCTATCCCAGCAACCAGCACGAAGGTGTGTGGCGCACAGTCCGGGGTTTTCAGGAGGCCGCTCATGAGCTGGAGCGCCGTGCGCTCCTGATGTCGACCGGTGCGAATGTGGAGAAGGAGATGGAAATTGTCTCGCGATTGGGAGAATTTGATATCAAAGGGGCGGTCGTGTTCCCGATGCGGATCGATCAACAAAGTCATCCCCGTTATAGTGAAATGATCGCAAATTGCCCCTTTCCACTCGTGCTGGTGGAAGTGAACCTTCCTGAGTCCGGACGTCCGGCGGTGGTGGTGGACGGTTTCGATGCAGGCTATGTGATGACCCGGCATCTGCTGGATCGTGGGCTGAAGAAGATCGGTTTCTTGGCCAACTACGCATGGGTTGCGACCACGCGGGACAAGTATCAGGGCTATCGCCGCGCCATGGCCGAGGCAGGGATAGAGGATGTGGGGGTGTTATCTCTGTTGGAGCCGGAGATGCGGCCGAGCTATGATGATCCGTTGCGCGAGCCGACCGAGCTGGCGGCGACCTATCTGGAAACACGCTCGGAGGTGGAGGGTGTGGTGTGTTCGAGCGATTTTCTTGCGCTCGGATTATTGAAGGCGGCTGAGGTGAATGGTTTGCGGGTGCCGGAGGACTTGAAGGTGGTGGGGATCGATGATTTCGTACTTGCTGCAGATGCGGGTCTCACGACGTATCGCATTCCCTATGAGGAAATTGGAAATAGGGCGTGTCAGATTTTGAATGACATAAATCATGGCCGGGGTTCCGCAGGAGAACTTCATCTGCGCGGGCAATTGGTCGTGCGACGGACTTCGTAGAGCCTTCTTGGGGCTGTCTGGCATCAATCCACAAGAGAGGTTCGTCCGGGGGACGGGCCAGCCATTTTTCGCATAAGTTAGTTCTTATTCATAAGCGACTTAAGCCGAAATCCTGATTATGAGATTGCTACGTTGCCGGTTTGGTTTTATATTTGTCTGACAAATAGAAGCCTTTCTTTTCCTCTCATTTTCCCCATGAAAACTTCCCCTGCGCTGGTTTTGGAACGGCCGTATCAGGCCTCGTATCGTGAAATTGAACTGACCTCGATGACGCCGGACACGATCCTGTGCCGCACGACGTTGAGCGCGATCAGTTCCGGCACCGACATGAAAACGTGGCGAGGCCAGCAGCACCCGGAGCAGTGTTGGTATCCGCTCGTGCCGGGTTATGAAAGCGTGGGCGTGGTGGAGCAGGTGGGGCCGGAGGCGAAGACCAGTTTGAAGCCGGGCGACCGGGTCATGATCAACGAGTGCCGCCAGTTCGCGAATGTCTGCGCGGCGTGGGGCGGCAGCGTGAAGTATGTGCTGAAGAATTCAGTTACTGCGCCATCGCCGTTCGATTACATGGTGAAGATACCGGACAACGTGTCCGACCGCGACGCGGTGCTGGCGTACCTCGCGTGTGTGGCGTTGAAGGGTGCGAAGCGGCTGACGTATCGTCCCAATGAAGCCATTCTCATCGTGGGCGCGGGCATGGTCGGATTGAGCGCAGCGCAGATTGTCAAAATCCTGAATCCTTCCGCGAAGGTGATCGTGATCGACCGCTCCGCGTTCCGTTGCGAGATCGCACGGCACTATGCGGATCACGTTTTCCTCGCAGATGGCACCGAAGTGGCCAAGCTTGTTGAGGCCACAGACGGCAAGAAAGCCGACAAGATCATCGAATGCAGCGGTCATTCGGAAGTCGTGGGCACACTGCACAAATACCTCAAGGACGGTGGTTGGGCGCACGACGACGAGCCCGGTCACATCCATTTGCAGGGTGATTATCCCGAGCCGGTCACGCTCGATTCGTGGCATCGCTGGTTCACGAAGAATTGCACCGTCACGATGACGTGCGCGCTCGGGCCGGGGACGAAGGAGCAGATTTTGCAGTGGATGAGCGAAGGGAAATTCAACACGACGCATCTGCCCACGGAGCTGTGGAAGGCGGAGCAAGGTCACGAGGCGTTCACGTACAAACAATCCAAGGGCGACGCGGTGTTCAAGGTGTTGCTGGAGTGGAGCTGATCATGCAATTCGGCAGCGCTGCGTGGGGCTTTCGCGAAACCCCGTTGGAGCAGCAACTCGCCATCACGCGGGAGCTGGGACTTTCGTTTTTAGAGCTTGGTGTGGCGGGTCACGAGAATGATTTCTTGCAGGTGGACGCGACGGCGGAGCAGATCACCCGGGTGGGCGAGCTGTTTACACGGTACGGCGTGTCGTTGCGGGCGGTGTCGACCGGTAACGATTTCACACAAGCCGACGAGTCCGCCTGCAAGACGGATTTGGAAAAAATCATGCGCGTGACGGCGTTGGCGGAGGCGCTGGGTGCCCGGACACTGCGCATCTTCGCGGGATTCAGTCCGGCGGAAGAGGTGACCGGGGCGCGCTGGAAACGGATGGTGTCGTGCCTGAACGAAGCAGTTGAACATGCGTCGCGGCACGGTGTGACTCTCGCGGTGGAAACGCACGGCGGAGTGAAATCGGTTCCGGGTGGCATTGCGCATTTTCACAGCACCTCGACGAAGCCGGAATTATTGACGCGTTGGCTAGGCGAGGT
The DNA here is from genome assembly GCA_017849585.1 of Verrucomicrobium sp. Classification (GTDB taxonomy): domain Bacteria; phylum Verrucomicrobiota; class Verrucomicrobiia; order Methylacidiphilales; family UBA1321; genus UBA1321. The sequence goes on from JAFIGT010000032.1 coordinate 47,078, forward strand.
GTCACCGAAGGCGCGGCTGTTGTTTGATCCGGCGAATCTCGGCGCGGTGGGGATGAACGAAACCGAAATCCTCGCGCTCTATCGTCAACTGCAATCGCAGATCGCGGTGTTTCATCTGAAGGATTTCAAGCGGGTCAACCCGACGGCGATTCAACCATGTGCGTGCGGCGAGGGGATGCTCGACTGGTCGCAACTGATGGCCGGATTTCGCGCGTTCGAGGGTATCGGTTTTCTCGAGTACGAAATGACTGCCGACATCGTGGACGGATTGAAGCGAACGCTTAAAGCGATTGCGTAAACGAGAGGTTTGATGCTCACGCCGGAACTTCGCCTCATTCATTTGCAGTTAACCAAGCACTGCAATTTGCGCTGCTCGTTTTGCGGGCAGTGGGGCGAACACGGCTACATGAAGGAATCGTCTGCGGACGATCTCACGACGGCGCAATGGCTCGACGTGGTGGCGCAGGCGGCGGCATATCGCGCGGAGACCGGCATTGCGCCGCAGTTCATCCTGTGGGGCGGCGAACCGCTTGCGAGCCCGGCTTTTCCGGCGGTGAGCGCGGCCTTGCGCGAAGCGGGCTTCACGACAGCATTGATTACCAATGGCGTGCTGATCGAAAAGCATCTCAACTCGATCAACCGCACGATCGATACGGTTTATATTTCGCTTGATGGACCTCCCGAAGTGCACGAGCGCGTGCGCGGCGCGAAGGGAATCTGGCAGCGGATCGAACGCGGCTTGGCGGGGTTAGACCCTGCGAAGGTGATGCGGGTCTGCTTGTTCACGCTCTGCGGCGAGAACTGGCGCGAAGCGGTGACGTTTCCACACCGCTTGGGATCGCTCGGTTTCGACCGCGTGATTTATCAAAACCTGATCTATTGCACGAGCGCGCAGGCGGACGATTACCGCCGGTGGATGCGGGAGAGTTTCGCGCAGTCCGCGCCCCGGTTGGATTCGTGGATCAGCGATGCGCCGGAACCGTGGGTGGCGGAGTTGCCCGGCGTGGTGTCTGCCTTGGAGGAAAAGATCCGCGCGGGCTCGTATCCGCTCGAAGTGCAGCTTTATCCCGGCGAGTTGAACGCGGGGAATATCGCGCAGTGGTACGACTCGTCCGTGCCTCTCAAGAAGACGCGTCTGCCGTGCGTGATGCCGTTCCGGCACTTGCAAATCAATCACGATGGGCAGACCCATTTTTGCGTGGACTTCAACGACTTCACGCTCGGTAGCGTGCGGGAGCATTCCGTGCTCGAACTTTTTACCAATGACCGCGCGCGCCGTTTCCGCACCGAGGGGGCAACCTGCAACAGTCTCTGCGCGCGGTGCCCCTGGTACTACAACGACTCGCTCGCGGTCGATCAGCGCTAAAACATTTTATGCAAAAACCACAAATCATCTACATGCCGCATGCGAATATCCAATATTCGCAGCTCGCCCCGGAAAAACGCCAGTGGGTCATGAAAAACTCGTACGAGAAACTCTTCGATCTCGTGCTGAGCGGACCCTACAAAATCGCCTTCGAAGCGTCGGGCAAGACGATCGAGGAGATCGCCCTGCAAGCGCCCGAGGTGTTGGAAAAATTGAAGCAGCTCGTTGCGGAAAAGAAGCTGGAGCCGGTCTCATCGCCGTACATCCATTTCATGCTTTCGAATATCCCCACCGAAATCACGCTCGACTCGCTGCGCTACGCGCTCGACATCTGGGAGAAGTACGTCGGCGTGCGGCCCGAGACCGGATGGAACCCCGAGTGCGGCTGGGCGTCGTACGTGCCGGACCTGTACCAGAAGGCGGGCTTCAAGACGCTCGTGATGGATGCTGATTCGCTGCTATTGTCGTTCGAAGAAATTCGTCAGGCCACGGGCTTGAAGTACGATATTCAGGGTCACAGCAACAAGAATCACCTTTTCAAAATCGAGGACTATATTCAGGACAAGCCCGACTTCCTGAAGTACATCACCAATCCCTCGAAGACCGAGAGCGGTTTGCAGATGATTTTCCGTTCTGACTGCATGGCCAATCCGATGCTCTGGTTCCTCATGGGCGCGACCGAAGGCATGCGCAAGGAGCCCGTCTCGCTGAAGGAAATCCAGACGTTGCTGGCGAAGTGGAAGACGCGCATCGAACAGAGCGGCTCGTTCATCATGCCTTACGCCGAAGACGCCGAGTACATCGGCACGTCGGCCTACTTCTACGTGAAGCAATTCAATCAGGCGCGCTTCTTCGAGCCGGAACCGCAGAGCGTGACGCGCTTCGGTCAGTTGCTCGATTCCGCCATCGAAGCGGGCTACGAACTTTCCACACCGAGCGAAGTCATCGCCGCGGCGGGTAAGAATGTCTTCGTCAACGAGCACGTCCTCGACATCGAGAACGGTGTCGCGTGGCACGGCGGCACCGCCAAGGCATGGGCGAACACGGAGTACTCGCGCTTGATGGACCCGGTCTGCCAATCGATTCTCAATGGCATCAAGGAAGTCGCGCAGCATGTCGGACTCGACCTCGATACGCTCGATGCGGACCTGTCGACCGCGATGAAGGCCGTGACCAGCGCCTATGTTTCCGATTCGCGTTGGCCGCCACTGCCGACCTCACCGGGGCGGTTCAACGTGCGTGAATCGCTCGATGACATGGTCGTGGCGAACAACGCGCTGCGGGCCGCAATGGTGAAGCGCGGGATCGCGCACAAGCGCAGTTTGTATTCGCCCGAGCTCATGGCGACGCAGATCAAGGCGATCGACGATCAGCTCATGGCGCGGAAATACTTCGGCGAGTAGTTCCGCTTTCGAAAAGCCTCCGGTTACAAGCCGGAGGCTTTTTTTATATGACTGAGCGTGTCAACTCGACCGGGGTTCAAGGTGACGGGATGGACTGTCGCTGGAGTATGACGACATACTCGTAATTAAATATGACTCGCCAGCGTCCGGAATTGATCAGCTTCTGGATATTTTCGTGACGTTTTTGGGCGGTCTCCTGCTTGAATAAGGTTTTGCGCGGGCCGCATTGATCGGCGATTTGATCGACGACGATGTAATCGATTTGATCCGGGCGAACCGTGGTCTCGGCTTGGCGCGCGGCGATCATCTGATCGAAATCGAGGTTGTCCTGTTGCAGGTCGCCCATCACCATGTTGACGCGGTTGGAAAGATAGCCGCTGTGCCGGTGCGGCGCGTAGACGCCGGCCTCGACTGGAATTCTGGCAAATTCGCGGCGCAGTTCGGTGTTCACCTGTTCTTCTCCGTCGCCATGATAACGGGCTTTCATGAGGGCATATTCGTAGACGAAGAAAATGCCGTTGAGGCATAGCACCGCGACCAGGACCCCTTTGCCGATTCGCGTGGAGAGATCCCACCGTCGCAGGAAAGCGATCAGTCCGAGATGGGCCGAGAGAAACACAAACTGAAAGTAATAAGCGTGAATCTGTATGAAGAGCTCATTGTTATTCATCAACCAGAAGAAAGGTACGGGCAACAGCAGGAGCGCGCTCTCCCACGAGGCGAATGCTAAAAAGAGCGCGGGACCGACGGTGTCCAAGGCCCGGATCCAGCGCGATACATCGAGCAATTTCCCGAGGACCAATTGCGGATTCGAGAGCATCACCTGAAAGAGCTGGAGTGGAGAGCTGGCCCCAATCTCGGAATACTTCGAGCCGAAATTGTTGAACTGCTCGACTGTGCGAAAAGTTGGCATGAGCCAACCCATAGTGAAGACAATCCAGCCGAGCCCGCCGACGAGAGCGAACAAGCCGTAGCGCCGCGTCCAAGGGAAACGCCGGGGGCTGAGGAGCCACGCGACGCCCAGCGCGGCATAGGTGATGGCGGCGAGTTCCCCGCAGGAAACGGAGAAAAAAAAGCAGAGCCAGTATGCGAGCGGGTGATTCTTTAGGTAAAAGTAGTAGGCCCAAAAGAGCGCGGGCAGAATCCACGGTTCCGGATGCAGCGGGATGATGCAGAGATTGGCGAGCATGGGGTTGAGTAATGCCGCGATCGCGATGAGGCAGGCCGTGAAGGGGTCCTTCAGGATTTCCTTTGCAACGAAATAGACCGGGAATACGAGACTCAGGGCACCGACATTTTGCAGGATATAGAAAAAATCGGTGGAGGGGATCAGTGCATAAATCGCCGCGAGGAGCACGAAAATGAAATGGCTGTGAATGCCGAGAATATGGGGGCCACAGTAAGCGGTGCAACGGAACCAGTGACCATGCAGGATATTCACTATGGCGCTTTGCGAAGCGGCGGTATCGCAGGCCACGCCGCGGAAATTCTGATAAATCTGGAGAGTCAGATGACTCGCTACGGCGGCGGAGAGAATCCACAGCACAGTGAGCACGAGCAGGTAAAGCGGTTCCCCGCTTAACTGGAAACGTGGCGCGCGAGGATTCCGGAGATTCATGCCGTAGCATTCAAGCAGAAGGAATTTTATCCAGCAAGGCAGCTCGCTAAAACGACTTTCCGCCCTTGGTATCCAGACGGTGAGTGACGGGCTTTTCCTGCTCGGCGGTCATGGGCGGGAGCGCGGGCAGGGAATCGTTGCGGTACTGGGTCATTTCAAGGGTGCACCGTTCGCGCAGTTGCTCCCAGCGCGGCCACTCGGGAATCGATTCTCCCGCCGCGATCTGGCGGAGCAAACTTTTCCACTCCACGACGAGGCGGTCGATGTCGCCACGGCTGACATGTTCGCTCTCGGCATTGGCCGGGACGTATTTTTTCGCGCGAAGCGTGCGGACAATTTCCTCGCCACCGGTGCCGTAATTAACCGGGATGCCATCCATGAGAAATCCCTCATAGGAGAATTTCTTGTAAGCTTTCTGGCACGTCATGGCAAGACGACCGCCCCAGCGCGCCTCCGTGCCGCAGAAGCGGTCACCGGCCACGAGATTGGCGAGATCGTCGATTAATTCTTCGATGGGGTAGTGTTCGTCTTCGAGGCCCGCGATCACGCCAAGTCCTTCCGGCCCGAGGAACTGGCTCATCACTTGACCGCGACGCGTGACGGCGAGTTCGCGATCGAGAATACCGACGCGGTTCCAGAGCCAGAGCAGCGTCGGCTGGGTGTCGAGCTGCAGACATTCCTCGCGATGCGGACAGGTCAGGCAAAACGGTGCGGGATTTTTCTCGCGACGCACGAGTCTCGCGCGGCCGGTATCCGTGCGCAATCCGCACGGGAGTTTTTCGCCAAACAATCGCGAGGACGCTTCAACGCCGAGTAGAATGGGTTCTTCCGTGAAGAGCCTTTTTTGAAAAGCGGCAGCGGCGTCGGCAATCGGTTTTCCCGCGACGAGTTCGCGTAGGAGCGGTCGCCACGGTAGCGGTGTGTTGCGCCGCAGGGCGCGGGTGCGGGCCTGACCGAGGCGCGGGGAATTGTCGGTGACGAGGACGTAGCCCTGATCGTCGAGTCCACGACGACCGGCGCGGCCAAACATTTGCAGGAGTTCGGAGGGGGTGACTTCGCGCGGCGCGCCGCCAACGTTGTATTGCGTGCCGGTGACGAGCACGGAGCGGAGGGAGAAGTTGATGCCTGCGCTGAGTCCGAGCGTGGCGACGACGATGCGGAGTTGGCCGGATTTCGCGAGCGGTTCGACGAGTCCAGCGCGTTGCAGATAGGAAAGGCCGCTGTGATGAAATGCGATGCGTTGGCGCAGCAGCTTGGCCAGTGCGGGACCGGCGGCTTGCTCTTGAAGTCCGCTGAGCGGCAGAGGATTGGGGCAGGGGATTTGAGCCGCGGCCTCGAGCGCGATTTTTTCTGCGGCCTTGCGGTGTGGAGCGAAAACAAGAACGGGGCCGAAGTCCTCGCGCAACGCGGCGGCGAGTCGGCGGGTCCAGTATCCCTGGATTTTATCCGGCACACGGCGCGACGCGGAATCGATCTCCATTTCCTCGAGTGGGACAGGGCGCTCTTTTTGTTCGATGAGCACCGCCTTGCGACCGAGGGTATCCAGCCAGCGCAAGGCGGAGCTGGGATTGGCCACGCTGCCGGAGAGGAGCAGTAATTGGGTCGTGAGCGGGAGTGTCATCACGACGCCTTCATAGTGATTGCCCCGCAGCGGGTCGCCGAGCCATTGATATTCATCGATGACGTAGAGCGAGACATTGCGCGGGGATTGCTGCGCTTCGAGCGTGGCGACGATGAGCGGCGCCCCGGCGTTCAGGACGAGATCGCCGGTGGTGATGCCGACGTTCCAGCCCTTGCGGGTCCACTCTGCGAATTTGTCATTCGCGAGCGCGCGGGTGGGAACGGTGAAGATGACCTGCCCCGTGCTGCTGCGGCGCTGGGTGAAGTATTGCTCGAAGATGAAGGTTTTACCGGCACCGGTGGGAGCCTGCACAATGACGTCCTGACCCGCGACGAGGGCACGAATCGCCTCGGCCTGCCAGGTGTCGGGCAGGCGAAGTTGTTGAAACGCGTCGAGGGTCGGCATCGTACCAAGATAGCGTCAGGCGGGAGAGATTGCCAATTTCCAATTGGGAAGGGCGGAGCAGGAGTCGATTATCGGCTCCAAGATTGAGTGCCGCTACGCTGTCTTGGAAATGCCCTTGAGTTGCTTGAGGCTGTCGCGGAGTTGGGCGGCGGTCTCGTAATCCTCGCGTTCCACGGCGGCAGCGAGAGCCTTCTCGAGACGAATTTGCTCGTTTTCCGGCGAGGCCTTTTGCAGGTCCTTCTCCCAGTTTTCGAGAAAATGGATTTCCTGGCTTTGCTCGATCAGATCTGTGCGATCCATTCGCTCGTAGAAGGCGCGAATCTCGCGAATGCCCGCCGTGACGTGCGCCAATGCCTGCGCGGTGGCCTGTTGCTCGAGGGCATGCTGGGCGCGGGCGCGGGTGAGCATCATGAGTCCGTACGGGCGGAATTGCTGGAAGAGCCAAGCGAGCGGCTTTGTCTCGGCGTATTGTTCGACGAAGTCGAAGAGATCGAGATTACGGCGCGTGTCGCGGATCACGCGGACCCAGTCGCCGAGTTGGAAGAGCGCGAGGTAACGGTGGTAATATTGAACCGCTTCCTGTTGCAGTTTGGCGCAATCTTCCGCGTCGAGCGTGAAGCGGGGTTCGTCCGATTCCTTTTCCATGAAGTCGCGGGCGAGCGACTGGTACATGTGAAAAAGCGATTCGTGTCCCATCGGGCGCGTGCCGTCGGGGCGACCATCGAGTTCCATCTGGAGCAGACCCATGTCGAGGCGCAACTGGATCTTGGGATAGCCATCGTCGCCCGTGATCTGGCGAACGGTGACTTGTCCGGGTACGAATTCCCATCCTTCGAAAATGGGACCGAGATCTTGACTCATAGGATGATCTTATCTCAACGCGTGGCTTTGAAAAGTCAATGGATGAGTGGAACTCATCTTCTTATGGGTTCCCTGAGGCAATCTTATGACGTGATTGCATGGATTGACAGTCTAGAATCGTGCTCTTTAATCGAACCTCATGAAGCTTCGTTCTTTTGCATGGCTCTTGGTCCTGGGTTTGGTAGTTCCGCTGCAGGCGGAAATCAAACCGGCGTCGATGTTTAGCGATCATATGGTGCTGCAGCGCAACCTGCCCATCCCGATCTGGGGCACGGCGGCTCCGGGCGAAACCGTGACGGTCACCTTGGGCGCGGACAAGCAGGCCTTGAAGGCGGGGCCCGATGGCAAATGGATGGTGCGCTTGGCGCCGCAACCGGCCACGATCAATTTGACGCTCACGATTGAAGGTTCCGCCACCGCCACACCGGTCGTTTTCAAGGATGTGCTGATCGGCGAGGTCTGGGTGTGCTCAGGCCAGTCGAATATGGAATTTCCCGTGGCGCGGGCGCTGAACGGACTCAAGGAAGCGAGCGAGGCCAATTATCCTCAACTGCGCCTGTTTCAAGTGGATCATGTGACGCCGAGTGCGCCGCAAACTTCCGTGGCGGGTCAATGGCGGGTTTGTAATCCGGCCACCATCAAGACCTTTTCGGCCGTCGGATATTTCTTTGGCCGCGAATTGCAGTCGTATTTAAACGTGCCGGTGGGGTTGATTCATACCTCGTGGGGTGGCACGCCTGCGGAAGCCTGGACGCGCCTGGGTGTGCTGCAGGCCGATCCGGACTACGCGGAAATCGTGAAGCGCCGCGCGCAGGTTTTCTCGCCGGAGTACGCCGCCAAGCAGGAGGAGTTCAAAAAGATCTCGGAGAATTGGACCAAGCAGATTGATCAGTTGCTGACCGCTCCGGGCAAGCCGGGTGTGGATTGGTTCAAATCGGACGCAGTACTGAAGGATTGGCAGCCGATCGAGGCTTCGGGGACGTGGGAGGTCAAGGCGAACCTGAAAATGGACGGCGTGGTCTGGTATCGCAAGGTGGTCGAAGTTCCCGCGGAGATGGCGAGTCAGGAGACAACCTTGTCCCTCGGTGCGGTGGACGATCTCGATTTCACGTGGGTGAACGGGACTCTCGTCGGTCACACGGGCAAGGATACACCGTCCTTTTGGATGGTCTCGCGCTTCTACAAAGTGCCGGCCGGAACACTGAAGCCGGGGCCGAACGTCATCATGGTGCGCGTGATCGATCACGGCGGTGGTGGGGGCTTGGTGGGGTTGCCTGGCGAAATGACTTTGTCGACAGCATCCGGAGCTTCGATTTCTCTGGCGGGTACGTGGCAGTATTGGATCGAGAAAAATCTCGGTCTGCGGCCGGAGATGTTGGGCAAGTTGCAAAACACAGCGAGCGTGCTGTACGATGGCATGATCGCACCGATTATTCCTTACGGCATTCGCGGAGCGATCTGGTATCAGGGCGAGTCCAATGCGAGCCGCGCGTGGCAGTATCGCAAACTTTTCCCCGACATGATCCGCAATTGGCGGCAGGATTGGGGGCAGGGCGATTTCCCTTTCTACTTCGTTCAATTGGCGAATTTCAGGAAGCGTCTGGCCGAACCCGCCGAGAGCGACTGGCCGGAATTGCGGGAAGCGCAGTTGAAGACTCTCTCGCTACCGAACACCGGTATGGCCGTCACGATCGATATTGGCGACGGGGATGACATCCACCCGATCAATAAGCAGGACGTGGGCAAGCGGTTGGCGCTTTGGGCGCTGGCGCAGGACTATGGCGTCAAAGTGCCGGACGGTTTCCTCGGCACGCTGCCGGTGCTGAAGTCGCACTTCCAGAAGCCGATCGTGCATTCCGGTCCGCTCTACAAGTCCATGAAAGTGGAGGGGGCGACGGTGCGCCTTGCCTTCACTCACGTGGGCGGTGGATTGAAGATCAAGGGCAATGGCCCGCTCAAGGGTTTCGCCGTGGCGGGTGCCGACAAGAAGTTTGTCTGGGCCGAGGCGCGTCTTTCTGACAATACGGTGGTCGTGCGCAATGTGAATGTCCCGAATCCGGTGGCGGTTCGCTACAACTGGGCGGATAATCCAGAGGGGAATCTTTATAATGCGGAAGGATTACCCGCGAGCCCGTTCCGCACGGATGACTGGCCTGGTATCACCGATAGCAAACGCTAGAAATCGGACTGCACAATTTGCGGCAGCGGGTGGTCCGCTGCCGTTTTTTTGTCTGGTACGGCGTTGAGAATTCGACAAATTGAATCATGATGAAAACCGAGTTTCGTTTCCCGAAGAAATTCGTCTGGGGCGTCGCTGCGGCGGCCACCCAGATCGAAGGCGCTGCATTTGAAGATGGAAAGGGGGAATCGATCTGGGATCGTTTTCCCAGCACCGGAAAGGTGATCAATAACGATACGCCTGCCGTGGCGTGCGATCACTATCATCTCTACAAAAAAGATTTCGCCCTCATGCGCAAGCTGGGCGTGAAGAATTACCGTCTCTCGGTGGCGTGGCCGCGCATTTATCCGAACGGCGACGGCGCAGTGAACCCGAAGGGCCTCGCTTTCTATGACCGCCTCATCGACGCAATGCTCAAGGAGGGAATCACGCCGTGGGTGACGTTGTTCCATTGGGACTTGCCACAGGCACTGGAAGATCGCGGCGGCTGGCGCAGTCGGATCGTACCGGAAGCTTTCGCCACATACGCCGATACGGTGGTGGCGACACTCGGCGACCGGGTGAAGAATTGGATCACGCTCAATGAAATCGTTTGCTTTACGACGTTGGCCTACGGCTACGGGGACAAGGCGCCTGGAACCAAGGTCAGTCTAACGACGCTGCGCCAGATTCATCATCACGCGCTGCTTTGCCATGGCGAAGCGGTGCGCGCGGTACGCGAGCACGGTGGTCGTGGCGCGCGGGTGGGCCTGACGGATAATAGCATGCCGTCGGTGCCGGTTACCGAAACTCCCGCCGATATCGCGGCGGCGAAGGCGTGGTTCATCGAAAAGAACGAATACCTGCTGCACCCGATTTATCGCGGGGAATATTCCGCTGCCTATTTAAAACGTTGCGGCGCGGATCGGCCAAAGGTGGAGAAGGGCGATCTGGAGTTGATCAGCCAGCCCACGGATTTCCTGGGTATGAATCTCTACACCGGAACGTTTGTCCGCGCGCCGAAAAAGGCGAAGGATCGGTATGAGGCATTGGATTTTCCGCCGGATTATCCACAGACCTCGTGCCCATGGCTGAAGATCATGCCGCAATCTCTCTATTGGGCGACTCGGTTTGCGCAGGAATGCTACGGTGTGAAGAAAATCTATATCACGGAAAACGGCTGTGGTTACGACAACGAGCCGGTCGTCAATGGCGAGGTGAATGATCTGCATCGCCGGGATTATCTCCGTAATTATTTCAAGGAGATGCATCGCGCCATTGGCGACGGCGTTCCGATCGCGGGCTATTTCCTGTGGTCGTTCATGGATAATTACGAATGGCAGGATGGTTACCTGCGCCGGTTCGGCATCGTGCACGTGGATTACAAAACGCAGAAGCGGACGCCAAAACTCAGCGCCCATTGGTACTCTACGGTCATGCGCGAGAACCGCATTGTGTAATTAGGAAGGGGGCTCTGCCCCCGACCTCTTTCAGACTTGGGTACTCGCTCTTAAAGAATCGCGAGTCGCGGTTTAGCGTCGCCTAAGGCTGCTTGCCGCTTTTGACGTTGGCGAGGGCAAGAGCTTGGGAGCCGGTGGCCTCGAGGACGAGATTGCCGGCCTTATCGAGAAAGAGGCACATGCCGTCGGAGGTGATGCGGGCGCGCAGCAGATCGCGCAAATCGGCGGCGCTCAAGGGAGCGGTGGAGGAACCGCGTTTCACGAGCAGTTGGCCCTTACTATCTTTGGTGAGTGAGGCATGCTGACCTTGGGATTCGAACGAGAGTGATTGACCCGTACTGAGTTTACGCACCAGCGCGGGCAGGAGCACCATGCCGTAATGAAACATCGGCGGTTTGGGCCAGAGTGCTTTCCATTGTTGCTGCTGGGGATCGAAGGAAACCCAAGCTTCCTGCAGCAAATCGGGGTCCACGGCCATACCAGTCAGGGACAGGGCCGTCATTGCCATGCCGTTGATCGCTTCCGGGGCTTGTTTTAGGGACGCGGGGAGTCGCACGATGAGGCGTCCCACGAAATTGGTGGGCATTAGTCGCGCTTCATTCGTGGTGGCAGAAAAAGAAGGGGTCAGCCGGGCGGGTTCGGGAGCGGCGGGTGAGGAGAGGGGGGCGACATCTGTCGATGCCGCAGGAGACAGGGCTGTTGCCAGTCCGATTATGCTCCATCCGAGTAAAAATGAAACCTTCATTGGAAGGGTTATAAGATGATCTTGTGCTAGTTTTTACGGTTTTCTATAGAGTGTCAATGCAATAGTCGCCTACTGCGTGACAAGGTGATCGACCTCAACGACATGAAAATTGAGGAGTTTGATCAAGAATTAGTCAAACTTTCACTGAAAAAACGTGAATGAAGTATGGCTTATCGTAAACCGTGGAGAAGTTGGGTGAGTCGTTCGATTGGTAAACCCACCACATTTGTGCGGGACCCGCGAATGGTTTTTACGATCTCCGCGCCTTTTTCCTGCAGTGCATAGGCCCCGGCTTTGTCGAGGACGTGGACCGCTTTCAGGTAGCGGGCGATGCGGACGGCACTCAAGGCGCAAAAGGTGACTTCTGTGCGCTCGACGAATCCGTAAGGGCGTGCCGATTTCGGCAGAAGAACGATAACGGCCGTGAGTACCTCATGGGTGCGGCCGCTCAGTTTCTTCAGGAAGGAGGCAGCCTGTCGCTGGTGTTTCGGTTTGCCGAGAATGTGAGTGCCCAAGGCGACCACGGTATCGGCGGCCAGGATGCGCTGGCCGGGATATTGCTGGGCGGCGGCGCGGGCTTTGCGCAGGGCGTTGCGCCAGGCGAACTCGGCGGGGGTCATGCCGTGGGGTTGGTCGGGAGAGATTTCGGGAGTGTTCAGGATGGCGACTTGATGGGGGATCCGGGCTTTTTCGAGAAGTTCGCGACGTCGGGGTGAGCCACTGGCGAGAATTAATTTGGTATTCATGGGTTGGATTCCTTCTTTTAAGAGGAATGGCAGGACGGGCCGGAGCGACATCGGGTAACGTACCAAAGGAACGAGTCTGGGCCAAGCCTTGTTTAGCTAGGCTAAAGTCTTGCTATGTTAAGCATTCCTGTTTTATGCTAAAATAAGTTGTGATTATACGTGATACTCATTTTCAGGCCAATGGCTCAGAAGCTGTCGTGCAAGAGGCTGTAGTAACCTCTGAAGCCCGCCCAGCGGGCCCGATCGGGCACTCGCAGCGGCGGGATCATGTGCTCGGCTTGGTTGTTTTTCTGTTGGCCGTGATCTTTTATGTGGGTAATGCCTCGCAGCCGGTTATTTTCGACGATAACGAAGGGCTTTATGCCGGGGCGGTTCGGGAGATGACTCAGCGCGGGGATTGGTTGCTGCCGACCAATAATGGTCTGCCGCGTATCCAGAAACCGCCGCTCACCTATTGGACCATGCTGGGTTCCGTCTCGCTATTCGGGATGAATGAGTGGGCCATCCGTCTACCGAATGCGATTTTCACGGCGGCATGGATCTATGTGACCTTTTTGATCGGCTTGCGTTTGCGTGATGCGGCGCATGGCATGTTGGCGGCGGGGATTCTGGCCACAATGATTGGGGTCTTTGTTTTCACTCATTTGGTGCAGCCGGAGCCGTTTCTGGCCACGTTCATCAGTTTGTCTGTTTATGCCGTGATCGCGGCATTGCAGGAACCGGGACGGCAGCGGGGTTGGTACCTGCTCGCCTGGGTGAGCCTCGCGCTGGGGGCATTATCGAAGGGGCTTCATGGAGCGGTCTGGCCCATCACCATCGTGTTGACGGCGATGGTGCTCCTGCCATCGCGCCGGGCGGCATTGAAGGGATTCTTCCACTGGAGCGGGCCCGTGGTTTTTCTGGCCCTCGTGGCGCCATGGTATTTGTACATGGAAGCACGGTTGCCGGGATTTTTGCAGGCGCATTTCCTGCGTGAGCAGGTCAGTGCGGCGATTGATGGCCGATTTGATCGCGAGACCCTGTCGATTCCGATCTGGATGTTCTACGCGCAGCACGGCATCTTCTTCTCCCCATGGGTGCTCTTTGCGCCGGCCGCATTCGCGGCGTGGCGGCAATTTCCCAAGAACAAGCACAAGAACCGACCGTGGGAACTGCTCTGGTTGTGGATTGCGGTCACCTTTCTCACGCTGAGCTTTTCCAATTTGCAGGACTACTACGCCATGACCTCGTGGGGCGTGGCGGCATTGTGGCTGGCGGCGGCGTTTCACCCCGAAGCGCGTGTCTCCCGCTGGTTTTATTTCACGCCATGCCTGATTCTCGTGGTGGCAGGAATCGGCCTGTTGGTCTTTTCCTTTTTCTTTAAGGACGTTCTTGCCCAAGGATCGAATCACATTGCGCCTATTGCGGAGCGCGATACTTTTGCCAACGCATTGGGAGGCATTTCGCTCGGCGCCTGGCAGGAATTCCTGCCGCTCATGAGAACTGCGGGGGTAGCGCTTGTACTGGGTGGGGGTGGAGCCTTGGCGTGGTGCAGTCGCGCGCGGTCTTCGCGTGCGACGGCTTGTGCGATCCTGACATTGACGATGGTGGTTTTGTGCAGTCTGGCGACGGTCGGATTCCGCATCATGGGACCGAATTTCTCCCTTGCTGAGGCAGCCCGGGCAATCAATGTCGTAGCGACTCCAGAGTCGATGATCGTCTGCGAAGGCGCCCCGCATCAATCTTCCAGCCTGCTCTTCTACCTCGATCACCGGGTACACTGGGTCAACGCACCGAGTCAGCGCGAATTCGCCGTTCGCGTGCTGAAACAGGGACAGGAACTCTATTTGAATGAGGAGTCTTTTCTCAGGGAGTGGGAATCGCCACGGCAAGTTTTTTTCATTGTAGAGGATACCCATCTCGCTGCGTGGAAGGATAAGCTGTCCCGCCGCACATCCGCGATCCGGGTGCTCTATCATAACGGAACACGTAACGTGCTCGTGAATCAGTAGTAGTGATTTTTCTGAGAGTCTCAGTTCCGCATTTCCAAACCTCCCGGAATCTGTCTTAATGGAGGTAGCAGAATCGGCTTGTCTGCTCTCTCTCCAAACCCCTCTCCACCTCATGGATTTCGACTCCATCGCCAGCAAGGTCGACCGCTTCCTCTACCGGAAGCTTTTCAAGAAGCTCACGCCGGAAGACCTCAAGCTGGCCGAGACGTGGAGCCTCAATGTCATCCGCAAGAATCATCCTGAATGGGGCGAAGAACAGGTGCGCCGCTACTACGATAATTTGCTGAAAGTCCGCACCTACGCCGTCGACGAGTGGGGACGGCGGTTGAATTAACGCGTGCGCTATTGACTCTTCCGGTACTCCACCAACTCGCGGACGGAGACCATCGGGATGCGGTGGGTGAGTGAGAAGTCGATCACTTGCTGGCCGCGAGCCATGGTGCCGTCCGCATTCATGAGTTCGCACAGGACCCCATAGGGTTTCAGTCCCGCGAGACGCATGAGATCGACTGTGGCCTCGGTGTGACCGGGACGTTCGAGCACGCCGCCGGGTCGGGCGCGGAGCGGAAAGATGTGGCCGGGACGGCTGAGATCGGTCGGCTTGGCGTCATCGGCAATGGCCGCGCGGACGGTTTGCAGGCGGTCGCGAGCGGAGACGCCCGTGGTGACTCCCGTCGCAGCCTCAATGGAAACCGTAAAGGCGGTTTGATAGCGGCTTGAGTTCTTTTCGACCATCGGTGGCAGATCGAGCGCACACGCCTTGGCATCGGGCAGGCAGAGGCAGACGATGCCACTGCATTCGCGAATGAGGAGCGCCATTTGTGCTTCGGTGAGGAGTTCCGCGGAATAGATGAGATCCGCTTCGTTCTCGCGGCTTTCGTCATCGGAGACGAGAACTCCTTGCCGGGATTGGAGTGCTTGCAGGGCGAGGAGGACGCGGGATTTGGCGGAGGAAGACGGATTCATGAGGAGAGGCTTTCTTTTTCGAGCCATCCAGAATCAAGGGTGAGCGGGGTGGTGTCAATCTCCGGCTGCAACGTCCGTTTTACTGTCCTGTAGAAAACCGGTGGACTCCACCTGTCGAGCCGGACAATATTATTTCCATTCTATGATCTTCCTGGGAATTGATTGCGGCACGCAGAGCACAAAAGTTATCGCGCTGGATGATCAAACGGGCGAAATTCTTGCGCACGCGTCGAAGGCTTACGGCCTGATCGAGGGACTTCCGCCTGGCCATCTGGAGCAGCATCCGCGCGACTGGTCGGAAGCGATGGACGAGTCGATCACGAAAGTGGTGGCGCAATTGGGCGCGCGGCGCGGGGAGATCGCGGGCATCGGCGTGTCGGGTCAGCAACACGGTTTTGTCGCGCTCGACGCGGCGGGGCAGGTGATTCGTCCTGCGAAGCTCTGGTGCGATACGTCGACCGTAGCGCAATGCGACGAAATTCGTGCGCGCTTTGGCGGTACGGCGGAGCTGATAAAACTCCTTGGCAACGATATGCTGCCAGGATTCACCGCGCCGAAGATTCTCTGGTTGAAGCAAAACGAACCGGACAATTTCCGTAAACTCGATCAGGTTTTGTTGCCGCACGATTACCTGAATTTTTATCTCACCGGAAACTATACGATGGAATACGGTGATGCGTCTGGTTCCGCGTTGATGGACGTGCGGACGCGGACGTGGTGTCGACCCGTCGTGGATTTCATTGATGCTTCGCTCGCCGCAAAATTACCTCCGCTGCGCTCGTCGCAGAAAGCCGCTGGCGTGCTCAAAAAGGAACTCGCTACGAAATGGGGACTGAAGGACGACGTCATCGTCAGTGCCGGCGGCGGTGACAACATGATGGGGGCGATTGGCACCGGCAATGCGCGCGCCGGATGCGTCACGGCGAGCCTCGGCACGTCGGGCACCATCTATGCCTATTCCGAAAAGCCAGTGATCGATCCCGAGGGAGAGATCGCGGCGTTTTGCGACAGCACGGACGCGTGGCTGCCGCTGCTCTGCACGATGAATGTCACCGTGGCCACCGAACTCGTGGGCAAGTTGCTGGCGATGGATCATGCCGCTATGGATCAGGCGGTGCGTTCGGTTCCGGCGGGCGCAGAGGGCTTGCTCTTTCTGCCGTACCTGAATGGCGAACGGACGCCGAATCTGCCGAATGGGTCCGGCGTGTTGCATGGGATCGCCCCGCATAACTTCACGCCCGCGCATCTGGCGCGTGCGGTGATGGAAGGGGCCACGCTTGGTCTCGCGTATGGGTTGCAGCGACTGCGCGCGCTCGGGATCATGCCTTCGGAAATCCGGCTCACTGGCGGCGGCAGCAAGAGCGCGGTGTGGCGACAACTCTGCGCCGATGTGTTTGGCTGTCGCGTGGTGACGTTGAAGAGCTCGGAAGGCGCGGCTCTGGGCGGAGCGATTCAGACTCTCGCGCTTGTGCGACCGGAAAAGACGGTGGCCCAATGGGCGGAGTCTCTCGCGCAGCCGAACGAGGCGGAGGCGGTGACGCCGCAATCGGGTGGATTCGATTATACCGAATTGCTGGATAAGCAGACGCACCTGATGCGAACTTTACGCGCCGAGAAGTTTCTTTGACTTTTGCATTTTGACTTCTTGGTCTAGCTTTCGAAGAGATGTCAGATCCTTATTACCAATGCCAGCGGTGCACGAATTGTTGTCGTTGGCCCGGAACGGTCGCCTTGGCGGAAGGGGAGGTTGAGCGCATCGCGGCGTTTTTGAAGCTCGAAGTGGATGACTTCATCAATCGCTATACCGATCTGTTGCCGAATCGCAACGGACTGACCCTAATTTCCCGGCCCAATCACGAATGCATTTTTCTCGACGGACGAGACTGTGCTATTCAGGCGGTGAAGCCGTCGCAATGTTCCGGATTTCCGAATACGTGGAATTTTCCCGGCTGGCGCGAGGTATGCGAGGCCATTCCGGTGGAACGGCCCGCCTCGAACGGTGGCGGTTCTGCGGCGTCTCTGTAAAAATTCTGTGGTAATCTGCGGAATCCCGGCCTTATTGTATTCCTTCACCCATGCAGCGGTTTGATTACATCGTCATTGGCAGTGGCATCGCCGGGCTGATCTATGCCCATAAAATCGCGGAGCACGGCACCGTGGCGATCATCACCAAAAAGGGCCGCGCGGATTCCAATACCAATTACGCGCAAGGCGGCATCGCCTGCGTGATGTCCTCGGAGGATTCCTACGATCTCCATGTGCGCGACACGCTCGAAGCGGGCGCGGGACTGTGCAAGGAATCGATTGTCCGCCAGATCGTGCAGGAGGGACCCGAGCGCATCAAGGAATTGATCGCGTTGGGCATGAGCTTCACGGAGCGGACGAACGGCCAAAGTGGTGAACTCGATCTCGGCAAGGAGGGCGGTCATTCCAAGCGGCGCATCCTGCATGCGGGGGATATCACGGGTCGCGAAATTGAACGGGCGCTACTTGCTGCGACGGCGGAGCATCCGCGTATCACCATTTTTGAAAATCACGTTGCAGTCGATCTCATCACCAAGGCGAAGCTCGGTTTCACCACGGAGAATCGCTGTCTCGGCGTTTACGTCCTGAACAAAGTTTCAAACGAGGTCGAAACTTTTGCCGCGTCGCACATCCTGCTGGCGAGTGGCGGTTGCGGTAAAACGTACCTCTACACCACGAATCCCGATATTGCGACCGGCGACGGCGTGGCGATGGCTTACCGCGCCGGGGTGCCGGTGGCGAACATGGAGTTCATTCAGTTTCATCCGACGTGCCTGTTTCATCCCGAGGCGAAATCCTTTCTCATCAGCGAAGCCGTGCGCGGAGAGGGAGCGGTGCTGGTCAATGCCGAGGGCAAGCGATTCATGGATGGCTACCATCCGCTCAAGTCGCTCGCGCCGCGCGACATCGTGGCCCGCGCCATTGACTCGGAGATGAAGAAGACCGGTGCGAAGTGCGTTTACCTCGACATCACGCACCACAAGGAGGAATTCCTCCGCGAACGGTTCCCGAATATTTTCGAGACGTTGCTCAAACTCGGCGTCAACATGGCCACGCAGCGCATCCCCGTGGTCCCGGCGGCGCATTATCAATGCGGCGGCGTGGTGACGGACATCGATGGCCGCACTGCCTTGCCCGGACTATGGGCTGTAGGCGAAGTGGCCTGCACCGGTCTGCACGGAGCGAACCGGCTGGCGAGCAATTCGTTGTTGGAGGCGCTCGTGATTGCGCACCGTGCGAGCCAGATGGTAACAAAGGAGCCGGTAAAACCGTGTCGTTTGAAGATACCGGAGTGGGAGCGCGGTCTGGCGCATGATCCGGATGAATTGGTCGTGATTTATCACAACTGGCACGAAATTCGACAGATGATGTGGGATTACGTCGGCATCGTGCGCACGACAAAACGTCTGCGGCGAGCGGCGGCCCGCTTGCGGTTGCTGCACAGCGAGGTGCAGGATTTTTACTGGAACTACACACTCACGGCGGATTTAATCGAGTTGCGCAATCTCGTGCTCGTCGCGTCGATCATTGTTGACTCTGCGCTCGCGCGTCAGGAGAGCCGAGGGCTGCACTATACTCTTGATTATCCGAGTCCGGATGAATTTCGCACGCCGATCGATACGATTTTAACGAACGTGGGTTAGGTCTCTGTTCCCTTGATGATTAGTGAGACGGTGTAAATTTTTAGTTAATATATTAAATGAAAGCTTGGTCTCGATGTAATCTGAAGGATGTGGGACATCGCGCTGGAGTCACGGCAGCCACGGCATCCTTGGCCTTGCTGGGGGGGGCGCGGATTCCGCCCGTCACGCGTAGAAAAGTGCAGCGGGCCGCCAAGGCGCTGGGATATCTTCCCGATCCAGTATTGTCGGCATTGATTGCACGTCGCGATGAAGGGCGCGTGCTGCGGGTGTATGCGAATCTCGCCGCGCTCGTGGATGATCGCTGGTTCGAGGCGGGCGGAAAGCCACGCTGGATGGAAATTTGTCTCGCAGCGATGCAGCGTGCCTGCACACAACTCGGATATCATCTGGAGGTGATCCACATTCAGCGCGACTTGGCTCCCAGTTCTCATCCGGATCGGATTTTGCAGGCGCGGGGCATTCGACATTGCTGGGTGACCAGTGACTTTTCTTGTCCCAATAATTGGGGCCGGTCACATTCCATTTTTTCAGATCGACGGTCGTACCGCTGAAGTCGTCATTGAAGGTCTGCACCCAATCGCCTTCGACCGGCGGACGCTGGCCCAGCCATTCCGGCAACATGGCCGGGAACGGCGCGCGGGCCAGAATCGATTCTACAACCAGCGAGACAGGCCTTTCAGCGGCCTGCACCGAAATGGTGACACCCGAGACGGCATCGTTAGTGAGGTGATTGCCGCAGGTCTTGTCGCCGTTCCAGATGCGGGCGCTGATGTAGGGAATTACAACCTCCTGCGTGGCGCCGGGCGGAATTGGGCGGAGACGATATGATCCGTCGCGCCGGTGCGACTTTCGGCGTGAAAGCCGGGCGTCACGGGCTTGTCGCTGTTATTCCGCACGCTTAACACCAGGCTCAGGCTGTCGCGCAAATCCCAACATCCGATCTCGGGCCGAAAAGTCACGGACGCTTCGGTGCTCGATTTCGGAAAGGTCAATTTCAGCGCGGGTGCGGGAGTCGAGAGAAACTCCGCGAGTGCGCCGCCGCGCCGATCCAGTTGTTTCGTCGAGTCAATCGTCACCCCATCGCCGAGGAGGATGCCACCTCTCGGCTTGATGCGAATCGAGCGGCGATCGACGGCCGGTTTTTCGCCCGTTGTTCCGGAGGCGAGGAGCGATTCGATGCGGATCGTTTGCGGTTTGTCGGAGGCACCCGTGAAGAGCAGGAGTTGGACGATGGCATCGGGCTTGAGTGGCGCCGGTTTGCCGTAGGAATAACCGAAGTAGACTTTGACGACTCCCGATGCGCCCGGCTTGAGATGAATTGATTCGGCGTTGGTCGCGCGGTTCGGCCAGACACCGTCATTATCGAGCCGGAGCGAGACCGTCGTAACAACATCCCCTGTATTGACCACCGTCGCTTCTACATGGCCGTATGCCGAGAGATCCCACGCGGAGCCCGTTTCGGGTTTGAGCGTCACGCCGGGATATTTTTTCGTGCCCGGAAGAATGCTCATCCGCCACGCGGGCAGGACCGCAGTATTGTCGCGCGTCACGGTGATCTGCGCGGAATTGGCACGAACCGTTTTTCCGCGCCTTCGGTGATGGGAGTATTCAGTGCAAGCGACGCGGGCGATTCTGCGTGGAGGGAAGCCAGCGCGAGAAATCCGAGCAAGGTGAGGGACGCCGCGCGACGGATCTTCATGGTCCAGATGTAGCGAGCCGTGAAGTACGGTGCGAGAGAGAAAATCAGGTGCCATGCCGGGCGTCTCCGTAATCGAAGAAGCGTTTTGGGTGCGACGGATCTCGCGGCTTGCGCCGGTAGTGCAGCGGGCTTTGACCGACGAGACGTTTGAACCACATCACGAAATGTGCGTCGGATCGGAAGCCGGTTCGATGGGCGATTTCCTTGACCGACAAGGTGCTGCTGGTTTCCAGATTAATCTTCGCTGCTTCCAATCGTCTCCGTTCCCAATACTTGCGTGTGGTTAGGCCGAATTCCCCCACGAAGATGCGGTCCAGATGGGTCAGGCTCAGCCCCCCGGTTTCCGATGCCAGCCAGTCGTGCGGAAACCCGCGATCCACGGGCGCTTCATTCAGGCAGCGAACTGCCCGCATGGCGCGATCATCGCCGGAGTGCAGACGGGTCAGGCTCGCGCCGTGCGTGACGCGCACTTGAAACCACAGTTGTAGCCAGTTGAGGAACAAACCTTGCAGCCGCAAGAAGAGCGGGTAATGGCCGAGCTGCGTCGCGAGCCGGATATCGGCACGCGGCAGGTGGCGGCGGACGAGGCGTTCCATTTTAATCGCCGCGCGTTCCAGTTCAGGATGATCGACTCCCTTCACGACCAGCCCGGCCTTGGTGGCAAAAAGATTTTCGCCCGAGGGCCACTGGCAGAGAAAGTAGACGGAGAGAATACTGATGTCGTGGGAGAAATCCTGGCGAGCGGCCTCGCGCGGCAACATCAGCCACATGCCGGGAGTCGCTGTGTAGGAGCCCGAGTCGGAAGTGATCTTTACCTGGCCGCGACGCACATACCAGGCCCAATGTCCTTCGGTACGATCCCACGTCACATGCCGGACATCTTCGGGTACCGGGTGATCGTAGATCCAGACCAGCTCGGTCCGCAGATAGGACCATTCATGGAAAGAAAGGATCGGAAGCTTAGGTTGGACCATAATGTTAATAATATTGAATGAAAGAGTTAATTTTACAATGGATTACTTTTGCGACCAAATCCACCCAAGCTTATGCTTTGGTTAACCATTCAACCTCCTGACGGTGCGGTCCATCGGCTGCCCTGGCAGAGGCATCGGAGCTAACCAAAACATGAAACAACAATCCTTAGGCCGGGCGATTCTTCTCGCAGCTATTGGTATCCTGAGTTCCGGGCTGGTCGCATCGGCCCAGGTCATTGACAACGGGACGTTCGAAAATTGGGGAACCCTGACCGGTTCGCCGCCTGCAGGTGTACCGAGCAACTGGTCGTTCACTGGTACGGTGAGTCCGGTGCAGACGGCGGGGCTGGTCTCCGGTTCCAACTATGCGGCGTTGATTCAGCCGGGCGGGCAGATCTACCAGACGATCAGTCCGAATCCGACCAGTTTTAAACTGGATATGACCTTTGCCGCAACGAACCCCGGTTTGACGTCGAGTCGCAGTTTCAATATCACCATCGGGGAGCCTGGTGCCAATCCATCGCTCAATTTCCGGATGGTGGCCGGCAGTGTGGCGGGAATGTTGACCTTGCAGGTGCACAATGGTTCGGCTTGGTCGACTCTCGCGGCGAATGCGTTTCAGTCCTCGGTCTACGATAGCGCGAGCAATACCTTCACGACGTTGAATGCCTACGACCTGAGCCTTGAACTCAATTACGGAACGACCTCCAGCTATTCGCTCAGCTACGGCTTGCATGGCGGGACGATGACGGTGCTTTCGAATCTGACCACCTTCACGGCCGCCAATGCCAATGGGATGAGTACGATCGGCATTGTTGGATCGAGTTCTGCGTCTCCATTCGCGGTGGATAATCTCACCCTGACGGTCATCCCCGAGCCGGGTCGCACGGCGTATTTGATGTGGGGCGGGGCGGTATTAATGTCGATAGCTTACTGGGGGCGTCGGACCTCAGCCGCCCGCGTGGTGTCGACTCGTTTGTAAATGGCGCCGGTCGTGTAGAATTGAACTTATGACGTATCGCGTGTTTGCCTGTACGGCCATTCTCTATTTTGGCGCGGCTTCGGCTGGCTGGGCCCAGAGCAGGCCCGAAGCGTTGGACTCCGTAACGGCACAGACGTTGTGCCTCAGCGAAGAGGGAAAAACCTTGGAGGGCTACTTCCCGATGGGTTTTGTAATGGGGGCGGCGGATTTTCCGCTCGACGCAGGCTTTAGCCTCCGCGACGAGACGTTTCGCTGGCCGCCATTCATCCATGGCACGCCATTTCCGACTACGATTGATGCGACCGATTCGCATGGCTTCCGATACTTCAGTCGGGTACGTGGCGCGGAGGTTCTGGGTGGTTCGCTGGCCCGGGCCGCGAAGGAAGGCAAGCTCTCGATCAAGACACAGAATTACGGCTGGCTGCCGTCGGCTCTGGATGTGAATGGCAAAACCTATCCGCGCGGACTGGTGGACATCTTTAATGCCGCGACGGAAAAATATCTGCTCGATTACGCCGAGGCCAATATCAAGGCCTACGGAGCTGACTCGGCTCATGCCAAGGCCGTTGTCTTGTGGGGATTGGACAATGAATGGGAAGGCGCACCGAATTACGGCACAGATGCTCGGGCGGATTTCGCGCCCTGGCTGCATCGGGCGTATGGGACGGTGGGGGCGCTGAATGCGGCGTGGGGCACAAAGTATGAATCGTTCGACGCGGCGGCACAGGGAAAGCTTCCATCTGCGCAGGACTATGCCGCGCAACCGGCAGCGTTTCTGGACTGGTGGAATTTCCAGACGGAGACCTTCACGACGGTGCTGAGCCGGATTGCCAAGGTGATTCACGAAACGGATCCACAACATCGCGGCGTAGCGCACAAGTCGACGCAGCAAACCATCGAGATGCCTGGAGCGAACCGGGAGCGGACGTTCGATCACGCGGAGTTCGCGGACCGGATGCGCCCCTACTCCGGCGGTTATTACGGAATGGATATCTACGGCAGCGGCGACCGGCAGACGTACGAAGCGAACTTTATCTATAACTGCATTCGGCCAGCGGATCGCTCGGCGGGCTACGGCACGTTTCTCTGCGAGACGAATAATCACGGCGGCCCCGGTCACCAGTTCGCGAGCACGTTTTGGCGCTTACTGGGGAACGGTTTCAAGGCGGTCGATTTCTTCACGCCCGGTTTTGCCGGGGCGAAAGGCGATTGGGCGTCGTTTGGTTTTCTCGATGCGAGCACGGGCAAGCTCCGCGACAAGGCGTTCTACGCCGCGCGCTGGACGAGTATGATTCATCGCACGGAGCGATTCTGGACGGAATCGGCTCCGGCGGAAAAAATGCCGCGCCTGGCGATGGTGCTCCCGCGCCGCGACATTCTGCTTTCGGAACCATCGGGCCGCGACCGCAAGAAGGGCAAGTGGTCCTACCCGGAGAATCACCGCTGGATGATCTTCCGCTGGCTGCGCGAGCAGGGTTACTGGGTCGATGTGATTCCGTATTCGAAACTGCAGCCGTCCTATCTGGCGGCTTATCAGGGACTCCTCCTGATCGGGGCGGAACATCTCACGGCGGGCGAATGCGAAACGATTCGCGCGTATGTGAATGGCGGCGGTGTCTTAGTCGCGGATGAACGACCCGGCTATTACGACGAACATCATCGCGTGGTAAATCGAATGGAGTCGCTGCTCGGGGTGAAATTTAAAGAGGCGGCGCGCGGTCCGCTGAAAGTAAAAACAAGTGACGGGGTATTCACTGGGGCGGGCCGGGTGGAAGTCGATCCCGTCACCGCGAAACCCCTCCTTCATACCACGGACGGAAAACCGGCGGCGCTCGTGCAGACGCAAGGCAAAGGAACGGTGCTCTCGCTTCCTTTCAAACTCGGTTCGTTGATCTCGCAAGCCGCGACAACGGAATGCGTGAACATTCTCATCGACGGCCCCACCGCGGACAGCGAGGAATATCTTCCCACTGCCACGGAGATGAATCTCGGTGCATGGCTCGGCGAGTTGCTCGGCCAGGTGAATCTCAAGCGGGCGTATCAATTCCCCGGCACGGCCAAGGAAGTCTCCGGCAAGATTCGCGTGGAGCAACCGATGATCGACCGGCGCGGCAATGTCGCCGTGGTGATTTCCAACCGCGCTCTGAGTTTGACGCAGGAGATGATTCCGGCCTGCACGCTCGAAGTCACCCTGCCGGGCGGGCCATGGACCTTCGGCTTTTGGGCTCCGGCGGAGCACGATGGCTTGGAGCCGGTGAAAGTGGAACTGGTGGCCGATCAACGGTATCGTCTCTCGCTTCCAGCCATGCCATCGGCGGGCGTACTCTATCTCATGCCCGATCATGCGCCGCTGCTGGGCATCGCGCGATTGGGCGGAGCGAACGAGCCGCGTGCGGTGGACAAGGAGACCTTGCAGGTGAAAGCCGGAGTGCCCTTCAAGGTTTCCGTTCGGCTCGCGAATACAACAGCGGGTGAGTTGACGCCGGGAACGTTGCGTTTGATAACTCGCGCGGGATGGACGGTGACTCCGGCGAGCCAGCCGACTGGTGCCGTGGCGCGCGGCCAATTCAAGGATTACGAATTTGAAGTGACACCCGACCCGGATGACATGCGGTTGACGCCCGATCGTCTCTCGCCCATCGTGGCGCGGTGGAATGATGGCAAGAGTGACGCGGCGATTATCAGTGCGATCGTGGAAGCGGTTCCGGCCCCGGAGAAAACGCGGCGTTTGCTCAGCGATAATGCGAGCTTCCCCGCCAGCTATCCGTATCAACTGAAGACGGGCGCGCAGTATCTGTACCTTGCTCCGATTGCAGCCCAGATTGCGGACCCCGAACGCGACGGCTTCGGCAAAACTTCGGGCCGGTCGTTGCTGAATGGTTTCGCCAGTTTTACCGGCACGCGCGACAGCCAACCGTTCTGGAATAACCGCGGCTGCCACGCGCAATATAAGAGCGCGGCCGTTGAGATCGTGTTTGATTTGCAGGCCAGCCACGAGCTTTCGGATCTGGTGGTCGTAGCGGGCCCCGGTGAGAACAAACCGGTCCGCGTAACGGCGGCGACGAGCGTGGATGGCAAGACGTATGCATCTGCCGGGGAGATGGCCCCCGCGAGACCCCGCCATGAAATGACGTTGAAGTTGAACCATCCCAACGCGCGCTTTGTGCGCGTGAAGGTCGAGTGGTCGCAGCCCGGAGGAACGCTCGACGAAGTGGAGATCTGGGGGAGATAATCACCTGCCATGAAACACACATCCCTTCACTCCCGATTCGCGCAACGCGGCTTCACGTTGATCGAATTGCTGGTGGTAGTGGCCATCATTGCGCTGCTTGCGGGATTAATGTTTCCGGTGCTGACCCGTGGGATTCGTCAGGCGAAGATCAGTCAATCCCTGTCCAATCTGCGGCAAATCGGGATGGTGGCCCAGCAGTTCGCGAATGAGAACAACGGCGTTTATCCCAAGCTGCAGGAAACCATTGTTCCGGGCAATGACGGCACGTGGTTGAGCCAGTTATGGCCGCTGGCCTATCCCTCGAAAAACGGACTTCCCGGTTATGGCGAGAAGCTTCGCGGCACGATTTTCTATACGCCGATGATTGAGCCGACCCCAACCGCGCGTACCTTTGGCTGGAACGCGGTGTTGGAATCCGCCGGGAATTTTCCGAGTCGAAAGTACGGCCTGCTGCCGATTCCTTCGCAAACGGTTCTCGTCGCCGATACGAAAACCAGTTCGACGTTGTACCCGACCACCATCAATGCCCGCAACAATGGCGCGGCCAATGTGCTCTATGCAGATGGTCATGTTGGACAAGTGCTTTCGAATGATATTCCCACGGTCCAGTCGGTCCTGTTCTGGAATGGAAAACCTTAAATGACGGAATGTTGATGAAATCTCCCGAAGTATTGACGTGCGATCTGGCCATCATTGGTGGCGGATTGGCCGGAGTTTGCGCTGCGCTCGCGGCCGCTCGAAATGGTGCGAAGGTGATCCTCGTTCAGGATCGCTCCGTGCTGGGGGGCAATTCCTCCAGCGAAGTGAAGATGCATATCGTCGGCGCGGATTGTCACGGTCATCGTCCCGGCACGCGCGAAACGGGGATCCTCGAGGAGCTGCGACTGGAGGATGCGTGCCGCAATCCGCAGCGGAGTTTCTCGCTCTGGGATTTGTTGCTGTACGAGAAGGTCACGGAGAACCCCAACATTCGGCTGCTGCTCGATTCCCATTGCGATGGCTGCACGACGGAGAAACAGGGCACGCGCGTCCGCATTCTCGAAGCGCACGTGCGGCGTCACGCGACCGAGGAGGAATTCATTCTCCGGGCGCGCTTTTTCGCGGACTGTTCCGGCGATGGCCGCCTCGGTTTCGAGGCGGGCGCGGATTACCGCATGGGGCGCGAAGCGAAGGCCGAATACGGCGAATCGCTGGCGCAGGAACAGGCCGATTCCTACACGCTTGGCAATTCCATTCTCTTCACTGCGCGGCGTTACGAAACACCGCAACCCTTTCTCACGCCCGCTTGGGCGCGGCCTTTCCGCCGCGAGGATTTCAAGCACCGACCCTTCCACGGTTTCGACTACGGTTATTGGTGGGCGGAGTGGGGTGGTACGCTCGACACGATCCGCGATCTCGACACCATACGTCATGAACTCCTCCGCATCGCGCTCGGTATCTGGGGGTACGTGAAGAATTCCGGCGATTGTCCCGAGTCGGCCAACTGGGCGCTCGAATGGGTGGGTGCGCTGCCCGGCAAACGCGAGTCGCGCCGCTTCCTTGGCGATCACGTGCTCACGCAGGACGATTGCCAGAGCGGACGTCTTTTTGAAGACCAAGTGGCCTACGGCGGCTGGTGGCTGGACTTGCACCCGCCCGAGGGCGTTGATGCGCCGGACGAAATGCCCTGCGTGCAACATCATCTCGATCAGCTCTTCACCATTCCGCTACGCGCACTCTATTCCCGAAACGTGGAGAATCTCTTTTTTGCCGGGCGCAACATGAGCGCCACGCACGTCGCCTTCGCCAGCACACGTGTCATGGCCACCTGTGCCGTCATGGGACAAGCGATTGGAACGGCAGCGGCTCTCTTGCGGTCGACGTCGCGGAACGAGTCCATTCGCGAGCTCGCCACACCACAGGCGGTAGACCGCATTCAGCAGACACTGCTGCGCGACGGTGCGTTTCTGCCGGGGTTGCAGAACGAAGAACCGAACGACCTGGCGCTCACGGCCAAGGTTCACGCATCCAGCGAGAAGGAACATCGCGCCGCCTCGCACGTCAGCACAGGACCGGACCGCAGTATCCAATCCAAATGGGGGGCTTGGGCGGTCACGGCCGACAATTGCTGGGAATCGCGCGAGTTGCCTGCCTCGCTCGAACTCACGTTGCGGGAACCGTCCGCGATCCGGGAGATTCATCTCACCTTCTGCTCCGGCTTGCACCGTGAGTTGATTCTCAGCCCAAGTGCCTTTACCAGCGCCAAGACCTTGCGTGGTGCGCAACCCGAAGTAGTGCGGGATTATGTGATTCGCATTGACGGAGATGTCGTCATGACGGTGCAAGGCAATTATTTGCGCAAGCGCGTTCACCATTTGCCGCAGTCTCTGATGGCGCGCACTGTGCAGATCGAAGTTCTAGCGACGAATGGCCATCCCACGGCGCGGATTTTCGAGGTGCGCCTGTACTGAGCGGGGGGAACCTTGAGACGTGAATAAATCTTAATCTTGGGGTTTGCCTTTTTGTATTAGTTAAGTAATCTACATGAGCATGAAACTAATACTGCTCGTTAGCCTATGCGGTTTGTTTGTTTCAACGTCTGCGTCGCACGCGGGAACTTGTTGTACCAGTTCCAAGCCGGACAGTTCTTGCAGCTCCACGGACTACTATATTTTCGAGTGGGCCGAGGGGGAAAAGCCAAAGCTCCCACTTTGGATTCCGGAAGCCTAAAGGTGACCAGACTTTTCAGTTCGGGCTCAACCGTCTAGGTTGGGCTCATGACGTCCATTGAAGCGCTCCTGCAACCGTTTATCGGCTACATGGAGTTGGAAATGTGGGAGGAAGCTCAACAAGAACTAGAGAGTCTGCCTCCCGAGGTTCAATTGCACCCCTCAGTGCAACTGGCGCGATTGGATCTCTTTATCGAGATGCACGCTTGGGAAAACGGCGTAGCGCTCGCAAATTCCCTCTGCACTCAATGGCCTGACGAGCCGGAGTTCTGGATCAAGCGTTCCTATTGCTTGCATGAGCTGCGGCATACACGGGAAGCGAAAGAAGGCTTGCTGGCTGGGCCACCGAAACTACGCCAACAAGCGATCTATTTTTACAATCTGGCCTGCTACGAAGCCCAATTGGGAGATTTGGAGGCAGCGCAGCAGTTACTGATGAAATGCTTCAAGAAAGATGCCCACTATCGAGAGGCATCTCTCAGCGACTCCGATTTGGGCCCACTCTGGCTTTTACTGAAACAGCAGGGACTCTCGCCCGATGCCTGGGTGAAGCGAGGATAAATCGCCCCCCTTTCTTCGTCTTTCGTAAGATCAAACCGGTATCAGTGAACAGACGGTGAATACGATCATGCAAAAGGCCCTGGATTTTGTGTCGATCGTGCATTCCTCCTGAGACTTATAGACTCGTACGATGAGCCTCTGCCCAGTCTCAGAGAGGGAGTTTCTCGACTCGCTACTTGGTTTCAAATTTGCTGGGAAGATGTCATGGAATTTCATCTTCCACCCTGCACGCATACGCGAGATGGTCAGGAACGAAAAGTGGGCTTTGAATTGGAGTTTGCCGGCTTAAACGGTGAGCAAATTGTTCGCGTCGTGACGGATTTATATGGCGGCAATGTCGAGCGTGTGAACCGTTTTTTATATCGCATCAAAGGGACGCATTTGGGCGAGTTCAATGTGGAATTGGATGCGCGGCTTCTCAAAAATCAGGAATACCTCGAATTCATCGGGAAATTCGATATTGAAACCTCTCCCCACGAAGAATGGGAATGGTTGGGCGAGATGGTGGAGGGGATCGCTACCATTGCTGTGCCGTGGGAGGTAGGAGCGCCGCCATTGCCCTTTTCCCGCCTAACGGAAATCGAGGGGCTGCGCCGCGAACTTCAGCTGCACCATGCGCGTGGCACCAAGGTGGGACTTCTTTATGCTTTCGGTTTGCATATTAACATCGAAGCTCCGGACCTTTCGACATCGACGATACTCAAGACGTTGCGCGCGTTTCTGATTTATTATCCGTGGTTGCTGAATGAACTTCATATTGATCCGGCCCGGAGACTGACTTCGTACATTCAGGAATTTCCAGAGGATTATCTGAGTATTGTTCTCGATCCTGCCTACCATCCTTCCGCAACGCTTTTAGTGGAGGATTATTTGCTGCAGAATCCCACACGAAATCGCCCTCTCGATTTGCTGCCGCTTTTTTCTCTTCTCAATGAGCCTCTCGTGCGTGAAAAGGTAAAGGAGGGGGAGTTGATCAAGCAAAGGCCTGCTTTTCATTACCGGCTACCCAACTGTCTGGTTGATATGCCCGACTGGAGGCTCTCTACGGAATGGAATTATTGGGTTGCAATCGAGGAGCTTGCTGCTGACGAAGCGCGATTGGAATCGCTTGGTCGCGAATTGCTCAGCGAAATCGAGAGTTCTCCCATCTTATGGAAATCCATCTGGGCCGATCGATTCCCTCAATTACGCGTAGCGTAAGGAAGGGGTGGCCTCGCATCGGAGTGACCGGTCCTCGCCGTGGTGGCGTAGTGGCCTGGCTTTTTACAGCTTTGGCGATTTACCGGGCAGGAGGGATACCCCGCCGCTTGCAACCGGGGGAGGATCTCGATATTTCTACACTTGATGGATTGGTTTTAGGTGGAGGAGCGGACCTTGATCCGAAGTTTTCCCGAGTTGAAACCTCCACCGAAGTTATCCAGGCGTTTGCCACTGCTTCACGGACGCCGCATCATCGGTTGATGGCATGGATCGCCTTGCCACTGATCTATTTATTAAGACGAATCTTCAGCATAAATGAGATCATTTCACCGGATCTCGAGCGTGACGAATTCGAAATCGCCATTCTTCAAGCGATTTTGGAACAGAGGAAGCCGGTGCTCGGAATTTGTCGCGGAGCGCAGTTGATCAATGCGGTTTTTGGCGGTTCTTTACATCCCGAAATTCGGGGGTTTTACGACGAAACTACCTATGTGCATTCTGTCTTGCGCCGCAAAAAAATCCATATCGCTCCGAATACCCGATTATCTCGACTCTTGCCACGAGGCGCGTATTGGGTGAATTCCCTGCATCATCAAGCCGTTCAGGATGTAGGCCCATTACTCAAAATTTCCGCGCGCGAAAGCAACGGGCTCGCCCAAGCTGTAGAATCGAATGACAACCGATTCATTTTGGGCGTGCAATGGCATCCGGAATTCCTGCCTCACGCTCCTTCCCAGCTAGTGCTTTTCCGTACTTTGGTGAAGGAGGCGCAAAGGCATGGTGACTTAAAGAAAGACTGACATCAGTGAGAAGGGCGGAATGACGAGTGATCCGGATTGCAGCGCATCCGTGGGCGTTTCATATGTGCCAGCACGAATGGTTTTCGCGTTGATGAGGCATGCCTTGGCTCCCGCGAGATTCCATCCATCGGGTAATCTCAATTCACAGGAAATTTCCTGATCGGGATGATCATTCACGAGCAAAAGGAATCGACGGCCTTCCGGCGTCAGAATAGCGGTGCCGTGGAGGTGCGCCAGATCGCTGGGTTCCTTTGTCGTTCTCAGTGGGAAAATGGTCGAGCGGGGACGACAGAGACGGGATAAGGTGCCATAGACCGCATAGGGGTTAAGCGTGGGGATTACTTTCCCATCACTGATTTTCATAATGGCCCAATGGCCATCAATTGTATTGGGATTGAGCAGGCACCAGAAGGCAAAAGCATCAATGCCGAGATTGATACCGCGGATCACACCTTCGGCGACGGTCAAAGTGGCTTCAAACGTCGTAGGGCCCGCTGGATCTCCTTGGCGCCAGCCATAGTAGAAGGAGCCGATTTCACCGGCCCAAAGAGGCTTGCCCCGCTGATGGCAATAACGGGCAATTTTCCCAGAATGTTTATCCATGCCTTCCAGCATGGGAATGGTGGTGCAGACCTCCGGTTTCTGCGGCAGATAGTCCAAGCGCAGTAAATAGTAATGCAAGGTATAAGCATCGACATAGGGATCCAGATCCACGCCGCGAGCCAGCATTTCGAGAGCAGGGAAATTCTCCGCTTCCACATTGTCAGCTCCGATCAGGCCGAGTTCCTCTCGGGGAATTCCCGCCACATCGAGCGCTTCCCGAATTTCCCGGTACATGTCAACGTAGTGTACATACGCATCTGGTTGGTTGTTGAGGGTTTGATACACGCCATAACACAGGGGCTCATTGACTGGATTGAAGTATTTGACCGCGCTCAGTTTCCGTTCACGCACAATATGATGCAAGAAGGGGGCGATAAACTCTCGCGCCAGTGCCCGGTTATCGATTGCGGCGAGTTGATACATTCCCTCGAACTTGAAGGATCCGTCCGTAGGTTCCGGAATCTCGTAGCGAGACGGCAGCAAGAAAGTGTCGAGCAGGATCGTGCAATCCTCGCGAGCCGCCCATTGGGCAATTCGTTCGAGTCGCTGCAAGTGGACGGTGTCAGTGCAGAGTTTTCCTTGCGCATCAATATGCGGATCGGCCGGAATGCCGAATCGTAAAAATCCGGGACGTAGTCGCGTGAGCTCATCGAGCAAGGCTTTCCACCCGGCGGCATCATCGAGTGTTGGATAACAGGGATCATGCAGCGGGTAATAGGCTGGCGGATGGGCGTAATGACCACCCATGCCGAGGAAGTCGAACCAGTTGAAGCCGATGCCGGGGCCAAACTGCCGTTGTGCTCCGGTCCAGAAAAGATTCTGTTTCATAGTGTGTGAGTGTGAGGGGAAGAGGGTTATGGTTTTTCGCCGAGAAGAAGCAGTCCCAGTTTTTTGACGTTCTTGTTGGGATAAATGCCGCCGAATAATCCCAAGCCGGAAGGATCTTTCTGGTCGGCTTCGTCCATGTCATTGACGGCCGCGGCGATGCCGATGGTGGTGCCAGCCTTGGGTGATTCGAGTTGGCCGAGGGTTTTCCAGGGAATGGCAATTTCATAGAAGGTGACTTTGCGGATTTCGTCACGTTTGATGACGATTTTCATCTCTTTCTCCGAAACAGGGCCAAGCGCATAATTGCCGGGTTCAAAACTGAGATGGCGGAACGCTTCTGGTCCGTTTTTTGTCAGGGCAACAGTGAACTCTGACCAGCGCTGCCGGTTTGCATCATCAGCAAGAAGATTGCCGGTGTTCATTTCTTCCTTGTGCGGGTCGAGGTTGATCGACAACTGAATGGAGTCACCTTTCCAAATATTTGTTCCATCAAAGTCCTGACGGTAGAGGTCGTCGGTTACCTCAGCTCCTATGTAGAGAGCTTGTTCGTCCCATTTATAACGCAGCGTGGCGCTGGTGTCCTTGTCTCCACGATAATACTGCGCAGAGCGCATGAGCTGCGGTTTAGCCAGCAGGACGGACGGAGAGGATTGCCAAATGGCAGGATTACCCTCAAGAAGGGGCGGCTTTTCAAATCGCCGCGCCGTCAGAAAGTTCACGGTTGAACTTTGTTGAAAGGTATAACCTGTATCGAGCGTTACGGTGATGGAAGCCTGGTATGTCTTGGAATTATCCAGCGCAAGTGAGGGATAGGCGAACACAAGGGATGTGGCGACTCCTGGGGTGGCTTTGAATTCCTTTGTCTGGGCTGAATTGGCGATGCCGTTAAGTTCCACTTGTACTTTTCCGGCTGCACCTTTTCCCTGCATTTCCTTGAGATCGAAGCCGATTCCTTTGATGCCGTTGACCTCCTCAATTTGTTGAATATGGGTCAATGCCACCGGGGAAAGAATCTGCAGGTTGATGCCATTTACAGCATAGGCACCGAGATCATTATTGGCGCTGATTTTAATGGCGTAGGATCCAGGTCGAACTGCGGCAGGCAGGGAAAGATCAAACGCATACGTCAGGGGAGTCCCCTTTTTGGCGACGATATCTTTGGTTACCAATCCCCAGCCGAGTCGGGAGTCTCCCTCCAGCGCGAGCTTGCCATGCAAAGGTGTTTCCTGGTCGTAGGAGATGCCCCCTCCAATAGTGAGTTTGTCGCCCGGATAGGCTTGCATCGACTTGGAATTGACCTGCAGGACTTTGCCCGCACCAGAGCCCCACAGCGTGGGGGCGACGTCGCGGACATAGAGCGGTTCTGGTCCGAGAGTTAAAGTGATGTTACCTTGTTTCGTAGGCTCTACGCGTTCATTACCCATCCAGTCGTAAACGCGAACCTGCTTGGCGCCGACGGGAATGATGATTTTCTTCGGCTTGGTGCCGTAGTCCCAGAGGGCTAGAACAATATTGCCCGGTTGCTCGAAGGCATAGCCCCAGGCATCGCCTCCAAGCCACTCGATGGCGCCCGCCGATTTGTGACCATCCAGTAAGAGCGTTTGGGCCGCGAAAGCGGGGGCGGCCGGTCGCGGGCCCGCCTTGGCGGGACCCCACGGCACGCCGTCGATTAGATTATAATAGTATCCATAGCCGCGCTGCTCACCGAGGCGGTAATCCACGATGTAGTAAGCGAAATTAAACCGAAAACCTTCACCGAGGGTGATCAGGTTTTGGCGAAGCAAACCTCGTGCATGAACGATGTCCTTGTCAGGATCTTCCTGTGTGGAGTAGCCCTGCTCGGTTCCGACAAACGGAATTTCACGGCCTGCATGTTTACGTACACTTTCTTTTGTGGCTCGAATCGCCGCGATCATTCCGTCGCGTTCAGCTTCAATCGAGAAATAGGGATGCGTGGTGATGACATCCAAATTGCGGCCGGCACCCTGTTTCAAAACTCCGGTGGTTTGCTCGATGTCCTCGGGAACAATTCCCATCGTGAATCCGCCGACGGCGGCTTTGGGATCTACTTCATGCAAGACGCGATAAGCGATTTCAAAAATACGGGCCAACTGCGCGGCTGTACCTTTGTAACCCCAAGGTGTGATCGGCTCCCAGGTAACCTGATAAAGGCGTGAGGATCGGTTGGGGTTTTGCGCCATGTACGCCTGCGCGGCCTGTTTGCAATACTCTGCCCAGGCTTTCTCACCGTCAGGGGTGAGGGCTCCGGTCATGTAGGCAAAGGATTCGGGAATGACGGCCCATGTAGGAGCCGCAAAAAGCGTTGGAAGGGTATACTTTTGCCAGCTTACAGCTTCCTTCGGGCTGGGACTGGCTTTG
Source organism: Verrucomicrobium sp. (assembly GCA_017849585.1). GTDB lineage: Bacteria > Verrucomicrobiota > Verrucomicrobiia > Methylacidiphilales > UBA1321 > UBA1321. The sequence goes on from JAFIGT010000032.1 coordinate 82,052, forward strand.
TAATCTGCGGCTCGAAACTGACCGGCCCGGTTGGGTTCATTTTTGTTCCATTCCAGAGAGCTATCCAAAACCCAGCGGGCACCTAGGTAAGACAAGACTTCGTTTACCCACGGACCAAAGCCGCCTTGCATGCCGAAGAGGGTTTCATTCTCTCCGTAGAGCTTGCGCTTGGAGGGATCCGGCACCACGGCATAGGTGAGAAATCCCTCGGCGCGGCTGCCTAGTGCGCGCAATTTGATATCGTTAGAAAGTTTGGCGTAGACCCGGTAGAAACCCAGCTTCGGTGTGGGAGCTGTTAACTTTTTTACCCAACGGTCGTTGCTGTCTCCCTCGACGGGAATTTCCTTGAAATCGATTTTGGCTCCATGCTCATCAACGATGTCGAGGATCAGTTTGAGCGGGGAGGTTTTGGCAATAGGGCCAGTCACCGTAAAGATCAACTCGACGGCCTCCCCTTCAATAAAAGTGCTGAGAATGGGTTTCGAGGTATCCCCGGTTAACTGCAGAGTTTCGGATTTGGCATTGGAAGCAGAAGGAGGCGTCACGGCCGTGCCACCAGCAGGAGCAGCGCTTTCGGTCAATTCTACATCGGCTATGCCTATGGTGCCGGTTTCGGCGTGATCATGGTAAAAGAATAGGACGATTTTTCGTTGTCCGTTGAGCTCGCTGGCATGAATCGGGTAGCTGTAATCAGCCCAATCTTTTGTTCCACCGGTGATCAGCAGATCCCCGCCCTTAAGGAAACCAACATTCGGAACCATGACGCGCATGCGGGCCGCATTGGCTGGAACGTCATCCAGACGCATGGAGAATTTTAACAGTAAATCCGCATCTGACCCGAGGATCACTTCCTTGGCCAAATAGCGTGGCCCCGGCGCAGCGGTAGGTCCCATGAAAAAGGCCTGGCCCGATGGCCCTTCGCGCCGGACTTTGCCTGGTAGGGGTTTATTTTCCCATTGCTCCCAGAGCCACCCATCGGCTCCTTTGATGAAATCACCGTTTGAGACCAGGTTTTCCGCGGGGCATTTTCCGGGAAGGAAAAACAGTACGAGTACAAGGAGGGGGAGTAGGCAGCGTGGGTGGGGCATTTTTATTTGAGCTAGGGGTTAGAAGTTAATGTCCTGATGATAGATCAGGTGAAACGACACATTTCCCGACGTAGTCACCTGACGTTCAATAAAGGTGCAGCCGCGGCTTTCGCCCGTGGAAACGTAACGGCCATCCTTGCTTTGCAGAATGGATTGGCCGACGCTGTATACCCGGAAGACGTTGGATTGGGTTGTTGCCAGGTCGACGATGTCTTGCAGCCGCAGTTCGGTTGATTCACCTGTATCAGAGAGTCCTTTTACTTCCGCGATCTCACCGCGAAGCGTGTAAATTTTGGAATGCCCCTTGTATTGGGTGACGTCGCCAGCGAGCACGCGATTATAAATGTTTTGCGCGATGTCGAGGTGGGTGCTTCCACCGGGGAAGGAAAGTCCTTTCAGGAGCGCGGCGAGGGGTGTGATTCGGGCAAGGGAAAGAGTGGGTTCGAATGGCTCAATCAAGCCGTTGAGGTTGATTCGTCCATGAATGGAATTGGAGGTGGTGGAGGTAAAGGCTAGCGCGGTATTTCGGTTGGTGGTATTGAGCGGCACGGTGAAGAGGTCGAGCAACGCCCAGTCAGGAAGGCTATTGGCTTTGGTGGGTTGAAAGCGAAGGCTTCGCCAAGAGACGGATCGTGGCTGCGTTCCGGATCCATACTCACCTTGGCTGCCAGTCAGCACACAACCGAGCTCCGCAACAGAATGAACAATGCCGTCGAGATTACCCGTCTTGCCCGCAGGAGGAGGCATGGTGAGCCCATCATCAGTGAGCAGGCCTGAAGTGTTGGTATCTTGCGGTGCCTGCGTATAGACGGAGGGCGAGGGGCTTCCTCCAAGAGTGGAGGCGGAGTTCACCGCGCCAAGTGAGTTGCCGGTGGCGCGCCGCTTCCAGTCGCGGCAGTCGCCATTGATGCGGGGGTCATCGGTTTCCACCGTCGTAATGGCATTGGGCAGCGTGGCGGAAAGGTCGACATCATAGGGAATGATACCGGTATTGCCGTCATAATATCCGGTGATGATGGGGGCTGCATCGATATTGTAGGCAGGGTCGAGATTGGTTTTTGGCAGTAAATACGCTTTCAGATAAAGACGCGAGGGGCGGGACGGCACGCTCCAGGGATAGCGCTGGGAGGGGTTGTAGGTAAACGGAACGGTCACGACGGCATAGCCGCCTGCAGGTAGTGAGGTCGCTGGCAATCCGTTGATCTTGGTATTGGTGGTATCCAATCCCAAGGGAGTTCCAAGTTTGTTGTTGGAATCATACCACGAGATGTTCCAAATCACTTGCACCGCCAGGTTGCTTAAATCGTATGCGGCCAGTCCATAATTGCGCGGGAGATGAATCTCGAGAAAAATTTGGCCGTTGTAGCGAAACGGATCGGCAGGCACCACCGGGGCGGGATTTGGGTCAACGTAGGCACCCATTTCTGTAATATGGACTTGTCGTGAATGACTCGAAAGATCTGTCGAACTATCCCACCAACTCCGGTAGAAGTTGCCGCTGGAATCCAGCATGCCCGTGAGACGTTGCACCATGGACTCGGTCGATTCCTTGGCGCGCACGTAATCAATAATATGAATGGCCAGTTGTGTTGCGAGATACTGCCTGGCTTGAGTCGGATTGGGATAGCTGGCCGTATCGAAAAACTTGGAGCCAAAGCTGCTGCCGGATGGACCTACGGGCCAATCGGTGCGTGCCAGATAATCGGCGACAAGTTTGACCGCCTGGGGCAATTTCGTATACAGGTCAATATTATCCAGCAGCCCCGGGTCGCCAGTATCTGGTTGCTTGAGGATATCAATAAAAGGTTTTCCGCCTGCTAACTTTTGACGCGTGGTGAGCACGATGCGCGGCGCGCCCCAATACGTTTGCTCCGGGTCATGGCTCCAATAGGTGGTAGTGAAACGATTGGTGTTAACGGCGGTCAAAAAATTGGAATCATTTGCGGTGTTGGCGGCACGCACTTCGGACGGTGAATTGAAAAATCGTGTGCCTTGCACAAAGGCGTGAATTTGATCGGCAATGGCAGGATTGGCCGAGATTCCATCTAGTGCTGCCAGATCGATGTTATCCGGCGAGAGGGTTTGAGTTTTGGTGCTGTCCCGTTTGTAGGCGGTGTTCCAGTTGACACGACTGGATTCGGGATCAACCCAAAAACCGTAACGACCGACGATGGGATTGGAATTGCTGAGAGCGAGTGACGTGGTGGTATCGAGAGCGCCATTTTGCCGGACATAGATCCATTTCACTTTCATGGCCACATTCGCCGGATTCACGATCCGGTAACCTTGGGAAGTAAAGCTGGCGAGATTCAAATTGGGATCATCTGCCTGGGTTCCGAGGCCGGAATTCAGAGGGACACTGATGCTGAGCGTTTTCGAGGTGGTAGAGGTGGAGGCATAACCCTGACCCGGTTGGACGGCCCAGGCATAATTGGTGCTGCCACAGAGCGTCCGCAAAAGGGAGGCCGCGTGGTTGACGCCCTGATCCTCGAACATGGCGGCTTTGGCGTGATCCAAAAAATAGCGGGCCGACGTTCGATCGGTGCGCATGCCGACTGCGAGTGCCACGGCGATAATGGCCATGAGCGAAAGCAGTACCAATGTCAGCACGAGAGCGGCTCCCTGCGTTGTGGCAGGGGGGCGTCTCCCGGATGACAGATAGTGTGCAGGCGGTTGTGGCATGGGTGAGTTGTTTCAATCAGATCGTTTAAACATGATCCGCGTCGTATATAGGCGGGCATCTTCCCGGATGGCCTGCGGGAGATTGGAAATGAAATTATTCGGACCGCTGGCATAAAGCGCGGTGATCGGGGTGGTGTCGGTGATGCGCTTGGCTGCGGTGGGGCTGACGAAGGCGATGGATACAACGGCGGCGTTGGGCAGACGCTGTGCGACGCGGGAATCAAATGGCGTGGGCAATGTCAGTGGATTTCCAGAAGCATCCGAAGCTTCAAACGAAATCCACAGGCCGATGATATTTTCAGCCAGCATGCCCTTGTAGTTGGCGGCCTGAAGCCCCGGAGCATTCGCTCCAATGAGCGTATCGGAAATCCACGCAGAGGGCTGGGTGTAGATTTGATAACTTTGCAGATCGGTGGGAGGGACATAATAGCGGCATAATTTCCCTTTGGGATTCGAGGCATTGGACCGATCCCACATCACGAAATAGCCCACAATGGCGATCTCGCTATGACTCGTTTCCGTGGCGATGGAAGATTGCCAGAAAACGGAATCGGGATTGCGGTACGCCGAGGAAACGCCAGGCGGATTTTGTGCGAATTGCAGGCTGAGTTGATTCGTGGGGCTGACCGGAAGGACGGCACCCTGAAGATCGCGGCTCATCATGTGACTGACGGCGCGTAGCGTTTGCAGCGTTTCGGTTTGCGCTCGGCCACGAGTCAATAATCGGGTCGATTGCCCAACGAGGCTGACGAGGATCAATACCAAAAACGCAAGGACGGCGATCGCCGCGAGCACCTCCACAAGCGTGAAAGCATGACGTAAGCGGTTAGTGGAGATTGGCGACAGTTGCATTGAGAATGCGGGTTTGAAAATTGGTGGGTGCGCTGGCTGGCCACTGGAAACTCATTTGGACCGAGGTCAAATTCGTGAGCATCGGATTGCCGATCACCGTTGACGAACAACTGGCGACGCAGCGAAAGAGGGCGGCCGAGGAAGAGGGGAGGGAATTACCCTCGGAGTCGAAGTAGTACGAGTAACTGCTGTTTGTCAGGAGATGAAACGGTTTTTGTGTGAGATCGGCCAGAACATGGCGACTCATTCCAGCAATGGCCGTCTCCTGTTTGGCGGTGAGTCCGGCATTGAAACTGATGGTGAGCAGGGCGAGAAGCGAAACGAGGGCAAAGCTCGTGATTCCCAAGGCCATGATGACTTCAACCAGGCTGAATGATGACGTGACGCCCGGTTTCCGAAAGGAATTCATAAGGCTTACGGCCGTTCGACGATGGCCCGCCCGGTGGAGGGATTAATCAAGATATTGTAGTAATTGGGTGTCCCCTGATTCAGGTAAACCATTTGACCATTATTCACGGTCCCCTCTACAAGTTTGATGTTGGGGAAGGTATTGGAAAGTGCGCCAGCGAGTTGACTATTGGGAAGAAAAACGAGCGTTTTGATTGTTCCGGGTTGAACCGATTTTCCGGCGATCTTGGCGATGGAAGGAAGAGGCGAGACAGTTGGCCACGAGGCGCTATTGGAAGAGTTGAAATCGAAAGCAATACCGGTGGCCAGAAATTTCCACGGAGTCAATTGAGTCCAGTTTGCTGAGGTCGGGGCGGTACCGTCGTTAGGCAAAGCGAATTGATAAAGGGCAAAGGCCTGCTGGCCGTCGGTCGTCTGGGCCAGCACCAAAGCCGTTGCAGAATTTTTGCCAAAGGCATTTTGCTGCGCGAGAACAGCCAAATCTGCGATCGCATTTCCTTCCACCGCGAGGCGGTTATTGGTGCCCTTGAACATAGGAAGGAAGCTGACGGTCATAATAGTGACGATGCAGATAACAACGAGTAATTCGATTAAGCTGAAGCCTTGAGTGGCGTTTGCTTTCGACCTCAACCAAACGATGCGTCCATGATATAGAGCCATAATGGTTTCCGGGATGAATGAACACTACTCTCGCTATTTATGCGGCGCAAATGAGGAGAAAGTTAACCCGTTAACTGCCGAGCCGGTACGGAGTGTGTGACGAAAGAAATGCGGGCCCGCCATTTGGATTTTCTGAGCAGTAGGGGATTGAGTTAACGGCTTAACCATCAAGCCGTTTGTAAGGCGATAGCTCGCAAGAGTATTTGTAGCGTATGAATCAACGACATCTATTGCGACGTCAGTGTCTGGCAAATTGTGACGGGCGAGCTTTGCGCTTGGCCTGCATCCTGTGTGTGGTGTTGTTTCAAACGGCGGTAGCGCAGGTCGTGCTGCCTTATTCAACTACTTTCCCTGATAGCTCCGGTTGGACGACGAGCAATCAAGGGACGCCTGCGTCCTGGTCGGTGGTGGGGGGTGGTTATGAGGCGGTGACGGGACAGTCCACCTTCTTTTCTTTTACGGCTAATAATTCCTCCGTGGCGGTGAGTGGTCTTGGCGCGGCGCTTCCGACGAACAGCTTCGTCGTTAGTACTCATTTCACGATTACATCGGGCACGAATGACTGGCTCTTTGTTGGCTTGGGTGCGCTCGGGAATACGTCCAGCTTTTTTGGTGCTGGTTCGTCTTATCAGGCGCGGATCCGGAATAATGGCGCCATTCAAATCTTTGCCATGAGTGGTTTCGGTGCCACCACTCTGGCGACAGGTGCATTCAGCACTCTCTCGATAGGGACTTCTTATGAACTGCAATTAACCGGGAATTATGATTCATCCGGAAACCTGACGCTTGCCTTCTCGGTGGTGGATTCAGCCCATTCGCTAACGGCGACGACGGTCACAGCCAACATTGCGAGTGCCTCTGTATTTACAGGGAATAATTTTGGACTGACTTCCGAAATTACAAATTCGTCCAACAATCCGGCGGCAACCTTCACGACTGTATTTAGCGACTATTCGGTGGCACTTGTACCGGAGCCGGGTACCTATGCGCTTGTCCTGATAGGGACCGGTTTGATTGTCTGGGCAATGCATCGTCGCAAGCCAAGTCTTTGCTAAAGCGTGAGAGTGGTGGGAGCGTCGCGTGTGATTCAACGCGGCGCAGGGTGATGGGACCGTTGTTTTCACGGTCGTCTTTTGTGGCGAAAACACGACGGCTGGGGCCTCAGTCGTCAGATCAAATCGGACGAAACTCATGGAAAAAAATTGTAGCCGATCTTTTTTTGTAGCTTTAGTCGTCATTACTATTTTTGCTTTTATTGGGGGTGGCTTGAAGGCAGCCCTTTTGAATGGTGATGTGGGAGGTCGGCCCGGCATGGCATTGTATAAGCCCGGAGAGGCCGTTCCATTGATCTTCACGGCCACTGGCGCTGCGGGTACTACACTGAGTGTTACAATTCGCGATGTGAGCGGCGCGGTTGTGCTGACCAATCAATACAATGTTACGAGCGCGAACTGGACTACCACGATTAGCGGCTACAATGCGAAGTTGGGATTCTATCGCGTGTCGGCTCAATTGTCTGATGGGACAACGATTGCATCGGTAGGGTCGCGCGCTCCGCTGCCCGCGGGCACGCCTTCCTTTCTTACCTACTGCATTGTTCCAGACCCGGCGCAACGTCCTGCTCTCAACGAGGATCAGTCTTTCTTTGGAATGCAGGGTGGATTTCTTCCGAGCGTTGGCACCGAAATTTTTGCCTTCCTTGGAGTTCGTTGGGTTCCGGATGGCAGTTGGAGTTGGCATGCCCTTTCGCCGAATTATGCCTCGCCTTATAATGGATCAAGTAATCCTGCGGTCTTTGGTTCCTGGGCTTCGAATGGCGCGGGTGGAGCGTGGACACTCTATAGTATTCCCAATATGACCAAGGATGGGAGGCCCTATGGGGGCGCTCCGGATGTCTATAAATCGGGCACGTTTGCCTACAACACCGGTGCCTTGAACTCGACCTATTATTCCGATTGGCAGACATTCACACGGCGAGTCGTCCAATACTGGCCGACAGTATACCCCTCGCGGACGAAGAAGTATTATGAGATCACCTGGGAACCGATTATTCCCTGGGGTTATAACGGCACGGCTGCGGATTTCGTCACGCTCTATCAACTGGCCTACAATTCCATGAAAGCGCAGGATGCGAATGCGAAGGTAATGGGGCCATGCATGCATATGGAAGCCAGTTCCAATCTTTCCGCGCAATATGCCTTCTTTGACGCGGGCTTGGGGAATTATTTGGATGTTTATTCGGCGCATCCCTACATGGAACAGGATTTGGTGACGGGTACCGACTCTTTCACCGATCCCGAACGGGCGGGACAGCCGGCGCATCTTCAAACGATGAAGCGACGGCTCAAGGTGTATAAAGGCGGAGTGGAAATTCCCATGATCGGCACAGAGCAGGGCTATCGTACTCGCCAGAATATGGATAAGGAATTGCATCAAGCACGACGATTGATCCGGTCCAATCTCATCATGCTGGGCGAGGGGTGGAAAATCAATACGGCCTTCTATTTCGCGGATTATCCCAATACGGATAATATCGATGGAAACAGTTATTGGGACTGGGGATTTTTCTATAATCTCGACACGACCTCCTATGGAGGTTATGGCCCCGGCAAGGTTTCACCCAAACCGGTGGTCGCAGCCTATGCGGCCATGACATTCCTGGTGGAAGGTCGCAAGGCAGTCAATACGGTCAATTGGCTGGGTGATACCACGCGGGGGTATGTCTATGAAAGCTACTCTAATCCCACGGACGAAATGTTGGTGCTGTGGGACTTTGCCAGCACACGATCAATTACCATCAACACCGGAGCGGCATCGGTGGACGTATACGACTGGATGGGAAACAAGCAAACGTTGACGACGAGTGGCGGGAATCTGACGGTGACCATTTCCAATCAACCTCTCTATATCAAGGGTGTCTCGGCGAATCTTTGGGGGAGCGGTCGAACGCTCGTCAATATTGCCGAGCACGCCACTGTCACCACATCGGGGAATTTGAGTGCCAGCACTTCGGGCTCCTTGGCTGTGGATGGGGATAGCCAATCCTACGAGAGCCGCTGGGTGTCGACATCCGATTCCAATGCCAAGTGGCTCCAGATCAATCTGGGGGGCACATATACAATCAGCGGCGTGAGATTCTGGACTGGGCAGTATCAGGAGGGATGGCGGGCGAATCTCTACCAACTTCCGTTGTCTTCATATCGCATCCAGCGATGGACGGGCAGCGCTTGGTCGGACCTTGTCACGCGAAGCAGCAATACCAAGGCGGTTGTAGAAGAAAGCTTTACTCCTATTTCCACCTCTCAAGTGCGTCTTTATGTCGATGCAGGGATCATGGCTCAGGTGGCGCTTTACGAATTTCAGGTGTTATCTGGCAGCGCGGGAGCGAATCTGGCCACGGGACGACCCATTGTGTCGTCCTCGTTTTATACCGATCCCTATAATGGAACCGTCTACCCGGCTTCCTATGCCGTGGATGGCAGCATCGGGACGCGATGGTCGAGTCAGTTTACGAACAACGAATGGATCTATGTGGACTTGGGGAATGACTATAACATCAGCGATGTGAAATTGAACTGGGCTCCGGGCGGGCATGGAGCCAATTATCAAATTCAAGTCAGCTCAAATGCCACCACTTGGTCTACAGTTCAATCGGTAACGGGTAATACGAGTTCCGGCGTGTTGGATTATCCGGTTAGCGGGACAGGCCGTTACGTGCGTATTTTGGGAACCCAGATGGGATCGTACTATGGCTATTCGCTCTGGGAAATTCAGGTGTATGGCACGCCGACGGCGACGAATCTTTCAGCGGGTCGTCCCGTCACGGCCTCCTCTTTCTATACCGATCCCTATACACTGGTCACATATCCGGCCTCGTATGCAGTGGATGGCAACGGCGGAACGCGGTGGTCGAGTCAGTTTACGAATAGCGAATGGATCTCGATTGATCTGGGCTCCATCCGTACCATCAACGACATCAAGCTGAATTGGGCGGCGGGAGCGCATGGGACGAATTACCAACTGCAGGTCAGCAACGACGGGGCCTCCTGGAATTCCATCCAGACGGTGACAGGTAATACGAGTTCTGGCGTGTTGGATTACCCGGTGGCGACGTCGGGCCGTTACGTGCGCATGGTCGGTACGCAAATGGGATCGTACTACGGCTATTCGCTCTGGGAGTTTCAGGTGTTTGGCAATTAGTGCGGAGCGGGAGAGGTCATTTGTTGGAACTGATTTTTGACACCTTCGGGTAGTGACGTTATAATGGACCAGCGCAACGCAATGGCATCTCCCACCATCAAAAGCATCGCCGAGGCGGCGAACGTATCGGTTGCGACCGTCTCGCTCGCCCTGCGCAACCATCCCCGTATCTCTCGCGAGACCGTCGAACGGATTCATGAGATCGCCCGCAGTCAGGGCTATCGACCCAATCCACTGGTCACTGCCCTGATGACCCATGTGCGGGCTACTGCTCCGACCCGCAATGAGGCCGTCGCCACGCTCGGCTTTATCAACGCTTATCCGGAGAAAGATCCGCTGAAGGTATCTCCGAGTTTTGCCCTGAATTTCCAAGGGGCGAGGGATCGTGCCGAGCAAATGGGATATCGGCTTGATACGTTCTGGGCCAAGGAGGCTAGCATGACGGCGCGCCGCCTGACCAACATTCTGCAGGCGCGCGGAATTTACGGAATTCTCGTGGGACCGCTCCCCCACAGCAAGGGGCATCTCTCACTCCTATGGCCTCAATTTTCCGCGAGTTCCATTGGCTACTCCATGTGGCGGCCGCATCTGCACCGCGCGGTGTCGCATCATGCGCACGCCATGTCGCTGGCCTTGCGTAAGCTGAATCGTCTGGGCTACCGGCGCATCGGCTTGGCGATGTCGCCGAATTTCAATGAGCGCGTGGATCACCACTGGCTGGCGAACTATCTCTTCTATCAATTCTATATCAAGGAAAAGGACCGCATTCCGCCGCTTATAGATGAAACCAACAATATGCAGAATTTTCCGCGCTGGTTTAAACAGCACCAACCGGATGCCGTGATCAGCGCCCACATCAGTGGATATGAGTGGCTCGTCAAGCTCAAGGTCAGCATTCCCGATGAAGTGGGTTTTGCGCACTTGGACCTTGACCCACACCAAGTGGACTTATCCGGAATCAACCAGCGCCCCGATCTGATTGGGGCGGCGGCGATGGATTTATTGATCAATCAGATGAACCGCAACGAGCGTGGTATCCCCGTCGATCCCAAGCTCCTCCTGATTGAGTCCATCTGGGTGAATGGTGCGACGACCCGGAAACCGATGATCGGTCCTGATGGGGAAGCGGAGGATCTCAGGTGGCGATCGGAGCGGGAATTACAGCGCAAGCAACGGGTGAAACCGAAGCGCGCCCGAAAGCCAGACCTCTAAATCAGCTCGAGCTTGATGACTGTATCGATTGGATCGGGTAGATCTGGTCCCGGAAGATTCACAAATGCATCATCATCATTAGTGCCCGCATTCCAGGGGCGCTTCATGTCGATCTCTGATCCATCGCTGAGCAATCGTGCGCGGCGTACTTTCTTGCCGAGACCGATGAGGGGGATTGCCCCGACTGGCTTTTCGAAAAGATGGGCGTAAAGCACATTGCCCCTTTGGGTGTAGCGGCCCCAGTCGGGTTTGGGGAAATCAGAAACACCGCATCCATAAATGCTCTCGGAATTATCTTTCATCCATTTGCCGATGGCTTCCAGTCGTTCGGCGGACGCTCCGGGAATTTTTCCTTTGGCATCGGGGCCTACGTTGAGCAGGAGGTTGCCTCCCTTGGAGACGCTTTCCACAAGCATGCGTACGATCTGTGTCGTGGATTTATAATTGCGATCATCGCGCATGTAACCCCAATGATCGTTCATGGTGATGCAGGCTTCCCAGACGAGGGGATTGCCATGGGAATCAGTGACGCCTTCGGCGGGAATGATTTGTTCGGGGGAGGTGAAGTCACCGAAGCCCGTTTCCTGGTGGCAGGGATCCTCATGACCGCAGGTGAGGCGGTTGTCGATGATGATGTCCGGGTGCAGGCGGCGAATGGAATTAACCAACTCTGTGGCCTTCCACGTTTCGCCGGACATATTCCGGTAGCTGAAGTCGAACCAGATGATGTCGATCTTCCCGTAGTTTTTTAGCAGCTCATCGACCTGTCCGTGGAAGTAGGTGAGATAGTCGTCGAAATGGCGCGGGGCTGCCTTGGCGGTGGCGTTGTCCTGCAGCGGATGCATGTGGTCGATCGGATATCCCGGGTGGTTCCAATCGATCAATGAGTAGTAAAATCCCACCTTCAAGCCTTCGGCCCGGAAGGCGTCGACATACTCGCGAATCAAATCGCGCTTGGCAGGCGAGCAGGTTGATTTAAAGGTGGTCAGCTTGCTATCGAAGAGGCAGAAGCCGTCGTGATGCTTGGCCGTCATGACCACGTAACGTTGTCCTGCCGTCTTGGCCAGGGCGGCCCATTCGCGGGGATTGTAGGCGGTGGGATTGAACTCGTCGAAATAGCGATGGTAATCCGTGTCCTCGTAGCGCTCCAGTAATCGCACCCACTCCCCGCGCGACGGAATGGCATAGAGGCCCCAGTGGATGAACAGGCCAAAACGTGCGTCCACAAACCATTCGCATCTTTTTTTCGATTGGTTCAAGACGGCGCGCGGTTTCCGTTTCGTTTCGGTGGTGGTGATGACGTTTCCATTTTCCAGCATAGAGTTTTCCTTTTGTCTGGTTGACATGTCTTAGGGAGCCGGGACCGCTTTCATCGCCAGTAGCTCAATATTTCCAATTTGGAATGGACGTGCAGCGCCGGTCGAACTGAAGGCGATGATGTTCAGCCGTTGCATTGTTCCGGCGCTTCCAAAAGAGGTGAGCGGCTGGTTCTCGACAAGTTTATTGGCGGGGTTGGCCAGATCGAAGATGGTGACCTTGGCTGTCGCACCCTGACTCGTGACGAGCAGGTTGGTGATTTCCACTTGATACCAGACATTGGGCTGCCAGCGCGCATCGATCCATTTGTACTTCGGGTCTCCCCAAAAAGCGCCGCCTTGGGAAATGCCGATTTTGTTATCTCCCGATCCTTCTGATTCACCGCCGTCAAAGCGAATGCAGCAGCCATTGATGCCGCCTGCCTCCAGCAGATTGGCTTGCACAGCCGCCCATGAATCATCACCAATAAAGCGAATCTTGAATCGGAAAATGCGGGGCTCCTGGCTCGGTACGATGACTTCGCGATCGGTCAAAGTCCGATGATTGGAGCCTTTGGAGGTGGCCTCGAAAGCTCCGCCATCGGCCCCCAGATTGCTGAGCGTCCACGTGTCCTCATCCTCACTGGCATGAGTCCATTGTGGCAGTGTGGTGAGCAGCGCGCCTTCTGAAATGTTCGCAAAGGTTTCCTTAACGTCATCAGCGCACAAGGGGGCGATTGCTGTCAGCAGAATTAGGGAACTGCAAGCCAGTGTCAGTCGCGACTGGGATAAATCGTTCATAACGATAGGGAGATTCTGACTCCCCCACGCGACGCAGGCCAAGGCTGGCGTCGGTTATCTCGTTAACCTCATCGTTTAAGAGCGCATTAGTCTCTCATAGAGTCGGAGGTATTTCTGCGTCTGCTGTTCCAAGGAAAAGGACTGCTCCACTTTTTGACGGCATCGTACGGACAGATTGGCGGTGTCGGCCTTGCGTAACACCCAGTGGACTCCGCGGGCGAGGTCTTCCGCTGCATAGCAGCGGGCGCGATAACCATTTTCCAGATGATCAACGATATCCTTCATGCCTGTGGCATCAAAGCACACGACAGGTGTGCCACAGGCCATGGACTCAATAGGCACCTTGGCGCACGCATCTTCCAGAGAAGGAGCCACCGTCACGTCGGCGGCCGCGTATACGAGGCGAAGTTTGGCGTCGTCAAAAATCGTTCCGAGATAACGAACCGAGACCTGTGGCGGAAAAATCAGTGGCGATTCGGAGGCGCCGAAAACAAGAAGTTCAATATCCGTCATTGGATACTCTCGAACCAGGTGCTCAATCATTGGTTGAAGATGGTGAAATCCTTTTCGTGCATCGGTGGTGGAGTATAAGGCTCCGTACAAAATAAGTATTTTATGAGGAGATAGGCCGAGACGTTGACGCGCCTCGGTTTTGTCGCAGGGAGAAAATTCCTCGAGTGGGAGACCGTTGTGAATTACTTCGACTTCGCGGGAAGAGAAGAGTTGGCTTGCCCTGGCCTGTTCCGCCATCCACCGACTAACCGCCACGAGTTGAATTGGAACGTCGCGCCAGGATTTTTCCTTCCGTTGCCATAGTTCTCGTGTGATGTCATTTTCTTGGTCTGATCGCAGAATGGGGCAATGTCCGCATTGATTCTGATACCGCCCGCAGCCTTCCGAATAGTGGCAACCGCCGGTGAATGGCCACATATCCCGAAGTGTCCATACGATCTTTCCACGCAGTTGAGGAATTTCTTCTGGCATCAGAAAACCGCCAGCGACCCAGTGGAGATTGATAATATCCGCTTCCAGACGATTGATCGCTTCGACCACCATTCCTGGGGCAAAGGATGCTGGAGAGAAATACACGGCCTCGTGCTTTGGATAGCGAGCCAATCGCTGGTCATCGAGTTTGGTGCGGGTCCGAATGGCTTCCTGCCAATTCAGCTCTGCGGGACATATTGCGACCGAATCGTCCCGGCTGCGCTTATCCGAAACGAACATCCACGAATCGGCTCCCATCTCGCGCATGGCGCGGTGAATCCAGTAGGCTCCCCGCGAGGCACCGCCGGCGATATCCAGAGTGCTCACATGGAGGATTTTCATGAGTAATAGGTCGCGAATGCGATTCCTATTGTCCAGTCATAGTCTTGCCGGTGCGTCCCAAGCAAGTTCATTTTGCGACGTTCGATCCCCCCAAGAGCCTATTCACGATCTTTTCGGAGAGGCGCTGAGAGCGGGAGAGGGCGCCTTGCCTTCTTCCCTCTCTGATCCCAGCGCCGCCCCGAAAAGATTGTGGATAGGTTCTCAGATGCCATGACTGTCATCATGGCATCCAACTCGACTCGGTTAACGAGTTGACTATGGGGTGCGTTGCAACCGGGATCTCTCTGCGGCGAAATGTCCTCACACCCGCTGACGGATTACACAATGGCTTGGATCGATTGGCTTCTCATCATTTTCCCACTCATGCTCATTCTCGGGATTGGGCTTTATACGCGCCAATACATGAGGAGCGTTGCTGATTTTCTATCAGGTGGACGTCTTGCCGGTCGTTATCTTTTGGCGGTCGCCCGAGGGGAAATGCAGGCTGGAGCCGTGGTGTTCGTCGCCTCGTTCGAACTGATATCCAACTCTGGATTTTCAATGGGCTGGTGGAGCTGGATTCAGTTTCCCGTGTGGTTCCTTGTGGCCATTTCTGGATTTGTGATTTATCGTTATCGCGAAACCCGCGCGATGACGCTCGCGCAATTTTTTGAGATTCGTTATAGCCGCTCGTTCCGCGTTTTTACCGGCATCCTGGGGTTCGGCGCGGGCATCGTCAATTTTGGCATCATTCCCGCTGTGGGCGCTCGCTTTATCGCCTACTTTCTGGGATTTCCACCGACCATCACGGTGTTCTCATTCACGCTTCCAACTTACATTCCGGTGATGGGAGGATTATTGTCGATCACGCTAATCCTCACGTTATCCGGAGGCTTGATCACCAATGTGATTACCAACTGCGTGGAGGGGATTCTGTCACAAATCCTCTATGTGGTGATTATCATCGGATTGCTCCAAATGTTTACCTGGCCGGAAATGAATGCGGTTCTGTCCGATCGTCCGGCAGGGCAATCCATGTTGAACCCGTTTGATTCCATGGGGCTAAAAGACTTCAACCTCTGGTATGTCCTGATGAGTATGTTTGTGGCCGTCTATGGCACGATGGCCTGGCAGAACCAGAGTTCTTATAATTCAGCTGCGCTTACGGCGCACGAATCCCGTATGGGCGGCATCCTTAGTTCCTGGCGGGAGATGGGAAAGGGCGCGGTGATGACGCTTCTGGGTGTCTGTGCATTGACCTATCTGAGTCATCCCCATTATGCCATGCAATCGGTTGAACTGCAGCGCGAACTCTCCCAGATTGCCGATCCGCAGATTCAGCGGCAGATGGAAGTTCCCGTTGCGCTTTCACACATGCTGCCGATGGGGTTGAAAGGCGCTCTTTGTATTATTCTATTGATGGGAATTTTCGGTGGCGATTCCACCCATCTTCTTTCCTGGGGCGGACTCTTCATTCAGGATGTGATCATGCCGTTGCGGAAGAAAACCTACACTCCCGAACAGCATATCTGGTTGTTACGCATCTCGATCATGGGAGTCGCGTTTTTTGCCTTTCTTTTCGGCAGTCTGTTTCATCAGACCGAGTATATCTTTATGTGGTGGCAGGTCACGCAGGGGCTCTATATTGGGGGCGCTGGGGCGGCCATCATCGGTGGCCTCTATTGGAAAAAAGGAACCACGGCCGGAGCGTGGTCCGCCTTGCTCGCTGGCTCCACTCTTTCTGTGGGAGGAATCATCGCGCGCCAGATTTATGGCGACCAGTTTCCGATGAACGGCATGCAAATCGCGTTCGCTGCCACTCTGACGGCTATCACGCTCTACGTAATCGTATCACTGCTCACCCATCGGGAGGATTTTAATATGGATCGCATGCTGCACCGCGGGAAGTATGCGGCGTTGATTTCCACACATGAGGAAGAGGTTCTGCCGACAACCAAAGGTCATGTTTCATGGGGGCGGTTGATTGGTTTTGACGAGAATTTTTCGCGCGGTGATAAATGGATTGCAGGAAGTCTTTTTGGCTGGGGCGTACTCTGGTTTGTGGTGTTTTTGATCGGTACGATCTGGAATCTTGTGGTTCCCTGGCCCGAGGCGATCTGGTCCCAATTCTGGCACGTGGTGGGAATCGGAATCCCTATCTTTGTTTCCTTGGTCACCGCCGTCTGGTTTACGTGGGGAGGTATTCACGACATGCGGGACCTCTTCCGTAGGTTACGTGCGCAAAAGATTGATCCGTTGGACAATGGTTCCGTGTGCAATCACCAGAATCTGGATGAGCGTCGCGTGCTGGCGGAATCTGGCGAACTGGGGGGGAGTCCAGCGAAAGGAAAGTGATCGGCACCCGCGCGTCCGCGAAACCATTCTCGCGGACGCGCCGTGTACAGGTTCTTACTTCTGTGCCGGTATTGGCGGCAAGCCGGCAAGAGCCATGGCGATTTCTTCCTCCGGATGAGCGTAATCGATCAGGTTTCCCGCAAAGTAATCGATGTAGGCTGGCATGTCGAAATGGCCGTGTCCGGAGAGATTGAAAAGAATCGTCTCGCTTTTGCCGGACTCCTTGCAGCGTAGTGCTTCCCGGATCGCTCCGGCAACCGCGTGGTTCGCCTCCGGTGCTGGCACGATTCCTTCTGCCCGGGCGAATTGGACGCCGGCGGCGAATGCTTCCAGCTGGGGCACTCCAATGGCTTCGGCCAAGCCTTGTTCCACTACGTGGCTGACCAAGGGGGCCATGCCATGGTAGCGCAATCCGCCGGAGTGAAATCCGCGTGGCATGAAGGTACTGCCGAGCGTGTGCATTTTCACCAGTGGCGTGAGGTGGGCAGTGTCGCCGAAGTCGTAAGCGTATTTGCCACGGGTTAAACTCGGGCAAGCATCGGGCTCGACGGCCAGTGCACGGAGCTTGCGACCGCCCTGCAATTGACGTCCAATAAAGGGAAAGACCATACCCGCGAAATTCGATCCGCCGCCCGTGCAGGCGACCACAACATCGGGTTCGTCCCCGGCCAGTTCCATTTGCTTGATGGCCTCCATGCCGATGACGGTTTGATGCAGTAGAACGTGGTTCAGCACGCTGCCGAGCGCGTATTTGGAATCGGGATGCTGGGTGGCTTCTTCGACGGCTTCTGAAATTGCGATGCCGAGCGAACCGTTGCTATTGGGGTCTTGCGCGAGAATCTCACGACCTGCGGCGGTTTGGTCGCTCGGGCTGGCGGTGACCTTGGCACCGTAGGTTTGCATGAGGGCGCGGCGATATGGCTTCTGGTTGTAGCTGACTTTGACCATGTAGACTTCGCACGCCAGATTGAACATATTACAGGCAAGGGCGAGCGAAGAACCCCATTGCCCGGCACCCGTTTCGGTGATGAGCAGTTTCACTCCGGCCGCCTTGTTGTAGTAAGCTTGGGCGATGGCCGAATTCAGTTTGTGCGAACCAGCGGGGCTGACGCCTTCGTTTTTGTAGTAAATCCTTGCTGGCGTATCGAGCGCCTTCTCCAGCCGCCGGGCGCGGTAGAGCGGAGAGGGGCGCCATTGTTTGTAGATCTCGCGCACTTCGCCGGGGATTGGAATATCGCGTTCGGTGGAGACTTCCTGAGCGATGATGGCGTCTGTGAAAATCGGCGCGAGATCAGCAGGCCCAATAGGCTCGAACGTACCCGGATGCAGAACTGTAGGTGGCGGTGTCTTAAGATCGGCTGCAATGTTGTACCAAGTGTGAGGAATCTCCTTCTCGGAGAGTAAAAACTTAATGGAATCGTTCATCGTAATGTAGCTTATCTAATGGACTAAGGCGACAACGTCAAACTGGATGTGAAAGGGAAGTCGAACCGGGAACACTCAAAAGCCGTGTATGGAATAACGGATTGGCGCGGAAACCGGTATATTCCTGTGCAATTCAACATGGATCATTGCTGTTCCATTCCGATTCATAATGGACTGGGCAACAGAGGCTCATGCGAAATAAAGGTGGAAAAGCTTCTCACACAAATGGTACGACGTTTCTACTCTCCCTTCATAAGTCTTTGTACCCTTACTTGCTTCGCTCTGGTTTTATCCGCAGCTGAAACACCCGCTGTTCGCGCTTTCGGAACGGAGAAGTTGGCCAACCCTCAAGGATGGAATATCCATAATGGCTGCCGATTGACTCCGGCTGCATCCGGACAACTGGCGAGCTTGGAATTTCCTACGGGAAAATGGACGGCATTGATCGGAACACTTCCCTTGGACAAAAAGATGAAGGGATCCTTCCTTCTACGTTTGCGGTGTCGATGGGTAAGTGACATAGCCAACCTGAAATCCAGCAGCGTCGGTCTTCTGTTTTTGGACGCGGATACGAAAACGATCAAGGAAGCGGGTGTGAGCAAGCACATCCTGGCCAAGTCGGAATGGCAGGATCTGAAGGTTGAAGCGCTCATCCCTGCTGAGGCCGTCGCCGTGCGGTTTGATATTGCCAGCCACGGCGGAGGTACCCTTGAAATCGAGGCCTACGAACTGGATTGGACCGGGATGGATCTTTCCGAGGCGGCGATCAAAGGAGTGGTATTACCTTGGCTCACGATCCCAGGCGGTCAGGAAAAGCTTTCGATGGAGTCGGGAGGAGCTCAGGCTGAATTTTGTAACGTTGAGCCATTTTCTTTCGATTCCCCGGGGTGGGCAAAACGGCCTGTCTATAAACTCGCTGTGATGAGTGCGAACAAAACACCCATTAATGAGGTGGCCGCCAACTTTCAATTGTGTTGGTCGATGGATGCGCTGTATGTCCGTTTCCGAGCGCAGGACCGCTTCCTGAACTTTAAACAGGAGTCTCGTTATGAACGGGACTGCTTCGAATTTTTTCTCATGCCATCGGGGCGCGTTGCCACCGGCAATGGTATCATTGGCAAGGAACAATACACTGTATCGCGTTCGATGAATGGTGAGACCAGTGCCAATGCGACCGCCATCACTCGCTTGGTGAAAGAGGGTTGGGAAGCCATTTTGAAAGTTCCACTTCGCAATGAATCTCGCCGGATCACTCCGTTTAATGGTCTGACCCTGACCTTCAATGCCGGATATCACGACGCCAATACGCTTGCTCAGGAACATTGGCTCAGCTTCTCATCGAAGGACCAGTCGAATGAATCCTGGCGTAACCCAGATCTCTATGTTCCTCTCGTCTTCCAAACGGATGAAACGATGGCGTATCGTCCGTTATGGTTGGGGGATGTGGCCGAATACAATGTAGAGCCTCAATTTCCGGGACGTTTCAATCTCGTATACAACTCAGCCGCCAAAGAAAATTTTTCCACTTGGATGCGTCCGGGAGATGGAAAGTTCGAGGTGATGAGTGAAAAGGGCAATCCGGGCTTTCGCATTCAATTTGCCGAGGATGCCAAGCAATCGGCTGCCTATGCCCTGTCGCCATTCAATGTGCTGCCGGGGGAAGTCATTATCATGGAAATGGAAGTTCGCAGCAGTACGGGAACATCGGCCAACTTGCCTCGTGCGCAATTCGTATCGCAGTCGAGTTGGCAGATTGTGGAGGCAAAAATGACTCCGTCATCGGTCACGGAACTGCAATGGATTCCCTGCACCTATACCTTGCAGATTCCGGACCGGTTTAGGAACAACATTCGAAACGGTCGGATATTGCTTCAATATAAGGCACAGCCCGGCCGAACCATTGAGGCGCGGAATATTCGTGTGACGCGACGAACTCCTGTCGATTTTGATGCGCTCATAGCGGTGCCGGGGCTCTTCTCTCATTTCTGGAGTGGAGACAGGATCAGCCTTCAGTTCAAATGGGCGTCTGGAGTGGCGGTCAAGACGAAGATCAGGGCGGAAGTGAGAGATTATTTTAGCGGGGCCACCGTGCTATCGCAGGAGTGGTCAAAGGACGTGGGCGTGGGAGAGAGTAACCTGTCATGGGAGATCTCTTCGCTGCCAAATGGCTTTTTCAATGTTCTGCTAAAGATCAGAAATGCGGACGGAAAATTTTTAGCCGATCGCGAGCTCTATATCAGCAAGGGAACGAAAGCCGATCGAATCAGTCCCTTTAGCGGTCTCTTTTTTGATTCCAATCTTTCGCTACCCGCGCCGCTCAAGAGCACCGAATCCATCGCTCTATTACGAAATCTCGGAGTGGGAATGGTCAACTGGCTCAATCTCCATCTCGTCGACGGGAAGGGACGGGATTTGCCGGGGGATCCCCTGGAGATAGTTCGGGCCTTCAAGCAGGCCGGATTTATCACTGGGGCGATTGTCGAGCGGGGCAGTTATTCGATCAACCGGGAATGGCAACCGGGAGACATGTCGGCTCTCTACGAAAAGACATTTCTTCAAACTAAAGGGCTGATCGACTTCTGGAACTTTGCCAATGAGCCGAACTTGCCGATGGGTTGGAACCCCTCACCAGACGGTCGGGAATGGGCGATCTTTTACCGTGGATTCTATAATGCGCTCAAACGCCACTCCCCGGAAGCCAAGCCAATTTTAGGGTGCTTCAATCAAATTCCGGAAAATTACATTCGCGCGGCTGCCGGACAAAATCAAAATAGCTTTGCCGACGGAGTGGTGGGGCTGCACCTCTATGGACTGGAAGTGAATGGGGAAGGATTCAAGCATTTGTTGCAGGGGCGGAGTCAGATCGAACAGCTATACCCGGGATGGGATGCCTGGGATACCGAGTCAGGCCTAGTCTTTCATAACTATCGGAGCATTCTCGATCTACAGTCCAAGAAAATGCCGATACTCCTCAATGCCGGATTCTCGCGAAGCTTCTTCTATCTCGACACGGACATGGTCTTCCCCTGTGGCGATTCGACGCCACTGCTGCCGATGGAGAGCTTCAAGAATAGTTTCTATATGGACTGCATGCCTGTGGGGCGGGTCACTCTCGCGGAAGGAAAGATTCATCTCTATCTCTTTCAACGCAAGGATGGCTCGGGGATGGCCGTCTTTTGGAATGCGAGTTCGGATGAAGTCGCAGTGGAATTGCCATTGCAATCGGAGGCGGAGTTATTGGATGTGTTTGGTAATCGAATTGCGATGCCGAACGACGGAAAAAAACGACTTGTCCTTAAGGATCAGTTGATACGTTACGCGCGCGGAGTTAACCTTGCCTCGCTTCAACGCGATTCCTCATTTATCGCCAGCTTCAAATCGAGTCAGAGGACTCCCGCGACAGATCGTGGCTATGCAACGACGACCTATCTGTCTCTTCCGGAGGTGACCAGGGCCTTTGATCGCGAAGTTGCGATTGGTCAGCCCGCTGTTCTTTCGGTGAGTTTGCATAATGAAGGCAAGAATACACGATTCGTGAAATTGGGCGGGAGCGGCCCCGAGGGATTGAAAATCTCTATTAGGGAAACAGCTGTTTCGCTGAAGCCCATGGAATCGCGCCACATTCACGTGGAATTGATAGCGGATCGAAATCTCAGCATGCAGCCCTTTCGGTTAACGGGAACTCTGGAGGATGGGAGCAAGCTTTTGCCGCTGGTATTTACCGTGAAGACGGCGCCGGCGATCGATGCGACGGGTTATACACGCTCAATTGAATTGCGGAACAATTCCAGTGATGTCTCCGAGATTGAAGTAGTGGCTACGAAGAACGGTTATCTCTTCAAGCCGGATATTCTCAAGCAACGTCTTCAGTCCTCGACATCGGTGAATGCTCCCATTGCCATTTCCTTGCAAGGCAAAGGAAATGAATTCAATCGCCCCATTCACTATGATCTGCATGTGAGATGGCCGGGTGGTGGCTATACGAAGGATGCCACGGCCATTCTTTTCAATCCGCAAAAGCTGGAAAATGAATCTTCCGGTTTCGATCAACTCTCGTACTCTGTCCTGCCTGAAGTTCGTAGCATGGAAAAATTTCAAGCGGACTATGACCTTTTCTGGGTGCCGGAAGGCTTGCGGATTCTGGCGCGGGTCGAGGATGCGACGCCAGTCCAGGATCGGGAGAATGGCGATTTGAAAAACGGTGGTGATTGCTTGCTGGTAGCGTTCGATCGAGCCGCTACCGGAGAGAAACCCGGTGTGGGCTATCTGGAATGTGGCTTTGCGTTTGGCCGTCAATCGACGCAGTCCTACTCATGGGATGGAAATTATGGGCTGGAAACAGCGAAACCATTTACTGCGGCAATTCGACGTATCCATCGGGATGCGAAATACATTTATTATGACGTTGTTATCCCGGAGAAGCTTCTTTTCCCTGCAGGAACCGGCGAATCCGTAGGCATGTCGATGGCTTTCATCAATCGTGGATCGGATGGAAAATCCCAGCGAATTGAATTGGGGCGGGGTATTCTGCCGGAACGCGATCCGTCCAAGATGGGGCTGCTTCTGAGACGCAAATAATCAAGAAAGTCGATTTGAGACAAATCAAAAACCGTGAATGGCATAACCTCATTGTTTTGTAATTGGTACCCTGAAGAAGTGCGGATGACTTCATTCAATTGTGCGTCCATTATGAATCGCTTGATTATTACGGGATTATTTTCGTTGGGACTTATCTCGCCTAATCTTTCGGCGAGTGAACCGTTATCGCCTGGTGCAGAAATTTTTTCTTATACCTTCAAGAATCCCACCCTTCCGGAATGGAGTAAGGATTGTTCGGAATCGATCGGGCGTTACACCGTGACGAATGGCAGGCTAGTCGTGGAAATCCCGCCCGAAGCGTTGGGTGCGAGTGAGAAGTTGACGATCCCGCTTCCGCTGGAAAAGCTTTCACGAGGGGGCTTTGTATATGTCTCCGCCACGATTCAAGGAGAGAATATCTCCAAGATTCCACCGCTGAAACCATGGAACGGAGTTAAACTGGGAGCACGAGTGCGGCGTGCGCAAGGTCCCGACGAATATCCGCAGGCGAAGATCACGGAGAGTAATTTCGGACCGAAACAAATCGGAACGCTGCTGACATTGCCTCCCGATGTGGTGGCGGTGGATCTGATCCTCGGGCTTGAAAATGTCTCGGGCAAGGTCTCCTTCTCCAACCTGCGTGCCCAGATTGTTGAGGATTCTTCCCTGAGCGCAAAGACGGGGCCGGTTGATTCCGCATTCAAGCCTCATTACTTGCCGCGACTGCGCGGTGTCACAGTTCGGCCCAATCCCATTTACCCCGATCCGCTGAGTGCCGATTCACTTCGCTTTTTGGCGAAGGAGTGGAAGGTGAATGTGATCCGCTGGCCGATTGCCGAGAATGGGGCGATTTCCTATCCGCAGGGACTCGATACGCCCAATCTGGACCAAGTACTCGAAACGGAATTGGCACGGCTGGATGCGCTGCTGCCACTCTGCCGGAAACTGGGTGTCTCGGTCGTACTGAATCTTCAAACCTTGTCCTACGGATTATTTTCCAGTGTGGAGAATCAGGATCGACTGGCCGCTATGTGGGAGAAAATCGCGGCCCGTTATAAAAATGAACCGGCCGTCTGGGCCTATGATATTGCCAATGAACCCAAGCAGGATAATTGGCAGCCAGGAGTGCGACTGTGGAATGATCTGGCCTCTCGAATCTGTCGCGCCATTCGCAAGGTGGATCCTGAAAAGCCTCTCATTGTGGAGTGCATCCTTTTGGGACAACCAGAAGGCATGGCCTATTTACGACCCGTGCCGGTGCCTCGGGTGATTTATAGCGCGCACATGTATCATCCCTTGGTCTATACGCATCAGCGGGCAGGTTCAGAAAAAGGGGCAATTTTTACCTATCCCGGAACAGTGGAAGGTCGATACTGGGATAAGGCCCAACTGGAACAGGCGTTGGCGCCGGTGATTGAATTTCAGAAGAAATATAATGTGCCGATTTTTATAGGTGAGTTCAGCGCGATTCGCTGGGCGCCCGGAGCCGAGCGTTATCTTTCGGATTGTATCGAGATTTTCGAAAAATACGGATGGGACTGGTGCTACCATGGATTCCGCTCCTGGCAGGGCTGGAGTGTGGAGTACGGAACTGGTTGGAATGATTCTGCTCCAGCTGCGACTTTGACCGATCGGGAGAAGGTATTGCGTTCCTGGTTTGCCAAGAATTACAAGCCGGAATGGGCGGAACAGAAATAAAGCGTCGAATGCACTCATTCCTCCAGAAATCAGTCGCGGGCAGGCAACGGGATCCTCTCTTCCTGTCGCGGGGCTTTACGTTGGTCGAGATGTTTGTCGTGCTGTCGATTGTGGCGGTGATGGCGAGCTTGCTGCTGATGGGGTTCGGTCGGGCCATGCAACTCTCCAAGAGTGCGAAAAGCACTGCCAATTTGCGCGCCATTGCGACCTCCATCAATCTCTACGTCGGAGACAATCAAGGGCGCTATCCCTATCTTTGCGATAACACTACTGGCGGTGATTATGCCGGTACGAGTTATCAGGGGAATTATTGGTCCGATCTGATTCGACCCTACCTGCCGCCGAATCAATCCTACGTCAATTACTCGGGCCAGAAGTTCAATCAGTGTCCCACACTGATTGATCCCTTCTTGAAAAACGGACAACACCATACTATTTGCGATTATGGTGGCAGTACGGAAGTCTTCCGCTTTCCCTGGTTGAATGCGGCTATGCGCGCCGCCACGGTGTCACGTCCCAGTCAGGTTGTGATGGTGGTGACTGCGGGAACAAATTTGCGCGCAACGTGGTATCTGGATGTTTCGAGTTACGTCAATAGCTACGCCAACAAAACCAACGATGTGAATGATCGTGGCACGGGGGAAATTCTCTGCGTCTTTATCGACGGTCATACGGAGGCAATTCCTACGGCGGAGTTTGTGGAGAACCGCCGGACACTTTTGTTGATGAATCCCTGAAAAAGAGAATGCCTACCATGCTCCGTCCTGTCCGTAGCCTGCCTCTGGCCCTTGCCCTTTCGATCGGATGGGGGAGCACCCTTCACGCGGAGACGGTCAACTGGCCGCTCGAGACACCACCGGCCGGAGTTAATCCAGCGGCTTATCCTGTGCCACGGAATGATTGGATGGTGCGATTCACGGATAATCTCAAGCAGGCTCAGGGCGGAAATATCGATCTCCTGTTTCAGGGCGACTCCATTACGCACGGATGGAAAAGTTTGGGAGCGGCCGTCTGGAAGGAGCGCTATGAAAATCGCAACGTGGCTTCGTTTGGTATCAGTAGCGATCGCACACAAAACGTCTTGTGGCGGATGCAGCATGGCGAATTGGACGGAATCTCTCCGAAGCTATTGGTGCTCATGATCGGCACGAATAATCTAGGTGACTCCGCGCCGCAGATTGCCGAAGGCATTACTGCGATCGTTCGTGAAGTTCAGAAGCGCTGTCCCCGGACGCATATCTTGCTGTTGGGAATTTTTCCGCGAGGTGCCAGTCCCACCGATGGACAGCGCGTGAAAATCGCGGAAATCAACAAACTCATCGAACCGCTCGGTCGCGAACCAAGTGTGACCTATCTCGATATTGGAGAAAAGTTTTTGGCTCCGGATGGCACGTTGTCCAAGGAGATCATGCCCGATTTGCTTCACCCTTCGCTGGCTGGTTATCGTATCTGGGCCGATGCGATCCAGCCCGTTGTGGACCAGTATTGTCGATAGATCGCCACCGCTTACTTGCTCGTGAGGGGTTTCAACGTGCCGTATTGCGCCGGGTCTTTGCTCCGGGAAATTCCCGCGGCCCACTCCAGACATTCCGCGCGTCCCTTGCCGTCGTTGTTATTGATCACCAAGGCAGCGTGCAGCGGTTTTCCGGCGTCGTAAATGAGCGGGTAAAGTTCTGACCATGGAATACGGATTTGATAGCGGGTGATCTCGCCGTCGCGCACGATATGGGTTTCCACAAATTTGGCCGCGCTGCCGGAGGGCGACCACATCGCGGGAATATTACCATGAGGTTCGGCGGCGAGAATTTTCCACGCGACCGGTCCCTGTTCGGTCAGCGCGAAGACAAATTCAGTATTGCCGCCCGCCAGACCGGAGTTTTCGCAATCCAGCGCGATCTGCACGCTGTCGCCACTCCACCATGCGGATGATTCTTTTTGGACGTGCACGGGGTCGATGACTTCCACCACGACATCCAGACCTTGAGGTGTGCTGGCCAGAGCCGCTTTGGCGGCGAGTGATGGATTGGGATGTTCGTTTGTTAGGGAGAGCCGATGCCAGTCCTTCGTAATCCACTGGGCGCTGGGTACTAGGGCTGGGGTCTTGACCGTATCGAAGAGCTTCAGGCTGGACAGGGTGCCGGTGGGTGCAGGGCGCGATTGACGCTCGGCCTGACGTGGCGAGATGAGTTTGTCGGCGGGCGACGCGGCATCCAGTTTGGCGAGGTTGGGTTGGGAGAGATAATAGAGTTTTCCCGGCTCGAGTTTTTCGGTGGCATCGAGGCTGCGCGCCCGCCCCTCCCAGTCTGTCAGGCGCGACTGAGGTGTGGCGAACTCTTTGACGAGATCAGCCGCGAGAGGTTCTTTCTCGCTCCAGAAAGCGAGGAGTGAACCTTGAGCGGTGGTCAACTCCACCGCGATGGAATGGGGCGATAAGGCGATCTCTTTTTTGAACGCGGCCTGCCGTCCCGAGGTAATCAGGAAATTGGAGAGAATTACGGCGGGAAGACGCGGTTCGGTCTGTGGCCGTTTACGAAAAAGACCGGAGCTGTGAACGAACCATTTATTCTGGATGCAGAAATCGAGCGTCTCCCGTTCGACGAGATTTTTGATTTCAAAAAGAATAGTGCGCGTCATGCCTTGCTTCAACTGATGCATCAGGTCACGCATCATGCGAAAGGAGAGTGCTTCTTCGCTGAGGACGGGACCGCTTTGCAGGTTGCCCTGCAAGACAGCATGCCATTCGGAATTGAATGCGGGTTTGGGACCGGCCTTCCAGCGCTTCTCAATGTCGCGGAATTTTTCCTGTGGGCTATTCCAGGAGCCGTGCAGGGAGAGTCCATCGAAATAGCTCGCGCCGCCCAGAGATAAAATCCGGTCATAGAACGTATGGTAAAAGGAATTGGCTCCCAAGCCGCCGATCCACACTTCGCTGTTTGGCTGATTTTTCTTTATGGTCTCGTAGCCCGACTTGAGCATCTGGAAATAATTTTCCGGGGTATCGAGCCAGAAACAACTGCCTCCCGGCATGGCCGGTTCGTTGCCAATCTCCCACAGTCGAATGCGGTCGTTGTAGCGGTGGAGGAGCGCGTCGAGAAAGCGGGTCCAGTCTTGCATGTCGACTGGTGCGTATGCGGTGGCGGCATCCACGCAGATATTAATCGTGCCTGCTTTTTCCGGATGGGGTGAGGCCCAGTAGGGCGTGCCATAAATCTGGGCATAAATCTGAAAGCCGGCGGCGGTATACATATCCACCAGACGATCGAATCCCACCCAGTTATATATTCCTTTCGTGCTCTCGATCACTTCATCCTTCACCATCCCGCAACCGTCGGGTCCCCAATGGGCGGTCAGGCGCACGAGGTTAAAACCGACCAATTGCGCGAGCATCAAATCCTCGGGGTTGCTGGAGTAGGTGGCGAAACCGAATTGGTGGGCCGCTGCGGATGGAAATTCGTTATTGGGCAAGACGGCGATGCCGCGCCGTGAGTGGTGAAACTCCTTCGTCGCTCCGTTGGGCGCGCGAAACCAGAAGGAACGCTGGAGGGGTTGCTTTTTCCCTTCTTTATTCTCCGCGAAGAATTCCACTTCGTAGTAACCGGTTTCCGAAGGGGTCCAGGACCAGCCCACGTTCCATTGATCTCGCGGGAGGGAGATGACGGCGATTTCCTTGCCGCTGCTGTTTGTGACGACGCCCTTGATCGAATCGGTCCCCGAATCCGGCGGGTTTCCGGTCATCCGGTAGCGAACGGTCTCGCCGAATTTCCACCAACTGATGGGGCGATCCGGTTCCATGGAAGTGTCGGCGCAGAACCCCCGATTCAGCACGAAGCCGATGACGAGCCAAAGCCAGACTCGTTGCAGTCTCAAATTGCAGAAGACGAAAGCCATGCGATCACTTTAACAAAAGCTCCAATGAGTGGTTAGGCTTCGGGATGATTTTGGCTAGGCTGATTTCGATCCGCGGGAATTGCGTCGAATTCGGGTAAATGAAAAGCGCAATAGAGCCTAACGGCGGAATCGCGCTTGGGGTAAGTTGGAAGCTGCGGATTCCTCCTATGAAAAAGAATTCTGTTTTCTGTTGGTCGGTTAAGATGATTTTTCTCTGGGCTCTTTTGAGCGCTCCGGCTCTCCATGCCGAGTCAGTTATCTATCAGGAGACGTTTGGCAATAGCGGTTCCGCCAACTATACGGTCGATAACAAAGCCCATGTGCTCACCGATTGGCAGGTGGTTTGGGGACGCGCAGGCACCAAGGGAAATTCCACGCGAGCGATTATTTCCAATGGAGGTTCCAAGCCGGATACGGCGGTGAATATTGGCACCTCCCATGCCTCCACGAGCGAAAGCAATGGGCTGGTTTATACGGATGCTCCCACTCATTCTTATTTCTTTTTTACGTCGGCCGAAACGGGTGGTGCAATCGATCTGGACTTGTCGCAGGGATTGACCTTTGGCTGGTACCAAAGGAATAACAGGCCCGATGATGGTTTTCGCGTGGCGGTGCAGATCGATGGTGTCTGGTATGTGACAAAGGCACTCTTCTCCTCACCTGCCAATGTCTGGTCGCATCAGAGTTTCACCTTTACTCCTTCCGCGGCGAGTTGGTGTCTTCTCGATTTTGTGTCCGGCCGTTCACTGGTTCCGGGGGGAATCCCCACGACGGATCTTCCGGCGGGCCGGATGACGGGATTCGGTCTTTTCACGGAAGCGATCACGGGGGAGACGCGGCGATTCGATACGTTTAGTGTCAGTGTGAGCGGGCGATAAAATAAATAGCGTCGACAATGCGCTACAATCATCAACCGTCTCTGTTGGGTGTCGCGGTGGGTGTTGGCTGGTGTGGCGACGAATTTGAAATTTGAGATCGGAGATTTCGCAAGGGTGCAGTTGGGGCATGACTCCAGTTTTACCACGGAATGCGAGACGAGCGTTTGCGTTAGGTGAGCTAGGTTTGCTGCGTGTGCGATATTTTTAAGGGCGCACGGTCAGTGCCTCGCGTTTTGAAGCGCGAACGGCATGCCGTCGGTCCGTGGGGAGGGGCAATTCGACTCGCAAGCGCGAAGGACCGAGAACATAAGTTTTCTCTATGATTCCGTCAGGGCTCGGGAGAAACGCCTGCCACTCCGGTGCGCTTAGGTCGAGCTGGCCTTCCATTCCCGGCGGTAACTGCACTTCCATGAATCCGGTTTTGTGTTTCGCGGTGGGCATTTGCCAGCTTACCCGAATGGCTCCGCGTAAGGTGGGGACAGTGCCGGAGGCTTGTGTCATCTCGGGATATAAAGGCCGAGGTGCTACGCGCACGGATCGATAGCCGGGCTGCGCCGGAGTTACTCCGAGCGCCATGGCTCCGGAGAGATAAAGTGGTGACGAGGCCCATCCGTGACAGGGCGATTTGGTGCGCTCGTGGTATTCGCCTGGGATGGGGCCGGGATGACGGTGACCGAGGCAGGTCGCACCCGCTTCCATTTGATGCTGATAGGTATCGTGAATCCATTTTCCGAATTTCGGAAAATCGGGATGCCTGCACAGAATTTCTGCTGCCCAATGAAAGCTTGGTTCTCCGAGGGTCCAGAGGTCTCGCCGGGGCATTGGGGAGAGCAGGCGCTCGATCAGGTTACCTTTTTCCCGCTCGTTCCACAGACCGAGATCGTAGGCCAAAATCTGGGCATGCTGCGAAAAAGTGGTGTTGGGCCGACCTTCCGTGAGGCCGTCCAGAATGAGCCGCTGCTGCGGATCGTTGAAGCGTGGATGGGACAAGGCTTCGAGGCATTGCGAGGCTTCTTCACGCAGGGAGGCTTCTTCCTTGCGGCCCAGCGCACCGGCGGACTGCGCCAGTAGGCTGACGGCGCGGCGATAGATCGCATTTAGGACGAAGGATTCGCCATTCAGATCGATTTTAGCCCAGTCGACGATGCGCCATTCCGGTGGATTGAGAAGAGTGCCGCACTTTGTTTTGAACTGCTGGTAATAGCGGTGGGTTTTCAGACAGGCATCGAAAAGGGAGTTTAGAAAATCGAGGTCACCTGTGTAGAGATAGTATTCCCACGTTCCCATCCAGAATTGCCAGGTCCAGACCGGTAGATTGAATGTGGCGTATGACGGGACCACCGACGGCAGGCGTCCCGCCTCGTCCACGCTGCGCGCATACAGCTCCCATGTGTAGCGCAAGGGTTGCGGGCTGAAGAGTGAGTAGAAGTAATTGCGGCCGATCCAATGCGTATCGCCGAGCCAGGCGCAGAATTCACGGAAGGAATCGGAGGAGACCACATCGGTGCGCGAATAGCGGATTGTCTCGCGCGCGGCATCCCAGATGCGATTCCATTCGGGATCATTGCAGCGAAATGTGCCCAACTGCTCGCGTTCCGGCAACGGAGCCAACACTTCGGTGACTGAGATTGTCTCGATCTGGCATTCTCCATTGGTCGAGAGAAAAAGATAGCGGGCACCGCGCGGCGTAAACAGATTTTGGAAGGACGCTTTCCCGGCGGGTAATCGCACGCGATCCCAATTGAAGACTTGGGGCGTGCCTTCTTCTGTCGTCTCGTGGCCATAGCCGATTTCCACCTGGGTGGGTTGCGCTGTGGTGAAATGGATCTGATAATGACCGTAACGAAAACGGCCCAAATCGAGAATGAGCCCCTCTTGGTGCAGCCACTGACCGCGTGTGAAATTTTTCGGACGCGGATACGGAATGAAATCGCGGAACGAATGCCACGCATAAAGGCAATCTGTGCCCACTTGTTTCAGAGGAACGGGAGGTGTGACCGGTGTGAAGCTCCACCTCGCCATCGTCTCGGCGGGGAGTCCGCGGAACTGGTCAAAGGCCCGTTCCAATCCACGCTCTCCAGTTTTCTGCGCTTGCAGGGCAAAGGGAAGTCCATCGCGGGTGCCAATCAAAACATGTTCGGCATCGCAGGTGATCAGACGAACTCCGGCCCGCAAATCGGAGCCGCGACAGTGGAATGCGTCCTCTGCCGCATGATGGCCGCAGGGAAATATTTTGCTGATATGGCCGGGTGCTGTTTCGAGAATGGCGCCCACTCCGCGAATGCCGATGGTGACTTTGGTTTCCGGGTGAATATCGGGAGAAGAGAAGGTCATTTCGACCAGCTGATCGGCTCCGTCGGAAGGCACGGCAAAAAGCGGGCCGGAGCTTTCGGGCAACGATGGGAAGGCGCCGAGCACGGCGATATCCCGGGAGAGGAAGAGTTCGGTGTCTTGCAAAGGAGGCACGGGATTCGCAGTCAAGGCGCGGCGCTCCTTTGCCACCGGTTGGGCTGGAGTCCACTCCGACTCTTCGTGCGATGTGATGCGGGTCCACTCCAGCAGGCTCTCTGTGAGCGGAGATTGATCTTCCAGACAGCCGAGATGCATGTTTACGCGTGGTGAAAAAGGATGGAATCCGGTTTCGCAAGAGACTCTCCATTCGGGATTTCTCGTCGACAGATCCATTTCACCGACTGCTCCCTCGAGGCCGAAAACTGGCTCCCCCCGCAGATAACCAAAAGTGTCCACATAGAGGTGGCGGACGAGAGCGCACAGAGTGTTCTCCCCGTTGCGCAGCGCGCCGGCCAGATCGTGACGATTCACGGGCAGCGTGTCTGCTAAGTGACGGCCCGGTCCGCGACCTACCTCGACGCCATTGAGGAAGAGGAGATAATTCGCGTCGGCGGTCACTTCCACGGGAAGGGCGTGGAGCGTGCCGTGAAATTCGAAGCGGAGACGAAAGCGGGATAGTTCTTGCAGGCGTGAGCCGCGTTGGAGTAAAGGCGATTGAATCAGTTGCATGAGCATGGTGGGAAAGTGGTGAAAAAGCGTATTTCGCTTTTTGTCGAGAGTATCAAGAAAGCGCGGGACCCATTAGGCCGGTCCAAGTTTTTAACTAGGACTGGTTCGATATTCGAACTGGGTGTCACAAAATCGCAGGACGCGGATAAGCAATCACAAAAAGGCCAATGTCGAATTGGTCCAAATGAAAAGCGCGAATCAGCCTAACCGCGTTCACCGAATTCTGGTTGGATTGGGCCATCACCCAAAACACACCCTATGGAACAAAAGCCTCTTCTTTCGATCATCGGGCAGCTCGGTCTTCTCGGTTTCATGCTCCTGGCCATGCCCGCTCACGCGCAGACGGTCATTTATCGCGAGACTTTTGGAAATAGCGGTACGACGAATTATCTCCTGAATAATACGACCTATCTGGCCACCGACTGGCAGGTCTACTATTCGGCGAGCGGGACGAATGGGATGTTGATTCGGGCTGTGGCCTCCAATGCGGCTTCATCTCCGACCAATCTGGACAATGTCGGCACCGGGTACACGACGCCCAGCCAGACAAACGGCGTGCTTTATACCGATCAACCCACGGATCCGTATTTCTTTTTTACCACCGGTCATACAGGGAACCTGATCAATGTCGCGCAGAACCCGGATCTTTCGTTTTCCTGGTATCAGCGGAACAATTCCGCGTCGGATGGATTTCGCGTGGCGGTGCAGGTGGATGGGAGTTGGTATGTCACAAGTCAGCTGTTCACATCGACTGCCTCGGTCTGGACGCTGAAAACTTTCGCGTTTACGAACGATGCAGCCGATTGGTGCACGCTGAATTTTACTCCGGGAACGACTATGAGCGTTGGCAATGTGCTCGGAGCCGATCTTTCATCGAATAATATCACCGGGTTTGGACTGTACTCCGATGTGCGCGGGGCTGGAGGAAGCAATCGGCTGGATACGTTTACGCTCAGTGTTCCAGAAAGCCGAAGCGCGGTCTTGCTGCTGGGGAGTGTGGTTGGTCTGCTGGCGTGTCAACGCGTGCGCCGCCGTGCCAGCGTCACGGCGTAAGGCGGGTCGGGCCTATTGTTTGGCGGGGCGGAATCGAGCGCGGTATTCCGTGGCGGAAATGCCGAAGTGCGAGCGGAAGCGTCGGGCGAAATGGTTGGGATCGGCCCAGCCCACTTCGACGGCAATCTCGGAAATGGTCTTATCGGTACGCAGGAGCAGGCGCGAGGCTTGTTCGGCTCGGACCTGAGTCAGGTAGGTCATGGGCGGGAAGCCCAGGGTCTTGCGGAATAGTCGTCCGAGGTAGGACACATCAATATTGAGTTTTTTGGCCAGGCCGGAGGAGGTCCATTCGCCGCCGATATCTTCCGCGAGCAGGCACATGGCGCGCTTCACGGCGGAATGAACCGGTTCGCGATCGGATTGCGTTTCGATCTTATCCCGGGGAACGGCTTCCGCGAGAGTGACCAGGATGAGAATAAGGTGGCCGATGCGATAGGGACGCGAGCCCGGTGTTTCGACTTCTCCCAAGGCGACGAGTTCTTTGAGGTGGTGAATGCAGCGGCGCAGCGTATCGGGCTCGAGATGCAGGCGGAAGGTGCCGGTGGGATCATCCGGCGATTGGCGCCAGAGCAGGAAATTCAGGGCGGGTTCATCCAGCATCCAGAGCAGTTCGCGACGCAGGAGCGAGGTGCCAAAACAGCAGACGTAGGCGTTGACGTGACTGTTGTTGATGCCCGCATGCCACGCGCCGGGGCGTAGAAAGACGGCGTCTCCCTTGTTGAAGGAACTTTTGCCATGCGATATCTGTTGCTCGCCGTGCCCCTGGGCGCAGAGCTGAATTTCCATGAAGTCATGCGCATGGCGCATTTCGTTGCCCTGGCGGTCGGGGAAATGCAGGGCGACGATGGGGACGTGAACGGCGGGAAACGATTCTGTCCAGCACAGTGTGGGAATATCCGAGGAAGTGTCGTTCATGGCTGGCGGATTTCTGGACAGGTGGCCGACTCAATCGAGGTTGCCACAGCCGCATCAAAACTGTCCAGTTCCCTTTGTACCAACGGCAGGGGAAGAACGATTCCTGAGATTTAAATGAAAAAGGTTTTAGCGGCGGCAACAGCGCGGGAGCCGAAGGCTCAAGAGGAGGCCAAAAACGGAAACGAGAAGGACTGTGGAGGGTTCCGGGACGGAGCTGATGATCGAGAAATTATCAAAGCGGACGTAGCTTGTGTTGGGATCGACATAGACGCCAAATCCAGTGATGTTCCCGGTCGGTAGCGTGCCGGTGAGGGACGTTGAATCCACGCCGAGAGTGGAACCGGCGGTGAAGTTCAACAGGCTCCATTGGGTGGCGTCATTGGTGAAGGTCCACGTTTTTTCCGCCAAGGAGGTCGAGCCCGACGCGGGAGTGGTGAAGAGGGTGTTGGTCACATACCAGTTTCCTGCCACCTGAACAGTGAGGCGTAATCCATCGGTTGCGTTGGCGTCGCCTTGGAACCAGGAGAAGGTCAATCCCTGCGTCGGATCAATGTCGATCAGGTTGCCCGCGTGGCCGGTGGTCATGAAGAGCCAGTTGATGTTCATGCTGTCGGTGAAGGCGACGCCATTGGTCTGCGATGTTTCCGTGTATCCCGTGCCGATATTGGGCAGCCCTCCGGCACCGGTGGAATTCGCCACGTTGGAGATCACTGACCGCGCGGCGCTGCCATTGATGGCGGTGGTGGTGGAGTAGACTTTCCAATCGGTGTGAATATTGGTGCTATCGGTCAGATAGGTGTTGCTGCCCTTGGCGTTGCCGAAAGTCTCCCGGTAAATGACTGTGCTGGCGGCGGCAGGCAGTGGGATCAAGAGCGACCCGGCGAGGAGAATTCCTGCCGACAGAAGGGGGGAGGAGAAGTAGTTCATGGAGGCTGAAGGGCTACGGTTATTCAACCACGGACTGTCGAAAGCCGTTAGGCTGATTCGTGTCTTTGCGTGGGTCGAATTCGACTTCTTTCGATCAGAGGCGGCGTCAAAGGTTCAACGCCTTGTCGAGGGGGAAGGGTTCCCCTTGCCACGCTTTGAGAGAGGTCCATTTTTGATCGGGCTCAGACCAAAAAGGAGCGGACGGTGGCAATCCCAAAGGCAGGAGAACGGTGGAGCAAAGATAGAGACTGCCTGTCGAAATGTAGCATTCTCCAACGGAGGGTTGAGCGCCACAAAAACCAATGCGCAGCCAGCCTTGGTGGTCGAAAGTGCCGGGAAATTCGAGCGTGCGGCGCATGACGGCGGTCAGTGCGCAACGGACCTGAGCCGACGGTAAGGTCGGAGGCAGTTGTTGCTGGAGAGCGAGTTGGGCGAGACTGTGAAACGCCCCGCAACGATAGGCGAGTGATCGTCCCAGCGGGGGATAGGTGCCTTCGGGCGAAATCAAGCGTTCCAGAATTTCCGTGTGGCGTTGGGCGCGGAGACGAAGCGTGGCTTCAAGTTCGCGAAATTCCGGTTGGTGCGAGACGATATCGAGCAGCATCGGTTGAATGACGAAGCTGTTGTAGTAGTCGGCATGCAACTGGGGGCCATCGCCATAAAGACCGTCGCCGAGGTACCATTGCTCGTGCTGGCGCAGGGCGTAATCGACGCGCAGGGCGTCCCAATCGGTTTCACCAAAATGACGCAGGGCGGTTTCAATCATGGCGCTGAAGAGCAGCCAGTTGTTGAAGCTGGGGCGAATGGATCGCACCTGCTTCAACGCTTGAATCAGGCGAGATTGAACGCGAGCGGGCAGGGGTGTCCACAGGGTCTTGGGGGCACGCAGGAGTGCCTGTGCGAGAAAGGCGGCATCAACCAGTGGTTGCCGTCCTTTGGTGAAATTCAGGAAGTCGGGGGAGGCGGGATCGGTTGCCTGAGCGAGCGATTGATGGGTCAGTTGACGCCATGGCCGAGATGCGGGTTCATCCAGTTCCAGCCAAGGGGCCAGCCCCGTGAGCAGGCGGGCGAACGCTTCCAGATGGGTGTTTTCCTCCGCGTGTGTGGAGGGATCTTTTTCGACGGGCATCTGCTGGCGCAGAGTTCCGGCGGCCAGATTGTGGAGAATCGGACGCGCCAGTTTTTCGGCGGTGAGAATCCAATAGTCGCGGGTGGAGGTGGGCATGGTGGTGGGTGGGATTTGGTCGCCTGAAAATAGCACGGGGCAGATTGTAGGCGTTAGGCTGCTTTCGTCCCGCGAATGGGTTCGTTTTGAAGCCGGATGCTCAAATTCCCATAGTGCTTGCGCAATTCGACTAAGCGTTGCGCGTTTGGTTCGCAGGTGGTTCGGGTTATTTTAAAAGGATCATGCCTGCCAGTCATCTTTACTATTACCGTCAC
This sequence comes from Verrucomicrobium sp., assembly GCA_017849585.1. Taxonomy (GTDB): domain Bacteria; phylum Verrucomicrobiota; class Verrucomicrobiia; order Methylacidiphilales; family UBA1321; genus UBA1321. The sequence continues at coordinate 118,733 of JAFIGT010000032.1, forward strand.
CGCGCGCCCTTGCCTCAGCCTCCGACTATTACTGCGGATGTTTGCATATATGGGGGTACCTCCTTGGGTGTCATTGCTGCCGTGGAATTGAAGAGTCTGGGTTATCGAGTCGTGGTGGTCGAATTTGGGCGGCATCTTGGCGGCCTGAGTTCCGGCGGTTTGGGTGCCACGGATATTGGTAACAAGCAGGCTATCGGTGGTCGGTCCCGGCAGTTTTATCGTGATTTGGGTGAATACTATGGGCGTCCGGAGAGTTGGGTGTTTGAGCCTCATGTAGCGGAAGCGCTGTTCAATCGTTACATGGCGGAAGCCGATGTGCCCACTTACTTCGAAGAGGCGCTGGCTTCGGTGACCAAGGAGGGGAATCGGATCACGCAAATCGTCATGGAGAACGGGACGATATTTCGCGCGAAATACTTTGTGGATGCCACTTACGAAGGGGATTTGATGGCGCGCGCGGGCGTGTCCTTCCATGTCGGTCGGGAAAGTAATGAGGTCTACAAGGAAACCTATAACGGCGTTCATTTTGGTCATCCCAATCACAACTTCAATTGCCATGTCGATCCTTACAAAATGGAGGGCGTGCCCGCCAGCGGGTTGCTGCACGGTCTGTCGGGGGAAGATCCTGGCCGGCAGGGGGAGGGTGATCATCGGGTCCAGGCTTATAATTTTCGCGTCTGTCTGACGGATCAGGATGAGAATCGTTTGCTGTTCCCTTGCCCGGAGCACTATGACCCGGAGCGGTATACCTTGCTTGCGCGTTATTTGAAAAAGGGATACTGGGACGCGCTCAATCTTACGATACGCATGCCCAATGGAAAGACCGACACGAATAACTACGGCGGCTTTTCGTCGGATCACATCGGAGGCAATTATCAATGGCCGGACGGCGACTACCTCACGCGCGAGGCGATCTTTCAGGATCATGTGTCGTACAATCTCGGGATGTATTATTTCCTGGCGAATGATCCTTCGGTGCCACGATCGATCCGCGATGAGGTGAATTGCTGGGGATTACCCAAGGATGAGTTCGTGGAGACGCAAGGCTGGAGTCATCAACTGTACATCCGTGAAGGCCGCCGCATGCTATCCGATTACGTCATGACGGAGCATAACGTGGTGGGACGGGAGTATGTCTCCGACTCGATCGGTCTGGCGGCTTATGGCATGGATTCCCATTCCTGCCAGCGGGTTGTCTTGGGAGGACGCGCCTATAATGAGGGTAACGTCGAGATTCATGGTTTCCGCCCGTACCCGATTGCCTACCGTTCCATTTGTCCTCGCGAACACGAGTGTGCCAATCTTTTGGTGCCGTGGTGCCTTTCCTCCTCGCATATCGCCTTTGGGTCGATCCGCATGGAGCCGGTGGGGATGGTGCTTGGCCAGTCGGCGGCCCAGGCGACGGCTCTTGCGTTGAAGGAGGCGTGCCCAGTACAAAAAATTTCCGTTCCGACGTTGCAAAAAAATTTGCGCCATGCCGGACAAATTCTCGATCCAGTCCAGGTGGCGTTGCCGAAAATGCAGGTCATTGAGACGGATAGCATCCGTTCTTACAATAAAAGGCCGTCCTTGAAATCTCGCGGGGCTCGCCCGGTTTTATCTTTGAGCCAGGCGGAAAAACTGGAGACGTGACGAAAGCCCAGTTCATAGGCGAGTTCCTTGACTTGTTTGTTTTGGGAGTAGAGAGCAAGTTGTGCCTGACGCAGGCGTCTGCGGTCCAGATAGTGTTTGGTCGTCGCGCCCAGGTGATGGGCAAAAAGTCTTTCCAGCTGGCTGCGACTCAGGCCAACCTGCCGGGCCAGCAGGGTATTGGTATAGCGTTGATTGAGGGGCCAGCCGTTGAGCAGGTCCAGGGCGAGCGTCATCCGTTGATCTTCGAAATGGCGCAAATGCGGGGTGAGTCCCTCGGACGTCAAACAGTGGTACATGGTTTGCATCCAGTTCATCAGGGCTTGTTCAATTTGAAAATAATGAGGCAGGCTCAGTGGCGTGCAGGCAAAGCTGATGTCGTTGAAAGAGCGGTGGCTAACCCGACATACCATGCGCTGCAGCTTTTCGGCGCAGCGTCGTAGCTCGGGGTATTTGGTCTCCTTGAAGGTGACGCTCAAACCTTGATCAAACAGTTGCTGGCCGTCCGGCCATTCCGCATGGTAGCGGAGGGAGAGGATCTCCGTATTCGGGGAGAAATTTTGCGTGCGTGCGATTGGCTTGGGGAAGAGCCATTGTCCCGGTCCCGCGCTGACGCGGCAACCCTCGATGGTCACTTGGGCGTTTCCTTTGAGCACGAGCCAGGCCGTTGAACCAAGGGGGTCGGGACGGTAGCCCTCGCCGTGGGGCACGATAGGTCCACGATAAAGCCAGATGAGGGAGGTTAATAATTGACACCACAATCGGGGTGTTCCCGGCGATGGATTAGGATGTTCTGCCGCCGTTACCATGACGTGAAGTATGAGGGCCAATTCGAGTCGAGATGTCAATCTCGCACAGTGGCACCGACTCTGGAAAGTCGATGGGCGGGACGCGAGGGCGTCGTCCTTTCAGTAATAGAGGCGGCCGGTATCGGTGTGAAAAACGTCGAGGCCGCTGTCCTGGGGGGACATTGTCTTGACGCTGCCGTCGACCATGAGGACGTTGACGCGACCCTCGTGCATGTCGTAGCCCACGTAGCGACTGGATGTGCGGGTTTCGTTCAGGGTGCTGACGGCGGGACCGGCGCTGCCGGGATAGGGGATTCCATCGGTGAGCAGCAAGGTGTTGGAGGGGTCTTGAAATTGCGCGAGGCGATATTGAATGGCGGTGGCCGGGTAGTTGATCCTGTTGCGCAGGATGTAGCCATTGCAGACGTAGCTTGTGGCGAACCCGTTGCTGACCCGTGGGCTTTTCTGGGTGTTCCGGGCGATGAAGGCGGGGCAATAGTAGTTGGCTGGTGCGGTCTTGTAGTCGGCGGGTTGCAGTTTTTTTCCCGCGTAGGGCAGGAGTACATCCTCCCAGGATAATCCGGTTGTTCCATCGCTGGCCCATTGGTGGCGCACGGGCAGCATATTATCATTATCCTGTGCGTAGAGGGCGTCCGCGGCGATACCGTCGATTTCCTTCACCACCGCGGCACTGCCGACGGTGCGCCGATGAAGAAACCTTCCGTCGAGCGGGTGCTTTCCGATAAGGCTGGCATCCTTTTGTTTCTGCGCAATGAAGTGAAACCGGGAAAGAATCTGTTTGCGATGGTCGTCACGGATAAAAGTCTGGAGCCGCTGGCCGCCGAGAAGGAGGAAAAGCTGGAGCTCCTTTTTCGTTTGGGGAAAGGCAGCTATCTGGATGGGTTTCAGAATCTGGGCTTGATCTCGCGAGTGGGAACGATTGTTCCCGATCAACCGGTCAAAACTCAGGTGCCCTATACCGCACTGCTGGTTGATGACCGATTCAGCGGTCCGCTACCCGCTAGTGTATTGCGGCAAGTTCCCTGTGGCGATGATCCCATCCGGTCTCTCGCGCAGCATGGCTACCTGTCTAACACTGTGGCGGATCAAGCGGCGCTAGGTATATTTGCGAGCGATCAGGGGCAAATGAAACTCGATACCCGAAAGGGTTCCTTCGAAATTGTAACGGAGATGGCTGAGGGATTCTCCGGTCAGGGTGGGCTTTCCTGGGCAGGGCAAATGGCCAAGATGACGAATGGGAAAGATACGCCACCTTCTTTCTCGGGGCCATGGATGGCCGTTCACTGGAGAAAAGTGGTCGACTGTTGTTGCTCTACCTGACGGACGTGCTGGCGGAGGGAACCCAGTTTGGAAATGCGGAAAGAACGCTCTACGTGAATCACGGACGGTTGCCGCACTTGATCCGGGCGGATCAGGGTACAATCATGATCAAGAATGGCGATTTTCAGAATACAGAAGTCTGGGCCGTTGATCTAGCAGGCCGTCGAATTCGCAAGATCGAAACTCACCGGCAGGACAGTGGCACTACTTTTACCGTGGCGACAACAACGGCCTGTGTCTATGAGATCCTGCGGACGCCATCCACGCAGGCAGGTAATGGCCCGGGCAAATAGGCTCTTTGTGGTGCCGCGGCGGGTGCCTCATTTCTGGAGCGGGGTGGGATTTGTCGCGTCTAGGGTCGTGAATGGCGCAGTGGGCAGATTTTCTATATTATAGAGATTGGCTCGCGGGAATGCGCGCCACCCATAGCGTATAGCCGTTGGCTTGGCGACGGCGTCGCTCCAGACCAGTACGGAATGGTTCTCACTGATTTGAGCGGTGGCGGGAACAAAATGTCCGTCGCCAGCCGCGATTTCAAATCCCTCGACATGATCGAGCGGTGCTTCTGGTGGGACATTGAGGCGAGGGGAGGGGGCGCTGCCGATTTTCAAACCGCTGCCAACATGATCGAACAGGACACGGATTTTGTTTTTCTCCACCTGCAGAGAGCGATAGCAGGGGCCCGTATAAACGAGTTTTTCGCCATAGACCAGGTGCCGTGCGACGAGAGCTGCGCGATATCCGACATCCTGTTTGTTCCTGGGGTGGACATCCTTTTCTTCGCCAAGATCGATTGTTACAGCCATGCCGGTATTGGGCAGCGAAAGATTTTTCCGTTGCGAGTCGCGCAGATAGACCCAGCTCTCGTGAGGACCGAAACCGGGCAATTGCACGATAATGAACGGGAAGTCGCCCTGATTCCACTTGAGCCGCCAATCTTGAATCAGGGTGGAGAGGAGTGTGGCGTAGAGTCGCGCCGTCGATTCTTTGCCTGCATTCTGTTCGCCCTGATACCAGACGACGCCTTTCATGGCGGAGGAAAAGAGTGGCGCGAGCATGCCATTGTAGAGGACCGTGGGCAGATGCTGGTCCTCATCCGGCGCGAGTGGTTTTTTGGGAGCCGGAGGCGGTGGAGGGACTGTAGTTGAAGGGGAGCTTGTTTCGCCCGACTTTACCTCTTCAGCTCCATATTGCGCTTTCCATGAGTCGTACTTTTTTTGCCAGTCGGGAAGAATTTTTTGCGTGTACTCGGCCTTGAGCTGGGGAAGACGATCTCGGGTCTGTTTGAAACGGTCGGCGTAGGCAGTGAGCGCCGGATTGGATTCCAATGCCTCCAGACTGGTCCACGTTTCGCCAGGCGAACCGCCCCAGGCGGCGTTGACGAGGCCGACCGGAATTTTTTCTGCTTCGTGAATCTCGCGGCCGAAAAAATAAGCCACGGCGGAAAAACCGCGCACGGTGGCCGGTGTGCAGACGAGCCATTCGCCATCGCAGTCTTTCTGTGGGGTGAAGGCAATTTTCTTTTTGACGTCGAACAATCGTATCTGCGGATAGTTCGCCTTGGGAATGGCTTCTACCGCGTTGTGTGCGCGGTTCATGCGGAAATCCATATTTGATTGTCCGGAACAAATCCAGACATCACCGACGAGCAGGTCGCGAACAATCAGCGTGTTTTTTCCGCGCACGGTCATTTCCTGCGGAGTGGAATCCGCTTTCAATGGTTTTAGTTGCACAGACCATTGGCCGGACGCATCAGCGGTTGTGCTCACTTCCTGGTCGGACAGGGTGAGGGTGACTTCTTCGCCGGGATCAGCCTGCCCCCAGATTGGTAATCGCTGGCCTTGCTGCAAGACGGCGTGATCACCGAGAATGGCGGGTAGTTTTACGTCGGCTCGGATGGAAGCAAGCCCAAGGAGCATCCAGAGGACAACGGCAAGACGAGAAATCATAAAGGCAGCGGGGAGGCGTTGGAGTTCAACTAGGCTTGGATTGCTCCGGCACTAGTCGAAGGGCATTCCACGGGACGTCTTGGGGAAGCACTCCTTGGCGAGCGGCGAAGGCGGCGCAACGGCCTGCGGCTTCGCCCATGGCGACGGCATTTCCGGTGACGCGGTAGCTGGAGTGGGCCAGGAAGTCGCCGCTGATGCAGCGTCCGGCCATGAGCAGTCCGTTCACATCTTTCGCGATGAGCGAGCGCAGCGGGATGTCATACGCCTGGGTCTTGATCCGGTTTTCCCGTTCGTAATCGCGGGATTTTTTGGGATCGATGGAATGGACGTCGATTCCAAAAGTGGTGGTGCATACCGCGTCCTGATGGCGGCGACCCGCGATCATATCTTCGCTGGTGACGGTGTAGAGTCCATGGATGCGTCGACCTTCCCGAATACCAATCTGTGAGCCGGTGGCGACCAGGCGCAGGCCTTTCCAAGGTTCGCCGAGTCCGGCCAAAGCCCGAACGAGCTTGCGCACCTCCTGCCGGGCGTGAAGGGTGGCGCGTGTGACGTCATCGGCGTTGGTGGCCAGAGCATTGTACTCGTGATTGGCCATGAGGGCGTACAGGTCTTCGCGGATGTGAAAAAGCGTTGGCGCGGCATAGGAAGGGGTGACGCCGGCGCGTTGGAATTCCGCAAGCAAGCGCGCCTTGGCTTCTTTGTTGCCACCGGCTCCGATGAACGGTCGTATCGTTTCGGGCAACACGCCGTAAACGAGCGCGACCAAACTCATGGGTTGCACGGCACCGGTTTCCGGATGGCCCATGTCAAACCTGCAGCCAGCTAGGGCAGCGAGATCGCCATCGCCCGTTGCATCGACGAACGTGGCGGCACGCCACGCCTCGCGTCCGGATTTGGACTCGGTGACAATCGTCTCCAGCTTGCGGGCGTTATTGGCGTAGGCGGCGCACACTTCCGTGTGCAGCCGGATGTCCACTTTGGCGCTAAGGCAAAGTTCCTCCAGAATCGCCTTCATCGATTCCGGATCGTAAGCGAAGCTGCCGCCCTGCTGGCGCAATGCGCCCTCTTTTTGCAGGATCATTCGCAGTTCGGACATGATTCCGGTTTTGTTGGCGGAATCAATCACCCAACTCAGGCAACCGCTGGTCCACACTCCACCGAGACAACCGGCCCGCTCAATGAGTTTTACTTTCGCACCGGCTCGCGCGGCAGCCAGCGCGGCGGCGAAACCTGCGGGGCCTCCGCCCGCCACGATCACATCATAGGTACCGCAGACCGGAATGTGGCGTGCTGGTTCCGGCAGTTGTGACGGTGCGATGTCTCCTGCTGCCAGCAGGGTAGTGGGCAAAGTGCCTGTCACGGCGGCACTGATTCCCATTTTGAGCGCTTCGCGTCGAGTATAGGGGGTTGGCATGGGTGAAATCGGTTGGTTTTTTGTGGGCCAATCGGAGCTATCTGGAGTGGGGCGAATCAGGGTAAGACGCAGGCCGAGGGGATTGCGCCGTGCCACTCTTCGGCCAGAAGTGTACGATGGTCATAGCATCGGTTCAATGCTTCCTGCAAACCCGGAACAAAACACCGGGGAGCATCGCCTGAATCGTCCACTTCAATACAGGCGGAGGGGAAATCATGAATCGGAAAGCCAGCGTCATGCATTTGATTCACGCATCGAGTGTGTGCGCTGGCGGCGTCGATTCCACAGAGAGGCGAAGCACCTGTGCGCGCAGAATTCACCGCCTGCCATAGTTTCCGGCAGGGCTCGTCCTCGGGGGAGCCGTAGGAAATTTTTTCGCCCGAGCGGAGTGTGGCGACAATGCTCTTTCGTTCGGCCGAATAGTCGATTACTGCCTGTTCAAACTCGTAGCGGAAACGGGGGTCTTGCCTGTCCGCGGTCACATGGGACGCGAGAAACTGCAATTCCACGCCCGATTGTGTCCGCAAGCGCAGCGCCGCGGTTTCGAAGCTTTCAATCGGATTGACTCGCCACAGCTCCGCCTCGGAGACAGTGGCGGCGGCACTCTGCCCGATGGACGGTCCCAGAAGGTAAAGCATGTTGTGGAGATAATGAGCCATGGCGTTGTTCACGGGGCTGTCGAGAAGTCGTTCGCCCGTTTTGGTTCGCAAGCGCCCCGCCCAGTCATTGCGGCGATAATAGCGGTCGCCGCGCGGCCAGCAGATCAATGTCTGGAATTGACGCGGGCAACCGAAGCGTCCGGCCAGGACATCGCTTTTGAGTTTTTGAATGGCCGGGCTAAAGGACCATTGATAGCCGATCGTCACTTGCTTTCCCGAAAGCGTCTCCGCGGCTTTCATCTGCTCGATCTGTTCAAGACTGGTGCAGAGTGGTTTTTCGCACAGGACATGAGAACCGTGGGCGAGGGCCAGACAGGTCTGTGCGCAATGGAAATGAATGGGGGAAGAAATGATGAGCAGGTCGCACGCAGCCGTCGCATAGAATTCCTCCAGTCGCGAAAAGGTGGGAATGCCACGCGATACAATCTCCGGCCATTGGGGGCAATGTTTCGGAAAGGGTTCGATGATGGCGACGAGTCGGCAGTTCCGCGCTTCGGCCTCCGCAAGCAGGGTCGTGAGATAGCGTTCGCCATAACCACCCGCGCCGCACAGGGCGATGGACAGGGGCGGCATCATCGGCCCGCGCCCTCCTGCCGCGCAATGGATATCAGAGGAGTCGGGTACATAATCGTCTTTCAGCGGATCGAGTACGGTTTACTGCGAGGAACGGGATTTCCAGCTCCGGCGGAAGCAGAGGCTCAGCGCGAAGGCCGCGGCCAGCATGAGAAGATTTGTGGAGGGTTCGGGTACGATGGTTCCGGGTGCCAGCGAGAGCACGCTGACGCCATTTACGGTGTCTCCCAGTGAATTCCAGACGCCGAAATTATCATACCAAGTGGTCAGGGATAAATTGTTGCCGAGAGTGCTCAGCGATTCGCCGATACCAAATCCGGTGATAAATCCGGTCGCAGAGCCTCCCGTTCCCAATTGTGCAATGCTGGTGGTGGTGCCATCGGACCAATAGGTGGCCACGGTATCGGTGGCCAGGCTGGTGCTGGCGGCATCGCCCAGCGTGATGTTCGATCCGGTTCGGTTGATAACGATGGTGAAATGATATGTCTTGGACAGGGCGATGCTGGAGGAGTTGATGGTGTTGCCATAGCGTCCCGTGGAAGTGCGGGCTTCATTCGGCGCGGTGTCCATGACCCCCGTATTCCAGAGATCAAAACCCACCACGAGCGCTCCGGCTCCAGCGGCAAGGGAGGCGATGTTGCTTTGAAAAACACGGATACTGGCGCTGGCCGCCGCACCGGTGGTATTTGTGCCGGAAGTATAGAGGGCATTCCCGTGCAGGTTGGTATAGGTTGGCGAGGCGGCGCGCACGTCTATGGCCACAGAGGTTAAATTGTTGGAAGAGGTGGACGTGAAGGTATCGGTGGCTCCTGTGCTGTTCACTAACAAAGCGGCGGAACCGCTGCTGGTATCATAGGACTCGAAGTCCGCGTTCCAGATCAGCGCGGCGCGCAGGAAGGTGGTTCCCATGAGAAGAAGGAGAGTGGATGTCGTCAGAATCCAGCGAGTCCGGGAGTGATCGGTTTTCATGAGTTCACATTGCTCTATTCGAAATAGAGAGGCAATTGTGAGGCTTTTTAACTCGTTAAAATTGGAGGCCGCCACGCGGCTTGCATGGAATGGGCGAGGGCCGTGTTACTTCCGGACCCGGGGGATCTGCCGGATGGTGGTGCCGGGGTTGAAATCGCTGCCGATCATGGTGATTCGCGATTCTTCCTCCTCGCAGCGGATGTTACCCTCGACAAGGCTGGCCAGGATTTCGACGGCCGCTCCTCCCAGGCGATGGGTATTCTGGTGCATGCCGCTCAGGGGGTCATTGCGCTGACAGTCGAGATGGAGGAAGCCGAGTTGATCCGGAATGCGGCGGCCCAGAGCTTGCGTCCATTTCCAGACATCGAGCGTGACACCGATAATCACCTCCGGCCGGGTCCGGCGATACCACTTTTCGTAAGCGGCCTGACTCCATGCCGCCGGGGTGAAAATCACGATTTCGGCGCGGGGAAAACGCCGCTGTGCGGTCGTTACGCCCGCCATCCAGAGATGATTGACCCGTTCAATGTCGGTATCGCGGATGACGATGCCGATTCGTTCGTAGCCGTGCTCGAGGGCGCGTTGAATAGCCTGCTCCATCGTCTGGACATGGTGATTGCATACGCGCGGCACGGTGGGAGCGTCCAGCGTGTAACCGAGGGCAACGATGCTGAAGCCACTGATATCGATTTCGAGCGAGCGCTTTTCGATAGGTAGTGGGGGGACAATGATGCCGGCAATACCCCGGGCTTTCAGGACGGCGGTGAAACGGGCGGGGTCCTTGGCATAATCGCCCATCCAGAAATGTTCGATATTATAGCCCAGTTCCTGTCCGCGTGCGGTGGCGCCCCGTATGTACTCCGGGTAAGAATGCCAGGTCTTCCAAATGTCTCGCGTCTTGTATTGGGTGACAAAGGCAAGGGTGGCGCGATAGGTCGGGCCGCGGCCCTGCCGCACGCTGGTCATGAGGGCGCGCACCATGGGATTGGGGGTATAGCCGAGTTCTTTGGCCAGTCCCTGGATTTTGATCCGGGTAAGCTGGGCGACCTTGGAGGAGTTGCGCAGCGCCATGGAGACCAGGGCTCGGGTGACACCGGCGTGGTCGGCGATGGTTTGCAGGGTGACGCGCTGGTGGGGATCGCTCATGGGCGTTTAAATGTCATTTACAAGCTTTCAAGGGAAGTGAGCTTGCCGATAAGGTTATCATACACTACGCGGAAGTCGGGACGAAAGGAGAATTTAACGAGTTAAAGCAGCGCCCGATTGCCTGACTTTGGGGATGCCATTACCTTCATCAAGACACATGAATTCACCAGCCCTCAACATCCGGCGTGGCGGCTTTACCCTTATGGAATTAATGGTTGTCGTGGCCATTATAGCGGTGTTGGTGGCGCTTCTCATGCCGGGCATGGCGAAGATGTCGAGGAACGCGCAGGGCAGTCATATAGCGTCGCAGATGCGCCAGCTCGGCCAGGCGGTCTTCAGCTATGCCGGGGAACATGACGGGCAACTGCCGGGGCCACTTTGGGATGGACAGGGTTTCCGCTACAAAGCCACCCACCCTGAAGCGCTGATGACACATCTCGGTTCGTATCTGGGGGTGCAAAATGTGGATGCCAATTGGAGAATTGCCGATCAGCTGATGACTCCGCCGCAGCGCGCATTCTGGCATAAGATCAATAACGATTCCGCTGCATTCCTGAAAATCACCGTATCGGGAAGCGTCATCCCATTCGGTTACTCGTCCGGAGCTACGGTCACGACCTCGATGCGCCTTCAGTCGCTGGTCACCCCCAGCGAAACGTACATGTTCCGCGAGGCCGATCAAAAGGCATCCTGGGTTTCGATCAGTAGTGGTTATTATCGGCAATGCCCGCCCGCGCCACTTCACGGCGACTATCGGTACATATCCTATTTTGACGGGAGTATCCGTCCGGTTGCAGTCAAAGAAAGCGACCGGCAGTAATTTTAATTTTCATGAATACTCCCGTTATCGTGCGACTGGTCCGCTTCATCGCGATTTCATTTCTATCCGCCGCCGCAACCGCGCAGGCCACTCTCTGGCATGTGGACCTGAAAGGGCCGAACGGTGACGGGAAAAGTGCGGAAACGGCGCTGACGTCCATCCAGCGGGCGGTCGATCTGGCAGAGCCGGGAGATACGGTGCTCATTCGTCCGGGGATTTATTATGAGAATGTGATTCTGAAGCGGGGCGGCACGGCGAAGGCACCGTTGCGCCTGATGGCGGACGCAGTGGAGCGGGATCGGGTGATTCTCAGTGGCGCGGCGCGTGCAATCCGTGAGGGAAAGGTGGCTTGGGAGTTGGTCGACAAAGACTCGGGACTTTATCGCATTCCCTTTCTCTACCGACCCACGCGCGTCTTGGCCTCAGGGGTGGATTTGCAGCCGTATCCGTCGTTGGCGGACCTTAAGGCATTCCGCTTTCTGGCGGACAATTATCCGGGCAATTCCCACGGTTTCGCCTGGGATCCGGAATCGAAAAATCTCTACGTCCGTCTACGCGCGGATGGCCGGTATGGGGCGACCAATCCCAATGCCGCCGTCATGGCTGTATCGGGACCGCCAGCGGGGGGGAAGTGGGGTAATGAGATTACGGCTGATGAGAATTGGAATCTGGCGCTTCGATTTGCCGAGGAGGCCCATGTCATCATCGATGGGCTGACCTTTGAGACGCCCGGTTATGCCGGTATTTACACGGAGGCAGGAGAACTGACGGTTCGCAATTGCTACTTCATCGGTTGCCGTTACGGCGTGGCGGGGAAGGAGCCGGGCCGCGGTGGGAAGGGGCTTATCGACCGCGTTACGGTGGAGAATTGTTACTATACGCAATACCCGGCATTTACCGACGTGGAGGACATCGTCGCGAAATATAAGGCAGAACAATACACCAAGTCCGAGTGGTGGCAGAAAATCATGCATTGGCAGCGCAAGGGTGGGCTTCCGCCCAAAAGCGGAGGAGTGGGCCGCGCCTTTAATTATGAAACAGGGCTGACCCGCGGCATGGGAGCGGGCTGGATCGTGCGCTACAATTATCTGTATGACGTGTTTGAGGGATTCAGCGCGGGCTCGACGTCATCGAGCCAGGGCGCGGAAATCTATGGCAACCGACTGGAGCGGATTTGCGACAATGCGGTGGAAACGGAAAATCATTCGCGGGATCTGCGCTTCCACAACAATTTGATCATCGATGCGTTCGAACCCATTTCCTGGCAACCCATCGATGGACCGCCGATGCCCGGTCCCGCATACATCTACGATAATATCGTGCTCCAAACACCGGCCGTGTCTGCGATGTGGGAGGTGGCGGGTAATAGCGGTGGTATTTTCAAAATGGGAATTCAGAACAGAAGTGGAGTTGGTGAAGTGGCGGAAAGCCAGGTGCCGGGTGGCTTCTGGGTGACGCACAACACGATCCTCGTCACCCGCGGCAGAGTCTTCACGCTCTTGACTGCGCCTACCTCTTCGTATGGTCAATTCTACTTTGCCAACAATGTCTTCCTGACGCGCGGCATTGCCGGGGCAAACAGCATGAACGACAAGGGGAGGGGAATCTATTTCGACGGCAATCTGCTGGCTCCCTCCGCGATGCCGACCCTGCCCCAGGAATCGTATTTGCAGCGCGCCGCTCTCGTAGCGGGGCCTCATGGCAAAGTGTTCGACGATCCATCGGTGGTGACGGTCGCAGCGGATGGTCACGTAACGATGAAGGAGATGGAGGCGTTGAACGTCGGGATTACTACGCGAACGGTCTCCTGGAACGGACTGAATATCGAATTTCCCGCCCTCATGCCGCTGCGGACGGTCGTGGGGGCAGTCCCTTTCGATAACAGCCGAGTGGGGCCGCAGCCCAGAAAATAAGAACAAAAAGGAAACGCATGAGTCGCCTAAATTCTCAGTGGTGCCGGATCGCGTATGGGAGTTGGCTGCTGGCGCTTGCCAGTCCTTCACAGGCGGAACTGGTTTGGAAAGCCGACTTCGAAGATCCGGCGAAACATTCCGCGACTACACTCGTCGAGGCAGGTGGTCAGAATAATACGTTCACCACGATCAAGCCCGGTGGATTCATGACGGTGAGCGAATACAAGGTGGTTGTGGGAGGAACCGCTCCGAAATTTATGAAGGGCGGCGTCCTATATGTGGAGGCGGTCAACAGCGGGGGCGAAACGGGGCTGGGTGCGGTGCGGTTGACGCAAGCTTCGCTGGCTCGCTTTATGCCGGGGAGTGTTGTCGTTTTGAGCTATGATTTGTACTACACCGCAGAGCAGGCGTTCAGTATCGGTGTCGAAGTGAGGACGAGTCGGGAGCAGCGGCTTGGGAATACTCTTTATATTCCCAACCTGCCCAAAGGTGTTCCCTTACGCATGACGGTGGTGGTGAATCGCGGGGGTGACCCGGTGACCCTTCCGGGAGATTTGGGCGTGCTCGAAGCGAACCGCATGGCCACTTATTATTACGATGGTAGCCAGTTCAGCCGGGCTGAAACTTCTGACGTCATTTCCTTTAAGGAGGGGATGACGGGATTCACCATCGGCCTCAGTTTGAGCAAGCTCAAGCCCGGCGGCATGCTGGCGGTCTGGTACGATCATTTCGGCATCTGGACGCAGGCATCCGATCTGGTAGATGGCGTCAGTGTATTAAAATTATCTCCCGGCACAGGGATTCCCCAAGTATGAGCACCACTCTTGCAAATAAACCGACCGAGCCGTCCACCAAATCGTGGACGGCCGGGACGCTGACCTATTCCATGGGAGGGATTGTCGCCCTGTTTTTCTGGTTATTGGTTGGCGATTTCGCGTGGTCGATGCGCGAGAAGTCGGTCGGCCCAATGGCTCAGTGGTACCTGCATCATTTGATGGTGCCGAATTTTATTTTGGGATTGCTGATCAGTTCACTGCCAGCGGTCATCCAGATTTTTGTTGGTCCTTTCATCAGCGTCAAATCGGATCGCACACGGAGCAAATGGGGCCGGCGTATTCCCTTTCTATTTATCACGACGCCAATGGCGGCGCTCGGCATGGTGGGCTTGGGCCTGACGCCGCTCGTGGCGAAATGGCTTCACCAGACTTTCATGGCTTCCTCGGCAGCGGGCGCGGGAATCGGATCTTTTTTCGCAAATGAGATGATTATCTCGGTGATTTGTTTCGGTATTTTCTGGACGTTGTTTGAAGTGGCGGTCATCGCCGGAAAACCGGTTTTCGACGGGCTGATCAACGATGTCGTTCCGCAGGCTCTGCTGGGGCGCTTTTACGGACTGTTCCGCGCGGTGATGCTGATCGATGGCATGGTGTTCAATTTTTGGGTCATGGGATATGTGCCCACGCATTTTACGCTGATCATGGTGTCGGTGGGGGTGTTCTACGGTGTGGCCTTTTTCTGGGTCTGTCTGAAGGTGAAAGAGGGCGAGTACCCGGCGCTTCCTCCGGTTCCCGAGAAAGCCGGTGTTGCCGGTAACCTGCTCGGTGCGGCGGCAACCTACTGTCGGGAATGTTTCTCTCATCCCTATTATCTGTCTGTTTTCGTCATGATGATGGCGGCAGCGGTTTGTTTTGGACCAATCAATACCTTTGCGATTCCGTTTGCCGGGCATGTTGGTGTTGATATGAAAACCTACGGACAGGCGGTGGCCTGCACCTATCTAGTTTCCCTGAGTCTGGCTTACTTTTTGGGCTGGATGGCCGATCGGTTTCATCCCTTGCGCCTGTGCATCGGGGTGTTGATTGGGTACGTTGCGGTGACGGCTTGGGGCAGTTTTTACGCGCGGAGCGCGACGACTTTTCTCATCGCGTGGATCATGCACGGGCTTTTATCGGGTTGTTATTTCACGTGTGCGGCATCACTCGGACAGAGGTTGTTTCCGCGCGAGAAATTTGCGCAGTATGCCTCGGCGGCGGCCCTGTTTAGCGCCGGAGCGAACATTTTTCTCGCGCCAACAATGGGCTCGATCATCGATCTGTCCGGCAATACCTATCGCTACACTTTTGCGGGGTCCTGCCTCCTGGCCATCATCGCCCTCGTGGCGGCTTGTCTCGTCTATGGCCGATTCCGGAAGCTGGGTGGCCCGGCTCATTACGTCGCCCCGGATTACAGGGAGGGGCGTAAATCCGCGCCGACGAGCTAAGACGTCGAAGGTCATAAGCCATCCGAGCTGCCCTCGGTATGATCGGATTTCTGTTCTGCAACAGATTTTCTGCAAATAACTTATAACTATACGAGGTCTTGCCGAGATCAAGATTCAGCCCTGCCTAAAGTTTTGCCGACAAGATGCCGTTGACTACACAAGAGTCGGCTGATTCAAGCCAGACTCAGCCTTAACCAGGAATGGAGAACCGCATGAACCGAGTCGACGTCCCCAATCGCAAGAACGAAAAGCTGATCCTCAAAAAGTCCGACATGAACGCCGTCAACCTCGCCCTCTCCTTGGCCGACAAAGGCACCGGCAACCTCTTCCCCCCTTACGAATCCTACCGCTACATCCTCAACGGCTCCCTCACCGGCATTTCCCTCTTCAGCGTCTGGAAAGGCCAGACACCCGTCCTCGCCTCGTTCATCACCTGGTCGGACGAAGGGCTCGAAAAGCTGCGCCCCGCTGTCTCCAAAGTGTACCAGCGCATGGTCGGCCCCATTCGTATCGAAGCGGAAACCGAGTTGGTCGACATCGAACTCCCCCAGAGCCTGCCACAAGTCGTCTCCATTCCCTGTGAGGACTTCAACAGTCTCGACGAAGAAGAACGCAAATTCATTCTCGAGTTTGAACAAACCATGGCTTGGGCCATCCTCGTCGAACGCCGTTGCCTGGATGCCAACCGCACCAGTGGCAGCCTCGACCTCGAAGACGCCACCACAGAAGCCCTTGCCGGAAGCTGCGCCTAAAACGGCCCTTCCGACCCCTCGACAGAAAGCCGCACAACAGGCTTTCCAATTTAAAAGATCGCCACTAGCCTGCCACTCGTGCACCATCTCCATGCTGCACAAGGCAATCCGGAGCGTAGCTCAGCTTGGTAGAGCACTTGGTTTGGGACCAAGACGTCGCAGGTTCAAATCCTGTCGCTCCGATTCCCGGAAAAACCTTTCCGGTATTTGCCACCTGTCCCTTTCCGCCCGAGTGATGGAATGGCAGACATACAGGACTTAAAATCCTGAGGTTCGAAAGGACCGTGCGGGTTCGACCCCCGCCTCGGGCACTCTGTAAAATTTGACCGTTCACCGGCACCAAGAAAACGGACTGGCTCTTTGATGCCGGTCAAGGGAACGCGGCCGGCGGTCGCGTAGGAGTAATCAAACCAGATCCTGCAGGCGCTTAGGATTCTTCCGCGATGGTCTGGAAGATATCGCGGAGTTCGTCGGCTTTGGAGGCGAGCTTGCGGTATTTGGGGTCAAGGGCGATGGCGCGCTTGAGGGACTTGCGGGCGTTGTCGACGTTGCCCATCTTGGCTTCGAGGCGGGACATCTGATAGTGGTGGACGGCCTTGGTGCGCAGGGAGGAGGGGGCCTGCAGGAGGACATCCTTGGCTTCCTGGGTGCGGCCGAGCTTGTGGAGGCAGCGGGAGGCGTCGAGAAAGCCGCGCTCGGAGGAGGGGAAAAGGTGGCAGACGTTGCGGGCGATGACGAGGGCTTCGAGCCATTGCTTGCGGGCCATGTGAATGGCGGTGCGCAGCTCCATGAATTCACGGTTGAAGCGGTGGCTGAACGGAACCGGCTCGATTTCCGAGAGGGCTTCATCTGGCAAGCCGAGGTAGAGATAACCTCGAGCTGCATCCATGCAACGTTCCGGGCTCATTTTTTAATCTATGCTCCTTTCGAGATAGAACTTTTCTATATCTAACACAACTCTTTTTTAGGTGAATGTAAACGGGTTTTTTAAGATTTCTTCATTTATTATAGCACCTCTCATACCAAGTGCAAAAGTTGCCCGGTTGAGAGGGGGGAAACGCTTGTTTTTGACTTTATTTTGGAACGGGTGAACCTTGTTTGACGCGAACTGGGCAAAATCTGCATGGCTTGGAAAATCACTCTCTCTAATGGAATTCATTTGCCGCAGGTGGCGTTGCATTGCGATGCGCGACGGCGGGTGGATCTGTCCTTCATTTCGCATGCGCATTTTGACCACATTGGTTCGCATCGTCATGTGGTGTGTACAGAAGGAACCAGTCGTTTGTTGCAGGGACGATTGAAGGGCGAGCGCGAGGAAACGGTGTTGGCGTTTGAGCAAACGCACACGTTGGCGAACGGGGCGGAGGTGAAGTTGTTTGCGGCGGGGCATGTGCTGGGCTCAGCGCAGTTGTGGGTGCGCCATGAGGAGGAGAGTTTGTTGTACACGGGCGATTTCAAGTTGCGTCCGGGGCTGACGGCGGAGCGATGCGCGACGCCGCGTGCGGATGTGTTGATTATGGAGACGACATTTGGCTTGCCGCGCTATGTGATGCCGCCGACGGAAGAAGTGGCGGCGTCGATGGTGGCGTTCTGTCGCGCGGCGTTGGCGGAAGGCGTGACGCCGGTGTTGTGGGCGTACTCGCTGGGGAAGAGTCAGGAGGTGCTGGCGTTGCTGGCGGAAGCGGAGTTGCCGGTGATGATGCACGCGGCGTCGGTGGCGATGACACGAGTGTATGAATCGCTCGGGATGACGTTTCCGGCATACCGGGAATTTGACGCGGCGGATGTGGCGGGTCACGTGGTGATTGGTCCGCCGCAGGGCGCGTGGCTGGAGGGCGTGGCGAAACGGCGCACGGCGATGGTGTCGGGTTGGGCATTGGATTCGGGGGCGATTTATCGTTATGGCTGCGACGCGGCGTTTGCGTTATCGGATCACGCGGATTTTCCGGATCTGTTGAAGTTCGTGGAGGCGGTGCAGCCGAAGCGGGTGTATACGGTGCACGGTTTTGCGCGGGAGTTCGCGGCGACGTTGCGGGCGCGGGGTGTGGAGGCGTGGGCGCTCGGGATGGAGAATCAGTTGGAGTTGGGGCTGGGAATTTGAAATTTCAGATTTGAGATTTCAAAGGGGCACACACCCCGGCACGACGTGCCATCCCTCTTTATCGAGGGGATTTCAGCCGACGGGAGTCATCGATACTGAGGCCGGCTTTAAAGCAACCCGCGCTTGCGGAAGTCGTCGAAGTTCTGGCCGCTGGAGGATTGGATGAGGTCGACCATGAATTTGATCAGGCAGACTTCCCAGCCATCGTCGATGCCGGTGAGGACGGCGGAGAGGGGATCGCTTTTGGCGGTGACGTCGATCTTTACCTTGTCGGTGATTTCGGCGAGGGAGAGGTGAGCCTCGTAGGAGCGGATGTCGGCCTTGCGGAAGCGGAAGCCATACTTGAGGAAGGCGAGCTTCTGGCTGTTCATGCTGAGGAAGTCGGCGAATTCCTGGGCGCGTTCGCCGAAGCCTTCGAGCATGAGGCGGGAGAAGTGTTCGGGCGACATGATCTCGGGCCGCTCGGCGTGGATCTGGCCTTCGCGGACGCGGGTGAGGTTGATCGCGTCCATGTCCTCGGTGATGAGGTAGTAGTTGATCAACGACGTGCCGAAGGTGGCGAGGCGCTGCCGGGGCGGCAGGATAACGTGCGTGTTCTCGATCGCGTAATTGATGTCGTCGGGCGTGAGCATGGCGCGGGAAAAAGTACAGGTTCTAAGTTCTAGGTACTAGGTAAGGAACCGGGAGGCAAGGCGCGGTCTAAATAAACTTTCCGGGGTTGAGGAGGCGGTGGGGGTCGAGGGCAAGTTTGACGGTGCGATGGAGGGCTCGCAATTCGGGCGAGGCGGCTTTTTTCCACCAGCGCAATTTGGCGAGGCCGATGCCGTGTTCGCCGGTGATGGCACCCTTCCACGCGATGACCTGGGTGAAGAGTTCATCGAGCGCGCGATGCATTTTCGGTTTCACGCCGGGCTGGGTGAGGTCGACCATGATGTTGACGTGGATATTGCCATCTCCCGCGTGGCCGAAGCTGGCGACGGCGAGGCCGTACTTTTTTTGCAACTTGGCGGCGAAGGCGAAGAGATCGACCAGTTTGCCGCGCGGGACGGTGATGTCCTCGTTGAGCTTGGTAAGGCCGGTGGCCTTCAGCGACATCGAGAAGCCGCGGCGCAGGTCCCAGATTTTTTCCGCATCGCGCGGCGTAAGGGCGGAGCGGATTTGCAGCCCACCGGCGCGACGAATGATCGCGAGCAGTTGCTTCGCTTCCGAACGGACCGAGGCGGGCTGACCGTCAATCTCGACAATGAGGCAGGCCGCGCCCGGCGGGACGAGTTCGCCGCCGAGATGCTTGCGCGCGGCGCGCAGGGTGAATTGATCCGCCACTTCGAGCGCGGAGGGGAGGAAGCCGTTCGCGAGGATCGCCTGCACGGCGGCGGCGGCTTGAGGCGCGGTGCGGAATCCGGCGGAGAAGACGGCGCGGGCGCGCGGGAGCGGGAGTAAGCGCACGGTGATTTCCGTGACGAGACCGAGGAGTCCCTCGGAGCCGACGAACATACCGACCAGGTCGAGACCGGACTTGTTCTTGTGCGTGCGGCCGCCGACGCGCACGAGCGTGCCGTCCGCGAGGGCGACTTGCAGACCGAGGATGTAATGGCGCGTGACGCCGTACTTCACGCAGCGCGGGCCGCCCGCGTTCGTGGCGACGTTGCCGCCGATGAAGCAGTCCTTCAGGCTGGCGGGATCGGGTGGATAGAAGAGGCCGACTTTTTCCACGGCCGTTTGCAGGTGGCCGGTGATCACGCCCGGTTGCACGACGGCGACGCCATCGGGCTGGTTGATCTCGAGAATGCGGTTCATCTTCTCAAACGAGACGACGATGCCGCCGTGTTCGGGCACGCAACCGCCGACGTAGCCCTTGCCTGCGCCGCGCGCCGTGACGGGAATTTTGTGGCGGGTGGCGAACTTGAGGAGCTTCGCGACGTCCTCGGCTTTGCGCGGGAAGAAGACCGCATCGGGCTGGTGCGAGGCGAACCATGAGTCGCTGGAATAGGCGGCGAGGGTTTTCTCATCGGTGCGTAGTTGCGGGCCGGGGAAAGTGCGTTTGAGAGAGGCGAGCCAGGGGGTGGTCATAGCGTTTTCTTTTTTCGTTCGCGAATATGCAAGGCGTTGTAGCCATACCAGATGACGGTAAACAACCCGGCGAAGTTGATAGTGGTGCTAATTAGCCCGCGATAAAAAGGCGAATCAGTTTCTAAATGAGCTATAAGATTTCGAGTGATGCCAATACAAATGCCCCCAGAAAGTGCCGTCAGGATAACTCCATAAAAAGCCCACAGCCAAGGATTCTTATTGTCCCGCTTGGCGTGATAAGCAAACCAGATAGGAATGACGATAATCCAAATCATAGAGGGCAATCCGATGTTACGGGGTCGCTCGCGGGGCGTAAATAAGAGAGTGAAAGGGCGCGGGGTGAAAAAAACGAGATCGCAGCTCCGAACCGCTCCGGACGTCGACAGTTTTTCGAAGGCGTTGATTCCGTGCGGTGCGGGTGAGGGGAGGCAATCCCACCTGGGAGATGGGAAATTTCAGGGCATGGGTTGGGCGCATGGAGCCATTTAAGCACAGATTTTCCCGGAGCGTTTGCGTTAGATGGGCTATATGGGCTACGTGTGCGATATTTTTGCCGCAGGGCGGCAGGAAAAGTACGAAGTACGGAGTTCTAGGTACTAAGTAGGAAGGCTGCGACGATCGGGAATTCTCGTTGCCAGCGACACCAGAGGTCCAGATCGGGCGTCAGCTTTACTGGGTGCAGGGCTCAGTCCTGCCGTCACGCTGGCTAGGAGCAGATCAGGCGGATGGCTCCGGCGGCGGCGGTGAGGAGGAGGAGCCATTCGAAGACTTTTTGCGGGACGAGGTGGATGACGGCCTTGCCGACGCCGATGCCGATGACGACGAACGGGGCAAGCAGGGCGACGAGGGCCATGGAGGTGAAGTTAATTAAGCCGAGGTGGGCGCTGAAGGGGATCTTGGTGACGTTGACGATGAGGAAGAACCAGGCGGCGGTGCCGATGAGTTCGTACTTGGGCAGGTTGACGGCGAGGAAGTAGAGGCTCATGACGGGACCGGCCGCGTTGGCCATCATGGTGGAGGCTCCGCCGAGTCCGCCCATGGAGTAGCCGAAGAAGTGGGTGTGGGCGAGGCGGTTGACCGTGGCTTCGTTGAAGAACTGGCGCGACCACTGGAGCAGGGTCAGGCCAAGGATGATCCAGCCCATGACATGTTTGAAATTTTGGTCCGGAATGGCATTCATTGCGAGGTAGCCCATACCGATACCTACTAGGGCAGGTGCCAATAAATGCCGGATGTAACGCCATTGCGCATGGTGCCGATAGGCGTGGACGGCAAAGAGGTCGCCGACAATAAGGAGGGGGAGGACGACACCAGTGGATTCGCGCGCGGGGAGTACTTCGGCCATGAAGAGGACGGTCAACATACCGAATCCTCCCAGCCCGGCCTTGGCCAGACCGATGCACAAAGCCGCCAGTGCGGCGAGAAGCCAAGCGTAGGACAGGAGTTCGGGATACCAGTGCATCACATTAGTTTAGAGATGTTTATGAAAAGGAACACGATGTTGAAGATTGACAACATTTTTACGCATGGCTAGGTGATTCGTTCGTAAGTAGATATAAGGCACACTAAAGTGGTCCAAAATATTACAGCAATAGTAAGAAGAATTTGTCTTCGTGGGAAGAGGATGCGATGTGTCGCGATCCTTCCGGGCGTGCTTTTGCTGGGGAGCGCGAATGGCACCCAAGCGCAGGTCGCGGGCCGGGTGGAGCGCATGCAGCAGTTCAACCAGCAGCAGGTGGATTCACGGATTCAGACCGCGACGGATGCCTCGAACGAACTGGCGCCGGAATTGTACGATGGGGAATCGTCCGATGTGGGGCCGCAGTTTATTGTCCGCTCCAAGCCGCGACGCAAGTGGGTGGAAGCGACGGTGGACAGCCAGTATTACTACACGTCGAACATGCTGCTGACCGAGCAGAACCCGATTGATACCACGATTTTGGTGAACACGGTGCAGGTGGCGGTTGCACCGACGCCGTTCGACATGGGCGGGGGGCAGTTCGCGCCGCGCGTGGGCTTCCGCTACCAGTGGTACAACTACGGGTTGGATAACACGACGAACCAGTTAAACAATTTCGATTTCGACGTGGAGACGCTGTTCACGGATCTGCGTTATCGTTTCAAGGATAACTGGTACGTGGCGGCGGGGTTCGAATGGAACCGACTGCTGTCGCATGAGGGACCGACGGCGGATTACACGGAGTTTTACAAGGAGTACAACCCGAGCTGGACGATCGGGAAATTCTTCCCGATCTCCGACTCGATGTTTTTCTCGGCGGAGTATCAAGGCATCTATCACCTGACGGTGGTCGATCCGCTCCCGGCGCAAAATATCAACGATCGCATCGATCACGGCATGCGGCTTTCCTTCACGCAGGAGTTGATTCCGAACCTGTACCTGCAGCCCTATTTTCGCTTCCTGTACACGGATTACGTGAACGTGAACGGCAGTCGCAACGATTACCTGTTCTCGGTGGGGACGGCGTTTTCCTATGCGCTGACGCAGTGGGCGTCGGTGCGCACGTTCGTGAGCTACGATGTGAAGGAATCGGATGATCCGTCGTTCGCGGATTATACCAACGTCAACGCGGGTTGCGGTGTGACGTTGAATGTGAGTTTCTAGCCAGCGTGACGCTGGACCCTGTAATGCTTCGCCACGGGTGGGTGTTAGGGTGACGAATGTAAAACGGAAACGCCTTAGTTGTTCATTTCCACGTCCCAAACTTTCTTTCTCTCAACGACATTATTCCCGCACCAAGTGAATCTGGGTGAGGCCACAGGCAAAGGGTTTCACGCTCACGGTGCGGAGTGGTTTGTCCGGCGTGGAGGGGCTGAAGAGGGGGATGCCCGCGCCGAGGATGATGGGGGCGTAGGTGATGCGGTATTCGTTGATGAGGCCGTCGCGCTGAAACGTGCCCGCAACGGCTCCACCGCCGACAAGCCAGAGGCGGCGGCAACCGCGTTGGGCGGCTTCTTCGAGGATCTGCCGGGCGGTGGCTTGGGTGAAAAGAATGTCGGGCGAGAGGGCGGGCAAGGTGCGGGAGGTGAGAACCCAGCACGGTTTTCCGGGATGCGGCCAGGTGCCGTGTTTGAGGAGGAACTCGCAGGTTTTGCTGCCCATGACGAGGCTGTCGACAGTCTGCTCGAAGGCGGGGAAATCCTGTGCGACTTCGGGGTCCTTATCGTAGCAGGTGAGCCAGTCGAGGCCGCCCTCGGGCGTGGCGATGAAACCGTCGAGACTGGCGGCGACGTAGTAGACGACGGTGGGCAGCGCGGGGTTGTCCATGGCGGCAGGAAACGTAATCAGGATTGCGTCAGTTGCAAGTGGTATTACGGGAATGGAGGTTCTTTCGACAACAATATTGGGTGGAGGGCTCAGCCATGCCTTGCGCATGGAACCTGCTCTGCGGTATGCTCATCTTATGACTGTCGCCTCCACTGCTGCCAAGGTCCGGCTGGAAACGGATGAGCATCCGTTGAGTGGTGGCACGGTCGATGAGTGGGCCAGCAGTCATCCCGGAGTCAAGGCGGTCTGCCAACGCCTGCGTGAAACGATGGGGGCGCTGTCGCCGGAAGCGCTGGGCCGGTTGACGCGCACGGCGCAGGACTTGATGCGCGATCAGGGCATTACTTTTCACATCAATGACAAGCGGGCCGGCGGTGAGCGCATTTTGCCGTTCGATCTGCTGCCGCTGACGGTGGCGGCGGAGGAATGGGCGGATCTGGAGCAGGGCTTGATCAATCGCGCGCGCGCGTGGAATGCGTTCCTCAATGATATTTACACGGGGCAGGATATTCTAAAGGCGGGGCTCGTGCCGTACGAGGTGGTGTATTCCGATCCGCATTTCCGCCGCGAGTGTGTGGGCGTGAAGGTGACGCAGGATGTGCATTTGCATGTCTCCGCGACGGATTTGATCCGTAACGAGGACGGGCGTTGGATCGTGATGGAGGATCAGATTTCCAATCCGACCGGAGCGGGCTACGCGTTGCAGAACCGGCGCATTCTCAGCCAGGTGACGCCGCAGTTCATGGAAGACGTGCCGCTGACGCCGATTTACCACTACCCGTCGCAGTTGCTGGAGACGTTGCAGGCGGCGGCGCCGGGCGGCAGCAGCGTGGCGAAGGTGGTGCTGCTTTCGCCGGGGATTTATCACGAGGCCTATTATGATCACGCGGCACTGGCGCGGCAGATGGGAATTCCGCTGGTGCAGTCGGGCGATTTGATTGTGCTCGACAGCGAGGTCTATCTGAAAACGATCAGCGGCCTCGATCGCGTGAATGTGATCTATCGCCGCATCGACGGTTCGTATGTCGACCCGGTCACCAATCGCGGCGATGGCCGGTTCGGCATTCCGGGATTGCTCTCGTGCGTGCGGCAGGGGACGGTCACTGTGGCGAATTCACTCGGTTCCGGGCTGGCGGATAATCGCGCGCTGGCGGCGTATCTGCCGCAGATGACGGAATTTTATCTCGGGACGAAACACATGCTCCCGGCGGTGCCGACGTTGAATTTCCGCGACATCGACATGCGGGAATTCGTTTTCGACAACTGGCAGAAGCATGTCTTCAAGACGCTTTCCACGCGGGGTCCGGCGAGCGTGTGGCTTGGGGAGCAGCTTGATGATCGGCAGTGGGGCGAGTTGAAAAAACGGATCGAGGCGAAGCCCGGTGAGTTCATCGCGCAACCGCTGATTCGCTTTTCGACCGTGCCGACATGGACCGAGGAGGGCTTGCGCGGACGGCATGTGAGCATGCGGGCGTTTGTGTTGAACGGCGCGACCGGGGCGACGGCGACGTCGTGTGTGCTGACGCGCATGGCGTTGAAGGAGGGTTCGCTGATCGTGGCGTCGGCCTCCGGCGGCGGGAGCAAGGATACGTGGATTTTGCGCGACAGCAAACGGGAGTGGCATGCGGCTCCTTCGGGGCCGGGCGTGCGCCAGCGGCAGAACCGGTTGCGGCTCGGCAGTCGCACGGCGGACGCGTTGTTCTGGATCGGTCGCTACGCCGAACGGGCGGAGGCGACGGTGCGCATCCTGCGCGTGTTGCAGCAGATTCGCGCGGAGGATAACGATAATCCGAAGGCGTGGCATCCGTTGTGGGAAGCGCTGGCGGCGGCGACGGGACATCCGACGAGTTTCTTCAAGAAGGCAACGTTCCAGAAGGAGAAGACGACGACGCTGGCGGATTACATTTTGCTGGATCAGGAAAATTATGCGTCGGTGATTT
This sequence comes from Verrucomicrobium sp., assembly GCA_017849585.1. GTDB lineage: Bacteria > Verrucomicrobiota > Verrucomicrobiia > Methylacidiphilales > UBA1321 > UBA1321. The sequence continues at coordinate 144,346 of JAFIGT010000032.1, forward strand.
CATGCCTGAATTCATGCCGGCAGAACGCGCAGCAGATTCGCGAGGCGTTGCCGCCGGAAGTGTGGACGGTGATCAACCGGCTGCATTTGCAATTTTCGATGACGGTGAAGGAGCGGTCCTCTGCCACGGTGGAGGAGTCGCTGCGTGAGATGACGCTGCATAGCGAGGTGTTGACGGCGCTGGATGAACTTTCCGGCAGCGTGGAGAAGCACATGGTGCATGACGATGCGTGGAATTTCTGGCGCATCGGCCGCTTCATGGAGTCGGGTGTATTCACGCTGTTGACGATGAAGCAGGTGTTCCTGAAGCGCAACGACGAGCGGCAGCCGGCGTCCTCGCTGACGGAGGATATCAATCTCGATGCGCTGTTGCGCATGCTGGCGGGACAGTACGCGTACCGCAGCTATTACAAGTCGCGCCCGGTGGCGTCGCAGGTGGCGTTGCTGCTGTTGCAGGATGAGCGGTTCCCGCGCTCGCTGTTGTTTTCCTTGCAGGAGATGGTGCGTTCGCTGCGGCAGATTTTCGGCGAGCGCGCCACGCCGCTGGCGGAGACGCCGATTCGCTACGCACAACATCTGGCGAGCGACCTGGCCTACGCGGACATCGCTCCCTATTTTTCACCCGCGTTCAGCGAGGTGGAGGAGCCGAATCCTGATGCGTTGCCTCGGGCGCGGACGAAGCAATTTGCGGAGTGGCTGGATACGCTGACGCAGCGACTGCTGCATTTCAATTCCCTCATCGCGGATCATTACCTGAACCATCAGGCGGCGACGCCGCCGCAGGCGGAGCTGGATTAATCGCGACCATCGAGTATGCACTTTCAAATCGTTCACACGACTGAGTACGACTACTCCGCCCCGGCGGTGGAGTCTTACACCGAACTGCGGGTGCGTCCGCGCAATACGCTGAAGCAGGTAGTGGTAAGTCACGCGACCGAGGTAAATCCGCAGGTGCCGCTGGAGACGTACACGGATTACTATGGCAATTTTGTCGAGGCGATGTCGGTGCCGTTTCGGCATCGCAGCCTGACTGTGACGTCGCGCAGCACGGTGGAGACGCGGTTGTTGCCGGATGGTTTCAGCGGGCTGGATTTGACGGTGAGCGAGGCGGTGCGCCTCTGCTGGCCGCGACGGATGGAGCTCTATGATTTCCTGATGCCGTCGGAGCATGTGCCGCTGTCGCCGGCGGTGGAAGGTCTGGCGGCGAAGCTGCTGCCGTCGTCCGCGCCGTTTGTGGAGACGGTGCTGGGCTTGAACCAGTATTTGTTCAAGACATTCAAATACGAATCAGGCGTGACAGATATCAGTACGCCGATCGATCATGTCATCGAAACGCGGCAAGGCGTTTGCCAGGATTTTGCGCATGTGATGATCGCGCTGTTTCGTGCGGCGGGCTTGCCTGCGCGTTATGTGAGTGGGTACATCGAGACCGACGCGGCCGCGCAACGCAGTGAGCGCCGCAACGGCGCAGCGGGCTTGTTGCCGGGCTTTGATGAGGACGCGGAGGAGGAGGCGAAGCTGATCGGCGCGACGGCCAGCCACGCATGGGTGGAGGTCTATTGCCCGAACGGTCACTGGATCGGGCTCGATCCGACCAACAACATTTTGGAGAGCGAACGCCATGTGCAGATTGGCGTGGGCCGGGATTACGCCGATGTGCCGCCGTTGCGGGGCGTGTACAAGGGCGCGCAGCAGCAGTTGCTCTCAGTGAAGGTGAGCGTGCGGCGTTCGACGGGCGATCCGAGATTGACGCAGGCGTTGTGGGCGTCGAACCAAGCCCCGGCGCAGAGCCAGTCGCAAGGGTGAGGGGATGTGACGCTGGATTGACTCCCTCTTGGAAAGAAGGCACAATCACCCACATGCTCGTCAAAGCGTCAGCCCGGTATTTTATGCGCGCGCTGCTTTCTGCCGTGCTGCTGACGGCGACGTCCCTGATGGCGGAGGAGGGATTCTTTGACCCGACGAAAATGGCTCCCCCCGCCGACGCGAACAAATCTTTCTCCCTCGGACCGAACGCCGACAAAGGCAGTTCGGTGTTTGGTTCTGCCAATACCAGTTTCAACAAGAGCTTCGCGACCAAAGGCGCGGACGGGCTGTTTGGTCAATCGGCCGATGTGGGGGGGAAGGAATTTCTGCCGCCTTCGGTCACGATGGACAAGACCTATGCGGCGCGCAGCTATGCGTTGCCGGGGAATTTTACCGGTTACGACGAGAGCAAGCCGAATATCGCGTTGAAGGAGTCAGGGTTTTCGTCACAAAGCGCGCTCGGATACAATCGCATGATTGAGATGCCGACCTACACTGGGCCAGAAGCGGACCGGATCAAGCAGGACATGGAGATGATCGACAAGACGTTGGGCAGCGCTAAGGACTTGCCAAACCGCAGCCTGACGGTGCAGGAGGTGCGGGACTTGCTCAATCACAATGCCAAGCCGGGGAAAGATCCGGCGGCGCCTGACGCGAAGAAATAGCGCGCTTCGGTGAAGTGTTGGCACGCGGCATCGTCATGGCGGGACACCGTCCCGCCCTACAGAAAATCCAGGCTGCTTCGACTTATTCCGTGGCGCCGGTGGCCTTGATTGCGTCGATGACGGGGAGGTGATTGCCCGCGGTGGCGTGGGCGAGGGCGCTTTTGCCCGCCTTATCCTTGATCGAACCGTCGGCTCCGTTGTCGATGAGGAGTTTTACGATTTCAAGGTGACCTTTATCCGCAGCGACAATGAGCGCCGTCGCGCCGTCGCCATTGGCGGCGTTCACATTTGCGCCCGCGTCGATGCACGCTTTGACCGATTCCACATTGCCCGAAGCGGCAGCGAGGGTGATCGGGTAGTCATGCTTGGCGTCGAAGGCTTGATGGCTCACGCCAGAGTTGAACAAGGCGGCAACGACGGCCCCTTGACCCGCTTTCGCTGCGTAGTGGATGGCCTGTCCGCCCGACTTGTCTTTCATCTTGCAGTCGGCGCCTTTTTCGATGAGGAGCAGCGCGATTTCCGGTTGGTTCGATTGAATGGCGAGAATCAGGCTGGTGTTGCCATCGGCGGTTTTCGAGGACGGGTCCGCGCCCTTGCCGATCATGAGGACGGTCAGATCTTTATTGCCGCTGGCGACTACCATCTGGAGCGCACTCTTACCCTCGGGGCCGATGAAGTTCGGGTTGCCGCCCTTGGTCAACGCGTCGTTGATGCCGTCCGGATTGTTGTCTTTGACCGCTTGCAGAAGCGCCTTGTTCAGGCCCGACTGGCGAGAATCGATTTCCGCCACGACTTTGTCTGTTTCCTGCCGCTTCGCTTCGCGTTTCGTGGCGGGTTTCTCGTCGCCGCCATCCCGCGTGCGGGTCGGCTTTTTGCAAGCGCCAAGCGCGAGCAGGGGAACGAGGGCGATGGTGAAAAGACGGAGGGAACGGATTTTCATACAATTTTAATTTTCGACAAATCTTCCTTGGGTTTGGGCCAGCTCATCTTCAAATCTTCCAGCGCTTCCACCACGCGCTTGGCCACGAGATAATCGCGGTACCATTTGCGGTCGGCGGGCAATACGTGCCAACGGCAGGCGGGGGTGCTGCATTCGTTCAGCATGTCTTCGAAGGCCACTTGGTACTCGTCCCAATGGGCGCGTGTATCCAGGTCGCTCGCGCGGAATTCCCAGTTTTTGCGCGGGTCCTGCAACCGGTCACGCAAGCGTTCAGCCTGCTCTTCCTTGCTGAGGTGTAGGAAAAATTTGAGGAGGATGACGTTGTTCTGCGCGAGGATTTTCTCGAACGCATTGATCTGCGCGTAGCGCGCCTGCCAGATTTCCTTGGGCACGAGCTTGTTCACCCGCACGACGAGCACTTCCTCGTAGTGGGAGCGGTTGAACACGCCGATGTTGCCGTAGCGCGGCACAGCCTTGTGGATGCGCCAGAGGAAATCATGCGCGCGCTCCTCGGAGCTCGGCTCCTTGAAGTTGGCGGTTTCCACGCCTGCGGGATTCACGTGCACGAGTAGGTTGCGCACGGAGCTGTCCTTACCTGCGGCGTCCATGCCCTGAAAGAGCACCACGACGGCGTGGCGGGCGTTGGAGTAGAGGAGATACTGGAGTTCGCCGATGCGTTTGTGCAACTGGGCGGTTTCCTCGCGGATCTCGTCTTTATCGAGTCCGTTGGAAAAGTTGGGGTCGAATTGTTTCAGCTTGATTTTGGGAGTGACGACGAATGGTTGGCCCACAATGTGGCTATTTAAGGCAGCTCTTGATGAAACCTCAATCGTAATTATCGCGAATCTTGGTCGTGGGAAATGATTGTCAGCCCATCCACCCCTGTACCGCCCCTTTGCCCGATCCCTCGGCTGCGCTCGGGATGACGGAGTGAAGAAGACCAATCGAGTGAGATGACTATTGTTGCGATGTAGTACTTTCATTCCATGTCGAAAGTCTATCGGCAATAAGAGGTGTTGACACCATAAGCAAGGTGCTTTAAAGGTATTGAAACTCTTATCGAGAGCGGTGGAGGGACTGGCCCTACGAAACCGCGGCAACCGAGACGAGGCGCGCCGAGTGGCGATGCTCTTTTCTGCTGGTGCCAAACCCAGCTCCGCTTGACTGCGGAGGGGATGAGAGACGGCGACGCTGTATTGTGAGTTGCCGTTTCTTCTCCTCCATACTCGATTCTTGATGGGAGCGAGATTAATCCTATGGCTACAGAATTCTTCAACCACTTGAAGTGTCGCGAGTGCGGCCGTCGTTACCCCAAGAAGGCGATCCACGTTTGCGAATTTGATTTCGGCCCGCTCGAGGCTGATTACGACTACGACCTGATCCGCTCCGCGATCTCGCGGGCGAAGATCGAATCGCGCCCGCAGACGATGTGGCGTTACCGCGAGCTGCTCCCCATTGATGCCGAACCGACTGTCGGCCTCCAGGTGGGATATACGCCGCTGGTGAAGGCGGACCGTCTGGCGAAGGCGCTCGGCGTCAAAGAACTTTACGTCAAGAATGACACGGTGAATTACCCCACGCTTTCGTTCAAGGATCGCGTGGTTTCGGTGGCGCTCTCCCGCGCGAAGGAACTCGGTTTCAAGATCGTCGCGTGTGCGTCGACTGGCAATCTGGCCAACAGCGTCGCGGCCAACGCGGCGAGTGCCGGTCTGAAGAGCTATGTGCTGATTCCCGCTGATCTGGAAGCGAGCAAGGTGTTGAACAGCCTCGTGTACGGTACGAACGTGATCGGTATTCACGGCGCGTACGATCAGGTGAACCGCCTTTGTTCCGAGATCGCGGGCAAGTACGGCTGGGGTTTCGTGAATGTGAATTTGCGTCCCTACTACGCCGAAGGCTCGAAGTCGATGGGCTTCGAAATTGCCGAGCAGCTCGGCTGGCGCATCCCGACCCACACGGTCGTTCCGATGGCGAGCGGTTCGCTGCTGACGAAGATCACGAAGTCGTACGAGGAAGCGATCAAGGTCGGTCTGCTCGACGAAACGCCTTTCCACATCCACGGCGCGCAGGCGACGGGGTGTAATCCGATCGCGTTCGCGCACAAATCGGGCACCGACCTGATCAAGCCGCAGCCGAAGCCGAACACGATTGCGAAGTCGCTCGCCATCGGCACCCCGGCGGACGGTTACTACGCGGTGAATACGATGCGCAAGACCGGCGGCAGCGCCGAGGATGCGACCGATGCCGAGATCATCGAGGCGATCAAGTTGCTGGCGGAAACCGAAGGCATCTTTGCCGAGACGGCGGGCGGCGTTACCGTCGCATGCGCGAAGAAGATGATCGCGTCGGGCAAGATCGCGGACAATGGTCCAATCGTGCTGTGCATCACCGGTCACGGCTTGAAGACGTCCGAGGCGTTGCAGGAACATCTGGCGAAACCGCGTTTGATTAAGCCGAGCTTGCGCGAATTCGATCAACTCATTGCCGCAGAAGAAGCCCTCGAAGCAGCGCAATAAACAGTCCCCTTTAATCCAAATCCATTATGCCCATCCAAGTCAGCATCCCCACGCCATTGCGTGGACTTACCAGCAACCAGGACACAGTCGAAGGCTCCGGCGCGACGGTTTCCGAAGTGATCCAGAATCTCGAAAAGGCTTTTCCCGGCATCGGTGAACGTCTTGTCGACGAGCAGGGGAACCTGCGCCGTTTCGTGAATATCTACGTGAATGGCGAGGACGTCCGGTTCCTCGACGACAAGAACACGGCGATCAAGGACAACGACGAGGTCAGCATCGTCCCGGCCATCGCGGGCGGTTGACCAGCGTAACGCTGGACCCAGTAGCTGGCGGCACCCGGTGCCGCCGCTAAAAGGCAGAGATACGCCAGTCTTCGTAACAGGAGTTCCTTCCCTGAAGAGGGCGGGCTTAATTGGGAAGTAAATCTTTTGCCTTTCTCAGAAAACTACGGATACTTACGGTCATGGCTCAGGAAAAACAACGATTTTGGCTCACGTTCGATGCAAACGGCGTCACCCGTCCGCTCATCTGGGAGATGAGTCAGAAGTACAAGGTGATCTTTAACATCCGCAGCTCCAGCGTGACAAAGGAAGTCGGTATCATTGCCCTCGAACTCGAAGGCGAGCGCGAGGAAATCAAGTCTGCCGTCAAGTGGCTCGAAGGGGCGGGCGTGCAGGTCGAACCCGTCGAAATCAACACCATCGAAGGATAAAATCACTATGGCCGGTCAAGGATCTACTGGAAACGTTATCGCCGCGGTCTGCAGCTTCTTCGTACCCGGCCTTGGCCAATTGGTGCAGGGCCGATTCCTGCTCGCTGTCATCATGTTTGTGCTGGCGGGCATCCTTTGGTTCTTTCTACTCGGGTGGGTGATCCACCTCTGGTCGATCATCGACGCCGCGCGGTTTAAGGGTGCGGTTTAACGCGAGGTCGATATTGGCTGTTCTCTGCGTTGTAGGACGGCACTGTGTGGTGTTGGCGCACGGCATAGTCGCGGCGGTTCACAGAACCGCCCTACAGCAAGGCACTCGCATCCGACAGGCTCTCTAGCCGAGTCGCGAGGCGACGAATTCCCAGTTGATGACCTTGGTGAACGCGGCGATGTAATCGGCGCGGACGTTCTGGTATTTCAGATAATAGGCGTGTTCCCAAACGTCGATTCCCAACAGCGGTTTGTTGCCGTGGGAGATGGGGTTGTCTTGGTTGGCGGTGGTTTCAATGACGAGCTTTTTGTCGGGGGTCAGGCTGAGCCACGCCCAACCGCTGCCGAAGATTTTCAGGGCGGCTTCGTTGAATTGTTTTTGGAACGCTTCGTACGAGCCGAACGTGGCGTTGATTCTTCGGGCGAGTTCGCCCTTTGGCTGGCCGCCGTCCTTTTGCAGGAGCAACCAGAAGAAGCTATGGTTGACGTGGCCGCCCACATTATTGCGCAGGGTGGTGCGCAGCGGTTCGGGGATGGTGGCGAGTTGGCGCAGGATCTCCTCGGCGGAGAGCTTGGCGAGCGCGTCCTGCCCCACGAGCGCCTTGTTGGCGTAGTTGACGTAGGCGGCGTGATGTTTGTCGTGATGGATGGTCATCGTCCGGGCATCGATGTAGGGCTCGAGCGCATCGGGCGGATACAGGAGCGGGGGCAGGACGAAAGGGCCTCCCGGAGCGGGCGGTGTCGCGCTGGCGGGAGCGGCGGGCTCCGCCGCCGTGGCGCGGGTGGATGAGAGAGTGGAACCGGTGGCTGCGGCAATAAAAGTCATGGCTGCCGCCCGAAGGGCATCGCGTCTCGTAATCATAAGCGAGAACGTAAACCGCATAAGGAGCGCTGTCAAAGGGGTGCGGGATTGCCTTGAGTGACGAAGGGTGGCATTCTGTCGGCATGTCGAGCGCCATTCCCACGGGTGAACCGAGCCGGGCTCAGCGGACAGAGGCCATTCTGGGCCGGTATTTTTCTCCGGAAATTGCCGAAACGTTGCTGAATGCGGAGGGACCGCAACCGCCCCGGTTGGTGCGGACGGCGGTGATGTTTTGCGATATCCGCGGATTCACGGCCTATTCCGATGGCAAGCCGCCGTGCGAAGTGGCCGCGTTGCTGGCGAATTATTGGGAGCATATCGTGGTGATCGCTTCGGCGCAGGGCGGCACGGTGAATAAATTCATTGGGGATGGAGCACTCATCCTTTTCGGAGTGCCGGTGGAGATTCCCGAACCGATGGCTGCGGCGGCCCATGTGGCACTCGCTTTACGTCAAAACATCGAGAAGATGTTGAAGCCGTACGGTCTGGGACTGGGGATCGGTTTGCACTACGGCGATGTGATTGCGGGGGAGATCGGTTTTGGTGAGCGCAGCGAGTACACGGTGATCGGGGGGACGGTGAATCTGGCCTCGCGGCTGGAATCACTCAACAAGGAGCTTGGTTCCCGCATTTTACTCAGTGAAACGGCGATGAACGAGGTGGCGGATCAGTTTCAGTTTCGCCCGCTGGGGGGCATCCCGATCCGGGGGCTCAGCCAGCCGGTGGAGGTGTTCGAATTGATGGGAAAACTGCCGTCTGACGGGGCTTGAACTGGGCTGAAAAATTGTTTGCGCAAGCCGCTAAAGTCACTCATTAACCCTGCCGATGTGATTGGTTGTGAAAACCAATTATTGCGCGACAGTGGAGCCTCAGTTTGTGGACTGGGAACAGGTGGATTTGCTGGTGGGGGACAAGACGGTTCTGCCGGATGAGGTTCGGGGAATTTATCAGGATTTCGCGCTTGATGCGACGCATCGGATCCGGGAATTGAAGGAAAATCTGCATCTCATGGAAAAAGAGGTGCTTTCCAAGAATGCCCATTATCTCAAGGGCGCGGCTCGGAGCCTTGGTTTTGTGGATTTATCAAACCGACTGGGACATATCGAGCATTTGCATCGTACGCCCAGCGATCGGGAATGGGATCGGTTGACCAGCCAGCTGGAGAAGAGCCTGATTTCTTCCATGGCGAAACTCGAGGATCGGTTTCCCTCGTTGCAGAGTTCCTAGGGTTTTCGCACACAAAAAAAGGCGGCGGTGTTGCGGCGCGATTTGGGATCAGGAGCAAGATGCGAGGAGAGGTGGCTCTTAGCTCCTGGCATTATCTTCCGCGGATGAACACTTCCTTCTCAGTCTTTCGATTGCCGAATCGATGCGCTGAGTGATGCTTGTGCGGCGAGCCATGAATTGCCCTCGGCCAGCACTTCGGAATAAAATGCCTCCGCGCGATATTTCGCCAGTTTGTCGCCCAATTGCCGCTGCATCCGCCGACGATATTCCCGTGCGTTCACGCCGTAGTACTGGCGAAAACTTCGTGCGAACTGTTTGGGCTCCGCCCAGCCAACGCGCCGTCCTACTTCGCCCACGGGAATCCGTTCCGAGAGCAACAAAGTCGCGGCGAGTTCGGCCCGCCGGTTTGCCAGATATTTCATCGGGGCGAAGCCCGTGTTCGCATGGAACAGCCGCACAAGATAACTCGGGTTCACATGAAGCTCCGCAGCCAATTGTCCCAGTGTCCAAGTCTGCGCCATGTCCTGCTCAAAAAGTTGCAACGCCCGTCGCACCGAGGGGTGAACGTCCAGTGGTCGCTCCGGCGAACTCCGGATATGCTGGCCCGATTTCGCCAGCAGATTCAGCAGCAGGAACAAACGTCCCAGCACTTCCACCCGTAGACCGTCTGAACTTTCGTAAGCCGAATGCAATGCCTCCAAAGTCTTTCGCAACTCGGGCAAATCGCGCGGCCGGATCTTCAACTCGATCAGGTCCGGGTTATACGCTCGAGCGGGCGGCAGCAGTTCCCGCATTTCCGGGTCCTGTTCCGTCCAGGCCAGTTCATGCTGCAACAGTTGTGGTGAGAGCATGCAATTATAAATCTCCAGATTGCGGCACTTCGCGTACCCGTGCCACGCCCCCGGCGGAATGATGAAAACGCTGCCGGGCCGGATCATTTTCGAACCGCGCACGGTCAAATGCATCGCCTGCCCCTTCAGCACAAAAGCCAATTCCAGGTAAGCGTGATCGTGCGCCCCCGTGTCGCCGTGCGATGCGATATGATTCATCCAGAACCACGTCCCCTGCGCGACCCGCACGCGGTGAAAGGCCCCCTTCTGCTTGAAGATGGCGTCGCCGGGCTGCTTCGGTGGTTTTTGCACCGGATCATAATGTCAAGAATTGCGAAGTATTTCTATTAAAAAACGGTAACACTTTTTTCGGCATCCAGCCTAGGCTTTGTCTCTACCTACATTTCCCATGAAAGACCAAAACATCAGCAAAGTGTTCCGTGCATTGGACCAGTTCGAAATTGAAACGCCCAGCTGGGGCTATGCCGATACCGGCACCCGCTTCGGCAAATTCCTTCAGGATGCCGCCGCTATCAGCATCGAAGACAAGCTCGCCGATGCGGGCCAGGTGAACGCCTTTACCGGTTGTTGCCCCACCGTCGCCGTACACGTCCTCTGGGACTTCAAGAAGGGCCAGAACCCCGCCGACGTGGTCAAGCTCGCCCGCAAGAACGGCGTGAAAATCGGCTCCATCAACCCGAATCTTTTTCAGGATCAGGAATACAAATACGGTTCCTTCTGCAACACCGATCCGAAAGTGCGCCAGCATGCGCTGCAGCATTCCTTCGATAGCGTCGAACTCGGCAAGCAGGTCGGCAGCGACATTATCTCGTTCTGGATGGCCGACGGTTCCAACTATCCCGGTCAGGCGAATATCCGCCAGCGCAAGGCGTTCATGGAAGAGTGCTTCCAGAAGGTGCATAAGAAACTCTCCAAAAAACAGACGATGGTCATCGAGTACAAGCCCTTCGAACCGACCTTCTACCACACCGACATCGCCGACTGGGGCATGTCCTACCTCTTCTGCAAAAACGCCGGTCCGCAAGCCAAGGTTCTCGTCGACACCGGTCACCACTACGGTTCGCAGAACATCGAGCAGATCGTCACCTGGCTGCTTGATGAGAACATGCTCGGCGGCTTCCACTTCAATGACCGCCGTTACGCGGATGACGATCTCACGCTTGGTTCGATCGATCCGTATCAGGTCTTCCGCATTTTCCACGAGATCCTCTACTTCACCTTTGAAAAGGGGCGTGCGCCGAAGATTGCCTACATGATCGACCAGTCGCACATCGACAAGCCCAAGATCGAAGCGATGCTCCAGACGGTCACTACTGCTCAGGAGCTCTTCGCCAAGGCGGCGCTCGTGGATCACAAGCAGCTCGCTGTCCTGCAGAAGAAGAACCAGCAAGTCGACGCCGAAGAACTCGTGCGCCGTGCCTTCTTCACCGACGTCACGCCTTACCTCAAGGCTTGGCGCAAGGCCAACGACCTGCCGGTCAATCCGCTGCTCGCCTTCCGCCAGAGCGGTTACGAAAGCAAGGTCGCTGCGGAACGCAAGGCGCGTCGCATTGAACTCGGTATCGGCGGCGGCTCGAGCTACGCGTAAACGTCTGAGGCGCGGCTTTGCTGCAGAGCGTGATTACGTCATAGAAGGTACTGTAACAGCCTGCAGAAAAAGTCGCGTGAGTAGCAAGAGGATTGGGCTGGTAGCGAGGCGTGAGGAGAAAGCGTATTAAAACCAATACGTGACCGACGAACAACAAAGCTTCCAGCCCAAATCACAATCCCGTTTCGATCGAATAGACCACGCGACGATTTTCAAAATCCGACGTAAAGAAAACCCGTTGGCAATCGTGGTCCAATATCGGATGCGGATGCTCATCCTGTGATTTCCACGAGGAATGATGCCGGGCCAGGGGAGTCCATTCGATTTGAATTAAACTGCTTACGCAAACTGCTCCACTGAAAGTACGCAGGATGGGTTATTGCGTATTCTTATTGCGCTGTGGCCACAAGAGTGAGGCGACTACGGAAAGGATAAGAATCGAACAAATGATGCCCATCGCCAACATGGTATCAATCTTGTAGCTGGTATGGGCCAGGATCATTTTGATCCCGACAAAAACCAATATTAGTCCGAGGCCATACTTGAGATAGTGAAAAATACCTATTATTCCGGCGATGGCAAAATAAAGGGAGCGAAGGCCAAGCATAGCAAAGACATTGGATGTATAAACGATGAAGGGATCATCCGTGATGGCAAATATCGCTGGAATCGAGTCGACGGCAAAAATCAGATCGCTGAACTCGACGGTGACCAGCACTACGAGTAGCGGGGTGGCGATGAGTCTGCCATTTTCCCGTCTAAAAAATGAAGAGCCACAGTAGGTATCTCCAACGGGAATGAAACGCTTCAAAAGTTTTATAGCCGGATTATTCGCTAGATCAATTGAATGCCCCTGATAAACAAGCATCTTGATCCCGGTGATTATCAGGAAAGCTCCAAAGATGTAGATGATCCAGGAAAAATTCTGCAGGAGGGCGCTTCCCACCCAGATCATGATGCAGCGCATTACCAACGCGCTACAGATGCCCCAGAACAACACCTTGTGCTGGTAGGCTGCTGGAACGGCAAAGTAAGTAAAGATCATCGCAAAGACAAAGACATTGTCGATGCTCAAGGATTTCTCGACTATGTAGCCCGTAAAGAACTCCGTCGCGACCATGGCGCCTGCTTTATAGTAGAGCCATCCGTTAAAAAGGAGTGCCAGGACGATCCATACGGCGCTCCATGTGAGCGCCTCTCCCAGTCCCACGGCATGATCACGGCGATGAAAAACACCCAAATCAAGCGCCATCAGAGCTACGATAAACAGGGTAAATCCAAACCACCAAACGAATGAAAATTCAGTCATTATGATCGGTCCTTTCTGAAGAACTGGGCGGGAGGCATCCTTTTTTGTTAGCGTTCACATCATTCATAATGATGTTCGAAACCCCCACGGGTTCTCACATCCACCCCTCATACCTTAGCCAGGATTTAATTTTTTCAACTAGATATCCCAAGCGACCACTTTCTTGGCGACATTCTGACCACAAAGAACGACCATGGGCATGCCGCCACCGGGATTTACTGATCCTCCTACGAAAAAAAGATTTGGGTAGAGCGTGCTTTGCTTGGGGGCTTTGAATGAGAAGTTTTTCCAGCGATCATTAACAACTCCGTAGATGGATCCTTTGTTGGAATTGTATTGAGCCCGAATGTCGAGTGGTGTCCAAAAGTGTTCGAAGACAATGTGCTTGCGCAAATCTTTTAACCCCATTCTCTCCAGTTTATCGAGGATACGATCCTTGAGTCTGAGATAATCCTCGTGTGTCAAGGGATGGGCATCGTCAATGTGCGGAATATGGGGAAGAATCTTGAGGCAGTCGCAGCCTGACGGGGCAACGGTCGGATCGGTCTTGGATGCGGCTACGAGATAAATGGTTGGATCGTCGGGTAACTCGTATCGCTCGAAAACTTTGGCGAAATGTTCTTTCTGATGGCCGCTAAAGAAAAAGTTGTGATGTGCCAGCTGGGAATATTGGCAATCGAGCCCGAGTTCAATCACGAGGCCGGAACACGTGGGCTCCAGTTTCTTTTCCAAGGAGGAGATGAAAGCCTTGTCCTCGCCCAGTAGCTTTTCGTAGGCAGGAATGACCTCCATGTTCGAGACGATGATGTCTGCGGCGTGGAATGTCCCATTGGCAACCAGCCCGGTAACGCGGCCATGCTTGCTTTGCACTTCGCTCACTTCAGCGTTGAGGGTGATCTTGACGCCGATTTCCTCCATGAGCCGCTTCAGGCCGAGCGCGATGTGATAAAGCCCCCCGTCGACATACCAGAGATCGTAGCGAAACTGGATCGTGGGCATTGAGTTCATGAACGCGGGAGCCCGATAGGCGGACGAGCCGACGTATTTGATGAAGAAGTCGAAGATGTCGCGAAAGTATGGTGTCTCCAAGTGTGCGGCGACGGCTTGGTGCATGTTGCGGAAGAGATCGAACTGAAAGAATTTCACCAGACCGTAATGCTTTGCAAATCCCTGCCAATCGTCCAGCCCCTGTTCAAAGTAGCCCTCGCTGGTCAGGTCGTAGAGCTTGGCCGAGTATTTGAGGAAGCGCTCGATGTTTTCCGGTGGTTCCCCAACCTTGCGTGCTTCCTTAGCCATCTTTTCCGGTTCCGGGTACAGATCGATTCTAGTTCCGTCTTCGAAGAAATTGCGCCAATGGGGGCGTAGCGGGCGTATCGAGAAGTAATCGCTCATTTTCTTCCCGCTGCGCTCAAACAAGCGCTCAAAGATGTGCGGCAATGTCAGGATGGAGGGGCCGAGATCAAAGGTGTAGCCGTGCTCCTTGAGTACGTTGAGCTTGCCGCCAATCTGGGCATTTTTTTCAAATATCTCGACCTCGTAACCGGCCTGTCTTAGGGAGATTGCCGCCGACAAACCGCCCAGCCCAGATCCGATGATAATGATTTTCTTGGCATTCATTGTGACCTCATTTAGCTCTCAGTACCCGTTTCAGACCTTCTGTTGCCAACCGATCTTCCGGTCGTTCCCGCAGTGCACTGCGAAAAAACTCCGCCGATTTTTCCAGCTGCCCCAGTTGTTCGCAAGCCAGACCGAGAAATGTCAGGCAGCTATCGTATCCCCATCGCGGATGCAGCGGTTCCGCAGGTGCTTTTGCTTCGGCTTCGAATAGCTTTTGGGCTTTCAGTAAAGTTTGCGAGGCCTGTTGCCATTCGTCAGGTTCACTAGCCGTGTGAAATTGACACATCCCAAGAAGATAATAGACACGTGGATTGGTTGGACCATATTTTAGCGAGAGCTCTTGGTGTCTCGTAATGCGAGGGCCGTATTTCATTCCCTGAAACAAACTGCCGTTTATTTTCAGTCCGTAAAGAGTGGCAAGCAGTGCATGGCTCTCGGCGTGATGCTCATTGAGATTTACGACTGTCAAGAGTGCTGCCACGGCGGACTCAAGAGCCGCGTCGGAATCAGCCTTGTTTGTGGCGTTGCCAGCGCAGTTTTTCAGCCACAGCATGCGGTGAAACTCGGTCACTCCCAGCCAGTAAAAGTTAATGGCATTAGCAGGCGAAGCCGTGGTGGCATGACGAAACAATTGCGCTGCAGATGCAAATCGTGCGCCATCCCAAGCTTTATAGGCGATGTTAAACTCCGCAATGCCTTGGGCGTCCGGGGGCGCTGCCTGTAGAGTAGATGCAATGGCCAGAAGTCCAATCGCGATGGATTTGAGGTCGAGCATTGATGCTTTACTTATTACCCGATAACGTAACCTTGCCTAGCCAATTATGGATTTCACTACCATCCTCCAGCGCCAGCGCATTTTTTTTCAAAGCGGTGCCACTCGGTCCGTGGAGTTCCGGCTTGCACAACTCAAACGCCTGGCCGCGGCGCTGGAGCAACACGAAGCAGCCTTGCTGATGGCGCTGCAATCGGATCTTGGAAAATCTCCAGCTCAAGGCTATGCGACGGAAGTTGGACTGGTGCAGATGGAAATCCGTCACGCGCTTCGCCACCTTCGCCGGTGGAGTGCGCCCCAGCATCTCAGCACACCCTGGTTCACGGCACCGTCTCGCAGTTGGACGCAGCCCGAACCCTTTGGCGTAACGCTCATCATTGGTCCATGGAATTACCCGTTGCAGCTACTCCTTACGCCTCTTGTCAGCGCCATTGCGGCGGGTAACTGCGTCGTTCTAAAACCTTCTGAGCTTGCTCCGCATACGGCAGGGGTCGTTGAAAAACTCTTACGCGAATGTTTTGTGGAAGAATACGTCTTCGTGGCAATGGGCGGGGCAGATGTGTCCGAGAGCATTCTACAAGAGCGATTTGACAAAATATTTTTCACCGGTAGCACCCGCGTCGGACGTCTCGTAATAGCCGCAGCCGCAAAGCAGCTCACGCCAGTAACCCTTGAGCTGGGCGGCAAATGCCCGGCTATCGTCTGTGCAGATGCTTCCCTGGAGCTGGCCGCCCGTCGCATCGCATGGGGAAAATTTATGAACGCTGGACAAACCTGCGTCGCCCCAGATTTCGTTGTCGTTGCAGACGAAGTGCTCGATGCTTTCGTGGCCGCCATGAAACAGGCCTTGCGTGAATTCTACGGCGACGATCCAGCCCAATCCCCGGACTACGGACGCATCATCAATCGGGCGCACTTTGATCGACTCATCAGTTATCTCTCAGATGGAAAGGTTGCTCACGGCAGTCAGCATAACGTGAAAGACTATTTCATTGCGCCGACTATCCTTACAGATGTTGACGCTGCATCCGCAGTCATGCAGGAAGAAATTTTTGGGCCGATTTTACCCGTGCTGAGATTTCATCAGCTTGATGAGGCTCTTGACATACTGCGCACCCTGCCTACGCCATTGGCGCTGTACCTATTCACTCGCAACCAGGAGACCGAGCGGCATGTTCTGGAAGTTGCCAGATCGGGCGGTGCGTGCGTGAACGATGTCGTGTCGCATACGATTGGCTCGGGGCTACCCTTTGGCGGACTGGGGGAGAGCGGAATGGGCTCCTATCATGGACGCGCCGGTTTCGGTGCGTTCTCGCATCACCGCACGGTGCTTCGACGCGCCACCTGGCTGGACTTGCCATTCCGCTACCCCCCTCAAAAACTCCCGCTAAATCGCCTCAAGCACGCTGTGCGCTACCTTTTGGGTGACTAAGCTTGCTCCGGTCGGCAGATTTGTTTATCCATTGAGAATGTCGCGTCGTGTCATCATCATCGGAGCGGGGCCGGGCGGTTTGGCCACAGCCATGTTACTTGCCAAGTCCGGAGTGGACGTCACGGTTCTGGAAAAGCAACCGCATGTAGGAGGTCGCACCTCGCTGATTGAGGGGAATGGGTATCGCTTCGACCTCGGCCCCACATTCTTTCTTTATCCGCAAATTCTGCAGGAGATTTTTCAGGAGGTTGGACGCGACCTTTACAAGGAAGTGCCGATGGTCAAGCTCGACCCGCAATACCGAATCATCTTCGGTGCTGGCGGCGAGTTAAACGCCACGCCCGACATCGACCGCATGATGGCGGAGATTGCCAAGCTATCACCGGCTGACGCCCCTAACTTCCGGCGATTCATGGAGTACAATCGGGTAAAGTTGGAAAAGTTTGCGCCGTGCCTGCAAACACCTTTCTCTGGCTGGTCAAGCTTGCTCAATCTGCGCCTCCTGATTCTGCTACCCTTTCTCAAGCCATGGAAATCGCTGCACGCAGAGCTGGCCGATTATTTCAAAGATCCGCGCCTGCAACTCGCGTTCACATTCCAATCCAAGTATCTCGGAATGTCCCCATTCCAGTGTCCGAGCTTGTTCTCCATCCTGTCATTCCTCGAATACGAACACGGCATCTGGCATCCCAAGGGAGGCTGCAATTCCATCACAGTCAACATGGCCCGTGTTGCGCAGGAACTGGGGGCGAAAATCGAGCTCAGCACCCCCGTGGAGGAAATCCTGTTCCAAGGCCGTCGAGCGGTCGGTGTGCGCACCGCGCAGGGAGAGCAACGCGCTGATGCCATCGTGATGAATGCCGATTTCGCACACGCCATCACCAAGCTAGTGCCGAACAAACTACGCCATCGCTGGAGTAATGAGAAAGTCGCAAAGAAGCGTTTTTCCTGCTCCACGTTCATGCTTTATCTCGGAGTGGAAGGGAAATTCGATCACCTTGCGCATCACAATATCTACGTCACAGAAAATTACCGTCGTAATCTCGACGAGATCGAACGGCAGCACGTCTTGTCGGAAGACCCCTCATTCTATGTAGAGAATCCCACGCGTACAGATCTCACCATGGCCCCCAGCGGACACAGTGCATTGTATGTCCTGTTGCCGGTTACGCACCAGCATCCGAACGTGGACTGGAGCCAAGAGCGGGAGAGATATCGTGCCGTGGCTCTGCGCCAACTCGAAAAGCTGGGCATTAACGATATTGAAAAACGCATCCGCTTTGAACGAGTCGTGACTCCGGCAGATTGGGAAAACAATGTCGACGTCTATCGCGGTGCGACCTTCAACCTCACGCACAGCTTCACCCAAATGCTGCACCTCCGACCGAACAATCGCTTTGAGGAATTCGATGGAATGTACCTTGTGGGTGGCGGCACCCATCCGGGTAGCGGCCTGCCAGTGATATTTGAATCAGCGCGGATTAGCGCAAAGTTATTACTGGAAGACATGTGATCGCCGCGCATCCGGGTTGCTGCTACGATCCCACTCTGGACATCAAAACGGCTGGGTGATGGCCTAGGATACGCGCAAGCAATATACGAAATAGTACACGTAATGATAAAATCACGTTTTATCCCGGTAGTGCCTACGAGCTTTCGGCAGAGTGATTATTTCGAACGGACTTATTTCTTGATTTTCTGAATTTTAAATTCGAGATCGTAGATTTAGTGGGAGCTTCTGCGAGACTCTCCCGAACATTGAGTTCAGGCACAATTTTGACGCATCGCGCCGCTTCAGATTCCTTGGTAGCGAGGCGCTTCTCGATTAAAGCTACGCATTCTTCGCCAAACTGGAGATAGTTCCACTTTAAGCTGGCCACGGAAGGAATATAGTAGTCGGCAAGGGGATCGTCTTGCATACAGATCACACTGCAATCGGCAGGTGTAGACCACCCTTGCTCATGCAGTGCGCGGATGGCGCTATAACAGCCAGGCGAGCTACAGGTGATGATGGCTGTAAAAGGAAGATGTTTGGCGTGCTGTTTCAAGAGCGCGTGCAATGTTTGGTAAGCAGTTTGACCGCTGGCTTGCCCCGATTGGGTGAGGCAGTCGATGACTGGACAATCATGGAGATCCAAGAGGCTAGTCAGGTTCTTGAACGCCAATATCTTTTGGTCCACCTCATAGCAGTGGGGCTCCGTGCTGAGAAAAGCGATTCGCGAATGATTCAACGAGATGAGTTTTTTGAGAATCAAGCTAAGTCCTGCGGTGTCATCTCCAGTTGCAGAATCAATTTTTAGCAATTGGGTATCGCACCCCAAAACGGCCAAAGGCATGGCAGAGGTCAGGAGTGTTTTGAAGATGGCGTAACCAAAGTTAGCGATTTCCGGCATGACGACTACGCCGTCGGCTCTAATCTCCGAATCAAACATTAGATCGGTATGCTCCGGATGAAACTGATAGGTCGCCATTGTCCAGCCACGGCGGGTACATGCCTCCATAACCCCGAGCTCCTTGATCTGAGCATTTAGCGAGGGAAATGTCGTGCGACAGAACGCGATGTGACGAGTGTTTTTTCGAGCGTTGATGTAAATGCCGCTGCCTTGGCGTGCGTTAATGAGCCCCTCATTTTCCAATTGCCTCAAAGCGGAGTTGACCGTGGAAATGCTCAAGTCGTATTGACGCATCAGGGCTCGAACGGAGGGTAGTCGCGTCTGCGCTGGTAGTGATAAGATTTTGTTGCGCAGTAATACAGCTAGAGTTTCGCGTTTTTTCATTCCGAATGTATGCATACACTTTGTTCCGAAAAATGCAAATATATTTCGACAGTTCTGTTTTCAAACTACATAATGCTTGCAATGAAAACAAAAACATTCGCCCTGTGGACTTCATGTCTGACTTTGTTTCTGGGGTTAATCGCCGCCCAGCCCTTACGGGCTCAAACGATTATCAATTTGACCCAGGATGTCACAGTTCGGTCGGCCGGAGCGTATACGTATTATGCGCGAGGGGATGCGTCGGGAGTCGCTGTAGCTCCTTTTACGACTGCATTTTATCCTGGGGCTAGCCTGCACGCTTCCTCAGGCGGAACGGATGGCTCGCTGATTGATACGGGCGCGAATGGCGCTTCGGTGTCACTGAGTACGGGATATTTGAGTGATAATTCGGCATCGACGTCTGTGTGGGGTTGGATAGATGTGGAGCAGGTGACGAGTGGCTCGGCCTCCACGACTCATAATGGATCCTTTGATATTCTGTTTGATCTAGGATCTACGTATGTAATCACCAGCGTGGTGGTAACCTATACCGATGCGAGTGGTAAGCGATGGACGTCGACGGCAAATACTCAGCTTGCTTTTACTTCGTTAACGGCGCCCACATCAGATAGCGGTTTGACTTCCTTTGCTTCTGCGACGACGGTCGGTAGTGCCACTAATGGGTTAATGACATTCGATGGTGCTGATGTTGAGGCGCGTTATGTAGACTTACGCTTGGACATGAGTATTGGGCCAAATCCAACTAGCGGATCGGTAGGTGGTATCGTTAGTGAGGTTGCTATTTATGGTTATGCGGTTCCGGAGCCTTCCACCTATGCCTTACTGGGTATGGGAGTAGTGTGTCTTTTTATCGGGGGCTCGCGGTGTCGTGGCTGGAAGCGTTAACTTGGAAATTAAATAATCTCTGCCTACTTATGACATTATCGAATATGGGGTATCGCGGAGTGAAGTCGATTTACGGGGTGGCGCTACTTTGCTTAACGGCGATTAGCGTGTATTCGCAAGGAATCAATTTTCTCGAGGCAGCGCCCCCGGATCGTCCGGGGTCAGAGGTATGGACGGGCATCGACGAGGCGCAAAAGAATGTACCGACCGAGAAGAACTCTAATTCCTATACGGGGCGCGTGGTAAATTTGCTTAGCTCCACTCCGCCCCCTGCGGAGGAAGGCTACTTTATTATTCTACCGCTGAGAATTCCGAAAACGAGCGATTACGAGCTCTGGATTGCTTGTAGTAAAATCGGAGCAACGTTTGCCTCTTCCATTCAGTGTTACTTGGATGGGGTTGAGATATCGCCCGAAATGCCGATACAACATGGTAATAAGGCATGGGGACCAGCCAATGCGATATCTTGGAATCGCTTTAGCACGCTGAATCTCAACGCCGGTGACCATGAGCTCAAAATCGTGGTCCGTAGTGCGCGGAAATTAGACTCAAAATACTCTATCGTCATGGACGCCGTAGCGCTTATGGACAAAAATGCCTCTTCCAACGTCAAATAGCTCGACCTTTCCTATATCGCGTTTTCTTGCGATCAAGTTAGTTGCTTTTTTAATATGAACCGTCTTTTACTCTCTCTGTATTTCGGACTCACCTTGCTCGCGGCGGATGGTCTGGCGCAAACCAAATCTACCAAGGAGGAGCCTAGCCCAAGCGCTGATTCAAACACATGGGTTCCGCGTTTTTCGCAACTTCCGGCCGATGTGAGGTCTCAAATCCTAACCGGAACTCCGCGCAATTCCGGACAGATCGCTGACAGTCCGTTTGGAATTCACACCACCATATTGCAAGAGGGCGGTGATAGCAGCCTGATTGATAAAATGGCGACGTTGGCCTCGGATGCAGGATTCAAGTGGGTGGTCGAGTATCTTACCATTGGGGGTACCTCCAATATGACGCTGGCTGAGGTGGAGGCAAAATTCAGTCAATTGCCTGATCGTTGTTTTGAATATCCCCGAAAACTTCAGGCTGCGCATATCAATTTGCTCGTTCGACTGGATATCCTGAGTTGGCATCCAGCTGGGAAAGCGGCCCCTTTTTCCTACGAACCAGGATCTGCTGACATGCTAAAAGCCAAAGCCTTTACAAGGCACATAGTGCGTCAACTCAAACCTTTCACTCATCACTGGCAGATATGGAATGAGCCAAATATCGGTAATGGAATGCCCTACGTCACGCCGGAGAATTATGTCAAGGTGCTTGAACAAATCGTTCCCATTATACGTCAGGAACAACCGAACGCGGTGATCTATGGTCCGGGCACGGCCATGTTACAGTGCCTGTCTGATAATCCTTATCCGTGGATACCAAACGTACTAAAGGCTGGTGTGCTCAAATACATTGATGTGTTTTCCTTCCATCCGTACAGGCAGCCCGCTACGAGAAACAATCTGCCGGAAAATGCGTCACAGTTTGCTCCGTGGGACACGTGGAAAGATTACAGAAGCCAGATTGCGGATCTGCGTGAAAAAATTCGACAATATAATGATGGAAAGGACAAGCCGCTGGCTGCCACAGAGGATGGAATGCCAAACCTCATTAATGGAGAAGGCGTTCAGGAAATCACTTGGGTCGTAGGGGCTAAATATGAATTGCGTCGCGCTCTTCTGGATTTCCATCTCGGGATCAATCCACGGACGGTTTTCGCGCTGTACCGAAGAATACCAGATCCCTTCTATAATGAGCAATCCAGCTATAGTATTCTTACAGCTGATTTTGAAAGAAAGCCTCAGTATTTTGCGTCGCAAAATTTGAACGCTGTACTTGACTCCACTTACACGCGTGCGGATGACGTGATACTCAAGATTATTCCTCCTAAAAATTCGCCTCTAAAAGGGGAGCTCTATACACAAGTTTACCGTAAAGACTTTGATAAGTTTGAAGAACTATTGGTATTTTATTGGGTGGCAGAACCGGCGGATGATACCGCCAAGAAATATTTCGCCAGTCTGCAAATTGATCAATCTGGGTGGCAAAGCCCCTTATTGATTGATCTGATGGCGATGCCAGTTCGCCGCCCCAAATCGGCGCCAGTTGAAATTATTGATTCCAAATTTATTGACCGTAGGGATCCAGTCCAGCTCATCGCTCGGAATGTCGAGAACGGCGTTTCGCTTGATAGAATTGAAGTGCGCGATTATCCTCAGTTGATCAAGTGGGTGCGCCTTAAAAAGTGAAGACAGACTTGCAACAGATGGCTCATAGGGCGTTTAGCCTGATGGAATTGCTCGTGGCAATTTCGATCATCTGTATATTGGCGGCCCTCTTTCTGCCGACGGCCAAGAAAATGATGCAACGAGCCGCCAGTGCCAAGTGTCTCTCTAACATGCGACAGATTGGAATTGGATTCCACGCCTGCCTAGCAGAAAATAACTTGCTTATTCCCACGCAGCGAGCCAACAGCGCAGGTGGAGCTCCTCCAGGCGGCGGTCAATTTTTCGCGCAGATTGGTCTGTACTGTGGATGGCCCAGTTCCTTGCCGGCAGGATCGAACGCCGCGAAGAATACATTCATGCATTGCCCCTCGCATACGGAGCAGGCTGGATCGTTTAGCTACCGTTTTAGCTCTTTTTTGATCGGAGATACAACCTCCACGACCTCTGCGATTCCCAATCATGCCTTGAGCTATGCGCTCATTAATGCCCCTCAGAGTAAAGTTTTGGCCTGGGAGATCCACACCACTTGCGGATGGCCGCTCACCAGTTCTTATTCGGTGGGCACTGGGAAATGGCCTTTTACTCCGCTCTTTAGCGAAAAAACCTATACTCATGGAACATCCAGTAATTATCTATTTGCCGATGGGCATGTGGAATCGAGGAGTGACTCTCTCGCAAACTGGATTTACTGGGCATATGACCGATGATGCTGAGGAGCGAATAGATCTCTTCGTTAATAAATGAGTAAAAGTAGTTATGATCTCACGAAGGGTGTGACACCCTATTATCTCCGGACCGAATGGCTTAAAGATCCCCTTGGGGTGGATGTTGTTTTGCCACGCCTATCATGGCAATTGCGGGAGAATAGTGGCCGAAGTAAAAAACAATCCGCATATCGGATTCTTGCTGCTTCGACACGCGAACTCCTTGATCAAAATATCGGAGATAAATGGGACAGCGGAAAAATCAAGAGCGATGAGACATTGCAAATAGTGTACGGAGGGGCCTCCTTAAAATCAGGGGAAGAAGTTTTCTGGAAAATAAGGACATGGGATGAAAAAGATGACATGTCGGTATGGAGTGACGTAGCCAAGTGGTCGATGGGATGGCTTCATCCAGATAATTGTCATGCTAAATGGATTTCCTGCGTGGATTCATTTCCACTACATCGCCATCAGCAGACACTGTTTCTCCCTCCCGCGCGTTACTATCGCAAGTCGTTCAAGCTTTCTCGTCCGGTCAAACGCGCTGTCGTCTATGTCTCTGCGCTTGGGCTATTCGATCTCTATCTAAATGGGAAGCGAGTTGGTGATTCCTACTTTCAACCCGGTTGGTCGGATTATCGACAGCGGGCCTATTATAGAACCTTTGATGTTACTTTGATGCTTGAATCTGGTTTCAATTCGATTGGTGTGGTTCTTGCGGATGGATGGTACAGTGGCTATGTCGGTTTCGGTGCATTTGTTGGATATGGCCCGAATAAATCAGGGCGGTACTTTTATGGGAAAACACCGGCTCTGCTTTTTCAACTTGAAGTAGAATATTCGGACGGTTCGCGTGAAGAAATTGTATCCGATCAAACATGGGAAGTAAGTCAGGATGGCCCTATTCGAGAGGCTGATATTTTGATGGGAGAAACTTTTGACGCGCGGAGGCATTGCGTTGATTGGGCTCAGAATGAGAGCCATGCGAAGTCCGATCTGAAATGGAGCTGGCAACTCGCCATTGAGGCTGAAACGTTGCCCTCGTGCTGCACGATCTTTCGGGACGCGCTTGGTGAAAGAGAGGTAGACTTAAAGTTTCGAAAACCTGCCCGGCTACAATCTTATATGGCTCCTCCTGTGCGCGTGACTCAGGAGTTAAGAGTTCAGAAAATAACTGATTTGGAATCGGGAGCCTATATTCTCGATTTTGGACAGAATTTTTCAGGACTTGTCCGTACTCGCTTTAAAGGCCGGGCGGGGCAATGCGTGCAATTACGCTACGGTGAAATGTTGCATCAAGACGGGCAACTCATGATTGAGAATTTACGTCGGGCTCGTGCAACGGATACGTATATTTTTGCCGGTATACCAGAAGGAGAAGAGTGGAGTCCTCGGTTTACCTATCACGGATTTCAGTATGTGGAAATTTCCGGACTTGATTATAAGCCAAGCCCGGGCGATATCACGGGACTGGTCCTTCATAGTGATACTCCATTTGTCGGCGAATTTGCGTGCTCAGATCCAGTGCTTACCAAGTTTTCCAAAAATGCATTTTGGACACAGCGCTCCAATTTTTTTGAGATTCCTACGGACTGCCCGCAACGTGATGAGCGATTGGGCTGGACAGCGGATGCGCAGGTGTTTATTCGCGCGGCTACATATCGCGCGGATGTAGCCGCATTTTTCAATAAGTGGATGGACGATGTCCGGGAAGCGCAACTGCCTTACGGAGCTTACCCTGATTATTGTCCGTTCCCAATGGCGCATGGTAAAGCATTCAGTACCGCGTGGTCGGATGCAGGAATCATTTGTCCATGGACAGTCTGGAAAGTTTACGGTGATACACGAGTTATCGAAAAACAGTGGGAATCGATGAGTCGGTTTATGGAGTGGCGAGACGCCACGTCAGCTAAAAGCGGACTGGGAACTTCCATCGGCAATCTATGGGGAGATTGGCTGAACGCAGGTGAATCCACACCGATTGAATACATCGATATATGTTATCACGCCTTTGATTGCAAATTGATGAGCGAGATGGCCTCAGTATTGGGGAAAAAAATTGAGGAGAATCATTATAAAGAGCGGTTCAAGAAAATTCGGAGCGCATTTCAGGAACACTATTTAGCTGACCATGGAAAACTGAAAGTTAATACGCAAACTGCGTATGCCCTAGCCCTCTGTTTCGATTTGATTTCTGCGGAACAGTCACCCGAAACGGCTTCACATCTAGCGCAAAAAATCCGAGATAAAGAGCTCACGATGACCACCGGTTTTTTGGGAACGCGGTTCATCTTGCCTGCGCTCACTGCCCATGGACAGCATCCGTTAGCTGTACAGCTATTCCAGAGTCGTAACTATCCATCTTGGGCTTACGAAGTGCTCAATGGGGCAACCTCGGTTTGGGAACGGTGGGACAGTTACACGGAACAGTATGGATTTGATGGTCTTGATGGTAAACAAAATGCGGGTATGAACAGCTTCAGTCACTACGCTTTTGGCGCAGTAATGGAATGGGCATTCCGTGATTTGGCTGGAATTGATACAGACGGTGAAGGATATCGCAGGATTCTTATTAAGCCTGGCTTTGTGTTGGGAGACCTGAAGCGCGATCCTAACCGTATTCACTGGGTAAAGGCTGATTACCACTCTGTACGAGGACTGATCCAGGTGACCTGGCGGCAGGAGGACGATAGCACAGATCTCGAGGTAACGATACCGCCTAACACTACGGCGCGGATATTTATGCCTGCAAAGGATGAGCCTTCAATTCTAGAGGGTGGTCGACCACTTTCAGCGGCAGAGGGAATTTCCGTGTATGGCAGGCATGGCTGCTTCTTTGTGTTGCAAACCGGATCAGGGCATTTCTCACTGTCATCAAAGAAGTATAGGTGAAGTATGAGGTGTCAGTGTGGTGGACTGGGAAAGTGTGTTTGCGTCGTCTCCACGATCTTCAACCCTCGAATAATCTGGAACGGCTTGCTGCGCGTGGCTCGGCTCGAACGATCTTGGGACGATTCCTTACCCTGCTGGATATAGGCATCAATCACATCCTGCCATGTCCGACTGACCAACGCCGGGTCTTGGGCTGACAGATAAACCTTCGCAATGGCAGTATTCAAGGCGGGCTGCGTGATCGTCTCAGAATGCGCCACAAGCAGCCGTTGAGCCTCCACCCGGTCTTTGGTGCGAAGGCTGGTCTGCTGTTTCGTCTGGGTGTCCTCGGCGTAAAACACCTTGCTCCGCCGAAATAATCTGAACCGAGCCGCCATGATTTCTCCTGTGTAGCTAGGATAAATCGACAGCGGAAAAGACCGTTAACTAGGCGTGAACCAGATGTTCAGCAGAAGTGCAGAGAGGTGCCACAGGCACGCATTTCACTGACACTTTTACTGACAGTTGCCTAGGGAACGGGCTAAGGCTCTACTTTGGGAGTTGTCTAAATCCTTGAGAGTCAAGGAACTAAAGAGTGGCTCCGGAGGTAGGGCTCGGAGATCAACCACTCAAGTGCGCATTCTTTTATCCTATAGAAATCACTCTATATCAAGTGAAATTGGCCTTACTCTTTCGCTGCTAAAACTTACTCGATTGGTGTCAATTCTGGTGTCAGTTGGAAGCGTCGCATATAATCGTATAATAGATTTTTCGCTGGGGTTCGATTAGCATGATCCCAAAATATTGGAGGACAGAAGTAATTTTTACTGGCCGTTTTCAAGATGCCCCGATGCGTTTTTTAGTGAACGGCGCTTGTTCCGCTACTAAGTCAACTCTGCCTGGTTCTCTGTATTCGGCTGCAGTAACGTTTACGTACTGCTGGAAGTTCCGTTTCATTGATTTTTCAAATACAATGATGCGTATCCGCTTCGAGATTGACGAAAGGAAGTGGAAGGGGCGGAAGAACGAGATGAAATGCATTAGTCTCTTGTTTAAAACGTTTCTCTATCTTCACGCCTTTCGATGGTACGATCTGTCAGAGAAGAATCTAATCGTCATGGTACTAGACGAAGCCTAGTAGAGCTAGTATGCGATGACCTTTGGATTAAAGCGTGATGGACAAGATTTTCGGAGCGCGGGCGACTTCAATCAATTCAACCCAGTCTCCGACTTCCTATATTCCTCCGATGGGAAACCGAGAGAAGGCTGACGTATTTCTTCTCAATTTGGCGAATAAAATCTATATCACATGCCCGCGAGGTGAAGGCATCTGCCACACATTGAATACGAAGAAAACAAGTCGAAGGAAAAATTGTGGAGTTCAACGCGGCATAACGAGTTTCAGGCAATCTGCTGATAGAGGGTTGCCGTGGGAGATTCAGAAACTTCGGTGCCGTCGAAAACCAATTCCGTTTGCCTGCTTTTTTCCGCGCGGGACATGGCGGCGACGATGCGCAGTCCTGAAGCGAGTGGCGCTATTGGCGTTTCGATCGGCTCACCGTCAATTGCCCGATAAAAGGCGTCCCATTGATAAGCCCCGCTCCGGGTCGGGTGCTGCAATTTTTGTATTACCGGTTTTTTGTTGTCGCTGGTAAGTAATTGAAGAGTGGTCGTGCCTTCGGGGCCTCCTCCAAACAAGAGCGGACCGACGTTACGGTAAATGGTTCCTCGCTCGAAATTAAGTGTGAGCGTATCAGTCCATCGCTGACCGTCATCAATACAGAAGGACGCGAAGACGTTCGCGAGCGCTCCGTTTTTGAATTGGATTCCAATTTGCGCTGTATCGGGTGTAGGTCTCCCGGTGCGGATGCGTGAAGTCAGGACCTGAACTGCTTTAGCTTCTCCGAAGAGATGCACCAAATCATTGATCAGGTATATTCCAATGCGGAAGATCGGGGCAACCGGACAGCGATCAGAATCGTCATACCAACTACCATCCGCCGTTTCGTTGTAGGAAATGTAGGTATCAGCCCGGCAGGAAATGGGGCGGCCCAGATTGTATTGCTCTCTCCAGTGCTCGATCGTGGCCAAATCCGGTGGTAACTGTGGCGCGGGTGAATTGAGATGAACAACACGCTGAAGCCTTTGCGCCTCGGTCAACACCCGTATTGCTTTTTGAGCGTCGAGTTCGAAGGGCTTAGTGGTCATCACATGCTTGCCCGCCTGAATGATCTTATGGATCAATTCCGCTCGTCCTGCGGGTCCTACAAACAGTCCAACGGCGGGAATGTCCGGGTCGGCAAGAATCTCGTCCAGTGTCCGGATGGGAGCGGGATGAATCGCCGCCATCGCGTGTACCCGCTCCGAATTGAGATCGCTCAACGCAGCCAGACGAAAATAGCGGCCCGCGCCATTGTGGTCGGCAAGCGCTTTGAGGATCCAGCGCCCGTAGTTCAACCCAACAATGGCGATCGGCTTGGGTACAACAGAAATCATAGTGAAGTCTTTCGCTTTTGCGCCACTCTCTTGCCATTGTGATTACGCGTATTGCTTGCGGCGCAACCAGGCAACGCTTCCCACCCCAATCATACCGGCTACGGCCAGCGAGAGATTCTTCGGTTCGGGTACGGACTGAATTGAAAAAGTGAAGACCCTGTTTTCCGCAAGCGCTGTGTATGAAGCCCCGGAATCAGTTGTATAAAATCCATAACCAACGTCATTACTGCCCCCACTATTAGCTCCTCCCAAATAGAAATTCATGTAGCGATTCGTGGCGGCGCTATTGAACGAAAGGATCACCCCATAGTTTTCATTGGCAGTGAGTTGAAAGGGAGTCGCCAGATCGATCATGAGATATCCCTGACTGCTGTAGGTAGCGGGAATTGTTGCTGTCTCGGAGTAAAGCACCGCCGAGGAATAGGGCATGGAAGGACTCTTGAGAGTATCCATTGAGACGATGGAAATCGTAATGTCGGCCCCTAAAGCCGCCGCGCCCACACTCGTGGTTTGAAGCATCAAGGTGACGGTATCGAGCTTAGTGGCTGAAGGAGAGGAAAAGCTAAAGCCGACCCAGCGGTTGCTAGATGAATTATTCCGCAACTGATACGTCGATGCGGAATCGACGGTGGTGTAGCTGAGGAGTTGATTGGAGGTGGGTAAATCCGAATTGAAAACGACCGTAGCCGCTGAGGAATTGATGATTGCGGCAACGATCGCTCCAAGAAGAAGCGGGAGGTGGAGTGCTTTCATGTAAAGAGCGATAGCAACTATTGAGGCTGAGGTCAATTATAATTACCAAATTTGATAATTATAATTGACCTCATCTGATAAATTTATCAATATGCCCTTATGCAGTCGCTTCCTCCCGTTCGCTCCAGCGTGGTCAATGAGATGTGCCGCCGCCTTATTGATGAGATCGTGGCGAGTCGATTCCCTAACGGCCAACTCCCGACATCAGCCGAGCTAGCGAAGCGCTTTCAGGTGGGAACAGCCACCATTAACCGAGCCATGAAGTACCTCCAAAAAGAGGGCTGGGTGGATCGACGTTCTGGCGTGGGGACATTTCTTGGGCCTCGCTCGCTGGCGGGCAAGGAAGGTGTCGGTTTGTCGATGGCGGGTATTAGTACTGAGAAAAAGACGATCCGGATTGCCGTTGTCGTCCTGCCGTTGAATTTTTCCCTAGATAACTGGCACGTTCAAAATCTCCTACCGGGCATTGACGCAGGCGCGGTGGAGAACGAGGGTGTCATTGTGGAGTTGATGAGTCCTTGCGGGGGCGACACAGACCGGTTTGCCCGCCGCCTGGAGCAAAGCGCGCCCGATCTGGTTGTTTTCCTCAAGCCGGTGATCGAAAGCGCTCCGCTGATTCGGGAAGTGGAACGACTGCGGATTCCCTGCTTGGCCACGGGAACTCGCTGGCGCGGCATGGGAGTTCCTCAAGTGGAGGAAGACGGCGAAACGGGTGCTCGATTGGCGGTTGAGAAATTGGTGGCGGCCGGGCATAAACGGATCGGTCTATTAATTCCCGATGTGGCGGCCCCCTTGTGGTTGGATCGGCGGCATGGCTATGAACAAGCCATGCGTCAGGCTTTTGGTACCTTGGATCAGAATTTAATCCTGTGGATGCCGCCTCTACCGCAGGAAAGTGATTCGGCGCGGCTTTTGGATTATATTGAGCAGCAGAAACCCACGGCGCTATTTATGGCGCGGGGACTGGACAGCGTTCTCTTCAAGCCGCTTCTGTGCGAAGGAAAGATTCGCATTCCTGAGGACCTTTCCTTGATAGCGTTTGATTATCGAAGCGACGTTTACCGGGACGTCTTTGGCGCGCTGACGCCCACGGTGATCGATCTTCCTCTCTTCGAAATGGGGAAAAAAGTTGTCGAGCTTGCGTGTCTCTATAAAGCGGGAAATCCACTCCCAGAGCGCACCTTGGTTCCCTGCGTCTTGAAGGAAGGGGAAAGCGTGCGGGCCTTGGCGACCAATTAAACTCGACCGCGGAAAACCGGTTTACTCCCATGCACTTTCAGTTCTCTCGACTGTCGCTTGACTCAACAAAGAGGGCAAGAATGACAGCCTATAGTCTCATGGAAGTTCTACTGGCGATTTGCATTCTGGTCATTCTCGCCGTACTCCTCGCGCCAACATTTCAAGTCGCACGGACGACCAGCTTACGCATGCAGGGGCTCTCCAACATGCGGCAGACCATTTCCGCGATCCTGCTTTACGCTGCGGATCATGACAACAAGCTTCCCGGTCCGCTCGATGAATTTCATTATCCGGCCGTTACCACAAAGACCGATCAACTCGCTTACTTCATCGGCACTTACCTCGGCGTGCCGGCCAATGCCAGCGCGGGCGTGGCCGTGACACCCATGGCCCCGGTTGCGTTTCTGTCCAAAAATGATCCCACGAAAAAGGCCTGCTATTTCGCCATCAACAATATTTATCTGCCGACTTCCGGCTCTAAAAATATCTATATCAAGCCGTGGGGAACGACTAATCAAAAAGCAGGATATACCGAGGCGGACCATACTCCGAAATCGCTCTCGGTCATTCCCACTCCTGCGGAAACCGTAGCCATTATTGACGCGGATTCCCAACTGCGAACCACGCTGGGCGCGGTGGGAGAGCGGACGTACCTGATCAAAGATCCGCTCTATGGAAAGCTGCGCAATGCCGGTTTTTTCGACGGACACGTCGAATCCGTGCCCATCGATTACAATATGTTTCCCTATTTCAAATAGACCTTTATTTCTATGCTCACTCCCAACCCGATTTGGACAAGAACGCTTCTGGCGGTTTCTTTGATCGCTGCAAATTCAATCCCCCTCTTTTCGCAGGAAGAGCCGCTCTCCCTCTGGAATAAAGAGGCTGTCCTCCGAGTGGTAAAAGGACCGGCGAACAGTTACTACACTTACTCTCACTCCAACGCATTTTTGTCGGATGGCTGTACCTTTGTCGCTGCGCAAAAAGACGAGGCGAAGACCCGCTTCATTGCGATTGATCCGGTCAAGAACACGCAGATCCCGGTTGGCGAAGTAGAGAACATCCGGATGTTTTATAGTATTTCCAATAACGGACTGCTGGCTTTTATCTCCAACGATATGAAGCTAGAGGTGCTCGACATCACCAAGCCGGGCACGCCACCGAAAGTCGTCGCGCAAGCGCCCGAGTCCTGGCGCTATTCGCAGTCACCGGACATTTCCGCCGATGGCCGCCAGATTACTGTCGATCGCCATGAATATACCGCCCATCGACACATCATCTCTGTCTACAACGTGGAGACCGGGAAAGAACGTATCGTGACGGAAAAAAGTTGGCTGGCCAATCATGCCTGCTTTTTCCCGACGGACAACGACTGGATCATGTTTGTCCATAGCGGAAACACTCTTCAAGAGATCAAGGACTCACAGATCGAAGGCCGGATCTGGGCCTGGAATGAAGAGAAGTTCCCGACGGGAAAAATGCTTTTTACGCAAAAAGACGAAAGCCGCGTGCTGAGCACCACTCACCCGATCCCCATGTATCATAAACGGTCTATACTTTTTGTGATGGACCCGGAAAGCGTTGGGATGTCACCCGGCTTGTACGAGATAAATACCGAAGGCGAATACCGATGCGTCAGTCCGTCTGATTACGATCTGCACTGCAATATTAGCCGGGATGGCCGTCTCGCCGTGGTCGATACCCGCAAGATGGTGAACGAGCCCAAGATCGCTCAATTAAAAACGTCCAGCCGGATCAGCGATATCGTTCTGGTGAACATGACCAACGGGAAACGCCTCTTTCTCTATCGATCCACCATGAAAAATCACCCTTATCACGTGCATCCTCACATCAGCCCAGATGGGCGCTGGATTGTATTCACTGACTTCGATGAGAAACGGGCCATGGCCTTAGAACTGAATCCTGAAGCTGTCCGTAAATTACTAGAATAATCGGCTCTTCGAGATATGAGAAATGGCGAATGAATTCTTCCTCTTTTTTTCAACGCTTGCTCCCGGCGCCGGTGGGCGGCGGCTTTGCGATGGACGATTACTGGATTTGGTGTCCCTCGGTGCTGCGAGACGATACAGGACTCTATCACATGTTTGCCAGCCGATGGCCGCGCCGGATGAGTTTCAGTCCCCACTGGCTGACTAATTCTGAAATCGTGCGCGCAACATCGCCAACGCCGGAGGGGCCCTACCATTTTCAAGAGGTTGTACTTCCAGCGCGAGGATCACATCATTGGGATGGGCGAATGACGCACAATCCTTCGATTCGTCGTGCTGCCGACGGGACCTGGCTGCTTTTCTATACTGGTTCCACTTACGATGGCGATACCCCCACGCCAGAAGCTCCGATTGAAGCGGTAGACCCTGGAGAATTATCTGAAATGCCGAAAGTCGATAAACGCATGGCTCAGGCGCATCGCAATCAGAAAATCGGCCTCGCCACGGCTCCATCGCCAGCCGGTCCATGGAAGAGAAACGATCATCCCATTCTTGAGCCTCGTCCGGATAAGTGGGATGCGCTGTTGACGACAAATCCCGCCCCATGTGTATGTCATGACGGACGTGTACTGCTTATCTATAAATCGGTCCGGTTTCGTGGTGATTCAATGTTTCTGGGAGTCTCTCAAGCTGAACATTACGCAGGACCTTATGAACGCTTGCAAGATGAACCGATTTTGCGGTTCGGAAATAAGGATGATGTAGAAGATCCTTACGTTTGGTGCCAGGACGGCTTCTTCCATCTGATCATGAAAGATATGGAAGGGGGTATTGGCGGCGAGCGACGTGGCGGGATCAAGGCTACTTCGAGGGATGGAATTCGGTGGACTCTGGATGCCGATCCCAAGGCCTATTCGCGTCACATTAAATGGCAGGACAGAAAGGAAACTTTTCAGGATTTTTTCGAGCGTACAAGTTTGCTTCTTGATGAAAATGGATGTCCAACACATCTCTTTGCCGCGACAGCCACTGGTTCAGCCCATGTTGGAGCCCTGAGCCGTTCGTGGAATATGGTGATTCCCCTTCGACACTAATATTATGGAGAAGTCGCTACAGATAGAAGTGACAAAAAATTCTGCTTCTTCAAAGCTTTCTGGAAAATTTTGGACCGCGGGGACACTGACCTATTCCCTACCAGCCCTTGTAGCACTCTTTGCTTGGCTTCTATTTGGAGATTTTGCATGGTCGATGCGAGACCGCTCTGTAGGACCAATGTCCCAGTGGTATCTCAATCATCTCAAGGTGCCGAGTCTGCTTTTTGCTCTCCTCGTGACTTCGTTGCCCGCGCTGATTCAACTCCTCGTCGTTCCGTTGATCAGCGTTAGATCCGACCGTCATCGGGGACGATGGGGACGGCGGATTCCGTTTCTGCTGATTACAACGCCCATGGCCGTCCTGGGCACAATCGGCCTCGGACTCACACCGTTCTTTGCAGCGTGGTTGCACGAAACCTGCAATTCGGCGCCGTTCGGAACATGGTTGCATCGCAGCCTCGACGGAATTCCCTTTGGAGCTTGGACGCTCTCAATGATCGCAGATGAGATGGTGGTATCTGTCATTTGTTTCAGCATTTGCTGGACTTCCTTTGAGGTCGCCACCATCGCGGGAAAACCGGTCTTTGATGGCTTGCTTAACGATGTGGTGCCACGGCCCTTGCTAGGTCGCTTTTATGGATTGTTTCGTGCGGTGAGTTTGATCGATGGAATGATTTTCAATTACTGGATCATGGGTTACGTACCGACTCATTTTTCGATCATCATGATCACGGTCGGCCTTTTCTACGGCATGGCCTTTCTATGGGTTTGTTTCAAGGTGAGGGAAGGCGACTACCCGCCGCCACCCCAAAACGAGGGGAATGGAATGACCGCGAGTTTTTTGGTGGAAGCAAAACGCTATTGCCGCGAGTGCTTTTCCCATCCGTATTATCTCAGCGTCTTTGTCATGATGATGGCTGCTTCGTTATGCTTTGGTCCGATCAATATCTTTTGCATTCCCTATGCACAGCATCTCGGTGTGGACATGAAGCTCTATGGCCAAGCTGTGGCGCTGACCTATCTCATTTCATTAACCCTTGCCTATCTCCTCGGATGGATGGCCGACCGGTTTCACCCTTTGCGCATGGCGATCGGCGTCTTGATCGGTTACGCGCTGGTGACGGCTTGGGGGTGGGCCTATGCGCACAATGCCAAAACTTTTTTGATTGCCTGGGTACTGCATGGAGTTCTCTCAGGCTGCTACTTCACCGGCACCGCCTCACTCGCACTGCGATTGTTTCCTCATGAAAAGTTCGCCCAGTTTGCCTCGGCCGCAGGCATTTTCATCGCCACGTCCAATATATTTATGGGGCCGCTATTGGGAAGCGTGATCGACCGTTCGCATGGAGCCTATCGGTATACCTTTGCTGCTGCCTTTCTACTAACTCTAGGCGCACTCGTTGCCGCGTGCGTGGTTTATCCAATGTTCAAGAAGAGAGGCGGACCCGTTCATTATATAGCTCCGGAATAACGTAAGTGGTTAGCTCGTGGACACTCAAACAATCCATATCATGGCAGGGAAAAATTAAACAGAATGAAAGTCAATACCGCTATGATGCAACAGCTTTGTGAACTCTCGTGTCAGATATCGCTTTGAGAATACGTGTCGTCGTTATTCTTCAAATTTCAGTAGAAGTATTAAGTCTTTCAAAAAAAGGGAACAAAATGGACGAGGAAACACGAAGGAAAGTACGGGAAGCGGCAGGATGTGTTGGTTATTCGCAAGGGCAATACCTTCTAAGAGTTCTGAGATTGCTGCCGAAATGGATGGGTATACACGGCAAGGATTCGATAGAGCGGTTCTTCGAAGAGTACAAGAAATCACCCGAAAAGGTGGAGAGGGAAATTGCCCGGTTTGATGTGACCTTTCCGCCGGATGATATCAGCAAGAACTGATCTTCCTGTTGTCCTATTTTCAGGGCCGAGATAGAGTCTCGGTGCAGACCAATTCCTGTAGCCGTCTAAGCACTCATTGGATAAAAAAATCAAATCAGGGGTTGCACAATCCGGATTTCAAGACAGAGCCCCACATTTGCCACCAGACCAAGCGTTTTACAGCCGAAACGCCCCGCAAAGACCAGCGCAGCGTCAGGGGTGTTTTGGAGGTAAAACGCGCAGGCCGCCAGGGAACTCCTCGAACAATCTGTTTTACTTGCCCTTACTCTCTGACTGCTCGGTAACGCTTTGTCTAGGGATACGCTTGAGTAGAGAGCGTGCCACAGAAGTTACCTATTACACGCGGTAAGCCGTTCCAGAGTAAACTGGAACCGGTCGCCGGTGTCATTGCCGCGTTACGAAAGCAACGCAAAACCTACGTTGCCATTTCTCGTATTCTGCGAGAGCAACACGGTATCAGCGTCGCTCCCTCCACCATCTTTAGTTTCGTCAAGGTACGGGCCAAACGGCGGAACTTGTATCAATTGCCAGAGACATTCACGCGGACATCTTCCCGTACTTCCGTTCCATCATCGGGCGTTTCCATTTCCAGTAATGAAGCAATTGAAAAACTGAAGCAGGCCAGACCAGCCTCTACTCCCAAGCCGATTTTCACCTTCGACGAAACCAAGCCACTCACCCTCAAACCCTAAAATAGAACTATGCCTACATCCAAAAAAGTCATCTTCACCATGGGCGGAAAAGGCGGTACAGGCAAAACCACCTTTCTCGCTGCATTGGCGGAATGGTATGTCCATCACAGCATTCCTTGTCACCAGCTCGACCTTGATACCGAGAACAAAGTCAAAGGCAGTCTCTGCCACTTCTTTCCCGAATCAGCGCGGAAAATTGACATTCATACCCGTGCAGGACTAGACGCCTTCATTGATTACGCTGATCAGGAGGCTCCCATCATCCTTGCGGATTTGGGGGCCGGCAGCGGCAAAGTAGCTGGGCAATGGTTTAATTCAATGTATGAGAGCGTGGCCGATTCGTTGACCTTTACGGCGGTGGGGATGGTCACGAGTGATCCAGCCAGCGTGGAAAGTGTTTTGTCCTGGGCGGCGCAACTGCAAAGTCGCGTGTCCTATGTGATTGTCCTCAACAAGCACGAAGACGATGCGGCTGACTTTACCTACTGGGAGAATACCACCGAAGCGCAAACTTTCCGGCGAGCGTTCCATCCCCAAACCATTACCATGGAATCGCGTCTGCCCGATTTGCAGCACGCCTTGCGCAATCATGGCGTCACTCTCAGTAATGTCGCCCAGCGTGAATGCACGATAGCGGAGCTTTCCAAGTCCAGTCTGGTCATCCGTGCTCAATCGTATCGGCGTCAGCTCTTCAATCAGTTGGACACTATTAAAGAAAGCCTGCTGCCATGATCCCCGATAAACCCAATCCCAAACCGCAACCGAGTATTTTCGAGGAATTGGAAATATTTATCCCGACGGACGTGCTTCCTACCTATCACCGTTACCTGGCTTATGTGCAGAAATTGCCACCGGACGATGAACTGATGCACCTATTGCAAGCCATGGGGATTCTGACGCTGCTAACGCGTCAAGTGCCTGCTGAACTGATCGCTGAACGCAAGGAATTGAAAAAATATCTTTCCGAGGTTCAGTCCGACATTGGACATTCAATTATTTTGAACAAAATGGAAATGGTTTCGGCGGAGAATGCAATCAAGTCTTCCGCTAAAGAATTAAGTCAAGCAGTAGCCACGGTTACCGAAAGCGCGAGAACGGTTCGAAAAGGCTTCATCGAAGCAGGTGAGCAGGTGGATGCCGAGCGTATTTCCAAGGCTGTAGCAAATCGACTGGAGCTTCAACTGATACAACCCGCACAACGGGCGGTGGAAGATATGGCGGCGACTCTGGGGAAATTACCCAAGGCAGTAGAGGCGGCCAAGGAATCCATTTGCTTTCTCAGGAATCTGCATGAGCGGTGGTATTGGACCAATATCTTCATGACCATAGCCATGCTCGTTTTTGGGTGCAGCCTCTTAATCGGAATGGTTCTCTATAATATCTATTGCGAGAAGATCAATGCCCAGATCGCTCACGTCAATGAGCAAGCGATAATCAATGCGGAAACCTTCAAGCAACTCAATTCCATGGGTAGAGCGGTCTACCTTGAATCAGACGGTAGCAAATGGCGTGTCTATATGATGGATGCCAAAGAGGTATGGATGACTGATAAAAACGTCGGCGTCATTGAGTTCCGTTCCAATCGATGAAATCCTTACCGAAAATAAGTTCGAATCGAGATCGAATGAATTTCGAATGTCATTCGGACTTCATTCGAAGTTTCCAGTCCTATCCTTTCCCACCTCAAGCCCTGCTTAGGGAGGCGTGTGCTATTCTTTTTTCCTTCATAGGTGCATCCATTTACAGAGTGGAAGCCATGTTCCATTAGCTTTCGATGGAGGTTTCTGCGATATGGTTTCACTTTCGTCCCAGATGAATATGGAGGTGGCGGAGCAGTATTTTTCGGAACACTTCCGAACCGATGACTACCATAGCGAAAAGGAAACCGTCATGGGCATGTGGGTTGGTTCCGGTGCCAAACGGTTGGGATTAGCTGAATCCATTGACCCGAGCGATTACCGGGCGGTTCTCCATCAACAATTGGAGCGATTCGGTCAAATGGGACGTCCCCGGCAAAGTGAGGTCATCTATTACGAATTGACTTTCAACATGCCCAAATCTGTCAGCCTTGTCGCCATGAAGGATGAGCGGGTTAAGGCTTTGGTTTTGGATTGCGTAAAGAACCATTTTCCGCGCATGGAGGAATGGGCACGTGTGCGGGATAGGCGGGGAGATAAATGGCAATCCGAAGAGACCCGAAGTACAGGCAATCTGGTCGGGGCTTTGTTTGTCCACGAATCGAGCCGTGCGCTTGATCCCGATTTGCACGTCCATGCCGTCATTCCCAACATGAGCTACGATGTGGAGCGTCAGCAATGGCTGGCGTTGCAGGCATCACCCTTATACGAAAATCAAAAGCTCTCGGATATGGCTGTCCTCAATGACATGGCGAAGGGATTGCGCAAGCTCGGCTATGAAATTGAGCGGACGCCGGACGGTTTCGAAATAGAGGGATTTAGCCGTGAAACCATCGACAAATTTTCGCGGCGGTCCCAAGCCATCAAGGAAAAGCTGATCGAATGGGAGTCCAATCCTGTCGAATTGGCACGGGTTGCTGGTATTCACCGGTTGTCGGTCAATGGCCTTACCGACGCGGATCGAAGGCAGTTGGCCGCATTGGAAACACGCCCTCGGAAACAAGTCATACGCCATGCGGATTTGGTGCAAGGGATGATGGATCGTTTTTCGCCGCAAGAACGCTGGATGTATAATGAGACCCTTCAAAAGGCCCGGCAATCGAAGGGACTGCCTCCAAACCCGGAAATCTCCGCGTGGGAGGCAATGAACCATGTGATGGCCGATCATTTCGAACGCGCTTCGGTTGCCAAAGAAAATGAACTATTGGCCAAAGCCTTGGCGCAGGGAATGGGGCATGTCGATTATGGAGAGGTTCGACGGCAACTGCTCCGGAAGGATCTAATTCGAGCGGGAGACTACCTGACGACTCATGAGGTGTTAAAAGAGGAATCTTCTCTGATTGAGTTCGTGCGGGACGGACGCGGTTCCTGTTATCAGCTGGGCAAAAGAGATTATCGTATCACCGACGATAAACTGTCCGAAGAACAAGTTGAGGCGGTTCAGCATGTGCTCAGGTCACGAGATCGGGTGATTGGCATTCGAGGAGCTGCGGGAACCGGAAAGACCACGATGATGAAGGAAGCAGTTCGAGGTATTGAAGCAGGTGGTCGAACTGTATTAACGGTCGCTCCTTCCGCCAGTGCATCACGCGGCACATTGAGAAAAGAGGGCTTTAAGGATGCCGATACATTGGCTCAACTCCTCGTCAATAGTCAGATGCAAGCCAAGTTGAAAGGACAAGTCATTTGGGTTGATGAGGCTGGATTGGTTTCGGCAAAGCAGATGAGCCAACTGTTTGAGTTGGCTGAGCGGCAACAGGCGAGAGTGATTTTGTCTGGAGATATTCGGCAGCACGGGGCGGTGAATCGGGGGGATGCGCTTCGTCTGCTCGAAAAGTATGGTGGTTTACAATCCGCCGAGTTGAAGTCGATTCACCGTCAGAAAACGGCGCTCTATAAAGAAGCCGTTCAAGCACTCGATACCGGAGATGTCGGCACGGCATTTGAAAAGCTGGATGCCATGGGAGCGGTTCGGGAAGTGTCCGATGCAGAACGTTACCAATGCCTGGCTGAAGATTACACCATCCATCGCCAGCGCAAACACTCGGTGCTGGTCGTCTCTCCGACGCATGCTGAAGGGGAGGCGGTCACCGCCGCAATCCGAACCAAACTTAAGGAGACTGGGTTGCTCAAATCCAAAACACAAACCATCGATTCCTTACGCCATTTGAATTGGACGGAAATGCAGCGTATGGAGAGTGTCCGATACCAACCAGAACAAGTGATCCAATTTCATCAGAATGCGTCTGGATTCCGGAAGGGCGAGAAGGTAACGATTTTGAAACGTGATGAAGGCCGTCTTGAGGTTTGCGTTGAGAATGGGAAAACCAAGACGCTGGATCTTTCTCATGCGAAGCATTTTCAGGTATTCGAACGGAAGACAGTGGAAGTCTGTGGGGGCGATACGATTCGATTTTCTCAAAATGGGTTTACACTCGATGGTAAACATCGGTTGCAAAACGGTGATCTTCGACGCATCAAGGGATTTACTCGTTCCGGAGATCTTCGGTTAGATAACGGCTGGGTAGTAAGCCGTGGGTTTGGACATATGCAACATGGCTATGCCGTTACCTCCCATGCTTCCCAAGGCAAAACGGTCGATCATGTGTTGCTCGCCATCAACTCCCGCTCCGCTTTAACGACAGGTTCCTCCGAGCAAGCGTATGTTTCCATTTCGCGGGGACGTCACAGCGTGACGATTTACACCGACTGCAAGGAGGCGGTCATGGAAGCTGCAAAAATCAGCAGTGCGCGACCTTCCGGTCATGATTTGATGGCGAAGCTGCCAGTTGGTCAGGTGTCGCGTTCCCGTATCAAGGCCGCCATCCGGCAGCAGGCGATTCGAAACCATCGTGAAGCCATTCATAAACAGATACAGCAGGAGACGGTGAAGCAACGAGAAAAAGAAAAAGTGACGGTAAAACCATCCGTTCAACCGGAGATCAAGCCAGCAATTGCTCCTACTCCCAAACTGACGCGTGCCGTTCAGCCTATCGAGCCTGACTTTGATTTCGATATTCCCATTCAACCCAGACAAGGAATGCACCTATGATGACCAGTTGTTCGCCTTATCGTGCTTTTACCAAGGGGACTCCACTCTCCTGCGTTCAGTTAGAGTTGGATTTCCTTTTTTGTGGGGGCGACCATTGGGCCTTGCCCTATGCCCATCTCGTTTCCTCCCGCTTTGATGCCTCGGGCACCATTCTCTTAACTTTCACTGCGCACGAAGTGAAAATCGAGGGACGCAATTTGGGTGAGCTTTATACCGGCATTTTACATCACGACATTGAGGTTGTGCGTGAAGTCGATCCACGCCATACCGATCTCGCGGAGAGCGAATCGGTGGTCGATAAGCTCAGCATCAATTCCATTTCGGGATGAATCCACGATTCTTTCAGTTGACATTCGGCCTGAATTCAACTGATTTGGATTTAATATCTTATGAGCTTAAAACCACACCCGCAGTTTGGCTCGCTGCAAAAATTGATTCAGGAGCAGTCAGACACCCTGGCTCGCCCTTGGAAGGGACTAACCTTCCGTTGCGCCGGATTGGACTTTGCTTCCACCAAGTCATTGGTCTCTGGGGAGGGTACGCGCCAATACGGTGCTCGCTGGATGGCTCCCGGATACGAGCGGGTTGTGCATCTGAGCACAACAGAACTCACCGCCATCAGAGAGAGCAAAGGGCATTTTTCGCGTTACGGTCTGGATGCGGCCAAACCCGAACCGCGAGTTCTGGCTTCCTTGGAACTGAGGGTGGATAAACTACTGGATCTATTCCGATTCGATGCGCTTTCCGCTGGGTTTACCGTGCAGGAAATGCTGGATGAAGATTGGGAAACATTGAATGACCGGGGCGCGGAAAGTCTCTCCCAATCTTTGGGGCGTGCCGCTTTCAGTTTGGGATTTGAAGCTATTTTGATGCCGTCTGCCAGATTGAAAAATGGGCGCAATGTGGTGGTGTTCCCGGAAAACCTGCTCTCTTCCAGTCACTTCGCGATTGTAGGTGAAGCGAAACTGAAGAGCTGGCTTGGATAAGTGCATGCAAATGTGCATGTAAATTACTTGGCATTTCGTGACGATAAGCTTAAGGTATGAGTATGAAAGTGAATCAACCTGCCAGTGCAAAGATACGGTTGGTGAAGCGAAGTGGAACCAAAACTGGGACGTTCCTTCTCGCTCAGGGAAGGACTGAGCCCTTCACAATCAAAAGATTTTGCGTCCGCTACGGCATGCAACAATATTTGCTGCCCCGTCTTTCGGGATTTTCGCAGCGTGCTATCGACAGTTGGGCTGCTGGCAAGAAACCGAGCGGTCCTGCGGTTAAACGGCTAACGGAATTGGAGCGGCTGTTCGCGGCGTTATCCAAGCTCGTTGATGCCAAAAGCATCGGATCTTGGCTAAGCTATCCCAATCCAGCCTTTGATGGGTCGACTCCGCTTCAAGTCATTGAACGAGGCGAGAGTGACCGACTCTGGCGCATGATTTACCAATTGGAATCTGGGCAGCCGGGATAATTCGTCGGAACACTTGGCTGCTGCTTGCGGTCACAAGCGGACGCCCTGATTGAGGCTCATGTACCGTTACCTACGGCGGGAATATTTTTATTCCCTCTCTCTCTCCTTTAGCGACGATGGCGCGGTGAGGAAGCGGAGAGCGCGAAGTATGAGCGGCGACGCAACGAACCCCGCCTTGGTCGCTCCATGAACTCTTTTATGGACGAAAGGGTGTTGCCTTGGCGGCCAAGGCAACACGCTGAAATTCGATCCGGAAAGCGGTTTTTCGTTGCGCATGGCGGTTTCGCCAGTAGGCCATTGTAAATGGTAAAAACGTCTATTCTTCGCCCTAAAATCCAAAGCTCAAGTAACTATAACTGGCTAATTGTTAGTTATTTATAGTCAATATAAGGGTTTGTTCGGCAGGCGGATGGTTGGATAATCTTCAGAGCGTACTCCTGTAGTGACCCCATAAGCTAATAAGAGGGTAGATAGGTGACATCTATGAAAAACAACCAGAACCAATCAATCTCCAACGAAAAGCAGGCGCATGAAAATTCCGACAATGAGCAACGAGCAGGTTCAATTTTTAAATTTGCAGCGTCCCCCTGGACGTCTCAATGTGTCGCAGGCAGCATGGTTCCTAGGTTTTCAGTCACACGATATTCCGATACTGATGAAGGCCCGCTTACTCAAACCGCTGGGAAATCCGACCCTTCAGAGCGTCAAATATTTTTCTTTGAACGAGCTGGAAGTACTTCGGAACAATCGGGACTGGTACTCCAAGGCTTGTGATGTTCTTGCCAGACACTGGCAGCACAAAAATGGCCGCAAGTCCTTCCGGCCTCCCAAGCTCAGACTGTTGAAAACTTCCGAAGGCATGGTATGAAAATGGCCGTGTCGATCATGGGCTTCAGATGAAGGTGGCGGTTGATTTGAGCCTCTTAAGAATTAACCTTATTTTCCTATCGACGGGCTTCCTCTCAGTATTTACAGTCACGATTCCAGCGGAGGGGAACATGGAATCACGAAGAGCTACACTCTTGGAATTGCTGGCATGGGACGAGCGGGTTCGCTTCGTTATCCCGAAATGGCAGCGTCAATACGTTTGGGGAACTGCTGAAACGAGCGGATATGAAGTTCGTCAACTCTGGGAGGATCTCAAAGCAAATTGTCTGACTGGAGGTACCCATTTTTGTGGCGTCATGCTATTCCGGCGAGTGGCTGATGCGGATTCAGCATTGATCGAGTGGGAAATTGTGGATGGCCAGCAACGGCTGACCACC
This sequence comes from Verrucomicrobium sp., assembly GCA_017849585.1. GTDB lineage: Bacteria > Verrucomicrobiota > Verrucomicrobiia > Methylacidiphilales > UBA1321 > UBA1321. Next base: position 187,897 of record JAFIGT010000032.1, read on the forward strand.
TTCTTTCTTCTGTTCATCGCTATCCGGGATAAGTGTGAAAAGGATGGGGTCGATTGCACTGAGCTCTACCGCGTGTTCACCACAGAGAACTCGAGTGAGTGCCGACTCGTTCTCAAGCACGATTTAAATGATGATCGGGAAGTGCTGAACGCCTTGCTTCGTCGGGCTGCACCCGCGCTTTCCAAAAAGATTCAAGACGAGAGTCGTGTACTGAAAGCGTATCAGCTGTTCAGTAATGAACTGGCCGACATCTCCGCATTCGATATGCGCGATTTGGTCCTGAAAATGGTACAGGGAGTGGATTTGCTGATTTTGACCGCCGACCCGGCTGATGACACGCGGCGGCTTTTTGAAACGCTCAATGGTCGTGGCCGTCGTATTGATCCGTTTGATTTGGTGGCGAATCTCGTGAATTACATTGGGCGTGATAATCACGAGCTCAATGCGCAGGCGCAAAGTGTCTGGTATTTCATCACAAACAACATCGAAAAGGATGATCTCGATGATTTTCTCAGCGTGTTTGCCAAGCGCAACGCCCAGCAGACGCCACGGGGCACAACTCTGGATGAAATCGACTACGAGGTCCGGCGTGCTCGTGAGCAGGGGAACGTGGGGCAGTGGCTGCGGGAATTCCAAAGAGCGGCCAAATACTATCAGGATATTCTCTTTCCTGATGATGCCGCGAACGACTCAATCCATGTTCTTCTTTCGGAAATCAAAACGCTACGCATTCCCAAATTGAATCCATTTCTCCTCGCCTTGCTTGAGGCCTTTGGAAATACCCCGGCCAGTGAACCCCTCATCAATAACGTACGCTCGTTGATGGTGAGATTGCTCATCACGTATGACCGTCCTGCTTATAAGATCGAGCGTTTTGCGGAACTCGCCTGCCAGAAGTTCTACGATGAAGGAGTGCCCAAGCCGGAGCGGTTGGAGCAAGTCATTCAACTTATCGACGACCATTGGATTGACGACGCCACCTTTACTCAGGCGTTCACCAGCAAAGTACTTTATGGACCGGGAGCTCATCTCAGTCGGCTGCGCTATTATCTCGAAAAACTGGAGCTCAAAAGCGCGGAGGCAAGTGGTCACCCCTTTGAGGTTCACTTTGGTCGCAAGACCACGGTCGAACATATCATGCCTCAGACACTCAACGATGTTTGGCGCGGCGCGCTTCGCATCCATGATCCGGTGCGACTCCACGCTCAGCATCAAGCGTTGGTCGACACGATCGGAAATCTCACGGTGCTGCTTTTCGGGGACAACAGCTCGGTCCAGAATGAATCCTTTGCGACAAAGAAGGAATTCTATTTGAACCCGGTTCAGGCTTTCAAAAATCGTGGCGTTCGCAGTCGCAAGGCAGCCATTGGCAATTGCGCATTAAACCGCTATTTTGAAAATATCAGCGCATGGAATTTCCAGGCGATAGTGGATCGGGGGCAATACCTCGCCACGCTTGCGCTGGATATTTGGAAAAAAGAACCTTGGAATCGAGAAACCACATGAGCTTTGTCCTCGGAACCACATTGAAAAGCGTCGAAAAAGTATTTGGACCTGCCGTGGCTGGCCGTGGTGATGAAGCCCATACGGTATCTGCGGTGCGTTATGCGGCGGGCCAAGGCAAGAGATTCGCGGGAGTGCCCGGATTCCATCCCGAGGCGGTTTTTTACATTCACTTTGCCTTGCCAGTGAATCTTGCGGAAATCAAAAGCAAGAAAGGTCTTTTTGATCATATCAAGGATCTCTCTGAAGATGGTCCTCAAGCCAGGCAGGGGCGTGACGTTGAAGTTGAGGCATTTCTAAAAGCCCGCGCTGAGAAAGCGCGCCTCGTTGAGGAGAAAGCGAAGGCGGCAGCGGAGAAAAAGTCCCGACTTGAGACTGCCAAGGCGGAAAAGCAGTTTGAAAAAGAGAGAAAAGCTGCGGAGAAAAAAGCTCGCCTCGATGCCATCAAAGCCCAAAAACAGCTCGATAAAGAGAAGAAGGCTGCTGAGAAAACGGAAAAGCTGCTTCGGGAAAGAGTCATCGCTGAGTATCTGGCTGGCCGTTCAGCCATCACGTTTACTGTGGATGGGCATACGATCACGGCAGCGATTAAGGTGACTTCCGCCAAGGGTAAAAAGAAAGTTAAGCTCAGCGCAGAGTTTACTCTCTAAGTCCCGGTAACTCTCTGCGCTCCTCGATGCGATGAATTTGTCATCTGTTGGCAAATCAGGGGGAACTTAAGTCTTTGATTGCGCGAACTGAAGGATGCTCTTTTTCTTTTCCTCTTCGTAATACTCAATGGGAAGTGTTGTGGTCATGGCTCCCTTACCGTATGCGATATGAATAGCTCTCGATTTATGTCCAAGATGGTTCATGGCGTCGCGTTCCGGCATTCCGGCAGTACGGGCACGCTGCGCCCATGCGTAGCGATAGGAGTGCAGAACGCGCCCTCCGATTTTTAGGGTGCGGCAGCGGCGTTTGAACTCGGCGGCACGATGCTTGGGTTCCTCCAAGCGAATCTTGGGAAAGAAATATCCAAACTGTGGAAGTTGGTCGAGAATAGCACTGATACGCGGGCCGATGTGTAGGCAACTGGAGCCTTCGCCGCGATTCACCAATTTCTTTCTCTGAAAGAAAATCACTCCATTTTCCCGATCCACGTTGTTCCAGCTCAGGTTGGCAATATCCGATTGAGAGCCGCCTGTTTCCCAGAGCAGTTCATAAAATAGCTTCCTCTCCACATTTTGCTCTCGATCAATAATCTTCTGGTGTTCGTCTGCGGTGATGGCTGTGAAACTTTTCTTTCGCAGAGGTGGCCATGCGGCTTCGGCCATGACCGGGGTAAGCAACCAGCCCAAATGCAGTGCGTAATTGTGAATTCGCCTCAAGTAATGGTGGGTGGAGTTTCCTGCCTGTTTATGCTCCAGCACGGTCAATAAGTGGATCGATTCCGTATCGAGTAGGGGCATTGTCCGTAACATGGCAAAGGGACGGCTGCGGAAGGCTCGTTCCTTGCGGTCTCGGGTGGACTCCACGCCGGATTTGACGTAATGCTCCATCACATCGGCCCAAGTTCGCGTGACCAAATCAGGGGACTTGGCCAAGAGATAGGCTTTGGCCATGGAGCGATTCAACTGGGGCTGGGCGGCGGCTTGGTTTTTGGCGGTCAGCAGTTGCTTGGCTGCGACACGGTCAGTGGTTCCCAAGCTTTCCGCTCTGCCGGTCGTCTTGTCTTTGATGTAGTAATGATCCCCATTACGGCGATACAGCCGATAACGTTCGAGCATGGTGGTTCTCCATGCACTCAAGAGTAGAATCTTTTTGAACCAACCGTTAGCGAGGCGTCAGAGAGTAAAACCGGGTTTACTGCAGCATGGGCGAGTCGCTAAAATGGTGTCAAATTTGGTGTCAACTGACACCAAAAGGAGCTCTATCGGATCAGTTCCATTTGTCTTTCAACGACTTAACAAATGGCTCCGGAGGTAGGGCTCGGCCTTAAAACTCGTTGAAGATAAACAACTTATACTCGTAAATTCCTGATAATCAAGAAAAGGTTTTCAGAAAGTTTGCACTACCCGCGTATACTTTTGGGCCCAGTTTTGGGCCCAGTTTATAGAAGATAATTAGGGGATTAGCGGATAGCAGCATTTTGAATAAATTTTGCTCCCTTACCAGTAAAGGTCTGGATATGGTAGCTCATGGCAAAGAGCAGGTTCAAGGTTTAGCCAAAGCCCCAGAATTGAAATTGGTTGAAGCTTTAGGCGGGTATGGCCCAATACAAGTTAAAAGTTAGATCGGGTTTTCCTCTACAGTTATAAAAAATAAATTATAGATGAAAAAGAGCCATTACAATCCATTCACACATATAGGCAATCCTATGATTTTCACTGATCGGCTTGCATTGCATTTGAGCTCTTCAGTCATTGCATTATGGATAGAGTTGGTTTATTAGATCGGCACAGATTTCCAGCACTAATAAACTTCCGCCGCCCAAGTAGGGACGGCCATGAGCGATAGTATTGCGCAATGGAGGAAATGAATCCTTTAAACGGCGAACCCATTGATCCGCAGGCAAGTTTCCTATTGGCTCGCTTCCCCATTGTTCCTTCCAACTGTCTACCAGTCGATTATATTGACGAATCCCGTTATCTTTAAACCAACCGTTCTTTAATGCATGCTCAAAGCAACGCCCCAAACCCCATCCTTTTTGTGTTTCCTTTAATCCGATTTTCATTCGGAGGGCATATTCGAGTGTAGCGTATGCCTGAAATTCTGCGAGAGTTCGGAATCTGTAAACGAACCAAGAATACAGCAGAAGATTTTTTGCTGTATCGTAAGAAACTCTCACATCAGCAGGTACAGAAATATTAAGAGTTAATTTCTCAAGTGTAGAGTAATAACCTTCCAGTGTAACCTTGCAGATTCCATTGCTTGCTAGATGGGCGAAATTCTCCTGCCGGGGATCAGGCAGAGAAATTTCGCCGATTGGCTTAAATTCATCAGCAGATTCCCCGTACTGGATTTTATTGTCATTCACGATTGCCTTCATTAGTAGCTGCTAAATTTCAATTTTAACGCCGTTGCGGAGTCCAAACACCCTGCTCGTCATAGTTTAAAGAGCGCGGGTTACCAAAGGCATTCCAAATCATGTCGAACAATGGTTTCAGGGCCGAATCTACATTGCCATCCCAGACTTCAATGCTCGTTTCAGGTAGAATCATTTGATCGACTGGCAGCATCTTAGGCGCGAGCATCGGCCTGCCTGTTCCTCTAAACAAACCAAACCCCTTACAGGATAGGACGCTTAATCCAACAAAATAGGGTTCGGGAATTTCCAAAAAAATAAACGATTGGATTGCACGGGTAAGGGCATCACGAAGTAACGGCTCGTAAGTGTGAGGGTAAAAGAAAGGTATTTGCGAGCCTGGGAATTGGTCGCAAGAAGCGGCATCAACGATTTCCACACATCCATTTCGGAAAAATAGGCTGTAATACCAAACTATCTCCTCGTCAGTGGAGGATTGAATTATTCCATCGAGGCAGTAACGGGTTCTGTGGGATAAGATGTCTTCACGTGGAATGATTTTATGATCGCTTGCAAAAAATTTGGCGAGATTAATTGAAGCGTTATGAGCCAATGAGAATGCCGGCATTATATGCAAAACAAGCCGGGCCGTCTTGTCCTTCAAAGGAATTGGCGTATCCCCTACTGCGATTTTCGCCAACCGGTCAATTCTGAAATTGTGAGCCTTGGTAGTGATGCTTTCCGATTCAAGAAAAGCATCTCGAAGCTGACGGACATCCATTCTGAAATTGGAAGTTTCTCCACGAGCATAAAATTCGTGATGCCCTTTTATGATCATATGGGGAGATCGGAAGCTTTGTGGCACGCTGACAATAAGAACAAATTTTTCATTTTCCACGGGCACTTCCTGAAACTTGATGCCTTCGACGCGAGGATTAATTCCAGTCCGCAGAACTTCTTCTAACCGAAGAAAGAGAGTATCTTTGTCGTTGATTCCAATTCCCGGTAAGGCCGTGGCAATGAGATCTTCCTCTTGTACTCCGTAAAGCAATGTGCCACCCGCACTATTGGCAAAACTTACAACATCTTTAATAAATTCCCTTTTTTCCGGCTCAGTGTCCAAAGACAGGGAGGATTTGTAGTCAAGCATTCGATCCTCTGGAACCTTATTATCAATGAGGCCTTGGAGTCGTTCTTTATTCCATTGAGAGGAAACCATATAGTTTAGTTTCGAGTTTAACCACAAGGGAGCGCTGAAGTTAGTGGGGGCGAATGGACTCAAATCCTTCAAATAGATTTGTTGAGCAGGCTTCAAGTAATCCAATAAGCCGATTCACCTCATTACTATCGATGCGTATGGTCTCGTAAAGCTTAAAGGAAGTATCCCCGCTTTTATCAAGATAATCTTGATCCACTCTTCCCGCGTTGTGAGTTAAGATATGTCGCTTTTGAAATGCTTTGTGCAGAAAATTTTGATCTGGCTCGGACAATCCTGCCCATAATTTAATTCCGAACCATTGTTCGATGAGGGTATTGGCCTTCTTAATGTTTTGGAAACTAAGTCTCTCCAATTCATTCTTCCGGCTTAGGGTCAACGGTAGCAGTAGTAGCTGCTTCTGTATATCCCGTCCCATGGCTTCAAATTCAGAGATAGCTGACTTTGTGATGTTTGCCCATTCGGTTCCCCTGATTGAGTCCCCCAATATGGTCCAAAACGAGTGAGAGGAATGGGGTTGGTTAGTTAGTTGATGGTAAGGGTAACAGATGATGGGATGGGATCAAGCTCTTGGCGGATGGAGCCCGTAGGGCGACAGGAGCCAAGAGCTTC
>JAFIGT010000033.1 GCA_017849585.1 Verrucomicrobium sp.
CCCTTTCCTGTGACAGCGTGACGCGAGTCGACTGGAACTCCGTTATGAGATCATGCAATCCGCTGGCATAGAGGTTAGCCTTCAACGAGAACTGTTGAGCCGCATCGACCTCAAGACCAGATCGCGATGGCGCGTCGAGCAGCTCGAAGCAATACAGTGCTTCCTCGGACAGACAAGATGCCGCATTCACGTAATAGGCCAGTTGATGATACTGCTCCACCGTGAGCCTGGCCATGCAAGCCGTGTGACGGGTCAATCTTCCCAGATTGGCAATATCGCAGAGGGCTGCGGGTAGACGGCAGGGGGTGTTCGTGAGCGAACTGAAGTAGCGATAGGCCTGAATCAGGGAGTCTTTGACTCGACGAGTGGAGAGGTCGAGATCCTGATAGGCTTCCTCCAGAACAGCTGAGGAGGGTTGAAAGGGAGCAGTTTGTACGTGATTCATTTAGTGGAAAGTACTGACAGGCCAAAGGCGGTACGCCAAAGGCCTCACAACACGAACAGAGGGTTTATGGTTTCTGGTCAGATAATCGTGGTATGGATGATATTTCGTAATCATGTCTCTATTATAGAAAATTTACCCTATGCATGCAATTGTTAATGCCTGTTAATTCTCTGTTTTATGTAGTCCCCTAGTGTTGTAGTAGTGGTTCGACGTTCGTATAATATGGAAATAGCAATTTTGTAAAACTCGTATAATATGGAAATCTCTACCAGTAATAGATAAGAATATACCATATAAGGATAGATTTATAATCTATCCCAGCCTAACCCCTTGCGGGAGGCCCGCTCGGGGTTAGGCGCGTATCTGATTCAGGTGTTATTCGGAATCGTAAGGAACTCCACGGAGAAATATAATTGCCTCTTTTTTCTCGATCTTACTCTTTTGGATTTCAGATCGCGTCCTTCTCTTTCGCTTTTTGGGTGCTTGAGGTTCTGGGGCTTGCTGCTCGTCAAGATACGACGCCAAAGATCGTTTTTTCGCGAGCTTAAGCTCCTGTTTCAGGCGGCGACGCTCACCATCCTTCCTCGCTGCTTCTGTGAGTCTTTGCAAGCCGTCTGTAGAGGGGGATTCATTTATCAGTTGGTTCCTTTCCGTCAGGGCTTTGGTGATGGCGACGCACTGATCTTCGGTCATGCATTCCACCGTCAAAGCTTTTTTGGCAAATGTAAGGCTTTTCCTTTTCTTGAGGTTTTGCGTCCATTGCGGTTTTTCACGCATGAGCCGATAGCTATTGACCTCCTTATCATACTCATCCAAATAGGTGGACAAGTACTTCATAGCGACCAGCTTTTTGATGGCCTTTCTGACAGTCGATTCATGCATGGCAAGCTCATGTCCAATGGCTGAATATCCCAATTCCAACCGTCCAGAGAGGTCGTCTTGAAATAGCCCCTGAAACCCGTAGTACAGATAATTCAGTACCAAGGCACAGCGTATCCCCAGCAGTCCTGCTTCTTTTGAATCGAAATAGCGATTGTCGTGTTTTTCTTCGTGCCTACGCAAATCGTCAATGACGTGTTGTGGCACGCTGTACCAGAGGGTTTGATCACGCCATAACGCATTTTCCCCCTTGGAAATTTCAATGAGTCGCTTTGATTCCAAAAGCTTTACGTGTCTATGGATCGCTGATTTTTTCTGCCAGGTAATCGTATCGACTATCGGTCGATAGGTTTTGCTTGAGGCCTTTTTGCAATCAGTGCGGTCTATAGGGCAATAGAAATATTTTTTCCAATTGCGATACGTGGTCGCCGACTTCTGCAGGCCAGCCAGAAAGACCAAAAGGGCTGATCCTTCGATCCCCAGTATGTCCGCATAATGTCTGGAAAGGTGATAAAGTTTAGATGTGGGGAGTGTGGCTGTAGAAGCGCATGGAGCCTGCCCTTGGGCAGAGGCAACTTCTGAACTCACGCTATTAGTCCCAAGGTCTGTAGCTATATGGCTGGCGATGGACATATCCGGGACAACTATAGATTGGATGGGATCTGCAATCTGATCTTGAATAAAGAGTGAGGCCTCAGGCTCCTGTGAGTGCTGAAGTGGGGGCAGACAAGTCAGTGGGCTGCTGGGGCTATTTGTGGACGGGGAGATCGCAATTGCATTCTCCGTTTCATGCGTGGTGAGCGAGGCGGTTGATTTTATAGTCGACATAGTGAAACTTTCGTTATGGATGGATGTAATTCTGTGAAATGGGATGGCTATGAAAATTTTGTCACGCTGACAAAAAGTCCAGAACGACGGATGCCCATGGTTGGGCATTGTTTCCACGTGCTGGAAAATAGCTCATAGGATCACAGTGAATGGGTTCAGGGCGCGACGATCCCGTAAAGCTCAGGCCATTTTATTGACCTGAGCCAGGAACGACTTTTACGGGATGACTCGATCCTTGTGGTGGTTTTAGGCTGCCACTTGGTGATCGGAATCGCCTTCTTGTTGCTGTTTGGGAAGAGGCGTTACGTTCTCAAGTGCATTCGCGACAGGGGGAGAATTTTCCTCCACGATAACGTTTTTCTTCTTGGCCCAAGAAAGGAGCGCCAAGTACTGCTTATCCGTACCGAAAAACTCAATTTTCTTGAGCACGATCTGAGGCTCCTCAGGTACCACATCCGCGAGGTTTTGCCCCTTGGCGGCCGCCTTTGCCTCTTTCTTGAGCTTGGACGCATAGCGATGGGCCGCCATGAAGTCCACAATATCCCCAGCTGCGATTTTTTCGCGAACCGCAGCCTCATGCTTGTGCACCAATAAGGCACGATAAATGGTTCGCTTCTGGTTGGGGAAGTGCTCATCAAGGAATTTGACCTTGGATTTTTTAATTCGGTCGAAGCAGGGGGCAAACCTGCTGCTAAATTCAAGCCAGTGGTCCAACGCATTCCGTGAACTAGTCATGGCTTTTTTATAGAGTTTCTTGCAGAGTTTCATTTCCTCTTCATGAGTGGTGAGAGGTGCAGTTGGTTCGGTATGCGCAACAGTGTTTTTTGTTGTCATAGTGGTAATGTTTTAGTTGGGAGCGCCCTTCTTTGGGCGTAGGTTGTATTTGTTTAGGCTATTTGTATTTAAGCGACTTCACGCAGCAGTGCGTCGGCTTGGGAATGGAGATAGTTCAGCAAACTGTCGGTAACGATGAGTCTTGTGCCTGTGGCAGCTCCTCGCTTTCGGAGGCAGACCGATTGCACGGGTGGTCGATAATCATTCAGCAAGCAGGGCAGAATGAGTTCATTCAACCCGGTGCGAGATAATCCTGATATCGGACAACGATGTCCTACTTTAGGAAGGCGCAAGAACTCGGGGTAACGAGACGATGCTCCTAGAGGTTCCGGTCTACTAGCGCTGTCCCATTCGCCAGCGCTTTGCGAAATAGCATGATTTGCTTTCATGCTGACTATTTCGCTAGCGAAGGGCGTTTTCTCTCAGGTGAACTGAATTTTTTTAAAATTTTTCAAAAACCCCCAAATGAGAGGATATGGAAAAGATAGAAGGCCTGGCCTGAAGATATGCGATAACGCGTCCGATTGGGTGATGAAATCTGCGTTAAAAAACATCATCTGGCGACACTGCCGCACGCCAAAAAACACAGGCGAATTCGGAGGCATTTGTTAGCACTGGATGTTAGCATTCAGGGCTGAAATCAACGCAAATTGTTGACTATCAAGAATGGCGACCCCAACGGGATTCGAACCCGTGCAACCACCGTGAAAGGGTGGTGAGCTAACCGCTACTCCATGGGGTCGTGAACGGCAGGTTTGAAAGGAAAGCATAGTGGCCAAAAGAATGCAAGCCCGGTGTAAAAAGTTTTAGGGGTTGGGGGAGGGAAAGAGGCCTGTTTCCTCGGATGCTGGTGGGGCTGAGGCGGTAATGTGGCGTTTTGGGAGTGGTGACGGCTGACTGTAGGGTTCGGTATCGGAGCGCATGATTTGGATTGCGACGGGTCAGGCGACCCGCAAGGATGTCGCTTACGCATGAAAGTAAAAGGGACTCCGTTTCGTTCGATCTGGCTGGCGATGGATGGCTGGTCGGTTGAGGTCATTGATCAACGCCGTTTGCCGCATGATTTCTCAATTGTGCAGCTTACCAATGTGGAAGAGGCGGCGGTGGCGATCAAGGACATGGTGGTGCGGGGGGCGCCGCTGATTGGGGCGACAGCGGCCTATGGCATGGCTCTTGCGATGCGTTCGGATGCATCGGATGCGACGCTCGAGGATGCTCATTCCATGTTGTTGGAGACGCGGCCTACAGCGGTGAATTTGCGTTGGGCGTTGGAGACGATGCGTGAGGTGTTGCTGCCGTTGCCGCGCGAGGAGCGGTTGGTGACGGCTTATTCGCAGGCGGCGCGCATTTGCGACGAGGATGTGGAGATCAATCGCTCGCTGGGCGAACACGGTTTGAAGATTTTGCAGGAAATCGCCTCGCGCAAGAAACCGGGAGAGCCGGTGAATGTGCTTACGCATTGCAATGCGGGTTGGATTGCGACGGTGGATTGGGGCACGGCGTTGGCACCGATTTATCTCGCCCATGACAGCGGTTTGCCGGTGCATGTGTGGGTGGATGAGACGCGGCCGCGCAACCAGGGGGCATCGCTCACGGCGTGGGAATTGGCGAATCATGGCGTGCCGCATACGTTGATCGTGGATAATGCCGGGGGTCACCTAATGCAGCATGGGATGGTGGATGTGTGCATCGTGGGCACGGATCGGACGACGGCCTGTGGTGATGTGTGCAATAAGATTGGCACGTATTTGAAGGCGCTCGCGGCCAAGGACAACGGCGTGCCGTTTTATGTGGCGTTGCCGAGCTCGACGATTGACTGGAGCCTGCGCGATGGGCTGAAGGAAATCCCGATTGAACAGCGCGAGGCGCGCGAAGTGACGCATGTGCGCGGCCTTAATTTCGAAGGTGAACTTGCTGAGGTCGCCATCACGGAAGCCACGACGAAGGCGTCGAACTATGGATTCGATGTCACCCCGGCACGTCTGGTGACGGGATTGATCACCGAATGCGGCGTGTGCGAAGCATCGGAAGCGGGCCTGAAGAAATTATTTAATAAATAGCGAAGCGGAGATTTCACCATGCCCCAACTCAAAGTCTATACCTATGCCAACTGCGGCACCTGCCGCAAAGCCGTGTCCTTCCTGAACGCGAATCATGTCTACTTTCAGGAAATTCCGATTCGCGAAACGCCGCCGTCGGTGGCGGAATTAAAAACCATGTTGGGTGCTTACGAAGGTAATCTCCGCAAGTTGTTCAACACCTCGGGGCTCGATTACAAATCGATGGGACTCAGCGAAAAGCTCCCCACGATGAGCCAAGCGGACGCGTTGAAGCTGCTGTCATCGAATGGAAATCTTGTGAAGCGGCCGTTCGTGATCGGCGAAAAGGCGGCGCTCGTCGGTTTCGATGAGCTCGCGTGGCGCCAGCGGTTTAGCTGATTTATCTCTAAAAGGCGCCAAAATAGCATAGGAGTGCACTTTTTTGGCTGTTTTCTGCAGTAGCTGGTCGGATTCCGAGCCGTAGAGTGAATTCATGTCCCATTCGTTTGCTCCTTTGGCTCCCGCTTGGGATTCCGTCCGGCTGAAGTGTCAGCGCCGGTCATGGACCCTCGATGTCTTGCGCGCGCTGCGAGCCGACTTCGATTGGTGGCGGCAGGCGCTGGCGATTCCCGCGCCGGACCAATCCTCGCACCGATTCCATACCTATTTCTGCGATGCCGACGGCGAGAAGCTGCAATTCGATGTGCAGCGTCCCCACGAGCATCGCTGTCCGCGCTGTGGTAAAATTCACACCGGTCAGCCATGGGATGGCGCGTGGGTCATGCAAATGCACAACGCCGCGGCGTGTCAGGCCGAGCGCGCCGTCATTTTGATGCAGCTCGAATCCGGCGACGCGGCCCAGCAAGCCCGCACGGTGTTCGAAGAAATCATGCTCCACTATGCGCGTCATTATCTCGATTATCCGGTGCATGGCGACCGTCCGCCCATGCTCGGTCGCGTGCAGCCGCACGGCTTGAACGAAGCTGTCTGGCTTGTCGCCCTGCTGCGACCGTTGCGCTGGAGCGGACTCCTTTCGACCTTCGCTCCCGCCGATCGCGCTGCGGTGGAAACCATGATCCACGCCGCGGTCGATCTTCTCCAGCCCCAACTCGCCGCCATTCATAACCACGATGGTTGGAAACTCGCCGCGCTCGCGGAATGCGCCGTACTTTTGCACGACGGAGCACTCTTAACGTGGTGCCGCGATTCTCAATTCGGTATGGAGGTGCAACTACGTCAGGGCTTCAATGAAGATGGCTTCTGGCACGAGAGCAGCATCACCTATCATTTCTATATGCTCGACGCGGTGTTCTCCTATCTGGAAGCCGCCGGGCTCGACGCGATCCGTGATCCGCACAGTCTGGAAAAACTGATCCTTGCGGTCCGCCATCCTGCGCGACTCGCTTATCGCGACGGTCGCATGCCAGCCTATGCCGACGGCTGGATTACCACTACACTCGGTGATTTTTCGCACATCGCGGAAATCGCATGGACGCGCCTGAATCGAGCGGTGGATATCGCACCCTATTATTGCGCGGAAAAACCGCGTGCCGTGCGGCTCATTGGTTCGGGGGCGGCTCCTACTTGCATCACCCACGCTGCGGCGCACCGCGCATCCACCGCCGCGCTGTTGTATGGTCCGGAGCAAATCGACGCCAACACGAACTGTGAAGAAGCGTCGTTCGTCCTGCGCGACGCTGGCATCGCCGTCCTCAAGAATCAACAGGTTCGCATCGGCCTCCGCTTTGGCGCAGACGGCGGCTGGCATGATCACAAGGACAAGCTCAACGTCGACATCGAAACCGACACCGGCTGGCGCAGTCTCGATCTCGGCACCAGCGGCTACGATTCCCAATTCACCCACTGGCTGCGCTCACCCCTCGCCCACAACCTCATCGTCGTGGAAGGTCAACCGCAACACGCGCACACTGGCCAGTTGATCGATTTCGCGCCAGATAAAATCACGGCGGCCTCGGTCTATGACCACACCTGCCTGCAACGCACCGTGCGCCTCACCGTCGACGGTTGGGAGGACGAGTACAGCGTGACGCTCGACACTGAGCGACGCATCGAATGGATTTTTCACGGCGACGGTTTGTTCACGCCGGAAGGAAATCCTCTCGCAACGCTGGAACCCGCCACAGACGAATATCGCTGGTTGCAGAATTTGCAGAGACTCACCACATCTCCCCACACCCTCGTCGGTGCGTGGCGGCAGGGAACCATCGGCGTTCGACTCTCCCTCGTTCTGCCCGAAGGCTTTTCCGGGAACTGGGCCGAAGCCCCCGGCAATGCCGAAGGTCGTCCCCTCGGTGTCGTGCTTGTGCGCGGTCGCACCCGCACCGCCACGTTCCGCGCGCAGTTCTCTCTATTAAATTCCTAAGCTGACTCGGCAACGCAAAAAAGTGTTGGAGCCCGCGTCCCCGGCCCGATACGCTTCCCGCATTGATCTTCCACGTGGCCAGCCCGACCGCGCGGAGTATGACTATGCGGGCAACCGAGACCCTTCCGGTGAACGAAAGGCTGCAACGACAAACGAAGGATTCCACTCATGGCGAAAGTCGTCATTGAAAACCTGTACAAAATTTATTCGGGCGAAAAGGGCAGAGAAGTTACTGCCGTCGACAACGCGAATCTCGTCATCCAGGACCGCGAATTCGTCGTCCTCGTCGGCCCCTCCGGTTGCGGCAAATCCACCACTCTGCGCATGATCGCCGGCCTCGAAGACATCACCAAGGGCGATATCTTCATCGACGATGTTCGTGTCAACGACGTCCCGCCCAAGGACCGCGATATCGCCATGGTCTTCCAGAACTACGCGCTCTACCCGCACATGACCGTCTACAAGAACATGGCGTTCGGGCTCGAGCTGCGCAAATTCCCCAAGGCGGAAATCGACAAACGCGTCCGCGACGCCGCCGCTATTCTCGGCCTCACCGACGACATGCTGGAGCGCAAACCCAAGGCCCTCTCCGGCGGCCAGCGTCAGCGCGTCGCCGTGGGTCGCGCCATCGTGCGCAAGCCCAAGGTCTTCCTCTTCGACGAACCGCTCTCCAATCTCGACGCGAAAATGCGCGTCCAGATGCGCACCGAAATTTCCAAGCTCCACACCCGCCTCGCCACCACCATGATCTACGTCACGCATGATCAGGTCGAAGCCATGACCATGGGCGACCGTATCGTCGTGATGAAAGACGGCGTCATTCAGCAACAGGCGGCTCCGCTCGAAATCTACAACAACCCCGCCAACGCCTTCGTCGCCGGATTCATCGGTAGTCCCGCCATGAATTTCCTCAATGGCACCATAGTAGAAAAAAGCGGCGATCTCTACTTCGCGGAAGACAGCGCGGCCAATGGTGCCCTGCTGAAACTTGAACCTGAACAAGCCCGCAAGGCCGATGCGTACCTCGGTCGTTCCGTTATCTTCGGCATTCGCCCGGAAGATCTGCAGGACCGCCTCTACGTCGCCAACTCCGATCCCGGCCACACCTTCAGCGTCACCGTGGAAGTCATCGAACCGATGGGGGCCGAGACTTACCTCTACCTCACCACTGGGGCGCACAGTCTCATCTCCCGCTCGCAGGTGCAACTCAAGGTCGAGGTTAACAGCACCATTGAGCTCGTTGCCAACATCAAGCGTGCGCACCTCTTCGACGCCGCTCGCAAATCCGATTTTGCCAAGCCCAATGGTGAACTCGATACGGACAAGTGGCACGCCGCTTGTCCGTTGATTTTCTAAGAGCCTGTTTCCGAAAAGATCGTAGACTGGCTCTTAGGCGAGACGTCACGTTTCCCAGCGTGATACTGCGCCTCGCGCGTCATGCAAAGAGGGAATCCGGTCGATAATTGAGCGCACTTCCTATACTTAATAAGTACACTTTTAAGTATAGAAAAAGACAGAACCTGTTATTTCGATCGTAGAGAATCCATATATAAGATTTTTTTTCATCATCTTATAAGGGGTAATAACTGAGTTGTAGATACGTAATTGCTTGGTGAAGCCATGGAGAAGGGTATATTCGACTCCTTTGGTGAAGAAAAATTAATCTGCATAATAACTCAAGTGGGGGGGCTAAATGAAACAGCAGGAAACGCCATTTCGGCGCATGGATAGTTTGTCGCATCGTATTGCAAATTCCATTTTACTTTTATTGATGATGTTTTGGCAGTTGAGCCCGGCATTGGTTTATGCCAACCCTACGGACGGGACGATTATCGCGGGCAGCGGATCGATTAGCGCGAGCGGCAATACGGTCACGGTGACGCAGAATAGCCAGTACATGATCACCAACTGGCAGTCATTCTCGATTGCCCACGGAGAGCTGACGAAGTTCCTGCAACCCGGAGCCAGCAGCGCGGTGCTGAACCGGGTGACGGGCGGAAGTCTGTCGGAGATTTACGGGACGCTGCAGGGCAATGGACAGATTTTTCTCGTCAATCCCAACGGCATCGTGATTGGACCCACGGGCGTGATCAACGCGTCGAACATCATCATGTCGACACTGGATGTGGACAACAACCAGTTCATGTCGGGAGGGAAACTGAATTTTGTCGGTGACTCGAATGCATCTGTAATCAATCGCGGTAAGATCAACGCCATCGGCGGCAACGTCTATATGATGGCGGCGCAGGTGGTCAACGAAGGCACGATCGACGCTCCCCACGGCGTGGTCGGTTTGGCAGGCGCGAAGAATGTGATTTTGCAGCAGGAAGGTGACGAGCGCCTTTTCATTGCCACGACGAGCAGCGGTTCGGTGAGCAATACAGGTGCGATCACGGCGGCCCAAGTCGAACTCAAAGCAGCGGGCGGCAATGCCTATGCCTTGGCAATCAATAACGGCGGCACCATCCGCGCTATTGGCACGAGTACGCTAAAGGGGCGTGTATTGTTGATAGGTTCCGGCACGACGAAGAACACGGGTACGATCACCGCGAAGAACGTCGACGACAAGGGTGGCTACATCGAGACGAGCGGCGATGCGCTGCAGATTTCGGGAACGATTTACACGGGTGAGGGCGGCGAATGGTTCCTCGATCCGCTGGAGTTGGATAATGGCATTTTGGGTACTACAGACGTGGCCATTTCCACGTTGCAGAATTCACTAAACGTTGGAACGAACGTCAAGGAGTTCGCGACGTCAGCCATTCGTTTGACGGAAAATCTGACATGGACGAGTTCGGCAACGCTCACGCTCACTTGCTTGGGCAGTATCACGCTCAACGGTGATATCACCGCCACGAATGGAACGCTGGATCTCCAGGCCAAAAATCTCTTGGGAACAGATCAAACGATCAACGGCAATCGCGCCATCAACGTCGGTACGTTTAAGCTTTCTTCGGGAAACTGGGTGCAGAACGGTTCCTCTTTGCCGTCCTTTTACGCGCGTGATTTTCAGATAGGTTCGAGCGCAAGCTTCTTGCGTGCCCTTGGTGGTAGTGGCAGTAGTTCCAATCCGTACAAGATTACCGACATCTACGGATTGCAGGGAATCAATGGGACGCTTATCGACCAGAATTTTGTATTGGTAAATAACATCGATGGGCGCGGCACGATGTACTGGAACGGCGGCAAAGGTTTCGATCCAATCGGCAGCAGCACGATCGGTTCCCGCTTTCTTGGTACTTTTGATGGTGCGGGGTATACGGTTGAGGGTCTTACAATAAATCGTGCTTCGGAAGATTACGTGGGGTTGTTCGCTTATATTGCCACGGGTTTAAGTACTGGTACGGTCAAGAATGTTGGACTGACGAACGCTTCCATCACGGGCAAGACGCTGGTCGGCGGCATTGCGGGCTACAGTAACGGTTCCGTCAGCGGGGTGTATGTCACCGGACGGGTCACCGGCACGGGCTCCGTCGGTGGTTTGATCGGCTATAATAATGGCGACCTCGCTAAATCGTATGCCACGGTGACGGTCAGTTCCACGGGTAACAATGTCGGTGGGCTGGTTGGTTACAACTCGGGTACGATCTCTGAGTCTTATGCGAATGGCTCTGTAGCGGGGAATAATTATGTCGGTGGGCTGGTTGGTTACAATTACCGCGCTACGATCAAGGATTCGTATTCGCTGGCTCCGGTCACGGGTAATTCCTACGTCGGTGGCTTGCTCGGGTACAATGACTCAGCCTTGCTGAGCCGGGGTACGGTCAGTGGTGTTTTTGCCACGGGGGCAGTCGTCGGTAACAGTAATGTGGGCGGCTTGGTTGGTTACAATTCCAACTACTCCACGGTTAAGAACTCGTACTGGGACAGCACCACGACCGGAAAATCCTCGGCCTACGGCACGAATAATGGCACCAGTAACAACGTCAACAGCGTGACCAGTTCGACGGCCTACGATAAGGCCAGCTATGGCAATCTCGGCTCATGGGTGCAAATCTCGGGGAATTACTACAAGACCTCCGATAGCAAGTGGTTCATGATCCAGGGTTCGACCCGTCCGTTCCTGATTTCGGAATGGTCGAGCAAGATCGTCAACGCGCACCAGCTCCAGCTCGCCAGCTACGCGCTCGGCAGTAGTTACACGCTCGGTACGAACATCAGCCTCGATGAATTGACCCGGTCTGCGGGCATGTGGAATATCGCCACCGGTTTTTCGCCTATTGGTGATTACAGCAGCACGGCCAATAAATTCAGCGGCTCTTTCAATGGCAACAGCTATTCGATCAGTGGTCTCATCGTCAAGGGTCGGAGCGCGTCGTCCTATTCCGGTTTATTTGGCTATCTGACAGGCACGGTCAGCAATTTGCAGCTGAGTGCGGTTTCCATCTCGGGTTATTCGTCGGGGTATACAGGTGGCATCGCCGGGTATTCGACGGGGACAATCTCCAACAGTGCCATACTCAGCGGATCGGTCAGCGGCTCCATGGATGCCGGTGGTTTGGTTGGCTATAATCAGGGCACGATTGCCAATAGTTCGAATGCGGCCACGGTCACGGGTTCGACCTATATTGGCGGTATCGCGGGCGAAAATTCGGGTACGCTCAGCAGCGTGGTGAATTCAGGGGCTGTAAAGGGATCAAATTATGTCGGCGGTGGGGTTGGCTACAACTCCGGTACGCTGTCCGGCAGTGTCAATAGTGCCACCGTTACGGGGTCCACCTATATCGGCGGCATTGTCGGTAATAATGGCGGAACTGTTGGCAGTGTGACGAATTCTGGTTCTGTAGTCGGGCTCTCCGGGTCCACCTATGTCGGCGGTTTGATTGGTTGGAATACGGGCACGGTGACTTATAGTTTCAATTTCGGCACGGTCACCGGATCCTCGTATATTGGTGGTATCGCGGGTTGGAATGGTGGCGTGATTTCCACGGCGACCAACACGGCCTCGTACATCGTCGGGACGACCTATGCGGGCGGTTTAATTGGTTACAATACCGGCACGCTCAGCGGCTCGCTTGGCAGTATATCGAATTATAATTACGCCAATGTTTACGGCGCCAGTGCGGTGGGCGGTATTGCGGGATACAATAGTGGTTTCATTCGTAGCGCCGCCAATGCGGGCGCTACAGTTACGGCTTCGACGAACTATGCGGGCGGCGTTGTCGGATATAATACCGGTACGATTTCTTCCAGTGTGAACTCTTCCTCCCTGCTGTTGACGGGAGTCGATTCTGCGGGCGGCATCGCGGGCTATAACAGTGGACGGGTCGAGAACAGTACCAACTCCGGGACGATCAGCGTCACCCAGTCGAATAAGATCGGTGGCGTGGTGGGCTACAATAATGGGGGCACAGTCACTAATAGCGCCAATCTTGCGGCCTTGACCGCGACGGGCGGAACTTCCATCGGTGGCTTGGTAGGACACAACCTTTCTGGAGTCGTTTCAAGCTCCTTCAATAACGCCGCACTCACCGTCACGGGCGCGAACAATGTCGGCGGACTCATTGGTTATCAGGAGGAGAGCGGGTCCTTGCGCCAGAGCGCCAATTCGGCTTCCGGAACGATTGTTACGGTGGGTTCGAACTACGTCGGCGGAGCCGTTGGCTACAATAAAGGATCGGTCAGTTCCACGACCAATGCAGGAGTGGTTTCCTCGACCGGCTCTGTTAGTGGCGGTGTGATCGGTTTCAATGACGGTGCGAATTTGACGGACTTGGTGAATTTGGCCGATGTCAGCGGCGTGGATAACGTCGGCGGCGTTGTGGGCTTAAGTCGAAATGGCAACATCAGCCAATCGTCGAACAGCGGCAAGATTACGGCCACTGGTCAGATCGCGGGTGGTATTGCCGGATTCTTCCAAAATGGTTCCATCAGTGGCGCGATCAATACGGGTTCCGTCCGGGGCACTTCCAACGTCGGTGGACTAGCAGGATTTGCCCAAGCCGCCTGGATCGAAAACAGCTCCAATCAGGGCGGCAGCGTTCAGGCAACAGGAAGTAGTGTGGGTGGTGTGGTGGGCAGTATGTCCAGTAGCACGCTGAAGAGCGTCAGCAACAGCGGCTCAGTCAGCGGTTCCGGTACCGTGGGTGGTATCGTCGGAGGGGCCAGTTCCAGCACAATCAGCCTAAGCGTGAATTCAGGTCAGGTATCGGGCACGACTGATTATGTCGGCGGTATCGTCGGTTCCTTCGGGGGCGGATATCTCTACGGTTCCTACAACACGGGCAGCGTCAGTGGTGCTAACTATATCGGCGGTTTGATTGGGAATGGCAACAATTCCACTGTGGATACCAGCAGCAACAGCGGAACGGTGACGGCCACGGGCAGCTACGCTGGCGGTATCGTCGGCTATCTCTATGGCAATTCTACCCTGAGCGGCAGTCAGAACCAGGGAGTGGTCAATGGTACAAGTTATGTCGGCGGCCTTGTGGGCATGGCTTCCCAATCATCCGTCCAGCTCAGCGGCAATACCGGTGCGGTTACAGCCTCCGGCAGCTATGCGGGCGGTTTGGTGGGTTGGAATGAAGCGAGCTCGATCATTAATAGTTCCAATTCTGGAACGGTCAGCGGTGTGGACTATGTCGGCGGCATCGCCGGGATGAACACCAACAGCACGCCTATCACCTCGGTGGTGAATGCTTCTACTGGAACCGTTACAGGTCGCAACAATACGGGCGGTCTCATTGGCTGGAATAACGGCGGCAGCGTCGTGAATAGCTCCAATGCGGCGGTCGTCAATGGCAAGAACCGCGTGGGCGGTTTGATCGGTCATGCGGAAGCCAATACCGAGATCCGCTCCAGCAGTAACAGCGGCACGGTCACTGGAACCGGCAATAATGTCGGTGGTTTGGTCGGTTGGCTGGTGGACGGTACGATTACCTCCAGCCAGAATTTCGGCGCGGTCAGTGGCGTCGATTATATCGGTGGTTTGGCCGGACGCGTCGTGACGAGCACGATCTCATCCAGCACCAATGCGGCGAACGTGACTGGTACGCAATATGTTGGCGGTCTGGTTGGTGATATCTATTCCAACAGCCGCCTCACCGATTCCATCAACCGATCGACAGCGGTCATCACGGGATCGACCTATGTGGGCGGTGTGGCGGGTGCGAGCAAGAACAGCAAGATTATTTCCAGCACCAACAGTGGCAGCGTGGTGGGCCTTGTCGGCAGCTCTTATGTGGGCGGCATCGTCGGATCCAACAACGGAACCATTCGCGACGGTTATAATGACGGCACGGTGACCGGCAGCACGCTTGTCGGTGGCATTGCCGGTCTCAATCAAGCGGCGGGAACCATCACCAACAGCACGAATCTCGGCGCGATCACCGGATCGTCCAAGGTGGGCGGAGTGGCTGGGGAAAATCAGAACGAGATTGTGGATGTGACGAATAAAGGCGTGGTAACCGGCACCGGTAGTTACACGGGTGGCATCGCGGGCTTGAATTCGGGTACGATCAACCTGAGCCGCAATCGGGAAACGGTGGACGGCGTCGATCGGGTGGGTGGTATTGCGGGTGAAAACACCGGCAGCATCACCAACAGCACTAATGCGGCTCGTATCGTTGGAACGGGTTCCTATGTGGGCGGCATTGCCGGCGTCAATGATGGCGGCACGCTCGACAACGTCACCAACAAGGCCAAGGTGGCCGGAGCTCATTATGTCGGTGGTGTGGCGGGCCTCAGCCTGAACCGCGGCTCGATTCTTAACAGCACGAACTCCGCGATTGTCATGGGAACGGAGACGAATTCATCGTATATCGGTGGCATCGTTGGTTCGGCGAAAAGCACCACGCTCCGGGATCTCTTCAATACCGGTACCGTCAGCGGTTATGCCTCAGTGGGTGGTATTGCTGGTCAAATTATTAACGGCACCCTCCGCAATCTGACCAATGCGGGAGTCATCATAGGCGCGAACAGCGTGGGCGGTATAGCGGGACAGGTTGAAAACGCCAGTATCTCGTTGAGCCAGAATACGGGATCGGTTGACGGCCAAATCGATGTTGGTGGCCTTGCTGGTCTCCTCTTTGCTTCCACGGTTGACCAGAGCTCCTCTACAGGGACCGTATCTGGAAAAACCAACGTCGGCGGCCTGGTGGGACGGGCGATGACGGCCAGCCGGATTACCAACTCTTCAGTCAGTGGTGCCGTGATCGGCGCACTCAGCGATGTCATGGCCATTGGCGGCTTGGTTGGTCTCAATGAAGTCAGCACCATCAGCAGTTCCTTCGCCGCAGGCAAGGTTAGCAGCGGTTCGGGATCGGCGGTGGGTGGACTGGTCGGTTTGAATAATGGCGGCAGTATAGAAAAGAGCGGCGCGACCGGAGCCGTCGAAACTCAGGCGGACTATGTGGGCGGCCTGATCGGCGTGAACAAATCGAGTGCGACCATCTCCCAAGCCTACGCCACCGGTTCCGTCACCGGAGCAACCCATGTGGGCGGCTTTGCTGGTGCCAACATCTGGGGCGCGATCATCTCCGACGCTTATGCCATGGGCGCGGTGAGTGCCAGTGGCACGGTTGGCGGATTTGTCGGTTCCAACTCAGGCACCATCCAGAACGCCTACAGCGTCGGCACGGTAACCGGAAGCACTGTTGTGGGCGGCTTTGCCGGGTATAATACCGGTACCGTCAGCAGCAGCTTCTGGGACTTCCAATCCTCCGGCAAGACCAATGCGGTGGGATCTGGCAGCGCGACGGGCATCGCCAAGACGCCGACGCTCTATATGCGCGAGAAGAGCACCTTCACCGCCCAGGGATGGGACTTCACGACCATCTGGACTAACTACATCGTCGGTGACACTGGCAAGAACAAGGGCTACCCCTTCTTCGCGTGGCAGAACCTGCCCATCGAACCGATCAATCCGGCACCTCCAGTTCCGGTGGACCCAGTCGTCTATAACCTCGACGAATTGAACAGCCTGTTCAATTCGTATGATGCGTTCCAACGCGCCATCGTCTGGTACCAGTCGAATCTCGACAGTCGCTACGTCAACGGAAGGGGAGGTCAGCTCATCTTCCAACGGGGAGCGCTGATGAATCAGGGCGGCAACTTTATGGCTCGCGGATCGAGTTGGGATCTCTAAGAGCCAGTTACGAGGAAGCGCCGTCTGGGATTTGACGGCGACTCTTGTTGTTCGTCGGTCGCGTATTGGTTTCAATACGCGACCTCCCCACGCCACCAGAGTGTGACGCTATATCGAGTGTATTAGGTATTATTACAAGACCTATCAGGCCGATTAATCTTGAGCTGTGGCAGCGAACTGCCAAAAATGTCCCCATGCTCCGCTTCATTTTCTCGATTTGGGCGTTTCTACTCCTTCTCACGCACCCACTGACGGGAGCTCCTCATGCCGGCTTGTATGCGGGTGCTGATCTCGCTCCGGCGAACACGATTTTTTATTCTGAGACACCATCCGTTGCGGAGTTCAACCAGAACTTTTTTTACGCACACAACTCCATCAGCGCGCATCCTCTGGTAGGGGATGCTGTCCGTGCCATTGCTGGGTCTCCTTTGATCAACCCCAAGCCGGTATTACCCGCGCCACCTCTCGCGATTGATTTTGCTGGCACGCTGTATGCCATGACGCCCAATCACCTCTTCACGGCTTTTACTCCTGCGCCGAAACAGGGCATGCTGTTTTTGTCGGGAGGCCAGATGGCCAAACCGGATGTGGCGCTTGCGGAGTTACAGGCGGCGACGCTCAAGAAAATTCCCACACTCAAATGGTCATCCACAACCTCGGGGCCCATTACGTTGACGACTACCACTATTCCCGGAGTGGGCGGTTTTCAACTCGCTGCAGGAAATGGTTGGTTGTTGATTGGCACAGACACCGCTGCCATGGCGCATGCCGTGCAGGTCATTCGTCTGGGGAAAGCCGATGCGGATTCGCTCTCAAGTACGACGACGTGGAAAGAAAATTTTGGTGCTCATGCCGCGACACCGCTCTTGCTCTACTTCAGTCGTCTGGACCGTATGGCGCAGGTGGCGCAATCTACCGGATTGCAGGCGCAAGCAGAGTTGCTTCGCACGCGATTCAGTGGGGCCACCGCACTTTCATGGAGCTGGAATACCGGGTTTGCCGACCGGAAATCGTTCGACCGCTTTGTGGTGACCCTGCAGCCCAAGACTGCCGCCGAAGCAGCGCGCCTGCTGGTTCCACTGAAGGATCCGATGGCATTGTCTGGTCCGGACACGGTGTTTCATTTTGCCATTCAGACAAAAATAAATCAGCTGCTTCAAACACCCCTGTTTACCGAACTGGTTTTTTCCAGGAAAAGCGCATCCTGGATCGCCTCGCTCCAACTCCCACCGAAAAGCGCAGATCAGCCGCTGCCGGCTACGTTTTTACTGGATCATGCTCCCAATGGTCCGCGTAGTGCATGGGTTATTCTCTTGCCGCCGGAGGCCAAAGTGCAAGCGCTCATCCAGGCGCTTCGCGAGAAGACCAGCATGCCAAAGCTTGCATCCCTTTCCACTCCAACGGGGGTCTACCTCGTGGTTGCGGATGATGTCGCTTCGTCGGATTATTTCATCGAGCGCCTCAAACAAAAGAATTCCGGTGCATCGAAATCATTTGTGGCGCGCGAAACTCTGCCACTGCTGGATCGAACATTCCTGGCGCTGCGTATTGACCGGGCGCGCATCGTGAAAGATCTGATGGCTTCCTACCGGAAAGATTCGGCGGCATCCATGGCGGCGCTGAAGCGACGCGGTGTCGTTTCACCAGAATCGTATGTCAACTTTGATCCAGAGACGATTCTGGGACCCATGCAGATGAGCGCCTGTCTCGCGGCTAATAACCTGATCGTCGATAACTATTTTCTGCTGAAGAATTCCAATTCCACTGCGATCACGATGTCGACAATCATCAGCCTTCAGGTGTATGGTCCGCACATTGAAGGAGCGATTCAGCGCTGGAAGGATCTTCTCCGCGCTGACGCCACTCAGACCGGCACGGCGAATCCATATGCGATGTGGGCCGAGTCGTATTTCCTTTTTGGTCCACTCCTGACGCAGACAAGCGCCTATTCGCTTGGCACAGACATTTTTGCTCACTTGATTCTCGCTCAACAGCCCTCGATTCCATAGTTGTCCTTGGTGAAAACGCGGTGGTGCTTCGCGGCGCATGAGCCTGTTGCGCACTCGTAAAGTTGTGCCATGTTCTATTCCCATATGCCTAAAATTCAACCTTTGGCGGCGAGTCCGAATGACGGAGAAGTGTTTAATGCGGGTCCTTTCCATATTGTGGCGAGACTGACAGGTGATCAGACGGGCGGGACATTTGAGCTGTATGATGTGACTTTTGCGCCGGGCACGGTGGATTACCACATTCACCGCACAATGGATGAAACCTTGTGTGTGATCGAGGGAGAACTCGAGTTTACGATCGACGGCAAGTCGTATGTACGCGGGCCGGGATCCGTGGCGTTTGCTCCAAAGGGAGTGCATCACGGATTTAAGAATCATGGCCCTGGCCAAGCGCGGCTAATCATCCTGTTCAGTCCGGCGGGTGGGCAAGATGCCTATTTCCGGAAGCTGGCGGATTTGTTTGGATCGGGCGGCCCGGACTTGGCGAAACTCAAGGTGCTCCAATCGCAGTTCGATCAGGAACTGGTGCCACTTCCGTAGATCATTTTTGCTCTTTCCTGCTCTGACGACAGAGCCGGAAGGTGGGAGTTGATCCGGGGGCGAGACGGCTACACTTTCAAATCCGGATTGCCGGGGCCGAAATGTCTGAGCAACACGAGCGGGTCCGTGGCTGACGGATTTGTGATGACCACGCCTTCGCGTGCGGCCGCTTCGCTGACAAAGAATTCGTCCGAGGTTAATTGGCCATAGTGAATCAGTGCGGGTGATTCGACCTGCCACGTTCCGACAGAGCCGTGCCCCTGCACGACAATGAAGCCGTAGGCGGCGGCATCGGTGATGGTGACGGTGTGGCCAGGTAGCACAGAGAGTTCCTTTGCGCTGTAGTACTTGGATTTATAGCAGATCCAACGATCGACATAGCCCTTCATTTCATTGAGCGGCTTCACCGGGTGGGGCCGCATGAAATGGTGATCGACGAAATTCGGGTCCACATTGGCGTCCCAGTCCAGTACGTCGATGAGATAATCGAAATCGCCCTTGTGCTCAGGCGGACAATCCTTCCAGAGCAACTCTTCCTGCACGAGTTGGTTGCCGACGAGGGATTGATACATCGCGTAGACGTCGGAATTCCGCTGTGGCTCGTAGGTGCAGAAGCTGCCCGGAGCATGCAGGATTCCGGGAGGTACGTCCCATCCGGTGCCGGGTTCAAGGCGATAGGCGCGGGAAAGATTGGTGATTTTGTTGTCGCCCTTGGTGAAATTGACGAGTGCTTCGCGCAGGGTTTCCCGTGTGGTACCGGGCTCGATGCCGAAGAACGTATAGGGGAAATCGCCACCGTGATTGTTCATCTGCGGAGAGAAATAATACGATTCCGGTTTTCCATTCTGGCCGACAAGTTTTGCGTGTTTGTCCTGATGATGCACGTGATGCGGTAGCGCGCCCATGTTATCGAAGAATTTCGAATACATCGGCCAGCAACGATGTTCCATCCAAATCCGATCACCAATGAGTGCGCCTTTCAATTCCTCAATCGCATCGCGCAGCAGGATTTTTTGTGTATGACCTCCGTCTTCGACGACGATGAAGCTCAGGCCTTCATGCGGGGCAGTGAGTGGGCCATTGTCGGCGGGTGTTGTCGAGGACAGCCAGCGTTCGTCGAAGCCGCCGCGACTGCTGCCGAGGGCGTAGTAGTCGTCTGGATGCAGCTTGATGCGGCGTCCCGGCACGCAATAAAAGCGGGGGACCCAAGTGGGAGCGAGGCGGACAATGCCGCGTCCTTGTTCGAGAGCGAGATGGGCGAGGGAATGGGCGTTCATAAATGAGGGGAGTTAGTGATTTTGATATTCAAGTTCGTACATGGAAAAAATCTGGAAATCGTGAAAGTCGAATTCGATGCCGTCTGCTTTCGAACGAACGGGCACCTCTTGGAGTGAAGGGAGCGCGCGCAGGGCGACGAACCGTTTCGTGGAGTCGAGTCGCACCGTCACGCTGCCGGAGCAGGGAATGGGTTCTTCCTCCTGCCGCAGGGAGATCAGGCTGATGTTGAGCCGGTTTTGCTCCGCTTTGTGAAAGACGGTGATTTCGACGAAAACCGGTGCTTCCGCTTCCACGGTGAGAGGTTTGCCGAGCAACTCGCGAATGAGGCTCGCGACGACGGCGCGATTGACGCGCGAAAATTCCGCTTCGAGGGGCGCCGCGGAATAATAGGCGATACCTTGGCCATAGGTCTGACGTGTGATGGCCGGACAGGTCGCCTCCAGAGCAGGGGGCGTGCTATGGATGCTGGCAAAGGAAGGACGCAGAACCGTGCCTTTATTTTCGGGATGCCACGGCTGCATCAGGTCGGCTAGGACTGTGGCAGTGCGATTGTGAATGGAGATCCACCCGGCGCGGTGTATTAATTGCGTTTGCGGCGTCATCGGTTTGCTGAGCCAGCTATCGCGCGGAGTGAGGAAGGCGAGGGTGTGTTGCATGTCTTCACTGGCGGACACACCGAAGACGTCCGCCAGTCCGAAATCCGGGCGTCGTAGTCCCGTTTCCGCGACAAGACTGGAATACCCACTCGCATACAGATGACCTCCCTTCTCCACGTACTCGCGGAAGGCTGCGATCTCCTCATCCGACATCACGAGTACATTCGGCAGTACAACAGCGCGATAACGACTGAGCCGGGAGAGAGTGCGCTGGGTGAGAATCGCATAGGGAACGTGACTTTCTTGCAGACTTTGCGCTGCTCCCATCACGGCGGTCATGTGTGCTCCGGCAAAGAGGGTGGCCATGTTGTCGGAGCGTTCGGAAGATCTGGCCACGTCGCCTGTATCGCGGAAATCAAAACGGGATTCGGCGCTGACATAGATTGCCACGTCTGCGGTTAGTTCGCCGCCGAGGAACTTTTCGTACGGCTTCATTTTGGAAAAGAGGAATCCGATGCGATCGTACACAGCCGGGTTCAGAGTGCCGGTGGGATCGATGGCATCGATGAACATGAATGCAGCCGCGTGGGCAGGCGCGAGGAAGGCATGCATTTCCATCTGCGAAAGGCTCTTCGTCGTTACGTGATCCCGCAGATTGGTGCAGCGCGAGGTCATGAATTCAAAAGGCTTGCTGCGGCTGAGTGTCTCGAAAATTTTGCAAACTACGCTTTGCTGGACAGGAGGCCCGTAGAAATCGCCACTGGCGTAGTCGCAGTGATCGGTAATGGAATAGGGCATCGCCACGCGCCAATCATGCAGAACGGGGCTCATCTGATGCGTCACCGTCATCGAAGGCCGCGACCGACGCACAGCGGCGGTGAGCTCGCCCGCCAATTCACTCATCCACCGCTCGCGCGCCCGCTGAAACGCCATCCAGACCGGATCATGCCAATCGGTGACTCGCGGCAAGGAGTGGCCTTCCTCCTGTTGAAAGCGGGCCTGACAATGCGGGCAATAGCACAGATAGGGCCAGAACAGCATGTCGAAAAAAATTCCATCAAAAGCATAGGTGCGGCAAATTTCCTCCGTCTGTGCGATGGCGAAATTTCGATAAGGCGAATTCGGACAGCAGGTGCCGTAACGACTGTGTTCATAGGTCGAAGGACCGGTCGGTGGCACGATCCGCCAGTCGGGATGATCGAGAAAGGCCACATTATTATAGACGGCACTGTAATACGCCACCACGGAGCCTCCCTGCTTTCGAGTACAGTTCAAGACCTCTTTGACAAAGTCGCCGGAGCCGATGGCGCGGTGAACGGGCCCGATTTTAGAGGGATATAAAGCGAGGCCGACATGGGAGTTGCAATAAAGCATGAGGGAGCCACTCCGGCTCTTGGCCACGGTCTCAGCGAAGTGTTTTCCATCAAGCTTGGAGAAGAATCGCGGATCCCAATCGGGGATATGCATATCCACAAGCAGCCGGCTGTAGTGGCGATGAGACCACGGATTGAGAGACGTATCGGCTTGATCCTGTAATTGGGATGATTCTGCTAAAAAGCATTCGGTCATGGATTGATCATCGCGATGACAGATAGAAATCGTAAATAAGACAAAAATGATATTTCTGGAAGAATTTTAACCTGTTGTTTTGAGCGATTCTGAATTAAATAAAGCTGATGTGGCTCGATCGGATTTCCCCCCAGCCCAATACCCTTTGGCGTGGCTCCTGGCCTGGTCATTTTGTGGAGCCTGCCCGGTATCTCTATGATCATGAGCTGGTATTGCTCTCGAAAGGCAAGGCGGTGCTGGAGGTGGAAGATCGTCGCTGGGAAATGACGCCGGGAACCTTTGCCATCATTCCTCCCGATACGAAGCATGTGACCATGGCAAAGGCGGGATCGGTGTTTCGTTCCTGCATTCACTTTGACTGGATTTCTACCGGACATGCAGTGCGTCGACCCTTGTGCAGTTATTATCCCAAGCGGCCTGTACGTCGCTGGCTGGTGTCTAAACCCCCGTTTGTCCCTTTCCGTTTCCTGACAGGTCAGTATGCGGTGGATGGCGCGGTGCCGGCTTTGGTGGAGACGATTTTTCTGCGGTGGCAGACTCAGGAAGCCTTTCATCGCGCCTTGAGCCGGAGTGCCTTGTTGGAGTTGCTGATTCAGCTTCTTTACCCATCCTCGCGAAGAGGAGCGCGACCGGATCGCGTGACGCAATTGGCCTATGCGGCGAAGGAAACGCTGGATCAGGAAGGGCGGCGGTCTGACCTCAGCGTTGTGGCGTTACTGGAATCGCTTGGATACAGCTACCCGCATGTCTGCCGATTGTTCCGCAAAACGTTTGGACTTTCTCCGGTGGCCTACTTGAATGCGCAACGGCTCGAACGGGCGAAGTCCTTATTGCGCCAGCCGCGCATCACCATTGCCGAAGTGGCTTATCAATCTGGCTTTCGCGATCCGGGCTACTTTACGCGCTTATTTCACAAGCAGACAGGACAGACGCCAGGCCGCTTTCGTCGTGAGCTGCGGTAATTCCTGTCCGCAGATTGAAAATCTGCGAAATGCACGGTGAGCTGGATCTGTTTCAACATTTGTGAGAAGTGACGAGCTGATTATCAAGAGTTTATCCGTAGTGTGCGGAATTGGTACAGCAGTTGCGCGGTGAAAAGGCGGAGGGATTAATGATCGAGAATGCCTTTTTTCAAACCGGAAACATTGAGCCTTGGATTTTACTGCTAGGATTGCTTCTTCCGCGTCTGGCGCTTTTTTTGGCGTGGATGGGCTTAGGAGCCTACCCGCCCAATCCTCTTTCGGATATCGTCAATTTTGTTCTCTGGCTCATTTTCCCTCGTTTTCTCATCGCTTTCTATATCTATACGGACATGGGCATTTCGAATATCTGGTTTTGGCTCTATGTCGTCTTGGGCATAGCTGGACTCTTGGGTGAAACCGGATATGCGCACCGAAGGATCGTGCGGCGAACAACGGTCAGTCGCGATGGTTCCACGGTGACTACAGTCGAAGAAGAGCGCTAAGGAAAGAGGGCCACGTGTGCGGCTCGCTTGACGTTTTTTTTGAGGAGTCCGACTCTGTCTCCTTCTGATCATGAAGCTGGCAAATGCCGCCCGTCACTACGGCGCAATCATCACCGGACATTTTTTGCTCACGGAGATTCGTGAGCCCTTGAAAAAAGAGCGAGCTCAGGCCTGATTTTTCACAGGGCACTGGGCGAGGCTTCAAGGTCGAGTGCGCACAAAGGCTTTCATCGTTGCACATTCGGTTTGGGTAGAGGCGTTGGTGGGGCGAATCGTGTAGGCCCCCACGGCAGCGGGGACAATGAAAGTCTCCGCGTAATGTACCAGAAAGGGTTCGAAAGCGCCGGTGGGACTCTCGATCACTGCTTCATCCCCTTGCACGAGATTGAGCACGTGTACACCGCCGGAATGTTGCCCGCCGGTTTGGTGCTGTACGGTCTTGTTAAACCAGTGACGTCGCGTTTCGATAAATTCCGCCTCATGCAGGCCGGTGCGCTCCTCGCGCCAACCATCTCCGGCGGCCATCGGAGTGAACTGATTGATTAAGCGCTTGCGGGCGTACTCCTCATCGCGAGACCAATCGATGACCTGTCTGCCGCGCTCGATATTCACCGGACGCGGAAGTCCATCGAGCCCCATGCGGCCCCAGTCCCAGAGCTTGAAGGTGAAGATGTACGGCGTGGCGGAGATTTCCAGAACCATGCCGTTGGCGCCGGAGCAGTGGAGCGTCCCGGCTGGAATCAAAAAATGATCGTGTTTTTTGGCAGGCCATTGGGCCACGAATTTCTCATCGGGGAATGTGCTTTCGCCGCGTTGCGCGGACTCGAGCGCGGTGATCATCTCGCAGAAATTAGCTTCGTTTTTACGACCGAGGTAAACCACCGCATTATCCCCGGCATCCAGCATATAATAGCTTTCGTCCTGCGTGTAGTGAATGCCGAAATGTTCCTGCACAAACTCGGTGGTGGGGTGGACTTGAAAGGAAAGATTTCCTCCGCCCATCGTATCGAGAAAATCAAAGCGGATTGGAAATTCTGGGCCAAAGCGTCCATAAACGGGTTCGCCTAGCAGGGCTTTCGGTTGATTGAAAACCAGGTTGATGGCTGGAATTTCGATGCGAAGTCCATCCGCACACTCCAGTAGCAGCGAGTTTTCTTCCGGCACGCAATCGAAACACCACGCGTAATTCACCTGTGAACGGTCCAGATCGCACACCTCTTTCATCCACTGGCCTCCCCAGGGGCCGGGATCAAAGAAAGGAACCACGCGGAAGGGTCGCGTCACGGCGTGTCGCAAGGCTGCCAAGTGAGCCGCGCCAGACAGGAGCTTTGGTTTCGTGCGATCCGTGGTATCGAGCAGGAAATCCCACCGTTCCATCGTCCGCTGTTTCAGCCGGTCGCAGACGCGCCAGTCGATAAAGAATGAGCGTTTGTATTGAAGCGACGCTTTCAGTTCGCGGTTGTTCACTCCGAGGTTGGATACTTCATTGCGCCGCTGGCGCAGTTGCCCTTCCCAGCGCGGCATGTCCGCGTAAATGAGGAGGTCCGGCGCCGCGAGAAGAGAAGCGCCCGGTCCCACGATCAGAATCGCTCCCGATGCGCATTCCGATAATTTCTGACGCGCGGTCCGCACTCTTGCCTCGTCGAGGAAGTCCTCCATCTGCAGACGGCTTAGAAATCCAAAGACCGGGTCCGCGCCACCCAGATCGGGCGCGACGAGTTGATCGATGGCCTCTTCGGATTTCAATATCGTTGTGGAGTCAATGCCCAATACAGGCTGTATCGCACGGTGGAGGTGCGCGCTTATTTCTTCGCAGATCACGCCCGGATAGCATTCCACACCGACGACCAAAAACCGTGACGAGTTCGTCTGCTTTTTCTGGATGGCTTGTTTAATCGTTGCGCCAATCGTGTCCCACCCGGCCCAGGCTTCGCGGGCATGACTTGCCGGAACTGGTACGGTGGGAAATTTATCGTAATGGGATGTTCTCATCGGATACGAAATAGAAAGCGTTTACTCGCCTTGCTCGGGGCGTTTGAAGTCGTCCTCGTAGCGGACGATGTCGGCCTGTTGCCAGTTGCCGAAGGCCACCTCGAGCACGCGCACCGGTTGGTCCGTTACACACGAGAGACGATGCTTTTCATTGGCAGCAATCCAGATTTCATCACCGGCCTTGTGAGCGCGGATCGTGTCACCCACTTGGACGAGTGCGCCATCGTCCAGCACAATCCATAACTCCGCGCGACCTGTGTGTGATTGCAGGCTGAGGCGTTGGCCGGGCTTCACGGTCATCAGACTGACAGTGCAGTCCTGATTGAAGGCATATTGCTTGAAGCTGCCCCACGGCCGCTCGACAAAATCCACCTTGGGTTTTGCATGGGGAATGGATTTGGTGATGTAGTGGTTCATAAAGATTCACTCCGATTCATGCGCGGAAGCAGCGTCGGCTTTCCGGATTTCTCGATGACGATGTGACGGAAATTTTTCTCTGCGATAGCCTGGTAGTCGTGCCCCGCTTTAGCCGGGTAGACTCCGATATAGACCAATGGCTCGTTCCCGGTATTCATCGTGCGATGAGCGGTATGACCGGGTACGTAGATAATGGAGTTGGATGTGAGAGGCTCCATCCGACTATCGCCTGTGGATTCGTCCTCCAGTAACATCACGCCTTGACCGCGCAAACCGATATAGACTTCGGCTGCCGGTCGCCACGCATGCAGGTGGCCTTTCGTCATGAAGTATTCGTTGCCGATTTTTCCGGGATAGAGAACGCCAATTCCATAATGAAGATCGCCTTCACCCTGGCCGGGCTCCACGGCTGCAACGGCGTAAAGCAGTGGGTTCTCTGCGGCAAGGCGAGCTTCAAACGCGGAAGCATCGGCAAAGCAGCCTTTCAAATCGGAGAGTCTTCGTTCTACGCATTTGCCGGAAGTGAGTTCTCCGGTGGCGGCATTATAGTATTGGGTAAGATCGAATGGGGGGAGCATGTCTATTCTTGGGTTTGTTCCGAGAGTCGGCGTAGTGATTCGAGTTGAAATGTGTGTTGGGCCTGTGCGGCTGCGATGGATAGAGCGCCGATGGCAGGACGCAGTTGGGTCGTATGAAAAATAGCTTGGGGGATTCGGGAGTGAATCGCGCTTTCGACTGGGACGCGATACCGGGCGCTTTTTTCAAATAGTCCACCGATCAAGACTACATCGCATGGCTGTTGCGGGAAGAGGCGATGCGCGACGGCTTCCACCATGCGTGCCAATTCATCGGCTCCGGTAGTTACGATGGCTATGGCCGCTGCATCGCCTTGATGCGCCGCCTTCAAAACGAGCGTGGCCAAAGCGGCGACTTCATGACGGGCCAATCCCGGGCGATGCACTTTGGAAGAAAAATCGGCGACATTAGTCACGTCCAAGGTGCTGAAAAACAGGTTCTGCAAAAGCGAAGGAGCGATTCGACCATCGGCGCTTTGACACGCTGCCGCCATGCCTTTCTGCGCCAAATCATAGCCACTGCCAAGATCGTCCAATAGCCGGTCCCAACCTCCCGCCTGCCACGATTTTCCCTCAGCATTGCGGCCATAGCAGGATGAGCCCGTCCCAGCGATCACGGCGATGCCCGGTCGTCCGGCGAGGCCACCTTCAAGTGCAATGCGAATGTCGTGATCGACTCCGCACAGGCAGGAGGGTGAGAGATTCCAGCTCCGCGCCAGACGGAGGGCATGCGCGCGATCTTCGTCGGTGACCACGCCCGCCATTCCCAGAAAGAGGCTGCGGATCTGGTTGGTGTTGATTCCGGCATCGGCGCTGGCCATACGCACGGCTTCAAACATGTTCGTTCCGGCCTGATTCCATCCGGCGTGAGTGGGATTGGCGCCTGCTGCGTAGCCCCAACCGAAATTTTTTCCGTTGGTGGATAGAATTACGGCGCGGCTGGAAGTTCCCCCGGCGTCTACACCGCAATAGAAAGGGGGAATGTCATTTCGGTTCATTCGACCTCCACGATTTCAAAAAAGGGCGTCGGCCCTGCCTTCGAGAGTTGATGGGTATCAATCGCGAGCGAGAGCGTTTTATCCTCGATCTGGATGGGTATTTCCTCGGCGCGCTCGCCATTGAGTTTGAGCGCGTAGGCTACCATCTTTTTGGGTGCAGTCGCCCGTGTCAGCGTCATTTTGAATTGTCCGGTGCGACAAAGCACCGGCAGGTGGCCAAGACTGAGGAGCTTGTCTTCGCTACTATCGGTGAATTTCATGCCGGTGTTGCGTGCGTCGGTAGAGATCACCAGCAACAGGCGCGTCGCTTCGCGCACGGTCTTTCGGCTGTCGAGCGAGGCCAACGTAATCGAGGCGGGAATAGAGCACTGATCGATCGTCATCGCATCAAGGCGCGCTTTCTTGTCACTCTTCAGGACCGCTCCTTCGAGGCGCGGCGTGCGGACGAAAAGCTCGCCTCCAGTCTGGGTGCGCAGCGTCACTTCGCCCGTATCGCTTTCGAGAACGCCGGCGGTGGGGTTGCTTTTGTTGGGGGTGGGTAGCACTTTGAGTTCCTTTAACTTTGCGACAATAGCGGTGAGCTGGCCCGTGCTGTCGGACTTCGTCACGTCGGAGAACCAGATGCTGCCGCCTATGGAAGCCATCTTGTCCGGCGACACGCTCAGTACGGTGGGATAGGGGAATTGCTTGGGTCCATAGGTGATCCCCACTCGGCAGAGCACCCACAAGCGCGAAAGTTCATCGTCGAGCGCCTTCATGGCGCGGCCGGCATAAATGAATTCGTCCGTCAGAGGAATTTCAATGGTATGGGACGACATCGCAACATCGCCCCGTCGGAACAGCAGCGCTGCGACGGCCTCGGAAGCGCGAATGACGGGATCATCCCCCACATGAAACCACAGCAAGGCTGATCCGGAATCGACGACTTGCGTGGCATGACAGGTCAGCGAACTCCATCCTTGCAGTGCCGCGCCCGTGCCATGCAGCAGACCTTGCTCATGACGGTACGGATTCCAAAACACG
This sequence comes from Verrucomicrobium sp., assembly GCA_017849585.1. Taxonomy (GTDB): domain Bacteria; phylum Verrucomicrobiota; class Verrucomicrobiia; order Methylacidiphilales; family UBA1321; genus UBA1321. The sequence goes on from JAFIGT010000033.1 coordinate 28,956, forward strand.
AGACCAAATTCCGTATTCACAAAGGGACGATCAAGGAAGCGCGCCATCGTCTGGTTTTTGAAACTGGAGCCGCCGTCGGCCAACGCGCTGTTTTGGTTTACCTCGGTGTTGGGTCCGAAGTGGGGATGCGCGTGATAGGCGTTCATCGTCACGACGGGATAAAGCGCGCGCGCGGGCACAGTGCCAATGCGAGTTCGCATGTTGTAATTCGAGATAAGTCCCGTAAAACCGAGTTCGCGCAATGTCGTTAGATACCACTGCGCCATTTCCACTTCCATGTCTCCGCAACACCTGGCCATGTCGCGACCCGCAGGTGTATCGGAAAGGACAGTCGGTGCTGCGATGGAGGGGACATCTGTGAAGCTGCCATTTTCCGGTAGTTCAGTCGCGCCACATTTGCCGCCCCACGCTGCGCGCATTTTTTTGTAATCGCCGTACTTTTGGGCGAGGAACGCCTGCCAGACAAGATCGAACTCCTTCCCATAGTTGCGTTGTTCGAAGAGAATTTCCTGTTCGTTCAGGCACGATGCGATGGCCAGTGCCGGATCGTTCTTCAGCGGCAATTGCGTATAGGGATTCACATCGTTGAGCAACCGAGTGACCGCCGCTTTCCAGTTGGCGCGAAAATTCGAATTCACATACATTTGCGCCTTGGTGTTATAGCCCCCTTGCTTCGGTGCGGACTGCAACTTGCCATTCGCGTAGCCGACAAAGGAGGTCATGAAATCGAGATTCCAGTACACACCATGTTTCTTGAGTTGCGCCAGCAGCAGGTGGTAGCGGTCGAGCGCGCGGAGATCGAAGGTAATATCTTCCGGTTTGTCCGGCAGGGTATACCGCTCTAATTCCGGAGGTAATTTCTTGAGCGCGGCGGCCTTGTCGTTGCCATTGATGAGATTGTCGAAAAACGGAAAGCGGACGAGATTGTAACCTTGCCGAGCGACGGCGGCGGCGAACTCCGCGATTTCGACGTCACTCCAGTTTCGAAAACTGGCCGGGGGCTCGAGTTGCACTGAGAAAAACCGGGCGGCGTTGTCCGGCTTCGAGGCGAAGGCCAACTCCCCTTTTTTATTCACGATGACGCGACCATAAGTTCCAGCGGGGACTTGATCGAAGAAGGGTGAGAAATCGAGCGCAGAACCGGGCTTGATGTAAAGATCCGTGGTATCAAGCGCCTTCCAGACCACCGGTGAGGCCGATATGGCGCTCTTCACTTGCGAAACGGGAATGACCTTCAAAGAACGCATACGAACTTCGCCGCTTGTCGGAAAATTGTCGAAGACAATCAAAGGCAGATTAATCCGAGGCAACGAGGTGGCACTTACAGCAAAACGAAGCGTGAATGGTTGCCATGTGGGAGTGAGGTGAATTGTCTGTGCTGGGGAAAGGTGGGCGTAGGGCGGGGCAAAGTTGGAGATCAGCAAGCGCGCGCTGAGTGGAACCGTGCTCTGCGCCTCGAATTGCAGGGCGATCGTTTGGCCCGCCGCTACCTCGGCATTCCCAGCCATGCCGACGGCAGGAGGCCACTCGCTTTTTTTTTCGGTAAAATGAATGACGATTTCCCCATTAGACACCTCCGCTTTGGCGCCATTCCGTGCAGAGAGATCCTGAGCCGGGACAGTTTCGGCGATCAAACCGAGACTCAGCAGAAATAGTAGCAGCGGGCGCATGGAAGGGTTTGGGTGGAAATGAAATCAGGATCGATTCGTCGAAATAAAAATACGCTGCCTCGCAGGGTCCGGCAAAAACAATGTTTCTTTATTTTAAATATTGTTAAAATTTATAACATTCGGTATTTCTTCGTTCATGCCCAAGTTGCTCTCCGATCAACGCCTCAAATGGCTCCGTCATGAACTGGCCCGTCAGGGCAACTTGCGGGTTCGGGATGCGGCGGCGCAACTCGGAGTTACGGTGATGACGGTATGGCGTGACCTGCAGCAACTGGAGACGTTGGGCGAGGTTCGCCGCGTCCATGGAGGCGCCCTGCCCGCTCTGCCCGCCGATGAACAGGAGCCCGATTACACCGCCAAGGCGGCGGCAGCTACGGAGGATCGATTGAAACTGGCGCGTTACGCCGCTCGTCGGTTTCCCCGCGCGGGACAATCCATTTCCATTGAAGGAGGAACGACGGCGATCAGCATGCTTTCGCACATCGAATCACCCCATCTCACGATTCTCACCAATAGCGTGGAAGCGATGCGGCAGACGCGTTCCACCGACACGGTGCTCGGCTGCGGCGGCATTTATCGTCACGTATCGCGTACTTTTGTCGGACCACAGGCGGTCGATTTTTTTCGCACGCACCGCAGTGATCTCTGCGTGATCAGTGCCACCGGGTTCAGGGTCGAAACCGGGCTGACCGATCCTAACCCGATGGAAATCGAAGTGAAGCAAGCCATGTGTGATGCCTCGGCCAAAGTGGTTCTTCTCCTTGATCGTTCCAAGTTCGGCAAGCGTTCCCTCAGCAAGGTGCTGGATCTGCAGAAAGTACACACACTTGTGACAAATGAAGGTATTCCGGCGGCGGAACTCAAACCATTCCGTCGCGCGGGAGTGTGTATTGAGTTGGTCTGAGTGCTCGCAAGCGGCTTCATGGTGGCGTAATAAAACTGGCGCTAACCTGCGGGGAGATCACGAATGAGGATTTACAGTTGCCGGTAAAATGACGATAATCTTCCTACTGGATGAGTAGGAAGCGCCACGATCGAGGTTCTGCGGTAGTCAGGCCGCCAAGGCGCTCTCATGCCGGTTTTACCTTGATTGAGCTCCTCACGACGGTGGGGATCGTTGCCATCCTCGCGGCCCTGATGATACCGATGGCGCAAAATAGCATCGAGGCGGCGCGATCCTCGGGTTGCCTGACCAATCTCCGCCAGATCGGCGTTGCCACGGCGGCCTACGTCAGCGAAAACGATGGCGCCGTCGTTCCGTCCTCGCTCACTGTTTCGGGTGTTACTCTTCCGGTTCGCTGGCGCGCATTTTTGCAGCCGTACATTCCTTCGCGTGACATGAAGACCTTTATCTGTCCTTCCTATCTCATCGATGTGAAATTCATGCAGACCAACGATTTGAATTTTCGCATTACGACCGGACTACAACCCTGCTCCTACGATATTAATAGTTACTACAACGCGGCCAATGGTCTGTACCCTCCCGGCGTGCACGACACCTTCAATGGCTATCTCAATCTCCATCGAAAGCTGGCTGTTGTTCCGAATCCGAGTCGCAACATCTATATCTTCGATGTGGGCATTCCCGACAGCATTTCGGTGCCCTATCCCCAGTGGACCGAGAACGGACGCGGTCGCCTGGCCACCTGTTTCAGTTCACTGATGCCCAACTTGTGGACAGCGCGTAACTGGTGCATTTATCCGCGCCATAAAAAAGGGACCAAGGTCAACGCGCTCTTTTACGACGGGCACGTGGCGAGTCTCGATTTCGTGCGCGATATTGTGAATAGTCCTCCGGGCAATGAGAATTGTCTCTACGATTTTCAAGGAGGTTTTAAATGAAACGGCCATTGGCGGTGACGGTTCTTGGGATGTGGATGCTCAGTCAGGTATTCGGCTTGGCGCAATCGATGACGGTGGCCGAGCCTTCCCAGGTCAATCCACTCGATGGCCCCTTCCTCGGTTTTGGCGCGGAATGGGACGGGCGTGGTTATGCTTACACCAAGTTCACGGAGGAGGATTGGAAGCTGGTGCAGGAACGAATCCAATGGATGCGGCTTCCGCTGGTTCGGATCATGATGCAGGCCAGCTGGTGCTATACCGGGAACGGAGCTTACCAGTGGGACGGCGAAGCAATGCGGATCTTACAGCGACAGCTCGATTTCTGCGAGGCGCAGGGAATCACGGTCCTGCTGACCGATTGGGGAGTGAATGACAACTGGATGCGTATCCCCGATATTAAGCGGATGGATGACCCGAAGTACGCGGAGATCATCGGTACTTACCTCGACTACCTGCTCAACGAGAAAAAATACACCTGCCTCAAATACTTCATTTTCGTCAATGAACCGGGGCGTCCGGCCACGCGCGACGAATGGCTCGCGGGGCTGGCCAACGTGGCGGCAGAGTTGAAGAAACGTGGTTTGGATCAGCGTATTCGACTCACCGCTCCAGACCAATCTGGCAATCGCTACGACCTGCTTCCCGCCACCATCGAAAAACTGGGCTACGCTCTGGGCGCGTACGATCTTCACCTGTACGCCAATCAAAACAAAGGCCATGCCACCACGGCCGAAGCGGCACGCAGCGGCGACATTCGCCGTCATTTTACCGAAGCATGGAAACTGGCTCGCACGATGGATCCCGACCGCAGTAAGCCACTGATTATTGCGGAAGCGGGCTACTGGTCTGAACCGCCGGAGGTGGCGAAACGCGCGGACGCCGCCACGAACAGTTGGCACCGGGATTGGCGCTATGGTTTTTTCATGGCGCAGTATGCGATTCAAGCCGTGGAAGCGGGTTCCTGGGGCGTCTCGGCCTGGATGCTCGATGATACGTCGCACTTGAATTTCAGTTGGGGCATGTGGGCGAGCAAGAAGGAGGACTTTGCGCTCAAGCCGTGGTTCTACGTCTGGGCGTTGCTGAGCCGCTCCTTTCCGCCCGGTGCCACCATTTCGCTTGTGACTGATACCCCGCCCGGGATTCAAATTCTGGCGGCCAGACTCCCCGGCCTCGACTCGAAAATCGGTCGCGAGCGCTGGTCCTTGTGTGTGGTCAATACGGAGAAAAATGAAGTGAAATTTGCACTTCGTCTGTCTGGATCCGGCGTCATCGAAACGGACTGCTATCTCTATTCGGAGAAGCAAGCTGCGACTGATGCCAAAGGGATGCCCCAACCGGGCGAACGCCGCTCCATGGCTTGGGACAAAGGAGAACTCCTGTCATGTCCGCCCGAGAGCGTGCTTTTCTTCGTGCCGAGCTCTTGGAATGTGTCGAACAAGTGACGAATCCATAAAGGAGCAATCCTAATCCTCCCCGCTGTTCATACGGCGACAGCCAAAAGACTCGCGAGAGTGCAATTTGCAATACGGCCGTTGGCAATGTTGTAAAATGCCCGTTTTAAAGCAGAGACCTAAGTAGCGGCTTTGATGCTATTTATGGCCTTAATGGATAATAAATTCCCTTATTTATGGTTGTTATGAAAAATGCGGCTAATGTGGAACGGCCCCTGCACGACCTTCAGTCTGAACTCCATCACAACTTATGCCGAACCTTTCAACGGAACGTGTGTTGGTCACTGGCGGTACGGGCTTCATTGGCCGTCATCTGGTGAGGAAGCTTTTGCACGAAGGCGCTCACGTACGAGTGTTGGCCCGGGATATCCCCAAAGCTGCGCGCCTATTTGGTGACGAGGTGGAAATCATCGGTGGCGACTTGCGCGATCCGCATGCGGCGCCGCTGGCCTGTCGTCGGATGGATACCGTCTACCATGTGGGAGGACTCTACCGCTTTGGCTTTCCCTACCGTCAAGAGTTGCGAGAAGTCAATGTCGAGGGCACAGCTCATTTGCTAGAGGCGGCGCTTAATGCCGGAGTCCTTCGGTTTGTTCATGTCAGCACTTCCGGGCTGTTGCGCAATCGCGGTGGGCTCATCACGGAAAAGGATTTTCCCTCCACGCCCCGCTGGGGCAGTCCCTACAAAAACAGTAAGTGGGAGGCGGAAAAACTGGCGCTTGCGGCTGTTCAGCGAGGTCTGCCGGTGGTCATTGCTTGCCCGACTTGTCCCATCGGCGAAGAAGATGATGCGCCCACACCGACCGGTGCGATTTTCCGCGATTTTCTTCTGGGTCGTTTCCGCGCCGGAACGCATACCGGGGTGAATGTCGCCTCGGTGGACGATCTGGTTTCTGGTCTGCTGGCCGTCGCGGAGCGTGGACGGGTCGGCGAGCGCTATATTCTCGGTGATGAAAATATCTGGCTGGACGATCTGCTTCAGCGCATCTCGCAACACACTACCTTGGCGGCCCCCACCATTCACATTCCCCACGGAGTGCTCCTCGCGGCGGGAGCGATGGCCGAATTGATCAGCATGCCGTGCCGCGAATGGAATTTTCCACTCACGCTGGAAAGCGCCATTCATGCGACACGCATCCAATTTTTCGACGCAGCGAAAGCGCGCACAGAACTCGGATGGCAGCCCGAGATACCGATCAATACGGCCATTGCGCGGGCGGTGCAATGGTGGGCCGAAGCGTTGGCCGAACGACCCGCTTCCGTCGCCCAAGTCCCCCTTCCACGCACCCCTGTGCGGGAAGCGGGAGTGCACTAATCACGGTTTCGCGGTCCAGACGCCTTCTTCCCGCGAAGGGGAGAGCTTTCCGACTCCGAGTTTCAGTCCTTGCGCGGCGAGCGTTGCGCGGAGTCGCTCCGGGGTATAGCGGTAACTGAAGAAAAGTCGCAGGCCGGTGACGGCCGCAACGAAGCGCAGCAGACCGCCGTGCTCCTCAATCGAAAGCGTGTAAGAATCCGAGCGCGCTTCGAGCCCCCAATCCATCAACACCCGAGACAACCACGCCCGCGTCTCAGGATTGTCATACTGCGGCTTCACGATCTCCATGGCCGCACGATATTCTCCCGGGGATTCATCCAGCACGGGAGCGAGGTTCGCGCTGAGCAGGAGTTGATCCTGCGGACGAATCCAGCCGCGCAACTGGGGAAGGATAGCTTCGGGTTCGAAATTGGGGATCAATCCGAAAAAGGTGAAGAGTCGCGATTCGCCGCCGTCATACGACGCGATTGCATCCGGGAGTGCCGGAAAATGGAGCAGGTCCGCGACGAGCGGGCGAATCGGTTCGTCGCAAAATTCGCGCCCAGCTTGAGCGGATAGCAGGGCAAGAGCGGGACTGACATCTACCGGAGTGAACCGAACATGCGCGCCGACGGCTTCCAGTGCTTCGAGCAGAAGGGTGTCCTTGTGACTGCCGCCACAGCCGAGCGCGACTAGGTGAACGGGTTGATTTTTCCAGTGCGGCGCGATTTCGGTGAAAAGATCGCGATAGATTTTTTCCACTTGCGCATCCGTTTTTACCGGACTGTGCGCCTGATGCACGGCCAGCCACAGTTCGCTTTGGCGCGGGCTGGCGTAGTGGAACGCATGATCCATTTGCCCTGTGCTCAGCGACGCTTCGCGCGCGCACCGAATCGCCTCCAAACTCTGGGAAGAGTGAATCCAGACCGGTTGCAGGGCATCCCACGCGCTCATGCGTGAACTATGCACCCGGTCGGGTTCCTCCGCAACCGCAACATCAGGTATCGGGAGAGAGGTTCACCCCGCTATTTGGCGGGGGTGAGCTTGCCATAAAGCGACGGATCTTTCTCGCCACCGATACCGCTGGACCATTCGATGTAGCCAATGCGGCCTGTGCCATCGTTGTTGTTCGCGAGAAGTGAGAGAAAGAGGGTTTTTCCCTCCTTCCACACAAGCGGATAAAGTTCGCTCCACTCGATGTGCGCCTTGTAGCGAAGGCGTCCATCGGGGAGTTTTTCCACAGCGGCGGAGCCAAATTGCACCGGCTGATTTCCCGGGGTCCATTTTGCCGGAAGATCACCCCCAAGACTGGGCGCGGTGTTTTTCCACAGTACCGGGCCGTCTTTCGTGAGCGCGACGGCGAATTCCATGATGCCCGGGGGCATGCCATTTTCCTCTGTATCAATGGCGAACTGCAGGCTGTCGCCGGTCCAATACTCGCCCCGTTTGCTTTCCTGGGAATGTTTCGCATCGCCCGTCACATCGACCACCAGATCGAGTCCGTTCGGTGTAGCTGCCGTAATGAATCGTGCTGAATAGCCGGGAGGCTGCGTCGCGCCATTGAAGCCAACGAATTTCCACGGGGTTTCATTCCAGCGCAGCGTGGATTCATTCAGCAGCGGACCCGACACTGTGGCAAAGAGAGATGCGGTCTGGTAGGTGCTGGCAAGTCCTGTGTGATCCTTTTTCATGCGCCGTTCGCGTTCTTCCTTCGAGAGAATCAAATTGTCCGACGCGGGCAGCGCCTTGAGGGCGTCAAGCTTTGCGTCCGCCAACCAGTAAGCGCGCAAGGGCTGAACGGGAAATGAAGAAGCCGCGAGGGAGCGTCCTTCCCAATCGACGACGCGCGTGGTGGGGGTGATGGCCTTGGCGAGGCCCGGGTCCAGTGGCGCGATTTTTTGAGACGCGCTCCAGATGCAGACGAGTGGCTTGCCGCCATTGTCGAACCAGACGGCCTTCTGATCGTTTGGAAGTTCAAATTCGCCCCGGTAGATGAGCTTGCCATTCACCTGGTCGAGCAAGGTGCGCATGACCATGGCCGAGAGGCGCGGTTCAACTTGCGGGAACATGCGGAATAATCCGGCAGGCTGGATGTTGTAGCGTTCCTCGCGCGAGAAGGGGATGACCTCCATCTCGTTTTTGTTCTGGTTATTGATCATGCTGTAGAACGCGGTTTGCGTGACGCCATGTTTCAACTGCAGGAAATGGTCATAGAGCATGCGCAGGGCGAGCTCATTTTCCGTCGGGATTTTGCCCTTGTGGCCGAGAGAATCGATCAGGATCGAGTGACATTCCGTGCTCGACCACGGTTTCGACTTCACGCCGAACTTTTTATCGAGTGCGTAAAAATCGTCTGGAATTTGCATCTGTCCGTGAATACCGAGGCGGTCGTAATACGCGCCCCCACCCAGCCGCAACACCTCGCGGTAAAACGGCAGATAACGGTGTGCCATGCCGCCGATGAAGACGACGGAATCGGGCTGCACCGACTTCACTGTTTCGTAGCCCGTCTTGAGCAACTCCACGTATTTCTCGGGCTTCTCACGCCAGAAAACACTGAAGCCCGGCAGGTGTGGTTCATTCCACATCTCCCAGGCCTTGATATCCTGCTTGTATCGCGTCACGATGGCGCGCACAGCGTTGCTCCAATCGGCCATATCCTTCGGCGCGTAGGCGGCATAGCCGGGAACGCAGATATCCATCTTGGTATCCTCCGGGTGAGGCGAAGCCCATTTCGGTGTATTCACAATCACCGCCTGAACAGCGAATCCGTTCCTGCGGAACATGGAGATATACTCGTCGTATTTCTCCCATTGGAATTTGCCCCGCTCCGGTTCCAGCAACAATTGCGCGGAATGCTTGTCCGCCCATTCCCAACCATTGCCTCCCCAGTGAAACCAAAAGCGGACGAATTGGAAACCGATCAGGTTGGCAATGACAGCGTCCTCATTTGGCTTTTCGCAGTGAAAACCAAATTGCACAGGTCGCTCGGCAACCGGACGGGGACTGCCCGCGGCCACAGCGATGGTGAAGCGCTCACGTTGGAAGTTGCGCGTATGTTCGCGGTTGGATTGTGATTTTACCAGCCACGGTTCCGTGAACGTCTTGGGTTTGTCTTCCCCTTTTTCGAGATAGGTGAAGATCACTTCGTAAAAGCCGGGCTGAGCCGGTTTCCACGACCAGCCCTCCTTGAGGAGGGCGTCGCGGGTGATGCTCGATTCGGCTACTGTTGCGCCGAGAGAATCGATCACTTTGCCATTCAAACTTTCCAACCATTCCGGTACCGTGCCGGTGGCCACCTTGAAACGAACCGTGTCACCGATTTTCCACCAACTATAAGTGGCATCGCCTCGCAAGGTGAAACGAATGGTCCGAACCTTCGTGGCATCTTCGGTGAGGCGCACATCGTCGTAGGCGAGGTTGCCTGCGGGCGTGACACCAGTGGGGGCGGCGAGTACGGCCAGATTTATGCGATAGTGGGTGGTGCCGGCCGGCATTTCCTCGCGAGGAGCGGAGAGGGTGACTTCGGTCCATTGTCCCGCCGTGCCGCCGTTGGTCTTTGCTTCGGCTTTGCCGAGGAATGTGCCGTCCGCCTTATGCCACGTCAGAAAGACCCATGGCGAGCCCCCGGCATAATCCGCGCTCTTGCGGGCTTTCACGCGGAGAATCAATGTTTCGCATTCCGGAGTGAGCGCATAAGCACTCGAGGTCCACCCCGCCGAGCCCTTCGCGGTCGGATTCACGAAAATCGCCCTCTCGCCGAGCGCGGCATCGCCGGTCAGAATGCCGTGTTCCGGGGCTTGTTCACGGGGCAGACTCCAAGTGGTAAATTCCCAGAAGGCTGGAGCCAAGCCTTGATCCGGTGTCATGGCCGGGCGAGTCTGCTCGAAGCTGCCATTCTTCACCATGACTTCGGCAGCTGAGAGGTCGTAGAGCGAACCTAAAAGGATGAAAACGGCGAGGGGACGTAAGAGCGGGTGGATGGTCATCACAAAAACTCCGAATGCGAATGTTATTGTTTATCTATTATAAACTCATTTTTGAAATAATGAAGTAAAAAGTCAACTTTTACATCATAAGCATGGAATATAAGAAGAAAAAGTCAATATTTGTCTGGCAAATAAGGATGCTTTCGTTTGCATAAAATAAACAAAATTTGAAATCGCTCAAGCGAAGTTATCTTGGCGCCGATTGCGAATTCCCTGTGAACATGGACACGCCTCAGCGCTTTTGCGCCGGGGCGTGTGAAAAGACTGCGACTATTGAAGCCAAAGGATCTAGGCTGAGGCGATCGCGGCGACTACTTCCTCAATCTCGGCGCGGGTGAGTTCACCGAAGACGGGGAGAGCCAGCGACGTCGCGGCGGCTTTTTCGGACTGCGGAAATGCGCCCTTCTTATAGCCGAGGAAGGCAAAGCATTCCTGCTCATGCAGGGAAAGTGGATAGTAGATGTCGCTGCCGATGCCAAGTTTCGCGAGATGCGCCTTGAGCGTGTCGCGGTTGGCGGAACGGATGACGTATTGGTTGTAAACGTGGAACGCGCCGGGGATCTCGATGGGGGCTTCCACCTTCGCGCCGGATTTGGCGAAGAGTTCTTTGTAGAGCGCAGCGTTGGCGCGGCGACCGGCGGCATAGCTGTCGAGTAAGGGAAGCTTTACCAACAGCAGCGCTGCTTGCAGCGTATCGAGCCGACCGTTCAAGCCGACCACCTTGTGGTAGTAGCGCGGATTCATGCCGTGCAGGCGCAGAATGCGCAGTTTTTCTGCGAGCATGTCATCATTCGTCGTCAACGCGCCACCATCGCCGAAACCGCCGAGATTCTTCGTCGGATAAAAACTGAGCGTGCCGATGTCACCGAAACCGCCGACCATTTTATTATTCCAGCGGCTGCCGATGGCTTGGGCGCAATCTTCCACCACGCGCAGGTGATGCTTCGTGGCGATGGCCATGAGCTTGTCCATGTCGACGGCCTGACCGAAGAGATGAACTGGAAGGAGGGCGCGTGTGCGCGGAGTGATGGCGGCTTCGATCTGGTTCAGATCGAGGTTGAACGTGACTGGATCGATGTCGACAAAAACGGGTTTCAGTTGCAACCGGGTAATGGCGGAAACGGTCGCAAAGAACGTGTAGGGCGTGGTGATGACTTCGTCGCCGGGGGCGAGATCGAGCGCCATGAGGGCGAGCACGAGGGCATCGGAGCCATTGGCGCACGAAACGACGTGCTTGACGTCGCAATACGTGGCGAGCTTCTTTTCGAGTTCGGTAACCTGCGGGCCGAGGATGTACTTGCCATCGCGTAGGACTTCCACCGCGACGCGCTCGAGATCAGCCTGAATGGGCTTGTGAATGCGGGGAAGATCGAGAAGGGGAACCATGACTGAGAACCGGGAAGTGGTGCGGTGAAGGAGTGGCCCTCACCGCACCGGAGATTGCGGACGGACTAGGCGCCGACGCGGCGCAGCTTCTTGATGATCGGGAGTTCGCTATCGTACACGCGCTTCACGCCGTCGCCGAGAGCGGCTTCGATCGTGCGGGTGTCGCGAACGAGGCGGGCGAAGCCCTGCGGCTCCACGCTGGCGGCCTGGTCGCTGCCCCACATGGCGCGATCGAGGGTGATGTGACGTTCGATCATGCAGGCGCCGAGGGCAACCGCCGCGAGGGTGGTGCTCAGGCCGACTTCATGACCGGAGTAACCGACTGGCACGCCGTAACGCTTCTTGAGTTCCGGAATGACGAGGAGATTCAGCTCCTGCGGCTTGGAAGGATACGTGCTCGTGCAGTGCATGATGGCGAGGTTTTCCTTGCCGAGCACTTCAACGGCGTGATCGATCTGCGCCAGAGTGCTGAGACCCGTGGAGAGCACGATCGGCTTGCCGGTCTTGCGGTGATGCTTGAGGAGATTATCGTCGGTAAGGGAAGCCGAGGCGATCTTGTAGTAGGGAACGCTGAATTTCTCGATGAAGTCCACGGAACCTTCGTCCCAGCAGGAGGCCATCCAGGCGATCTTGTGTTCTTTGCAATATTCGTCGATGGCGCGATACTGCTTTTCGCCAAATTCCAAACCACGCTTCAGGTCGCCGTTGGTCGTGCCGAACGGATTTTCCCGCGGGGTGGCGAGTTCCTTTTCGGTATAAACGACTTCGACGGTGCGCTTCTGGAATTTCACCGCATCGCAGCCCGCGAGGATCGCCGCCGAGATGAGCTTCTTGGTGATGTCGAGGTCACCGTTGTGGTTGATGCCGATTTCCGCGATGACGTAACAAGGTTTCCCCTCGCCGACTTCGCGCCCGCCTAGATTAATAGTTTTAGCCATGGTCAAATGGGTTTCGAAGCTATCAGGTCTAGGTCAGCCCTGCTTCCTCGTCAAGTAATGCGTGCTAAAGGAAAGGAGATGGAAAAGGTTTTGAATAGTCCCTCTCGACCAAGGCCCGAGCAATTAGGAGCGCGTCTGGCCACCATCCGCGACGAGGAGCGCGCCGGTTATAAAGCTGGCGCGGGGCGAGGCTAGAAAAGTCACCGCATCGGCGATTTCGTCGGGCGTGCCGAAGCGGCGCAGTGGCACCTGATCGGCTAGCATCTTTTCCACCTTGGCGGAGTCGGCTTGCAGTTTTTGTTCCCACGTGCCGCCGGGGAAGAGGATGTTTCCGGGTGCGACGGCATTCACGCGCACGCCATCGCGACCGAGTTCGCGGGCGAGATTTTTGGAGAGACTGTTGAGCGCCGCCTTTGCAGCGCTGTAGGGCAGTTGCGCGCCTGTGTTTTCGACTCCGGTGATGGAGGAGATGAAGACGATATTGCCGCGTGAGGTTTTCAGCAGCGGTACGGCAGCCTGCGCGACGCGAACGGTTGCCCACAAATTCACATCGAACACGCGTTGCCACTCCTCGGGAGCTACATCCCAACCGATCGTACCTCCACCCGCGCCGACATTGGCCACGAGAACATCCAGTCGGCCCCATGTCTTCACGATTTTTTCGAGCGCATCCCGCACCGTGATTGCATCGGAGAGATTTCCGGCAATGCCAATCACGCGGTCGCTGCCAAATTCCTGACTGAGTCGAGAGGCGGTTTCATTCAGCCGTTTTTCGTAGCGACCGGAAATCGCCACGCGCGCGCCTTCGCGCAGAAATCCCTCGGCAATACCGAGGCCGATGCCGCGGGTCGAGCCCGCCACGAAAACAATGCGTCCGTTCAGTTCCAGGTCCATCCAGCCTCCGTGAGGTGTTTTTCGACAAATTCACGATTCTTCTGCGCACTTTCCACTTCGCGGCCCGATTCCTCGCGCGCCACTTGCAGAATGAAATCACCCCGATAGCCACAGGCGACGAGCGCCTTGAAAAACTTTTTGAACTGTGCCGATCCCTGACCGAGCGGGAAAGTCGTGCCGCCCTGCTTGCGGTCTTTGATATGCACGCTGCCGATCCGCTCGCCGTAGGCGGCGAGTTCTTCCGCCGGATCGTAACCAATACCCGAGCTGTTGCCCGTGTCGTAATTGGCCTTCACGTTCGCATGCGGAATGCGGTCCAGTAGCGAGCGAAATTCCTTCGGGCCGAGCGCGGTTTCGAGGTGCAACTCCATTCCCTGCGCTGCGAGCGCGGGAGCGAGCCGGTCGCAAAGCTGGATTACCACGGCTTCTTCCTCCGCTGTGTGAATTGCCGCCTGATCGACGAAAGGCAGGACGAGTCTCTTTACGCCGATGCGATGCGCCACATCAATCAACCATAGAAATTTTTGCACATTGGCTTCGTACTGTTCCGGCGTCACGCGCAGGAAACCGTGCACCATGAAGTAGTCCGCGCACAGCGAGATCACCTGTACGTTGTACTTTGCGATGTCGTGCTCGATCTGGCGCAAGCCCGCCTCGGAGCACAGCGGATTCGTCACCGCGCTGTCGTCATCATAGATCCACTCGATATGCGTCAGCCCCGCTTTCGCGGCGTTCGGAAATTCCTGCACCCAACTGGCTCCGGGAAATACCTGAATACGACCGTCTATCGGCGGCACAAGCCGCCCCTGCATGGAGCCAATACGAATCATGGGCATTAGGATACAAATCCCGCCGCAAAGGTCAAAAGGGGAGTGGACGCCCGAAAACTCCTCGCTTTGAGCGGATCAAGATTTGGATTTAAGCTCGGCTTCCAATTCGGCGATGCGTTGCTGGAGCGGCGCAATGACGGTCTTGATTTCCTCGGCGGTGTAGCGCGGCGTGATGTGTTGGGAGCAGTTCCAATCGAAGGAAATCACCTCAATGAAAAAGAACCGCTCCACCAGTTCACGCTCTTCCGGCACGGCGAGTGAAGCGACCAGCTCGGGATGCTCTCGTGCGTCCTCGATGCGCGCGTGACCGATGACCTTGAGCCGGTAGCGTTGCGGATAATCCATCAGGAATAGCATCACGCGATCTGTGGTCGCGAGGTTGCCGGTCGACAGCAACTGGCGGTTTCCTCTGAAATCGGCAAAGGCCAGTTGCGTGGGACTGAGGACGCGCAGGAATCCTGTTGCCCCGCCGCGATGTTGCAGGTAGGGCCAGCCCGTTTCGCTGACCGTGGCCATGTAAAAGCTGTCGCGGGATTGGATGAACGCGATTTCCTCCTCGGTGAGGGGATCGGAGTCTGATGCAGGTTTCAGAGGCCGCGACTGGCCGTAATAATGCTGCTGCGCCCGGCGCACGGAGTCGGTGACCGTAAGCTCGAGGAATTTAGAGGCCATGGGCGTGTGGGGTAGGTGGTTCGGACCAGCGTGAGCTCTGTCTGGAGTAAGGATACAGGCCTAATCGCAAAGGTCAAAAGGGTAGTGACTGTTTGATCTGAGCGTTGTCGGGTTTCGCCAAGACGATTCCTCTCCATAATGAATATCAATTCCTACGTTAAGTCTTGAGTATTATCTTGGAGTGACGGGGTTCTTTTATTGCAAAATGCTTTCTGATGATAGCTTGAGAATAAATTTCAAAATATTCATAGATAAAATGAGAGGCTATAAATACACAGAGAAGGTACGTGATAAAAGGGGTATTTCCATAGTAAAATTCGCGCGAAAATCCAAGATGATCAGATATCAAGACAAATATAATCGAAATCACAGGATGAATTAGATAGGAGGAATAAGTGTAGTTACCTATGTGAGAAGCTTTTTTTAAGATAGAGCTGTCCCTTTCAAAAAACAGAATAAAGACTAAAATAAGCAGTGGAATAAAGAGATAAATTTTGAGTGCCGATCGAATTCCTCGTAAAGACGGATCGCCGAATCCAAAACCAAAATGAGCCAATGCTAAGATGAGAGGGAAAATTGCTAAAGTTATTAGCATTTTCTTTTTTCTGCCTAGGCTTTCGATTTGCATGTAAAGATAATAAAGGGATCCTCCAAGAAAAAAAAGAGATCCGCACTGTGCAGTCAAGACGAGCATGTTAATCTGCGTGAGAGAAAGTAGGCCCTTAAAAATAACGGTCAATAGACAAGTGCTTAAGAGCGAGAATTTCATCCGCCTAGCCAAGATGAAGAAAACAAAATATATAATCGCTTCTATACATACACTCCAAATGACACCATTAAATGATAAATTATAAGATATAAAAAATACATTTGCTAAAAAATTATTAACGCTAATTTTAGGATCGAAAAAGTAAGTTCCGTGACTTTCTTTATAGATAAATTGCAGGATAGTTATGAATATTAATGTTGCAATATGTAATGGATACAGGCGAGAGAATCTAAAAATAAAGAATTTCCATGCGGAAGTTTTTTTTGAGAATATAGAGTTCGAATATTTCCATATGAATATAAACCCTGAAATGGCCCAGAATATTCTTACTGCAAACCCTCCATCCATATAAAATGCATGGAGGAATGAGAAGAATGGTTGGTGCTCCATTTTAACGTAGAATTCTTCGTTGGAGCTACCACCAAAAAAAGTCTTATAGTGGTAAATGATAACAGAAAATGAGCATAAGAAACGCAAAAATTCTATTCCGATAAATTTCTTCTCCCGAGCGATTTGCGTATTATTCATTGATGCAATTTTAAATTGTATAGCGGCCGGTTAGTTCTCGTAAAGAGAGGCTAATGTCGATCATTGGAAGGAAATCTGAGCCTTAAGTGGGCTATGGATATTGGATATTAAGATCTGGTTGAAATCTAGATAATTGCTATTTTTCGAGATGATCGGCGAGGAGATCGCAGAGTTCGCGGACCGCGCCGTGACCGCCGCGTTCGCGTAGGATGAGACCTGCGATGCGGAGCACGTCGGGGTGCGAATCGCCCACCGCGACGGGTAATCCGGCGATTGAGAGGGCGGGGAGATCGTTCGTGTCGTTGCCGACGAAGATGACTTCCTCCAGCGGGATATTCCGTGACTGACAAATCTCGCGCAGGGCTTTCGCCTTGTCCGGGACATCCTGAATGCACTCGATCTTCAGCTTGGCGGCGCGCGCGGCGACAACTTTATTCGCTTCGGTGGAGAGGATGAGCATCGGCACGCCGAGCTTGCGCAGGCGACTGATCCCGAGTCCATCACTGCGCCAGCAGCGCACTGATTCGACACCTTCCTGATCCACCCATGCGGCGTTGTCGGTCATCACGCCGTCGAAGTCGAACGCAAGGAGACCGATCTTCTTCGGCCAGCGCGGCCGAAAGCGGAATTCGGGTCGGCGCAGGATGAAATCGCAAATCTCCACATCGATCGGTTCGTCGATCTGGAAAGAACTGAGCGTGTCCATTTCGTACACGGTCATCTTGCCGCCGAGCCGGTTATTATTCTCCCGCAGAACGGAGGGACGCAGCACGTAAATGGAGCCGTTCTCGCGGTACTGAATGGCCATGTCCTGCTCGCGACGACGCTGATGGAAATTGTAATTGATCGGGGTGAGCTGGCCGTCGTTCGAGGCCCAGATGAGCGCTTTGTTGATCGTCGCAGAAAAAAGGGAATCGGCTCCCTGCTTGCGCAAGGTATCGATGGCGCGGTCGATATCATCGAGCCGTCGCACGGGCGAAGTTGCTTGCAGAAAAACGAGATAGTCCGGGTCGGGCAACCCTTGCTCGCGGCGCCAGTCGAGCACGTGCATCAATGCGGACTCGCTGGTGCAGGTGTCGCCGGCCAGCTCCAGCGGACGCACCACCGGGGTCGCGCCCATCTCGGCGGTCAGTTTGAGAATCGCTTCGTCATCGCTCGTGACGTAGGTCTCGTCGACCTGCCGGGCGGCGAGACAATGACGAATGCTATGCGCAACCAAGGGAGCGCCGCCAATCGACATGACGTTCTTTCCCCGAATGCGCTTCGATCCCCCACGCGCCGGTATGATCGCGATAATCTTCATGCGATGGTGCGTTGGCGGAGGAGGTGATCGGTGAGGACGAGGCGGGTCATCGCTTCCACCATCGGTACAGCGCGGGGAAGCACGCACGGATCATGACGACCCCGAGCGCGGAGAATGGCCGCTTTGCCTTGGGTCGAGACAGTTTTTTGCGCCTGAATGATTGTGGCAACCGGTTTGAACGCCACGCGGAAAACGATGTCTTCGCCATTGCTGATGCCGCCTTGAATACCGCCGCTGCGGTTCGACGTCGTGCGTACCCGACCGCTGCGCATGACGAACGGATCGTTGTGCTCGGAACCTTTCAGTTCCACACAACCGAAGCCGGAGCCGACTTCGAAACCCTTTGACGCGGGCAGGCTCATCATCGCTTTGGCGAGATCGGCTTCGAGTTTGTCAAAGACCGGTTCGCCGAGACCGACCGGCACGTTGCGCGCGATGCACGTCACGATCCCGCCGACGGAATCCCCGGCTTTGCGCACGCGCTCGATCAGGCGCACCGCTTTTTCCGCGCCTTTGGCGTCGGGCCAGCGGACGATGTTGCTTTCGACTTCGGCGTAGGAAACTTTATCGGGAGTGATCGCGGCTTTCAGTGTGTGGATCTGCTCTACGTACGCGACGATCTCGAGCTTGGGCGCGAATTTCTTCAGCACCTTCATTGCCACCGCGCCACCGGCCACGCGGCCGATGGTTTCGCGGGCGGACGAGCGGCCGCCCCCCTGCCAGTTGCGGATGCCGTACTTCGCCTGATAAGTGTAATCGGCGTGCGACGGGCGATACATCGTCTCCATCTCGCGATACGCCTCGGCGCGTTGATCCTCATTTTTTACCCAGATGGAAATCGGCGTGCCGAGGGTCTTGCCCTGAAACGTGCCGGAGAGAATCTGGCAGGTGTCGGTCTCTTTGCGCGGAGTCACGATCTTGCTCTGACCCGGACGACGGCGATCGAGATCGCGTTGGATGTCGGCCTCGGTGAGCGCGAGACGTGAAGGGCAGCCGTCGACGACGACACCGACGCCGCCGCCGTGAGACTCGCCCCAGGTGGTGATTTGAAACAGATGGCCGAACGTGTTGGGCATACGATTAAGGCGGCACTATAGCGATTCTGCCCTATGGCAGGCAATGTAAGAAAATTGGTTCGTTTTGCGATTGTCTCAATATGGATCTTTTCCGCCAAAGCTTATGTGCTGGGCTGCTCGCCTTTGTCCTTACCTCCAGCCTTCACTCGGAGCTCATTATTGTAAAAGGAGGAAAATCGCCGAATGGGAAATTTGCGGTAGTCGTACTTTCGGATGTTTTTGCTTATCAGCGTGAACTTTATTCCCGTGAATCCACGGCGTATTTAATGGGTTTGGATCCGCAGAGAATGATCGGTCCCTTGGGAGAGATTCCAACGGATCGTGGAGGCGGAATGGGGAGAACGACGGCCAATGTCTCCGCTTGTTGGAGTCCAGATAGTCGATTTGTGGCGGTTATTTTCCGTCTGGCCCGTTTGTCGCGATCATATGTGTTATACCGGATCAAAGATAATCTGGCGTTCGGTCAAAAACTACCTTCAGTCTCCACTCACGCCAAAGGTGAGGTTTTTCAACATCTCACGACTATAGCAAATCCGGGCGAGCAGGTTAAATCATGGCCGAACCGTCGAACTTTTATCGAACTCAGGCATGGCTACAAGCCAATGGATCCTGTCAATCCGCCCGACTTTTCCAGATGGGGATTGGAATCATTTGATTGTGATTTCGAAATCATCTATTCCTATGATGGTCGAAATTGGATCGTTCAAGATATTCGAATTCCGAAAACTCAAAATGAAACACGTGGTTCTGGTGGGAATGATGGGCGTGGGCAAGTCGACGATTGGCCGTCTCGTGGCCGAGAAGCTGCAGCGTCCCTTCATCGATAGCGATGTCCAGATTGAGCAAGCCGAAGGCAAGCCGATCTCCGAGATCTTTGCGGACAAGGGCGAAGCCTATTTCCGCCAGTGTGAGCTCGAAACCATCCGCCGCATCGTCAATGAGAGTGCGCCCGTGGTGCTTTCCATCGGGGGCGGCGCATTCATCAGTCCCGTCGTACGGTTTTTGCTGAAGGAAACCGCGACTACCTTTTATTTGCAAGCGCGGGTGGAAACACTCGTGCAACGCGTTGGCTCCGGAGCCACGCGGCCCTTGCTCACGCAGGGCGCGAATGGTCAAGTGCCGCTGGATGTTCGGTTGCGTACGCTCCTGCAGGAACGCGAACCGATCTACACGCAGGCCAATTACATCATCGAAACCGAGGAGCTCACCGCCGCGCAAGCGGCCGAGGCGATCACCGGTTATCGCTCGGTTTTCGCATAACGATCTCCCGAGGATTCGGGGCTACTCCGTGATCTCCCTTTGGTTGATATTGGGTAAGGATTTGGGTGATTTTCGTCTTGTTCTTGTGTTCAAAAATACCCGAGAAGACGGACCGCAACTCTAGCTGGCTTAGCGGTTCAGTTGTTCCTCTCACGTCCAAGAACTCTTCGTTACGAGCGGAGTTTGCCACCCCCAACCCGTCATCCTGAGCTTGTCGAAGGATCGGCAGGGAAGGTTTTGGGTTAGTCGTGTTCAGCATGAGTGCGTTCTCATCGGAACCAATTCCCTTCAAGGGGTTTGAGCTGTTTCCTGAGAGCGGGAGTGGCGACTGTTCCGCATCCACGCTTGCCCCGCGCGGAGTTTTAGGGCATCTTTGACCCTCACGTTTTACGCTTATGCAAAAGACCTACAATCTGCGTGTCCGGGGGATGGATCGTCTCGTTTCCCCGCACCAGCTCAAGAATGAATTGCCGATGACCGATGAGGACTCCGCGAGTGTGCTCGCGTGGCGTCAATCGGTGGAGGCGATTCTCGCCGGTAAAGACCACCGCCTGCTGGTGGTCATCGGTCCCTGCTCCATCCACGACCCGAAGGGCGCGATGGAATATGCGCAGCGTCTCGTTACCCTCCGCAATGATTTGAAGGATGTCTTCGAAATCGTCATGCGCACCTATTTCGAAAAGCCGCGCACGACCATCGGCTGGAAGGGGCTCATCAGCGATCCCTACATGAACGATTCCAACGACATCGAAGCGGGCCTGCGCCTCTCGCGCAAGCTGCTCATCGACATCACGCGTCTCGGCCTGCCGACCGCCACGGAATTTCTCGACCCGATCGTGCCACAGTACAATGCTGACATGGTGACGTGGGCCGCCATCGGCGCGCGCACGACGGAATCGCAAACCCATCGCATGATGGCGAGCGGACTTTCCATGCCGGTCGGATTCAAGAATGGCACGGATGGCAGCCTGCAGGTGGCGCTCGACGCGATGCGTTCGGCGAAGCATCCGCACAGTTTCCTGGGCATGGACCAGGACGGGATGACCGCCATTATTCACACGACCGGCAACCCCTGCAGTCACATCGTGCTGCGCGGCGGCCGGGGGCGCACGAATTACGACGCGACGAGCATTGCAGACGCGGAAGCGCAGCTCAAGAAAGCCGGACTGCCCACGGGCGTCATGGTCGATTGCAGTCACGCGAATTCCGGCAAGGAACCGACCCGGCAGGAAATCGTCTGGCAAAATCTGATGGAGCAACTCTGCAATCGCACCAGTCCTGCACTGATGGGGGTGATGATCGAGAGCTTCCTGCACGAAGGCACGCAGCCGATTTGCGCCGACGTTTCGAAGTTGAAGTACGGCGTGTCGATCACCGACCCGTGCATCGGCTGGGAAATGACCGAGAGCATGCTGCGCAGCGGTGCGGCGCTCCTGCGCGCGCGCAAGTAGTGATGACGTTCTGGCGCGAGGACTGTCTTTTGTAGGACGGGACGGGCTCCCGTCGCGGCTAGAGCATCTTAAAGTATCGTGCACATGTTTCCAAATCGCTCCATGACTGGGAATGCCACGCCCCTTGTAGGGCGCCATTGTATGGCGCCGCGGCGCGATGCAATCGCGCCCTACAAAGCAGACATGCCTCTGTGCACAATACTTTAAAATGCTCTAGGCCGCGTGCTCACACTTCACCGAATCGCCCTGCAGCAAGACACCTGCCTCCGTCCGTTAGTATTTCTGGGCGTAGCGCCGCGCTGCTATTAGTTATGCTGTAAAGTCGTCATTTCTCGCAGAATCCGCTTGGCGTTAATAAGTTGGAAGCCGTATAACACTGTTCCCCCTTATGACTAAACGCCGCAAGACGAAGTCGACTTCCACCACGCAAACTCTTTCCGTTCCAAGCTATTCCGCCGGTACCGGGGGCAAGCCGAAGAAGCTGCTCGTCGCCAACCGCAGCGAAATCGCCATTCGTGTTTTTCGCGCCGCGACGGAGCTTGGTCTGCGCACGGTCGCGCTCTTCGCGCAGGAGGATCGTTTCAGCATGCACCGCTTCAAGGCGGACGAGGCGTATCTGGTGGGGCAGGGGAAGGGACCGGTCGGCGCGTATTTGGACATCGACGGCATCATTACGTTGGCAAAGGATAACGGCATCGATCTCATCCATCCCGGCTACGGATTTCTTTCCGAGAACGCGGATTTCGCGCGCGCGTGCGCGAAGGCGGGCATTACATTCGTTGGACCGCGACCGGAGCTGCTCGATTTGATGGGTAACAAGGTGGCGGCGCGGGAGCTAACGCAGAAGTTGAAAATCCCCACGCTGCCCGGCACGGAAGATCCGGTGACGGATCGCAAGCTGGCGCTGAAAATCGCGCGCGAACTCGGTTTTCCCTTGATCATCAAGGCGGCGTTTGGCGGCGGCGGTCGCGGCATGCGCATTGTGCAAGACCCGAAGGATCTCGACCGTTTGCTCGACGAAGCGCAGGGCGAGGCGGATCGCGCGTTTGGTAATCCGGCGGTATTTCTGGAAAAATTCGTGCGTCGCGCGAAGCACATCGAAGTGCAATTGCTCGGTGACAAACACGGCAATTGCATCCACCTGCACGAGCGCGATTGTTCCGTGCAGCGACGTCACCAGAAGGTGATCGAAGTGGCGCCGTCGATCGGTCTGGCGGAGAACGTGCGCCGCGAACTGTGCGACGCAGCGGTGAGTATCGGCAAAGAGATCGGTTATGACAACGCCGGCACGGTTGAGTTTCTCTACGATCTGGACGACAACAAGTGGTACTTCATCGAGATGAATCCGCGCATCCAGGTGGAGCACACGGTGACGGAGCAGATCACGGGCATCGATCTCGTGCGCTCGCAGATCATGATCGCGCAGGGCGCGTCGCTATTCGGCCCGGAATTGAAACTGCCGAAGCAGGAGGACGTCCCGCGCATCGGCTACGCCGTGCAGTCGCGCATCACGACGGAAGATCCGACGAAAAACTTTACGCCGGACTACGGCAAGATTCTCACCTACCGCTCGGCGGCGGGCTACGGCATCCGGCTCGACGCGGGTATGGGTGATACCGGGAGCGTCATCACGCCGTTTTACGATTCGCTGTTGGTGAAGGTGACGGCGAGCGGGCCGTCCTTCGGCATCGCGTTGCAGCGCATGGAGCGTGCGTTGCGGGAATTCCGTATCCGCGGGGTGAAGACGAACATTCCGTTCCTCGAGAATCTGATTCACAACGAGACGTTCCGCCGCGGCGACGCGACGACGCGCTTGATCGACAACACGCCGGACCTCTTCAAGTTCACGCCGCGCCGGGATCGCGCGACGAAGTTGCTGTCCTACATCGGCGATGTGACCGTAAACGGCAATCCGCAGGCGAAGGGGTTCAAGCCGGGGAAACTGCCAACACCGGCCGCGCCGAAATTCGATTTCAAGCAGACGCCGCCCGAAGGCACGCGCCAGATCCTGCTCAATCTCGGAGCGCGCAAATTTGCGGAGTGGGCGAAGAACGAGAAGCGCTTGCTCATCACCGATACGACTTTGCGCGATGCGCACCAGTCGCTCATGGCCACGCGCGTGCGCAGCTACGATATGCTCGCGGCGGCGGACGCCATTGCGCGGCGCACGCCGAATTTGTTCAGTCTCGAGATGTGGGGTGGCGCGACGTTCGACACGGCGATGCGGTTCCTGCATGAAGACCCGTGGCAGCGTTTGCGCGATCTGCGCGAGCGGGTGCCGAATATTTGTTTCCAGATGCTGTTCCGTGGCTCGAACGCGGTCGGTTATTCGAACTACGCGGATAACGTGGTGTCGGGTTTCGTGAAGCATTCGGCGGAATCGGGCATCGATATTTTCCGCATCTTCGACTCACTCAATTACCTGCCGAACCTGAAAGTCGCGATGGAAGCGGTGCAGGACACGCACGCGGTTTGTGACGCGGCGATTTGCTACACCGGCGATATTCTCGACGGCAAGCGCGACAAGTATTCGCTGAACTATTACATCAAGCTCGCCAAGGAGCTCGAGAAGATGGGCGCGCATATTCTCACCATCAAGGACATGGCGGGTCTGTGTAAGCCCTACGCCGCGTACAAGCTGGTGAAGGCGCTGAAGCAGGAGATCGATCTCCCGATTCATTTCCACACGCACGACACGAGCGGCATCAATTCTGCGTCGATTTTGAAAGCGGCGGATGCGGGCGTGGACATTGCCGATGCGGCGATTGCGTCGCTGTCCGGATCGACGAGCCAGCCGAATTTGAATTCGCTCGTGGCCGCGTTGCAGCATACGCCGCGCGACACGAAGCTCGATCTCGACGCGCTCAACGAGTTCGCCGACTACTGGGAACAGGTCCGCGAGTATTACGCGCCGTTCGACACCGCGCCGAAGTTCGGCACGGCAGAGGTCTACCTCCACGAAATGCCGGGCGGTCAATACACGAATCTCAAGGAGCAGGCCGTCAGCATGGAGATCGGCCACCGCTGGCCGGAAATCGCCCGGTGCTACGCCGAGGTCAATGCGCTCTTTGGCGACATCGTCAAGGTGACGCCGAGCAGCAAGGTGGTTGGCGATATGACCATGTTCCTCGTCACACGCGGCATCAAACCCGCTGATGTGCTCAATCTGCCGGCCGGAACGCCGTTCCCGGAGTCGGTTATCGACATGCTTTCGGGCGGACTCGGTTTCCCACAGGGCGGTTGGCCGAAGAAGCTGCAGCAAATCGTGCTCGGAAATCGTAAGCCGTTGAAGTCGCGCCCCGGGGCGAATCTGCCGCCGCTGGATTTCGACAAGACGAAGGACGAGCTCGAGGCGAAGATCAAGTCGAAGCCGACGGACGACGATCTCTACAGCTACCTGATGTATCCGCAGGTGTTCCTCGACTACAACAAATTTGAGAAGGACTACAGCGATGTGAGCGTGCTGCCGACACCGACGTTCTTCTACGGCATGAAGCCGAATGAGGAAATCAGCATCACGATCGAGCAGGGCAAGACGCTCTATTTGAAATTGCTGAATGTGAATCCACCCGACAAGGACGGCCGTCGCATGGTGGTGTTCGAATTGAACGGCGTGACGCGTCAGACATGGATCACCGATCGCGCCATCCAGCCGAAGACGAAGCCGCGTGTGCAGGCGGACCCGAACAACACGCTTGAAGTGGCTGCGCCGATCCCCGGTATGGTGACGTCGCTGGCGGTGAGCGTGGGCTCGAAGGTCGCGAAGGGAGATAAGCTGCTGACTCTCGAGGCGATGAAGATGTACACGACTCTCACTGCGCCGGAAAACGGCGTGGTGGGCGAGCTGTTCGTCGCAGTCGGCGATGCGGTCGAGAGCAAGGATCTCGTGGTCCGGTTGCGGAAAGCCTGACCGTGAGCAGATTCTGAATCTGGATTCCTGATTATGGCAGACAGGGAAAGACGCTTTTCGATGGAGGATCAGCGCCTTTTCGCGAAGCTATCGGGAGATTACAACAAGCTTCATATCGATGAGATTGCGGCGCGCCGGTATATGTTTGGCAAGCCGGTGGTCCACGGTATTCACCAGCTGCTCTGGAGCCTGAATGGCTGCTTTGCCGAGATTGGTCAGCGTGGCAGGACGCTTACCTCCTTGCGTGTGACATTCAGAAATCGATTGCTGGTGGGCGACGCGATTAAAGTTCAAATCAAGACTCTTGCGGACAATTTTGTAAAATTGGAACTGAGTGGGAGTAATCGAGGGTTGGTTGCGACGATCGATGCAAGCTGGAAATCGGGTCATTTGGCGGAGGATCACTGGTACCTTCCGAAATTTCCGGAACGCCGGGAGCCCAAGGTGTTGGAATCTGCGGAGGTGTCAGTTGCGGCGGGTGAATTGGATCTGTATGCGGAGGAGGCTACGCTCACCCATTTATTTCCAGACCTTGTACAAGGTATGCCGACGACGCAAATTGCGGAGCTGTTGGCCACCACACAACTTGTCGGCATGGAATGTCCAGGGTTTCATTCCGTGTACTATGAACTGAATGTGACTTTTCAGGAAACGTCGTCGGGTTCATCTGCTTTAAAGTATAAAACCACGCAGTTTGATGATCGTTTCAAGTTGGTTTTGATGGAGGTATCCGGGCCTACCTTGCAGGGGTTTGTGAAAGCCGTTTTAAGGCCGAAACCCCAGGATCAAATGGCTTACGCGGATCTGGCCACGTTGGTAAATGCAGATGAATTTAAGGGGCAAAAGGCGTTGGTCATTGGTGGTTCGCGAGGGCTTGGTGAGATTTCCGCAAAATTATTGGCCGCAGGGGGCGCCAGTGTCCTGCTGACATATTGTCAGGGACGTGAGGATGCGGATAAAATCACCAGTGATATTCAGGTGGGGAAAGGGGCGGTTTCATCAACCTATTTTGATGTGTTATCCCCGGAGCAATCGGATGTGGATGTCATCAAGAAGCACTCACCGACTCATCTCTATTATTTTGCGACACCCCATATTACCGCGAACAAGAGGCCATTTTCGCCCGCGTTATTCGCAGAGTTCTGCTGCTATTATGTGACTGGATTTTCGAGCAGCCTGAATTTCCTTCTGGATAATCAGTGTCCCATTAAAAATATTTTTTATCCCTCGACGATCTTCATCGACCAATTTCCTACTTCCTTTGCGGAGTACATCGCCGCGAAATCGGCAGGGGAGTCGCTTTGCAGTTATCTGGAAAAAAATAATCCGGCTCTTTCGATGTTTAAGCCGCGGCTCCCTAAAATGGCCACGGATCAGACGGTGGGCGTCATGATCGACGAGGGAAGGGAGAATCCCGCGCCTGTCATTTTAAAACAACTGAGGTTGTTTGCGAAACGTGCCGAGCCGGGAGCTCCTTCCCGGCAAGTCTAAAACAAGCGGGCTTCGTCGTTGCTGGTGATGAGCGAGTCGGCGCGTTCGTTGCGGCGTTCGAGGATGAGTTTGTCGACTTTTTGGTCGTAGTCGACGGGGTATTTGCCGTTGAAGCAGGCGCAGCAAAATTGATTTTCGGGGCGGCCAATGGCGCGGATCATCGCTTCTTCGGTGAGATAGCCGAGGCTGTCGGCACCGAGGTACTGGGCGATTTCGTCGAGGGAAAGCTGATTGGCGAGCAGGTCTTTGGGATTCGGGAAATCGATGCCGTAATGACAGGCGTGTCGATGCGGGGGACAGCTGACGCGGATGTGGACTTCCTTCGCGCCGGCCTTGCGCAGGGTGACGACGCGGGAGCGGGCGGTGGTGCCGCGGACGATGGAGTCGTCGACGACGACGACGCGCTTGCCCTTGACCGCGTCCTTGACGAGGTTGAGCTTCACGCGGACACCGAAGTCGCGGATGAGCTGGGAGGGCTGGAGGAAGGTGCGGCCAATATAGTGATTACGCACGAAGGCGTGCGAGTAGGGGATGCCGGATTGCTCGCTGTAGCCGAGCGCGGCGTAGTTGCCGGAATCGGGAATGGGGACGACGAGGTCGGCTTCAACCGGATGCAATTTGGCCAGCTCGTAGCCCATGCGGGTGCGGGCGAGGCTGACGTTGACGTCCATGATCTTGGAGTCGGGTCGGGCAAAGTAGACGTATTCGAAAACGCAGAGCGCCTTGCTGGGCTTGTCGACGAAGGGCTTGAAGGAACGGAGACCTTTTTCGTCGATCACGACGATTTCACCGGGTTCAACTTCGCGGATGAACTGCGCGTCGATGAGGTCGAGGGCGCAGGTTTCGCTGGAGAGCACCCAGGCGTCACCAAGCTTGCCGATGCAGAGGGGGCGGAAGCCGTACTGGTCGCGCGCGCCGATGATTTCGCGCTCGCTCATGATGACGAGGGAGAACGCGCCGTCGATACGGGAGAGGGCGCGGATGAGACTGGACTCGCGACCGCTGTCCTGCGGTTGGGCCATGAGGTGGAGAATGATCTCGCTGTCGACCGTGGTTTGGAAAATGGAGCCGTTGGCTTCGAGTTCGTCGCGAATGATGTTCGCGTTGACGAGATTGCCATTGTGAGCGATGGCGACCTGACCACGGGCGCAGTCGACGACGATGGGCTGGGCGTTTTTGAGTGTGCTCGAGCCGGTGGTGGAGTAGCGGACATGGCCGATGGCGCGGGTGCCAGTGATCTGCTTGAGGATGCCCTCATTGAAGACTTGCGAGACAAGACCCATGCCGCGATGAAAGGCGAAGGGGCTGCCTGGTTCCTTGGCGGAAACGATGCCGGCGCTTTCCTGGCCGCGGTGTTGGAGGGCGTAGAGACCGTAGTAGGTCAGCATGGCGGCATCGGGGTGGCCGAAGATGCCGAAGACGCCGCACTCGTGTTTGGGATAATGGGCTTGGGGGGAGGATTCGCTCACGGGAGTGGGGGTGGGGAGGTGATTACAACGTAGCCTATTCCATCAAGGTTTCAATGGCCAATCCCCATGCCTTGTCGAGTTGATCCAGGCTCCAGCTGATTTTCTTTGATCCCGAAGTGATGGTGAGTTCGTTGCCGCCGACCGTGCCGATGCGCAGGGCGGGGACGTTGAAGCGGGCGAGCAGCTCGATGACCGCCGTGGCGTTCTCGCCGCGGGTGGTGAGCAGCGCGCGGCTCTGGCTCTCGTTGAAGAGGGCGACGTCGAGGCGCAGGTCGGCGGGAATGTCGATGCTGGCGCCGACGGGTACTTTGCCACCGAAGCAGGATTCGACGAGCGCGACGGCGAGGCCGCCTTCGCTCAGGTCATGGGCGCTGTGCACTTCGCCGAGGCGGATGAGGGAGCGCACGGCATCGTGCAGGCGCTTTTCGCGGGAAAGATCGAGTTGCGGCGGTTCGCCGGTGAGGACGCCGTGGATTTCACGGGCGTAGGCGCTCAGCGCGACTTCCCAGCCCCAGTCGCCGACGAGGAGAATGGCGTCACCGGGCTTCTTGAAGTGCGAGCTGGTGATGTGCTTTTCCTCGGCAATGAGACCGACCATGCCAACGGTCGGCGTGGGGTCGATGGCTCCAGCGGGATTCTGGTTGTAGAGACTGACGTTGCCGCCAGTGACCGGGGTGTTGAAGAAGCGGCAGCCGTCAGCGAGGCCGTTGACGGACTGTTGCAGTTCCCAGAAAATTTCCGGATCGTGCGGGTTGCCGAAATTGAGGTTGTCCGTGAGGGCGAGGGGGACGCCGCCGCTCATGGCGATGTTGCGGGCGCATTCGGCCACGGCGATGAGCGAGCCGCGATACGGATCGGCTGCGACGTACTTGGCGTTGCAATCCACGCTGGCGGCGAGGTATTTCCACTTGCCGTCGCCGGTGTCGAAGCGGATCACGGCGGCGTCGCTGCCGGGATTGACCACGGTGCCGACGCGGACCATGTGATCATACTGGCGGTAAACCCAGCGCTTTGAGGCGAGGGAGGGCGAGGAGGCGAGTTCCAGCACTGTCGCGGCGTAGTCGTCCGGCTCGGTGATTTTGGAGAAATCGAACTGGCGGCGCTCGAGAAGGTCGGCGGGTTCGCGCGCTTCGCGGTGATAGATGGGGGCTTCGTCCGCGAGCTTGCGGGCGGGGATTTCGGCGGCGACTTCGTTGCCGTTTTTCACGCGCATGAGGGCGTCGTCGGTGACGTAGCCGATTTCTGCGACGGGGAGATCCCACTTGCGGAAGATATCGAGAACGGTCTGCTCATGGCCCTTGTGGACGATG
Source organism: Verrucomicrobium sp. (assembly GCA_017849585.1). Lineage (GTDB taxonomy): Bacteria > Verrucomicrobiota > Verrucomicrobiia > Methylacidiphilales > UBA1321 > UBA1321. The sequence continues at coordinate 58,489 of JAFIGT010000033.1, forward strand.
ATGAGCATGCGCTCCTGCGATTCGGAGAGCATCGTCTCGTAGGGAGTCATGCCCGGTTCGCGCTGGGGAACTTTCTTGAGGTCGATCTCGATGCCGCTGTTGCCGCGGCTGGCGGTTTCACAGGTGGAGCAGGTCAAGCCCGCGGCACCCATGTCCTGAATGCCGACGACGGCTTCCGGGTGTTTGTAGAGTTCGAGGCAGGCTTCGAGGAGCAATTTTTCGATGAAGGGGTCGCCCACCTGCACGGCGGGACGGTCGGCCTTCGAATCTTCCGTGAGATCGCGCGAGGCGAACGCGGCACCGGCCAGACCGTCGCGGCCCGTGCGGTTGCCGACGTAGAATACGGGGTTGCCCACACCGGTGGCGGCGCCCCGGCGGATGTCCTCATGGCGCAGGATGCCGAGGGAGAACACGTTGACGAGCGGGTTGCCGTTGTAGGAATTGTCGAAATAGATTTCGCCGCCGACAGTCGGCACGCCGATGCAATTGCCGTAGTGGGCGATACCGGCCACCACGCCGCCGAGGAGCCGGCGATTCGTCTTGGCCTGCTCGGAGTCGCCACGGATGTCGCCGAAGCGGAGGGAATTGAGCGAGAAGATCGGGCGCGCGCCCATGGTGAAGATGTCGCGCAGGATGCCGCCCACGCCGGTGGCCGCGCCCTGGAAGGGTTCGACCGCGCTCGGGTGATTGTGCGATTCCATCTTGAAGGCGATGGCCCAGCCGTCGCCGATGTCGATGACGCCCGCGTTTTCTTCGCCCGCCTTCACGAGGACGTTCGGTCCGGTGACGGGGAATTTCTTCAGTTCGGGACGGGAGTTTTTGTAGGAGCAGTGCTCGCTCCACATCACGGAGAAGATGCCGAGTTCGGTGATGTTCGGTTCGCGGCCGAGGATTTCCTTGATGCGCTCGTACTCCTCGGGCGTGATGCCGTGCTGGGCGATGAGTTCGGGAGTGATCTTTTTGGAAGTGGCGGCGGACATGGCGGGGAAAAGTTTTCGGTTATCAGTTTTCGGTTTTCAGTAGGACTGAAGAACAGCTAGGCGGCAACAGCCCCTTTCGGTTCCTTGGCTTCAATGACCGATTCGAAGATGGCCTTGCCGTCGCTGCCGCCGAGGATCGACTCGGACGCGCGCTCGGGGTGGGGCATCATGCCGAGGACGTTGCCTTCTTTGTTCATGATCCCGGCGATGTTGAGGGCGGAGCCGTTCGGATTGGTTTCCGGCGTGGCGCGGCCCGCGCGGTCGCTGTAGGTGAAGAGAATCTGGCGGTTGATCTGGAGCGACTTCAGCGTCTCGGGATCGGCGAAGTAGTTGCCTTCGCCGTGGGCGATGGGGATGTCGAGGATCTGACCGGTGAGGAGCTTCTTCGTGAAGATGGAGTGGGGATGCTCGACGCGCAGAGGACGCGATTCGCAGCGGAAGTGGAGCGAGCGGTTGCGGATGAGCGCGCCGGGGAGCAGACCCGCTTCGCAGAGGACCTGGAAGCCGTTGCAGATGCCGATGACGATGCCGCCGTTGGCCGCATGGGCCTTGACCGATTGCATGACCGGCGACCAGCGGGCGATCGCGCCGCAACGCAGATAGTCGCCGTAGGAGAAACCGCCGGGGACGATGACGGCGTCCGCGCCTTCGAGGGAGTCGTTCTTGTGCCAGACGTAGTAGGCGTCCTGACCGAGGACGTGCTTGAGGACGTGGTAGCAGTCCTGATCGCAGTTTGAACCGGGAAATTGAATGACAGCCCAACGCATAGTCGATTCCTTCTTATTCTTGGGTTAATGGACGAGCTTGGTGCTAGTGCTTCTTTTTCTTTTTGTCCTTCTTCTTCTTGTCCTTTTTCTTTTCTTTTTTGGACTTCTTCTTGTCGGACTTGTCTTTGGCTTTGTCCTTGGACTTGATCTTGGAAGCGGGAAGGGGGATTTCGTCGTCGTCGTCGGTGGCTTCCTCGATGAGGGCCTTCAGCTTGGCGGCGGCGGAAACGGGGGTCTTGGCTTCGCCGAGCTTCAGGACGTAGTCTTCAATCACGGGATTGGAGAGCAGATCTTTGCAAATCTGGTCGAGCTTGACGCGGGTTTTTTCGACATTCTTGCCGCTGATTTCGAGCTCGATGAACTTGCCGATGCGGACCGATTCCACACACTCCATTCCGAGGTGCTGCATGGCGCGACGCACGGCATCGCCCTGGGGGTCATAAACGCTTTGTTTCGGGGTGACAATAATCTCGGCCTTCATAGGGGAGCGAGTATCTTTAGACGGTGGCAAGGAGAAGTCAATGGCAGCGTGGTGACAAATCGCAAGTCGTGATACTTCTGGTCAACAGTGAGGCGTTTTGGCAGACTTTCTGGCGGGAGGAAGCTCAATGAAATGGGTCCGTTCGTTGCACTTATATTTAGGCTGTGTTTTTGCTCCTTTGCTGATTCTTTATGCGATCAGCGGCGTCTGGCAGGTTTATCGGCTCAATGATGCGGCCAAGGATGGGAGTTATACCCCGCCCGCGTGGTTGAAAACCATATCCAGCGTGCATCTCCACCAGTCCCTCGCCAAGGGAACGCCTGCCACCCTTTCCAAGGCCATCGGGGCGGTGCTTGGACTGGCGCTGGCCGCGACGGCGGCGCTGGGAGTGGTGATGGCCTATAAATACCAGCGTCGCCCCGGAGTGGTGACGCTTTGCCTGCTGGCGGGCATTCTATTGCCAGGATTGTTGTTGGTCTTGCGATTGTAGGGAGTGGCTCCGCCAATATATTGCGGCTTTTTCGACTCGCACAGACTTCAATCATTGATCGATAAAATCGGATCGAGTTTCGGAAAACTCCTTGGCCGGGCCGCCAAGGTGCGAATACAATAATTATCAAAATATATAACTTATTGACGGAATGTGAAAAGCTGTCCGGTTCGCCATGCTTTTTCGATTTGGCATAGTTATCATGGAATTTTACCCGCTTTGCACCGCCGCCATTGCCGATTTTGCTTTTTAACCCTCAACGACTGACCTTGCTTATGAAATTGGGATTACATTTAGTTGCCGTTACTCTTCTCATGCTGCCTATGGCTGCCTGCGGCGATCCGCGCACGCAGGAGTGGAATTATTCCAACATCGCGAACACGCCGGAGAATTGGGGTGGATTGAAAATTTCGGTGAATAACGAGGTGAAGACTCCGGACGGTCAACCTACGCTCGAGTTGGTGCCGGAATACGGCACCGAGGATCTCGAATGGCCGTCGCACCTGCGTTACCCCGCCCGCGCGGCGTTGGCCATCGGTGCGAAATCGGTGGAGATTACGTTTTGGATCAAGGGCGATGTGGGGTCCCAGATCGCCATGCGTATGACGAGCGCCAACGCGAGTCACTACACTGTTACGAAGTCCTATGATCTGACCGGCGCGTGGCAGAAGATCGAATTCAAGGAAGCGATCAACGGCCAGGTGAGCGGTAAATGGCTCAGCGCCCCACGCTTGCTTCTTTCCAGAGCCAAGGGCGGACAACATTTTTTCATTGGCCCTGTCATGTTCAAGGCAATCGAATAACCCCCATTTTATTATCGAAAGGAATACCTCATGCGTCATCTCATACTCACAGCTCTGCTGATCGGCCTGCTCTCGGGAGCGGTCCACGCCCAGGAAATTGCCGCCCGCAACGGCGCTCAAGCGACTACCGTCAATGGTGAGATCGTCATCACTTTTGCCTCGAAAAAAGGCGAATGGCCGCCCGCCGTGGGCATCCCGGAAAAGGCATCCGTGGTCGCGGGAAAAAAGATCACGCTTACCTTTGAGGCCAAAGCCACCGAGGCGATGCCTGTGCGCCTTGTGATTTCCGAATTCGTCGCGCCCTACACACATCTGGCCGGGGCGGAATCGATCAAGCTCGGCACCTCGTGGCAGCCGGTCTCGCTGACTTTCACCGTCAGCGCGACGAGCGCGGCGAATGTGAATCTGCCCTTGATCGTATTTGAAAGTTCCCCCACCAGCGGAGAAGTGCGCGTGCGCAACGTCAAGGCCGTTCCGGCCCCCTAATCCTTTCCTTTGAATCGTTTACTCCAGAAAGACCCTCCCTACATGCGTTCCTTCATTGTCTCCGTTCTCGTCCTCGGTCTGCTGGCCGGGACCGTCGCCGCCCAGGAACTCTCCGCCCGCAATGGGGCGAAGGCCGATGTTGCCAGCGGTGAAATCGTTGTCCGTTTTGCCGAAAAGAAAGGCGAATGGCCACCCGCTGTCGGCATCGCCGGAAAGACGGAGGGTGTTGCTGGCAAATCGATCGTACTGGAATTCGAAGCCAAGAGTACGACATCGCTTCCCGTTCGTGTGGTTATCTCCGACTTTGCAGCGCCCTACACCCATCTCTCGCCAGCGCAAACGATTAACATTGGCACGGCGTGGCAAGCCTACTCGCTCACTTTTGCGGTGAGCGCGACGAACGCCGTGAAGATCAATCTGCCGCTGCTCGTTTTCGAGAGCTCTCCCACCAGCGGGGAAGTTCGATTCCGCAATATCAAGACCTCCACGCCAGTAGCGGCTGCAGCGGCTGCGGCCCTGCCGGCAGTGGAACGGAAGTGGAAGGCCATCGATACGACCAATCTCTTTATCAAGCCTGGTAGCGCGCTCGACTTCACGCCTTTCTTCGACCAAGCGGCGGCGGGTACGTATGGACGGCTGATCGTGAATAAGAATGGCGAGTTTGCTTTTGCTTCCAAGCCGGACGCGTCGGTGCGCTTCTTCTCGGTGCAGCTCATGCCGCCGCCGGATTTCACCTTATGGACGGATGAGGATGTGGCGCAGTACGCGGCCGCCATCACGCGCCAGGGCTACAATCTCGTGCGCTTCCACTTTTTCGATAATCTGATCAATGGCAATTTCCGAGCGGCTCCGCTAAAGGCCACTCTGCCAAACATGGAGCGCTACACGCTGCCGGAGAAGCCGGAGGAAATCCAATTCGATGCGCGTGCCATCGACCGCTTCCATCTCCTGCTGGCGGAGCTCAAGAAGCGCGGAGTGTACTGGAATCTCGATTTCATGACGTCGTTTGTCGGCTACTCCAACGGCAAGCTGCAGTCCGCGCCCAAGCAGGGAGGTTTCAACACCAAGGCACAGATGTATGTGAATCCGAATTTCCGCGCCAACTGGAAAGCGGCGGTCACGCGGTTGCTCAACGACGTGAATCCCTACACCAAGCAGTCAATCAAGAATGATCCCGCCTTGGCTTTGACCACCTGCCTCAACGAACCGGAAATCCTGTTCGAACAGCGCAATTACGGTCACGAGTTCGACGGGCCGTGGCATGCTTTCCTCGCGAAGAAATATGGCGATTACAAAAAAATGCGCGAAGCGTGGGACGGCAAATGTGGTACCACGGTGCTGCCGGAAAATGGCACCTTTGCCGATGTGCCGCCCATCGGCGCGCCGACGGTGCTGACCGATACTCCGGCTGGTCGCGACATGGCGCAGTGCTGCGGCGGCATGGAATATGAAATGGCGCAGTGGTATCTCGCCACGTTGCGCGAACTTAACTTCCCCGGTCTCGTCTCGAACTACAATATGCGCACGCGCATTGGCACCGTTCCGGCCCGCTCGCTTTATCCCGTGATCACGATGAACGGCTATCACGCGCATCCGCAGTTCGGCGAGAGAACCACCGTCAGCCAGGCCAGCTCCTTGGCCGGAGGCGGTGACAGTTTCAAGAGTCAGGCTTTGGCCCGTTTTCTGGATCGGCCGTTTGCGAATACGGAATTCGGTCTCGTCTTCTGGAATCCCTATCGTCATGAACAAGGCATGCTCTACGGGGTGGGTGGCGCCTTGCAAAACTGGAGCGCGCTGACCTGTCACGCCGAGCAGGTGGTCGATGCCGGGGCCACATTGCGGTGGTTTAACGTCGGAGACGATCCTGTCATTCGCGCTTCTGAAACCATTGAAGCGCTTGCCTTCCGCCGTGGCGACATCGCCCCGTCGTCGCACACCATCGAGATTCCGCTTACGGATGAATTCATTTATGCCGGTCGCGCGATGAAGGCGCTGGACGACGAACTCTCCCGCCTGTGGGTGTTGTGCCGCGTGGGCATTACCTACGGCACGAAGAAGGTGGATTATCCCAAGGTCTTCGCTGTGTCGCCGGACAAGATGGCGGCCATCGGTGGTAGCATCTGGTTCTCCGAAGTGGCCCGGTCCACCTCCACGACGCAGCTCTCTGCCATTGTGGCCAAGCTCAAGGAAGTGAAAGCATTGCCCGCAGATAATGAGAGCAATCCCGCGCAAGGCGTGCTGCAGAGCGATACGGGCGAGGTGACGCTCAATACCCGCACCGGTGGCGAAATGTTCGTGCGCGCCCCGCGCTTCGAAGGCGCGGTGGTGAAGAGTGACAAGAAGGTGAAGCTCGATGCGTTGACGATTGACCAGAGTACCGTTCCGGCTTCGATCACGATGGCGTCGCTCGACCTTAAGAAGACCCTGCGCGAGGCAAATCGTCTGCTGCTCGTGTTCTCGACCGATGCCCGCAATACGAACATGACCTTCACCGACGCCAAGGAAGACAAGGTGATCAGTCTCGGTACGTTGCCTGTTCTGGCCCGCACGGGAGAGCTCAAGGTGACGCTCACACGCGCTGCCGCGCCGAAGAAGGTGACCGTCTACGCGCTCAAGCTCAATGGCGAACGCGCCGACGAAGTCCCTGCCACGATCTCGGGTAACACGATCGCTCTTGCCATCGACACCGAGAAATTACCCAAGGCTGGTCCCACACCGTTCTTTGAGCTCGTGGTGGAGTAAGTTGTAAAGGGAAGTCCACATAATCTGCGGACTTCCCCTGTCTTAAAAATTGGCATTTGGCAATGGCTGGAGGATAAGCTAGGGTCACCGTGCCATGAAAATGTCTACTGTCTCCATTGTCTTCGCCCTGCTCTTTATCGCGCTCGGATTGTTTGGATTCGTCAGCTACCAGGCCCAAACGGCGCTGATCCCCGCCTACATCGGCGCGGTCCTGCTGATTTGCGGGCTCATGGCGACCAAGGACGAATGGCGCATGCACGCCATGCACGGCGCGGTGCTCATCGGCATCATCGGATTTCTCGGCTCGGTTTCGGGCTTGTTGAAATTGCCGAAGCTTCTGGCGGGCGAAGCGCTTGAGCGGCCCCACGCCGTGACGCTCCAATCGATCATGGCTGTTCTCTGTTTGATCTTCATCGGTCTCTGCGTGAAGTCGTTCATCGACGCCCGCATCGCGCGCCGTAAAGCCGCAGGCCAGAGCTAATCTTCTCCGGGCTATGAAAACGTGGCTGCTGGGCGCGGCGTTTTTGGCGTTATGCACTGGGGCTCTCCTCGCGGAAGCTCCCGTGGTGCGGAATTGCCGATTGCTCATGGACCCCGCAAGTGGCGAGATCCTCTTGCGCGAAGGGCCGTGCGATGTCCGCCGCAGTCCCTGCTCCACGTTCAAGGTGCCACTGGCCTTGATGGGATTTGATTCGGGTGTGTTGAAAGATACGCATCATCCCGAGTGGGATTATCTTCCCGAATATCCCTCCAATCGGCCGGAAGAACAAATCCGCATCAATCCCACCTCGTGGGAGGCGATCTCCGTGGTGTGGTATTCTCAGAAGCTCACCCGTGCGTTGGGCCTGAAAACGTTCCAGAAATACGTCGATCAATTCCAGTACGGAAACCGCGATTTGTCCGGTGCTCCGGGCCAGAACAACGGATTGACGAACGCGTGGCTGCAGACCTCGCTGTTGATCTCGGCGGACGAACAAGCCGCCTTTGTGCGCAAGCTGCTCCAGCGAAAACTGGGTGTTTCCAGTCATGCCTATGAAATGACCGAAGCCGTTCTCCCTCAATTTCCGGCTGAAGACGGGTGGACATTGACGGGCAAGACCGGTACCGGCTTTCAGGTGAAAGCCGATGGCACCCCCGACCGCAAAAAGCAACTCGGCTGGTTCATCGGTTGGGCCACCAAGGGGGAGCGCCGTGTCATCTTCGTTGAGTTCATCATGGACGATATCCCTCAGGAAACCTACGCGGGACTTCGAGCCCGTACCGGTCTCATCAAGGCGCTACCCGGCCTTCTGGCGAAGAAGCGCTAGAATCTTTTTGCAACGGCTCAAGGGCTTCTATCCGGGGTTAATTGGACCCATCAGTGCTATGGTGAGCCAGGGAAGGGTGTAAAGCACGCTTAGTATTTGCAAGAGGAGCGTGGCGATTCGTATCGGCCAGCTCGTGGCTTTCCAGAACACATAAATGAGACTGCCCAGAGTCGTGAGTGGGGTGATGGGCAATAAGATGAGGACAGTCCAAAGCAATGGCTCCATCCACTTTGGATGGCTCCACCAATTCCTTGCTAATAGAAGTAACGCGTGGGCCAGCCAAAGTATATTCGGTAAAACCATCCAGAATAATCCCGGGAGCGAGAGCTGTGTTTTTGGAGAGGGAATCATTTTGCTTTTGCTCCAGCATGTAAGTTCGGTTTGTTTTCTTGTGCCGTAGCTATTTGCGTCATTTCTTGCTCGACGGCGTCAACCACCGCATCCGGCGTAGACGTGCCCGCGGTCAGACCGACGCGCGCGACGTTAATCAACCACTCGGTGCGCAGATCGTGCGGGCCTTCCACCGAGTAGGCGCGCACGCCGTACGATTGCGCGGCGAGGACGAGTTGCCGGGTGTTGTTGCTCTCGCGACCTCCGACCACGACGACGGTTTCCACCTCGGCGCAGAGTTCGCGTAGGGCGTTCTGCCGGTCTTTCGTGGGCTGGCAAACCGTGTCGGCAAAATAGAGCGCCTGCGTGGGCCGCAGTAAGCGGATGCACAGGACCAGATCACGCACGCGCTCGATCGGCTGGGTGGTTTGCGAAACGACGCCGAGTCCGCGCTCCGGGGGTAGTTTGGCGATGTCGGATTCCGTTTCAATTACGGTGGCCGCGGGATAATCGCCCGTCAGGCCAAGCACCTCCACGTGACCGGCCTTGCCGATCACCACGGGATGCAATCCCATCGCGACGAATTCCTGCAGACGATGATGCGCTTTCTGAACCAGAGGGCAGGTTGTGTCGTGCAACGTGGCGCTGCTTTTCGCCCATACTTCGCGTTGCGTGTCGGAAACACCATGCGCGGTGATGACGTAGTGCGTACCGGGTTGCACGCGCACTGTGTTGATATTCTCCGCGACGTCGACCCCTTGCTCACGGAGCGATTGCAGGACATCGGGGTTGTGGACCAATTGACCCAGCACCGTGACCGGGCCTGATTGCGCGGCGACCTGTCCTGCGATCGCAATCGCGTCGCGCACGCCGAAACACATTCCGTAGACTCTGGCTCGTTTGATGATCATGAATGATTCCTTTGTTATTTTGGCTATTACTTTGCATGGCAAAGTAATAGATCAAATTTTTTTAGCTTCGGCTCGTCTTGATGATTTCCTCCAGCAGCTTCAAATAGACTTGAAACGCCTGCCTCCCCTTGGTGGTCAGGGCATAGCGGGTCTGCGGGCGATCCAGCATTTCCTTGGTGAAGGAGACGTACCCAGCCTGGTGCAACGTGCGCAGGTGGGTGATCAGATTGCCGTCGCTCATGTTGAGCTGCGCCTTGAGCTCCTGAAACGGCCACTCGGCCCGCGAGGCGAGGAGCGTCATGATGGACAGACGCCCCTTCTCGTGGATCAACTTGTCGAGTTTGTCGAAATCGAGCATGGAGTCCTGGGTAGAGACTAAGCCACCGCTTCGGTTTCGCGTCCGGTCTTCACGGCGCGCAAGGTGGTGATACCGTAAATCACGTGCAGTACGCCGAATGAGAGGCCCATCGCGGCGGAGCCAAAGAACTGTGGATTTGTGTAAGGATGGCATAGTGACCAGAGAAGACCAGTCAGGATGCCGATGACGACAAACGCGCGTCCCAGCCACTGTATTGACGATGGTGCAAATTCCTGGGTGCTCAACAGGGCGAGCCCATAAAAAAGCATCCACAACGTCACCAACACTGGAATCGGCGGTAGCATGACCGTAAGTGCGACCCCGGCCAGAAGTGGAGGGATGATGCCACGCAAGGCGAGCTTCATGCCGGGGGAGATGAAGGGTTCATTACGCAGCCACGCCTGCTTGTGCAACACCACCGCATTGACCACACTGACAAAAATGCAAACGATGATCCAGGAGGCGACGAAATTTAATTCCGAACCGCTTTGGGCGCAGGCAGTGAGGACTCCCCATCCGCCCAAGGCAATGGCCAGAACGCCGCCGAGGATGGCGGTGTTGGCGGAGACGGCGCGGTAAATCGTGGCACGCTCCATCAGTGAGCGGATGGTTTTTAGTGTCGTTTCAGCTTCGTTGGCAGTGACCATATTGGCTTTGTATAGCAAAGCAATCGGCACGCAAGCGAAATCTTTTGAGTACGAAAGAAATAAAATTCGTCCGCTAAACGGGTAGTTTCACCGTGAAGAGTGAGCCCTTGCCGAGGTGACTCTCCACGGTGACGAGACCGCCGTGCGCGGTCACGATGGCGCGGACAAAGCTCAGCCCGAGGCCTAGACCGCGCTGGGTGCGGCTCGCGTCGCCACGGAACAAGCGGTTCCAGATGCGGGGCAGATCCTCAGCGGAGATGCCTTCGCCGCTGTCCTGCACGGTCAGCACCACCTGCGCTCCTTCTGCGCGGATGGCAAGCGACACGTTGCCCTTTTGCGGCGTGTACTTAAGTGCGTTGTCGAGCAGATTGGCGACGACTTGCTGGAGTCGCACGCGGTCGGCATGCAGAATGACTCCGGCGGGAAGATCCGTTGCGACGGTGATTTCTTTTTCCTCGGCGATGATGTCGTACAGATCCACAACGGATTCGACCAGCTTGCCGAGGTCGACTTCTACGCGGTTGAGCCGCATCGTGCCGGTTTCCGCTTCAGAAATATCCATGAGCGTCATCAACATCGTGCTCACGCGGTCGGACTCCTCCACGCAATCGGCCAGCGCTTCGCGCAGGGCTTCTGCATTCTCCGGCGATTGCAAGGCCAGTTCCGCCGTCCCGCGCAGGCGGGTGACCGGAGTGCGCAAATCGTGCGCCACGTTGTCGAGGGCGGCGCGCATGCCATAGATGAGCGACTCGTTGCGGTCGAGCATGCGGTTGAATAGCGTCACGAGATCGTCGAGCTCATCCCCGTTGCTCGGGGCTGGTACGCGCGCGCGCATGTCGCCGGTGGAGATGATGGATCGAATTGTCGCGACGAGCTGTCGCAGCGGGAGCAGGGCGCGGTGGGTGATGATGGCTCCGCCGCAAAATCCGAGCAGGATCGTCGGCACGAGACCGATGAGAAAGAGCAACCGGAAGCGTTCGAGAAAGCGTGCGCGGTTTTCAGTCAGTAGCCCCGCCTGCAGCCACGTGCCGTCGCTCGTTGTGGCGGCGGCAGCGCTCCAGATGCGATTCGGATCGTGCGCGGGGATCAGGACGAAGTGGGCGACATCCGGTTCGCTGGCAGCGGGCAGGGCGCCGAGACGGCGCTGGTCGATGGCCTCGCCGGAGGAGGTCTGCGAGTAGAAAATATTTTGGCGCGGATTCGAAAGCCGCACGAAAAACGAATCGCGCTCGGCGGCGGCGAGACCGTTGAGTCGTTGTTGCAGGAGCGGCACGCCGCCCTCGTTGTACCAGACGATGCAGAGGCGGACGCGGTCGAGGGCGATGTCGCGGTCGCGTTGTTGCAGGGTGGCGGCAATAAAGTAATACGCCACGCCATAGAGCGCGCCGAGAGCGATGAGAAGAAAGCCGGTGTACCAGAGATTCAACCGCAGGCTGAAGGAGCGGCCCGCCCCTTGCCACGCGGTGCTTTTTCCGGCCAATTCCTTGACCAGTTCCGGATGACTGGGCTTGCTCGATTCGGGGGACATCACTTTTTTTCCACACGCAGCGAGTAACCGGAGCCGCGCAGGGTGTGAATCAGCTTGGGTTCGAAATCGCGATCGATCTTGTTCCGCAGCCGGCACACGAGAACGTCGACGACATTCGTCTGCGGATCGAAACTGTAATCCCAGATATGTTCGAGGATCATTGTTTTCGAAACCACCCGGCCCGTGTTGCGCAGCAGGTACTCCAGCAATGAAAATTCGCGCGCTTGCAGCTCAATCCGTTGGCCACTACGGGTTACCTCGCGCGAGACGAGATTCATGGAGAGATCCTCCAGCGAGAGCGTGGTGGTCTCCGCTGTGCGCGTCGCGCGTCGCAGATGCGCTTGCAGACGGGCGAGCAGTTCGGAGAAGGAAAACGGTTTTGTCAGGTAATCATCACCACCGCGTTGCAAGCCCGCAATGCGGTCGTCCACATCGCGCTTCGCACTCAGAATGATCACCGGCATCTTCAACTGCCGCGCGCGCCAGCGCTCGATCATGGCCAGTCCGTCGAGCTTCGGCAGCATGATGTCGACCACGGCTGCATCGTAGGGGTTGGCCAGACCGAACTCCACGCCGTCCTCGCCGTTGTCCGCCACATCCACGGCAAAGCCCGCCTGCTTGAGACCCTTCGCCACGAAGGAGGCGATCTTCTTGTCATCTTCCACGACGAGTATGCGCACAGGGATAAGGTAGGTTAGGGGGTGGCTTTCAGCAAATCCGGTTCCACGGTGGCGATCTGGGATTGGTTCACCCAGGCCGATTTGCCTTTTTCGTACCGGACCAAAATGTAGTCGCCGTATTTCTTCTCGGCGTTGACCGAATCTCCCTCGGGCAGCGTGGTCATCACCTCGGATTTATCGAAGGGCGAGACGAGCAGCGAGGCCTGCTTGACGATGACGATGGCTTCGTGCCGGTCCTGCACCGACATCGCGCCGCAGGCGACGATGAGAAAAAGAGCCACCACGTTGAGGAAGAGAATCAATCGCCAGATCGGCGTGAGAAGGGGCGTGCTGACGCCGACGCGCTGCAGCCACTCGGGCCGTACCAACCGCACCACCCAGAGCAGGCAGAGGAGGGAGAAAGCGAAGCTGGCTGTCCACGCCCATTGACTCGGATTCAGTGATTTCAGAAGAACGCGCCACCACCGCTCGGAAGGTTGCGGCAGGCCCGATTGGGACCGGGCATATTTCAGATTCGCGTGGATGTCGGGGTCGCGCGGATCGAGCCGTAGCGCGCGCTCATAGTTGAGAATGGCGAGTCCGACTTGACCATGACGGTAGTAAGCGTTACCGAGATTGAACAATACCGAGGCGGAGTAACCGTTTTGCTTGAGGAGATTTTCGTAACTGCTGATGGCCTCGGCATACTTGCCCGAGCCGAACGCGCGATTCGCCGCATCGAAGGCCGTATCGGCGGGCGCGGCGTGAAGCAGGCCCGATGACAATAAGACGAGTGCTAGGAAGAGGGCCGTCCTGCAACGCAAGAAAACGATCGCGGAAGTTTGCATCATACCTTCTTCTCCAATCGGCCCAGCAGTGACACGATGGCTTTTTGCCAATCGGCGAGCGTGACATCGGTGCGGGCTTCGCCCGAGTAAGCCATTTCATCGGCGACGAGAAAGAGGCTCTTCAGCGAGTCGGCCAGTTCCGTGCTGCGTTCGCTGATGACCTCGAACGTGATGTCATCGGCCTTGATGCGCCAGCGGTCCGCCAGCCGGAACTGCACGGCGCGGCGCGCGGCGGTGAAGAACGCGGCGGCATCGTTGCGCGTCACCGCGGTATTCATCGCTTCCAGTTGCGCGCGTACCGCGCGGTTCGCTTCGTGGGTGCGGGCGTAATTGGGATCATTCTCCAGGCGTTGACGACGGCGGGCGACGAGAAATCCCGCCACCAGAGCGATCAGGGGGACGCCTTGCGCAGCGATGAAAAGCGGATTGCGGTAGATGGGTGTGAAATTCGCGACGAAGGGAGAGAGGTACACTTTGATCGGTACCAGCGCTGGCTCGGCCGGTTTGGTATCCTCCTCGACTTTTTGAGCGGCGGAGGGAGTTGCGGTCGGCGTGGCTGCTGCGACCGGCGATGCCGGAGCTTCGCTGATGACCACGCGTGGCGCTTCCGCCGTGCGCGTTACGTACTGTTTGAGATCGGGATTAAAGAAAGTGAAAGAGATGGGCGGAAGCGATCCCACTTTCAGTGGCACCACGGCCTCGGTGAAAATTTTGCGGCCTTCCAGACCGAGATCATCACGTAACTCGATCTTGCTTGTGGGCGTGTAGGTCTTGAATCCGTCAGTCGAGGTGAGTACGGGCGCATTCACGCGGTCGAGGTTGCCTTTGCCATCGATCGTCATCTCGAGGCTGATCGGCTCGCCCACTTTTACCTTGTCCGGCTGCGCCTTGACGGTGAGGGTGTAATCGCCAATCGCGCCGCTGAAGTTCTCCGGCTTGCCATCGCTTGGTACGGACGTAATTTTCCAATTTTGTGTGGTGCTCTGCACCTTCTTTTCCACCATGCGATATTGTGAGAACATCGCATCAAGAATGCTTTCGTCGAGTCCGCCGGGGCGGCGCATCTTTACCCGTTCCGCCACGCGGATACTTTGTTCGACGCCGACGGAATAATCGCCCGTTTTGACCGGCACAACGGCGACATTCCAAATCCCGACATTATAGAGCGTGTTGTCGATCATCTCCTGATCTTGCTCGAGTTTTTTAGGCAACGTCACGGTGAAGGCATCGCTGAGGAATTTCAACGGCGAGGGGACGAGTTCCGCCTGACGATCGGCGCGTACATAGAGCTTCACCGTCACCGGCACCACCTGGCCCACCACCATTTCATTGCGCGGACTGTAAAGTCGTAGAAATACCACTTCGTTCCCGACGTTCACCGGTTTCGGCGTGGTTGTGCTCGGGCGCGGGGCTGGAGCCTGTGTTTGCGGATCGGGTGCGGTGTTACCTGTCACATACGGAGACGAAGCCGCAGGAGCAGAAACGGGCGGCGGTGCCTGACCCTGACCTTGGAATACTTTCAGTGCCAGCGGCGCAGTGGCGACCTTCTGTCCGCCTGCTTCGACTTGGAAAGAGGGAATGACATATTGGCCCTCTGCGTTGGGCAGCACCGCAAAGACATAAAAACTTTGCTGGGCCATCACGCCATTAATAATCTGCAGCGAGCTCTGCGTGCCGCGCGAGACGATTTCGAGATTTTCCACCTGCGGCAGGTTGATCCGCGCCGAGCTCGCGCCGGTCACTTCAACAGTCAACTGCGCGGCCTGGCCGAGCGCGACCTGTCGCGGCTCGATCGTTGCGCGGACGCTGACATCGGCGGCTCGCAACGACAGCAGACCGAGCCCGGCCAGCAAGCCCATGCAGGCGGCGGCGGTCACGTAGACCCGGGTCTGAGACATCGTTTTCATTTTGGAAAATCCTTACCAATCCTTCTTCACCTCGCGCTGGTCGGCTTTCTCGTTCTGTTTGCCTTGCAGTAGCATTACCTTCTTCTCATCTCCCTTGGCAGAATCAAGCAGATTACGCGCTTCCGCCTTGCTCATTTGACCGGGTCGGGGTTCTTCGCCACCGTCTTCACCCTGTTTGGCCTGCTGCGGCTTTTGATCCGGCTGCTGGCCCGGCTTGTTTTCCGGCTGGGCGGGTTGCTTCTTCTCCTCGGGTTTTTGACCGTTCTGTCCGGCCTGATCCTTGTTCTGATTCTGATCTTTTTTCTCGTCAGGTTTGCCGCCCTGATTTTGGTTCTGGGAGTTAGACGAATTCGATTGGTTGTTTTTGTCCTGATTTTTATCTTTGTTCTCAGGATTCTGATTCTTGTCTTTATCGGATTGATTTTGATTCTGCTGGTTCTTGTCCTGATTCTTTTGATCCTGCTTTTGCTGCTGATCCTGTTGCTGGTCGTTCTTCTGTTGTTGCGGCGGTTGCTGCTTCTTCAATTCCTCCAGCTTCTTCTTCACGTAATCGCGGTTGTACTTTGCATCGGCGTCATCGGCCTTGATGCGTAGTGCACCTTCATAGGCTTGAATCGCCTGTTCCCACGCACCAATGGTTTGCTGGGGATTGCTCTTCTCGGTTTCCTGACCGATACGATACAGTGTGTTGCCGAGATTATAGGATGTATTTTGGACGAGCACCGGATCCTGTGCTCCGAGCGCTTTCTGAAAGGCTTGGGCGGCCTCGTTCCATTGGCCGGCCTTGTAGGCAGAAGCGCCTACGTTGTATTGCAACTCTGCGCGATCCGGATGCTTCTTTTCCTCGGCGGAATATTGCTGCAGGGCCACGCCGTACTGCCCCTTCTTGTAAGCTTTCTCGGCCGAGCCGGGCGAAGCCTGCGCTGTTAATCCCGAGAGCAGTAGAGCGCTCAGAAGGATCGCCACCGGGGCAGAACGCTTGCGGTCGTGTCGTTGCACGGTGATGTGATGCTTCGGTCGGATGTCGCGCGATTCAAGGCGGCGCTTGGCCGGAGCGCGACGTTCAATGAGGAGCAGTTCGATGATGAAGAGCGCGAGCGCCAATCCGAGCGGCCATTGGAAGCGCTCGTAGTAGACGCGTTGCTGGCGAGAGGAGAGGTCGTATTGCGGCAGCGTCTTTAGATCACGATTGTAGACCTTGATCAGACCCTGGCCATCGGAGCCGAGAGGCTCGTAGGAGCCTCCGGTGACGTCCGCGATCTGGCGCAGCATCTTCTCATCCAGGCGAGACTTCACGAAGTTGCCGTTCTCATCCTTGGCGAAAGCCACGCCACCGCGTTCATCCGGCACGGGAACAAGTTCGCCGGTCGAGGAACCGACGCCGATCGTATAGATTTTCACGCCTTGTTTCGCTGCATCTCGGGCCACATCGAGAGCGCGGCCTTCCAGATCTTCGCCATCGGTGATCAGGACAAGGATCTTGTGATTCTGACCTTCGTTCACGAACGCTGCCTCGGCTTCCGTGATGGCGCTGGCCACATCGGTGCCGCCGCGCGGAATGATCGTCGTGTCGAGTGCCTGCAGACTTTCCAGAAAAGCGGAGTGGTCCAGCGTGAGCGGGCATTGCAGGAACGCTTCGCCCGCGAAGGCAATCAGGCCGACGCGGTCGCCGCCGATTTGGTCGACAAGGTCATTCACCGCGAGCTTGGCACGGGTCAGACGGTCCGGTTTCACATCCTGCGCAAGCATGCTCTTGGACGTATCGACCGCGATCAGAATATCGATGCCGCGGCGCTTGATTTCTTCCCAATAAAAGCCCCATTGCGGACGCGCCAGCGCGGTGAAGAGCATCGCCACGGCGAGCACCCAGAGGATCTGTTTGATCAGGCGCAATTGCGGCGACATGCTCGCCGTGAGTTGCGGCAGGAGATGACTCGCGGCAAATTTCTCGAGTGTGCGGCGTCGAGCCTGACCGGACAGGCGGAACGCGAGCACGAGCAGAGCACAGACGGCGAGACCAACAGCGAGCCAGAGGGGTTGGGCAAAAGTCATGGGATTCTCCAGTGGGTATTAGGGCAATCTCCGAAAGCGGGTGTGGGCGAGACCGAGCTCCGCGCCGAGCAGTAGGAAGGCCGGGATCAACGCCATCGCAAAGAGGTCGCGGAAGTTCTCGTACTTCTTCATCGTCTGCGTGGTCTTTTCCAGGCGATCGATCTCCGCGTAAATGCGGCGCAGCGAATCGGTATCCGTGGCGCGGTAGAAGCGGCCCCCAGTGATGTCCGCGATGGTCTTGAGATTCTTTTCGTCCACATCGACCGGGATGGTGACGATGCGGCGACGACCGAATTCATCGGTAACCGGAATCGGGGCGGGACCTTCGGAACCGGCGGCGATGGTGTAGACCTTCACCCCAAGCGCATGGGCCGCTTCGGCGGCGGTGAGGGGAGCGATCTTGCCGGTGTTGTTCACGCCGTCGGTGAGAAGGACGATCACTTTGGACTTGGCGACCTGACCACGCAGGCGGTTCACGCTCGAGGCGAGACCCGAACCGATGGCGGTGCCATCCTGGCTCAGACCGACCTGCAGGCGTTCGATATTTTGCAGCAACCAATCGTGATCGAGCGTCAGCGGGCTGACGAGATACGGTTGTCCCGCGAAGGCTACCATGCCGATGCGGTCATTGGGTCGCGCTTCCACAAACTTGCCGACCACTTCCTTCACCACTTCCAGTCGTGAGATGGCCTGACCCGCACGTTGGTAATCCATCGCCTGCATCGAGCCGGACACGTCGACCGCGAGAATCATGTCGATACCGCTGGCGTTGACCTCGGTGGAGCTCTTGCCGTGCTGCGGCCGGGCGAGGGCGATGATCACAAATGCGAGAGCGAGCAGGCGCAAGGTCGTCAACCACGCGCCCGCACTGGTGCGGCGCAGCGTGCCGAGACGGCGCACCGTGTCGACGCTCGGATATTGCACGGCGGCGGCGCGGCCCTTGCGGCCCATCCAGAGCGCGAGCAGGGGAAGGAGCAGGAGCAGCCAGAGAAATTCGGGATTGGCAAAACGGTAGAGCATGGGGACTCCTTTTCTTAAGCTTCGGAGCTACGTAATTCGGGGGCGGTGGGAGACTGGGCTTCGAGCGCGGGATTGGTGGCGGTCACGAACGCCACCGCGCTGGTGTGCATCTTCTCCATTTCCTCGGGCGAGAGCGTCCAGCGGGCGAACTTGGCCAGATCGCAATGCTTGAGGAAGTCTTCCAGCAGCGGCGCATGTTCGGCCAGGCGAGTCGAGGGTTTCTCGACGAGGTCGTGGAGAAATTCCTCCGTCGTGCGATGCGCGGCACGGGTGCCGAAGCGGGCTTCGATGTAGTTGCGGGTGATCTCCGACACGCGGAAGGAATACTCACGCACCTTGTCCGGAGCCATAAGGCTGCGAGCCTGGTCGAGGGCTTCGAGAGCAAGTTCAAACGACGTCTTGGCCCGTTCCTTTGCGCGGCTCTTCCACCAGCGATAGAGCGCATACAGCGCAGCGGCGAGGGCGAGTCCGCCCGCCAGATAGGCCAGCCACATCCACGACGGCGCAATGTGCACCACGCCGCGAATGTCGCGGATGTCGTCTGCCGTTGTGGTGCTCATGGCAGAGGCGGGTAGCGTCGCACTGCCGGGAGTGGCGACGGAGAACGGCGCAGAGGATGTTGTGGTGGGAACAGCAGTTGAGTTCGTGCTGCCGTATTTGAGAGGGTCGGCCGAGGCGAGATCGATCGCGAGGAAAATCAGCGCCAGCGTGAGCACTGCGGCCCAAAGCTGTGACAATAGACGGCGCGGGGCCAGGGGGTGTTCCGCCACTTGGGCTTGGGCGCGATAGCTCGGGATGGCACTCACATTGCGGCGATGCGCGTAGCGTGGGGGCGGGGGAAATTGCAGAATGGTAGCCATGTTAGCGTCTCCTCTTTTCACGGGAGTTGAAGAAATTCAGCAGCGCTGGGACGTACGGTTTTCCCGTGGCCAGCTCGAGTGTCTCCACGCCGCTCGAGCGGGTCAGGTGGCGCAGTTCATCCAGGCGTTCCTCGCTCAGCGCGGCAAAGGCGCGGCGGGTTTCCTCGTTGGCGGTGTTGATCTCGTATTGTTCCCCCGTCTCGGCATCCTCCACGGTGAGCAAGCCCATGTCTGGTAGTTCATGTTCATGCCGGTCGGAGATCGACAGGGCAATCAGGTCATGGCGTTTGTTCGTCAGCCGCAGCGCGGTTTGCAGCGGCGGCAGCGGCGTGATGAAGTCGGACAGCAGGAAGACCACCGCGCGGCGCTTGAGCACGCGATTCACAAAGTCGAGCGCGAGCGGGATGTCGGTGCCCTGCTGGCGCGGTTCGAAGAAAAGGATTTCGCGCACGACGCGGAGTACATGACTGCGGCCTTTTTGCGGCGGGATGTAGGCTTCGATCTGGTCGGTGAAGAGCACCGCGCCGACTTTGTCGCGATTGCGGATGGCAGAGAAGGCGAGGACGCTGGCCACCTCGGCGGCGAGTTCGCGCTTGCTCTGCGCGTTGGAACCGAAATTGCCGGATGCGCTCAAATCGATCATCAGCATGATCGTGAGTTCGCGCTCCTCGGTGAATTTCTTCACGAAGGTCGTGCCGCTGCGCGCAGTCACATTCCAGTCGATCATGCGCACCTCGTCGCCGGGCGAGTACTCGCGCACCTCGTCGAAGTCCATGCCCCGTCCCTTGAAGACGGAATGGTATTCGCCTGCGAGAGAGTCGTTGACGAGTCGATTGGTGCGGATTTCGATCTGCCGCACCTTCTTCAAAATCTCCCGCGTGCGATCGCGGCCTTTGAGTTCGGTTTTCATGACCTGTCCAGTTCCAATGTTAATCTGCTGACACAACCCGGCGTTTCGCGCCACCCCTCTTGTGAGAGGGGACTCCTGCATGCGCTCCGGAATCGATGCCGTGCTTTACGGCACCGGGAGCGTATCGAGGATCTTGGTGATGATCTGTTCGGACGTGGTGTTCTCCGCCTCGGCTTCGTAGGTGACCGTGACGCGGTGACGCAGGACATCGTGAGCCATCATCTTCACATCCTGCGGGGTGACGTAACCGCGGCCCTGGAGGAATGCGTAGGCTTTCGAGACGAGCGTGAGGGCGATGGTGGCACGAGGGGATGCGCCGTATTCGATGAACCCGGCGAGGTCAAGATTGTACGCCTTTGGATCGCGTGTCGCGAGCACGATGTCGACGATGTAATCCTTCACCTTGTCATCGATGTAGATCGTGTTCACCACCTGGCGCGAGGCGACGATGTCGTCGCACGTGACGACCGGTTGCACCGGTGCCATCGGTTCCGTCGAGGCCATCGTGTCGAGAATGGCGCGCTCTTCACTACGGTTCGGATAGGTGATCACGAGCTTGAGCATGAAGCGGTCGACCTGTGCTTCGGGGAGTTGATACGTGCCTTCCTGCTCCACCGGGTTCTGCGTGGCCATCACGAGGAACGGATCGGGCAGCGTGTAGGTCGAATCGCCGATGGTGACCTGGCGTTCCTGCATTGCTTCGAGCAGCGCGCTCTGCACCTTGGCCGGGGCGCGGTTGATTTCATCGGCGAGCACCATGTTCGCGAAAATCGGACCGTGCTTGGTGTTGAAGGTGCCTTCGCGCGGATTGTAAATGAGCGTACCCACGATGTCCGCCGGGAGCATGTCGGGCGTGAACTGGATGCGTTGGAATTTCGATTGAATCGCCGAGGCGAGCGTCTTCAGCGCGAGAGTCTTCGCGAGTCCGGGCACGCCTTCCAGCAGGATGTGACCGTTGGCAACCAGGCCGATGATGAGGCGGTCGACGAGGTATTTCTGGCCGACAATGACGCGGCCCATTTCCTGTTGAAGCGGGCGCACCCACGCGGAGGTGCGCTGCACGGATTCGTTGATGGCTTGGATGCTGGTGTTGTGGTTCACGGTGGAGGGCGCGCGGAAGCGATCAATCGCCGTCGGTTCCTGGCGCGGGGGGTTGAGGGTTGCGGCTGAGTTGGACATGGTGACCTCGGTGTTGGTGGGGTTGTTCGCTTTCGGGTGTTTCGATCTGACATGACCCTGCCAGATGCCCTTTGCGGCAACCTTTCGCCAACATTACAGATCAGTAATGTTCTGAGCCCCAACGATACGCAGCGAAACGAAAGTGAAAAGTCCGTATTTGGAGGACGCTGTCCTCCAAACCTCCCGCTCAAGGAAATCATTTCCTTGAGCGGGGGTATGGGGCGGAGCCCCATTACAAGCCAGCTGAGCCGATGCCGGTGACGATGAAATCGGTGCCGGTGCTCTTCTCGTTTTTATCGGGGCGCAACTCGATGCGCACGCGATGGGTGCCGGGTTTGAGATCCTTGCCCACGACTTGCGTCAGGTTGAATCCGCCCCACGTTTGCTCGAACCACGCATCCACAATCACCGGAGTGCCACCATCGATCGTCACGCTCGCCTTGCCCATCGGGCCATTGATCTTCCAGTACTGGAGGAAAATGAGTGTACCCTGCACATCGAATTCCAGCACGCTGCCCGGTTGGGATGTCTTCCATCCCGTGGCCTTGCGATTGCTTGGCGTATCAAAGGTCCAGCCTTGATTCGCCACCGGCTTCAAATCGGCGGCGGTAAAGAGCGACGTCCGCTCGTACAGATCCGTGAACAGCGGCGCGGGGATCGGTTTGGCTTCCGCCAGCTTGCCGTCTTCAGGGAGCGTCTCCAGCACCTTTGCGAACAGGGCGTCGACCGTCTGCGCGGTGTAACCATGGCCGAGATCGTTCGGGTGGACCGTATCCGGGCTGATGTCCTCCCACTTCACCTTGCCCGATTGCATTTCCGGGAAAATTGCATCGCGATAGCTTATCATCGGCAGGTCATAATGGGTGCCCACTTTGGTGAACCACTCCTGCGCGTTGCCACCATCCTTGCGCAGCATGAACAAGAGCACCACGGCGGTTTTCTCCGGGCTCTTCAATGCCTGGCGAACCACACCTTCCAGCGTCTGTGCGCTTGCTTCACTGTTGCCGTCGTTCACCGCATACTCGACGACCAGCACATCAGGATGCTTGGAAAGCACATCGCGTTGCAGTCGCAACGCGCCGAAATTCGAGCCCGTGGCGCCGATGCCCGCATTGATCAATTCAATCTGCGCCTTCGGGAACGTCTTGCGCCACCAGTCGCCGATCACTTCCGCATAGCGCTTGTCTTTCACCGTGGCGCGCGCGCCTTCCGTGATCGAGCCGCCGATGCACGCCACCACTACTTTTTCCCCACGACGCGCCTTCGCCAAAGCGGCCTGCAGGCGGGCCGTGTCGCCGAGATTCACCAGACTGCGCTGAAGGACGTCCGGCGAGAGGGTCGGCGACAGCGGAGCGGCAGGTGCCTCCTGGGCGTGTGATGGGAGCGGTCCTTGGAAAGCGAGGCAAAGGGCGAGAAGTCCGGCGGTGCGGGGAAAGTTGGCGATGCGCATAAGTGCCATCCTAGCGATTGTGCGGAGGCGAGGCAAGGGCGTCGTCTTTC
Organism: Verrucomicrobium sp.; assembly: GCA_017849585.1. Lineage (GTDB taxonomy): Bacteria > Verrucomicrobiota > Verrucomicrobiia > Methylacidiphilales > UBA1321 > UBA1321. The sequence continues at coordinate 81,254 of JAFIGT010000033.1, forward strand.
GGATGTGAAATGCAATCGGCCATTCTGGCGATGAGAGAAAGGGTCGGGAGAAGTTGTGGCTTGTGGCATCGTTTGACTTGGCTACAACGGAGAAAAGTCTCCATGTCCTGCCTGCCGGATGGTTTTCAGTTTTTCGATCCGGGTCGCCTTGTTGACGGCGACCTCACGCTGATTGTTTCCGAATATTATCCTGGCGACCCCACCATCCGCTACGTCCCCGCCTATTACTTTCAGATGACCCATTCCGTCACCGGCGAAAATATGGGACACATCCATCTTCGCGTCGGCGACAACGAGCAGATTTATTATTGCGGTCACATCGGCTATGGCGTCCACGAACGTTTTCGCGGTCACCGCCTCGCTGGCCGTGCCTGCCGGTTGATTTTTCCTCTTGCCCGCGCCCACGGCATTCACCCGCTCTGGATTACCTGCAATCCCGAGAACACCCCCTCGCGCCGCACCTGCGAACGGCTTGGCGGCAAGCTCGTGGAAATTATCTCCCTGCCGGAAGAATCCGAGTTGTTCCTCATCGGCGACCGCGAAAAATGCCGGTATTGGTTTGAACTGGCCGATTTCGACAATTCGTGAAATCGTAGAGAATTGTATGTCGACCACCTCACTTTCCTTTCCCGTCCAGATTACCGTCATGGGGAGTGGCACCTCACAGGGCGTCCCGATGATCGGCTGCGACTGCCCCGTTTGCCGGTCCACTGATCCCCGTGATCACCGCACCCGTTGCTCCCTCGTTGTCGCCACGCCCGACACCACCATTCTCATCGACACACCGCCCGAACTGCGCCTTCAAGCCCTTCGCACTGGACTCAAGCATGTCGATGCGGTTTTCCTCACTCACGCTCACGCCGATCACATCATGGGTTTCGACGATTTGCGCCGCTTCTGCGATATCAAGAAAGGCGCCATGCCGGTCTACGCCTCGCCAGTCACCCTCGCCAGCGTCGCCAATGTTTTCCCCTACGCCTTCGACCCGAAGAACCGCATTCCCGGCTACGTTTCCGTCGACAGCCACCCCGTCACCGACAGCTTCACCCTCGGCGGACTCACCATCACGCCCTACACGCTGCCCCATGGACGCTTTAATACCTACGGTTACCTCTTCCAACGTGCGGGCGAAAAAATCTTTGCCTACATGAACGATTGCAAGGACATCCCTGCGCCTGCGCGTGAGGCCATCCGCGATGTCAATGTCCTCATGATTGACGGCTTGCGCGACGAGGCCCATCCCACGCACCTCACCGTCGGGGAGGCCATGGCCATTGGCCGCGACGTTCGTGCCAAGCACGTGTATTTGACCCACATCACCCATCAGAAGACCCACGCCCAACGTGAAACCGAGTTACCCAAAGGCGTGCAATTGGCTTACGATGGGCTAAGCTTCACCGTATGAGCCCACGCCGCCTCATCCCGCAGCCGGAATCGTCTTGCGGTCGGGGCGTGAGGCTTCTTCTTTTTCTCCTCCTGCTGGGTGCCGCGTTGCCTTCGGCCGCGCGCGCCACGGCGGAAGATCTTCGCCAGCATCTCCTCGTCGTTTACAACAAAAATGCGGTCGAGGGTGAAAAACTGGCCCGCTATTACGCCGAGAAACGGCAGATCGCCGCCGACCACGTGCTCGGCATCGACTGCCCTGACGTCGAGGAAATCGACCGCGCCACCTACAACGACAAGTTACGCGCGCCCATCGATGCCTATCTCGTTAGTCAGGGGTGGATCACCCGCGAAACCACCAATCTCGCCGCCGGTCCGAAAAGTATCGCCGTGCAGGTTGCCACGCGAAACGACATCTGGTGCCTGGCGCTCATTCGTGGCATTCCCCTACGCATTCAGAATGATCCCTTGGTCAACGACACCCCGCATCTCAAGCCCGAACTCAACACCAACGCGGCCAGCGTCGATTCCGAACTCGCCACCCTGCCCATCCTCGGCCTGCCGATGAATGGGCCCGCGCTCAACCCCTACTACTTTGCCGGGTACGCCCGCGAGTTCGACGCACTCGATGCGCGCCGCCAGATTCTTGTCGCCCGCCTCGATGCTCCGGCCGTGTCCGATGTCCAGCGCATGATCGATGAAAGCCTCGTTGCCGAGACCAACCGACTTACCGGCAACGTCTGCCTCGATGCACGCGGATTCACCGACAAGAACAATCCCTATGTCCTTGGCGACGACTGGCTGCGCAACGCCCTCATCTCCCTTGCCCGCGAAGGCTGGCCCATCGAGTTCGACAACAATCCCGACCTCATTGCAGCCAATCTTCCCATTAACCAAATCGCTCTCTATGCCGGTTGGTACACCACCGACGCGCAAGGGCCCTTCTTCCAGCCTCCGCGCCGCTTCGCCACCGGTGCCATCGCCTACCATCTCCACTCCTTCAGCGCCTCCACCCTCCGCAGCCGCACCGCCAACTGGTGCGGCCCCCTCCTCAGCGCCGGGGCGGCCGCCACCATGGGCTGCGTGTACGAGCCCTACCTCGATCTCACGCCGCACATCGATATTTTTATCGATCGACTCCTGCAGGGCTACACGCTGGTGGAGGCCGGCACCATGTCGCAAAAAGGACTCTCGTGGATGGTTACCATCGTCGGCGATCCGCTCTACCGGCCTTTCCGCGAAAAATTTCCCGAGGCCCTCACCCATGCTCGAGAACAAAACAGCATCAATCTCGAATGGCTCGAATTGCAGCAAGCCCGCCTCTCCATGCAAAACGGCATCGTTTCTCCCGCCACGCTGAAGAAACAACTCATCAACTCCATGGCCACCGAAATCTCGTGGGAAGGCTACGCCGATCTCCTCGCGACTTCCGGCAGTCCTGCCGATCTCAACGACAGCCTTGCCGCCTATCGTCAGGCGATGAAATTGTGTTTCGGTGCCGTCGACCAGATTCGCATCGGATTGAAAATGGTGCGGCTCGCTGCGAAGACCCGCCAACCCGACGTCGCCAAAGCGACCCTCAAGCAACTCGCGCAACGCTGGCCCCGCGATGTGACTTTCTATGGTCTCGACACCGAGCTCACCCGGCTCACCACTGGCGGAGCTCCGGTTCCCGTGAATGTGCCGCCATCGGATTCGACTTCCGCTCCCGTCCCTGCCTCGACACCGGTATCCGAACCAGCGACTGCACCGTGAATTTCAAATTCGCCATCCCGGAGCGGTGGGTGTAGCCTTCTCTCATTGGCATTTGGAAATTTTAAATTGGCAATCTCATGATCCTCATCGACACCCACGCTCACCTTGACTACACCAACTTCGATTCCGACCGTCCCCAGGTGCTGACCCGCGCCACCGAGACCGAGGTGAAGGAAATGATCTCCATTGGGACGCATCTCGAATCCAGCGCGCGCGCGGTCGAGCTCGCAAACAACTTCCCCAACGTCTGGGCCACGGTCGGCATTCATCCCAGCGAAGCGGATACTGCTACGGAAAATTTCATCGATACCCTGCGCCAACTCGCCGCCAATCCCCGCGTCGTCGCCATTGGCGAGATCGGGCTCGACTATCATCGTCTACCCAGTCTCGAAATTTCCCCCAAGCCCGGCGACGTCTTTGCCGCCACCGTTTCCGTCGATCCCGGCACGCTCACCGCGAAAATTGCGGATGACGATTACAAAAATAAGCAGGCCATTGTCTTTCGCGAACAGCTCGACCTCGCCGTTGAACTTAACCTCAACGTCGTCATCCACCAGCGCGACGCCTGGGATGACACGATTGCCATCCTCGACGATTACACGGGAAAACTGCGCGGCGTTTTCCATTGCTTCGGCGGCACGCTCGATCAGGCCAACCAGATTCTCGCCATGGGCCATCTCGTGTCCTTCACCGGCATCGTCACGTTCAAGAACGCCCGCGAAGTGCAGGCTACGGTCCAGGGCGTGCCGCTCGATCAATTCATGGTCGAAACCGATTGCCCCTACCTCGCACCCGTGCCGCACCGCGGCAAACGGTGCGAACCGGCGTTCACCCGTCTCGTTGCGGAAAAAATCGCTTCCTTGCGTGGCATCCCGCTCGAAGAAGTCGCCCTCGCCACCACCGCCACCGCTCGCCGTTTCTTCAACTTCACCCGGCAGGGTTGATGTTTTAAAGGGAAATATAACAGCCAATAGCAGGCGAAGTGGTAGCTCAGCCGATCAAGCTTTTCCATTCGGATGGCTCTGGGCACGGGATCAAAGAAGAAGGCATGCCACAATTCCGAGTTCACGGTTTTACCGCCAATTGTTGCCTTGAGTCAGCCGACTGACTTCGTCGGCGCTGATGGCAGCTCCGATTACTTCCACTTCATCCATGGTCCCGATAAATCCCAAAACACCGCTGGTGGTCGCTGTGCTGAAGCTGATGCCTGGGGTTTGATGTGTTCGTTGATAAACCGGCGCTAAACCTGAACTTTGGCCGATGAGTATGCCGTCGAGGTATAGCTTGAGCGAGGTAAGATCATAAACGCACACGAGATGATTCCATCCGGTGTGCAGTGCCTGGTTGGCTTGCAGACTGGCCGATAAGCCGGCGCGTTGCAGAGTAAGAATGGGCACGCCACTCGAATTCAATTGAATGGTAAATGGGCTTGCGTTTAGTTGCTTCCAAATTGGGGTTGAAGTATTTCCGATGGTGACATTGATCCAGAGGCTGGTGGTTTGCGCTCCGACTGGACTGGATTTGGATCGAAAACGAACGACAGTGCCGTCGTTGATCAACTGGAGTGCCTTGCCTCTACAACCATCAACCCATGCATAATGATTGTTCGTCTCCTGATCATAGTTGGCGGTTTGGCCGTCACCCAATCCACCATACTCCACCCAAGCTCGACCTGATTGATGGCTGGAACCGCGGTCGTTAAGCCTGAAGCCGGCCCCTTCTTCAAAGTCGAGATGGAAGTAGGGAATCCGGCTGCGCGAGAGTGAGGCTGTGATTACTTGGCTCGCGGTGAATGTATTGAGATTTACGCCGCTATAAGGTGAAACGAAATCATCCATATCTCCTCCTGCGCGAATCAACTGAATCGGTACAGATGTGGTGGCTAGGGTTTGACTGGATTGAACGATCACTGGATTAGAGAACGCAATTTTTCCGGAGGTGTACCAAGTGATGGCTTGGAGTACGCGCAGACCTTCCATGTCTGTTGCAAGTGGGACATGTCTCACGTAGGTTCCTTGCCCCGATAGGGGGTAATCCAGATTCGCATCGGTTGTATCTGAAGTCAGAACTAGGTTAAGGGTAACTTTGCGGTCATTGATTGTGACGGTTTTAGCCACGTTTCGCTTTTGTAGATCTCCCAGATTGGTTGAGAGCGATGTGATAGAGGGATAATCTGGAAGAGATAGCTGTATGACGCTGGATGTGGTGCAATCAAACCGGGCAACACGAGTCCGGTAATCGCCTGCGGGATAGGAAGAGAACACGGCGCTGACACTTTCGACGCTGGTGATGGAGCTTAGATAATGAGGGCTGTATAAGTCGTGAATGAGGCCGTTACCAATACTCAGCATCAGGGGGATGTTTTCAGAGGCTTCCACTCGGAGAAATAAATTCGACAGTGTGGCCAAAGTTGTCGACGAGCGAAATCCCCCAAGACTAAGGGATCCCTCGCAGAGAGTGAGACGCTTGATACTCTCGGTTGAACTGATTGTGACTTGCGCTTGCTCCACGGGCGATGAATTGGTGATTGTCAATGTTGGCTGGGTGGCCGTGATCCACGATAAATCGATGGAATAGGGAACCGGCAGTTTTACGAGGTTGTATCGCAGTCGCGTTGTTGCCAATGGGAGCTGGTTATAAAGAAGGTTCCAGTTTCCTCCGCTTGTCTCGCGTACCTGAATAGTGACGAAGGGTTGAACGGCATCCATAACGCCAACCACTGAGGTCGTATCCCAACTCAAAGTGAGCAATGACTCTGCATTCACGTTTCCAGAGATGGTGTTGCTGAGCGTAACGGAGGTGCCGCCATTCACTGGACGCAGTTCCACAGTGACATTGACATCGCAACGTTTGTCGGTAGCGGGCAATCCGGCGCATTGGAAATAAAAGGTGTCGCCGTACAGCAGTTCGTTGGGGTAGGACACCACAATGCGCGGGCTTGGGAAAGGGCTTTTAGCATTGTCCATCAGCCCTCGAAAAAATTTTAGCAGTGTATTGTATCCCCACACGTTGCGGCTTGATGGCACCCATAACGATTCATTGCAATCGTTCCAGGTGACGAGCAGAACCTGACGGTAGCCCAGTGCCATCCAGAGGTGCATGGTGTCGATGATGTTTTTTATTCCATGAAAAGGCACTCGTGTTGCCTGTCCGGGACGATTGGAACTGTCGTAACCGGCCGCAATGGAGGGTATCCACAAAAAATCAGACGCTAAACTCTTAAGTCGCTGATCCAGTGCCACACAGGCGTCGCGATCCCAGAAGCGATCGAATCCATGGGCTGCATCGCAGGATACTGTTAATAACCAGCTCAACGTTCCGCACTGTACCGGTTTGGGCCAAAGTTGATTGAGTAGATCTGGGCGATCCAAGGCAATTTTATCAAACTGAGAGATCTTTTTTATCAGGCGAACACTGACTCCCCGTGCGCGCAGCTGACCGTTAAACGCGTCCATGCCGGCGGCGGTTTCGGACCAAGCGGTCGCACTATAGAGAAAATGACAAGGCTCTCCGGCGTATTGATAGGCCATTGGATCATTGGCATGTTGCAGGATGTAGTCAGCCACGGTATTGGCTGCGATCACTGGATCGGACGAAAGCGTGGCCGAAGTCCACTCTGGCGCCAGATAAAAGGTAGTGCCTGTCGCCGTCAGAATGGCATTGGCGGCTGTGAAGGCCGCTGAGGGAACACCCCCAAGCATTTGAAAGCCACTCACCCCACTTTCGATAGCTTGCAGCATATGTTGCTGGAGATCGGTGGCTGAATCTCCGGATTGTTGGTTGAATGGCCAAGCGTCATTGTTTCCGCCCACATGTGGGTGAGCATGCAGATGAGCATTGGGCACTTGCGGCATATAGTGGGCCCAAACCACGGCCGGAATTGTGGAAAGGACGGTCAACTGATCGATGCGGAGGATGGACGATCCCGCTGCCGTTGATACATAAAATCCGATTCCAGTAACGAAGGATGACGGCAAATCACTAGTCAAAACTGAACCCAGAGCCATCGCCGATCCAGATGGGTTGAGCGTAAAATTTCGCCAGTTCGACGAGGCCGTTGAAAAGGTCAGACTTTTTTCCACTGCCGATGTTGTGGCACCGGCAAAAAGAGGGGCACTGGATATAACCGGACTCGTCGTAAAGGTAGTGCTAGACGCATACCAATTATCGTCGATTTTGAGCAACAGTCGCACGGTGGTGGCGCTATTGCTATTGCCCATGTTCCATTTGATGACGCTCTTTGAGGCATTGAAACTGATGCCGGTCTGGACCAACGCGTAGTTATTGGCGGAACTGGTATTGAGTGCCAGGTAGCCGTAAGAACTGCCCGGATTTCCTGCCAGATTGGAGAGGAATGAGAGTGACGTTTCAGAGGTAATGCTCGTGGCCGCGCTGCCTTGGTAGGAATACCATCCTGTAGTGCTTTCTGTGATATTCCCGGCTGTCAGGTTGTCAAAGGATTGCTGATAGAGAGATTGGGCCAAAAGAGGACATACGCTTGGGAGTGCAATCAGGAAAGATATCAAAAGAAAACGACTTATCGTTACGGTTATCATAGTCGAAAGGCTCCTTGGTTGTCCTGTTTTCTGACGATGTGCGAGTGACTAGGGCGTGGCTTGATTGAGATATATGTTTGCGGGCGGCCTCCGTTCAATATGGTCGTTTTCGAACAGTTCGATTATTGTAATTGAAATTTTTAAGGGAAATCTTGTCTTGTACTGTGTTGGAATCTGAAGAAGTGCTGCCTTTAGGAGCTAAGACTTATTTGGGCGTAATGAAGCTGAATGGTACGCTCACTTTTTCTGCGTACCATGGCTTGAAGGCAGCTGTTAGAGGCTACTCAAAGCGCCGGTATGTAGGCAGTAGCTCTATTTAGTGGCGTTCCACCGTAGCGGGCTCACCTGCAATGCAGAGGCTTTCGAGCCGCAGTTCTTGACCGGGCTGCAACTCAGGGATGATTTCCACTTTATGCTCTACGGCGGGGTCAAGACCTTGCGCCAGCATTTCAAAATAGCGGCCGACTCCGGTTTTCCATTGAGCGCCGATGTCGACGGTTTTTACTTTTATTCCATCGATATGGATGTGGTACTTGCCAGAAGTGGGAGTGCCCTCACCAAAGAAGAAGAGGTTGCGCCCACGCACAAAGAGGACGAGTGGCTCGGGTGCGTTGGGGGAGGTGTCCTTGTCACGCGAGGCTACCGCGACGGAGTCCATCCAGCGCGAGGGGATAAAATCATAAGCGACGGCGTTGCGGTTCGGCATGCCGGGTTGCCAGCCGGTTGGCCATTTTCCGCTTGAACCTAGTCGGTACCGCCTGACGGTCATGTACGTATCGGCAAAAAGCATCTTATCGGGAACAGTGCAGCGGCTCTTGTGTTGAATGGCGGTCAGATAGGCCTGCCACGCTGCTTGCGCATACAGGGCATAACCGGCATCACCCGGGTGAGTGGAATCCTGAGGCAAATCCCAAAGGGTGTCCGGAGTGGTTTTCCCGCTGGCGACACACGCTTTGACGAGGGTGACGGCATCGGCCAGCGGCAGTGCATAGGCTTGGCCAATGGCCTTGTGTTGTTCATCGAGTGGACGTACCGGGGGCTGGGGCAGGACATCTTTTTTTGCAGGCAGAATTACTTGCACCACCGGAATTCCCGAGGAGATGAGGCGTCGGATGATCGATTCGTAGGCGGCGAGACGGTCAGGGTCCGGTGCGGAAAAGGGATCATCATTGATGGTAAAATCGAGAAAGAGGAGATCAGGTTTTTGCGACAAGACGTCGCGCTCCAGGCGGAAGGCCGCTAGCTGCGAACCGGTGCCGCCGATGGCAGCATCCCAAAAACGGAAGTGTGCTGCGGGATAGCGTCTTTCGAATTCCCGCGACACCAACGCTCGATACGACGTGACTTGTGGGTTGGTGGCTTGGGCCCCCCAAGTCAGGCTTCCTCCCAAAAAGGCGATGGTAAGAGATTTGCCGGAAGTGGCGCGTTGGTCAAATTGATCGAAGCTAGGCATGGCAGAGTTTTCTTTGGTGAAAAGTGGACAGGTAATTGTTAGGAGAATAACAAGGAGTTGAGAAGCGGGTATTTTCTACGCTTATCACAAATCGCTTCATCGTTCAGGCTGCCGGATAATCTCCGCTGATGGAAACGTCAAGCGCTAGATCAAGGGGAGCTAAAAACCCAGGCTTATCGGTAATCTATTCCCATATCCCTGCACAAAAATTAAAACCATTCATTCCAGCGCCAATTTTAACAAGCAATGGATTGCTGCCTGGTTTCAATGTAATGGGGATGAGCATGAGATCCTTGGGTGAACCGTGTGGTTTATCGAGCGTGACCATCAGCTTCCCATTCACCCAAATTTTAGCAAAGTAGTCGCAGGCGATGGCCAGTAGAACCTGTCGCGATTCTAATGATTGGATTTCGGTGACCGCGTAGGCCACAGCAGGCTTCTGGCTGGTCGAGAGTTTATAAAAATCCAAGATTGGATCAGCGGTTGGAGAGACCGGCTTCCACAGAACTTCGACTGGGTTTATCTCCGGTGCAAAGCGTTTCTCCATATAATCCAAAGCGTCTTTGGGTGCGGTCGTGATGGGCTCGGGAGTGTAAGGGCCGCTCCACTTCCATGACGTTGGCTGGAGCGTTCGATAGTGAAGTTGCGCCAATTTCTCAGCCGGGTACAATCCTCGCTCTGCGGTATAGGGCGAACTCTGATTCTCTCCGGCCACCAGCAGGTAGCCGAGCTTCACTGGACCATTGATATGTGTCGTCGTTGGATTGTCGGATTTTGACGGCAATACTACTTGCAATCGATGGTCGCCGGGGGGGAGGTTCTGACCGGGCAGAGTATAACTATAGCCACCACGACTATTGGTTGCCAGAGGCGTGGGTAATCGTTCGTCCACGCTCACAAAACAACTGCCATAGCTTTTATCCATAGCGTAGAAGAGTCCGAACGTGGTTCCGCGAACCGGTATGGATAGAGATGCCCCAGGAGTCTCGGAACTTAATGTGCCTAGAAAAAATCGATTCCACCAGAATGACAGTGTGCTTTCCCGCTTCCAGGTGCCGCCATAATTGTACGCAACTAGAGGAATCATGCGTGCATCAAGCAGGAGGGGCTTGGTGCTAAGCGGAGAAGGTAGGCTCGATTTGGTTTTCCAAGTGGTATTGGTCAGATAAGGTTCCAATGTTTTCGCAATGATATCGGCATACAAGGCGTGTCCGTTGGGGTTGGGGTGTACATTGTCGGAAAAATAAGTCTCCCAAGTCACGTCTCCTTGCGCAAGTTGCGCATCAATTGCCTGTTGAAGATCGACTTCGAGCAGTTGATAGTGTCTGGCTACACGTCGATGGCGTGCCAGATTCACTCCGCCCTTGGCTGCTGCCTCCACCATGACAATGGCGGGGGGGTGCGGCAATTTCTTGAGCCGGACTACGATGGTCTCAAGATAATGAATGACATCTTCATCGCCCACACCCCCGTCGTTCACACAGAATTCTATAAAAACTATGTCGGGTTGATACGCGATCACATCCCGATCTAGTCGAAAAATTCCCAGTGCGCTGCCGGTCGCGCTCATGCCGGAGTTGACGATGGTGATTTGGCTTTTCGGCAATCTTTGACGCAGCCAATCGGCCGCCCAACCGTCACCTGCCTGTGTAATCGATCCACCCAGGTACACGATGCGCAAGGGCTGGCCTTTCCTTGCCTTGGCAAAAGCCTGACCGACGTCAGCCCCTGTCTCCATGCGTTGGCATCCGGCGAGCCAAAGTACGAGAAGAGAAAGGATCGATACGAGTACCCGCCTCACGCTGAGTATCCTTCTGCGTTCATGTGGTCATTATAAAGCAAGTTACTTTCCATCGGTCCAGTGATCTGTACGGAAAGGGGCCGCAGGCAACCCAAGATCGTTGAACAACACGGCTGCCGCATTGCCCCGCCAGCAATAGCGGATGGATTGTGGTTCAGGAACCTCTGCGCACGAAACAATGATGCGGTTTCCCGAGACGGAGGCGGTCGCGGCGTAAAATTGATGATCGGCTCCTGCCAGCTCGAACGAGCGTCTGCCGTCGGTCGCTGCAGGCTTTATGTGCATGGTCCGGCCGCAAGTTTCAAACTGCAGTGTCATGCGATTGCCTTCCCGTGTTGCGGAGAGAAATTGTGGCCCGGTGTCGACTACCTCTTCTGCAAAAATCAAGCGCCTCGCCACCAAGGCAAGGCGTTTTCCAACGTCCTGCTTGTTGAGCGGATGGATATCCACCGGATTGCCTATATCGACGGTCACAACCAGGCCTGTGGCGGGCAGGCTTAGTACGGAAGCCTGTGCTTCTCGCAATTGAGCCCACACGGTGCCCAAATCGCTGCCGCCACCCTTGAAGTTTGGAAGCTGCACCACGATCACTGGCAAGGTGGGTTTCTTCCACGCTTGACGCCAATCCGCAATTACGGCGTGCAAAAGATCCCGATACTCGGTGACCCGCGCGGCATTGGCCTCGCCTTGATACCATAGCACCGCGCGGACTGTGTAAGGAATCACCGGACGCGTCATCCACTCATACGCCTGTGATGGTGCTTCACGATCGCCCGGCGCTCCCAGCGGAACAATAGGTTTGGCTTCGTTGAAGGGTTGGCTCAAGTTCTTGGCTTCCTGCTGGCGTTGCGTCCAGAGCGCGAGCTTCTGGTCGTGTAGCTTCTTTCGCTCGGGATAGGTGGCTTGCAGGGCCTCCCACCGTTTCGCGATGAATTGAAAAGAGGGAGTGGCGATCAGCTCCGGATTGAGCCACGCTTCAATTGGAGTGCCGCCCCATGAGCAATTGATCAAACCTTGCGGTTGGTGGTTTACTTGGTGAAGATCGCGCGCGAAGAAATAACCAGCGGCAGTGAACTTGCCGACCGTCTCGGGTGTACATACTTCCCATTGACCTGCTAGTTTTCCTGCTGGAGTGCCGGGTTGTGGTATCGGTACCTTGAATTGGCGAATTTCCGGATAACGTGCTTCAGCGATTTCCGCAGCCGCATTGGCGGCCCGGGAAACGGGAAGTTCCATGTTCGACTGTCCGGAACAAAACCAGACATCGCCGACTACGACATTCGAACTCACTGCCCGTCCCGAGGTACTTTCAAAAATCAAGTCGCCCCCTTGTCCCGTTTTCAATGTGGGCAAGGTGACTTCCCAATGTCCTGAGGCATCGGCCTTGGCTTGGCCGGTTGTCTCCTGAAATTTGACCGTGACGATTTCATCCGGCGACGCTTCTCCCCAGACGATGACGGGCTCATCCCTCTGCAGCACCGCATTGGGCCCAAATAACGCGCAGGGTGTGGGGACTGCCCATGTAAGAGTGACGCAACCATGGAGCAGTAACGTGGCTCCAGCAGCCTTCCAGCTTAGTCGTGGCGTCACAGCGCTCTCCTTATTTTTCTGAAGGTTCCGGCGTTACGATACCGCCATGATACATCAGGTTCGGATACTCGACCTTGTCGAGAATGGCATAGCGTCCCCGACCAGAAATCACTGGCTGACCTTCGCGCCAGAGAGAGAAGATAGGCGTGAAGGCTTGGCCAGGTGGCAGTGGCACTTTGAATGATGTGATTCCTTTACCTGCACGCATTACTTGAGTTGCGGTGCCTAGTTGAATCCGGAGTTCGCCCGGTTCCTTCAGGAAGGCCAACAACTCAATTTCATTGCAGGTCTCCACCGCTTTGTCGCCACCTTCCTTGATGAGTCGCCATTTTTCACCACGACCGGGATCTATATCGGTGTGATGTCGGCGATAGAAATAATAGAGTGTGTCTTTAACGATGGGGGGTTGCACACCCAGCTTGAACCATTGCAGGTAATAAGTATTGAGGTCGTGCGCTGAAAAACCAATTGAGGTGGAGGGAGCCTGTGCCTGTTCGGTGTAGTCAGACCAAGTGGTGATGAATATCCAGTCCGACTTGTCTTGAATGGCTGCCATCCACGTTTTACGCAGCGTCTCGCTGTTGTGCGCTTCCCAGTAGCAACGTTCCCGCGTGCGCATGTCCTGCAAGGCAATCGGTGAAACGGCGAGTCTGGTCATCGATCGCACCTTCGGTACCCAGTGGTAGTCGATGGGAGAGCGTGGACCCCAATCGGCCATCCCATAACATAGCGAGGCATAAGTACTCAGTTTTTCCGTGGAGCAACCATTAAACTGCCCCAGGAAGGTGACGGGAATTTTTTGGGCATTGAGGCGGTCGATTACGCGTTGCCACCACTGGGCTGTATAACGTTCCGTGCCCCACTTGCTCAACAGGACGCGACCATCTTCCAGTCGGTAGGCCTGCGGATGCGTCAGCGCCTGTTTCACGATGGGCGAGTCGGCATAGGCATTCGTCCAGGCCACTTCGGTGTCCACATCTTTCGGGAGACTGGGCGGGGGTTTCGGACCGGCATAAATGGCTGGGATAATTTTGAAATTCGGATCGACCCGCTTCGCGGCTTCCATCAAGGCAAAGGAGCGCTCATTGAATCCATGAATTTCCGCAGGCCGATCATAGCTCTCCGGCAGGGCGAAGAGATCGAGGAGAAAACCATCCAGTCCCATTTGGATCGCGAGACGTACTTCCTCCTCCATGGCGCGAATCAGGACCTCATTCTTCGTCAGCCCTTTTTCCATCGGTGCGCGGGGCAGTGGGCGATAGAGCAATTCAGTTCCGGCTTTGAGCCGATCGGCCGGGGTTAATGAAGGATTGAATAAGCGTCGGGTGTAAGAGATCAGGCCAGGGTCTTCATCGGAATAACCTGATGGATAAATCTCATAATAATAGGCAAATGCCTTGCGCGGTGAGCCGCGCAATTCGGCTGTCGACGCTTGCTTGAATGGCAACCAGGCATCGCGGGGGGCGTCGACCCTTCCAGCCATCAATACATTGTCCAACATCCAGCCGCCCGTGCGATTTGAGGGGCCGCCACTATAAAAGCGAAGTTTCCGGTAGAGACCGGGCGAACCCAAGGCGATCACATTGGATTGACCAGGGTGTGATTTGTCGTGAATAGGAGTCACGACCAACCGCGCTTCGTGCGGCGTGGGGAATTGGATCGCCACATGATACCAGAGATCGGGCGACAAGGCGCAGACCTTTTGCAGCGTTCCTTGAATCGAACCCGCCTGCAGTTCTCCGGCCTCACCCAGTCGTACCTTTAAACCGGCACCGGCATCGTCTGTGAGTTCACATGTGAAATCGACTCCGCTGCCTTCGGCCAAAGCTCCGGATAATGCAAAATCAAATCCAAGATAAAGTCGGTCTTGTGGCGGCGGAGCAAATGAATAGGAAATACCGCAACCCTGTCCGCTGATGGCACTGGCATCTCTCATCACCAGTCCCTTGCCGGTTATTTGATTGCCGATGAAGGGAGATTCTCCCACAGCTTCCAAACTTAGTTTAACACCATCCGCGAATGCTCCAATCGTCTGCCAGGGAAATGGTGGTAATGCCCCGATGATATATTCGTCGAATCGATCCACGGGCAATTGCTCCACACCCAAGGGAAGGGAGACGTGAGTCGATGCCAAGGTGATCGTGGCATCCTTGATTTTGGATTCTGACTTGCAGTCAGTCCGTGCGCTCAGTGCGAAGAGAAGCACCACAAGTGAAAAAGAAGAAAGCCAAGCCTTGTGGCGTGTAAATAGTCTCATAAATCCAGTGCATTGCAGTTTGAGGACAGATTCAATCCGAGCTAACCGCAAGGTTGTCGATGGCAAATCCGCTGCCACCGTTCGCGGCAACATTCACGAGCCGAATGACCCACGCGTTCCAATTAGACGGTTGCGCTGCCTTGCCGCTCAATTCCTTCAGTCCCAGATCAATCCCATCCAGTCCCGATGGTGAAAAAGAAGCTTCGTTCTTGGTTAGATTCTTGTAGAGCAGGGCGCCTCTCCCGTTGCCACCGTTATCCAGAAAATTCATTTCCAAGCGCAGGCGTAACCAATCCCCAGTCTGAACGGATTCCGGTAGCGGTGCTCGTAGGAATACTTCCTTGCCTCCCTTGAACACAATGACTACCAGATGATTGGCCGGAGCATTCTTGGTTTTGCTGAAAGTTGAAAACAGACCAATCCGTGGTGAAATCAGTGGTAAGGCTGGCTTGCTTTTGAATTCGTCGTTCACCGTCAAACCCAAAGTCGTAGAACGTTCCTCCTGTGTCGGTCCATTCCATTGTATGTCCGCTTCCAGCCGTGCTTTGTTCTCAGTACCTGAGAACATCTTTTTATCCATGGGGCGGAAAACACCACCGGCGCCACCACCAATGGTCAGTATTTGCGTGGTGTTGGATCCTTCACCCGCACCAACGCGCGGATAGCACACATTCAGGCAAATAACCCATTCATCGCGTTTGGGTAGAAAGCCGTCGCTTAGATGATCAAAATCATACTTGGCCTCCTCTGCGGCGGATGGCAGCAACAACAGGCCAGTACATACCAGCGCGATAGAAAGGTACTTAATTGGAATGACGTGTTGAGTGATCATGGATTTCCTTTACGGCTTAGTTTCACTATTTCGCCAGACGCCACCATTGGCCAGAGCCTTGATGGCCGCAGCGTCGATTCCGGCCCCAATGATTTGGATTTCGTCCAGCTGTCCCGTAAACGCCGGTGCGCGACTGGATCGATTTGTAAAACCGATTGCAGGGGATTGATGTGTTCGTTGGTAAACGGGTTTCACATTCTCGATGGTGCCGATTTCAACGCCATTCAGATAGAACCGCACGGTAGCGAGATCATACACAAAAGTGAGATGGTTCCAGCCCTCGCTGAATTCTGCCGTAAAAGACTTTTCTGCCTTGGCGCCACCGCGTGTAAAGCGCACGACCAGGGTACCGTCTGGCTGGATGGTCAGAGTGAACGGTCCGGATTGCAGTTGAGACCACCCAGGCATCGCCCCAAGAGAGGACTTTTTGATGCCAACCCAAATACTGGAGGTCTCCGATCCCATCGGCGCAGACTTGGAGCGGAAGCGAATGCGCGTGTTGTCACCAAGTTGCAGAGCCGGGCCACGCCATCCCTTTTCGATCCACTGATAACGCCCAGTATCCTCGGGTTCCTGTCCCTGCTCGCGTTTCGCCTGGTCCGACTCCAAATAGGCCCTTCCCGCCTGCTGACTGGTCCCCCGGTCATTGAGTCGGGCGCCAGCGCCCTCATTCAAAGGCAGGTGAAAATAGGGTACGCGATCACGCGGCAACTGACCGGTTCGCACATCAGATGCACCGAAGGGATTGAGTGAGATCTCGGAGGCGCCATCGATAAAGGAGTCATAGGTTCCCTTGGTGTCGATCCATTGAACCGGAGTGATCTCGCCTGAATTTCGAGGACGCAGTACGGTGGGAGGTGAAACGCTGACGCGGCCCGATTCGTGCCACGCCCACGCAGTCAATACTCGCTCACCTTCAAATTCGGAGTAGAGCGGGAGATGTCTGTGGCTCTGGACTGCAGTGCCAAGCGGGTAATTGATATTGGGCTCGCTGGCATCCGTGGTCAGCACCAAGCTAATTGTCACCTTCCTGCCGTCCACTATCACGGTACGGGTGGCCATTCCCTTTTCAAGGTCGTTCAATGTGACAATAATTGACTCGTTCTCGGGCGACTTGGCGCAACGCAGGCTAATCGTCGATTCTTTATTCAGAGACATGCGGGCGACGCGCGTGCGGTATTCTCCTCCAGGTGGATGGGCTGGAAATGTGGCCTGGACTGCTTCGATTATTTTGACTGATTCGCCTAACTTTGGATACGGACTATAGAGATCATGAATCAGTCCATTGCGAACTGAGAGGATTAGGGAGGCTTCACGGGATGCCTCTATCTTTAGAAAAATATCGCGGTAATCGATCGGAGCGCTTTCATTGGCCTGAGGACTTGTTATTTGGGGGCGGAAAACACCTAGGCTTCGCGTGCCTTCGCAAAGTACGAGACGCTGGATCGGATCACCATTATCAACCATCTTGACAGTGCATGCAGTCAATGGCCGGGCGTCTTGAACTGAGAGAGAGACGGCGGACGGCTTTGCCATCTTTTCGAGATCGATGGAATAGGGAACCGGATACTGGACGAGGTTGTAACGCAGTGTGATGGGCGGTAATGCGATTTCCTGATAAAGCGGCTTCCAGGTTTTGTCCGTCTTGTTTTTGCGTTCGATCGTGACGTATGGTTGCAGCGCCGCTACGCCCTCCATGAATCCAGTTGAAGTAGTGGACAATTCGACGAGTGTTTCGCTTGTGCTTTCCTTGGCTCCTCCAGAGAGTTCGATGGGGGGCGTGGTCGAAGCGGAACCGAATGGCTTCAGTTTCACTTTGGTTCGCCATTCGATTGTGGCATCGCGTTCTGGCAGGACCAACACTTGAAAGAATAGGGAGTCGCCCAATAGACATTCGACCGGGTACGATACAACAACACGAGGTTCCTTGAAGGGGCTTTTTCCGGTTTCTGAGAGGCTGTGAAAATATTGTAGAATCGTATTATGACCCCAGATATTCCGGCTTGAAGGAATTTCGAGCGACTCTTGCGGATCATTCCATGTGACGAGCATGAGTTGGCGAAAGCCGCGACTAAGCCATTGCCTGAGCGAATTGACCAAGGTGTTCAAGCCGTTCGCTGGGACATGAATCGCTTGCCCTGTGCGGTTCGA
The DNA here is from genome assembly GCA_017849585.1 of Verrucomicrobium sp. Classification (GTDB taxonomy): domain Bacteria; phylum Verrucomicrobiota; class Verrucomicrobiia; order Methylacidiphilales; family UBA1321; genus UBA1321. The sequence continues at coordinate 99,032 of JAFIGT010000033.1, forward strand.
ACTGTCGTAACCCGAAGCGATGCCTGGTACGAAATAAAATTGGTCCGGGGGAAACATTCTAAGCTGGTTGACGATAGCATCAACCATCTCAGTCGTTAACTCGCCATGAGTCCAGGTTTGCACGGCTTCCCAACCCGAGGTGAGCAACCAATCCTTGCTCGCCGTGATCTCAGCAGGCCGAAACGTCGGCACTAGCAGCACGTTGATACCGTCTTTTTTTAATCGCTCTTTCAACGGGATGATGAATTTCTCCGAGCCAGGGTTCCAGAAGAAATGAACTGGCTTGCCCTTGACGCGGTATACATGCGGATCTCCGGCATGTTGACTTGTAAAGGCCGCAATGTTCTGCACAGCTTTCTCCAAATCGCGCGGCGCCAGCCATTGCGGGGCAATATAGAAAAGTTGACCCGTTTCGGTGCGAATTTCCCGGGCTGCTTCGAACACCGCCTCACTTGGAATGGCCAGCATCTGGAATCCGTTAATGCCACTGGCCAGAGCCTGACGGATATCCTCTTTATAATCATCCTTAAGCAGTATGTGCTGCGAATTGAGTGGCCAAGCATCATGGTTGCCCTCTGCGTGCGGGTGCGCGTGCAGATGGCCATGCGGCACCATTGGCATATAGTGCGCCCAGAAGATGACCGGGTTGCTTGATTCCGATACCGGCTGGCTCTCTTGGGCGGCGATCCCGTGCAGTCCAAGCCCTATGGCTAGAGCCAGCCATCCACCCATCATCAAACGCCTCATACTTGATCGTTCTACAATTTGTAATCTCGCAATCACGCTTTAGCCACGATGGTCACTCGATGCACTAATCGGCATCCTCTTCCGCGCGTAGTTTAATACCGGCGCGACGCGCACCCAAGCATGCAAAAATCAGCCCCAAACTCGTCAGTAACTGCGTTGTCGGTTCGGGGATAGCGGTGATGGTCAGGGTATCGAACCGGCCTACGACTTGGGAGTTAGGCGTTGTCACATAAAGCCCTATGCCCGTGATGTCGCTTGAGCCGAGGCTGATTAACGTATTATCCAAACTCATGCTGCTTCCCGCGGTCAGGGAGAGCGCGTACCAACTCAATGAGTCGGCGTCGAAGGTGAGTGTTTTTTCCACGGAGGCGGTGGGTGCGGATGAAAAATTCGCGGCTGTCGTAATGGGTGTGCTCGAGGTGAAAGTAGTGCTGGAGACGTACCAACTACCGGCTACCTGCACCATCAGCGCGGCAGTGAGTGCAGAGCTATTGTTACCCATATTCCAGGTGATGGTGCTACCTGCGACGTTCATGCTGGAAAAGGTTTCAAACATGGCCAGCGAGGTGGCGTAATTCCCTGCACCCAGCGATTGATTGACGACGGCTAGATAGCCTCCTTGCGTGCTGGGATTACCCGTTTGATAGGCCAGAAACGTAATGATCGAATCTGAAGTCAAATCCGTTGCGGATGCTCCTTGATAAGTGTGCCAACCAACTGCGCTTTCAGTTAGATTCGTATTGCCGGTCGTATTGGTGAAGGTTTCTTGATAGAGAACTTGAGCGGGTAGCGCTGTGGTGAGGACTTCCAAGAGGAAGAGTATCACGCACGCAGATAAGGGACGCATGGAGTGGAGAGTTGAGGTCATTTTCATAAGTTAATTTGGTTGATGACGGTAATGTGCTGAAACGATCTGCTTTCCGTACTAGCAATTTATAAGGCGCTTACGTTGCAAACAAATACATTGGTATCGAACAGTTCGATTTAAGAGTTAGATCAAGTGAATAGGTGAAGTGACGACTAGGGGTTCCAGATCAAGCTGTTGTTGCTTCCGTGGGCCACTTGTTCCGGAAGCAGGCTTTCCACATGACCATCACAGAATGCGATATTAGCGCGGCCGTCGCCATAGCTGGTTAGCCCTTCCGCGCGCTTTACCTTCGCGGGACGCGATGCATTGGGGGTGTAATGGCGAAAGGCGACCGTGCCCACGCTGGCAAAAGGAGTTAATCGAACGGCCACTAGCCGGTCCGTATTGGAAGTAAAGTTGTCCCCCATCAAGATTGTGATCGAAGATTGTGAGATGGATTGGACTTTGCGAGGTGGTGTTGCAGAGGATGTCTGAGATCCCAGCAAATACTCATTAATGGCATAAGATACAGAACCCGTGCCTGCATTATTAAGATCTACCTGCTTGATCTCCGGACACTGGAAAGCCGAGTTGGCAATGCTACGGGTCGTGTAGACACTGATCCCGATATAGGGTGCCACATCGTACTGCCAGACCACTGGGTTCCAATTGCACCAACCCGAGGGAAGCTGTCCGTCATGCTCCGCCGCAAACAGCAGGACCCCCTTGGCCAGTACAGACAAACGAGCGGAGCATTTGGCTTGCTGCGCTTGGCGCATGACTTTTTGTCCAGAGCTAAAAATCAAGGCGGTCAACACCGCTATAATAGAAACCGTTACAAGCAATTCCACTAAGGTGAAGGCTCTCATTCGCTTTCTCATTAGGTAAGTCGCCTGTCTCATATCTAAATTTTCAGGAGAGGATGCCAGTATTTTCACCGTTTATTATCGGCATCTGTTCTTAATTCTGGTGTCGGTTGCGCTTGGGTGAGCAGCCGACATCCTGTGGTTGCCTTAATAGGGGCAGCGCAATTTGCATGGGGTGTTCTTTCATTAAATCCTCGGATTGAGGAGATGACGGATATTCGCCTCGATTGCAATCTTCTTTACTTCGGCTGCTTGAATCAACTAGGTTGCCATCGAACAGTTCGATTTATGAAGCGTTCCCCTTCCATGTCGGCGATTGCTAAAGAGACTGGTGTTGCCAAATCCACGGTATCTCTTGCGCTGCGAAATGACCCTCGAGTTGCCCTGTCCCTGCGCGAACAAATTCAAAAAGTAGCCGCCAGAATGGGCTACCAGACAAATGCGTTGGTAGCGCGATTGATGTATGAACTGCGTTCCACACGCAAACAAAGATATGTCGCTTCGCTGGCTTTTATTAATGCCCACAAAGTTGCCAACATCCGCAAAAAGATCAGCAACGTCAACGACTGGCTTGAAGGAGCGGAACAGCAGGCACAGCGGCTCGGTTATAGTGTGGATCATTTTTGGCTGCATGATCCTGATATGCCTATTGAGCGGTTGGCCCGCATCTTTTACGCCAGGAACATCCAAGGTGTTGCCTTTTACGGTTTGCAAGATGACAGTTGCGTGCAGTGTTGTGAGCCAATCTGGAGTCGCTTCCCTTCCGTAACCATGGGAGTTCGCTGCAAGCAGCCTGCCCTCCACTTCGTTTCAAATGACCATTACTCCACTGCCATGCAAGCGTGCGAGCAGTTGAAAAGTCGGGGGTATTCTCGCATTGGCATTATTTTGGATCGCTGGATCGACAATAAATTGGAACATCGTTTTGTCGCCGGTTACCACGAAAGCCTAACTCAAAAGGCAAAAAAAATACCCATCTTGTATCTGGAAGATGTTAAAGAATATCCCCGCCCGGAAGGGAAACGAAAATTTACTCAATGGCTCAACAAGCACCGTCCCGATGCATGCGTCTGCCTGAATAGTTTCATACTGGATTGGATCAAGGAAAAATCGATCGCGATCCCGGATGAGCTGGGAGTCGTTTTCCTCGATCTGCCGCGTGAACTTAAAGGCATCGCGGCTGGCATGGAGCAGCAGCAGATATGGACTGGCATGACGGCCACGGATAATCTGATCGGCCAGATTCTAAGGCGAGAGGTAGGCATCCCCATCTTTCAGCGAGGCATCATGATCGAAAGCCAATGGTGTCCTGGCCCGACAGTGCGTGAACCAGTCAGAGCCACTTGAGCAAGAACGCCTGAGCCTTGCCATCTGGGTCGTACTCATGTCCGCCGGGATGGGTTCTCGACTCAAATCGATCTCGAATTCCTAACGACTGATAGGTTCCAGCCACCTCCTCTGCGACAGCTGGAAAACCATCCACGGCGAACACCTCGTCTCTTTGACCAGTCTCCAGAAAAAGCGGTCTTGGGCAAATCATCCGGGCGACTTCACTGTCGAGAAACTGGCACGCGCTTCCTGTCCAAACCCAGTCTTCCCAGTTGTACCGGTAGCGGTCATTGATGAAGCATGAGGAAACGGCTACTCGAATTCGTGGCTCCAATGCTGTCAGATACAAGGTATAAAAGCCTCCGTACGACAATCCAGCCATGCCGATACGGCTTGCGTCGATTTCCTCGTAAGTCACCAGCCAGTTCAGGAATGTCCGCAACGTTTGTAAATCCATCGCTGCCCGAGAACCTCCCAGATGGCGAAATTCCCGATCCAATAAATTCTGGTCAAAGGCCGGCCTCTGTCCATCGTGCCACACCAATAGCTGTGGCGCAAAAATCGCTACAGGATGGTCTCGCAATCCACCGATCAACGCATTGTAATTGGCAGAAGATCCATCGGTGAGTCCTGCGGCTAATTCCGGCGCTCCCAGTCCGCCGTGCTGCGCCAAAACCAGCGGGTAGCGTCCCCGATCCCTCGGTAAAAAAAGTAATCCATACGCACGAACCGCGCCGAGCACATCCAGATTGATACGATACACACGGCTTCTCGAGTCTTCCGAAATCAAGGTTACGGTTGCTTGCGGATCGCCTGTCGACTCCGTGAGGGGCCAGCCCAGCATGCCCTGCAGTGCTGCACGATATTTCTCGAGGCTGGCTGCGTAAGTCTCGGGTGACTGTAGATTCGGGCAAAAAAATTGACGGCGGGATAGCGCGGCTTGTTCCCGTTTTCGGGTGAGAAGATTGTGCACAGAGTCCAAATAAGAGGCTCGTTCGCGATCAAAATCTTCACGGCTGTTTGTTGACATATCAGCAGCCTTATCCAGCCAAAGTGGAACGTCAAGCGGTACGCCTTCGAACTGTTCGAATCTAGGAGGCTTGTGAAGGATCCAGTATCGGATGAAGAATCCCTCCAGAACCTCAGCTTTCTCTATGAAATTGACTAACTTCAAGACTTTCGTTTGCGACGCTTATCGGACCAACTGGGTTTTCGTTAAAATCGAAACCGACAACGGCCTACACGGCTGGGGCGAGGCTACGCTTGAGTACAAGGAGCAGGCGATGGTCGGAGCTCTCAACGATTTGCGGCGCGGCCTCGAGCATCGTGATCTCAGCGATATTGAAGCGTGGTGGCAGGATGCCTACCGCGATGCCTACTGGCGCGGTGGAGCCGTTCTCACCAGCGCGCTTTCGGCCGTAGAAATGGCCTTGTGGGATATTAAAGGTAAATCGCTTGGCGTTCCGGTCTATCAATTGTTTGGGGGCAAAGTGCGCACCCGTGTTCCCTGCTACGCCAACGCCTGGTTTGCCAATGCCAAGGAGCCCGCTCAATTTGCAGACAAGGCGGAGGAAGCTGTGAAGCTGGGCTACAAGGCGTTGAAGTGGGATCCCTTCGGGTCGGCGTTTCGCGCGCTACCCGTGTCCGGCTTAAGAAAATCCCTCGATATGGTTGAGGCCGTAGTCGATCGGATTTCCGGACAGGCCGAAGTCATTATCGAAGGCCATGGTCGCTTTGAATTGCCGACAGCGCGTCGCATCGCGCGCGCACTCGAAGACTATGACATTCTCTGGCTGGAGGAGCCGCTCATTCCCGGAAATCTTGAAAATTATGCGCGCTTGCGCGCCGAGACCCGTACGCCGATCTCGCTCGGAGAGCGGCTGTATACGCGCTGGGATTATCGCGAGGTTTTCGAGAAAGGCTGCGCCGACTTCATCCAACCCGATGTTTCTCATGCAGGTGGTATTAGTGAATTGCGCAAGATCGCGGCCATCGCCGAGATGTGGCAGATCGCTTTCTGCCCTCATAATCCTTCTGGCCCGGTGGCCAATGCAGCGACGCTGCAACTAGCCGCCTGTACGCCTAACTTTCTTTACCTCGAGACCATGGCCACGGATGTCCCGTGGCGTAATGAAGTAGCTCGGGAAACCTGTCAACTCGTCAATGGCGAGATGCTTATTTCCGATGCCCCGGGCTTGGGTGTCGATATCGATGAAGAGGCTATCCTCCGGCATCCCTATCAAGTGCATGACCTGCGCCATTACACCGGCGCTTTGACCAGCATCCGTCCAGCAGATGCCACTGCCACTTTCACGGCTCAAGTCTAAATATGATGCGCTCTACAGTCTCATTCGACTTTACAGGTAAAACAGTCCTAGTGACTGGGTCCACTCAGAACCTCGGACTCTCCATCGCCATGTCTTATGCGGAGGCCGGAGCATGCGTCGTACTCCATGGAGTAACTCAAGCCGAAGCTGATGCGACGCTAGATCAATTACTTGGCGAGCATGCCGATTGGAGGCTAGAGGCTCTGGGTTTCGATCTTTCCCAGTCCTCGCAGATTGAGAAGGGCTTCGCTCAGCTAGAGAAGGGTGGCATAATGCCTGACATCCTCGTCAATAACGCGGCGCATCTTGGCCTCGGGGTCAATGGATTCCTCGAGCAAACACCGGAGTTCTTCCGAGACGTGTTGGAGGTGAATCTCCTCGGGGCCTTCCGTTGCAGTCAACTCGCCGCCGCTCGCATGATCCAAAATGGAGGCGGCTCCATCGTCAACATCTCCTCGCTCGCCGGAGAGCGCGTCATTCCACGCAGGAGCGCCTACAGTGTCGGCAAAGCTGCGCTGGATAATTTAACGCGTTCCATGGCCGTGGAACTCGCCGCCCAAAATATACGCGTCAACGCTGTGGTTGCCGGATACATCTGGACCGAACGGTGGAATGGTCTTACCGAGGAAGTATGCTCCCGCCGTCGTGCCAATACGCCTGCCGGTCAACCCACTCAACAAAGAGAAATTGCACAGACCGTACTATTTCTCTCAAGTGATGCGGCTCCCACGCTCAATGGTGCTCGCATCGTCATCGACGGTGGTCTCGGCATCCAGCAACTTCCTTCTGATATCTATGTATAGAAATAAAAGACTTTGAGAATTTTACGTTGCTCGAAACACCCTTCATCGCAATCCCATATTACCACTCCTACTCTTGCTTATGAGACGCTCCCACTATTTGCTGGTCACTTGCCTGAGCTACCTTCGCTTTCTTGGTTGTCTCCTCCTCATGCTCCTGCCCATACGCTCAGAGACGACTTACTTTTCAGATAACTTCAGCGATAATGATTATTCCCGCCCTCTGTGGGTAACGCGTACACCCGAACAGCCATGGAAAGTGGTCGAAGATCGCGGAAAGCATGCGCTCGTTTCCGGTGGTAAAAAAAGCTGGGACATTTTAATGACCAAGGATTTTATCCATCCCATCGTTGACGGCGTTTTTGAACTCGAGGTCAAAGTACGCTTCAACTCCGATGAAGTCTTGAAGGACGGCTTGAACCAATTCGAGATCTATCTCACCGACTCCGTTAAAAAGGATGGTTCGGGATATCGACTTTCAATAGCCCAAGGAACTACAGCTAACTCGGCGTTGCGTAAGAAAACCAGCGAAGGGTACGCCACCATTGCACCGATGCAGACCAAGTATCGCTTTTCGACAAGCGAATATACCACGGTAAATTGGAGTCGCACGTCAGATGGCTCCATGATAGTCGCGATTAACGGTACCCCTTACTTCACGGCTCATGATTCCACTTATGAACGCTTTGATACGCTCTCGCTTGGGACTGTGCTTGGCGGTAAAGGCTCGCCGGAATCGGTATCACCTCTGGTGGTCTATTTCACCGATATTAAGCTGCAGTCAGCAAAGTAAGCCGACTTTTCGGGGCATCCTTTTAATTTCAAATCTGGCCGTTAATCGAACTGTTCGAAATCCATCGTTTTGACCCGCGTAATTACCCGTGGGACCCTTTGGTTATGACAACGATTCTCCGTTCCTCTCCAGCGTCTGCGCAACCTAGATCCAACTCTCAACCGATCTCCCGCATCCCCAAGCGTCCGGCGCAATTTGAAGACTATTCCAACCTGACTTATCTTGGTCAGCTCAAAACGAAGAAAAGCACCGAGATTACTTCCTCGCGGTTGGGTGTTGGTTTCGAAACCTTGGATCGTCAAATGTGGGATCCCAATCAAGCGTGGCCGGTGCTCAATGAATTGGGGATCAAATGGGCGCGCGTGCAAACGGGTTGGGCTCGAACCGAAAAGCAGTCTGGCGTTTATGATTTCGCGTGGCTCGACGAGATTGTGGATAAATTGATAGAGCGTGGGGTAACTCCCTGGCTCAGTCTTAGTTTTGGCAACCCCCTTTATCAAACTACAGACAATGCAGCAGGACGTGGTTTCCCCCCGATCCGCTCTCAACGCGAACGCCAAGCCTGGCAACATTATATTCGGGCCCTGACGGTTCACTTTCGCAATCGCATCACCCACTATGAAGTGTGGAATGAACCCGATTTGACTCCCTTTTGGCAACCGTTGCCCAAGGCCACGGAATATGTCGATTTAGTCCGGTTGACGGTGGCGGCGTTACGTGAACAGCAGCCGACGGCAAAAGTCATCGGTGGTGCCATCGCTTGGGGCATGACTCCATGGAGCATTAAGTTCCTTGAGGACTGCTTCAGGAACGGATTGCATGAACTCATCGACATTGTCTCCTATCACGGTTACAAATCGATTCCCGAACGGCACAGTACCCAGGAATTTCCCGCGTTCCAGCATCTGCTTAAAAAGTATAAGCCCTCCCTTATTTCGTGGCAGGGTGAGGCCGGAGTTCAATCCTATGTGCCTGAAAAGGCCAAGGGTGTCGGCGCTCTCTCGACCATGAAATCAAGTGAGTCAATCCAGGCCCGCATGCTATTGCGCCGTTTTTTGCTCGAACTCGGCAACGACTGCGCCATGAGCAGTTACTTTCACATGGCCGACTTTGCCCACTACGCCGAGTTTCGAGAAACTTTTCACTATGGACTGTTGCGCTTAAAAGATGGATCGCCCAAGCCGGCCTATTTCGCCATGCAAACATTGGCTACTCTGCTGAGTGATCCGATGGAAGTGGCTAACGGCCGTACATCCTGCCACATGAGCATACTTTCTGACACTAACGATCCTCGTGCCACCAAGGCATCCACGTGGCAGGTGAACTTTGTCCACCGCAACGTCCCCATCCATGCCTGGTGGTTTCCCACCTCAGTGGAGGACGATCCTGTCGTGCAAGCCATGGAAATGACCTACTGGATCGAGCAAGGATTGCACCTGGAAAATCCCGTGGTGATTGATCCGGTGACCCAGCAAGTCTATGCTACACGCTTCGAGATGGACAAACGAACCTGCGCCGAAACGTGGATGCATCCCGATCCCGCGGCCGAAGGCGTCCGTGTCTTCAAGCCGCTGCCAATCAGCAATACGCCGCTCATCCTCACCGATCGCTCTATCGTTTCGATTATAGAATAGAGTCTGTCTTGCTGGGTGGCGCGGGCTAGGGGCTATCCGAAAAATGGAAGTGGGACGCTGTTGTTTTGATGCTGCAGTTCGAAAACCGGAGAGGTGCGATCGATTCCCACTTTTTTGGATAGCCTCTAGGATTGGACTAAGGCTTATCCCGCTCCTATCGAATCACAGCGGTTGGGATGGAGCGATGGGAAATGATAACCAAAGCTCCATGCCCATTGGCTTTAAGGAGGAAGGTGATGTTGCTTTCTTATTCTGTGATGATTTCCAACTGCTGATCGATGATTTGCTCGGTGACCCGGTTAATGGCGATGTGCAGCCAATAACGCTGCTCCCCCTCGACGATAAAATCCTCGAGCCGGGTGGCGTCCGGAGGGTATTTTCCGGTCTGCGCGACAAGATCAATCATCAGGTTCCAGGTGCCTACCTGTCCCAGGTTTGCAAGAGTTCGGAGGAGGTTTTCGCGTTCGGATTTGAGTTTGATCGATTTGAAGTCCGCAAGCCCATCACTGGAATGGAAGAGCCGCACGACGAGATCTGACTTGTTCGACAAGGGACCCTGCGCCGTATTCGCGGGATCGGTAAAGGTGACCCAGCTCTTGGCGATGTCCGCGGGTTGAGTGGTGGTGTTACTGAGGGCAACGGCGAGGACGGTCGCATTGCGGGTGTTCAGATCGAGACGACCCGAGGTCGGTTCGTTTTCGGAGGATTCGTAGAGGCAGAACAATTCGAGAAGTCCGGAGTCGGGGCTGTCCTCGGTGAAGAAATTCAGCGTGCGCCAGGGATTATCGCGGAGGACTTTTCCCAGTTCGACGAGGCTTTGGAACGGGCGATCGAGATGAATGGGGCGATCCTTGCTGTTGAGATAGGGATTTCCCAAGCCGGGGCCCTGATCGGAGGGGGAACCGTAGAGTCCGCTATCGGCCAGTCGGGCGATGCCGTCGGGATCTTTGATGACGGTATTTCCCGAGTAGGAATTTGTGGCTATTTCCTTGCCGCTATTGCGGCAGAGTGTGGCTGGGAAGTAGGAGCTGTTGGCGCCTTTGTTGGCGATGTTGGCAGGCACTCCTTGCATTTGGGGGTTTGCCGTTGTCCTAGGTTCTATTCCACTCGCATTGGTTTGGTTCCAGTCCGCTCCGCCATAGCCGCTCGTGGCAAATTTGGATTCGTCGCTGGCGCCGGGGAGATTGCTCAACAGGGGAGCTGTACTCCAGAGAGGTTTAAAGCCGACGTTTCTGGCCTGGGGCGTGCCTGCGGCGTTGGATGAGGACGTATTGCCGTTCAACCAGCGGACAAAAATGGCTGGGATAATCCGGATGGTGAGTGGATCTATTTTCTGATAGTGGAGCGAACCGTTTTCTCCCCAGACATCGACTTGGTCAAACATGCCATTGGCGACTTGTTGCGCGTTTGCCAGTAGAGTTAGGTCGACATCATTGGGGAATGTTGGTTTTCTCCAAGGATTATGGCCGCTATTGAATGCCTTGGTGGGGTCTGAGACCCACGTGGAACGATCGGCTGTATTCATGCCGAAGAGAAAACTGTAGGGGACCCAGACTCCGGGGTTTTGTTCAAACTCCAGCAGTACTTGTCCATCCGTCATGCGCGTGACAACTTCGCCCTTGTTGCGGAGAGTTTTTTTGGCTTCCGGCGTCAAATCGGCGTAGCCCGTCGTCTGCGGGAAGTCGGAGGGTTTATTCGATCCGGCCAAGACCTTGACGATGCCTTCTCTCAGCGTGGTCAGCTCAAGGGGCATGTCTTTGAGCCGGAGTCCGACGTACTGTTTGCCTTCCAAAACGGTGTTCGCGCCACCCAAGGGTGGGGTTTTCTCCCATGCTCCGCCGCTGGCTGATCCGCCAGATAAAGTACCACTGACATCTTCAGCGGCAACGAGCGTGGCTTCGGCAAAACCTCTGGCACCACGGCCCGGACTATCGGACCTAAGCTGGATGTTGGTCATGGGACTGAAAGGGACCGTGGTGGTTTCTCCATAAATACCGATGCCTTCTGGTGAGGATGGATTACCTTGAAGTGTGGTGGCCCAGTTGCAGCGGGTCATTATCGTTCCTCCAAAGGACAGGCGTACTTTTGGGATGTCTCCGCTAATCGCCCCGGCGTTTTGATGTGGATTCCAGAGTCCGGGCAGGGAATAGAAGGAGAGACTGGCTCCCGAGTTGGCTATGGCACAGATCGTTTTGAAGACATTGACTTGGGGGAGATTTTCCACGCCGCAGATTTGATAGTAGACGGAATAGACGGGGCATTCGATGACGGTCGGGTACGAGTCGTCGTCATATTGATCAATGATATTGGCCGCGATCCGGCAGATTTGCAGGGTCGATTTCAATTCGTATGTTTTGGGGTCGAGCTGTTGATTCGCTCCTCCATAGTAGCCGAGAGAGCCGGTTAAGATTCCGGCTTGGATCAGTTCAAAGAAATTGGGTTCCCGCCGTGGGCTTTCGGCGGCGATTTGATCGAGGGTGGAAAGGATCGGTTTGGCGCTGGAGCTGGAGGAGCCGACATATTTCCAGACTTTGGCTCCGGGTGTAATGTTAGATCCGGACCACTCGAGCCCAAAGCACGCGCGGATGGCTTCCGCACCGACTCCTGCTTTAGGGCCGTTCCGCGTCAGCCATTTCAATCTTTCGAGAGGAAAACGTTTCCGCACCACGGGATCACCGGCAACGACCTTGTACATATAGCGCGTCCCGTCGCTGTGATAGGAAGTAATCTGGTCATCCGCATTGACGCGGACCAGAGGGACAAAGCGATTGGTGGACCCCGTGGTATAGGCGAGGTCCTTATATTTAAACAGCCCTGCGGCGGGAGCGTTGGTGGCCGGCCGCCATGTGGGCATGCCTGATTCGCGGGAGAAGGTCGTGAGGTAGGGCAGGGCGTTGGTCGAAATGCCGACGGAGCCGCTTTGCGCGGCTTTGATCAGATCCTGTCGACCGATAAATGTGGTGTCGCCGCTGGCCGTCTTGCGAAAGCCGTTGGTGCTGGCGAATGAGGTGAGGTGGGTGATGTAGGTATCGGGCGACTGTGAGGTCGTGGCATTGCGCCACGCGACCAGTTGATCTGGGTCGATGAGTTTGGTGCCGGAACTGTCCTTGAGTTGCGTCAGATCGACTCCCGCGAGTGTCCCTTCGATCTGGCGGACTTGCTCGGGAGTCATGGACGTGGGATGCCCTGCCACCGTGATATCGAGCAACCCGCCGACATCGTAAATGGCGTAGGCCACGCGACCGATCACGTAATTGGTGTTGGCGTAGGTGGGGTTATTGAGTGTTCCATTCACGGCGGCGCCGAACTGAAGACCCGCGGCATTGGTCAGGCCGTTGCGGGTGATCAACGACCAGTATGGAGTCGTGTTGGGGGAAGGGAATTTTCCCAGCTGCGGTTTGCTCCATCGATTGGTGGTGATGGCTCGTCCGTTACGCGACTTCACGGTGGAACTCAGTGTCGTGGACGTCATCAAGCTCGTATAGAGGGAGCCTTGATAAGCGGGTTGGTTGGTGCTGATCCGGATGAGCGACGGCATCGCCGCGTTGGTGCCGCAGCGGGCCGGTACTTGCGCAGCGCTGGTGATATTGGTGTGAATAGGACGATTCACATAGAGGTTGTTGGGTCCCATGTCGGGAAGGGAATCCTTGCGCATTTCTTTGCGTAGATCCTCGACGAGTACCTGAAGCGCTCCGAGTGCGAGATTTTTGGCCTTGGCGGACTGGCTGTAGGATGCGGTGGCCGCCTTGTCGTGCTGCATCATCGCGATGAAGGTCACCAGCATGATGGACGCGAGCGTGACCATGGTCAGGGTGATGAGCAGCGCCATCCCCTGTTGTGGAGCGGGAGAATGATCCCGAAAATGTCGACGAGATTCAGCGAATGGGCGTGGAGAGTGTGACATAGCGTTGGTAAGTCTTGATACCGCTGGCGAGTTTACTCGGATACCTCGTCCAATCGAGTTGGCTTGAGAGGTATCCATCCCACGTCGATTTGACATCGATGCCGCTCTGCGCGGCAGTGGTCAGCTTTTGCCGCAGATCGCGAATCTGGTCGGACGAGAGCTGCTTGAGGCAGGGATCGTCGATCACGGCCAGATTAAGGCTGATGGCGCGAAGTGGATTGTCCACAGAGACGGTGTATTGGCGTGACGCGGTGCCGTCCTTGAAATGGAAAATCGCCTCGAATCCGACGACCCCTTCGATGGTGTCGCGCTGGGTGAGCGCAGGAAGGCTGGACCCCGGTGGGGCGCTAAAGCGGACAGTCTGCGCAGAGCTGGCCCAGGTTGCGCCGGCATCCCCCCGTTGCAGAGTGCTCTTTTCCGAAGTGGAATCGATCTTGTAGGAAACCAGTGAGATTTGCCGCGGGCTGCCGCTGATGATGCCGGCTTGTTGGGTGTAGAATTCAAAATTGGAATTGGAAAATGCCGGCAAGTCCGAGCGTAACAAGATACCGTTGAGATCGCGCGCCATCGCATCCAGCATGCAGCGGGCCTTGGTAAAATTATTGGCCCGTTGCAGGCCGGTATTGCAGGTCAGGCTCGTGGAAAAAAGAATTGTGGAAAGGGAGATGACGATCATCGCGAGGATGGCCATGGCGACGGACATTTCCACCAGAGTGAAGGCTCTCCGGGGAGTCGTGTCAGCGCAGGGGAATGTAGGTGAGCGTTTCATAACGGAATGCCTGGGGATTGGATGGATTTTGTTGGGCCGGCCAGGAAAGCATGAGATAGACTTGCGCCACTTTTTCGCCAGTGAGGAAGTTCGTTCCCGCCTGGCAGGTGGCCATGAAGGTATCGAAGCCGGGGCTGTTCGTGAGGTAACCGGATGCCGTGATGTACGAAGTGGAGGAGCTGCCATTAAGGTAGGCCGGTCCATAAGCACGGTTCAGAACCGGAATGGCCAGATTAGCCATTTGATTCGTGGAAGAGGTCGGGCAGATCCGCCGCATCTCGAGCATTTTTTCGGCTAGATTCACCGCACTGATTCGTCCTTCGGACTCCCGATTGATGCGAAGTCCCGCAGTGAAAAGTCCAATCACCGACATCAAGGCAAACGCACAGATGCCGAGGGCCATCACCACTTCCACAAGACTGAAGGCGCGCGCGCTGAGGTTGCGAGAGGAAAAAAGGGGCATGAAAACTCTCCTGCTCTTCGAAGGTTGCCGTGCTAGGGACGATATACTTGAGTCATCCCGGTGAAGCCATTGATGCGGACCACTACGACGTTGCGACTGCTTTTGTCTTGGGCCGCCACTTTGGATTGCAGGCCGAACTCGACGAGATTGATCGCTCTTCCGGTTTGATTGCGCACGCCCCCATTCGGGGTGAATTGCAGCATGCGTGTAAAACGAACGGGAGAGGTAGAAGTCGAACCGGGAATCTTGACGGAAAAGGCCATGCCATTCGAGCACAGCGCATTTTCCATGTTGCTCGCCGGGTTGGGCGGTTGGTCGAAAAGCGAGCGAAGCGAAGTGTCTCCAGCCTCTTTGAGCTCGACTTGCTTAAAAGTTTCCACGCGATGAATCAGGCTGACGGAGGCGTTGGGGATCAGCCCGAGGTCCGGGGTGGACTCTGTCAAGTCCGTGCCGTCGTTCGATGCCGCGATGACCATGGACATCTTCAGATTGGTGGTGTCCTGATAAAAGCCGACCCAGACGTAAGTATTTTGCGCGACGGCATACTCGCGAGCCTGCTCGAGCTGGCTTGCCACCGAGGTCGCTGTTTGCGTGACCAAGCCGCTCCGATTCAAGGAGGTCAATGCGGGGAGAGAGGCGACTGCGAGCATGGCAATGAGACAAATCACGACCAAAAGTTCAACCATGCTAAAGGCGAGGCGCGACAGCCGAAGAGGCGTTTTTGAGTTCATTGTATACACAAAGTAATCCTCTATTTATATAAAAGCAAGCTATACATTAAAGATAATCTTTAATTGAGGCGTGCCTCTGACTCGCTCGCCAATGTTGGAGCTAGTCGATGAATGAAATGATTTTATCTAGATGGGCTTGGTGTGCAAATTAACGCGTAAGTTGATTGTAATAAGCGTATTAAATAATAAAAAATGATCCCTATGCTGAGGACGCGTATAAATACACGAGTAGGCATTAAAATGAATGCGGATTAGGCAGAAAACCCAATATTGCGCTTTGCTGTAGAAACCGAGCTCCCAATCTGCAGGAAATTCGCGCTAAATCTGAAATAAAGATAATTATAAAATATAATGTTGATTTTTTGATCGGTATAACGCATATTGAGAATGTAGCTAGGAGGACGAAAGCTGGAATTAATACAAAACGAAAAAGAAACTATGAGATCATCAATCATAACGCGTATGACAAAAGGGCTGGTTGCCGTGGGGGTACTGCTGGCGGTTGGTTCCCTGCAGGCACAACAACTGAGCTGGAGTGGCGGATCAAGCACGAACTGGCAGGACCCTGCCAATTGGGGTGGCACCAATGTTCCAGATGTTTCGGGAGAGTATGCCAACTTTAATTATGTGGGAACGCCGACACTGCCTTTACTGTTGAATGGCGATGTCACGCTTGGGGCGGTAAGTTCACCGACTTCGCCTGCTCTACGCTATGCGCAAGGTACTTCTCTGCTCACGATCAGTGGGCAGAACACTCCGAGTAATAATACGCTAACGCTACAGGCGGGTGGTGGTACTTATGTTACTGTAGATGGCGGCGGAGCGGGGCAATCGCCGAAAGTGGTTTTGGACAATATGAATGTGGTCTTCAATAATGCATCGTTAAGCACGGGGATCATCGGGGTTGGCCGTTCAGGTGTGTTTACGCTGGGATCGGCGACGAATGTGACTATAGCCAACGGTTCGAGGCTACTTATTCAGGCTGTGCGTGATGGTGATGCTGGAACGGTGAATATCAACAGTGCGTCGTTCAATGCGGGGAATCCTGGAATGTCTACGGGGGTTCCTCCAGTGCCTTTTGCGTTTTTGACCATTGATCAAGGCACGGTGAACTGGGGTGTGGGTAGTTTCTCGACTACTGCAGCGACTCCGACATTGGCTGTTACGGGCAAGGCCAAGTCTAGCGTGGTGAGTCCGGCGACATTGAACTTTAAGTCGAATTATAGCTCAGGCACGACGAGTGGCGTCATTCGTGCGGGGTCTGGCGGTGTGAGTTCTGCTGTGGTCGTATCGGCGGATAACGGTGTAAAGGTAACCGATACGGTGGAGGTGGCCGGTTATGGCAATACGGGAGTGACGAACTCGGTGACCATTGGTGTGACGGCGGCAAGTTCTACGGCCACATTCGGCGGTGTGCACATCGAGCAGTACAACAATGAGAACACTGTGGGCAATACCACGACGGTTTCTTTCAAGGCTGCTTCCGATAGTACGGCGGTCTTCACGGGATCGGTGCAGGGATGGCGCCACAGCGGCATCACGACGGGTACGACCGTTTTTACCAAGACGGGTGCTGGAACGGTGATTTTCGCGGGGAACGATACGACAATGTGGCATGATGGTAGCTACGCGGCAGCAGCCGGCGGTGCGTTTGATATTCAGGAGGGCAAGCTCGTACTCAAGTCCACGGCCTCGTACACAGGGGCATCCGCGATGTACATCAACTCGGTTGTTCGTAATGGGGCGACGCTTGAACTCGGGGCTTCCAACCAGATCACCAATACGGCCAGCCTGACGTTGAACGGCGGCACATTCGATGCGAATAATTTCGCTGAAACGTTGGGTGAGCTGATTGTCTCGGCCAATTCGTTCCTCTCGATTGACGCAGGGGCGTTGCTTGCCTTTGGATCGAGCCAGTCGGATTGGGGTAGCTTCACGCTGGACATCACCGGAACGTTGGATGCCACCGGGATTCGCTTTGGATCGAGCGATGCCGGTTTGCTGGCGAGTAATCTGGATAACCTTCTCTACAATGGTCAGGCGGGCCTGATCTCGATCAACGCGAGTGGTTATTTGACGGCTATTCCTGAACCCTCGTCTGCGGCATTTCTGATTGCTGGCATGCTTGGTTTAGGTTGGGTGACTCGTCGCCGTAGCGCGGTGAGTCTGTAGGTTTTGTCCCCAGGGCCGGCGGTGATGGTCCGCTGAATGGAGTCGCTCTTTGAACGCGTGAAGAGCGACTCCGGTCCTGGCCGGTTTATTCTCGAAATTACTACTGGAGACGGTTGCGGCCGAAGCGACCGCTTCATTGCCACCCACGGGCAAATCCCAAAGCGAGTTTGTCTCAAGTTCGTAAACCTCTTGCGAAAGAATCATCGAGTGACGAATACAATCCGCAGTCTTGGTCCATGGTCGCTGCACTTGGCAGTACTCTTTTTTATCGAACTGGGGATGATTTGTTCCGGTGGTGCGCCGGTGAATGAATTTGTGGCGGAAGATTTTTCATCTGGGCTAGTGAGCGGTTGGATTGTGGGAACAGGTTCGAATTCCGTTACGCTTGGCAATGGCGATGTGTTTGCGGTCGGTTCGATGACGTATAGTGGGACTTCGGTAATGACGAAAGCTCTGCAGGTGCAGGACTACAGCCCTTACGCCACGTCAAGCAGTCCAATTCGTTTTCATTCACAAAATGCGTACAACGTTCTGGCGACAGCGAACAAGATTGTGCAGCTCAATGTGGATCTCTACATCGACAGCGCGATTACCTCGCTGAATCCGAATGCCAATTTGGCGAGGAGTAAAACAGCGTCGGCTTCATCCGTCGAAGCTTACAGCAGTAACTTCGCGGCCAATGCCGTTGACGGAGTGCGAACCGATTCGAGCAAATGGACCGGATCGAATACGGACCCGTCCTGGTTCATGGTCGATCTGGGAGACCTTTACAATGTCAACAAGGTCACTCTTTATTGGGAGCCCTACGCGTACGGAATCAATTACGAGATTCAAACCAGTACGGATGCTTCGAATTGGACCACGCAAGCGGCGGTCACGGGTAATTCGACTGTGGGTACCGATGCGCCGCTGACGTACACCTTTTCTGCCGCGAGTGCCCGCTATGTGCGCATGTACGGCACATCCCATAACAGCCATGCCGGGGGATGGGGTTTTTCGCTATACGAATTTGAAGTTTATGGCTCGTCGGATACAGTCACCACCACCACCACTACGAGCGGCTATGCCGTCACCCGGATGGGGATATTTGACACAACGACTTCCGGCTATCTTTCTACCAGAAATAGCATTTCTCTGAGTGTCGATGCGAATTCGTCGACCAACAACATCGCGATTGTGGCCTCGAGTTCCAGCGGCGCACTGCGGAACGTGGCGACCTTCTCCAGGACGGCTTCGACTTTGCTGGGATTACATACTTACGGGCTTCAAGTCGATTATCGACAGAGCACGACAGCTCCGATTGTCAGCGCGTACTGCGATGGGACTTTTATCGGTCAGGCTGTGCTCAATGGTTTGGAAGGAGTGAAGCTCGGAGGTTCAGGGACCACCCAGGCCTCGGCGGTCCGGGTTCTCGTCGAGGCGACTTCTACGGCGACGAGCGGGGCTAACATCTGGCTGGATAACGTCAGTCTTTCAGCGTTCGATGCAGCCTCAATCGTGATTGCCGCGCCATCAGCGACCGCGCCGGCGATTCAATCCGCCGTGTCGAGACGCGCGCACGGTAGTCTGGGCGACTACGATATTCCAATCAACTTCCTCTCTGGAAGCTCCGCTCCGTCAAGTACGACTGTGGAGTGCCGCTCGGGTGGGCAGTCGAATATTGTGGTCACGTTCGACAAGGCGATTACAACGGCTACAGCCACTCTCGTATCAGGTACGGCGACCATCGGAACGCTGTCGTACAATGCGGCGGCGAAAACCGTTATCATTCCGCTCACTGGCGTGACTAACGTGCAGAAAGTCCAGCTTCGCTTGACGAATATTCAGTCCGCCGATGGTGGGTCTCTGCCCAGCGTCTATCTGGCCTTTGGTTATCTGATCGGGGATGTGACGGGTGATGGATATGTGACGTCTCCTGATGCGGTTCAGGTGCGCAACGGAACCGGACTACAGGCCGGGCAAGCCGGGTACAATTTACGGGCAGACATCAACGCGGACGGATACATCACCTCTCCCGATGCGGTTCAAGTGCGAAACAATACGGGAAAGCAATTGCCTTAAAAAACAAAGCGGAAATTATCCTCATGAAAATAATCTATAATGCCCTCTTTTCACTGGCCCTGACATTGGTTGCAGGCTGGATGTTGCAGTCGACCTCGGCTGCGACATTGGCCGTGGTGGATGCGGCCAATCCGGGGCAGTCGACGATTCTGATTACTCCCGGGAGCACTTTTTCGGTAAGCGTCATTGTCTCGGGTTTGACCTCGGCCAGTCCCGTTGATTCGTTTGACTTGCAACTGGCGGCATTGCCAACAGGGTTAACACTGAACGCGATCACGTCACCCCTTTCCTCGAGCGGCTGGTTTGTCAGTTCCAATGTGGGGGATAACTCGAGCATGGGGTATGCGAGCTCCACAGGTTATGATTTTTACACGGATTCCGTGCTGCTGAATTACTCGCTGACGGCGGACATCTCATTGGCTGCAGGAGTTGTTGGTGAGCTGACTTTTTCCGCCGAGGCGGCCAAGAACGCCCTTTACGATTCGAATGGGCTGGTGATTGCCATGAACAAGATTGGACTGCAAGTCACGGCCATACCGGAACCGACTTGTGCCGGGTTACTGCTGATCGGGTTGACTGGATCTCTCGTCTATCGTCGCAAGAGTGTCCAACGTCGCTGAGTTTATTTAACCGTGGAGGCTTGATGAATCTGATTCGATGGATCTTCGTTGCGGTAATTTCTCTTTTATTGATGGAGAAACCGGTCTTCGGTCTTACCACTTTGTTTTCAGATTCGTTCGAAGGTGTCGCATCGAATGCGTCGGCGTGGCGATATGGAACCGGGTCGATTGCCTCGGCCCTTGCCGCAGGAGATTCCTTTTCCATCAACACCAGCAGCGCTCTCTTGGTGGTATCGGATGCCGCTCCCTATTCCTCAGGAAGTCCTGTGGTTATTCATTCCATATCGGGTTCTAATTTCTATGCCACTGCCGATAAAGTACTGCAGTTGAATATGGAGCTCACGATCACCAATTCGGCGGTGGTCTATACGCTCGGTTTATTTGATTCCAGTTCGGCAGCCTATGCTGTCGGGGCAAATTCCATTGCGCTCAGTATTATTCCCGGGGCGACGTCAAACAATGTCACCCTTTATGCCACCGGAAGTTCGGGTGCGGTGGTTTCGACGGTGACCACTACGGTGACGCAATCCCGGTTGATTGGGACGCACAACTATGCGCTTCAGGTCGATTATATATCGGGTACGACAAGCCCTGTGGTACGTGCCTATTCGAATGGTGTCCTGTTGGCGACGCTGACCTTCACGGCCAATGATGGAATTCATCCTCAAGCGAGCGGGGCGACGCAGGGCACGGCGGTTCGCTCGTTTGTCCGTGGCGTGTCGACGGCGGGTTCGGGTGCCTCATTTGCGCTGAAGCGAGTGAATTTGTATTCGTATACCCCGGGGGCTTTATTGAGTCAGCTTCAGGCATCGCGCGCGGTGAACCGGGGCGTCTTTGGCCAGAACATTCTGGCTGGTGAGGAAAAGTATTATTATTCCATGTACGGAAACGGCTTTTGGAATCCCGCCACGATGACTTACTCGTCGATCCTGGTGAACAAGGCCAAGAGTGAACTGGGAAGCGTGACTTCGCTGCGGTATCCGGGAGGGGGAATGGCCTGTCGTTTCGATTTTCGCAAGACCATTGGACCGGTGAGCGATCGCGTGGATGCAACGGATACTGACGGCAGCGGCAATGTGACGGTCAAAGGCAAATGGTCGTTCGGTTTGGATGAGTTTATGTCATTGTGCAAAAGTTTTGGAGCGGAGCCAATGTACACGGCGCCGGACGTGCTTTTGCCTGCGGCGCAGATGCCCGAGCATGTGGCCAATCTGGTGGAATATCTCAACGCTCCCGCAACGGCGGGAAATCCGTGGGCGCTCAAGCGGCAGACCAACACCGGGGGCAATGCCTCGGGATATGGGGTCAGATATTTCGAGATGGGGAACGAAACGTATTATCTGGAAAGCGAGATGAACGCGCTGACCTATTCTGCCTATGTAAGGGATGGCGGTTGGGCGATGCGGGCCGTCGACCC
Organism: Verrucomicrobium sp.; assembly: GCA_017849585.1. Classification (GTDB taxonomy): domain Bacteria; phylum Verrucomicrobiota; class Verrucomicrobiia; order Methylacidiphilales; family UBA1321; genus UBA1321. The sequence continues at coordinate 120,512 of JAFIGT010000033.1, forward strand.
CTCGGTGCAGATCGGTGTAGTGGCCAAAGAGAGCGGCCGTGAGTTGCAGAATGATTGGGATGCGACGGTGTTGGAGAATACTGGGAGTGTTGTTGATTTTGTGATTCTCCATATTTATCAGCCCTTCTCTTCCACCGGAGACAAGGTGTATTCGGACCCCATCAAAGTGGAGAAAACAGCCATGGCGATGGGCGATTATCTCGAATATCAGCTTAAAGCGACTCACGACACAATTGAAGTGCTGGCAGGAAAGCGGTTGCCGTTGGCGATTACGGAATTTAACGCCCAGTTGGTGAATAAGACGGTGGGTGTTCCCACCTATCGGCTATCGTATGCCTTGGGCATGCAAATGTCCGACATGCTGCGCGTTTTTCTGAAGCCCGAATATGGAGTGATTACGGCAAACTACTGGCAGATGTTTAGCAACTCCTATGGCCCGCTGAGTTACAATTTATATGCCACGGCGACGGCATCTACGACCTTCCGGGAGTATCCAGCCTATCCTGTCTTCAAATTGTGGGGTCAACATTTCAAGGGATCGACGCTGCTTACGACTACGGTCAGCGGACCTCAGTCGAGCTATCCCGGTTACCGGGGGATTGCGCCCGCCATGGGGAGCACTTATCAGCCGGAAGCTTATTTGGGTTCGATGGATCTGACATCAACTATATCGGGTCAGATAGCTTCCATTAATACAGATCTCGGCGGAGCCGGGACAGCCACCGCGACCATGAATGGTGACGCCTTGCAAATAGTCTTTAATGGATATGACTCGAATCGCGGTGGATCTCTGGGAAATTGGCCGCAGATCGCCACCTACACCTATTCTTCACCCGGGCGCTACGATTATGTTCTCTCCTACGAAGCCCGGTATGTGGCTGGTGCGGCATCGCCTTCCCGACCGTTGTGGATCACGGCGGCAAGCGAAGGGGATACGACATCCAATCTCACGATGGATCCGATCGTTAATTCGAGTTATCAACCTTTCTACGGATGGTACCGCTCGGAGATGAGTTCCAATCAGGCAACGGTTACGCTCAATATTTTGAGCGGATCGACGGCGACCACGAGTGTAACGTTTTCGGGGACGCTGCAGGTCCGCAACATGGTGATGGATCTCTACCGACAGGAGTCATTGCCGGCTCATTCGATCATCTCCAGTGCGGCCAGCATTTCCAGTGATGGGAATACGTACTACATCATCGTGGCCAACAAAAGTAACTATGCCGTTCCTGCGACGCTGTCATTCAGCGGATTCACGGGAAGCTCGGCAAAATATTGGCAGGTCAATGCGCCGACCACTTGGAAGGCGGATCTGGATACGGCAGTATGGACCGTTTCCGGATCGGCTTTCGCTCTCAGCGGAGGCGCTTCTGCGGCGTATACATTTCCTCCGCATTCCATGACGGCGATCGAGGTGTATAAATAACTCTCGAAGCGCAGATCGAGAGTGGCGCCGCTCGATGTGGAATCCCGCGGCGCAAAGAGATTATTCGACCAGATGCTCGGAGATGTAGCGAAAGCTTTTCTCGAGGGAATCGAGGGGATCTCCAGGGCACGTGTCTTGTTCTACGGCGAACCATTTGCAGCCGGATTTTTCCGCGGCCTCGATGATGCGTTTGAAGTTCAAGTTGCCAGCGCCGATCTCGCAATGCATCGGCTGATTTTGATCCGTGGTCAGATAATCTTTGATGTGGAGAATCGGCAGGCGATTTGCCAGTTGCTGGCACCACCAGACGATGTCGCCGCCGCCATGTTGAACCCAATAGGTGTCAAGCTCACCCTGTAGATGGCGAGGATTTGTGCCTGCATAGATGAGTTCCAAAACCGCTTTGCCTTGCAGCTTGCGGAATTCGACGTTGTGATTGTGATAGCACAGGGTTTGCCCGGCCTGGGCTAGTATGGCGCCCGACTTATCCAATCCTGCAATCAGAGACTGCACGCTCTCCTTGCTGGAGAAATTCACGTCTGCGGGCCATGGATAAGCGGTAATTGCACAGCCCAGTTTCTGCAGGCGTTCGACGATCTTGTGTGGGTTTTTCAGAATCTCGATTCCGGACTCGTGAGTGGCGCAACAGGTCATGCCTTCGCCGCGGAGAATGGTAACGAGCTCTTCTTCGGCAATGGCCCCCATGCCACTAACCTGCACGGCGGTGTAACCAATCTTCCGCAGTTTGCGCAGAGTGCTGGCGATATCGGTCGGGGTTTTAAGAAGATCGCGACAGGTGAAAAGTTGGACGGCAACTTGATCGAGTTTCATGTGGAGCTTTTTTGAAGATAATTTCCGAATCCTCCCTGATATGGAGAAACGGTTTTCTGAAAATGAGAATTGAAAATCAGATTTTGCAGCGTTTTTTCGTAAACGGCTGCCTGAATCGGAAGTTCCACGATTGACTGGTGTACGGAGGAGAGAATCATGGAATTGATCAATTCAACGGCATGTAAGCCATCGCTGGCAGGGGATAGGAGTTTGTCGCCGCGCAAAATGGCTCCGACAAAATTCTTGATGATCCCGACATGCTGCTCACCGTGATCGGGGATGCTAATATCAAGGATCTCCGCAGGGGGCATCTTGTATCCTTCGGGGGTGGAGCGGATATAGTCGCTGCTTGATACTTGATTCCGATGGAAGGTCAAGCGATCTCCCTCCTTCACCAATCGTCCCATGTCGCCGATCACTTCCAGTCGGTTCACTCCTGGGGCCTCTCCTGTGGAGGTGATGAAGGTGGCGGTTGTTCCGTCATAGTATTGGAAGATGGCGGATACCTCGTCTTCCACTTCAATATGATGGTAGCGAGCCAGACTGCACACGGCATGGACTTTGTGGGGCATGCCGAAGATCCACTGAAATAGATCGAGGTTGTGTACACTTTGGTTGAGCAGCACGCCGCCTCCTTCTCCCTCCCACGTGGCGCGCCAGGCACTCGAATCATAGTAGGCTTGGGAGCGAAACCAATCGGTGATGGTCCAATGAATGCGATGAATGCGGCCCAACTCTCCTTTTTGCACCATGTGACGAATCGTCTGGTAATAGGGATCGGTTCGCTGGTTGAGCATCACGGCAAAAACCTGTGTTTTCTTGCGAGGCGTAGCGAGGAGCCTCAGACAGTCGGCCTTATGGACTGAGAGAGGCTTTTCCATCAGGACATGCAGCCCCGAATCAAGTGCTTCGATTCCGATTGGAGTATGGGAATAGTGTGGCGTGGCGATTAGGACGGCGTCGATTTTCCCCGAGTGGATGAGATCGGACGACTGGCTGTAGAAAGGAAGTCCTTTGCCGACGGATTGTTTGACCGGATTGGAATCACAAACGGCCGTTAATTCGCAATCCGGCACCTCACCGTTTAGCAGGGTTTCGACATGATGCCGGCCCATGTTGCCCAACCCGATAATTCCTAGCCTGACTGCTTCCGGCTTCATAATTTGCGAAGACGTTATTTGAACGAACTGGAGAAATCCTCAGCAACGTCTGTCTGTACGGTCGTTTTGGTTTTGCGGTCTGATTGATGGATCAATCCCGTGAGCGTCTTTTCATACTCGCTACTGGAAAGGGGCAGTTCGACGGTCATGTCATGTATTGCCGAGTGGATGATGGCATTGCCTAATTCCACGGAACGAATGCCCTCTTTGGCTGGAGAGAGCAGCGCCTCGCCTTTGAGGATCGCATTGGTGAAATTTTTGAGAATACCCGCGTGCTGTTCGCCCTTTTGCACCACGGGAATCGTGGCATGCCACACTTCCGGCTGGCCAAACCCAAAGGGAGTCTCGCGGCTGAAGCGGCTCATTTGAATCTCGTTGCGCGTATAGGTGAGGGTGCCACCTTCCATGACCAGCTTGCCTTGTTCGCCGGTCACTTCGAGGCGGTTGGTTCCGGGGGCTTCCCCGGTTGTGGTGATGAAGACGCCTGTGCAGCCGTTTTCATATTCCATATACGCGGTCACACTGTCTTCCACCTCGATATCGTGATAACGGCCAAACTGACAGAAACCGCGAACCTTTTTGGGCATGCCAAAGATCCATTGGAAAAGATCGAGATTGTGCGGGCATTGATTGAGCAGCACGCCGCCGCCTTCTCCCTCCCACGTGGCGCGCCAGCCCCCCGAGGCGTAGTAGGCATGCGTGCGGAACCAATCGGTGATGATCCAGTTGATGCGCTGAATTTTTCCGAGCTCTCCCCCTTGAACCATGCTGCGGATCTTTTGATAAATGGAATCCGTTCTCTGGTTGAACATGGCTGCGAAGATTTGATTCGGATTGCGATGGGCCGCGATGAGTCGTTCACAATCGGCTTTATGCGCCGAGATCGGTTTCTCTACCAAGACATGGTATCCCGCATTGAGGGCGTCGATTCCAATGGTGGTATGGGAATAGTGCGGTGTGGCGATGAGGATGGCGTCGACCAGATTTGACTTCAGAAGATCGCGATGGTTGAGGAAGTGGTGGTAGGCCGGAAATTTCTGAAGCTTTGATTCTACGACGTCACAAATGGCGACAAGCTTGAGGCCGGGGATTTTGTCGGACCCGAGCCAAGACATATGCCAGTTGCCCATGTTTCCCATGCCGATTAAGCCAAGGCGGACAGTTTCGAGAGTATTTTTCATGCGGAATAGAATCGTTTCTTGTTGAAAATAAGTTAGTTAGGATGAAATTATGCGTGAAAGAAAGAGGGCTGAGATGCGAGATGGGGCGATGAGGTTCCCGATTTCTTGTATATCATCATTTAATATGATCATTTTGTCAAATAAAAGCATTCAATATTATTGCCGATAAAGCCGGATCGATGATGGGCGCAGGGAATGCGCGTGTAACCGGATGGAGAAATAGCCAGCCGAGAGACGCTTCCTTGTGTAAAGGCGAGGGGGTTAGGCGCTCTGTCGGATCATCAGCTCGCCGCGGATTTGGACGTCTGTGTTTTCCACGGGAGTGCCATTTACAAGGTTATTGAGTAACGTAAAGGCTTGCTGTCCAATAGCTTCAAATGGAACGTGGTATGTAGTCAAGCTGATCTGGGTCGCATTGGCGATAGAGATGTCATCGATGCCAATGACCTTTAAATCTTCTGGTACGCGGATATTCAATGAGCGCGCTGTCTCTATCAAGGCGACAGCGAGAAAGTCATAGAGACATACAACGCCTTCCAAATCAGTGGCTTGCTTTAAATAGTTTTGGGCGATTCGCGTTGGCTCGCGTAGGGGATGTTCATGAGAAGGATTCATCTGGGGCGCGAGATGGACGAGAGCTGAATTGTAAGGAATACCTGCCTCCTCGAGAGCCTTGCGGTAGCCCAGATGTTTTTCGCGAGCGATCTGGGTCCAAGCGTGATTGGCTAGGAAGCCGATGCGCTTCAGGCCCTGTTTGATGAGATGGTTTGTGACGGTGTAGCCTTCGTGGAAGAAGTCAGCGGTTACTGACGGGCAACCGGTTCCTGGCAGAGCCATGCCAGCGAGAACGATGGGAATCTCTGAGGCCATGACAATTTGGGAAAACTGCAATTGGCCGGAGACAGTGCTGAGGACAGGGCTGGTGACGCAGCCGCGGACGTTATAGTCGGGTAGGCTGGAGATGATCTCGGTCTCCTTGCGTAATTCCGTTCCCGTGGTCAACATCATGACGCTGCGCCCATGGGCGTAGGCGGCGTCTTGAAAGCCCCGGACCATGCGGCGAATGCCTTCGTGGCGCTCATTGGGAAAGACGAAGGCGAAGGCTTCCAAGTCTACGGCATTGGCACTCTGTTTGATCGTATTGCTGGTGACCCGCGTTCCGCCACGTTTGCGTCCCTCGAGAAGATTAAGTCCTTCCAGCCGGGCGATGGCTTTGCTGATGGTTCCCCGGCTGCATTGAAATTCATCTGCCAGCTCGAGTTCAGTTGGAATATGATTACCAACTTTCCACACATTATTAATAATGCGCTTTTTCAGGCTTTCGCAAACAATGTCTACTTTTTTAGGTTTACGAGTGGGCATAATCGAGTCTGGGATCAATCTAGGAGGCGGGGTGAAGGAATGCAATCTTGGTTTCAAGAGCCGGTAGGCACGGGTGGAAGTTCGATCGGGATTTTGGACCAATGGAACAGTGTGGCTCCAACACCAATGGCGAGCAGGCCGATGCCGATGAGAATGCCAGGAGCGAACCAGGTGCTGACGATCAGTGGGAAGGTGATGCGGCGTGGATCGTGTGGATTGTAGCAGACCAGATCTGTGGTGGGCAGCCCATCGGCATCGGTTAATGTGTATAGAGGCTTGAGGCGCGAAGCGATGGGAGCCCGCGTCACGATGACTTGGCCCGTCTCGGTTTGAAATTTGAATTCATTCCAGAAAAGATAGCTGCGGTCCTGGGGCTCAAGTTCTAAAAGGACTTGCCGTGGATGAGTCAGAACCTTGTCGGGAATTCCCGGCTTGGTTTTAATCACCGCGCACACTTCGGCCTGGGTATGCCGGCCGCAGAGCACGAGGTAAAGCGGTTCCATGATCAGGCTGAAGCCCAGCATGGCGAGTGCGATACCCCCCGCAACAAAGAGAATTTTGCAGCGGGAAAAGCCGGGCGTATAGGTGGGGGATGAAGGTTGGGTCATGTGGATTCAGCCTCTTCGACTCCGCGTTTGTGGATGTAGCCTTTTGACTCGTAGTAGCAAAAGATAAAGGTGATGGTGATTCCGATTGATCCCATGATGAACATCCAAAGGTAGCCGCACATATAGTTGTAGCGCATCGGCGCGTAATCTGTGGCAAGGATTGGCTTGGCTAGGGTGAGGCGCTGGGCGGCGGAAGTGGCGTCGACTCGCTCATAGAAGTGCAGTGCCTGGCTTGCGATCTGGGGTGAAGTAGTGGGCCCGAAGAGATCCCGCATACGTTCGCCCAAGCGCGTCGAGGCAGAGTCCGCCGTGGGAGCTTGTGGAGGAATAACGGCGAGGACTGAGATCGATTTCTTCTCCGGTCCGGGACTGATTTTGACGTGGTTGACTCCCGATGGAGAGCGTAGGGCGCGCGCGAGGGCCGTCAGTTTTCGATCGGGTTGTGGGGCCGCATCGAAGCAGCCCAGAATGGCGTTGACGCCGCGGGTAACGGGAGAGAGGTAATCCGTGGTGGCGGGCTCAACGGTGAGTACGTCAAATTGTATGGCGGGGAGACGAATCGCATGGACCGCTTGCTTTATTTTCAATTCCAGGCAGATCCCGGATTCCCGTGAGGCGCATTGCAGGGAGGTTTTGAATTTTTCAGCCAACGTACCGTCGCTTGAAGAGGGCGTAGAAAGAAGACTGAGCTCAACCGTATAATCGGTTTCTTTTTTGATGGGGCGCAGGTCGATGACATCGGGTTCGAGCCGACGCAACTTTTCGAGGATTTTTTCCAGCTCCTTGCTTTTGAGTGGAGTGGCCAGAGCGTACTCCAAGATCATGGCCGACTGGGTGGAGGCCCGAAGAATTTGGCCGCCATCCTCAAGCAGTTGCGCGTTGAGGGTGCGTTGAACCTGAATTTCGAATTTTTGCGCCTGATGACGCAAGGTGTCTTGAATCTGGGCGGTTTGCTGCGCGAGATTTTCCACGCATTTCTGTTTTTCGTGCAATTCCTGTTCCAGGCGGGCTGAAGTCTCGGCGTGGACCTGGTCCTTCCTCGCGGCGATGCGATCTGTAAGAATTTTGGACTGGCTTTGCAGTAGGGAGATTTCTTTGCCGAGCTCTTCTTTGGTTTTCGCCAGCTCTGCGCTCTGTGGGTTACGCAAACGCACCTCCCAAGCCCGGCCGAACGAACTGACCGTGCCGTCGGATTGCCAGGCACGAGCGTCGACAAGAGTGGAAGCCACGGGTGTGCCGGTTGCCGGATTGGTCCACGACGCGGCATGCAAAATGGATTGTACCTGTGTCTGGGTGTTGGCGTCGCCACCCTTGAGGACGACGCGGACCATTTCACCGGCGGGTGGTTGAAAAAGAGTGGCGTATGCCCAGATGAAGAGTCCCACGCCATTGAGCGTCATCAATCCCGTCAGGCGCATGACAAGTCCTGCTCCTGCGGCGTACGTGCCCATTTTATTGCGGCGGATGTAATCGTAGACGAGTGGATAATAAATCATGCTCGTGAGCAAGCCCACGACCGAACTCAGTTCGCCGAAGAGGATAATCTCGACCAGGGAGGGGCGCTGGTCAGGCAGGATAAAGGTTACATAGGAGAAGTAGGCCACGTTGAGACTGAGCGAAATGCAGATCAAGGTCTGATAGGCGCGCATGCGATTGAGCTTGTCGGCAAAGACGGTCAACGCACCGATGAGGAAAATATTGATGACACCGCCCACGGCAATATTGATGCCCATCTCCTGTTTGCTATAGCCCCACTGCTCGGTGTAGAGCAGGTTCCCCAAGGGGCCAAGACCCGCATTGAGTACAGCTGAACCAAAGATCAGGAGATAAACCGGCCACAGTTCCCGGTCCGTGATGGCCACGGCGAAATTACGCACCGAGAAGTGTTGCCCACGCACAGGACTATGTTGGTCGATCTCCTTGATGCCCAGCACGACCAATAGCAGCATCACGCAGATCAGGAGCGAGGCGGACAGATAGAGAATGCATTCCCCGGCGATGGGAAAACCGGCATAAAACGCCACATCGTCAAAGCGTCCCAGGGCGACAAAGTTAAAGAAGATCCCGGCGAGATTGGTACACCACAACATCGCTCCGGTGGCGCGACCGCGCTCATGGGGAGGGACGATTTCCTGCTTGAGCAGCTCCATGGTATTCAAATCGCCAAAGAAGCAGTAAAGCAGGTAGACCGCCACGAGCGCCCAGAAATTGGGCATCCACGGCATGGCCGCCAGCGAGAGCATGACTCCGATAAAGGAAATGATGAGGAGCGGCTTTCTTCGTCCATAACGCGTCCAAATCCGATCGGATAGAAAAGAAAAATACGGACCGGTGAAGAGGGAGATCAGCGTAGGCAGGCTGAGAATGAAAGTAACGGCCGCCGGGTTCTCTAGAAATTTTTTAAGCGAAAATAGGAAGGTTGTCCCCCCCATCGCCCACGTGTACGCAAAGGATGCCCACGGCAGGATGGAAAAGAAGATCCAACGCAGGGGCACCTGCTTTTTGCAAGTAATGATCATATTTAGCGGCGCAAACTTTGAATTTGCTTTATATATTGATTATAAGCGCTTTAGCGCTAGAGATCGGAGAGTTTTTCCTTTACGAGTGATTTCACTATAGGGCTGAAAACGGCTTTTCACAAGAAATTTGATGATCATTAAAAAAAGATTTACATTATTTTAAAATGAGGTAGATTGCACAGAGGCTTGAATTGCTAAAACTCGAATCGCATGAGGGAGAGGGGGTGGTCGCGGGGAGGGCATCGACTCAGAGGTTCTTGGAGGATTACAGGTCTCTAAAGTGAACATTTACGGAGTATTTGGATGCAGTTCCTTTCTTCTCTTCTTCAGTGCGCGACCCGTCGTTTTCGATTTGCCCGACTCGGTCGGATGGTCTGGGGTGGGGTGTTGTGCGGCGGGGTCCTTCTGCCGGGATTTCTCGCGGCCGAGAATTTGTTCAATAATTCTGGATTTGAGTTGGGTGATGAGGGCTATGTCGCCGTTAAATTTCAGCGTTTGGAGACGAACAAGGATCTGACCTATGAGCCAGCGAGAGTCGATGCGGCTACGGCGGTCGGCGGCAAACAATCTCTCTTTATTCCCAATCGCCTGGCGGAGCAGGTGAATCTGTTTACGCATGAGGTGAAGCTCAAGCGAGGCGCGGAATACACCTTCTCAATCTGGATGAAGGGTAATGTGGACGACTTCGTGGTGCATGTGACGTCCTTGTGCGTGGAGGCGGATAATAATTGGCAGAATCACGGCGCTCAGTTCCACGTCGGAAAGGAATGGAAGCGGTACAGCTACACCTTCAAGGTTAATGCGGGTACGACGCGGGACTATCACACGTTCGTCATCGCTTGGTGCAAGCAGGGTGATCCGGCGGCGGATTTGTGGATGGATAATCTCCAATTGGAGGAAGGGGCCTTGACCGACTACAAGCCGTCGAATGATGTCGAGGCTTTGAGCGTTCCGGAAAAAAAATATTATTCGGTGGATTCCCTCGATGAGAGCTCCTTGCTCAAGACGGCTGTGATCAATTATGGGGCGAGCGAGGTATCGGTGAAGATCAAGGCTGTCGTGACGGATGACTATACTGGCGACGGGATCCTGACGAAGCCATATCAAGTCACGCTGGCTCCGGGCGAAATCAAAGTGCTTTCAGAAAAGCTTCCTTTGAACCGCTATGGGGCATTCAACGTTCAGACGAGTGTCGAGAGCGGTGGCAATACCCGGCGTGGGCAGTGGTCTGATTATGCTGTCGTGGGTCGCATCGAGAAAAAGCTGGCGGACCTATCTACTACGTTCGTGGCCGGGATCAATTGGTCGGGCTTGGGATTGACTCGCGGGGGGCTGTGTGTGGGTACCCGGGATGGATCCCTGATCGAATGCCGCGGTATGAGCCGAGAAGAGTTCATGGACATGCTCTCGCAGAGTGGAACAAGGTTGTTGCGTGACATGGATCCGATGTCGGTGTTCATCTGGAAATTGCTTCAACCGGAGGAAGGAAAGTTTGATTTTAGCTACAGCGACAAGCTGGTCGAGATGGCCTCTCGTCATGGCATTCGAATTTTGCCCGTTCTACAGGGCGCTTTCCTGGTGAAGAAAGGGGAAGAGTCTGGGGTGGGGTATCAACCCAAATGGGTCCTCGATAAGAGCGTCAAGCGTACAGACCTGCCGGAATGGCTGCGCACACGCAGTCTGTATCTAGCCCCCGAGGCGTTGTGGAAGAAACATTTTCAGGCGGTCGTGGAGCATTTCAAGGGGCGAATCACCCATTATGAGATATTCAACGAGCCGAATCTCTACATGAAAGTAGACGATTATGTGCGGTATGTGGATCAAGCTCGCGATGTTGTGAAGGTGAGTGATCCGAGCGCCAAATTGGTGGGAATCTGCTCGACAGGTGATCTTGGTGGGAATGTCGAGAGCTACCTCATCGACTGCTTTAAAGGCGGGATCGCAAATGATATCGACGTCGTGAGTTTTCATCCGTACGACGCTCCGCATCTCGCTTCGGTGACGGCGGCGGATCGTCAGATTCAGGGAGTGCGTGCGCTCATCAAGAATGCGACGAGTCAGGAAATGCCCTTATGGAATACGGAAACTTATTACCTTCGGGGCAATGATAAGAACTACTTTCAAACAACGCAATACGATGTCTACCACGCCTCATGGCGTTTGCTGACGGATCTTGGAGAAGGCGTGCAGCAGTCGATGGGGCCATTTGGCGACACGCTTTTCAAGCGCAATCTCTCTCCGCACGTTGACATGATGGGATGGAACGGACTGGTGCCGGGTGTGAATTTTGTCGCTTACAATGCGTTTGCGCGTTACTTCGATGGGGCCAAGCCTGTGACCAAGTTTAAGTGGATGCGCGATGTCATTTGTTATGTCTACGAAAAGGACGGGAGATATCGCGCTGCCTTTTGGAACTACGGGGATAGCAAGGATCTGAAGGTGTCGCTCAAGATTTCGGATGAAGAGGCATTTCTGTGTGATATTTTCGGAAACAAGGTCAGTCTGAAAAATCAACCTCTTCGACTTGGGAAATCTCCCTATTACCTCATTGCAGGGGCGAAATTGAGCAATGATGCCTTTTTGCAGGCTCTCAAGTCAGCGGCGATGGAAGCAGAGAAGCCCATTCAAGTCAGTGTTGCGCGACTTATGCCGGAGGGGGACGGATGGGTGGTCGCCGTCGGTCTGAGTAACAAATCCTCCAAAGAGGTGAAGGGCGAGGTTGGAGTTCAAGGAAATGGCATAGTCGGGCAGAAGACGACTGCCTTTACTGCTGAGGCGGGAGGGGAGATCAGCGTGAAGGTTGCGGTGACGGTACGGGACTTTAAGGAGACTGAGGTTGAGGCAACGGTCAAGGTGGTGGTGGATCGCAAGATCTGGAATTTCCCGGTTAAGATTGCCAAGCCAGGGGCGGTGTATGGTGCTTTTACAAAGGCAGGGGCACAGACGCCGCTGGCCAAGGTATTGAGCGGCTCGCCGGGAGGGCGATTCAGTGCGGGTTTTTCGGCTTGGTATGACGACCAGAATCTCTATTTGGAGATTAGTGTTAAAGACGCCGTTTCATCGGGTGCCCCGGCGGAGCGTAATCCGTGGGAGCAGGATTGTATCGAGCTGTTCTTTGACCTTGATCCGAGTCACCTCGCGGGTGCTCACCCCGCAAGTTACCACGCAGGAGTGGGGCGAATCTTTATCCTGCCGCGTGTATCGGAGCAAGGCATCAAGTTTCAAGGGGCTGGCGTGAACCTTATGTCGGACCGAGGCATCAAGCCTGCCCTCCAAAAGCAGGCGAATGGGTACGATCTGACCCTGGCAGTTCCGTTGACAACCCTGAATATTACCGCTCCGGCTCGCGGCAAAACGATAGGTTTTGAGATTTTAGCCGATAATGTGGATGGAGCCCAAAAGGCTCGAGAGCAAATTGGCTGGAGTTCTGAAGGCAGGGCTCACGAAGACCGGCTGAGCTTTGGATTTATCACCTTCAAATAAAGGAGATGCGATGAGACGATTAGGTGAGTGCAAATTAGATTTCATTTCGAAGATTTCTCTCATTCTTATTGCGATGATGGTTGGTAGCCTCGCAGAGGAGTTGCCGATCAAAGTGACAGCGCCCTGGGCGAAGCATCGGGAGGAGGGTGGGATGGTATATAGTTTGGCGGTTACGACGGGATGGCCTAAATTACATGCGGAAGTCGACACTAAGACGGGAAGCTACTACCGTGTGACTTGGAAAATGAAAAGCACCGTCGGAGGCGCCGCGACAAAAACTCCGTTTCAGTTGACTCTCACTCCTGATGACGAGCGAGACTATACTTATGGTTATGCACTGAGTACCGAGTGGGAAACATATACTGCGTATTTCTACACAAAGGAATCGAATCGATTCAAATTCGATTTCTTTATCAACCCGGAAACAGAACTGACGGTGAGCCTCAAGGGCATCGAGATAGCCGAGGTTAGTTCTGATCAGTTCAAAGAGAATACCCTGCCCGATGGGAATTTGGAAAATGGGCTGATGGTCCCTGCCGCATGGAAGTATAACAGTCGCGAGGGAAAATTTCAGCCGCCACGGATTGTTCCGCTCAAGGATTTTATTTCGGGGGAGAAAAGTCTCGCCGTACAAGCGGACGGGGCAGGGGAAATTGCCAGCATCTATCTTCCTGTTGAATTAGGTCGTAGTGTCAGCTTCAAGTTCTGGGCAAAGGCGGATCAGGAATGTCAGATTACGGCGATCATTCAAGGCTATGCCGTGCGGCATACGGGCAGCCATTTCTATAAAGGTAAAAAAATGAAGGTGGATACGGAATGGAAGGAGTACGAAGTGACGACTGAGGTGCCGACCGATACGGAAAAGTATCCAGATCTTCTGTACAAAACGATGTATCTCTGCCTTGGATGGGGCAAAGAAGCGAAGGGAATGATCTACTTCGATGATATGTCATTTACTTCAAAATAGAGCGGGAGAGATCATGCCTACTCAAAAGAGATTTGGGAAAAATTCGGGGTTCACGCTTGTGGAACTCATGGTGGTGATTGGGATTGTGGCCGTCTTAATGGCCCTGACGATTCCAGGTCTGACCTACGCTCGAAAATATGCGTATTCCGCGCAATGCGTGCAGAATTTGCGCTGCATGGCCGCAGCAATCCAACTATACACCGCTGAAAATGATGATCGGCTTCCCTATGCACTCAATGGCGTTACGGTCTATGTAAAGCCTGACTCAGATTACCTTGGGTCGAAAATTGCGCCCTACATGGGCTATACGCTTATACCTCATAAGTACATGTTCATTAAGGAGCTTATTTGCCCGGGAGCTTCGAAGAAGCTGGCTGAGGCCAAGAAGGAAAATTTCATCTCCTATATGGTCAAGGATATGTATGTCCCTGGAGTCGGGACGGTGTTTGCGTTCCTCAGTGGGGAAACCTACGGAGGCCCTCATAAATCTGGAATGAAAATGAGTTTTCTGGCCAGTAACGCTTCCGGAATTAAGAGCGTGGTGAAGTTATCGAACGGGAAGACGATCGATTATGTCGGAGGCTTGAGTCGAGTCATTGCCTTTCAGGATTACGATACTGCCTACGCGCAATCCGCCAGTTATACGGTCATCGATACCATGGCGCATACCCGGCGCAATTACCTGTTCTTCGATTGGCACGTCGAATCCTTTTAACCGCAAACCAACCATTGAATTTATCTATGTTCCGACAACCCACTCTTCTTCAAAGACATCCTGCCAATCCGATCATCAAGCCGTCTGATTTCCCATTTGGACCTGCCGACGTCGTCTTCAACCCCGGTCAGATCATGTTCAACGGCAAGACCATTCTACTGCTGTCGATTTTGCTGCGCAATCAGGCTTACGCACGCGTGCATGTAGCCGAGAGCGACAATGGTGTCGATTTCACGATCAATCCAGAGCCAGTTTTTACCCGTGATCCCGAACGTCGTTTTGGCGATTTGGATAATCATCCCATCGATTGTCGCATCACGCAGATTGGCGATACTTATTATATTATCCGCCCAGGTAATTCTCCTAAGGGATGCATTGATCTGATGTATAAAACAACAGATTTCAAGACGTTCGAGTTTATGGACATCGTGGCACTACCGCATAATCGCGTGCCTTGTCTTTTCCCGGAAAAGGTGGGCGGTTATTACGTGCGACTGGATCGTCCCTACGGCGGCGCAGGTCAGGCCGACGGCAATATCTGGCTCTCAAAATCCCCCGACTTGATTCATTGGGGACAGCACCGTTTTCTGATGGGGCCATACACCAATTGGAACTGGGAAAAGATTGGTCCGACGCCTCCGATCAAGACGGAAAAAGGCTGGTTGGAGATCATTCATGGAGTCTCTTCAAGCTGTTCAACAGTCAGCTATTCACTCGGCGCGGTGCTGCTTGATTTGGAAGACCCCGAGAAGATCATCGGCCGAATGGAAAGCTATCTGCTCACAGCGGAAGAGCCTTATGAACAGACGGGACGCACTCCCAACTGTGTCTTCACTACGGGAGCCATTGCAGATATGGAGAAACGTCGTTTACGGGTTTATTACGGAGCAGCGGACACGTGCATCGGCTTGGCGGAGGGTGATCTCGACGAAATCATCAATGCCTGTCTGAAGGGACTTTAAAGAAGAATCCCTTACGGGCGGAGTCTGCATGCGAATTCTATGTTGGTTGTATCTGCTCGTGTTATGCGGCTGCCCTGCGTTGGTTTGGGCGGAGGCGGACGACGAGAAACCCTCTGTCGTTCCGCTTCCTCCAAAGGAAGTGACGGATCTGTTCAAGAGCATCTCTTCTGACGAGATTCGTGACAACACGTTCAAGTTGATAGGGCGCGACTGGATGCTTATCAGCGCGGGAGATGAGAAGAAATTCAACAGCATGACCGCTAGCTGGGGTGGGTTTGGATTGTGGCGGCATCCGGTGGCTTTCATCCTTGTCTACAATACTCGCTATACTTACGAGTTTCTCGAGAAGGAGAACTATTTCACGCTCTCCTTCTTCGAGGAAAAATACCGGCCTCAGCTCAAACTCTTCGGTACAAAATCAGGGCGTGATATCGACAAGGTAAAGGAGTCGGGCTTGACGCCGTTGTCTCTGAAACCAGGAATGGCTTATACCGAGGCGAGAATGATTGTCCAATGCAAGAAAATCTATGCAGACCGGACTCGGGCTGAATGTTGGTTTCCTCCCAAAGGGGAAACCTCACGCCCGGAGGACGGTGCACACAAGTTATACTTTGGTGAAATCGTTGGCGTTTGGGTTCGGAAATAAATCAAGACGTAAGGGTGAAATTTTCTGGAATGAATATTTATCGCGATCCCAAGCAGTCGATCGAAAAGCGCGTGCATGATCTTCTCGGGCGCATGAGTGTGGAGGAAAAGATCGGGCAACTTTGCAAGCTGGATGGCTTTCGGTCCTATGATCGAAACGGCGAGGAGCTGTCCCTTAAGCCCGAGTTTGTAGAAAGTTTTTCCCGGGTGCCGATCGGCTCGATGTATGGTTTGCTTCGCGCCGATTGGTGGAGTGGTCGCAGTTGGAGTTCGGGATTGACGCCGACGCTCATGGAAAAGGCGGTCGGACTATTCCAGAAGCATGTCATCGAGCATTCGCGATGGGGCATTCCGTTGCTATTGGCCGAGGAAGCGCCGCACGGATTAATGGTGTTGGGTGGTACCGTTTTTCCGACAGGGCTTGGATTGGGTGCTACGTGGAATCCCAATTTGCTCAAGCAAATTGGAGAGGTGATTGGGAACGAAGCGGGGATGGCAGGTATTCACACAGTATATGGTCCGATTCTGGATTTAGCGAGGGATCCTCGATGGTCTCGAGTGGAGGAAGATTTTTCGGAGGATCCGACTTTGGCAGCGCAGTTGGGACGGGCCTATGTGGAAGGATTGCAGGGAGGGGTGTTCCCGAAGCGCAACCGCCCCTTTGCCACCGTCAAACACTTTGCGGCTCATGGCGATCCTGAAGGGGGGCACAACTCTGCTCCGGTTCATCTTGGGCCGGTCGAATTGAGGAATATACAGCTCAGGCCGTTTGCGGCGGCCATCAAGGCTGGTGCGCAGTCTGTCATGTGCGCCTACCATAACGTCGACGGGATTCCATGTGCGGCCAACCGCCATTTACTGAGAGATGTGCTGCGGGGCGAATTGGGATTCAGTGGATTTGTTGTATCGGATCGCGGAGCCATTCCAAATCTCAAGCACCACCGTTTTGCCTTGGACGATGCGGAAGCTTGTGCGAAAGCATTGAAGGCTGGAATAGACACTGATGAGGGTTGTATCGATTTCTATTCGCGTGGGCTGCGTGAGGCCTTGGACCGAGGATTGATTACGGCAGGCGATCTGGACCAATCGGTGGGGCTCGTTCTGTCGATTAAGTTTCGCATGGGATTATTCGAGAATCCCTATCCAAAACAAAGGCAGGTAACTGAGGTGATCGGGTGTGCGGCACATCGCCAGGTGGCGCTCGAGGCGGCACGGCAATCAATCACATTGATTTCCAATTCCAATGAAACGTTGCCGCTTGCATGCGTCAAGAAAATCGCGGTAATCGGGCCCAATGCAGATACTCCGATGAATCAACTTGGGGATTACACCGCGCCGCAGAATCGTTCGGATGTGGTGACAGTGCTTGAAGGAATGCAGGAATTGGGAGCAAAAAGGGGAATCCAGATTCGATATGGAAGAGGCTGCAAAGTCCGCTCACTACGTGGAGACTGGCTTAAGGAATCGCTGGCATTGGCTGGAGAGGCGGATGCGGTTGTATTGGTGCTGGGCGGATCGAGCGCTGCAGATAGCGAGAGTGGATTCTTGGAAAACGGAGCTGCTCGCGTCAAGGAGGTTCAACTCGATTCCGAATTCGACAAGGAGAGTGGGGAAGGCTACGACCGGGCCAATCTCCGGTTCGGAGGTTTACAGTTGGAGTTGTTGCGTCAGCTTCGCTCCCAGGGCAAACGCCTGATTACGGTTTTAATCATGGGACGACCACTGGTTGTAGAGGACGTGTTGGATTATTCTGACGCGGTTCTGCTGGCTTGGTATCCAGGAATGCAGGGCGGTCGGGCGGTGGCGGAGGCGATCTTCGGCGAGATCAATCCAGCTGGGCGCTTGCCCGTATCCTTTCCCAGAAGCGAGGCACAGCTTCCCGTTTTCTATAATACGCACCTGCCACGCAATCATTATATTGATCATAAAGGCGAGGCGCGACTTTCGTTTGGATTCGGTTTGAGCTATTCGACCTTTGCCTATGGCGTGCCGCAGCTTGATCAGAGTAGTATTGCCCCCGGTGGAAAGATAAAGATATCAGTTGATGTTCAGAATACCAGCCAGCGCCATGGAGATGAAGTGGTGCAGCTATATCTGACTGTTTACGGTGGCAGCGTGGCGCGGCCCTATCGGCAGTTGGTGGCGTTCCAACGCATTTCGCTAAAACCGGTAGAATCCCGGCGAGTTGTCTTTGATTTGGGTATGGAAGAAATGGGTGTATACGACGCGCATCAACAATTTGTAGTTGAATCGGGGAAATATGTTGTGGGTGTAGGCGGCAGTCTCGATTCACTGCAGGAGCTGACGTTCCATGTCAAATAGTTCCATAGAGACGCAGATTCCGCGCAAGTCTCCTCAATGGAATACTCTTTTTTGAAATAACCTTAACCCAGATGATCAATCCAACTATGGCTGCAAAACGTTCCAGCAAGAAGAAACTTATTATCGGCTCAAGTCTACCGCAGATACCGTGGCAGGATCGCCCCGACAACTCCTCGGATATTGTGTGGCGTCACGCGGCCAATCCCATCACCGACTGGAATCCAATCCCTTGTGGTGCGCGTATTTTTAATAGCGCTGTCCTGCCATATAGGGATGGCTTCATCGGAGTCATGCGCGTTGACTATCGGAATGGGCTTCCTCACTTGCATCTGGCCCAGAGTCGGGATGGATACGATTGGCGGGTGGATCACAAAAAAATTGTCTGGCAGGACGAATCCGGGAAAACGGTGGTAAACAAGTCCGCCTACGATCCGCGTCTCTGCAGGATCGGAAATACCTATTACATCACTTGGTGCGATTATTTTCCCGGGCCCTCCATTGGGCTGGCTAGGACCAAGGACTTTAAAACATTCGTAAAGATGGAGAATGCGCTGATGCCATTTAACCGAAACGGCGTCCTTTTCCCGAGAAAGATTAATGGAGAATACGTCCTCCTGAGTCGCCCCAGCGACAGTGGTCACACGGCATTTGGAGACATCATTCTCAGCCATAGCCGGGATCTTACCTATTGGGGCAAACATCGATTAGTGATGCGGGCCGGTGGAAGTGGATGGTGGCAGGGCGTCAAAATCGGAGCGGGTCCTGTACCAATTGAAACGACCGAAGGGTGGCTGCTTTTCTATCATGGCGTTACCAACACGTGCAACGGCTTTGTCTATAGCATGGGTGCGACGTTGCTGGATCTGGATCATCCCGAGAAGGTGATTTATCGGACTCGGGATTATTTACTGACACCAGAAAAGCCGTATGAGACCGTAGGCTATGTGCCCAATGTGGTCTTTCCCTGCGCCGCCTTGGCCGATCCAGATACCAACCGGATTGCGATCTACTACGGAGCGGCTGACACGTATACGGCACTAGCCTATACACAGGCTGATGAACTCCTGGAATACCTTTGTAAAAATTCTGAAGTATAGAGATTCTGGAGTCGAATGTCGTTGCGGTTGTCGCAGTGCGTCAACCGCAACGTGGAAGATGGGATCGGTGGTGGGAGTGAGACGGGTGTACTGACTCTATCAGGCACGTCTGCTCAATTCGGCTTAAATTCATTTCTGACACGATACAATTCATTGCGTATCCATGCGGCACGCTATTCGTATTATCCTGGAGCTGCATAAAGAGTTGCTGCCGGGAGTAACCAGAAGCCAACCCTACCCTTGCCCGCCTCACGCGAAGCTCGGCATGTCTAAAATCGCCAATCTCATCTGTTTGAGTCAATAAAAGATGCCCGTCCCCTTTATTCCTTGGCTAAAGCGAGGTCAGTCGTTTTCAGGGAACGCCTGATTTGCTTGCCTGATACTTTGACCAAGGCATAATACTTGTCGTTGTGACTACGAGAGAGACATTCGCCAACGTATCTGAGTGCGCCATCAGTGCTCTCGGCCATGTTTTTAGCGTAGGATTCCAAGCGGAAATTTTCCTGGAAAATTTAGCTTAGTAAGTCGCTTTAAGTAATAAATTTACGCCGGTTTAGCTCAGTGGTAGAGCAGCGGTTTTGTAAAGCGAAACAGGCCATTTTGCCTGTTTTTGACCCAAATTGACTCAAGTGCCTTTTTGAGGACAATGGATTCTAAGCGAACAAGTTAGATTCAATTTTCGTTGGACTTGAGCGGACTCAAGTTGTCCCAATTTTTTCCACCGGGTTACTTTTTTGGGTTACTTTTTTCCCGTGCTGACTTGTCCTTATCGGGGTGGTTCCAATTCGGCTTCAATCTGCTTTACGGTGGGTAAGCTACCTTTGAGATTCCTAGGCAAGGAGTCGACCAGTTTGGTTTGCCACTGAGCTACACCGATGGGCTTGCGCAGATCGCGGAGGGCGTATTCGACGGTCACTTGCTTGCGTTCGCGGCACAGTAAAAGACCAATCGAGGGCTGATCTTGGGCGTGTCGCATCTGGTCATCCACGGCAGACAGGTAGAAGTTCATCTTTCCAGCAAATTCCGGCTGGAACGCCTCCATCTTGAGATCAATCACGACATAGCAGCGCAAGCGCAGGTGATAAAAGAGCAGGTCAATGAAGTAATCCTGTTTGTCGATTTCAAGATGTACCTGACGCCCCACAAAAGCGAAGCCGACACCGAGCTCAAGCAGAAACTTCTGAATGTGCTCCAATAATCCTGACTCTAGGTCACGCTCCCGTGCGTCCTCACTTAAGGTGAGGAAATCGAAATTGTAGGGATCTTTTATCGTTTGCTGAGCGAGATCTGATTGTGAGGCAGGAAGGGTCTGGCTAAAATTGGTGATGGCTTGCCCCGTGCGCTGATGTAGTCGGCTGCCTATTTGATGAGCAAGGACCGCACGCGACCAACCATGCTCAATTGTCTTGTGTGCGTACCAAAGTCGAACAAGTGGATGTTTCACTTTTTCCAAGAGCCATAAGTTGTGACCCCAAGGAATTTCTGCCACAGCCTGTGGCAGATTCTGACCATCCAATTCTGCCACAAGCTGTGGCAGAATTTCAGCGTTGAGCCCTGTAGATGCTTTTCCAACTGACTTAACCCCAGATGTCCAAGCGAGATAAAAAGCACGCATGCGCCAGACGTTGCGTGGTGAAAATCCCTGCATCGTTGGGAAAGAACGACGCAGATCAATTACGAGCCGTTCGACCACGGCCTTGCCGTAACCATGCTCTTGTTGAGCCACGACAATCGCTTTGCCCAAATCCCAGTAGAGGGCGATTAATTCCCGATTTACCGAGAGGGAGGCGTGAAGCTGGGCAGAATGAATGCGAGTCTTCAGCTCCGCAAGGAATTGGCCGTAACCAAGGGGCAATCCAGCATCAGACTTGGCGATAATTTCTTTTGGTGTTGTGGGTTTTCGGGACATTGGAATCCGTTGTAGCAAATTGACTCAGGTAAGTTCAACTGGCTATCAGCCATTGTTGTAGTGAGATTTCGCGCGTTCGCCAAGATGTTCGTGGTGAACTATCCAAGAGCTACGGCTCTTTGTGAACTTCTGAAAAGACTCAGCTCGATCCTCCACCGATTCACTATTGCCGCAGAAAGAATTTAAAGCTATATCCGCAGATCGAGTCAATTTTAGTCGGACTGAGATCGTCTCATTTTTCCACCGGGTTACTTTTTTTGGATGAGATGCATTCAACCTCATAAATCAAGCGGCTGAAAAACAGCTAAAAAGTGGTTGATTTTCATCCAGTCTATGGTGGAATTAAAGCCATGAAGAAGCGTGCGATTGCCCCCAGAGTCCTCGAAGCCTTGGCTGATACACCTGTGGTGTTTGTCCAAGGGCCACGGCAAGTGGGCAAGACCACCTTGGTGCAGAATCTGCAAAGTCATGGGCATCTGGCAGAGTATTTCACTTTGGACGATGCGGTCGTGCTATCTGCTGCCCAATCTGATCCCGAAGCTTTTATCTCAGGGCTGCCAGAGCAGGTCATTCTCGATGAGATTCAACGAGCTCCTGACCTGTTGCTAGCCATCAAGCGCAGCGTGGATAAAAACCGTAAACCAGGACGGTTTCTTTTGACTGGTTCGGCCAATGCCTTGCTGCTGCCTAAGGTATCAGAATCCTTGGCGGGTCGAATGGAGGTGCTACGACTCTGGCCGTTTTCGCAGGGAGAAATCGAATCAACCCACGAAAATTTTATCGAAGCCTGCTTTTCCAAGGAATTCAAACCGGGCAAATTGAAAGGCTCTGATTGGCCGTCATTGGTTCTCAGAATCGTGGCGGGTGGATTTCCAGAAGCGGTCAGCCGTAAAGACGATAAACGGCGACAGGCTTGGTTTGGATCGTATGTGACTACCATTTTAGAGCGGGATGTCCGTGATATCGCCAATATCCAAGGACTGCGTGAATTGCCCAAACTTCTGCGTTTGGTTGCAGCGCGTAGTTCGAATGTTCTGAACTTTAATGATCTCTCGCGAGACGCCGATCTGCCCCCCACTACGGTCAAGCGGTACTGGGCGTTACTGGAAGCTGTTTTCTTGGGGTTCATGCTACCGCCCTGGAGCGGCAATTTGACATCGCGATTAAGCAAGACTCCCAAGCTGATGGTAGGGGACAGCGGTCTGCTTTGCTATTTACTGGGATTGGATAGTGGACGACTCAAAGAGGACGCGCTGATGACGGGTGCTGTTCTTGAGACCTTTGTGGGATTGGAATTGAGTAAGCAGATTTCGTGGAACGCCACATCACCTAAACTATTTCACTACCGTTCTCATACCCAGCAAGAGGTGGACTTCGTGCTGGAAGATGGCGCTGGTCGTTTGGTCGGAATCGAAGTGAAAAAGAGCGCCAGTCCAGGGTCTTCTGATTTCAAAGGGCTGCGTCATTTGGCCGAGCTAACTGGCAAGAAATTCCTCAGGGGTATTTTGCTCTATACGGGAACAGAAACGGTGGCGTTCGGGAGCAATTTATCAGCAGTGCCGATCAGTGCTTTGTGGCATACTCTTCAGTGACGCGATACTCTGGACGTATGACAAATTTCAAATTCGAAGGCTATATAATTTGATACTGATCTGCTTTGGTTGCCTAGACGATAAAATTCTGAAAGTACAATAGTCGTATTGTTGCCCTGTTAATGATGGCTAAGTTCAACTGGCTATCAGCCATTGTTGTAGTGAGATTTCGCGTATTCTCCAAGATTTTCATGGCGAATACGGCGGCAAATCGAAAGGGTATTTGATGTCATTGGTACAAACTGCTCGCTGTAATCCCTCTGTGCGACACCTTCCAAATCGTGAGTCTGTGTGGCTCTTACCATTCCTAAGCAGACTTCAGAACGGCAACGTCAGCCTCTGACTGGCTTAACTGCCGATAAAGATCGTCAAACTTTTTAACCATAGCGGACAAAGTAGCCTGAAGTAGCGATATTTTCGATTTTAGGTCTTGTTCGCATTGCTTGAGCTGTTGCTCCAAGTGCACTTTTCGAGAGAGGGTTCTAGACTGCAAATTTTGAACTTCCTGCTGGGGTAAGGATACATTTGGATTGAAAACGAAGCTTTTCGCATGAGATTCCGCCCACACCTTTAGCGCCTTCCAAGTTTCATCTGGGATGCCTTTAGGGCGGCTACGAGCAACATGGACATCGAGTGCAGTCTCGATGTCGTAGGCCTGAAGCATGTCTCGACGTTTGGGTCCAAGTCCTGGGAACTTTTTCTTGTGTATAAAATACCTATCTAAATAAGTTGCAAGTTGAACCTCTTGCCTCTTCTTATTCAACTCCTGAAGCGCATTCTTATAGTGGTCAGGAAGCCATCGAAGTTCATTAAAAAGCGGCTCCGCCTTGCGCTTAAGGGAGAGTATCTCGCTTTGTCCAGTTCGCTTGCTCGATTCGAACTGCTGCTCAAGATTCCTGATCTCTCCTTTCACCTGCTCAACGATTGCCTGTCTCCGTCTCAACTCACTTCCGAATTCAGACGATTGTTTGCCACTCGAGACCATGCAGAATCCGATTACGGCAAAGATCATGAACCCCCAGGAAATAGCGATGGAGAAGATAATGCCTAAAATCAATGTGGCCCAACCAACGTAATACCACGGGTTCGTTTTCGAGGCACTGGCTGGCAAGGGTTGACCATAGCAAGGGTGTGCCGTTGGGCGCGGTAACGGGCTCTGAGGAATTGGTGCGCTCTGGATGTCTTGCCAGAGCTTAAGAATGTGATCACTGATCTCGAAGCCAACCTTCGCATGCTGAGTAAGTAACGGTAAAAATGCAAAAAAACCCACATTATCCAGTAGGCAGAAGGGACAGGTGCCTGAGCGTAAATGGAAATGGAGTTTGTTTTGCCTGCAAGGTTCAATGCTCGCCTCTAGCTCGCGCAAGGCGTTCACCCACATTCCTGCGGTTGGCCTCCTAACATGCCAACCACTATCAAAGGGAGCTCGGCATGAGCCACAGATCGCTTGTTCTGCAGAGTTTCTTCGCGGAATCCTATTCAAACTGCCGCACTTCGGGCATTTTTCGTACGCATGATCGGGCCCCCTGAACCTGGTCCAGATTGAGTGAGAGGATTTAACCTGATGACCTGCTCCCATTTTTTAGGCCAGGGGCAGAGTTATTTTCGGCGGGGTGGTACGGTTCGTTGGGTTGTTGGCCACAGTGCGTTTGGCG
>JAFIGT010000034.1 GCA_017849585.1 Verrucomicrobium sp.
GACGTAAAAGAGCGAAGTCGGCCCAAGTGGTTTTCAAAAACAATGGCATTGCCTTAGATCGCGCTATGGATCTTCAAGCTTTGCTGAAGGAGTGAACTCTTTGAGAAAAACTCACTTTTGGCGGAGGACTTCTTTTGCGTCCGCGCAAAAAGTCATCCGCCAAATAGAAGAGGATTCTCAAGAAAATCATTTCCTTGAGCGGGGGTTGGGGGCAGCGCCCCCCATTAAGCCATCGCGGCGCGATGGGCGGCACCGATGAGCGCGGTCTTGGAATTCAAGATCACCTTCACGGGCATTTTTTCCAGAATCGGGCGCATTCGGCCTTTGGCTAGGAACGCATTCAGGAAGAGGGGCTCCTGCAGTTTGGAAAGAATACGCGGCGCGATGCCGCCGCCGATGTAGAGACCGCCGGTGGACATGATCGTCAGCGCGAGATTCCCGGCCTTCACGCCGTAGTAGGTGACGAACAGATCCAGCGCTTGTTCGCAAACCGGATCTTTTTTCGCCAGTGCCGTTTGTGTGATGACTGCGGCCGGATCGTTGGCCTGCATTTCCTCACCGAGCCAGCACGGTTCCGCTACGCCGCTGCGTTGGCGGAGAAATTCGTAGATATTAACCTGACCCTGGCCCGAGAGCAGACGTTCCCAGCTCACATGGCCGAATTTTTTATGGAGATGCAGGAAGAGTTCCGTGTCCAGCTCGCTCGTCGGCGAGAAATCCACATGACCACCCTCGCAGGCGAACGGGCGGTGATCCATGCCCACCCAGTAGAGACCCGCCTCGCCGAGGCCGGTTCCGGCGGAGATCAGCGCCATATTACCGACCGCGCCCTTTTGGCCGATCTGCAACGTGCAGAGTTCATTGGGCCCGAGCACCTTGATGCCGCTGGCGTTGGCTTCCAGATCGTTGATCAGCAGGGCCGGGGCGCCATCGAGTTGCGCCGAGAGCGTACTGGATTCCACCACCCAAGGCAGGTTCGTGGTATGGCACACGCCATTGATCACTGGCCCCGCGATGCCAAAGCAGGCGCGCAGGATGTCCCAGTTTTTACCCTCGAGAAATTTCGCGACGATCTCGCTCAGGCTGGAATAGTCGCGGCTGTGAAAAGTTTCCTGCGCGACAAGCTGCAGCATGCCGCTGGAGCGGTCATAGCCGGCGAGATTGACCTTTGTTCCACCAATATCGCCCGCGAGAATCATGAATGTACGTCCTGAGAGAAAAGACTGAGGTAAGGGAAAAAGTTATTCGAGCCAGTTGAGCAGGTTCCAATTGTTCACGACCATCACGAAGATGCCGAGGCCCACCAAAAAGACAACCAGTAGGCCGACGGCGCCCGCCCCCAACAGGACGAGTCGCGTGTTCAAATCCAGCGGCTCCTTCTCCGGATCATTGTCAACCGCAGGGGTGGCGATGGGTAGGGGATTGCTCATAGGGGATAAGCTCAAACTGGCTCAAGCGCCGGGAAATTCAAGAGTAAATCGAGTAGCAGAAAATCGAATGAATCGCAGGAATCAAATCACGGTTTTCTAATGCATGGGGAAAGAATACCCGAACGGCGCCAAAAGATTTATGAGTTGTCGCAGTGAAATTGCTGCCCTAGAAAAGAGGTTTACTCACGTAACCTCTATTTCGCTATGAGCCATCGTCTTTTCTCCTGTCTGGGAGCCGCCATTTGCCTGCTGGCCGGATGGAGCCCGATTTACGCGCAAACGGCCCCGGACTCTCCCGTCGCGGCTCCGGTTCCGGCCCTCGTGCCAAGCCGGGAGTTCGTCATTGTGAGCGGCGGTCCAGCACTCCGCACCTTCGAGCGCGACAAGCGTGCTTCGCACGACAAGTATTGGGGTAATTTTATCGACTCGGCACTGCTGCGTTTCAAACAGCTTCAGCCGCAATTGCAGCCCGGAGAAAAAATCACCTGGCTTGTCTACCGGCCCGGTTATCGCCAACGCGGGGCGGAAATGGTGACCGACTTGCTCGATGAAGTGGTGGCGCGGGCCAATAAGGCGGACGTCAACCTCCTCTGGTTTGATCGTGCGCCGCAAGTGGTCAATTACCTCAATCGTGGCAAGGACCGCAAGACCACTCCTGTCGTCTTGTTTGAATATTTTGGTCATTCCAACAAGGCGTGTTTCCTGTTCGATTACAGTAACGATGTGGATGGCATGTCGGTCGATTATCTGCATGTGCGTGATCTCTCCGATATTAATCAGAATGCCCTGGCCAGCGACGCCACGGCCAAGAGCTGGGGTTGCCATTCGGGTGAACTCTTCAGCGCCTCGTGGAAAAAGCGTTTCGGCACGCCGATGGAAGGGGCGATTGGAAAGACCGATTACTCGCGTGGCGGATTACCCTTTCTCTCCAGTCAGGGAGGTCGTTGGAACCAATGAAAAATTTCTTTGTGACTTCATCATTTAGTAAGTGGAGTGGCGTGCTGCTCCTGACGGCCCTCTGGCCGCTGGGCGGCCTGGCGCAGAATAACGGTGCGATTATTCAGGAGACGGCCCCGGCTCCCGCGACAGTGTCTACTCCGGCGGAAACTCCCGCTGCCGTACCGACGGCGACGGAAGCGGCTCCAGCTCCGGCCGCAACCACTGAGGCCACGCCTGCGCCGCAGGCAACACCAACAACGCCGGCTCCCGCCGCCCCCGTGGCGCGTCCGGTGGCGGTGCCGGTTCCTGCTCCGCGAGCCGTGCCGGTGGTCGTGAACCAAGCGCCCCCCGCCAAACGTTTTGGCGACGGGGTTACTTACATCGGCCACCGATATTTCGAGGAAAAGGGCGGTGGCTGGGGCTGGATCAAGAAAGAGGGCGATTCTTGGGGTTCTGCCAAATGGGTGGCGATTCAGGAAGACCCACTTCGTGGCATTCTTATTCCCTCGCGCAAAATGGGTGGCCGTTCCGCCGACCAGGATTATGAATACAAATTGACTGGCTGTTTTTCCGATAAGATTGCCTACGATCCGCATCTCGACGAAACCATGCCGGTATTCGTTCTCGAAAGTTACCAGAGCCTCGGTCCAGCCAAGCCGCTCGATCGCAAGCCGGGACCACCCATGCGGTTTACCCGTTCCAAGAAAAGTCGTGCTTCGTCGCGCGAGGATCGACCGGTTCCCGCACCAGACGGAGACTCGTTCTAGTGTCTATATGCACAATTAGACACTCATTCGGAATACGATCATGAATCTTCGACCGCTCGATTGGCTCGGCTGGCTGCTAGCCATAGCCCTCTGCGTGGGTTTTTTCCTGCCTTGGCTGAAGATGCCTTATCGCAAGGAAGCCCCGCGCGGCCAGAATGCGGCGACGTTGGTGAAACGACTTACGACTGATTCCAATCGTCCTCTCTGGCAAGAGTATTTTTCCATCACGCCGGAAGAATGGCAGCACGCGTTGCAGAACGCGGGCATGGGAGTATCCGGGGTGGAGATTCCCCGCGCGTTTCAGGGCGGGGGCCATCGCCTCGATGCCGCGATGGTGAGCGCCTCTGGTTTGCTTGGCGAGGAACGGCAGGCGGACCGTGCGATGTTGGTGCTGGCATTCCCGGTGCTGGCAGTGCTCTCAGCGGCTTTCATTACGCTCGTGACGAACAAACTGGGATTGCTATTGCCCCTGTTGGCGGACGCGGCTCTCTATGGCCTCACGCGTTACCAGTTGAACACGACATCACTCGAACGTTTGGCGATGTCGATGGATTTGGGACTTGGCCTGTGGCTGTCACTCTATGCGCTGCTTGGACTGATCGTGGTGCTTCTTCTGCGCTTGCTCCTGCCGGCTCACACGCAACTCTGATTTTATGCTTTCATCTGCCACCATGCTAAACCGCCCCGGGGTTCCTTTGTGAGCGAGACTCCCCGACCCCGCTCCTCGTTTCGCGCGGTACTAGGCGAGGCGAATTTCTTTCGCCTCTGGCTGGGGCAAATCATCAGTTCCATTGGTGACCGCTTTTATCAATTCGCCCTGCTTAGCGTCGTGCTGGGCATTCACCAGAGCATGGGTGTGGGCAAGGAAAGCGCGCGCGTGATCTTTGCCGGGATGTTGCCCGGACTGATCTTTGCCCCTTGGTACGGATGGGCGGTCGACCGTTTCTGCCGCCGCTCGGTCATGATCTTCACCGATCTTGTCCGCGCGGCACTGTGCCTGTTGCTCATTTATCTCTGGTACGGCGGACATCATCAGGTCTGGATCTACACGGTTGTCTTTTTCATGGGAGCGATGAACGGTCTGTTCATTCCCGCGCGGCAGGCCGCGTTGCCGCAGCTCATTCGCGATGGCCGGTTGATCACCGCCAACGCGCTCATCGCGCTCATCGGTGTGATCGCCAGTCTTGTCGGCTCAGTTTTTGCGGGCATGACGGTTTCCATCTTCGGCGCGCGCAGTAGTTTTTACATCACGGCAGCCGGATTCATCGCTTCCGCCTGGTTCATTTTCCGCATTGATTCTCCGCTACGACCCGACCCGCATCCCACGGGCGAACCGATTCAGCAAAACTGGAAGGAGCTTACGGCCGGATGGCATTTGCTGCGCCAGATGCCGGAGCTGCTCGGATTGGTTTTGCTCAACGGTCTTTTCGCCTTCACCAGCGGCGTCTTTCTGATCACCGTGCTCGAGCACACCGTCCGCTCTGTCGATCTTACCTTGGTGCACCAGATGACCGATTGGCTTGTCGCGGTGCTGACACCCATTTCACCGAAGCCTCCGCGTTTTGATAACATGATGGTGCTCGGCTTCGGCGTGCTTTTCGCCTGCGTGGGAATTGGATTGAGCTTGGGCGTCTGGTTTTGTGGTAAATCGAAGCATTGGTCGCACCTGAAAGGCCTGCCCTATTTCGGTTTGTTGTTACTCGGCATCGGCATGGTTGGTTTCGCGCATCTTGCGACTTATGGTCCGGCGTTGATCGGCTGCCTTGGCCTTGGTTTTCTCGCCGCCATCATTGCCATTCCCATTGATGCGCGATTGCAGCATGAGGTGGGCGATTTGCACCGGGGTCGCGTTTTCGCCCTGCGCAATATGGTGACGACGTTGTCCTTCCTCATTGCGCTGGGGATAAATCTGGATGGCCGACTGCTGCAGTGGCGCGGGGCCACGCAGGTCATACAAGATCTGGGCGTTGCCGTGACAATTGCTGGAGCCGTGCTCGCCTTCACGCAGGGACGAAAGCTGCTTACGCTCTGGTCCTCGGAAAAAAAAGGAGCATCTGCGGCGGAAGTGCCGCGCTCCTGATCGACGGTCACGTCAACAATTACGCGGGCTCTTCGACCACCGGATTGGCGAGCGTACCGATCTTCTCGATCTCCACTTCCACCTTGTCGCCGGGCTGGAGGTAGACCTTCGGATCGCGGCTCATGCCCACGCCTGATGGCGTGCCGGTGAGAATGACCGTGCGCGGGGCAAGCGTCGTGCTGCCGCTGAGGAATTCAATGAGGGTGGCCACATCAAAAATCATGTCGTTGGTGCGGCTCGACTGCATGGTCTGGCCGTTTAGTCGGGTGGAAATGGCGAGGTCGTTCGGATTGGAAATTTCATCCGGTGTGACGAGGCATGGACCGAGCGGGCAGAAGGTATCGAATGTCTTCGCGCGGCACCATTGACCACCGCTCCACTTGATCTGCCAGTCGCGGGCGCTGACGTCGTTCGCCGCCGTGTACCCGATCACATACTTGAGCGCATCCTCACGCTTTACGTTTTTGCATTGATAGCCGATGACCACGGCCAGTTCGCACTCGTAATCGACCCGGTCGCTGCGCAAAGAGCGGGGGAGTTCGATTGGCGCGCCGGGATCTTGCACGGCGGTCGGTGCCTTCAGGAAAACGACAGGCTGTTCCGGGATGGCCGCCTTGGTCTCTTCCGCGTGGGCGCGATAATTGAGTCCAATGCAGTAAATGGCTGAGGGCTCCACCGGGGCGAGCAGGGCATTGGGAATGACGCGTTCGTTCGTAATGCGGCGGTCGCCATAGTAGGGGTCGCCGCTGAGGGCGAAGAAATCCTTGCCGTTATCGGAAGTGGTGAGTCGTATCTGATGCTGCTCGTCGCGAACACGGTAAATCTTCATGGATTAACAAGTCTCCCTTGCCGCTAAAATTAGCACAGGGATCTTGCGTTTTGCCATGCATTTTCTTGCGGATGCCCCGTCAGGGTGAAGTGGAGCCGGTCCATTAAGACTTGCAGTGAGGGCGGGTCTGGCCTTTTCTCTTTCTGTTTACCACCACCTATGAGCCAACTGCCACGGATTGGAATTTATCTGGATACTTGGGATTTTGGAGGGATCGCGACATTTTGCGAGAACCTGGCCAACGGTCTCGCCGCACGTGGCCACGAGGTCACGATCGTTTTGGCGCGCGATTTCAAGCAGAGCGATGACTCGGCCCGCGCTGCGTTTGACGAGATGAATGCGACCCGCTCGTTCGCGCTCGAAATCCTGCACATCAAAAACTGGCCGCGCCGCCAGCGAATGCTTCGCGGCGTGGAGATCATCCGCGCGAAGAAATTCGATGTGCTGTTCATTAATAATTTCGACTCGTTGCTGCCGTGTTTCAATACCCTGGCCGCGTCCACGCGACTGATCAGCATCGGCCATGGCGATCACAGCCATTGCTACGCGCAGTTCCTGGCCACGCAATATTTCGTGCATCGTCATATCGCCATCTCGCGGGAAATCCTCTCGCATTGCCGCGAGCTTTGCCCGCCCTCCTATCGCGACAAGGTGGTGCTCCTTCCGCATGGAGTGGCCAGTCCGAGTGTGAGTTTCAATCGCCCCTCCCGCGAGGGCGAGGCGGGACCGCTGCGCGTCTGCTTTTGCGGTCGTTTCGATTTCACGGATAAACGCCTGCAGGATCTGCCCACGGTGTGGCGTGCCTATCAACGGCGCGGCGGCACGGGGCGGCTCACGCTCGTTGGCGAGGGCGATGTGCGCCGCTGGCTGGAGGAACAGTTCGCGAAGGAGATTGAGTATGGCGAAGTGATCTTCACCGGTCGTCTCTCCGGCGCGGCGCTGTCCGAGGCGCTGGCCAATCAGGAGATTTTTTTGAGCCTCTCGAATTGGGAGGGGCTCGGTCTCGCCGCCATTGAGGCCACCCTGCACGGAGCCTATCCGGTGCTGAGCGCGGTCCGGTCCGGTCATCGCGATATTGTGGACACGCTTGGCTTCGGCACGCTCTGCCCGGTCGGCGATACGGAAGCCTTTGCGGAGGCGTTGCGCCTCGCGGAGAACCAGCGGACGCAACTGGCTACCAGTCGCGCGGCGCGAGCGCATCTCGCGGCGCAGCAATTCGGCATTGAACGCATGGTGACTGATTATTCCACGCTGGCCGAGACAGTGGTCCAGGAACCCTTTCGCACTCCGGCCCTGCATTTGGGCGAGGTGCGGGGCACTCTCGGTTTGCTGGAGCGTTGGAAGGGAAATCTCTTGTTTAAACTCAGCCGTCGTTTCCGCAAATCGACATGAACACCGCCCTTGTCACCGGAGCGGGCAGTGGACTCGGCGCAGTGCTCGCCCAACGACTGGCCGCGAGCGGATTCGCTGTCGGTGTCCATTATCGCTCGAGCGCCAGCGGCGCGGCAAAGGTGGTCGCTGCCATCGAGAAAGCGGGTGGCCAAGCGCGCGCCTTCAAGGGGACCATCGATACCCAGCGCGGAGCGGCCACCTTGGTGCAGAAGGTGACGAAATGGAGCGGCGGTTCGCTCGATGTCTTGATCAATAATGCCGGGGCCTATACCGGCGCGCGGGTCGAAAAACTGAGTGAGGCCGATTGGCTGGCGGGCTTCCACAGCACCGCGAGTGCCGCGCTGTTCACCACGCAAGCGGCGTTGCCGTTCCTGCGGAAATCGCGTCGCACGGGCGGCGCGCGCATCGTGAATCTTGGCGACGGCAATTGCGAGCATCTCACCGCCCGCACGCTCGCGCTCGGTTATCACGTGGGAAAAGTTGGCGTCGTTTTGCTGACCCGCTCCATCGCGCAAGCGGAGGCGAAGCACGGGATCACCTGCAATCTGGTCTCGCCGGGGTTCCTCGAAACCAGTGTGGGGCTCCCGCCGAAAACGGAAATTCCCGCAGGCCGGTTCGGCACTGCGGCCGATATCTGGAACGCCGTGGAATTTCTGCTGCGACCGGAATCGTCCTACCTGACCGGCTCGAATCTCCGTGTGACCGGCGGTTGGCAGGGCTGAGCCCTGCACCCCGTAACGCTTCGCCACGGGTGGAAGTTCATGTTGATTACATTCTCCGGCGCTTAGTACGCATACGGATTCGCGGGGGTGGGGACTTTCTGGACGGATTGGGCGTCGATTTCGGCTTGGATTTGGCCGAGGGTTTGGACGAAGCGGACGGGCCCTTCGAGTTCGATCCAGTCCATGTTCTTGAGGTCGGCGGGAATGTCGCCATGGACCTTGATGCCCATGGGGGTGGTGTCGGCGGCGCAGCAGTACATGACGAGGCGGAGGATTTTGAACTCGGATTTGCCGACGCCATAATATTGCCCGCGCATGTGGAGGACGCGGCCCTGGAGCTTTTGCGTGGCGGCGGGTACGCCGGAAATACTGATGAGGTCCACGACGTCAATCGGGAGCGGCTTCGACGGGTCGGCCTCGGAGAGGGTCTGGAGCAGCTTCCTTTCCGCCTCCGCATCAAGGGTGCTGGAGTTCAGCGCGGTGGAGGTCGACTGAATTCCGCGCGCGGCGATCAGTTGTTCTGAGAAAGACTTCGGCGCTGTGCCCGCCGCGAAGAAAAGAGGCAGGAGCAAGATCAGCCATTGGAGCCAGCCGTGACGCGTGGGGCGGGGTATGAAATAGCACAAATGCGCGAAAGCCAAGAGGAGAAGGAGAATTCCCGCGATCGCGATGAGGGGTTGGAAGAGGGGGTGTAGTAGCATTTTAGTGCGACCTGTCGCCCACGTATGAATCATCACCATCCCCCAGGCGCTGAGCGTGGCGGGGGGCAGGGCGTAGCCCAGGATCGCGGTGAAGCGATCGAGCGGCGCGGGGGTCGTGGAGGTGGATTCAATGGAAGCCATAGAACACGGTCAGCAGTAAGGTTGCCCCGGTGATCATCGCCCACAAGGTGACGACGAACTGGCGTTGGTACAGCGATTGGTAGAGCCAGAAAAGTTTCAGATCGAAGAGCGGTCCGGCAACGAGAAAGGCGATCTTGGCGGCGACGCTGAACGTGGCGAACGTGGCGATGATGAACGCATCGGTGGTGCTGCACAGGCACAACACTTGCGCGAGACCGATCCCGGCGAGCGGACCGAAAAGGGTGCTTTGTCCGATGGGGTCGAGGATCGCGCGATTGATGCCGGTGCTGAAGACGGCGGCGAAGGCCGCGCCGATGACGAGGAAAATGAGCACACCGAGAAAGTCGCGGGTCACGGTCGCGCAAAAGCGTTGCAGCGTGGGCAGGGGCGCGCCGAGGCGGAGGTTCACATTCACGAGCGCATCGGCCGCGCCTTCCGCTTCGCCGGTCAGCACTTCGGGCCGCAGCATTTTTTCCGGCCGTTGTTGGGTCAGCCAGATGCCGATGAAGAAAACCACCACGGTGCCGAAGCCGAGTCGTAGGCCGACCATGAGCCACGGGTCCTGACTGCGAAAGGCGAGCCAGGTGGAGAGCAGCGTAAGGGGGTTGAGCAGCGGGGTGGCGAGGAGGTATGTCGTGGCGATGGAGGTGGGGATGCCTTTGCGCACGAGGCGCGAGATGACGGGCATGGCGCCGCATTCGCAAAGCGGGAAGAAGAAGCCGGCCGCGATGGCGGCGAGCACGCCCTTGGCTTTCGATTTCGGCAGGAAGCGGCGCAGCAGTTGCGGCGGCAGGAAGAGATCGACGAGACCGGAGGCAATCGCGCCGAGGAGGAGGAAGGGTGCGCCTTCGAGGAGGATGGCGAAGAAAGAGAGCGTCACATCGGGCAGGGAAAACCCGGTAAACCAGGACGCAGGGGTGGCGGCGGCGAGAAGCATGAGGTTAGGCTGGGAAAAGTTTATCACGTTCGCGGGCGTTGCAAACGCAATTGTGGAAGGGAGTGGAGCGTGCGAAAAAAAAGAGCGTCGACAACGCGCGACAAGTATCGACCCACTCTGTTGGGTGTCGCTGCGGGTGTTGCCCCAGCCGGGCTACTTCCGATGGGCGGTTGGGGAATTCGCAGGAGTCGTGACTGTGCATGTCACGAGTTATAGCACGGAAATACGCGGAGCGTTTGCGTTAGGTGAGCTATGTGAGCTGCGTGTGCGATATTTTTCGAGCAAGCGTACGGGAAAGGCTTCTCGCTGAGTTCGCCAAGACACCGACGGCCATCATCGCGTTAAATGAAATCGATGTAGGGCCAGTAGGGCTTGAGGAAGGCGAGGACCGGCATCTTGTAGGTGATGAGGAGTCCGGCCACCAAGGCAATGGTGGCGGCGACGGAAAGCCAGAACCACGCGAAGTTCGAAACGCTTTCGGAAGCGGAAGGGGTCGGAGCGGTCATAGGAGTACTCTATTAGAAGATCGGTCGCATCTCAATCAAGATTAATAGTAAGATGAGCAGGATCGAAGCTGTCGGCGGCGCTTCACATGCAAACTCCCTGTTCCGGTCGCTTATGGGATGACTTCCAGTACTTCGGCCACGTGCGTGGCGGCTTTGACCTTGCGAAAGATCTTCACGATTTTCCCATCGGGACCAATGACAAACGTGGATCGTTCGACGCCCATGTACTTGCGGCCGTAGAGGCTTTTTTCGACCCAGACGCCATACGCGGCTACGATCTTTTTGTCCACATCCGCGAGCAGCGGAAAGGGCAGGGAGTTTTTCCCTGCGAAGTTTGCGTGCGATTTCACGGAGTCGGGGCTAACCCCGAGCACCACCACGCCCTTTTTTAGCAGGGCGGAATGCGCATCGCGGAAGGAGCAGGCCTCTGTCGTGCAACCGGGCGTGCTATCCTTCGGGTAGAAATAAAGCACCACTGTTTTGCCCGCGAAGTCGGCGAGTTTGAGGGTGGTGCCATCCTGGGTTTCGGCTTGGAACGCGGGTGCTTTCGAACCTTCGACGAGGGCTTTCATTTCGGGGGAAGATTTTCCTTTGTGACTTTGTCGAGCAGGAGTCGCAAGCCCTTCAAGCGCAGGTCGCGCGCGCCGGTATCGGCCAGCGGGTTTTCTTCCGTGGCGCTCTCGGTCCGGGCCAGCTTCCAGCGGCGTTGAATCTGCCAGAACCAGCCGAAGCGGAAGCCCATCATGACCAGCGCGCCGAGCCCGAAGAGCACCGGGCAGGCCCACGCCGCCATGAAGGCCGGGATGCGATTGCCGCGACCCATGGCGCTGAAAAATTGCATGATGAAGAGGTACACCATCAGGATGAAAATCGCGTTGAACACGCCGCCCGCCGGGCTGCCGCGTCCCTGCTTTGTGCCGAGTGCAAGGGCGAACCCGAGCAGCACCAGTACGCTTGAGGGGTAGGCAAAGAGGTAGTGATATTGCGTGCGGTAGGGGGCCAGTCGCGATTCATGCTGGCCGCGCGAGCTGTCGAGGAAGCGGCCCAGTTCGGTCAACGTTAACTCGGACGGCTTGGACTGCGTGAAGACGAGATTGCTGGGCGAGATGGTGTATTCGTCGAGATCGATGCTGGCGTAGGTGTCTTGCCGCACCACATCACCCCGGGCGTCATGCACATTCTTGCGGACATCCCGCAGGCGCCAGAATTGTCCTGTGTACTCGCCATAACGGGCGAAATATTTTTCCAGGTCGCGGCCCTTCTCGTCGCGCTGGAGCAATTCCAACCCCTCGGCTTCGCCGGTGGCCACATTGAGTTTTTGGATGTACCAGACCCGGTATCGCTGCGGGTCCACATAGATCAATCCCCGCACGATGGCCGAGTCCTGCTTTTGCTCCTTCACCTCGCGCATAATGGCGGCACGCTTGGCCTCGGCTTTGGTCGCGGGCCAGCTTACATCATAAAACAGCACACCGGCGACCAGCACGGCCATGACGATAAAGGGTGAGAAGAGTTGCAGGCTGCTTAAGCCACCTGCCTGCAGGGCGGTGAGTTCGTTGCGCCGCGTCAGGGTCAGCAGGGCGTACAGCGAGGCGAAGAGCATCGCGACCGGTAGCACATCCACCATCAGGCGCGGGAATTGGGCGGCATAGTAGGTGGCGATCAGGCTCCAGGGGGCCTTGTTCTCATAAAAATCGTCCAGCGAGCCAAAAAGATCGGCCACCACCCACAGGGTGCTGCAGGCAATGATACAGAAGAGGAACGGCTGGAGCAGTTCCAGGATCAGGTAGCGGAAAAAAATCTTCATGACACGATGCGACCTCTCACCTAATAGAAACATATGAACGTAACGTCAATGGTAGAGGCGCAGTACACAGAATTGCGCCAAACGGTCGAAGCTTGCCAAGCCGGGCTTCCCACCGTCGAAAAAATGGCGCTGGCCGTGGTTGCGGCGCTGAAAAAGGGAAACAAGATTTTGACCGCCGGTAACGGTGGCAGCGCGGCCGATGCGTTGCACATGGCCGAGGAACTCGTGGGTCGCTACCGCACGAACCGCCGTTCGCTGCCCTCCATCAGCCTCGCCGCTGATGTGACGGCGGTGACCTGCATCAGTAATGATTTCGGTTACGATAACGTCTTCTCCCGCCAGGTGGAAGGTCTCGGTCAGCCCGGCGATATTCTCGTCACCTTCAGCACCAGCGGCAACTCGGCCAACATCCTCAACGCCCTTGAGGCGGCCAAGAAGCAGGGTCTGTTCACCATCAATCTCTCTGGCAAAGACGGTGGCAAAGCCCGCGGCAAGGCCGATCTCGAATGGATCGTCCCCGCTTCCAACGGCGCCCGCGTGCAGGAAATCCACACCTGGGTCATGCACACGATCC
This sequence comes from Verrucomicrobium sp., assembly GCA_017849585.1. Taxonomy (GTDB): domain Bacteria; phylum Verrucomicrobiota; class Verrucomicrobiia; order Methylacidiphilales; family UBA1321; genus UBA1321. The sequence goes on from JAFIGT010000034.1 coordinate 12,826, forward strand.
TTGAACTCGTCGAACTCGAGTTCCAATAAACCGCCGGTTGTTAAAAAATTCGTCGTGTGATCGGGAGTAATCCGCTCCATAGTGCTCCCGATCACCGATCGATTCCATCCTACCCCGAGGGGACATGAAAAAAGTACTATTCGCCGTCATCGCCCTGATTGTTTTTCTGCTGCTCCTCCAATTTGGCCCCAATGGCCTTTACCATCGCGAACAGGCGATTAACGCGGAGATCGAAAAAGCCCGCGGCCTGACTGCGCAAACCGAAACCCTTCCGGCCCCGATGCCCGTGGCCAGCAGCACCGATTCCACGGCCACGCCCGCTACGACAGTCGCCCCCAGCATCGATACCAATACCGGCACGCCCGCTGCCGCTGCGGCGGCTCCCAAGCCATCGGCGCCGGCCCCCGCAGCTCCAGTTCCCGCGCCTGCCGTTGCCCAAAGCACGCCTCCTCCCACCCCGGCTCCGGAATCCACTCCCGCGGCCACTCCGGCTCCCGCCTCGGAAGCGCCTGCCCCCGCGCCTGAACCGGTCGTTGCGGCGGCGACTCGCCCTCCCGAGCCAGCTCCGGCTCCGGCGCCTGTTGCCGCGCCCACGCCAGCGCCCGTTGCGCCGACACAGCCGCTTCCGGCTCCCACGACCACGGTTGCCACCGCCACTGCATCGGCTCCTACGGCCACGGCTTCCACTCCTGCCACCGCTGCCGCGGTGCCTGTTCCTGCTGCGTCTGTTAAAAAAGCCAAACTCTCCGGGCCCAAAGTGGTCATCCTCGGCTACTACCGCTTCAGCGACCTCGGCACCACCAACACCAATCCGAATCGGCTCTCGGGCGAAACCTTCGCCAAGCAAATCGCGTGGCTGCACGATAATGGTTTCGAGATTCTCGCGCTCAGTGATCTCATTGGCCGCCTGAAGAGCGGCTCGCCGCTGCCGGAACATGCCGCGGTCATCACGATCAATAACGGCTACAACAACGCCCTCACCGTCGCGGCCCCCGTACTGCGCCAATACAATTATCCCTGGTCGTTCCTGGTCTACACCGACTTCATCGAGCAATCGCCGAAGTCCGTGACATGGACCAATCTCCTCGACCTTTCCCAGAACAAAGTCGAAGTCGGCAGCCAGACGAAGAGTCATCCGTGGCTCGCGGAAACGGCCGGAAAATCAGCCGAGCAATATGACAAATGGCTTACGAACGAACTGACCGGCTCGCGCCGCATCCTGGAAATCAAACTCAAAAAACCGGTGACTGTCCTCGCCTATCCCTACGGCAACAGCAGCCCGACCGTGGAAAAGAAAGCGCTCGCGCTCGGCTACGAGGCGATGCTCACCATCTCCGGTGAACCTGTCACCTCTTCCACCTCGCCGCTCAACTTGGGCCGCCTGATCATCAATCAATACACCTCGCCGTATTTCGAGACGATCTTGAGCCAGAAAAACTTCACCGTTTCCAACACCCAGCCCGCCATGGGTACCCAGATTCGCGAAGCGCGCCCCATCATCAGCGCCAAGCTCAACTATGCCGGCAAGATCAATCCGAAGTCTGTCACCGCCGAACTCTCCACCGGAGGCAACTTCAAGAACATCTACGATCCCGCCACGCAGACCGTCACCTTCCCCACGACAAAAAATCTCCTCGAAGGGCCCGTCTTCGTGCTCATCAAGGCGAAGGATCAGGACACCGGCAAGCCGATCGTGGTCTACTGGCAATTCCATTACGCCGCGCCCAAGGCGTCGTAACGTGGGACGCATGGCCCATTGAACATGGGCCATGAACCCTAATCCGGGATCACCACTACCTTCAGGCCTTCCTGACGGATGTTGACTTCCATCGCCTCGGTGATTTTCGAGAGTGGGAAGCGGTGCGTGATCAATTTCTCCACCGGCAGGCCGATGCCTTGCGCGCGGCGCAGAAAATTATAAGCGATGGGATATTCATCGACCGTGTAGACCCACGAGCCGACCAGCGTGATTTCCTTGGCGCAGAAATCCTGGTGCGGGTTGATCGTGCAGGTGCCGTTGTCGACAAAGAAACCGACCTCGCACACGCCGCCGCCGCGCTGGACGAATTTGAAAATATTTGAAGCGGCCGCCGGAACGCCCGTGCATTGGAAAGCGAAGTGTGCGCCCCGGCCCTTGGTCGCTTCCTTGACCGCGCCGATCAGGCCCGGCAGTCCGTCGTAATTCTTGAAATTGATCGTTGTCTCCGCGCCCATCCGTTTCGCCATGTCGAGACGGCCCTCATCGCCGTCGAGCGCCACAATGTGCTGTGTGCCCGCCGCGCGTACCGCTGCCAGCATGAGCAGTCCGATCGGACCGCAACCCTGAATCACCACGCGGCTGCGGAAATTCAACAGCCCGGTGCTCTTCGCCCGTTCCAGTGCGTGGATGACCACAGCTGCCGGTTCGATCAGCATGCGCAAATCGAGGCTCAAATCGTTCACGGCAAAAAACGTCGCGCCAGCGCGCACGATCATGTACTCCGCGAAATAGCCGTTGAGATGGGTCGAGTCGTCGGGAATCAATCCCTGCACGCGAAGATTCTCGCACAGGTTCAAGCGGCCCGGCGTGTAGAGACACGCGTCGCACTTGCCGCAGGTGGTGACGCTCGTCACAATCTTGTCGCCCACACGCACCGTCTTGCCCGCGTTGTCGCGCGTGACGTTCTTGCCGAGCTTCACAATCTCGCCGGTGCCTTCGTGGCCAAGCACCAGCGGCGCGAGCTTCATCGGATCGCCCTTGTACTCGTGGACGTCGGTGCCGCAGACACCGCAGCCTTCGACGCGAATTAGGATTTCATCGTCCGTGATGTCGCGAATCGGAAATTCCCGCATCTCGATCGTCTTCGGACCCGTCAGCAACGCCGCTTTGCAGGAGCGCGCGATGCCCGCGGTAGCGGGCGCGGCGGCAACGGTTGGAGTCGCGGCAGAGACCGGCGACAGCGGATTCAACTTCTGCTGTTCGGCAATGACCCGGCGTACAATCCGGCTGATTTCTTCGGCGTTAATCGACATGGCGTAGGAAAAGTCCTAGCTCCTTATATGATCGAAGTCAATCATATAATATCCCAGAGAAGAGAAGGGGGAGGTTTGCGGATTACGCGGGTTTTCGGAAAGGCGAAAAAACAAATCCTCTCTTCCCTCTCTTTCTTATTCCACCACGATTTCGAAGAATGGCGTGGGTCCGGTCTTGGGCAGCTTCTCCGTGTCGACGCTGAGCGCGAGCGTATTGCCCGTGATCTTGACCGGCATTTCGTCGCCACGTTCGCCATTGAGCTTGAGCGCATATGCCGTCGCCTTCTTGGGGGCGGCCGTGCGGGTCAGCGTCACTGCAAATTCCCCTGTGCGCGAAAGGATCGGCAGTTTGCCAAGATCCAGAATCTTCTCCTCCTTGGCATCAGCGAATTTCATATCGGTGTTGCGCGCATCGGTGGAAATCACCAGCAGCAGACGGTTCGCATCGCTCACCGGCTTTCGTCCATCAATCGACGCCAGTGTGATCGACGCGGGAACCGTGCTCCGCTCGATGGTCATCGCCTCCAGCTTCACCTTCTTGTCGCTCTTGATCACCACGCCTTCGAGCCGTGGCGTGCGGACAAACAGTTCGCCGCCGGTGGTGGTGTTGAGCGTAATTTCGCCCGTGTCGCTCTGGAGAATCCCGGCGGCGGGATCGCTCGTATTGGTGGCGGGCAATACTTTCAATTCCCGCAATTTCGTCACGATGTTGGTGAGCAGTCCCGTTGTCTTCGATTGCGCCACCTCGGAGGTCCACAGCGTGCCGCCGATGGACGAGGTTTTTCCGGGAGGAACCGTCAAATCCGCCGCCAAGTTCGCCTGCATCGGACCGTAGGTAATGCCCACGCGGCACAGTACCCAGAGTCGCGTCAATTCATCGTCGATGGCCTTCATGCCACGACCGGCAAAGATGAAGTCGTCGGTGAGGGGAATATCGATCGTATGTGTCGAGGCCGCCACGTCACCGCGCCGGAACGTGAGCGCTTCCACCACTTCCGCCGCGCGGATGACGGGATCGTCTCCGGCATGAAACCAGATGAGCCGCGTCGCCGAGTCGACGACCTGCGCTGCGTGACAGGTGATGCCACTCCAGCCCTGCAACGCGGCGCCCGCGCCGTTCATCAGCCCCTGCTCGTGCCGGTACGGATTCCAGAACACGTGTCCGAATTCAGTGTTCACAAAGGGCCGGTCGAGAAACCGCGAGGCCACCTGCTTCTTGAAACTCGCCCCACCCTCGGCCAACGCGCTGCCCTGGCTGACCGTTGTGCCCGCGACGTCCGTGCCGGTGGCGAATTTCGGATGCGCGTAGTAAGCGTTCATCGTGATCACCGGATAAAGGGAACGGGCCGGAACCGTGCCGATGCGGGACCGCATATTGTAGTTTGAAGTCAGACCGGTGAAGCCGAGTTCGCGCAATGTCGCCAGATACCACTGCGTCATTTCCAATTCCATGTCGCCGCAACATCTGGCCATGTCGCGACCGGCGGGCGTATCGGTAAGGACGGTCGGCGCGGCGATCGACGGCACATTGGCGAAGGTGCCGCTTTCCGGCAACTCCGTGGTGCCGCACTTGCCGCCCCACGCTTCGCGCAGCGTTTTGTAATCGCCATATTTCTTCGCCAGAAACGCCTGCCATACTCCGTCGAATTCCTTGCCGTAGTTGCGGCTCTCGAACAAAATTTCCTGCTCGTTCAGGCACGATGTCAGCGCCAGCGCGGGATCATTCTTGAGGGGCAATTTCGTGTACGGATTCACGTCGTTGAGCAACCGCGTCGTCGCCGCCTTCCAGTTCGCGCGAAAATTCGGATTCACATACATCTGCGCCTTGGTGTTGTACCCGCCCTGCTTGGACGCCTCGCGCACCTTCCCGTTCGAATAGCCGACGAAGGACGTCATGAAGTCGAGGTTCCAGTACACGCCGCGCTTTTTTAGCTCCGACAACAGCAGGTGAAAGCGATCCAGCGCGAGCGTGTCGAACGTGATCTCCTCCGGCTTCTCCGGCAGCACGTAGCGGTTCATCTTGTCCGTCTGGAGCGAAGCCGCCTTCCAGTTGCCGCTGATCAGATTGTCGAAAAAATGGAAGCGCACGAGATTGTAGCCTTGCCGCGCTACCGCCGCCGCATATTCCTCCACATCCTTGTCTTCCCACAGACGAAAACCCGCGGGCGGCATCAACTGCACGGAGAAAAAGCGCACCGCCACATCCGGCTTCGACGCAAAGGCGAGGTTGCCCTGCTTGTTCACGATTACGCGGCCATACGTTCCCGCCGGAGCCGGGTCAAAGAAGGAGGAGAAATCAAGCGCGCTGCCGGGTTTGATGTACAGATCGCTGGTATCGATCGCCTTCCACTTCGCTGGAGTCGTGGGCACCATCACCGGTGCCGCCGCCGGGGCCACCGGTACCGGGCCTACCTTGATCTGACGCACACGCACTTCGCCGCTGGTGGGGAAACCCTCGAAGACGAACAGCGGCAGGTTGATCTTGTCGCCCGTCGTTGGCTTCACCTTGAAATTGAGCGCGTACGATTGCCACGTTGTGCCCAGGGTGACGAGTTGTGTTTCGGAAAGATGGGTGTATGGCGCTGCGAAATCGGAAATCACCAATCGCGCTTTCATCGCTTCCGTACTCTGCGCCTCGAACGTCAACTGCACGCGCTTTCCCGCTGCGACCTCCATTTTCTCCGCGACGCCCACCGCTGGCGGACGTTCGCCTTTTTTGTCGGCAAAACGAATAACGATCTCGCCCGAGACCACTTCTGCTTTCGCGCCGTTGCGGGCTGTGATTTCCTGCGCGTTCACCGTCAGGGTAAAAAGGCCGCAGACCAACAGTGGTAGAAGAGTACGCATAAGAGTGGAGGTTTCCGTAGAGGGTGTGTTGAAAAGACTATTCGATCGTCTGGCAGGTGACCGGGCCCACGAAGTAGTGCTCGCCCTTCTTCGTTTTTTCCAGCAAGAGCCGCGGTGCGTTCACCCACCGGCCTGTTATCGGCACCTTGAGTTCGGCCTTGTACTCGATCTTCTGCCAGTCGCCCGTCAGATCGTACGATTGATTCTCCGCGAAGATCGTCGAGGCCGCATCCGTCACCCGCACCGAGATTTGCGACCCGGCCGGTCCCTTGATCCAAAACGTGATCGCCACGCCCTTGCCGCCCCGGATCAATGTCGTGCGACCGGGGTAGCGCAAGTGCGCCGGCCATACCATGTCCTCGCGATCATATTCCGGTACCACCTCCAATGTGGCCTTGCCGTCCGGCGTCTTCATCTCGGCGTTGACCGAGATGGCCAGAGAGCCGAGATTCTCCGGGGTGCTGCGCAGCGTGGAGTAATTCCACTCCTGCACGCGCGGTTCCGCCTGCGCTGTCAGCAACGGCCCCACCAGCCAACACACCACCCAAAGTAGTTTCCATTTCATAAGAGGTGTATCCAAGCTAAGCCGCTTTGACCGCCAAAGGCTAATCGGATAGTTACCCAAATTACCGGAATTTGTTTCATAATTTGCGAATGGCTGGATTCATCTGCCCCCGTGTCTCTGTTCCCCCCCCCCAATCGTGAGATCGTTGCCAGCCCCACATACTGATTCCTTGGATCAAAAATCCAGCATTCAGCCGAAAGATCACTTGTAGAAACCACTCCGAAAAGTGCACGATCATTAGCACTAATGAGCGAATTACTCTCCTATACAACTGCTTGATGTAATTAGGTTAATCGCTAGTTAAGATATCTTTTGTGTTGTAAAAATATGAACATATGTTTATATTGTGAATCAGGAGGCAACAGCACATGAAGCCGATTCGTTCTTTGGATATCTGCAAGACGTTTATTGAATGTCAAAATCTCCGTCCCCAGGATCTCTCCGCCCCACCGCTCCCGGTAGTCACCATCTCCCGCGCCACGGGCGCCCGTGGTGTCACCATCAGCGATCTCCTCTGTGAATACCTCCAGTCCAACGAACCGGAACCGACCCCGCCTTGGACGGTATTTGACCGCAACCTGATCGAGCAGGTTGTCGCCGATCACGAACTACCCGCCCACATGGCCAAGTTCATGCCCGAGGATCGTCCCCCGATGATCAGTAGCGCCATCGAGGAAATGCTTGGCCTCCATCCCTCGCCATACGATCAGGTGCGGCAGACCGCCGAAACCATACTGCGTCTCGGTCACATGGGCCGTGCCATCATCGTCGGTCGCGGCTCGCAAATGCTGCTCTCTGAACTCCCGCAGGCGCTCCATGTGCGCATTACCGGCTCCCGCAATCGCCGGGCGCAGCATCTCGTGGAGTACTATCACCTGTCCCCCGCTGCCGCGATTGAAATGCTGGAGCGTGAGGACACCGCCAAGCGTCGCTATATGCGCGCGCACTATCACTGCGACATTGATGACCCGACGCTCTATCATCTCGTCGTCAACACCGACCGGTTGACCTCCGAGGATGCTGCCACGTTGATCGGCGATGCGGTGTTCCGCCTCACGCAACGTCTGGACGCCGCGCACCATCTTTCCACCTCCGCCGGCGAAAGTGCTGAGCCCGAGCCCTCGCTGACCGAGCAGGCGGAAACCTATCATCCGAATCCCGACTACGTTTCCTCGGAAACGGATAATTAGCCGCATCTGGCCCCGACCCGTTGAGCCGTGCGACAGATCGGTTGCTGTCGCGCCTGCGCGCGGGTATGTTATCCCCATGGCCACGGAGAACCTGCTCAGCGCGCATCAAGATCATCAGCGCAAATGGGATGACTTTTATTACGTCTATCCCGTCATCTCGCGACGTTCGCGCGGCGTCTCCATCGGCATCAATCTCAACCCCGACAAGATCTGTAATTTCAACTGCGCCTACTGCGAGGTTGACCGTCTCACCCCGGCCCGCCGCCGTGATGTGAATCTTGATATTCTGGCCACGGAATTGCGCGCTATGCTCGACATCTGGCGCAGTGGCGAACTCTTCGAACGCGAACCTTTCGCCAGTGCTCCCGCTGACTGGCGGCGACTGAATGACATCGCCTTTAGCGGGGATGGCGAACCGACCACCTGCCCGGTCTTCGAGTCCGCCGTCGCCCTCACGGCGCGCCTGCGCACCGAAATCGCGCCGCCGGAAACCAAGCTCGTCCTTATCTCCGACTCCGCCTGCTTCGACCGGCCCGGTGTGCAGGCCGGATTGAAAACGATGATGCAATTCCCGCATGAAATCTGGGCCAAGCTCGATGCTGGGACCGAGGCGTATTATAAAACCGTCAACCGTTCGCACATCGCGTTCGAGCGTATTCTGCGCAACATCGAGAATACGGCGAAATGGTGTCCGCTGATCATCCAGTCCCTGTTTTTCCGCGTGAATGGTGTGCCACCCAGCGCCGAAGAAATCGACGCCTACGCCGCGCGCCTGAATACGATTCGCCAGCATGGCGGGCAACTTCTGGCCCTGCAGCTTTACACCATCGCCCGGCCCACGCCGGAGAAATGGGCCACTGCTCTTTCCGACGCGGAACTCGATGCACTCGCGGCGCGGGTGAAGGAACTCACCGGCCTGCCGCAGACCCTCTCCTACGGGAATTCGTAGACGGGATCATGTCTCGTGATGTGATGGGTGCGAATGCCCTACAGCGCAGAAACATCTATGCGCGACTAATTCTAGTTAGCGAGAGCCGGACCCAGCCCGGCTCCTGTTCTTGCGCAAGCCTTATTCCGCGACGTCGCCGATCTCGATGCCGAGATTGCGCGCCACGCGAATCGCGTCGGCCGGCAGATCCTTGCGCTTGCCGAGGATATCCTCCAAGTCGCGCAATTGCATGCGGCCATTCGTCTGGCCCACCATCACGCCACGCTCGCCCTGCGTCAGGGCCAGCACGGCCATCTCGCCCATGCGACTGGCCAGCAGGCGGTCAAAGTGCGTCGGTACGCCACCGCGCTGCACGTGACCGAGCACCGTCAAACGGACTTCCTGTTCGATCTTGCCCTGGCCCGCTTCGTTGAGGCGGCGGACGAATTCCTCGCCGCTGCACACGCCCTCGGCGACGATGATCACACTGTTGTTGTGATTGTTGTGGAACCGGTGATGGAGCACCTCGATGATGCTCTTCATGTTCACCCGGAATTCTGGCACCACGGCCACCTGGCTGCCGGTGGAGATCGTGGTCATGATGGAAAGATACCCGCTCCCACGGCCCATCACCTCGATCACGAAACAGCGGCGGTGCGACGCGGCTGTGTTCTTGATCATGTCGACGAGCGTGATGATCGTGTTCAGCGCGGTGTCCACGCCGATACCCATCTCCGTGCCGTAAATATCATTGTCGATCGTGCCCGGTAGGCCGATGACGGGAACGCCCTGCTTGTGCAATTCCAACGCACCGCGCAGCGAACCGTCTCCGCCGATCACGACGAGCCCATCGATCTTCTGTGCCCGCAGATTGGCGATACCCTTCTGCTGGCCTTCGGGCGTGCGGAATTCCAGGCAACGGCTGGTTTGCAGGAAGGTGCCGCCGTGCCGGTTCATCCCGCTGACGCGGAGGGCCGTTAACGGGAGAAATTCGTTGTCGAGCAAACCCTGATAGCCATTTTGAATGCCCATGACTTCCAACCCCAAGCTCAGGGCGGTACGGGTCACGGAGCGAATGGCCGGATTCATGCCGGGGGAGTCGCCGCCGGAAGTCATAATCGCGATACGTTTCATAAAGTCAGCCTACTGGATTAGCACAGCCCGCGCGGCAATAAAGGGGAAAGATCAAATTCTTATGAAATAATCTGTTGCGATGAAGCGCAAAGATGCTATTATATGCTTGTATAACAAAACCGAGGAGATGACTGATGATCACAACCCCACTCCTTTTGATCCGCTTCCGACCCAGCTTTGAGTCGTGGCAGGCTGCGGCGGCCTATCTGCTTCAGCAAAGCGCGGCTCCCAGCTCTGTCGAATGGATTGAGTGTGCCGATGGTGACCGCGTCACCTACTTTCCTGAATTGCCCCCCACCCGCTGGAATGAGGACTTCATAGCCCTCGCCCGCCGTGCTTCTTGTCACCGCAGTTCGGAGCGCTGGCCGCTGCTTTATCGCGTGCTCTGGCGCTTGATCCATGGTCAATCGCGGCTTCTGAACGATCGCCTCGACCCCGACGTGAACCGGCTCCTGGCCATGGCGCAGGAAGTCGACAAGGAAACACGCCACCTCGTCCACACGGTGCAGTTCACCCCGATGGATACGCCGCATGGACTCGTGCAGATGGCCACGTTCCACCCGCGCCACCATGTCGTCGAACTTGCTGCACCCGCCCTGGCCCGGCAATGGGGTGAGACCCGCTGGACCCTGCTCACTCCCGACCGCTGCGTGTCGTGGAATGGACGTCAACTCGTCTACACGGCCGGCACGGGACTCCCCGCACCCACTCAACCCACTTCCACGGCGAAGCATCCTCCGGTCCAGCGCTTCAGCTATCATCGTCAGGCCCGAGCGGGAACGAGCAGCTCCATACCCCGCCCGCGCCAGATGGAATTGCTGTAGGACGGCTCAGTGGGTGGGGCCCACGGTGATCATGGCGTTTCACTGAAGCGCCTGCAAAAAAACGGCCTGAGAGGGGATCGTCTTGGACGATTTGGGGTGAATGAACCGATGCCAGTCGGGCGACGGGTTATTCTGTGGCCGGATTCGGAGCGGTTTGAGCCAGCCGTGCGGTAGAGTTTTTGTGGGCCTGTTCGCGTTGCTTGATGGCTGCCATCACGATGGCTTGCTCGCCGTAGGTGATCCACGGACCTTCGCGCACTTCCCAAGCTTCCACAAAACGCCAGTCGCACATGTCCAGACCGACGAGGCCGAGGAAGGTTTTGACTGCGGGAGAGACATCGAGCCCAGCCTTGTTATATGTGTTAGGCCGTTCCTTGCCAAAAACGTAAGCCGCGTGATCATAACGGAATGGGCCAACGTCCTGCCACTGGGCGAAGCAGGATTTGCCATCCGCATTGCGGATTTCGATCCAACGTCCCTTGCATTGCGATTGATAGCGCTGATCTTTGGCGAGTTCCTTATTGTACCAGGGCACCCATTTCTTGGCCAGATCGGGGAACTTCACATCATTGAACGGCAACGCTACGTAGAACGGATTTTGTGTGACTGCGAAACGACCCTTCGGGAGGAAACCGAAGCGTTGGGTCGGATTATCGGTGCCGCCATAGCTCTTGGTCCATTTGGAGTCCCAGGCGCTGGCGTAATTGGTCGTGTCGTTATAGGTGGTGGCGTCTTGGCCAACCCAGAAGGTGGTGGTGACGATCTTCTTTTTCCACGGGTAATTCGAGGGGGGCTTGGAGATGATTTCTTCCGTGGACTGGAGAACGACTTGGGTGATCGGTTGGTCATTGACCGTCACGAGGGGCTGCCCGGCATTGGCCGCTGGGGTGGGGGTGTTTTTGGTGGGCGTCGGAGCCGAAACCGGAGAGAGGGTGGGAGGCTCGGCCGAGGTGGAGGCAACCGCTGTTTCCGCCGTGGTCCCGTAAATGACGGTTTCCTCAGCGTGGAGAACGCTCAGTCCCGCAATGCCCATGATAACACAGGCCCACTTAGGAAGGGTTAGCATGCTTGGCTTCGTTTTTGCAGACGATTGCGTCACTTATTCCCTATTTTTACTTAATTGTCAATCTTCGAGAGCTTTTGACGTCGCTATTCAAATTTTCTTCAGTTTGGCCGTTTCCCGTCGATATGCCTTTTCTCTTGTCATCGGCATGAGTGACGCTACTGTTGACCCTTTCCTGCCGATGTCAAGGCGTCGGCTGGAAAAAATAAACGCCGGGCAACCGGCACCCTCACAAAAATTCATTCCGTAGAAACGGAAGCTGGCCATCCTGGGGGATTGAAACAGGACGGGCAGTGATAGACGACAGAAAGAGATCACCATGATTCGTGTTGATGTGAAAGAGTTGTTGGACGCCGGCGTCCATTTCGGACACCGTACCCAACGTTGGAACCCCAAGATGAAGCCCTTCATTTTTGAAGCGCGCAATGGCATCTATGTTATCAACCTCGACAAGACGGCCACTCAGCTCGCCGCCGCCCAGGACTTCCTGAAGCAACTCGCCGCCAGCGGCCAGAAGGCTCTTTTTGTCGGTTGCAAAAAGCAGGCGCAGGAGACCATCAAGGCTCTCGCCCCGCAGAGCAATTCCTACTATGTCACGGAGCGTTGGCTCGGTGGCACGCTGACGAATTTGCAGACGATCCGCAAGAGCGTCGCCCGCATGAAGTACATCGATGATCTCGAAGCCAAGGGCACGATCAACCAGCTCCCGAAGCAGGAAATCGCCGTCCTCCGCCGTGAGAACGTCAAGTTGCACCGCAACCTCGACGGCGTTCGCGACATGGAGAAATTCCCGGGCGCGTTGATCATCATTGATACTCCCCGCGAGCAGATTGCCGTCGCCGAAGCCCGCCGTTTGAAGATCCCGATCGTGGCCATCACGGACACGAACGCCGATCCCGATCAGGTGGATTATCCCGTGGTCGGCAACGACGACGCCATCCGCTCGATCCGCATCATCATCGAGGCGTTCAACGACGCCCTGATCGAAGGTGCCAGCGTCAGCGGCAAGAAGCGCGCCGACAAGGCCGCCGCGAGTGAGTCCGACAGCCTCACCGGCGTCTCGGCCTAATCCCCCTCTCAAAATTTAAACCCTTAATTGATTACCATGAGTATTGAAATTACTCCCGCGTTGGTCCAGCAATTGCGCGAAAAGACCGGCACCGGGATGATGGATTGTAAGAAAGCCCTGGTGGAAGCCAAGGGCGACGTGAACGCCGCAGAAGTTCTCCTTCGCAAGAAGGGGGTCGCGACCGCCGGCAAGAAAGCCAGCCGTGAAACCAAGGAAGGCGTGATCGCCTCCTACATCCACTTCGACAAGGTGGGCGTGCTGGTCGAAATCAATTGCGAAACCGACTTCGTCGCCCGCAATGAGAAGTTCCGCGATTTCGTGAAGGACGTCACTCTCCAGATCGCCGCCGCGAACCCCCTCTACCTGTCCCGCGAAGAAGTTCCCGCTGAACTCCTGAAGACGGAACGGGAAGTGGCGGCAGCCCAGGTCAAGGGCAAGCCGGAAGCGATCGTCGAAAAGATCGTCACGGGCAAGCTGGATAAGTTCTACAGCACTATCGTGCTGCTCGAGCAGGCGTTTGTGAAGGATGACAAGCTGACCATCGAAGACCTCCGCAAGGCCAAGGTCGCCGAGCTCGGTGAGAATATCATCATCCGCCGCTTTGTTCGTTTCGCCGTTGGCGAAAGCGTGAAGTCCGAAGCCGCTGCTGCCGAATAAGGCGCTTCCGCTTCCATCCGTATCTTGAAAAGGCCCGGCCCACAAAGCCGGGTCTTTTCTTTTGTAGGGAGAGCTTCTCAACAGAATGAGGAGAGAGCGGACTTCGAGTGGGTGGTTGCCATGCGACAATCCATTTGGAATCCGCCCTAAGCCCAGGTTTTGAACGCTTGCACTAGAAGCCAGACATTCAGCGAAGCAATCAGCACCGCGAGAAACCAAGCCGCGCCCTGCATCCAGAGCGGGTTTACGAACTCGCCCATTTTCTTCTTGTCGCTCGTGAACATCACCAGCGGGAATACGGCGAAGCTGAGTTGCATGCTGAGGACGACCTGGCTGAAGATCAGGAGCTTGGCTGTTCCGTCCTCGCCCCACAGGGCGGTGACGATCACGGCCGGGATGATCGCGATGCCGCGGGTGATGAGGCGACGGATCACCGGAGGTAGGCGCAGATTGAGAAAGCCCTCCATGACGATTTGACCGGCGAGGGTGCCGGTCAACGTGGAGTTTTGCCCCGAGGCGAGCAAGGCGATGGCGAAGAGTGTGCTGGCGAGTCCTGTCCCGAGCAGGGGGGCAAGCAGGCGGTGGGCATCCTGTATTTCCGCCACGGTGTTGTGGCCATGACGATAAAAAACAGAGGCGCCAAGGATCAGGATGGCAGCATTGATGAACAGCGCGCACATCAGCGCCACGGTGGAATCGATCGTGCCGAATTTGATCGCCTCGCGCTTGCCGCGGGAAGTCTCGTCATAGCCACGTGTCTGCGTGATGGAGGAGTGGAGGTAGAGATTATGCGGCATCACGGTTGCCCCCAGGATGCCGATGGCGATATAGAGCATCGCCGGGTTGTGAATGATTTCCGCAGAGGGAATACAGGCGGCGGCAACGGCGGACCATTCCGGTTGCGAAAGAACAATTTCCACGGCGAAGCAGCCGCCGATGATGAGAATCAGAGAGATGACCAATAATTCGATCCAGCGAAAGCCGCGGTGTTGCAGGAACAGTATCACCATGACATCGAGCGCGGTGATGCAGACGCCCCAGATCAAGGGAATGCCGAAGAGGAGATTGAGCGCGATGGCCGAGCCGATGACCTCCGCCAAATCACAGGCCGCGATGGCGATCTCGCAGGCGACCCAAAGGCCGAAGTTTACCTTTGGGCTGTAATGGTTGCGGCACGCTTGCGCCAGGTCATGACCCGTGGCGATTCCGAGCTTCAGCGCGAGGTGCTGGAGAAAGATCGCCATGAAATTGGAAATGATGATGACGGAAAGCAGCGCGTAATTGAATTGCGAGCCGCCCGCGAGGCTGGTGGCCCAATTGCCCGGATCCATGTATCCAACGGCGACGAGATAGCCGGGACCGGAAAAGGCGAGAAACTTGCGCCAGAAACCGACCGAGCGGGTGGCGTGGGGAACGGGTACGCTGCGGTACACCTCCGGCAGGGAGTGGGAGGTGACGCGCGGATGAGGACTTCTCGCGGAGCGCGATGTGGAGTCCTGGGGCGTATGCATACACACTAACAACTAAGCGAGCGGCGGGGTCGCGTCAATGTCATTTGTTTGACATATCGAACAAAATATCCCTTCTCTGACAATTTACGATGGCAGCGATTTTAACTTGGAACCGATTCCGGCTTCTGTGAACATCTGGCGGATGGCCAGCCCCTTCTACGGCAGCAACGACATTACCGAGATCGCGGAGGATTACCTGGAGCGTATTCAGGAGCTTGTTGATCGAAAGGGCTATGCCCGGGTCACCGATCTGGCCGAGGCTCTGCATATTGGCCGCTCCACGGTCTCCACGATGGTGCGCAAGCTGTCGCAGCGCGGTTTCATCAACTACGAACGCTATCGCGGTTTCACGCTCACCGAGTCAGGCCGCAAGATTGCCCTGCAGATCAAGTCGCGCCATGAGACCTTGACCCGCTTTCTGCGCCATCTCGATTTGCCGGAAAAAATCGTGGCCACCGATGTGGAAGGCATCGAGCATCACCTGAGCAATCAAACGCTCGCTCGGCTCAAGCAGCTCTCGGATTATTGGCAGGAAAATCCCAAGGCTTGCGCCCAGATCTTCAAGCAGGGCTGAGCCCTGCACCCAGTAACGTTTCGCCACAGGTGGAAGTGCTGACGCGATGCGCTCGTAGAAAACTAGTCTCGTGAAAGCGGCGGCACGGTGTGCCGCCAGCTACAGCGCTCCGCTAGGAGAGACGGGACTTGCGTAGTGAGACGCGGGTTGCTAGCACATTTGCTCAGCATGCCCACCAAAATTTCCCCCAAAGCCAAGCCCATCTACAAACGTATCCTCCTTAAACTCAGTGGCGAGGTGCTGGGTAGCGATACCGAAAGTATCAATTCCGAATTCACCCGCAAGATCGCGAAGTCGGTGGCGGAAATTCACGAGCTCGGTGTTCAGATCGCAGTCGTGATTGGCGGGGGCAATATCTGGCGCGGCGCCACGGCCAGTCATGCCGGGATGGATCGCACGACGGCGGATTACATGGGCATGCTCGCGACGATCATCAATGGCATGGCGTTGCAGGATGCGCTCGAAAAGATGGGCGTCTACACCCGGGTGCAGACCGCCATCGAAATCAAGAACGTGGCAGAGCCGTTCATTCGCCGCCGCGCCGTGCGCCACCTGCAAAAGAAGCGCGTCGTCATTTTCGTGGCCGGCACGGGCAATCCCTATTTCTCCACCGATACCGCAGCCGCGTTGCGCGCTTCGGAAATGAATGCGGAGGTCATTCTCAAGGCCACCAAGGTGGACGGCGTGTATGACAGCGATCCGCGCAAGAATCCGAAAGCGAAGCGCTACGAGAAGCTGACTTTTATCGATGCGCTGAAAAATCGCCTGAAGGTGATGGACTCCACTGCGTTCTCGCTGTGCATGGATAATAATGTGCCGATCATCGTGTTCGACATGTTCAAGCCGGGTAATTTGAAATCGGTCGTGCTGGGCAAGAAAGTCGGCACGCTCGTCTGCTCCAAGATTTAGCGGGCGGAGCATTCGTCCGCTAGCGTGCCAGCGAGGGATTCCAGAGGTTCACGCCTGTGGCTGGGTCGAACGTCTCTTCGACGTTGAGCGACTCCACGTGGCCATCCACGAAGACGTAGTGAGCTCCGGCTTTGGGCCCATGCCGGGTTGTATCGAGCGCATTACGCGCTGCACCCAAGCCTGACCAGAGGTGGCACATGATGTGGTCGCCCATGAAGCCGCTATGCTGGCTCTCGGCGAGCAAAAGCGTGCGCGATGGTTGTGGCACTTGGATCAAGCGATGCCATGTGGCCGGTTTTCCGCTGTAGCGCTCGTAGGCTTCCAGTTCAAAGTGAACGTTGAGTGCGTAGCTCCAGCCCTCGACCCAACTGGAATCTTGTGGGCAGACGAAGTGTCGCGCGTAGACACTCTTCCACGCGTCTTCAGAACTATATTCGGTTTCGCCGAGGTAACCGATAATGGAGCGGCCCCAACCGGGTTGGCCCTTGCTATAGGCGGAATGTGAACTGCGCGGAAATTCGCCGTCGTGATCCTGCGCATAGAGTAAAATCCCGGCGCCGAGTCCTCGCAATTTGGACATGCACTGCGTGGCTTTGGCTTGGGAGTGGAGATTGGAGAATCCCGCGCTTGCTAACGCTGTCAGCACGGAGACAATCGTTACGGCCAGCAGTAATTCCATCAAGGTGAAGCCGTGAGTGGTGCGAGATTTTTTCGATCGGAGCCGTGACCACCACGCAAGAGTGGCACCAGCACTTGCCAACAGAATCGCGCTTGACGGTTCCGGTACGACGTTCCAGTTGAGCGTGACGAAGGCGGAATCGTAACCGCTCACGGCGGTGACATCGTTTGTCCAGTCCACGACGTGTGACGTGATCACGGAGCTTGTTGTATCGGTCAAAGAGGCGGCGAAGATTTCGAATGTTGCCGAGACTGCTCCGAGTGTGCTCGAGGTGAACACAGGATGCCACATCGAGAGGGTTCCCCAGATGACGGTGTCGCCTGGATTCTGAAACACCGGCTGGAACAAATCCGGGCTCCACTCATCGACGTAGCCGGTTAATCCGGGTGTTGCGGACACCATGCGAATGGCCAGCACGACACCCGAGGGCAGGGGATCGCTGGCCTCGGTCATATCCATGTCGAATCCGAACTGCGTACTAAACGCGAGGTTCTGTTGCGAGGGGTCCAAGGCGCTGTACCAAGGGCTGGAGGGATCGAACGAGTCGTTCGCGTATGGATAGCCTTTACCACCTCCGGCTACAGGCAGATACCATTCGCGTAGCGGTGCCATCGGCAGATTGTTTTGCGTGAGCGCAACGGAGATCGCACCGGTATTCGTGCTGGTATTGGTGACTGTCACCACCGGCATGACCATGCCACCGAGCGAATCCGGATCGGGCACCCATTGCAGCGTGCTGGCTCGCGCCGGGAGTAATCCCAGCGCGAACACGAGCATCAAGAGGAAGTGTTTCATCATGTGCTCCCGTTTGGTTAGACGATGGCGGCATCGCGGCGTTGACGCCACCGCCGCAGCGCGAGCCCGGACAGCGCTCCGACACCGAGCAGCAAGCCACTCGATGGTTCCGGCACTGCCTGCCACGTGAGTGTGACAGACGATGAGGTGTAACCGGCGGTCGGCGTGGCGGCGGTGTCGGCGTCGACGGTATATGTCGTGCTGACAGCCGTAGCGGGTGTGGCCACGTAGATTTCAAATGTGGCCGTGTAGATTGCGCCCTCGACGAAATTTGCCGCGTCGATGGTGAAGACGGGGTGCCACATCATCAGCGAACCCCACAACACGGAATCACCTGTGCTGCTATAGACGAGGTCAAACACATCGGCGGTGCTATTGTAGAGATAGCCCTTGAGTCCTGCTGAAGCGGAGGTCATCTGGATGCCGAGTGTCGTACCCGATGGCAGCACGCTTGAGAGCGTGGCGGCGGCCGGGTTGAATCCGAACCGGCTGCTGAAGGCGAGACCAGAGCCGCTTACGGGATCGAGTTCGTCGGACCAACTGGCGCCATTGTTCAGATTATCTCCGGGCCGCCAATAGGTGAGTGGCGCGATCAACGGCACGGTGGAAGGCTGCGTCACTGTGATGTAGCCGGAGTTTGCTCCGGTCGAAACGAAGTCCACGGCGGGCATGATCATGCCACCTTGTTGCATCGGGGTGGGAATCGCAGTCAGCGTCGTGGCCTGCACGACAGGAGAAATGCCGAGCGCCAGCAAGACACTCGTCACCATTAAAAATGATTTCATAGTTTTTTCGGATGAAGCCGGATCAAGGCACACGCCAAGCCACCTCCGGCGGTTCGGTGGCAGGACGGCACACGGCAGGAGCGTTAGCTCGAGCCATGTCGGGGAAGGAAATTCGACCGCACATGGAGCGCGGCGAATTACCCGGAAATGAACTGGAAAAAACACCCGGACGGGTGCTTAGGCTTTTACGAAAAGAGGCACCGGCGAAAGCGGTTCAACGGTGCGGGAAGGGTATGAAAGGGATTGAGGCCACGGATGGGACTGGGTGGCGTTGGCCAAAATGGGAAGACAGGCGACGACAACGGGCAATACGCTCTCGGCTTTTTTCTCTACCTTCACAAGCGCCGGGAGTTTCTCTTCCTTCTGGCGTTGATCTTGAATGCGGTGACACTTCGAGCAGGGGGCTTTGCCGCTAAACGTCTTTTCCAAACCGGCCAGCAGCGAACCCTGCTGGATCGAATAAGTGCGCGTCATCTCCACCCACGCCACCGTTTGAAATAACGCCCAGTGACCGCCCGCGATGCAAAACATCGCGAGAAACATCAGGAGATGGGCAAGGCGGCGTAGCATTGGCGCAGAGCTTACAAATGACGTGAGCGATAAGGCAAGTTAATACGGCTATGAATCTCAAGAGGATTTGCTGGCCGGCATCCCTTGCGCTGGCGGAATTGGAAATTGGCATTTGAAATTGGTTGCTGTAACCTCGCGAGCCTATGGCACTGGATGACATTCTACTCGATACGGAAGAAAAGATGATGAAGAGCACGGAAGTGGTGCTCGGAGAATTCACGCGCGTCCGCACGGGCAAGGCATCGCCGGATCTGGTCACCGGGTTGACGATCGATGCGTACGGCTCGATGATGAAGCTGCGCGATGTGGCGGCTGTGACGACTCCTTCCCACGATCTGATTGTGATCCAGCCGTGGGATGCTTCCAATGTCGACCCGATCCGCAAGGCGATCGAAAGCTCCAAGATCGGCATCACGCCGCAAGTCGATGGCAAGGTCATCCGCCTCCCCATTCCCCCGCTTTCGGCTGAACGCCGTCAGGAACTGGTGAAGACGATTCACCGTCTTGCCGAGGAAGGTCGCGTGGCCATTCGTGGCAATCGCCGCAATGGTTTGGACGAAATCAAAAAGCTTCAGAAGGCCGGCGAAATTACGGAAGATCAACTGGCCAGCGCGGAAAAGGAAATTCAGAAACTCACCGATCAATACACGGGTGAGATTGAAAAAGCCGTTAACGCCAAAGAAGCTGAATTGATGAAGGTCTGACGCCCCGTCAGACAGACTGGTCAGGCGGAAGTGGCTTCCGGACGCGGATTGGCCGCGAATATCCGTTTGACCGCCTTCATAAAATCAGCGAGGTCGAAAGGTTTGGGCAGCACTTCGGTGGCGCCGAGTGATTTCATGAATTTCAGGCAAAAATCCTTCGACATGACTTGCTCCCCGGCGCTAATGGCGAGAATGGGCAGATGGGCTTGCCGTTGTTTGACGGCATGGGCGAGTTGAATGCCATCCATCTCGGGCATGGAGACATCCAGGACCATCAGGTCGACCTGATTTTGTAGCATCCAGCGCAGTGCGGCGTGCCCGTCTTCCATTTCGAAAATCTCATACCCGGCATCATGCAGTGGTGTGCGGAGCAGACCCCGGATCAGGGGATCATCATCAACGACCAAGATACGTCTTTTACTCATTTTGTGTCAGGAGAATAGGAGTCTGTCTGCAGACGTTCTCTGCAGAGCCCCTGATTCCCTTTTTACCTTATCGGACGGTCGATTCCTTTCCTGACCAGCAAGTTAGGAAAAATGAGGAACACAAATGGGCTCACTTGTAATCAAGTCGAGATTCGAGCGGATCAAAGGGCTTGCATTCGCGGAGCAATCGGGCCAATTGAGGTGATGGATCGATTCCAGACTTCGCGATTGGTCATTGGATTTCCCTCGGGCGTGCTGGAGGGATCGCGCCCGTTTGAGGCGCTGGAGAAATATCGGGCTGCAGGATTTTCAACGGTGGAGATTCATCCGCAATCTCCCGAGGATCTCCTGCTCGACGGCGCACGGCAGGGATTTCGCGAGCCGAGCGTTCATCTGCCCTGTCAGGCGAGCTTTCTGGAACGGGAGACATTGGCTGTGGCACACGCGGCGCTTGATCGGGGATATACCCGGATCGTGGCGCATCCGAATGTCATTCGCACGTTCGCGCTGTGGCGGGAGCTGGGGGAGAGTTTGCTGGTTGAAAATCTCGATTTTCGCTCTCCGGGTTTTCAATGGGTGGAGGACATGAAGCCCATTTTGGAGCAATTGCCCGACGCGCGTTTTTGCCTCGATGTGGGGCATGCTTGGGACGGTTCCGCGCAGCAGGGGGTTCGTTTGTTTGAGACCTTCCGTGATCGACTGGCGGAGGTGCATTTCTCGGAAATCGATTTGAAAACGGCTCTCCATCTGGAAGGCATCGGGGGTGAGTATCTGGAGAGTTGCTGTTCTCTTTTGAACCGGGTTCCGGCGGGGACGCCGCTCATTCTGGAGATGGCGACCTTGCCGTTGACGCGATTGCAGGAAGTGCGAGAGCAGGTGGAGCGGGCGTTGGCGGAAGAGATTCACGCGCCGAGAAGCGAGAGTGGTGCACCCGTCGAGATTTGAACTCGAAACCCCTGCCTTCGGAGGGCAGTACTCTATCCAGTTGAGCTACGGGTGCGAAGATGGCTGCTTGGACAACAGCAGGGAGGCGAACTCGAACTGCTGAGTTGAAAGTAACGAGGCCCCCCAGTGAAGTCAAAAGCAAAAGCGGTCAGTCCTGGGAGTCGTCGTCCGGGTGGGGCAGATGAAAGACCGGCAAAGTCCACCCCCAATAGATCGAGGCGAGGCGCAGCAGAACGATGACCGCCATGCCGAGCAGGGCACACACGGAGTGGTTCCAGCCGATGGCGACGCCGAGTAAATAGACGATGACGCCTGCGATGGAGGCGGTGGCGTAGAGGCTGCTGCGGCGCAGGACGAGCGGAATTTCCGCCAGCAAGACATCGCGGATCATGCCCCCGGCGGCTCCGGTGATCGCGCCCATGAGGACGATGACGATACCGCTATGGACGGTGTGTTCGGCGATCTGCGCGCCGCTGATGGTGAAGAGGCCGAGACCAAATGCGTCCGCGACGAGGATGGCGTTGTTAGGCGGTTTGCGATAACGGACATAGATCAGCGTCGCCACGGTGGAGATCAGGATCACGTAGAGCGACATGGGCTCCCGAATCCAGAAGAAGGGGCGGTTGTCGAGCAGCAGATCGCGCAGGGTTCCGCCGCCGAGGGCGGTCACGACCGCGATGACACTGACGCCGAGCCAGTCGAGACTTTTGCGACCTGCCGCGAGGGCTCCGCTGACGGCGAAAACCGCCACCCCGAAAATTTCCATCGCGTAGATAAATGTCATGATGCTTTTACTGTCCTAACATGACACCGAGCCCCTCTGGCGAGATGGATCTCGCCAGAGGAAGAATCGCTTAGAGTGCCTTGACGTGATTCAAGACGTTCTCGACAGTCAGGCCGTATTCGACGGCGAGTTTTTCCGCTGGGGCGCTTGCGCCGAACTTGTCGATCGAAACGCTCTTGCCCGCGTCGCCAACGTACTTGCTCCAGCCGAGCGAGATACCCGCTTCGACGGAGACGCGCTTCTTGACGGAGGGCGGCAGCACTTCGTCGCGGTAGCTCTGCGGTTGCTTGTCGAACAGGTCCCACGAGGGGAGCGAAACGACGCGCACCGCTTTGCCTTCGCTGCCGAGCTTTTGCGCGGCGTCATAGGCGAGGTGCACTTCCGAACCGGTCGCGATGAGGATCAATTCCGGCGTCGTGCCGGGCTTCGATTCCCAGAGGATGTAGCCGCCCTTGAGCACGCCCGAGGCGGGAGCCACCACGGTGCGGTCGAAGGTGGGGATATTCTGGCGGGTGAGCGTGATTACGGTCGGGCCGTCCTGTTTTTGGATGGCGGCGAGCCACGCGTAGCTGGCTTCGTTCGCGTCGCCGGGGCGGATGACCGAGCAGTTCGGGATCGCGCGCAGCGTGGCGAGTTGCTCCACCGGTTCGTGGGTCGGACCGTCTTCGCCGACGAAAATGGAATCGTGCGTCATCACGTAGATGCCCTGAATCTGGCTCAGCGCGGAGATGCGGATCGGGGGACGCATGTAGTCGGTGAAGACGAAGAAGGTCGAGCCGAACGGAATCAATCCGCCGTAGTAACCCATGCCCGCCATGATCGTGCCCATGCCGTGCTCGCGGATGCCGAAGTGGAAGTTGCGACCGGCGTGATTGTCCTTGGAGAAGGAACCGAATTCCTTCACGAAGGTCTTGGTCGAAGGGGCCAGATCGGCGGAGCCGCCGAGGAGATTCGGCAGCGCGCCCATGAGGGCTTGCAGCACTTCGCCGCCCGCGGCGCGCGTGGCGACGGACTTGCCGGCGGGGAATTTCGGCAGCACCGATTCCAGATTGGCGGGGAGTTTCTTCGAGAGGAAGGTTTCGAACAGCGCGGCCTTCTCGGGATGCTTGGCCTTGTACGCGGCGAAGAGCTTGTTCCACTCTTCTTCCTGCTTGGCCCACTTGGGCTGCAGTCCGGAGAAGAATTCCTTCACGCGATCCGGGACGAGGAACTGCTCGCTGTCGGGCCAGCCGAGGTTGCGCTTGGTGGCGGCGACTTCGTCCGGGCCGAACGCATCGGAGTGGGCCTTGGGCAGGCCTTGGAGCTTGGGCGATCCCTTGCCGATGACGGTCTTGGCGATGATGATGGTGGGCTGACCCTTGTGGGCGGTCGCGGCGGCGAGGGCGGATTCGCACTGCTTCACGTCGTTGCCGTCGATCTCGATCACGTTCCAGTGGTAACCCTTGAAACGCAGCGGCACGTCGTCGCTGTAGGAAAGGCTGGTGACACCTTCGATGCTGACGCTGTTGTCGTCGTAGAACCAGGTGAGGTTGTCGAGACCGAGGTGGCCCGCGAGCGCGGCCGCTTCGTGGGAGATGCCTTCCTGCAGATCGCCGTCGGAGACGATGGTGTAGACGTGGTGATCGATGAGGTTGAACTCGGGCGTGTTAAAGGTGGCGGCGTAGAATTTCTGCGCGATGGCGAGGCCGACCGAGTTGCCCGTGCCTTGGCCGAGCGGGCCGGTGGTGACTTCCACGCCCTCGGTCTCGTGCGACTCGGGATGGCCGGGGGTGAGGCTGTGCCATTGGCGGAAATTCTTGAGCTGCTCGAGGGTCATCTTCTTGAACCCGGTCAGGTGCAGGAGCGAGTAGATGAGCATGGAGCCGTGACCGGCGGAGAGAACGAAACGGTCGCGATTGGCCCACTTGGGATTGGCGGGGTTGAACTTCAGGTATTTGGTCCAGAGGGCGATGGCGAAATCGGCGCAGCCCATGGGCAGGCCGGGGTGACCGGACTTGGCCTTCTCCACCGCATCAATCGTGAGCGTGCGGATGGTGTCGGCGGCGAGTTTTTCGATGGGCACAGCGGCGAAAGGGGTCTGGTCGGGCATAGGGGGTGTTTTATAAACAAGCGTGGGTGAGGTGTCCAGCTCCTAGCGGAGGGCAGCGACGCTGACGCCGCGAGTGTGGCCTGCCGGGCGAAAGCGGCAATGGGGCGAAAGGGTGTCGCAAAAAATAAAGAGCGTCGACAAACGGCTACAAGAATCGACCGCCTCTGTTGGGTGTCGCGGCTGGTGTCGACCAAACCGTGTGATTTCAAATCTCAGATTGGAAATTTCAAAGCGGTGGAGTCCGTGCATGACTCCTGTTCTAGCAGAAAAACGGGGCGAGCGTTTGCGTTAGGTTGGCTACGTGAGCTGCGTGTGCGATATTTTTGCGTGGCGGCGACGATAAGAGGTCGCCAGCAAAGCGAAAACAGCCAGTCCCAGCAGTCCAAGAGTGGAAGGTTCGGGCGTTACGGCCAGATTGTCAGCGGTGACTTGACCCGACATGATGGTGCGCGTTGTGGCGCTGATGCCACCGGCCACAATTTCGAGCTGAAATTGTGAGCTGTCAGTCATGTTCCATGGTGATAGATCGTAGGATTCCGATGGAGTCCACAGATAACCATTGCTGGCTCCGTCGAGATCATAGGCGGTGATCAAGGTATGTGTGGCGCTGTCATAGGAAACCTGCAGGCTGACAATACCGGAAGCGATGGGAGTTGGTAGTTGAGAGGTGTCGGAGGGGGAGTTTTGCACGCCGGGAACGATGAAATAGCCTGCATTGGTTTCCCGCAGAGTGATTCCCCCTTTGTTATATTCACTATTCGCCGTATTCGCGGCGGTGAGTGAGATAAAAAGCAAATCGGAGCTGCCGAGTGCGAGACTGGATAGGCTTACGTCAACTTGCGCGGACCAATTTTCGGTATAACTCCCATAGTTGGCCGTCCAGTGATGCAGGACCATTCCGATGGTGTTTGCGGTCATCGTCCCGGTGAACTCCAGTCGCTGATTCGTTTCGGCAAAGGTTCCGAAATTGCGAATTTCGTCGCTACCCCATTTAGTGGAATCGACGGAGTTGTCGTTGAAATCATCCCCACCAGAAAAATTGGCATGAACCAGACACGGAAAGAAGACGCACAGCAAAACCGCTCTCATCCTGATAGCAAACATATCCCTCGATCCCTTCCCCATAAAGTTAATGCAGTTCACTGTACTGGCGGGCCGTGAGCGGGCAAGTAAGAATCTGGCTGGTCAAACACGACGTGATATTTTGGCCTTTGCCTGCTTGAAACGGGGTGGGAACCGGATCAACCTTGGTAGTAACCGGGAGAGGTTCGCTTATGATCAAGAAGCTGTTGCAGTCCTGCTTTGGATTGGGGAAAGGTGGCGAGGACGATTACTGGCTCAAGCCCGGCGATCATATCACCCAAGTGGAGTCGAAAGGTCTGACGTGTTCGATGAGCCATGTCCGTGGAAAAGTTTATGTTTCCACGATCCAAGAAAGTGATCTCCACGATTCCCCGGTATGGAATGGGGTGGATGGTCCGCCGGTTTCTGTGGAAACCGCTGAGAATCTGGCGTGGCAAAAGGTCGTGCAGTTGGCGCAAGAAGAGTCTGCTTATTACGTGGTGGGAAGAACCTCAATCAATCGACTCAACGAGTTCAAAGCCTGGTATTACCAGATATGCTATATGAACACGCATGTGCCGCCCGATAAAGTCGGGCCAAATGGGGTCGACTCGATTTACATCTATGTGCTGATGAATGGCAGGGTGATCGAGCCGAAGTTGGAGGTTGAGCAGAGAAGTGAAAAAGCAATGGGGGCTTGCAGCACTTATCACATCACAAGGCAAGATCCACTAGCCGACTGCTGAAAAAGACCTGCTAGGGCCGTGGTTTGAAACGGCTTTTCATGCCGAGGCGCAGCACTTGCCAGACCGCTTCGCGCGCGATGGTAGAGGACATCTTCGAGGCGCCGGCGTGGCGGTCTTCGAAAATAATCGGCACTTCGGCGATCTGCGCGCCGAGACGCCACGCGGTATGGGTCATTTCCACTTGAAAGGAGTAACCACTGGAGCGGATGGTGGAAAAGTCAAACGCTTGCAGCAAGTCGCGACGCCAGCATTTGAATCCGCCGGTGGGATCGGTGAACGGCATGCCGGTGACGATTTTGACGTAGTGCGCGGCCAGAACGCTGATGCAGAGCCGTTCGAGCGGCCAGTTGAGTACGCGTACTCCATTGAGGTAGCGCGAACCGAGGACGAGGTCCGCCCCGTTGCTTTCGGCCAGCAGCAAATCCGGCACGGAAACCGGATCGTGCGAGAGATCGGTATCCATTTGCACGATCACATCGTAGTCGCGTTCCAACGCCCATGAGAATCCGCTGAGGTACGCGGAGGCAAGTCCCTGTTTGCCGGGGCGCTCGATGAGGAAGAGCGATTTGTCGAAGGCGGCGTGCTGGCGCACCCACTGCGGTGTGCCGTCGCCGGAGGCGTCGTCGACGACGAGGAGATGCGCCGTCGGGCAGGAGGCCCAGAGGGCGCTGGTGAACTCTTCGAGGTTCTCGAATTCCCGGTAGGTGGGAGTGACCACGAGGATTGACTTGGGTTTCATGCGCAGCAGGACTAATCTAGCGAGGTGTGATTGATTACTCCATCATAATTGCCGCGCCCGAGTGGACGCCCGATCTGCCCGTGTTGGCGAGCCTGCGGGAGTGCCGGCTCGATCCGGCGCGGTACGAGATTTTTGTCGCGACCGGCCATCAACCGGCGCGCCAGCGCAATGCGGCTCTCACCGAGGCGCAAGGTGGGGTCATTGTTTTTTTCGACAGCGATTGTGTGGTGACGCCGGCTTATTTTCAGCGCCTGGACGATCAGCTCCGCGAGCACCACGCTGATGTGCTGGGTGGTCCGGTGTTGTTGCAGCACGAAAAATCTGCGCCCACGTTGCAACGCGTTTTCCAGACTGCGTTCGGTCATCGGCTGGCGGTTGGGAAAACGGCTTCGCGCTATGCGGCGCACGGTGTGCCCCGTCCTTGCGGCGATGCGGAGTTGATCCTGTGCAATCTCGCGGTGCGCCGGTCACTTTTTCAACAAGCCGGACCCTTCAACGAGCAGCTCTACCCGAATGAAGAAAATGAGTGGCTCGATCGCGTGCTGGCTCTCGGCAAAGCCCGGTTGTGGCATGATCCGGGGCTGACGGTGCATCGGCCGCAACGCGCCACGTGGGAAGCGTTCATCCAGATGTTGCTGCGTTATGGGGCGGGTCGTACACGGCAGACGTTGATCTCGCGCCATGTGACGGCGAAGTCGCTGCCTCTGGCCGCGCTGCTTTTGTGGTTCGGGTTGACTTGGGTTGCGCGGCCCGAGATGAGCGCGCTGACGTGCATTGGGAGTCTCGCCTATCTATTGCTGATCGCCACGACCGCGCCGGGCCGATTGATTTTTTCGTTTCGCGAGCATCTTCAGGTTGGACTTGCGGCGGTGATCACACTTTTTGCTTATGCGACCGGGCAATTGCTCGGTTTGACGGGTTGGCCGCCACCTCACCGCGCGGCCAAAGGCGAAGTAAGGGTGCATCGGGTGCGCGACCTCGATCAAGTTTGAGATGAGGTTGTTGAATTGAGGCTGTGTGGAGCCCGCTGGAGAGTGATTTGTGTGATTTCCGTGGGATTATTGAGGCGCAGGGGCATCGTTTGGCCCAGGCCACGGTTGACGTAGACGGCGGAGGAGCCCTCGTGATACGTTCCGCGCAGGTATGGAAACGTGTGCATCAGGGGGCCAATGACGGGGCGCGGGGGTGCGGTGAGCGAGAGTTGGCCGCCGTGCGTGTGGCCGCTCAGCACCAGGTCGGCTCCCAGCTCGCGCAGGCGGGGGAACAAGCTCGGATCATGCGCCAGCACGATGCGGAAATCGGCTGGCGGCGTCAGCGCCTGGGCGAGGGCGGCGATATGACGTTTCAGCCGGTGCGGGTGCGTGGAGAAATCGATGCCTGAAAGGGACAGTTTCGAGCCGTTGCGATCCAGCGTTACATTTTGGTTGATCAATAAATTCGGTCCCAGCCACGAGCGCAGCAGCCGGATCATCTCCCAGCGTGTGTTGAACACATCGTGATTGCCGAGACAGGCGAAGGTGCCGAGTGGTGCTTCGAGTTGACGCAAGAGCGGCAGTGCGGCGGGAAGATAACTTGCGTGGCGATCTACAAAATCGCCCGTGATCACTAACAGATCCGAGGCCAGTTCCCGGCATGCGTCGACGACGGGCGGTAGATGTCGATTCGCCGTGAAGCCGGGACCGATGTGGAGGTCGCTTAATTGGGTGATTGTCACGCCCTGCCACGCGGTGGGCAATTGGGGAAAGGCGAGCGTGACGCGTTCGATGCGGAAGCGACCGGCGCGATGGCGAGTGATCAGTCCCACGCCGCCGACGAGCAGAAAGGGAAGGGTGATCAAGCTGCCGCGGAGCAGATGCAGTCGCTTGAGTGGGGGAAGTGCCCGGTTGACTTTCATCCGGCGGGCTCCCCCCGTTATTCCAAGGAGGCGAGAGCGGCGCGGACTTCGGCTTCCGGCCCTTCGTGATGTTGGTCGATGGCGAGTTGCAACGCCTTTTCGTAAAGTTCGCGGGCTGCGGCCTTGTCCCCGCGTTGCACGGCGCACTGGCCCAGCAACATCACCACGACCATCCAATCCTGTCGTTTGCCCAGGGCTACGCGCAGATGGCGTTCGGCCTCGGCGAGGCGTCCGGCGTCGAAGAGGGCTTTCCCGAGGCTGAACCGGTGCAGTTCATTTTCAGGGTGTTCGATCACTTTGGCTTCGAAGCGGGCAATGCGTTCGTCTTGCTGGGTGGTGTCCATATGTGAGGGTGAGTCGTGTCGCGATCAGTTGCGGAAGGACCAGCATAGGAGTGGAATCCCGACTATGCAAGCCAGTGTGAGGGCAAGCTGTGCAGGCAAAAAAAGCGGCGCTGAAATGCGCCGCTTTTTGGGAGAACGGGAATGAATGCTCAGCCCTTGATGGCTTCGAAGGCGAGTTCGATTTCGACCGTCTCGGAGCCCGGACCGACGGATTTTGTCATGCCGTAATCGTTGCGGTTGATCTTGAAGCGGGCATTGCCCCCGGCGCGGTCATCGCCCTGTGGTCCTTTGCCGAAAGCCACATCGACGAATTGGAAGGTAATGGGTTTTGTCACGCCGAGCAGGGTGAAATTGCCGGTGATCTCGTAGGTGGCGTCATCGATCTTTTTTACCGCCGTGCTCTTGAAGCTCAGCGTGGGGAATTTCTCCACATTGAAGAAGTCCGCCTTGCGCAGGTGCGCGTCGCGCATGGAATTGGCCGTGTCGATGCTCTTGGCCTGTACGATGACTTCGACGGAGGATTTCGTGGGGTCTGCCTTGTCGAAGCTGACCTTGCCCGTGTACTCCGTGAACTGGCCGCGCACGGTGCTGAGGCCCATGTGCTTGATTTTGAATCCGACCGACGAGTGGGCCGGGTCGACGGTGTAGGTATCTGCCGCAAAGGCGGGCAGGGTGAGGGACAGTGACAGGACGAGGAACAAGGCCGATAGACGACGCATAAGTTAATTTCCTTGGTTGATTTGTGTAATTATGGATGCGATTTTGCAGAATGCAAGTGACCCACTTTGGGGGTGGCCCGAATGGGCGTGACAAGGGAGATGTAACTCGGTTGGATAGTGGTTGTTAATACTCAAGTAATAGCAACCGTAACCCTTCAACAGGCCAGGTCGTATGCCATCTGAAACCACCGAAGCAACTCGCGGCGATAAAGTCCGGCAGCTATCCGTTTTCATGGAAAACAAGGTTGGTCGCCTTGCGGAGATCGTGAAACTTTTTACCGATCACAATATCCATGTGGTCGCCATCAATGTGTTCGACACGGCGGAGGCGGCCATCATCCGGCTGGTGGTGGATGATCCCGAGCGGACGCGCACGGTTTTTGCCGAGCACGAAATTCCCTTTGCTGAGTGCGGACTTGTCGTGGTCGAGCTTTCCTCCAGCGCCTCGGATTTGCAGGCGGTGCTGAGCGCGTTGCTGCAGGCCGAGTGCAACATCCATTTCACCTACTCCTTTCTGACCCGTCCGCGGGGCAAGGCGGCTCTGGCCCTGCACGTCGACGATGAGGACGTTGCCTGCCATGTGCTCCTGCAGGCCGGGTTCAAGCTGCTTTCGCAACGCGACATCAGCCGCTAGCCTGCTTGTAGGGAGGGACGCTTCGCGCGAAGCGTCGGGGCGATGCGGTGTGACTGCGTTTTGAGATCCAGATGAAGCCATGACGATCACACTCCTGACTTTTGCCCAGGCGCGGGAATTCTTCGGCACCAGCGAGCGGACGCTCACGGTGCCGGAGGGATTGACCGCTGCTGCGGTGCTCGACTCTGTGCGGGCGGGTTGGCGCGAGGCGTTGCCCGGCTCGCGGGTGGCGATCGACCTCGAGTATGCGGATTGGGATCAACCGCTGCGCGATGGCCAGACGCTCGCTGTCATTCCGCCCGTCAGCGGGGGGTGATCTTTCGATTTATGCGCTCCCATCTTCAACTCACCCACGAACCGCTCGTTATTGCCGCGCCGGTTTTCCCGGCGGAAACGGATTCCGGCGCGTGGGTGGATTTCTTTGGCGTCGTGCGCGGCCAGGAGCAGGAACGCGCGATTGCCGCGCTGCACTACGAAGCGTATGAGGCGATGGCCAGGCGGGAACTGGAACGGATTGTGAATGCGCTCGGCGTGAAGTATCCCGTGCAGGAAGTGTGGCTCACGCATCGGCTCGGTTGCGTGCCGGCGGGTGAACCTTCCCTGCATGTGCGCGTGCGTAGCGCCCACCGCGCGGAGGCGCTGGCCTTCACCGGTGAACTCATTGATGAGATGAAGCGTTCCGTGCCGATTTGGAAGATGGCGTGAGGTCCGTCCGCTTTCCGGCATCAGTCAAGAAATAGAGTGGTTAAGCGGCCACACTGATTTCCTGTTGGCCAACACAGGGTCCGCGTTCCCTACGGCTTTTGATCGCCATCCTGCGAGAGAACGGTGAAGCCGTAGCGTTTGAACACGGCCAGCGATTCCGGTTGCATCAGGATATTGAGAAAGCTTTGTGCTGCGACCGAATTCGCGCTGTGCGCGGTCAGCGCGGCGAAGAAATGGACGGGTGGAACATCAGATGCGGGGATTTCGTAGGCGATGCGGATATCATGAGCGATCAGTGCGTCGGTCTTGTAGACGAAGCCAATGCCCACCCGGTCGGCCTCCACTGCCGCGAGGGTGCTCCGGGCATTGCTGGTGATCAGGAGCCGGGATTCCAGGGCTTTCCAGATTCGGTATTTCTCCAAGTATTGGCGGCCATGAATACCTGAGGCCACATTCATCGGATCGCCGATGGCAATGCGTCCGGTTTTGGGTTGCAGCAAATCTGCGGCTTTTTGAATGACGAGCGGACTGGATTTGTTGACGATGATCACCAGGGTGCTGGCGAGCCAATCGCGCCGCGTGTCGGGCCGGATCAGGTTTTTCTTTTGCAACTCGTCCATCCATTTGGTGTCGGCGCAGATGAAGAGATCGCAGGGCACGCCCATGGAAATCTGGCGCGCGAGCTGATCGGAGCCGGCAAAGTTGAGCCGGATTTTCCGGCCCAGTGTGCCTTCATGGAGATTGGCGATTTCCGTGAGCGCTTCCGTCAATCCGATGGAAGAGAAGACGCGCAATTCCCCTTGATTTTTCTGGCCGGCCCAGGAAAAGAGGGTGGACGCCAAGACGATGAAGAAAACCCCCGAGGCCCGTAAGAGCACCTGCAGCATGCGTCTTTATATCATCTATCCGCGGGAGAGGGAGGTAAAAAACGCGCGTCATTGTTTTTTTCGCACATCGGGCCGGGCTTCGAGTTGAATCGGGCCGAGCAGGCCGCTTTTTTCGCGGGTGAGTTTTTGGTCGATCCACGCCTTGCGGTCCCATGTGGTGAAGGTGGTGCGCTCTGTCTTGGGGAGAGCCTCGTCGGCGAGGAGGCGATTGAAGGCGGTATTGGCCACCTCGATTTCGAGCGTATTGCGTCCGGGCCGGATGGCGCGGCTCGCTTCCAGCCGCCATGGGGCTCGCCAAAGCGTGCCGAGGCGCTGGCCATTGAGCGTCACCCGAGCGACTCGGGCCACTTCGCCCAGATTCAGGGTGATGGAGGCATCCGAGCTGGGAAAATCAGCCGGTAAACTAAATTCCGTCTGATAGACGGCGATGCCCGAGTAATCCTGAATCTGTGGGTCGGACAATTCTGTCCACGATTGTGGTGGCTGCAACGGTTGTGCCGGCACGCCGGGTAATCCTTTGAAGGTTATCGTGAAGGGCGACTGGATCGCAAAGGTTCGAACGGCGCCTGTCGGAGGTCCAGCCAGTGACGCTCCGGGCGACAGCACGACATACAGCGTGCGTCGTGCCTCGATCGGCAACGAGAAGGTGAGCGATTCCTTTTCCCGGCGCACTTCCGCGATTGATTCCGCGCGGCCCGTCACCGGGTCCCACACCGAGGCGGTGCGATTGGTTCCGTCGCGCAGTGTTACTGAAAATACCGCGGCCTTTTCGTTGGGATTGAAGAGGCCGAACAAATCCACGGCTCCAGCGCGGCGATGTTGCGACATCAGCGCCTTGCCTTCGGCCGGAGCGGGGCTCGTGACGTCGGGTTGATAGGCGATCTCGCGGAACAATTTTTCGGTATCTCCCGCGGAGTACAGTTTACCTTTGCCGACATTCTTGGGAGAGGGAACCGCTCCCGCGGCGCCCCAGACGGAAAGCGCGGTTGCTTCGATGCGGCGATCCTGCTCTGCGTGATCCGACCAGCCCGGCGCTTTGCCGGGCCGGGAGGCGGCGATGATCGCGCCATCCTGTACCAGACGCGCGAGCGTTTCCACCGTCTCGGCCCGCAACCGGGTGGAAGGCACCAGCAGGGCGTGATAACGGTCCGTGCCATGGAGCGTCAGTTTGCCGTCCACTACTTTGAGTTGATTTAGGGCCACCCGGTCGATGCGCAGGGAGCGTGCACCGGGAGGTAGCTTGAGAGAGCCCGGTCCCGGTCGCGGCATGCTGTCGCCGTAATAGATCAGCACGTCATAGACTGGAACGCTGGTTTGCAGGAGATATTGCGCGCGGCTGATTTCGCGCAGCCAGTCGCCGATCATCGGCCACCACGGCACAAGCCGGTTGAATGCCTGTCCATGCCGGCCCAGCGTCCAACCGGGAGCTTTGTCGGCGGGTTGATGCACGTAGCTGTGCAGGACGAAGCGGTTGAAACCCCACAACAATGCATGATCGCCGAGGTACCCGTAATCACCGGGTGTCCGGCGATAATCGGCGGTCCACGATGTGAACGCTTCCGCGCCGACCACGGGCTTGCCTGTCACGAAGGCGGCTTCCGGTACGGCCGATTTACGGGGAGCTTCATCGGGGGGCGGTGGAATGGTGAGGTCGGGTTTGTCGGACCAGAATTCGTCCATCGGTTGGTCGACGAGCCGCGCGATGGCGAAGAGATCAAGCGAAGGCGGTGCGCTGTCGGAAAGTTCGGCGGCGAATTCGATCTTGCGCGCGTGCAACAATTCGGCGTTGCGGCCAAAGAAGCGTTCCGTGATCAGGTCGGCGATCGTCTCGCGAAAATCGTTCAGGAATCGCTCCGTCTCCTCGCGCGAACCGAACACTTCGCCGGCGAAAACCGACAGGTAGGGCAGGAGCGCGTAGTGACGGCGGCGCTGGAATTCCTCGGCAAAATCGTCGGTCCAGTTTTGTCGTCCCACTTCCCAGCTATCGAGCAGCACGGTGTCCAGCACGCCGCGTTGCGCGGCCGGGATCGCATCGATCAGCCGCTGTATGTACGCCTGGAAATGCAGGTCGGTCGCGGCCACGCTCATCTTGTCACTTTCCAATCCTTTTCCGCCCGTCGGCGGTACGCTGCTCCCTTTGCCGGTGGTGGTGAAACCGAATCGCACCACGCGCCATGTCCCGGCCGGAGCGTTCCAATTCAGATGTCCATTTTTCGTTTGAGAGGTGAGGTCGATGACCTGCGCGGCTTGGATGGGTGCGCTCTCGCCCTTGGCCCAATTCGGCGTGCCGGGACTGCTGGAGTCGGCGGTTTGCTGCGCGAGGTTGAGTAGCTCACACGACCATTGCGGAGCCTCGGTTCCATTGAGCAGTTCCACTTCCGACATCTGCACGTTGCGAAAGGTCAGCCATCCCTCCACCGGGCCGAGGATTTCCCATTCGAGCGTGATTTTCGCGGCCTTGATCGTGGGGAAGGGAATGGTCAGGGCGTTGTTGAATTTGTGTCCGATTATCTCGGTTTCGTAGGCGACCGCGCCATCGGCGGTGACGCGCAAACGCATCTTGTTTCCGGGCGGTTCATGTACTTTCCAGCGGATGAAGAATTGGGCCCGGTTGCATTCATGTGGCGCGGGGAAAGTGAAATCGAGCCGCCATTTCGTGGTCTCCTCCGTTTCGGCCCCGGTGGCTGGGTTGCCATCGAAGAAAAGCTGGCTTGGAAGGCTCTGCCCGTTGGATTGGGCGGTGCAACCCTTCATGTTCGACGGTGCGCGATTGACCGGCCAGGCCAGCACGGCGATGTCCTTGGACCAATTTTGCGTCGCGGGCAGGGGGGGTAAATCCAGATCCACCGTTTGACCACCCGTGATGATTTCGTGGGACCACACCACGCGCTTCATCGAATGCTCGGGCTTGATCCAGGGTCCGCCGGTCGCACTCCAGCCGGGACCAAGGTGCGTGCCGAGCTTCACGCCGATCCGATTGGCCTCTTCCGCGGTGTAGCGCCACAGCTCGAACCACTTGTCGCTCAAAAACGGGCTGACGGGTCCCTCTGCGGCCATGCTGACGGCGAGAATGGTGGCGCGCGGAATGCCCTGGTCGCGCATCGCTTGCAGATCTTTCGTCACGCCCTCCTTGCTCAGATTTCCGTTGAGCCAATGCCACCACGTCTCAACGCCGTATTGTGCGGAGGGGGTGGTGAAGGTGGCCGCATCGGGCCAGTTGGCGAGAGTGGACGATTCGGCACCTGAGACAATCCCCCAACCCGAGACGAGAAAGAACGACAACAAACACGCGAGTCGCATGGATGTGTTATAAATGTAATTGTGACACAGGCGCAAGTATATATACGCATTTGTCAGACAAATTCACAAACAAAAACATGGAATCGCCTATCCCGTTGTCGAAAAGAGGCTAACGCTCAGTTTTGATGGCTCTCGATGCAGGCGTAGGCGGCGTGATTATGGATGCTTTCCATGTTCTCCGCTTCCACCTTGTACCAGGTAATGTCGGGGTGCTGGTTGCACCGCAGGGCCACGTTTCGCACGAGATCTTCCACGAACACGGGATTATCGTAGGCGCGTTCCGTCACGGCCTTTTCGTCGGGCCGTTTGAGGAGCGAGAAGATCTCGCTGCTGGCGCTCGCTTCGATGAGGGCAATCATGTCCTCGATCCAGATGGTCTTGGCCATGCGGACGGAAAGGGTGACGTAGCCGCGCTGATTATGCGCGCCGTAGGCACTGATCGCCTTCGAACACGGGCATAGCGTGGTGACGGGGACGGTGACGGTCACGGTGTAGGAGATCTCCTTGCCGTAGGCTTCCGCATCGAATCGGGCCACGTAATCCACCAATCCCTTGGCCTTCGTTACGGGGGCTTCCTTCTCGATGAAGTAGGGGAATTCCATCGTGATGTGGGCCGCCTCGGCGTGCAGCTTCTTTTGCAGTTCCCTCAGCATGACCGGGAGATTGTCGATGTGGACGAGGCGTCCGTGCGCGTTGAGCACTTCCACGAATCGGCTCATGTGCGTTCCCTTGAATTGATGCGGTAGATCGACGGTCAGATCGAACTTCGCAATCGTGTGTTGCTTCACGCATGCCTTATCCAGCACCTCGATGGGGTAGCTCAGGCCACGCACGCCGACCTTGTCAATTTTCAACTGGCGGGTGTCCTGCTGATTCTGGCAATCGGCCAGCGGCGTGGTGGCGCTGGGGTGGCTGGCTTGGGGAGACGTGGGAGTGGCCATAGGAATAGTCACTATAGCAGAAGTCGAAAAGAAGCCAATCGTTGCGCAATGTATAAGGAGGGGCGTACTATTAGCAGCATGTCAATGAAACGGCCTTATCTTTCGGGCGTGATGGCGTTGGGGGTCTCGTTGGCGATTGTTTTTCTCGTCGCTGCGCTGGGTGGGGCGGTGACGGCTTCCTCCGTTCACGACTGGTATCCCACCCTGGCCAAACCGGTGTGGACTCCCCCTGCGTGGGTGTTTGGTCCCGCGTGGAGCACGCTCTATCTACTCATGGCCATTGCGTCGTGGTTGGTGTGGCAGCGGCGAGGGGAAACCTTGGTGGGCCCCGCGCTCCGCTGGTATGGCGTGCAACTTGTCCTCAATGCCATGTGGTCGATTCTCTTCTTCGGATTACGTTCACCGGGAGTTGCGATGATGGAAATTCTGTTTCTCTGGTGCGCAATTCTCGCCACCGTAGTCACCTTTCACCGCGTGCGACCACTTGCCGCGTGGTTGCTCGTGCCCTATCTGTTGTGGAGTACTTTTGCGGCCGCGCTCAACGGAGCCGTGTGGTGGTTGAATCGCGCTTGAATCCGCCATTGCCTCGGTTTGAGCCTCTGCTAATACAGAGAGACTCATTTATGACGATACCGGGTTTCAAGGCGGGGTGGAGATTGGCATATCTGTTTCTTTTCGTGTGGGGAGGTATCGTGGCCTTGCGGGGGGAATCGTTTGAGGCGATGACCTACCACACCGAGAAGGACATTACGGGGACGATTTCGGGTGAGTACACAGTCGATTCCCAGCGCATCATCGTCCGCGTAAAAAAGGGCAGCTATACTTGGCACAGTGTCAACGGAGTGCCACGCAAAAAGATCGTGAAGATCAATGTCTGGCTCGCGCGTTGGAAGGAAGACCGCAGCGCGATTGAGTATCTGACCTCGAGCGATAGTGTCACGATCAATAAGACCGTCGAAGACAACGAAACGCTCGCCGTGGGTACCTATAAGTTTACCCTCACCACGAGCCAATGGAGCATGCCGGAGCTTAGCCGGATGTGGGTGGCGATCTGTATTGCAGATGCCGATATGGATGCCTTGCCAGGTATCTCGAAATATCATGCTTTTCACATGACTCACTATCTGCTCAGCGGGGAATTGACCGGCGTCATCAAACCGAAATCGTAGAGGACAAAACGGACGAAAAAAGCCCCAAGAAACGCTGGACAACACTCCGAAAATTAGTATAACTTATCTTTGAAAAATTTGACGATTAGGAATACTTCTTCGATAAATCATTAACTAAGAGCATCTTTATACTATGAGCGCGACCAAACCTGTTGTCTTCAATAATACCGTATTGCGCGACGGCCACCAGTCTCTGGCGGCGACCCGCATGACCACCAAGCAAATGCTCCCTGTTGTGGGCGATCTCGACAGCCTCGGCTTTGGCGCGTTGGAAACCTGGGGTGGTGCCACCATCGATTCGTGCGTTCGTTACCTGAACGAAAATCCGTTTGATCGTCTCGACACGCTCAAGAAGCTCGCCCCGAAGACCCCGCACATGATGCTCCTGCGCGGCCAGAATCTCCTCCAGTACACCGCGTTCCCCGACGACGTCGTGGAAGCGTTCTGTGCGATGTCCGCCAAGCATGGCATGGACATCTTCCGTATTTTCGACGCGCTCAACGACACGCGCAACCTGGTCACCGCGATCAAGGCCGTGAAAAAAGCCGGCAAGCACGCGCAAGGCACGCTCTGTTACACCACCAGCCCGGTGCACACCCTTGAAGCGTTCATCAAGATGGGTGCCGAGTTGCAGGAAATGGGCGCCGACTCCGTTTGTATCAAGGACATGGCCGGATTGATTTCCCCCTCGATGGCCTATGATCTCGTCAAGGCTCTCAAGGCCAACCTGAAAATTCCGGTTGCTCTCCACAGCCACAGCACGGCCGGTCAGGCCGCCGCCGCCTACTACGCCGCGACCGAGGCGGGCGTCGACACCATCGACACCTCCATCGTTCCCTTCGCCAACGGCACCGGCCAGCCCGACACCGTTCTCATGCTCGCCATGCTCGAGCGCAGCGCCCGCAAACCTTCCTATGATGCCGCCACGCTCCAGCGTGTCCGCGAGCACATGGAAAAGGTCTACGTCGAAATGAAGGCGTTCACCAGCCCCAGCAATGAAAAGACCGACGCCGACATCCTCGCGTTCCAAGTCCCCGGCGGCATGCTCTCCAATTTCCGCAACCAGCTCAAGGAACAGGGCATGGCCGACAAGTTCGACGATGTGCTGCGCGAAATCCCCGTTGTGCGCGAAGCGCTCGGCTGGATTCCGCTCGTCACCCCGACCTCGCAGATCGTCGGCACACAGGCGATGCTCAACGTCAAGTTTGGCCGCTGGAAGATGCTTTCGCAGCCCGCGATTGACGTCGCCCTCGGCAAGTACGGCCGCACTCCCGGCAAAGTGGATGCCGCCCTCCTCAAGGAATGCGAGAAGAAGGCCGGCCAGCAGGCTGTGACCGTTCGCGGTGCCGATCTCCTCGCCCCCGGCATGGACAAGCTCCGCGCCGAAGTGAAGAGCAAGGGCATCGACCCGACCGACGAGAACGTCACGCTCTACGCGATGTTCCCGCAGGAAGTCGAAAAGCTGTTCAAGAACATTGCCGCAGGCATCAAGCCCTACGACATCGCCCCCGCCCCGGCCAAGAAGGAAGCGACTGGCGGCAAGGCCTCCAAGTTTGCCCTGTCCGTTGATGGCAAGCGCCACGAAGTGACGGTTGAAGAATTGAATTAGTTGCACGTTTGACATGCAATTTATTTTGATTCCTCACGTGCTGAACGGGCAGAATGCCTGGGAGCGTCCCAAACGCGCTCCCAAGCTGAAGAAGAGCGTGCCGTTCCCGATGGAACTCATCGAGACGGCGCGACCGTTGCGCGATGGTAATCAGAAAAAACAGAATTATTGAATTTATGAGCAGTCCCACCAACACCGCCTTGAACTTCTCCGAATTCACCGCGCCCACGTATGATGAGTGGCGCAAGGAAGCGGAGATCACCCTCAAGGGAGCCCCGTTCGAAAAGAAACTGATCTCCAAGACTTACGAAGGCATCGACCTTCAGCCGATTTATCTGCGCGCCGATGGCGAGAAGATCGAACACGCCAAGTCGCTCCCCGGTTTCGCCCCGTTCGTGCGTGGCGGCAACGTTCTTGGCCAGCATCTCGATGGGTGGGAAATCTCGCAGGAATTCGCCTTCAGCACCCCGAAGGAATTCAATAGCGCCGTCCGCACCGATCTCGAGCGCGGCTTGACTGCCGTCAATATCGTCCTCGACAAGGCCACCCGCAACGGTGACGACCCCGATTCCGCCAAGGTTGGCGAAGTGGGCAAGGGCGGTCTCTCCATCGCCACGCTGAAGGATCTGCAACGCGCGCTCGAAGGCATCGACCTCGCCCGCGTCCCGCTCTTCATCCGCACCGGTGCTTCCGCCATGCCGTTTGCCGCGCTGCTTTTCGCGCTGGCCAAGCAGGGCAAGAAGTCGCTCTCCGAACTGCGCGGTTGCATCGAGATGGACCCCGTCGGTGTCATCTCCCACGAGGGTTCACTCCCGCAGTCGTATGAGGAAGCTTATCGTGAAATGGCGATCCTCACCGCCTGGGCGGCCAAGAATGCGCCCAAGCTCCAGACCATTTGCGTTCACGCCCGCGCCTGGCATGAAGGCGGCGGCAATGCCGTGCAGGAACTCGCCTTCGCCATCGCGACCGGCGCTGAATATCTCCGCGAAATGACCAAGGCTGGTCTCGATGTCAACGTCGTCGCGCCCCGCATCCGTTTCGCCATCACGGTTGGCTCCCAGTTCTTCACCGAAATCGCCAAGCTCCGCGCCGCCCGCATTCTCTGGGCCGACGTGGTGAAGGCTTTCGGCGGCAACGAGGAATCGCAAAAGCTCACCCTGCACGTCCGCACCTCGCACCGCAACAAGACGATCTACGATCCGTATGTGAACATGCTTCGCACCACGGTCGAAGCGTTCGCCGCCGTACTCGGTGGCAGCGACAGCATCGCCGTCGCGCCGTTCGATGAAGTCATCCGCACTCCGGACGATTTCTCCCGCCGCATTGCGCGCAACACGCAGATCATCCTCCAGAAGGAATCGCACCTCGATCACGTCATCGATCCTGCCGGTGGTTCCTGGTACATCGAAACCTACACCGATCAACTCGCTCAGGCCGCCTGGAAGTTGTTCCAGGAGGTCGAAGCCAAGGGCGGCATCCGCGCCGCGCTGGAAACGGGATTCCCGCAACAGGCCGTCGCTGCCGTCGCCAAGGAACGCGTCAAGGCCGCCCAGACCCGCAAGGACACCATCCTCGGCACGAACATGTACCCGAACGCCAAGGAAAAGCCGCTCGAAGTACGCAAGCCCGATCTCGCGGCCATTCACAAGAAGCGTTCCGCCGAACTCGCCGAATTCCGCACCTCGTCGGAACAAAGCGATTTGACCTCGGTGCTCGACAAGCTCTCGCAGCTTCTCGATTCCGCTCCCGAGCGCGTGCTCGATGCAGCCATCGCGGCCATCATCTCTGGTGCTACGCTGGGTGAAATCACCCGCACGATCCGCTCGCGCGATGTGTCCCGCCCGAAGATCACGCCGGTCTGCATTTTCCGCACGGCCGAAAGCTACGAACAGCTCCGTGCTTCCGTCGAAGCCCAAGCTGCCGCAGGCACTCGTCCGAAGATCTTCCTCGCTGTCATGGGACCGCTCAAGCAGTTCAAGGCCCGCGCCGATTTCAGCGCCGGGTTCTTCCAGGTGGGTGGATTCGAAGTGGTTTACCCGAAGAAGGGATTCGCCACACCCGAAGAAGCCGCCAAGGCTGCCGTCGAGTCCGGGGCGAAGGTCGCCGTCATCTGCTCGACTGATGATACCTATCCCGAACTGGTGCCTGCTTTCGTCAAGGCGCTCAAGGCCGCCGACGCCAAGCAGGCTGCCATTGTGGCCGGTTACCCGACCGAACACATCGAGGCGTTCAAGGCCGCCGGGGTGGATGAATTCATTCACATCCGCGCGAACTGCTACCAGATCCTCACCGACCTCTTGAAGAAGGTGTCCTAACCGATCCGCGAAAGGCAAATCATATGTCCACCACACCCGATTTCACCAAGATTGACTACTCCGCCAAGCCGGCCGCTGCCAGCAAGACTGACTGGGACGCACTTGCCCGCAAGGTCTCCAAGATGTCCGATGAAGAACTCATCTGGCACTCGATGGAACAGATCGACATCAAGCCCGTCTACACAGGCGAGGATTTGAAAGACTGCCAGCACCTCGACTTCAGCGCTGGTATTCCTCCCTTCCTGCGTGGCCCGTACCCGACCATGTACGTCACCCGTCCCTGGACGGTGCGTCAGTACGCCGGGTTCTCCACCGCCACGGAAAGTAACGCCTTCTACCGCCGCAATCTCGCGGCTGGCCAGAAGGGTCTCTCCATCGCGTTCGATCTCGCTACGCACCGTGGTTACGATTCCGATCATCCCCGCGTCGTCGGTGACGTGGGCAAGGCCGGTGTCGCGGTCGATTCCATTTTGGACATGAAGGTCCTCTTCGACGGCATCCCGCTCGACAAGATGTCTGTCTCCATGACGATGAACGGCGCCGTGCTCCCTGTGCTCGCGTTCTACATCGTCGCCGCCGAGGAACAGGGTGTGAAGCAGGAGCTGCTCGCCGGTACGATTCAGAATGACATTCTGAAGGAGTACATGGTGCGCAACACCTACATCTATCCGCCCGATCCCTCCATGCGCATCATTGCGGATATCTTCGAGTACACCTCGAAGAACATGCCCAAGTTCAACAGCATTTCCATCTCCGGCTACCACATGCAGGAAGCGGGAGCGACGGCCGATCTCGAAATGGCCTACACGCTCGCCGATGGTCTCGAATACGTTCGCACCGGCATCAAGGCCGGCATCGACATCGACGCCTTCGCGCCGCGCCTCTCCTTCTTCTGGGCGCAGGGCAAGAACTACTTCATGGAAGTGGCCAAGATGCGCGCCGCCCGTTTGATCTGGGCCAAGCTCATCCACCAGTTCAATCCGAAGAGCCCGAAGTCCATGGCGCTGCGTACCCACTCGCAGACCTCCGGCTGGAGCCTCACGGAACAGGACCCGTTCAACAACGTCATCCGCACCTGCATCGAAGCCATGGCCGCCTCGCTCGGCCACACGCAATCGCTGCACACCAACTCACTCGACGAAGCCATCGCGCTGCCCACCGACTTCTCGGCCCGCATCGCGCGCAACACGCAGCTCTTCCTCCAGGAAGAAACCGGCATTTGCAAGGTCGTCGATCCGTGGGGTGGTTCGTTCTACCTCGAAGCCCTCACCAACGCGCTTCTGCGCAAGGGTTGGGAGCACATCCAGGAAGTCGAACGCCTCGGCGGCATGGCCAAGGCCATCGAAACCGGCCTGCCCAAGATGCGTATTGAAGAAGCCGCCGCGCGCCGTCAGGCGCAGATCGATTCCGGCAAGGAAATCATCGTCGGCATCAACAAGTACCGCCTCGAGAAGGAAGATCCGATTGAAATTCTCGACGTCGATAACACTGCCGTCCGCGAAGCGCAGATCAAGCAACTCGCCAAGCTGCGCAGCGAACGCGACAACAACCGCGTTCAGGCTGCGTTGACCGCGCTGACGGAAGCCGCTCACAACAAGACCGGCAACCTCCTCGCGCTCGCCATCGAAGCCGCCCGCGCCCGCGCCTCGC
This sequence comes from Verrucomicrobium sp., assembly GCA_017849585.1. GTDB lineage: Bacteria > Verrucomicrobiota > Verrucomicrobiia > Methylacidiphilales > UBA1321 > UBA1321. Next base: position 55,599 of record JAFIGT010000034.1, read on the forward strand.
TCGGTGAAATTTCCGACGCGCTGGAAAAGATTTATGGTCGCCACAAGGCGGTCATTCGGTCAATCTCAGGCGTGTACAGCTCCGAATACGGCGAAAACGACGACATCAAGGCGGTTCGCGCCCTGGCCGACGAATTCGCGGAAAAAGAAGGTCGTCGCCCTCGCATCATGATCGCCAAGATGGGTCAGGATGGACACGATCGCGGCGCCAAAGTCATTGCCACGGCCTACGCTGACCTCGGCTTCGATGTCGACATCGGCCCGTTGTTCCAGACCCCGGAAGAAACGGCCAAGCAAGCCGTCGAAAACGACGTCCACGCGGTGGGCTTCTCCTCGCTGGCCGCCGGTCACAAGACTCTGCTCCCGCAGCTCGTCCAAGAGCTCAAGAAGCTGGGCCGCGACGACATCATGGTCGTCATCGGTGGCGTCATTCCTGCGCAAGATTACGATTTCCTCCGCGCCAACGGTGCGGCGGCGATCTTCGGCCCCGGCACGGTCATCCCCGTTGCCGCCGAAAAGATCCTGCGCGAGCTGATCAAGCGACTGAATTAAAGACAAGCCGCGAAGAATAAAGATCGTCCGCAGATTACGCAGATTCACGCAGATGTAGGGGGCGGTGGTGAAAACCATCGCCGATAAAAAACCTCAAAAAAATCTGTGTAAATCGGCGAAATCTGCGGACAATCTGTTTTTAGAGCCATGTCCAACACGCCACCAGACCCCTCACGCCCGGATTGGGTGCCCGACAATGCCGGGGCCGATTTCGCGACCCGCGTCATGAAGGGCGTCGACGGCGGTCACGACGGCATGGGTACGCGCTTGGGCGACATGACGAAAGTTCCGAACCCTGCGAATCAAGACATCGCGTTGACGCCACCCCCTGAAGTCACTCCGCAACCGTTCCGCCGTCGCCGTTTGAGCGTCGAGGAATATGTGCAGGGCATTCTCGCGGGAGACCGCACCATTCTCGCCCGCGCCATTACGGTCGTGGAAAGCAATGCTGCTGCGGACTCCGATCTCTCGCAGGAAATCCTGCGCCAGATTCTGCCCCACACCGGCAAGAGCATGCGCGTCGGCATCACCGGCGTGCCTGGCGTCGGCAAGAGCACTTTTATTGAATCCTTCGGCTGCTACCTCTGCGAGCAGGGCCATCGCGTTGCTGTCCTCGCCGTCGATCCCAGTAGTTCCCTCACGCGCGGCAGTATTCTCGGCGACAAAACGCGCATGGAGAAATTGAGCCGCGAAGCGAATGCCTTTATTCGTCCATCGCCCTCGGGTGGCACACTCGGCGGCGTCACCCGCAAGAGCCGCGAAACGATGCTCGTCTGCGAAGCGGCGGGCTTCGACGTGCTCCTCATCGAAACCGTCGGCGTCGGCCAGAGCGAAACCACTGTGCGCTCGATGGTCGATTTCTTTTTGCTCCTCCTCATCACTGGGGCGGGCGACGAATTGCAGGGCATCAAGAAAGGCATCATCGAACTCGCCGATACCTTGCTCGTCACGAAAGCGGACGGGGACAACGAACTCCGCGCGCAAACTTTTTGCGGCGACATGGAGCGTGTCATTCATCATCTCGCGTCTCCCACGCACGGGTGGAAACCTCGTGCCATCCGCTGCTCTGCGCTCACCGGCGCGGGCATTCCCGAAGCGTGGACGATTATCGAAACCTTCAAGGCGCTCACGAGTGCGCACGGTTCCTTTGAGCAACGTCGCCGCGAACAAACCCTCGAATGGGTCCACGCCATGGCTCACGACGCCCTGCTTGCCGCGTTCCATCAACACCCCGCCGTGAAGACGCTCCTGCCCGAAATCGAGAAGCAAGTCCTCGACGGTCAGATCCCCGCTGCAAGCGCCGCGCAAAGTTTGCTGGCGAAGTTCACCTATCCTTTGTGATCGTTGATGAGGAGGTAAGATGAAAAAGTGGCAGATTGCTTTCACGTGTGGCAGTCCGTTTCTGCTTGCTGGTTGTCTTTTGGAGCACTGGATCGGCCAGACGTTTTCCACGGTTTTGATATTGATCGCAGGCGTGCTAATGTGGTGGGGTATCCAACTCCAAAAGAGAGACAAACAGAATGGTTCGCTTACCGAGCCAATATCCCGCGAAAAACGCGTTTCCCACATCGGCTGGGTGATATTTGCTGGAGGTGTCAGTTGTGTAATTGGTTTCTTCATGCTGCGTTTACATCACCCGCAATTTGGCGTAGCGACCCACCTGCTCATTTGCTCGTTCTCCTTTTTGCTTATTCTCGGAATTGCCTATTGGCGGTTGCGCCAAATTCGGGCAAATCGCTCGGAATGAGCCTCAGCAGGTTTACTGTGTCGGGCCAACTTTGACTTGAGGCAGCAAAGCGTTCCATGCAGGCTCCCTCGCAATGAGCGAGCGGTGTGTGAACCAATCGGGAGAGGAGAGGCAACGAGGGCATTGGGGGGCAAGAATCGTCCTTATCGTCGGCTTTCTCGGCTGCGCCGTCTGTCTTTTCTATGGCTGGAACCGGACTTTGCTCGACCTGCATGGGTTTCGGCAGGCGCAGACGGCGATTAGCGCCTACTATTTCATTCACGAGGGATTTACTCTCGACTATCAAACGCCGGTTCTGGGCAAACCTTGGGCGATTCCTTTTGAATTTCCGCTGTATCAAGCTCTCGTGGCGCTGCTAGTCAAGGCCACGGGATGGCCACTCGATCAGACCGGGCGTGGGGTCAGTCTTTTCTTTTGGGTGGCGACGGCGGCACCTCTTTATGGACTGCTGAGATTGTGGAAGGTCGAACGCTGGTGGTGCGGAGCTATCCTGCTCCTCGTGTGGAGTACGCCCACTTATTTGTTTTGGTCGCGCACGTTTATGATCGAATCCACGGCGCTGTTTTTTTCGCTGGCGTATCTTTACGCTACCATACGCGCCGTGCGGCAGCGTTCCATGCTTTGGTTCATACTAGCGCTGATGTGTGGGGTGTTGGCCGGATTGCAAAAGGCGACCACGTTTCTGATTGTTCTGGTTCCACTCCTTGGTTTCTCTGCTGGTGAAATCTGGCGGTGCTACCAGTCTCGCGCCGCGTGGAAAGGAAAGGCTCTGGCGGTGGTCACCCTGATGCTGCTTCCGCTGGGGGCGACGGTATTGTGGACGCGGCATACCGATGCGCTGAAAGCGCGCAATCCCCTAGGGAAGGATATTCTGATATCGTCGTCGTCCTATCAGCGCTACTGGATTTACGGCAATTTGTCGCAACGGCTCCATCCCAAGACCTGGGTGCATTTGCTCCACCGCGAGTATGGTTACGGAGTCGGCCGTCGCTCCATCGTTTTGTCGCTGGCCGTGATGGTGACATTGCTCTGGGCGATGTACCGGGCACCGCAGTGGCGCGCGACCTTGTCAGTTCTCGGGGCTGCCTATGTGGCGGGACCGCTGGCATTCACCAATCTGTTTCACATGCACGATTATTACTCTTACGAGAATCAGCTTTACCTCGTGCTCGCCTTTGCCCTGGCCCTGTACGCCTGCCGGGAGTCTCTCCCCGCGCGCTGGAGGCGCATCCTGCCCTGTGCGGTGATCTTGTTGTGGACGGGAGCTGGTTTTGCCGCGTATCGGTACGATTATGTGTACTCCATCCGCTGCGCGCCGGAACCTACAGCGCTGCTTCGCGAATTGGAACCGCTGACGCAGGCCGGTCGTCCCCAGGATGTATTGCTCATCTACGGGCAATACTGGGATTCCACCGTACCCTATTACAGTCGCCGCAAGGCCGTCATGCATTATGGTGCTGGGCTCCTTAAGCCGGAAGCATTTCGCGCTGCTTTGGACGCCCTGACTCCGAATGAGAAAATTGCCGCCATGGTGGTGAGTGGCGATCTGGCAGCCGATTCCGCTTTCGTTGCCGAACGGATTCAGACATTCGATTTGCACTCCACCCCGATTCGCACCCGATGGGGCGACTTCTATCTGAAAAAATAGCCCCTCCCGCCCTTCCAATGCAGGCGGAAGAGATTTCCATGGGGATGGAAGTTATTGATGGAAAATAAGTAAGAAAGAAGGGGGCGGCGTAAAATTTTTCGCAAGAGACGGCACATTTTTATTGCAATAGGATAACTAATATACATACTTTTACCCGATAAGATTAATTAATGAATCTTCCCCGCTAACGCGAGGATAGGCCAACTACGAAGAAAGTGAGACGCCCATGAGCATCAAGAAAATCGACCACCTCGGCATTGCCGTTCGTTCCCTCGACGAATCCATCAAATATTACGAGACCGTCCTCGGTCTCAAGTGCGAGCACCGCGAGGAAGTGCCCTCTCAAAAAGTGCGCACTGCCTTCTTTGCCGTGGGCGAAGTGCATGTCGAACTGCTCGAGCCGACGGCGGAAGACAGCCCCATTGCGAAGTTTCTCGCGAAGAATGGCGAAGGCATCCATCACGTGGCCTTTGGCAGCGACGACGTTGTGGGCCAGCTCGCCCAGGCCAAGGCGGCCGGTGCGCAGCTCATTCACGAAACGCCGATTGACGGCGCGGGCAACAAGCTCGTGGCGTTCCTGCACCCGAAGTCGACTCACGGTGTGCTGACCGAATTTTGCCAGCCCAAGGGCGGATGCTCCTGCGGCGGCGACCATCATCACCACTAAACCCTGATTTTAAACCCGAAACCAACGAAGGTATTCAAAGGAACAGCCCATGCCTATTTCCGCTGCAGTAGTTGACAAGCTCAGAAAGAAACGCGACGTCGCCATCAATGGCGGCGGCAAAGACAAGCTCGAAGAGCGCCGCAAGAAGGGCCTCATGACGGCCCGTGATCGTTTGGACAATCTCTACGACGCGAATACCTTCCAGGAGCGCGGTCTGTACGCCGAACACAACTGCACGAACTTCGGCATGATGGGCAAGAGCCTGCCGGCGGACGGCGTCGTCACCGGCACCGGTTACGTTGCGGGCGTTCCCGTGGCGGCCTTCAGCCAGGACTTCACGGTCGCGGGCGGTTCGCTGGGCAACATCCACGCGAAGAAGATCGTCAACCTGATGGACTACGCGCTCAAGGCGGGTCTGCCGATCGTCGGCTTCATGGATTCGGGTGGGGCGCGCATTCAGGAAGGCGTGGAATCGCTTTCCGGATACGGACAGGTGTTCTTCCACAACGTGCTCGCCTCCGGCGTGGTCCCGCAGATCGCGGTCATCGCTGGTCCTTGCGCGGGCGGCGCGGCGTACTCGCCGGCGTTGACTGACTTCCAGATCATGATCAAGAAGCAGGCCAACATGTTCATCTGCGGCCCGGACGTCATCAAGGCGGCCACCGGTCAGACTTGCACGATGGAAGAAGTCGGTAGCGCGGCGGCTCACGCCACCATCTCCGGCAACATCCACTTCGTCGCCGAGAACGACACGCATGCGATTCAGATCGTCAAGCAGTTGCTCTCCTACCTGCCGTCCAACAATCTGGTCGATCCGCCCCACAAGCTGCCCCCGACCCTGTCGCTGACCAAGCACAAGAGCATGGAAGCGCTCGTGCCGGAAGATCCGAAGGCTCCGCTCGACATGGCGGCGGTGATCGGAAAGCTTTTTGATGCGAATACCTTCCTCGAAGTGCAGCGCGACTTTGCGAAGAACATCATCGTTGGCTTTGCCCGCTTGAAGGGCATGGTGGTGGCCATCATCGCCAACCAGCCGATGGTCAAGGCTGGCACGCTCGATATCGACGCCTCCGACAAGGCGGCCCGGTTCATCCGTTTCGCCAACTGCTTCAACATCCCGATCATCACGCTGGTCGACGTCCCCGGCTTCCTGCCCGGTCTGGCCCAGGAGCGCGGCGGCATCATCCGTCACGGCGCGAAGATGCTCTTCGCGTACTCCGCGGCGACCGTGCCGAAGATCACCATGATCCTGCGCAAAGCCTACGGCGGTGCGTACCTCGCCATGTGCTCGAAGGATCTGGGAGCCGATTACGTTCTTGCGTGGCCCACGGCGGAAATCGCCGTCATGGGTGCCGAGGGCGCCGTCAAGGTTCTCTATCGCAAGGAAATTGCCGCCGCCGCCGACCCGAAGGCCAAGGAAGCCGAACTCATCGCGGATTATCGCGACAAGTTCGCCTCGCCCTACCAGGCCGCCAGCAAGGCGATGATCGACGACATCATCGAGCCCGCCGACACCCGCGCGGCCCTCGCCATGACGTTGCGCAATCTCCTCTCCAAGCGTGAAACCCGCCCGCCGAAAAAGCACGGCAACATCCCGCTCTAACCGAGAACACCATGGAAATCGTACTCTCCATCATAGCCCTCGTCGTGGGCGCGATTGCGATAGCGCAAGTCGCCTCACTGCGCCGGGAAAACCGCGAGGTACTGGAGGAACTCAAGGCGTTGCGCACAGCGGTGGACGCCTTTGAGGCGCCCGCCCGGGGCGAATCCGCCGAGACCGTCGTCAACCTGCAAAGCAATGGCAACAGCGGCGTCGCCGCTTCGTCCGCGCCCGCTCCGGCGGCTGCGACCGAGGTGAAGACCCCTGCTGGCAGTGCGGAAATTCCCGCCCACATCCTCGCCGTCATCGCGGCGAGCGTGGCCGGAACCCTCCGTGGCCAGTACCGCATCCTCGCCATTCAAGCGGCCAACGCGGCCCAGCAAGTAGCCGTGTCCGTGCCAGTCGTTGATTGGTCCCTTGAAGGCCGCCGCGAGATTTACTCCTCGCACAAGTTGAGATAAGACTCCCCAGAATATAGAAACCATTTTACTCCCTGAACACATGAAAAAACTACGGGTAACAGTTGAAGGCAAAGCTTACGAAGTGACGGTTGAAATCCTCGACCAGGGCCCCGAAGGCGCGCCCTTCAACCCCCAGGGCGTTGCCAGTGCCCCCGCTCCGGCCGCTCCGATCGTTTCCGCCCCCATTGCCTCGGCCTCCGTCAGCGCGCCGGTCTCGGCTGCTCCGGCCGCCGCCGCCGCTCCGGCCGGTCCCGGCTCGGTTGTCAGCCAGCTTGCGGGCAAGATCGTCGCGATCAATGTCAAGGAAGGCGACGCCGTCAAGGAAGGCGACGTGCTCCTCTCCGTCGAAGCCATGAAGATGAACACCTACATCAACGCGCCGCGCGCCGGCAAGGTGAAGAAGGTCAACGTCGCCATGGGTGATGCCGTCAACGAAGGTCAATCCCTCATCGAACTCGAATAAACGCAAACCTGGGGGTTGCACGGGGGCTGGATGGACTGCGCTGCCAAAAGAGAAGCGTGAACGAAGAACAAAGCGTTTAAACGTATGAGTTACCAAGTCATCCATCGCGGTCCCCAACCCATGATCCGGCCCACCGCCGAAGGGTGGGCCGTGCATTGCGTGGAGGAAGTGACCTCCACCAACGATCTCTGCCGCGCTCTCCCCGAGTGGAACGCGGTCCTCGCCATCCGCCAGACAGCCGGTCGCGGTCGCACCGGCAAATCCTGGGTCTCCGACGCCGGTGGCCTCTGGATGTCCATGGTCATCCCCGCCGACGGCCCCCGCTCCCGCTGGGAACCGCTCCCGCTCGTCATGGGCTGGACACTCCTCGGCGTCCTGCGCCAACTCGGCGTGAAGGATCTGCGCTTGCGCTGGCCGAACGACGTCATGGTGGGCGACCGCAAACTCGCCGGACTCCTGGTTGAGCGCTACAACGAAGCCACCGCCGTCATCGGCCTCGGCATCAACATCACCAATCATCCCGAGCACACCTCGCCCGAACTCCTCGGCCAGTCGACCCGCCTGAAGGACCTCCTCCCGCACGTCCCCAAGCCCGAATCGCTCGCCGATGCCATCCTCGTCGCCACCCGGCGTATGCAGGAAAAAATGGTCGCGCAGGGATTCACCGCTTTCGTCGACGAAATCAACGCCGCCTGGGGCCAACCCCGGCAAGTGGCCTGTGAATTGAAAGATCACACCCGCCAGGGCACCTTCTGCGGCATCGACCAGGATGGCAACCTCCTCATGCAGGACGAGAGCGGCTCCACCTCCGCCCTCAGCGCCATCGAGGTCCGCATCATGAAAGAATTATGAGTCAACTACCGTACCCCAAACTTACTGCCGAAGAAGCCGCCGCCTTTATCCAACATGGCCAGACCGTAGGCTTCAGTGGATTCACCCCGGCCGGAACCCCCAAGGCCATCCCCACCGCTATCGCCAAGCGCGCCGCTGCCGAACACGCCGCCGGTCGCCCCTTCAAGATCGGCGTCGTCACCGGAGCCTCCACCGGCCCGTCCCTCGACGGCGAACTCACCAAGGCCGATGCGATCTCCTTCCGCACCCCCTACCAGACCAACAATGATCTGCGCAAGGGCATCAACGCCGGCAAGGTCAGCTTCTTCGACATGCACTTGTCGCAGCTCCCGCAGAACGTCCGCTACGGCTTCCTCGGCAAGGTTTCCGTTGCCGTCATCGAAGCGTCCGACCTGACTGCCGACGGCGAGATCGTTCTTACCGCTGGCGTCGGCGCCACGCCCACCTTCGCCTTCCTCGCCGATCAAATCATCGTCGAGCTCAACAGCAAACACCCCAAGGCCCTGCGCGGATTCCACGACATCTATCAGCCGCTCGACCCGCCCCACCGCCGCGAAATCCCCATCTACAAGCCGTCTGACCGCATCGGCCAGCCCTTCGTCAAGGTCGACCCCAAGAAGATCGTCGGCTACGTCGAGACCAGCCTCGAGGACGAAGCCCGCGGCTTCGACGCCCCGGACGAACTCACCAACAAGATCGGCGAAAACGTCGCCAACTTCCTCGCCGGTGAAATCAAGAGCGGCCGCATCCCCAAGGAATTCCTCCCCATCCAATCCGGCGTCGGCAACATCGCCAACGCGGTACTCGGCGCCCTCGGCACCAACCCCGACATCCCCAAGTTCGAGATGTACACCGAAGTCATCCAGAACTCGGTCATCGACCTGTTGCGCTCCGGTAAGATCAAGTTCGCCTCCGGCTCCTCGCTCACCATCACCCCTGAGACGCTGCAAGGCATCTACGACGAGATTGAATTCTTCCGCTCCCGCATCGTTCTGCGTCCGCAGGAAATCAGCAATCACCCCGAAATCGCCCGCCGCATCGGCATCATCTCGATCAACACTGCGATCGAAGTCGACCTCTTCGGCAATATCAACAGCACCCACGTCATGGGCAAGCAGCTTATGAACGGCATCGGCGGCTCCGGCGACTTCACCCGCAACGCCTACATCTCCATCTTCACCTGTCCCTCGACGGCCAAGGATGGCAAGATCAGCACGCTGGTTCCCTTCGTCAGCCACCAGGACCACAACGAACACTCCGTGCAGGTCGTCATCACCGAAAACGGTGTGGCCGATCTCCGTGGCAAATCGCCCCGCGAACGCGCCAACCTCCTCGTCGACGTCTGCGCGCACGAGAGCTACCGCGACGAACTCCGCAGTTACTTCGCCAACGTCAAGGACGGCCAGACCCCGCAAACCCTCAGCAAAGCCTTCGCCATGCACGAACAGTTCCTCAAGACCGGTTCCATGCACGGCGTCAATTGGGCCTGATGAGATAGCTAGTACTCGGCAATGCAGACGGCAGTACATCGTACTGCCGCCAAGCTGGGTGCAGCGTCACGCTGCAAAAAGGCGCAGAGCGAAATTTCGTTCTGCGCCTTTTTATGGAATGAAGGTCATGTTTTTGTGTATGCTTCGGCACTCACAAGAACTCCTCACTACCTATTGAGACTACCTCCTCAACCCGTCATCCTGAGCTTGTCGAAGGATGACCAATCACGCCAACCTTTCTTAAGTGTATATACTGTAACTACTTCCTACTCAAAAGGCAAGTTGGAATAAGTAGGATTTTGCACGGAAAAGCAACTTTCTGTTATGCGCCTTGGGCAGAGTTGCTATGCGAGCTTCTATGACTGCTGAGAGGGCTGCTATTCTCGCCGACGCGCCAGTGATCTCGTCAGGGAATTCACGAAGAGTTCAGTGACAGCATTCAATTTCGTGGCCAGCATTTTCGCTCGCATGCCAATGCTGTCCGCACGCAACGTAATCGGGGTAGATTGTCGAGACGCCCCCCTCACTCCCCACAAGTTAGTAGGGTTCTTAATTCTTCTTTTGCAAGACGAGAAGCATTTGCAGGGTAGATTGAGATTCGGAATCATCCGGGGCAAGGCGAAGCGCTTCCTTGATAGCGACTATGCTTTCATCTATGCGTCCCAGACACATCAGATCCGTGGCCTTTCCCTTCCAGTGAAGGGGAAAGCCAGGGTTTATTGAAATGGCTTTTTCATGTGCCTCAAGCGCCTCTTTGTAATTCCTCTTGCCTTGGTATACACTTGCGAGCGCCTCCCATGTGCCATCTACCTTTTCATCTAGCAAAGTCGCATCTTGAAGCACCTTGAGAGCCTTGTCGGATTCGCCATTCAAGTTATAAAGTATACCCAGCATTGTTAAAATCCTACAGCTGCTTCGATCTATTTCGCATGATTTTTCCAAGCATTGCTGGGCCTCTTTTGCCATACCTTTGGCTATATAGAACTCGCCAAGAATATACCAAACCAATGCATTCTTAGGAGTTTCTTCCAAAGCCCGCTGTACAAACGGTGCCGCCTTTTCGTATTGCTTGGTTTTCGTATAGAGGGCCACAAACCCTGCGGATAATCCCGGTTTCTCTGGAGAGATACGTTGTATTTTGAGTAATGTTTCCTCTACCTCGGGAAGCATAGAGAGATCGAGATAAATGGTGCTTAACTCAGTCAATAAATCCAGATTGTCTGGATTGGCTTCGAGCCCTTTCTGGGCGGCACTCATGCTCTGTCGAATTAAGTCGAGCGATCTTTCTCGCTGACCCAACCGATAATAGCAATTAACGACACCTCTCCAAGCCGCTGGGTTTTTAGGATTGAGTTCTGTAGCCTTTTGAAAAGCGCTTAATGCCTCCTTATACTTGGGCGGCACTGTCTGATCAAAATAGATTGATCCTTGTAAAAACCATAGTTCGGCCTCATGAGGATTGGCGTCTATAGCCTGTTGGACAACCGCAGCGGCCTTAACTGCTTCCTTAAGTTTAAGGTGGTAATTCACCAAATTGCGCCACGATGAAATAAGCTGTGGCCGAAGTTCGCACGCTTTACGAAAAGCCTCCAATGCCTCATTGGTTTTCTCGCGTCCGTCATACAATGTCCCCAGAGACTGCCACAGTTCTGCTCCGTCGGGATTTGCCTTGAGTCCTTGTTGCACTACTTCCAATGATTTGTCGGGTTGTCCTGCGGCAGTGTAAGCGGCAGCCAGAGTGATCCATACAATCGACTGCTTGGGATCAATTTCGCAGGCCTTGCGCAAGTCTTGAATTGCCTCTTCATTATTCCCCATCATGAATTTAGCCACGCCACGATTTCTCAATGCAAAGATGAATTCTGGGTTGAGCTGGAGAACTTGATTGAAAACATCAATTGCCTCTTTGTATTTCAGTTGCCTGCACAAGAGCCGACCAAGATTATTCCATGCGAAGAATGCCAATGGATCTGCCTTCACAGTTTCGCGAAGCAATTTCTCCGCTTCCGCTTGCTTCCCCGTTTCATCCAAGGCGTAACCGAGATGCGCCGCCGCATCGCTGTTACGGGGATTCAGTGCAAACGCTTTTTGAAAGGCGTCGACGGCGGAAGACCATTCGTTTTTACAAGCATAACCAACACCCAAGCCATCCCAAGCGAGATCGCTCTTTGAATCAAGTGTTACGCTGGTTTTAAAAGCTGCGAATGCTTTATCCATATCCGCAGACGAGAAATAGGCATACCCCAACTGAATCCACGCTCTGGTATTCTGCGGCTCCTTTTGTGTAAGCTTTTCTAAAAAATGAATCTTTTCAGGAAAGCTCATTCCGTCTGATTGCGGAAGTAAGTCCAGTTTAGATTTACTCAGGCTGAAGTCACTGGCCTTAAAATCATAATCCATCCCCGGCGGCGCATTCTTACCCCATACGCTCACAATCATTAAAAAAGCAACTGTCGAAATTATCGCAGCACCCAAGGTCTTCATATCTCACCCCCGTATTTTCAAGGACTCTTTTCTCACACAACTAAGAAGATCATTCAAGTCTCCTCAGGAGCGGATGGTCGCAGGCAACGTAATCGGGAGAAGGCAGCAGCAGAAATACTTAGCTGGCCTAGGGAATTGGCGTGCAGAAGGCGGCTTTGCTTCAGCAAGCTCCCACTAAGCGAAGGTGTTCAAATGATTGCCGCCCACAAAAACATCGTTTATCTATTCTTCTGTAGGTATTTCCACAACGCAGTTCCAGCAACGAGGATGCCTACCGCGAAGCCAAGCCATAGTTTCCAGCTAGATTTGAACTCTGTCTTTTCAATAATGGCAATTGGCGCTTGTTCCGTTGCATGAGTTACCTCATGGGGCGTCTCAGTAACCACAGGTGTGGCCATATTATGCGCTTTCTTGTACTCATCGATAAGCGACTGCGGTGGTCTCTGAGCTTTCGGATTCTTACGCGGATCGTATTGAGGGTATAGAGCCAAAAACGCGGCATCTGCGGGGTTCATGGTTGGCTTGGGCTCCTTTCTCTGAATTTTCTCGTCGGACTCAACTGTTGGAAGTCCTGCTTTGGGTGTAATCGTCACACCAGCCTTTTTGAACATAGCCTGAACGTCATTCTCCGACAATCGTGTCGTGAGAACATTGCCTTTGCTGTCGCTATAAATGACATACCGCCATTGCTTATCAGTATTCTCATCTATCTCGGACGAGGCTTGTAAAGGTACTGCCCGGATCAGCAAAACCCGGCTCCCCTCCGCGCCCGGCAAAAACATTGGTTGCGCTACAAATTGATAATGATCTTCTATGGGATAGGACTGCGGATAATTCAAATTCTTATTGACCTTGGCTATATCGTATATTTCAGAAACCTGCTCCCACTTGCTCGGGAATTGATTATTATGTGTAACTTTATAGATATTTAATACCGAAGCGATATTATCCACTTCCACTTTTTCTGAAGTTGCAAAGCTGGACGCAAAGGATACTTCTGCAAGTAGACTATATAGAACTATAACTAAGTATGTTATTATTTTTTTCATATCGCCTAGTGTGTCCACATTTCAGCATTTCGGAATCTGTTAATCGTGGGCGCTGAAAAGTCCGTCTGAATTCTCGCTGCCCCATCCGTCATTAGCCCTCCCTCATCATGGTCTTGACCAGCTGAATCTGCACCCGTGCTATGACCAATTTCATGGGCAATCACCCCAAGCAACCATGAGTTATATGAATCTACTATTTGCTGGCGAACCGCTGTATTATTTAAAGTCGAAGGTGGCATCTTGCTTAGAAGTTCTACCGTTCCCTCACGAATTGACTCAATGTAAATAGCAGCATATCCAAAAGATGCATTGCCTATTCCATACTTGGCGCCGCCACCCTTAAGGAGACCTTCGGTCTCTGGATCATGGTCACGACCATCATCGGGCTGATATCCAATTGTTACAGTGAATGCCCAAAATACTTTTTTATCAGTCAAGTCTTTAGCATCGCCAAAAACATTTCCTGTCAGTGAGTCTGGCGTTGTAGCATTAAGTTTGAACGGAATAGTCTGTCTTGCATTCCATCCGAGGGTATTGGCATCTTCGACCTGAATATATGCGGGGGCATATTTAGGCCTAATTCCTTTAATGATGTCTTCGTGGTACTGATTGCGGGGCAACGGCGCGGGCAATCCAAGTTGCGCCAAGAACTTATCGTCGTCATCAACGATGGTGAAAGCCTGGCCGACAATGGAACTTGGTACGTTGCCTTTCAGGACGACTTCATCTCCGTAAGTAAAATCCGTCCAGTTATTGGTATTCGACACGACTTCATAAGAAACGCCACTTACAGTCAAATAGCCGTTTTCGTATCTATCTTTAGGGCCTGTCAAGAGAACGCTCAATGTCACAGTGCTAGTATTGTCTTCTGGATGAAACTCAACTCCTAAAATAGTACCTTCCTCGTAATTCTTCTGATCTCCGCTCGTAGGAACGGCAGTCATAGAATCTACTTCAACATTCAACTTTCTCCAGACTGTGAGCATAGGTGAAATTGCCCCCGTAAACTGACCGTCCTTGGGATAATCATCGCTTGGCGGCAAATAACCCGGTTGGGTGCTATTGTCGACCTGTAAGTCATCTAGGCTTTGCCCGTACATTGGAGTTCCATCTGACTTAAGAAAAATTGCCGCTACTCGCACGTTATCTCCGGGATGATCAGTCATCTGCAATTTAGGCAATTGGCCGTTGTCGAGACGCGCAACGCCTTGTGAGTCTATAGTGCAAACCACCGTCTCATCGGTACTTGAAACAAAATAAGGAGGCTGCTGAATCCCCAGACTATCGTACCCACGGTTGTCATTGCCCTGCTTTCGTGTTGCTGTGTCATTCGTATCGATCACATGATTAGGATCAACCTTATCAGTCGTCGGATCATCTACGTCAAAGGCTTTCAGTTTTACTTTCCATCCTTCCGGCGCATCGCTTTTTACTTTCACGTAAACGGTATCTCTCATGGCGGACTCACTTGGCGTCTTAGCATCAACAAACATACGCTTTCCGCCGCCTGGCATCCATGTTCCATCAGCGTCTTTATTGTCTTCTATCTCCCAATTGTCGCCCACTTTTTCGAAAGAAAGCTCCATTGATACGAGGGCGATGGTGGCGTTCTTTGTTTTGAGGCTCTTCCCTTCAGAATCAAAAGCTTCGGCTGCTATGTTTAGGCGAGATTTTGAGTTTTTTGCGGTCTTAGTATTAATTGCGACCGTAAAAAAACCAGACTCACTTTCAGAAAGAGTAACTGCTCCGCTCACCACAACGCTAGTTGTCGAGGTCCATTTTTTGACAGTAAATCCTGCTCCTGCAACCGAAACGTGACGCTGCGTGCCCCCCGGCCCAACATAAAATGAGGTGACGCCAATAGCAGTTTTCTGGCTTTCTATCGCATCCAAGGTGCCATAGTCGTCGTACAAAGTAAGGGTTGTTTCGTCTTTAAACTGGAGGCCTATGGAACAGTTATCCTCCGGTGGATTTACTGAATAATCGCCAGAGTCTTTGCTACTATTCGACGACCAACTGCACGCCACTGAAATAGGTTGACTATTGGAATCGCTTGGCACCGTAACCTCATACCAACTCTCACGAAAAACTGCGTTATGCTTCGATTTGAAATGATACTTTCCCTGAGTGAGTGAAACGTCAACCTCAGTATCCTTATCCAGCCAATAACTAGCAATAGGGACCATCGCTGGGTAGGGTGGCTTTGAAGCTATCGCGAAACTGGCGGTGGTCTCGGCATCAGCAGCGTTCTGCCACGCCTTCGCGATCATTCGCGTAGTTGTGTACTCATCACTAAGGTCGTTACTAGTGCTGTAGTTTTTGGTCAGTGTACCGGGGGAACCCGCAGGGGCGGTATAGCTAGTAGATTCCCCTGTATGAGTTTCGGTGGGCGTGTCATATACCGTCTCATCAGTCGAAAAGGCCACCTCGTATGGCCCTGATATGGGTTCAGGTTCTCCGCCGTTATTGAAAGTTGTAGTGCCGGTCCACGCGCCTGTCAGATAGTCACGCGATCCAGACATTTTGGTGTGAACCTCATAGTTCGGCCATATTTCATCATAAGTGTACGAAGTGGTACCATAGTAATATGACGTCTGAACTCTTGTATCCAGATCAACAGATGTTGATACTGACGTATACGTCCACCCTCCACCACTAGTGATACCCATTTCACCATTCGATGATCCCCCGCTATAGGAAAAGAGGCTGGTATAAAATTTGGGCTTTGTATTCGGAGGATTAATAAAAGCACTGAGGAATCCAGTTTTAGAATCTCCGCCATTCCATGACTTTGTTTCTAGAGCAGCACTGACTGGGAAGCTGTAAACTGCGTACTGACTGTATCCTGACCACCCATACTGGTTGTGTGCGCGTACACGGTAAAAATGGCGTGCATTTCCTAAGAGATTTTGGTCCTGTGTATTTAGACCTCCACCGCCGTAAATACTATCCCAGCTAGTACTGCTCTGGTTATGTTCAACTGAATAAGAATCTGGTGATCCAGATGGTGAGGCAGACCAACTAATTTCAACTCTGGATGGATCGGCCTCATCGCCGCCTGACGGGGCAATCTGCGAGACCGACAGATTTGCCGGTGGAGCCGGTGCAACATTATTTACCGAAACTGATTTGGTGGCACCTAAGGCAGAAGCTGCTAAACAGAACAGCATACCCATTACAGCACCGGCAATTGAAAAGATGCCACCTGCGAATATACGTTTCCCCCTCATTTCAATACCCCGTAATCGTGCTCAAATTAAACGAATTAATTCCCGTGTTGGGTCCAACGACAAGGTAACCTGTAATCTTTCCCTGAAGATTGGTCTTTAGATAACGATAATTTTTGGCGTCCGATCCTGTGTTTTGAGAACTCCACTGCAATTCAGCTGCCTGCCCATCAAATAATATCCAAGCATTTGCCACAGGGACGCCATTTGCAGTTAGGAGTTGGAATGACACTGGCACAACGTCTCCCGGTTTATTGCTTGCAGGAGGCCCCTGCAAAGTATTTATCGTCGTGCTTGATAAATCGCGATGATCGACACTTTTAATGTAGGCTTCAATCTGAGTTGTCGTTGAATCTGAGCTGACAAAATCAAGAGCATCGTAGGGATTCAGATAATCAAGCCCGTGAGCCAACTCATATGCGTCAGGAATCCCGTCCCCATCAGTATCCGTAGTTGATATATTTGTTCCATTTTGCGAAATGATGTCGCTTGCGCTGGATGAGCCAAGCGCGTTACTGGCTTTAACCCGATATAACGCTGAAACTCCCGGTGGAACGGTAGAATCGGTAAAAGAAGTGGCATTGGCAGCCGTCGTAACAATTGCTGTCCATGTTTGCCCTCCGTCGAGAGAGCGTTCGACAATATAGCCGGTCTCATTTGTCGCACTGTCTGACCAATTTAGAGTCACACTGCCATCACCATTGGTGGTGGCAGTCAAATCCGTTGGAGTAACAGGAGCTCCAGCGACTACTTGCGCTGAGATCGTCACGGTCTGTGCAGGATGTTCAGTCGGATGATATGTGATAATCCTGACACCAGGATCACCTTGCAGCCAGAGATATGCCAGAGCCTGACCTTGAGTATTTGTTTTGACGACTAGGCTACTAGTCAAAGTCGAGCTTGCATCTAAGCCAACTATGAAGGCGTTCAAGCCGGTGTTAAATGTAATTGGGGCATTGACTAATGGGGTGCTTGAGCCATCTGTGACAAGCAATCGCAACGGTTGAGGTGCGTACTGATCAGCGAGTGCACTTTGATTATCGCCGCTCAATAAAGTAACTGTAGCAGTGATGGTTTGCGCAGGCCGGCTATAATAATCAAACGGGTCGCTTCCTTGCTGGACTTCGAGGAGATTAGAAATGCCATCGCCATCGAAATCGTCACCAAGTGGGTCACTGGTGGGCTGGTCGGTGTACCTGAGGCGGACGAAGAATTTGTCGGCAGTAGAAGTGAATGCCCATTCCTTGATGGCATTCTCACCTGTCTCAATGACGGGAACCCAGTTCCAGCTCATGAGATCTTGGCTGCTTAATACAAAATAGGTACGGCCAGAATGCCCCCACCATTTGAAGTGGTAGATTTGATTGTCCGCATCGAATTGGAGGGCGCATCCTTCATTCAGCGCATCTGGGGTCGGATCAGACTCAGGAGGCCTCGCCACGGAAGTGACCGCGAAAGCAATGATGAACAACAAACTGTAGAGAGCTTTCATTTGGCAGCTCCCTTCAACTCATCAAAGTTGCTCCGAATCGGGAAGTACTGGATGACCACGTCTTTGGGTTGTGGTGGATGATCCTTATCCCATTGCTCTTTCGCGATTCGCGTCTTTTCGCGCACTTGATAGGCTGCAATGAGTTCCGTCTGATGGTTCTCGTAGTAAGCGCAGACGTCCCGCATGAATTGAGCAGCTTCCGGTTTCACACCGGTCTTGGGTTGGGAGATCAAAGCAAAATGAGAGCCATTACCGATTTGTCCAAAGGAGAGACTGGCAGGCAAAGGGCCTCCGTCCGATACGGCCAACATGACAAAGTACGAAGTCTTTTCGGTTTCAAAATTGCACAAGCTACGGAGGTAGAAGAAATTGATATTACTGCGATAGACGTACTCCCCTCCGTCCTGCCACCAGCGCAGAATGGTTGTCTTGCCATCGTACACAGTCACGTCCGCAACGATAACCATTTGGACCTTCGCTTCGGCTTTGCGAGTCGCTTCTAGGTCAGCGGCTGTGGGAGAGGCTATCGTCAAAGCTGGCAGTGCGGCAGAGGCTATCGTTTTTGGCTTGAGAACCGGGGGCTCTACCCGGTTGTAAAAGATGGAGTACGTGCCGTAATCAACTTCTTGGCTGTCGATGACTCTGAGGGAAAGGGCCGGAGTGGGAGTGGTGGCGTTATCTGCCGCCGAAGCAGGCCCAGCATGACTGAAAAAAAGCGGCCATAACCAGATGCCATATTGAACCGTTTTTCCGAAGGTGGCGAACCACCGATTTAGCCGCCCATCACGGTAACTGTATTCCACAAACGCCCCCTATTGTTTTTCGAAGATAAGACCATTCCATGCAATTTCACACTTGGAAAGTAAATTTTCCGTCCCAAGGAACCCCATGCAGGGAAAGCACGCGAAAAAGACCCGCCAGCCACCCCTATCTTGAAGCAAAACTCGCTTCCTTTGTTTAACGAACCGCCAGTTCAAATCAATCAAAAAAGAACTGCCAGTTCGCCGCAATATTTTCAACTTTCTCACATGCTTAGCTCTTGTGCAAAACAAGGTGTCTAAAAAGTCCCTACGTAACTTAGGACGAAACATCCACCAGCTACGTAGTGCAGCAGGACTCAGCCAAGACAAGCTTGCAGTGAAAGCGGACATGACAAAACGCTATGTTCAAATGCTTGAATCCGGCCAGAAGTGCCCCTCACTAGCTACCCTTAAACAGCTTCACAAGGCTTTAGGATGCACTTACGACCGCTTATTTGACGGAATTTAGCTCTCCTTGTTTATTCTTATATCTGACAGTAGGAGCGTGTAGCGAAAAGAACTCGATTCACGCAATGTTGGATTTCATCCAAGGTAAAAGGCTTGCTCAGGTAATCGACCGCCCCCAACGACAGGGCTTGTACCTTGTCTTCTAACTGATTACTGCCGGTCACAAAGATAACAGGAATTTCCTGCGTAGTTTCGTCCAGCTTTAGCTGCCGGAGCACCTCCAAGCCACTGATGTCAGGCAAGTGCATATCGAGTAAAATCAAATCAAATTGCTGTACTCGGGCCTGATATAAAGCCTCTTGCCCATTGATCGCCAATACCGTCTCAATTCGTGAAGAAGCCAAAGCGAAGTTGAGCACGTGCAGTACAGTCTTTTGATCATCTACCAACAGAATTTTTTTCATGCCGATCCCTTGATTGCCCCTCGGAGCTTGAGGTGACGATAAGGAAAGGAAAAACAAAGTCAAATAAAAAGCCGCATATATGCGGCTCACTATTCCGATATTCAAAGGCAGTCTTCTAGTGTGATTATTCGGAAGAAATTCGGGCAAAATATCTGCGAACTACGCACGCGCCTTGATTTGACTCAAGAGCAGCTCTGCGAGGCAGCGGACATCGACCGATCTTATCTTCAGCGGCTTGAAAAGGGTATTTCCAGCCCCTCACTTGATGTCATTGTCAAATTGCGTCGGGCTCTGCGTTGTTCGTGGGCCGAACTGACCAAAGGACTCGACTAGAAAAGCAACTGAAGCGATCCAGATATTGCTAACTATATCGACGACTTAGCTCGCTTGATTGAGAGCACCAGCAAATCCCCAGCTTTATCATTTTCATTCTGCTCGCGAACACAACGTAACTGCCCCTCATCAAGAGCTTCGGCCAAACGTTTGAGACCGCGCCCCGTAATGACAATCGACTCTCCCGCCGCTTCGATCTCCAGTCGTTCGGGCTGTCCGCATTTCAAACTCCATCGCGTGAGGCTCCGGTAGGGATAGGAGATCAATTCCACCTCCTTCCCGTTTTCCAACTTGCAGAGACGAAGCGTTTCGACCGAATGGGGTGATGGCGAAATGGAACCCCAGGAACCTTCCCACACGGTGGTCAATGTATCTGCGATTGTTTTGGCATCAGACATGGATGGATACTCCCGGTTTCACTTTTGGAGATTGGAGCGCCGCCAGCACTCGCTGGCGGTAATAATTAAAAGAGTCATACGCTTCGTTGAGTTTTTGGAAGATTTTCCACCGCCGCTGTCGATCTTCCACCAACTCCATCGCTAGCTGGCGATCTGCGAGAGTGGCCATCGCGTCTTTCGCGGCTTCTCGGTCGGATACATAAATCGCCTGACTTTCGCGAAAGCGGGAATTGCTGACATATGCCTGTTTCAAGTTTCCGGCATGAATCCCAGCACCGGACATTAGCACGATGCCTCGATCCACCGTTTTCCCTTGAGCAGCATGAGACGTCGTGGCGTACCCATGTGTGAACTGGTGAAAGTCAGACGGTATGGCCCGGCCATCTTTGAGGAGAATGGAATGGTCATCTTCAAACCCAACGACTTCCACGATGTCACCGTTCTGGAGTTTGGACGGCTTGTGATTACCGCGAATCAGTACCCGCTCACCAATCGCCACCGGGATCTCCTGTTCAGCGCCAACCTCATAGCTCGCGATTCGTTTTGGACTAAACGCAAATCTCTCGCCGGAGTCTTTCTCCACTATGATCTCTTGATCTTGCTGCTCGACAAATCGGACAGATTCGCCTTTAACAAACGCCGCGACGTTGCGATGAAAAAGCAGGACATCGCCGGGTTGATAATTCTGCACATCCTTCGTCTGCGCATCGGTCCATTGGAAGGATCGAAACGTCATCACCTTTCGCTCCTCTGATTGAAGCAGACTCTTTTCCTTCAACTGATCACGAACGGTCTCCGTGAATTGGTAGATTTCCGACCAGACTGGCGAGATCGCCAGACATGATTTTCCTTTTAGTAGGGTAGAAACGTAATCTTTGGCAGCACGATTAAATAATTCCTTCGGATCGGCGATTTCCTTCACCGCGCCAAGCGCTTCGAATTGATCGAACGCCTGATATGCTTTCTTCCGCGCCAGAAATTCCACGGCCTTGCGGTAGCCGAAATCGATCTGCCGCCGGATGGTCCGAAGCGTAGCCACTTCCAGATTGCCGTACCGTTCCAGCGCACGAAGAGCATCCCCTGCCTCAACCGAACTGTGCTGCTTGATGTCGCCGACCAGAATCAGCCGGTTATCGCCGCGATAGGCAACGTTGAACAATTCGTGCATCTGCCGGATCGAAATCAACCCCGCCTCATCGACGAGGATCGTCTGCCCCTGCAAACGATGTTGGAGATCCTTGTTCACCAAGAGTTGTTGCAGGGTATCGGCGTCCGGCGTGAGTTCCTGTCGCAAGACTTCCGCTGCGCCCGACGATGGAGCACACGCAAAGGGACGATCCCCGACCTGCTTCAGTCCTTTGACAACTTCGCGAATCGTTCGGGTCTTTCCCGTTCCAGCGTCACCCTCAAAGATGATAATCCGGTCCCGCGAATTCAGAATCTTACGTGCTGCCGAAGTCTGCTCTACGCTCAGTGTCGAATCAACCACGGTACTATCCCCAAAACAACCATGCTTACCCCGTCCAATGTACGCCCATTCGGTGCATTCGCGTTCCAGCTTCAACAACTCTCGGGACGTAATGCATCCCTTTCGACGAATTAATTCACCCGATGCCACCCGCGCATCGACTTCTTTTTGAAGCTCACGCAACTCAAACCGACCCCGACCATATTCCAGACCGTCGCGCAAAAGTATACGCTCATCCACGACCGAGCGACGCTCAAAGAGATGCGCTTCTATATAGGCGAGCGCGTCTTTGGCTGTAATTGGAATCGGTTTACTGGGAGTACCGGAGGCCGTGGCAATGACTTGGCGAATCACCCCTTCTGCTTCACCGCACTCGGCTTGCCAGTGTTTTTGAAGCTGCGCGAGGGGAACCAGTCTTTTCTTTACACGGCTATTCGTAGTAATGCGCTGCAACGCATCCTGACTCGTGACGCCATACTCCTTGGCAAGCTGTTCGATTTGTTCCCGGCGTTTGCTGAACTTCAACCGCAGATCGGGCGGGAATCCCCTGATATTGAATCCGACCACGCGAGACTTTTCCAATTCGTACCCGGCTTCGATCATGCGTTGCGCGAGTTTGTTGTAACCCACCTCACGAAAGTAACTCTGGTACTTATAGAGTAGGGACGGCTGGACGCTCTTCCAGCGTTTCTCCACCGGATCAAATGTGACATTCATCATGCAGAAGTGGGTGTGGAGCTGCGGATCAAGCTGGCGGCTGGAATCATGCGTGACGACAGCGGCCACCATGTTGCTAGTGAGACGGTCTTCATTCTCTTTGCCACCCTTGCGCACGCGCGTCGCGATCGCGCGTTCGATTTCGTGCGCCACATCGCGCATCGCTTCCTCCCACCACACGCGAATGCGTTCGTCCCCTCCAACCAGCAGCGCAATTGAGACATCCTTGGGAGCAGACATCTGTCCAAAGAAGCAGAGACGACGCTGCTTACCTTTGTCGCGCATGAGCAATTTCTCCCCGGTGGCGGGGTGCTGTCCTTGGCACAGTCGTACGAAATGCTCCATTTCTACGTGACCATGCAAGCTCAAGCGTTCGGAGCCTTTTCCCATCCAGATCATTTCGGACTGGCTATCTTGAGTCAGATAGTCCCCGGTTTTCATGTGCATGGAGAAATAGTCTCTCGCATTGGAGAGTCGACGGCAGGGCTGATCAAGTCGGAACATGCCTCAACGTAAGCACGTTTCGTGAAATCGGTTCGAGGACTACTTAGTAGTCTTTAGTAGTACTAGGGAGTACCCAGTAACACCGAGCCAGAACCAAAGACAAACTCAAAAAGAGAGAGCCGTCCCAAATCCAAGAAAACGAACCCACCTCAAAACGAAGCAAAATAAGCAACCCACACCCCAACTAATCCATCACTCCAAAAATCAGAAATCCGAACCAAACAAAATAAAAAGTCTGACGCGCCTCCCCTAACTCACGTTAGGTTGGCCTGCGGCAGCCGCCGCCATTGCGCCGCCACGATCCGCCAGAAATCCGCCAAATCTCCGCCATCTGACGGCACGATCATTTACTTCTCCGCCGATTCGCCGTCAGTCGCCGCAAGTTATGCGGCAGCGATCCATCCGCGAACAACAGCCACCACCAATTCTGAGCTGATTCTGCGCAGGCAACGCATGCCCGCCGCAAATCCTCCGCCATATAACCGCCGTCATTCACGCCTTCTTCAGCAGAAATTCCGCTGGCTCCACTTATAATTCGGAAGGACCGCGCAAGCGACGTCACTCTTTGGCATGGCTCCACTCAATCTCCACCAACCACCGCTATTCCTCCACTATCGTCCGATTTTCCTCAAGCGAGGTACACGCCGTCGTCACTAATTATCGTTTTATGCTCCACCATTTCTCCGCTATCCACCGCCAAATCGGCGGCAGGCGTCCAAAAGAAAATCACGCATTCTCCACCGAAAAAAATCATGAAGTAGATCACCGGAACCGTGCCCACTCCTGTTTTTTTCCGAGAGATTGTTTCAGCGGGCCGGTGTTACCAAGTACTCCTTAGTATTCCCTAGTACTACTAAAGACTACTAAGTAGTCCTAGCGAGGTTTGGCCCCGTTGTGCTTTAAGATGTCCAATGAATTCAGAAGACATCGCAGCCGACCTGCTTAAGGACGCCGAAACTTATGTTCATACACCCGCGACCTATACAGAATTGGAGCCTTACAAAAGCTCCATTCTACTGTTGCGAGCGAAATACGCCAGTTACGAGATCATTGTTGAACGACTGAACAAACACGGCATTAAAGTCTCCGAAACTTCCCTGCGCCGTTTCTGCCGTCGTTACAATCGAGAGATTGCCCAGCTCAGACGTAGCTCAACGTCCAAGTCGCGCGAGTCCACGCCGGCCGATTCTCCATCCCTGCCACTCTCGCTTCCAACAACCTCCGCACCTTCAACCTCGACATCCAACTCCGGTATTCGCGATCTTCGCGGCAAGGTCTAATCTTATGAGTAACACAAAACGAATTGTCTTTATCACTGGCGACAAGGGTGGAGTTGGCAAGAGTTTCGTCGCTCGCGCTCTCGCTCAATACTATCTCGATAAAAAAATTCCTTTTCACGGGTACGACATCGACCCGGTTAATCCCAATCTGCATCAGTTTTACCCGCAGTGCACCAGTACCATTAATCTGGAAAAGCATGGCGAGCTCGATCTCGTCCATGATGATTTGGGAAAACACTCGCTACTGTTGGTCGATTGCGCGGCGCGCTCCATTACGGAAATCGCTCACTGGTTTAATGAGATGCGCATCTTCAAGCAATTGCCGGACCTCCGGCTTTCTTTGACATTTGCCTTCGTCATCACGCCAGACAAGAGCTGCACCGTGATCATGAAAGACGCGTTGGAAAGGTTCGGCCACGAAGCCAGTTTCTTCGTCGTCAAGAATTACGCAAAAGGTGAGGACTTTTCGATCTACGAGGAGTCGAATTTGCGCAAACGATTTCTCGCCGAATTTCACGGCAAGGAAATCACCATGCCCCAACTGCTGGAGCGTACCGTCGTTCATCTGGATTCCCTCGACATTGCGTTTGGCGACGCCATGTACCATCCCGAACTCACCATGTCCGACCGCTCGCGGGTC
The DNA here is from genome assembly GCA_017849585.1 of Verrucomicrobium sp. Taxonomy (GTDB): domain Bacteria; phylum Verrucomicrobiota; class Verrucomicrobiia; order Methylacidiphilales; family UBA1321; genus UBA1321. Next base: position 80,342 of record JAFIGT010000034.1, read on the forward strand.
TTTGGATTTTTGGATGAGATGTATGAGCAGTTCGAGATTGTCCGCCCATGGCTCATCCCCGAGGAAGGCGCATGAGCGAGTTAGGTTCAGAGGACATCCGTCTGCCGCATGAAGTTTTCACCGGGGATAATCTTCCCGACGATCTCAAGTGGCTGCTGAGTGCCTTCAAGCTTAAAAAGAACGATCCGACCGTCGTCCTTTTCGCTTGGCACTGGCAGCGCATGAAACATGGCGAGGATACCATTCAAAATGGCATCTACACGCTCAAGGCCGCACTGGATACGAGGGTTGAGAAGATGGAGAACGCCGCCGAATCGGTGGACTCCCTGATTAGCACCCTCCAGCAACTGGCCAGTGTTCTTGCGGAAAAGCCTCTCACCATTAGCCAACAGATCACCCATGAACTGAACACACCGATTGCAGACAGTGTTCAGTCCTGCACGACCCTTGCCGCACAACTTAAGGCTTTGCTGCATCAAACCCAAACAACTCTGAAACTCGCCGTCCGGCAGCAAGTGACGGCGAGTTTCACCACCGGCCTCTTACTTGGAGGACTTGCAGTCATATGGATAAAACATCTCTTGTCTACAGCGCATTGACCTTTATCGGATTCTGCGGCTTCGTTTTACTGCCGTTTCCATTCATCCTTTTTGCGGGAATACTCCTCATCGCATTTGCGTGGTTTCTCTACGATGGCTTAACCAACGGCGGCAAACTTTCCGGTTTGTCGAAGTACGTCCTCAAATTCGGTGGCGTGAAATGGGTTGAGGCCGACTTTTGCCGAGGGTGGGAAATCGACGGTCAAACCGGCTCGGGGAAAACTGCCTCTGGCGTCGTCCCGATTATCCACAACGTTAAAATGAATCGTTCCGACGTGGGAATTCTCGCTCTCGATACCAAGGGAGATTTGAGCGAGCCGCTCGCGGCCATCGCGCAAGATCTAAACTGCGGCGATGATTTGCGGCAGTTGGAAGTCCGACCGGATAACGCAGGACCCAAGTGGAAGCCGCCATTCACCATGAATTTTCTGTCTGACCCAAGTATCCCTTCTTCCACCTATGCGAAGATGCTGGTCGACGTGGCGACCGCTGCGGGGCAGCGGGGAGGACAAGCCTTTTTCAAAAGCGCCGCGAAAGTGCTGATTCAGAATGGGCTCATTGCGCTCCATGTCCTCAGGAGACCCGTCACCCTTACCAATCTCTTCGTCATGGTATCCAATAAAACAGCCTTGGATACCGTGGCCGCAGACCTTAAGAAACCCGAAATCACCAAATGCGACTGGCTCCGAGCTTATTTTGACGATCTGCTCCGCCAGCCAGCCGAGCAATTTCAAGGAACGTGCGCGACGGTCTTCAATTATCTTGAACCCTTTACGCATCCCGACATCGCCGAGATTTTCAATTCACCGAACCCAACCTTTGATTTGAACGAAATCGACTCTGGAAAGCTCATTAGCATCCGCATTCCGCAGAAATATCAGACGGAAAAACGCTATGTCAGCTTACTGCTCAAAGCCTTGTTCTATACTCATGCCCTGCGCCGGTATGATCTCTCCAGCGAGGAACGCGCCAAAAAGAACCTCATCGTACTCGTCCTCGACGAAGCGCAGGAAACCGTGCTGGTCAGCGAAGACGGCCTCTCCGATTACAACGTCATCGACAAGATTCGTGGAGCACGAGCCACCACCATCAATTCCACCCAGTCGCCCACGTCCTACATCCCACCCATGGGGGCTCGGGACAAAGCCGAGGTATTTCTCCTCAATCTGGCCAATCGGGTCCATTTCACCGCTGCGGACAAGGACGCCTCTGAAATGATTGCCGATGCGATGGGCAAGCACACAGTTCAGAAAAAAACGCATGGATACTCCGGTGGTAAAAGCAGCCTGAGCTGGACCGACCAGGACGAACACATCATTAAGCCGCATGAGTTGCGCGGGTTGCCTAAGCATGTGGCCGTCATCAAGCATTGCGCGTGGAAATATTGCAAGCGAGTGAAACTGTCTCCTTCACAATTCACGAAGCCTGCCGATTCAAAAGCGATTGCGCCGACATCACCGGAAATCGAGGAGTAATAGCGCCTCTAATAACTGCGTTCTATGCCTCCCAAATCCCGAAAAGATACTGACCAACTCGACCTTTTTTCCTATACTAGGCCCAAGCATGACACCACTCACCCAATACGGACGGATGGCCGAGAGGCACTGGCGGGAGTTTCTACCCCGGCGAGTGACGGAGCTGGAAGCGACGGGGCAACTCCACGAGATGCTCTTATACGCGGAGGAACAAACCAAGGACGAGATGGATCAACTGGTGCGGCAACTGATCCAGCAGGGACAGACGGCGCAGCAAGCTCACGACAGCGCGTGGGAGATCGTGCGAGAGCACTTTATCCTGCTTCAGCCGGAATCAGAACAAGCCGGAACGTAAATAATTACCGGATCACCGATGCCGATTCCATCGGCATCGGTTCACTCAAGCATAAGTGTCGCGCCAACTTTGCGGCGATTCAGACACTTCAGCGAGTCGAACAAGAAGGCCGCCCAGCCACTCCAGAAGAAAAGGCGGTTCTCGTCAAATATGTCGGTTGGGGTGGGATGCCCCAATTGTTTCAGCACGTACCTGATTCCGATTGGAAAAAGGAAGCCGACCACCTGCACCAACTCCTCACGACGGAGGAATATACCGCCGCACGGGAATCGACCCTGAACGCGCACTATACGTCTCCGGTGATTATCCGTTCCATGTATACCATGCTGGAACGGTTCGGGTTTCGACAGGGGCGGATACTGGAACCGGCCTGCGGAGTAGGCCATTTCATTGGACTGATGCCCGAAATGATGCACCAGCAGTCGGCGCTCACCGGTATTGAACTGGATGCTGTGACCGCACGTATTGCCCGTGCGCTCTATCCTGATGCTGATATTCGACAGAGCGCCTATGAGAGCGCCAAATTGGCTGATGGATTCTATGATGTAGCCATCTCCAATGTTCCCTTCGGCGATTATCCTCCATTCGACCCGCGTCTGAATGAATTTAAGTTTCCGATTCACGATTATTTCTTTGCGGCCACGGTCGAACGCATTCGGCCCGGCGGGTTGATCCTCTTCATTACCTCGAAAGGCACGCTCGACAAAAAAGGAGCCTTATTGCGGAAGCATCTCGCCAAGCAGATGGATTTGCTTGGGGCGATTCGCCTTCCCAACGATGCATTTAAAGCCAATGCCCATACCGAAGTGACCACCGATCTGGTGATGCTGCGTAAGCGCCTATCGGGGGAATCTCCCTCTGGCCCGGCGTGGACTGAAAGTGTGCTTTATCGCAATTCCAAGAACGAGGAAATGCTCCTCAACGAGTATTACCATACCCACCCGAACATGATGTTGGGACGAATGGAGCTGCACCAAGGTTTATACGGACGCAATGAAGCCACCCTGATAAGCGATGGCCGGGATTTGTCATTATCTCTCGACGCTGTGATTGAACGGTTGCCCCAGAGTATTTATCAACCGCAGAAAATAGAAACCGCTGCGCCTGAAATCGCCATTCCGGCTCCCGATGACATCAAGCCAAACGCCTATACTCTCGTTGATGGCACGGTGGCGATTCGGGAAGGTGACAACCTCACGCTGTTACCAGAGTTGCCCCGAGAGACCGCCCGCCGCATACGTGGTTTGATTCAATTGCGTTCCGCCGTGCGGGAATGTTTGCGGAGCCAGGTCGAGGACCAGCCGGAGGAACTGATTGTAGAAGCCCGCACCAAATTGAATTGGGAGTATGACCGATTTTACAGCCTGTTTGGGGCTGTCTCAGAAAGCGCCAACATACGGGCTTTCAGTGGCGATCCTGATTTGCCGTTACTGAGATCGCTGGAGAATTTCAACGAAGAAACTCGCCGCGCAAGCAAGACCGCCATCTTTCGCGAGCGAACCATCCAACGACACAAACCGGTGGAATCAGTCGAGACAGCCAAGGAGGCGTTACTCGTCTCATTGAATGAAAAAGGGAGAGTCAACCTCCCGCTCATGAGTTGGCTGCTCAAGAAGCCGGTGGAGGAGTTTCTGCCAGAGCTGAAAGGACTCATCTTCCTTGATCCACAGACGGAGGCATGGGAAACAGGCGATGCCTATCTTTCCGGCAATATCCGTGAAAAGCTCGCCATAGCCGAAGCCGCCGCACTCACCGATCCGCGCTATCAGGAGAATGTCTCCGCTCTACAGGCCGTTCAACCGGAAGAACTGAAAGCAACCGAGATCGACGCCCGTCTCGGTTCGGTATGGATACCCGAGAGGGACATTGAGCAGTTTGTTGTGGAATTGTTTCATCTTTCGCCGAATGCGGTTCGGATTAAGCATTCGCCGCAGTTGGGTTCATGGACCCTGCAACCTGACTACGAAGCGAAGTCCTGCGTCGCTAATACGACAGAATGGGGCACTCCCCGATATTCGGCGATTTCGTTGATTGAGGACGCGCTTAATCTCCGCACGCCCACCGTTTATGATACGGACCCGCGCACAGACCAGCGGATCGTCAATGCCGCCGCGACCGAGGCCGCTCGGGAAAAACAACAGCGGATCAAAGAACGGTTTCCGCAATGGCTCTGGCAAAATGATGATCGTCGCGAACGGTTGGTGAAGCAGTATAATGAAGAATTTAACAACATCCGTATTCGCACCTTTAGCGGCGACCACCTGACGCTACCGGGGGCCAGTCCGCTTATCACGTTGCGTTCACATCAAAAATCTGCCGTATGGCGGATTCTGCAATCACCCAACACCTTACTCGCTCATGTCGTAGGCGCGGGCAAGACATTCACCATGGTCGCCGCAGCGATGGAGCAAAAGCGGTTGGGGTTGGCCCAAAAGCCCCTCATTGCCGTGCCCAATCATATGCTCGGACAGTTTTCGTCAGAACTGCTCATGCTTTATCCCGGTGCTAATATTCTCGTGGCGGGAAAGGACGACTTCCACACGGCCCACCGACAGCAGCTCTTTTCCCGTATCGCCACCGGCAATTGGGATGCCGTGATCGTCACCCATTCTGGACTTGAGCGCATTCCCATTTCACAGGATGCGCAGGAAGAATTTCTTAAGGAACAAATCGAAGAACTGGAACTGGCAATTCTCCAGCAGAAGGCCGACAAGGGATTCCAACGAATGGTCAAGGAATTGGAAGCAGCAAAAAACCGTCTCGAAACCAAGCTCAAGACGCTTTCCGCTCAGGAGAAGAAAGACAATACACTCACGTTTGAAGAGCTGGGGGTGGATCGTCTCTTTGTCGATGAAGCGCATTACTTCAAAAATCTCTTCTATGTCTCGAAGATGACCCGCGTTGCCGGATTGCCGATGACCTCTTCGCAACGAGCGTTCGATATGTTCCTCAAAGTTCAGCATCTTCAGAAGCTGAACGGCGGAGGTGGCGTGGTTTTCGCTACGGGCACGCCAGTCACCAACACCATGGCTGAGATGTTCACCATGCAACGCTACCTCCAGATGAACAGTCTGGAGGACCGGCAATTGCAGCATTTTGATTCGTGGGCGGCCACGTTTGGCGAACCCGTGACCGCGATGGAGCTGTCGCCGGACGGCGCGGGCTACCGGTTGAACACCCGTTTTGCACGGTTCGTCAATGTACCGGAATTGATGCAGCAATTCCGCCAAGTCGCCGACATTCAGACGGCAGAAATGCTCCAACTACCCGTGCCCAAACTTTTTCAAGGCAAAGCGCTCATCGTGAGTGCTCCCGCCACGCCTGCTTTAAAAGCCTTTGTCGCCACGCTGGCCAAGCGAGCGGAGCGTCTCCGCAACGGCAATGTCGATCCGTCCGTGGACAACATGCTCAAAATTACAGGAGAAGGACGCAAAGCCGCCCTTGATTTGAGACTCGTCGGAATGGGCCGCGACCATGCCGACAGTAAACTCTCTTTGGCGGCCAAGGAGATATTCACCCTATGGGAGCAAACGAAAGAGCCGCGATTAACGCAACTCGTGTTCTGCGATCTTTCCACGCCACAAGCCGACTCAAAGATTTTTTCCGCGTATGACGACCTCAAGCGAAAGCTTGTGCAGAAAGGTATCCCGCCGGATGAAATCGCATTTATTCAGGAGCACGAGAGCGATGTCGCGAAAGACGCGCTGTTTAAAAAAGTACGGTCCGGCCAAATCAGAGTCCTCATGGGCAGCACGGCAAAGATGGGTACCGGCACCAACGTACAGAAGCGTCTCGTGGCACTCCACCACCTCGACGCGCCGTGGCGACCTGCCGACATTGAACAACGGGAAGGAAGGATTTTACGGCAGGGCAATGAAAATGCGGAAGTGAAAATCTTCCGATACGTCTCGGAAGGCTCATTCGACGCCTATATGTGGGGCGTTCTGGAAACCAAGGCGAAATTCATTGGCCAGATCATGACCAAAGCAAGCCACGTTCGCAAAATCGAAGACCTCGATGCCCCGGCCCTCACTTATGCCGAAGTGAAGGCAATTGCTTCCGGCAATCCGCTTGTGATTGAAAAAGCTAAGGTCGATGCGGAAGTCATGCGCTTGAGCCGTCTCCGTTCCCAACACGGTGAAGCGCAGTATGTCACTCGCCATGCCATTCGCCGTTCTACCGAGGACATGGAGAGATTGGAACGACGGATTCGTAACATGGACGAGGATATGGCGATTCGACAGCAAACTAAAGGTGATGCGTTTGTTATTCGCATTGAAAACCGAACAATGACGGACCGTGTTGCGGCAGGCGAAAAACTCAACGAGCTGGCCCAAAAGCATTTGCTCGCTACCGAGTTCGTTGAATTGGGATCATTTGCCGGATTCCGGTTGCAGCTTTTCCCCGAGCGTTCCGATGAAATCGTACTCTGTGGAAAGAATCATTATGTTGCCAAGGTATCTGATTCAGCTTCCGGCACCATTAGCTCTTTGGAGTATGTCGTTCGTTCCATGGCGGAGCGGCTTTCCGACTATAAGAAGGAATTAGCCGCCACCCAGCAGAAAGTGACCGACTTGCAATCGCACGCGAATAAGCCGTTTGAGCACGGTGAAAAACTGGAATCGCTCCTGAAACGTCAGCAGGAAATCACCCAAGCTCTTGATCTCACCAAAAATCAGGCGTCGAATCAGCTTTCGGGAGAAAGCGAGTCAAGCGCATCAGTGATTGTGGAAACGGTCAAAATCACGGAGAAGAGGGCGGTGCGAATGAGACTTTAGTACGGAGAGACCGTTATGAACTCGCTAGAAAGTGACGTAAAATATCTGAACCGCTTCACGACGCTGCCGTTTCTTCTCGATTTGTTAAAACGCAAGAAGCTCGTGCTGGTGGACCCTTCCCGTTGGGAAGACCGAAACGACACGGAAATCATGAAGGTCTACAAGTATCGGAAGAATCTCTCTCATCTGTATGCCTTATGTTTTTCCAGAGGACTGGAGACGATTCACCATTGGAAAACCTTCTCGGACGGCGCGAGTGGCTGTTGCATCGAATTTCATGGGAATGACCTTCTGAATGTCTTCGATTCTCTCGAACTCCGGCATGGTTCCGTGATTTATAAAAAAATCAACGAAGTGAACACCGCATCCATTCGCGTCGAAGACATCCCATTCACCAAGCGGTGGCCCTACCGCTGCGAGGAAGAATACCGCGTCATCAGTGAAGACGCTCGTTGCAGCGAAATAGACATCGAACTGGGAATGATTAACAAGATCACCATTAATCAGCGCATGCCCGATCAAGTTTACTTGAGCATACGAGATTATTTGAAAGAGGCTTTCGCCAATCCCGAAAAACGAATCCATCGCTCCACGCTTTTCGAGAACCACGTTTGGATTCGGAAATTTGCAAGAGACTGAACTGGCCACGGCTTGCCCGTGACCGACGAATCTGTCTTGGAAAGCACAGCCCTAGCACTCAGACGAGCGGAGCGACTTCTTGCAATTCCTCCACCGGCTTGCCGGTGGATTTGACGCGAAACTTATGCATTGACGTTTTTTGGGCAATGTGAAAGACCTGGGAATATGAATATCGAAATTGAATTCGGCATTATCAGCGAGAAGAATAAAACACTCATAGACAAAAAGGAGCAATTGAAAAAATCAATTTTATCAGGTTCTAGCTCTTATGTTCGATATTATCTCATAGCACAAATAATACTGCTATTAGAGGACATCGCAGCGCACATCTCTGTTTATAACATAATAGCAAACCTCAGCCAGCCGGAACTTCGCATCGACCTTCCCGCTGGATTGGAAAATGACGTTAGAAATATGCGACTGATTTTAAGAAAAGTGGCTCCCCAGTTTATTTGAGTGTCTCCGCTATAGTTAGTTCCTGAAGCGCTTTCTCAATGGTATTCCTCATTGGGCGAGCTCCCAATGCGCGGCTGTACCCCTCCCGAATCAATCGTTCCAAGGTTTGACTATCCACTAGCACCGGATACCCGAGTGCTCTTAAGCGTGAGGTCTCGCGTTCGATTAACAATTCGCAAATCTCCCGCTGGACTTCATAGCCCAATCTCCCAAACACCAGCTTATCGGTGATTCGGGCTACAAGTTCAGGGCGCAACGTCTGGTCTACTTTTCTCAATACGGTGCGTTCGATTGTGGTGAACGTCGAATTTTCCATCCGCATGGATTCGGCAGACCCAATATTGGACGTGAATACCACATAATAGTTGCTCAGATTCTTAGTCTCGCCAGTGGCAAGGGTAATTCGTCCCGCATCGAGAATTTGCAAAAAGAGGTCCAATACGAGCGGGTGGGCTTTTTCCATTTCATCAAAGAGCAAAGTCCCGTGGTTCTCTTTCGCCAGCGCCATACCCAACAGTCCGATCTCAGAAGAGGATTGCCCCAGCAACAAGCCGACTGAAGATTGATTTTGATACTCGGACATATCAAAACGGTGCAGGTGTCCCGGCCCGAAAAGGTATTCGGAAAAACATTGCGTGATCTCCGTCTTCCCCACGCCCGTAGGTCCCACCAGCAAAAAGGAGCCTCGTGGGCGAGAGGGATGGGCTAACCCCAATTCACCGCGACACAGTACCGAAACGATGCGCGGAATGACATGATCCTGTCCGCGAATATTGGTTTTAAGATGAGTCTCTAGATTTTTGAGTTTTGTCTTTAATTCGTCGTTCATGGAAGTGATCCCTTTTCTCATTTGAAAGTGGATCGACTATAGCCCCATTTTGAACACGGAATTTACTGCCTGTGCGTAGACGGTCACTAAGCCGTGCTAAGACACCTCTAATACATCTACTACGGGCTAAGGGGCTGCCGTCATTTTGTGGTGAACTAGTGGCGTGATAACAACCGCTCTCCATACGCTGGCCGACACTTCGGAAAACCTCATTTCTACCGCGATTATGCTGCCGCCGTTGGCTCAAGTTACCGGCAACACCGCCCAACTCAAACAGGGTTTTCAACTGGCCCTCGGCATCATTTTCATGTTCGGATTCATCTGGGGCGTGATCAAAATCTGGACCGGAGCCAATGCCATCTCCAAAGGCGATCCTGACGGCAAGGCCGGAATCATTGCTGGAATTATCATTGCGGGAGCTGCGGCCATTATGGGGGCGCTCTTCTCCATCTTCGGACTGAGTGGCGGGGCACTCACTCCGACGTTCTGAACTCGTCGCACGTCACGACTTCTCTCCTATGTCCGAACTCCGATTTACCGACACGAACGCCGCCGACGATTCCGCCGGTTCCGTTTGGGGCCTAGACGGCAATCTCTTTCTGCCAGTTGTCGCCTCTGCGACGACCTCAGTGGGATTGCTGTTGGCCCTATTCAGTTTCCTTCATGTCGATTGGTTTCTCAGCGCCTTGATCGGGGCCATTCCGTTCATTGGTACGTTGAGCTATGTCCTGCTCTTTAAGCAGGGCAAACCGCTCGGTTACGACCTCGACTTGTTTGAACTCTGGATTGTCGGTCCCGGATTCAGTTTCAACCCACAGCATCAGCAACCATTTCGCCCCATGGAGGGGGTAGCAAAAGGAGTCTCATGAATCGACATGACAGCGCACCCAACGGCTATTTTGCAGAAGGATTGATCCTATACGGAAATCTGGAAACCGGAGCGATGGCCTGCAAAGGCTTCATCGTTGAGCCGCCCGATTTGCACAACGCCTCGGTTTCTCTGCTCAACGAGTTTCAGGATAAACTCCGAATTTTTCTGGCCACATTGAATCTCCGGCAACGCGCCCAGATTCAGTGGACTTGTAATGCGGACTATCGAAAGGAGCTGACCCGGTATCACCAAGAGACGGCGCAAACGACTGATCCGATGGTAAAGCGGGTTCGTAACGAACGATTCAACCGCTACTGGAATCGCATGCTCCAGCGTACCTTGCGCCGCGAGCAACTGGTTCTCTTCGTCACTCAGGACATCGAGAGCTATTCAGGCAATCTGGCGACCCGCAGCACCCTTCAAGATTACTATGAAAAGACGCTCTCCCAACTGAAAACCGACTTCCATGAGTTGGGCGTCACCCTTCAAACCATTTTCGGCAACGGCACGACTTTGCGCCCCATGTCGGACCTCGATCATTTCACCTATCTCAAACTGTTTCTGAATCCCACCTTATCCGACCGTTTTGAGGTGGATTTTGCCGGGATGTTTCATCCCGGTCTCACTCTTCAAGAATTGTGCTGGGATAGTGATGGTGTCGGTATGGATGGAAAGACCGGTTTTTATCTCGATGGCCATTTTCATCATCTATTCACGCTCAAACGGTGGCCGCAGAAAACGTACCCCGGCATCATTCACCGGCTGACCAGTCTGCCGTTCCTTGATTATCAGCTCACCATCAATCTCGAGCCGATTGCGATTCGTGAGGAAATCTCCAAGGAAGAGAAAGCGATGGACCGCTTGCGCGGCGACTATGAGGCCGAGCAGAAGCAATCGCTGTTAGTCGCCCTGCGTAAAAAGGAGAACAAGATTGATTCTCTGGCCCAGGGATTCTCCTTCCCGTTCAGTGTCCAATATCTCATCCGTGTCTGGGATACGACCGAAGCTGGACTTCAGACAAAGAGCGCCGCGATCAAGAACGCCGTTAACAATATGAACGGCGCTCAAACCTACGAAGTCGCACTCCCGACCACAGCTAAGAAGCTTTTCTTTTCGAGTTGGCCGGGATGGACGGGCACCAGTTACCGCCACCGCTACCTGTATGCGGAAGACCGTTATCTGGCCGACCTCCTGCCGTTCTCTTCGACTTTCAATGCGCATCTCTCCGAAGCCGAGGCCATCTATGACGGCACCAATGGCAACCTTGTCGGCGTCCGAACCTTTGTCGGCGGTACTCCCCAGCATGCGGTTCTCCTTGGCATGACCGGAGCGGGAAAGTCGTATCTCATGGACGATCTGCTTTCACAAACCCAGCTCTACTATCATTACAACGTCATCATTGAAGAGGGACTCTCCTATAAGCGATTCACGGAGAGCTTGGACGAAACGCCAATCCTTATTCACCCCGATGGAGAACTGACTCTCAATTACCTCGATACACAGGGGCTTCCGCTCAATCAGCTTCATATTGCCACCGCCGTGGCATTGGTGTCCAAGATGATTGGAGAATCGTCCGACCCCGAAAAGCAGCAACTCCGACAGGCCCAAATCGGGCAGTACATCAATCAGCTCTACGCGGACACCTATGAGGAATGGTCCCGGCGTCATGCCGAGCAGATGCCGGTTATTCAACGGCTTGCCTGTGCTATCCATCATTGGCGACGGGCCAAGATGGAGATGGGCAGCACTTTCTTGGAAGCCTTCGCTGATTTCCGTGACAAGCTGGATGCCCTCAATGACGAGGCTCTTACCCTTCATCACAACCTTACTCCCGAGGAGATCACGCGCTTTATCAAGGAGTCACGGACCGAACGGTTTGTCATGTCCACCGCTTACAGTTTTTTTCGACCGGAGGAATACCCGACCCATTCGGCCCTGATTGATTTGATGTTCTTTTCTCGATTCTCTGAACACAAGAAAGAGGACATTGACCCCATCGCGACGTTGCTCACGGCGTGGACGGCCTCCGGCTCTTACGGGAAACTCTTTGACGGAACCACGAATGTTTCGCTCACCGGACGAGTCGCTCATTTTGAACTCGGTTATATTCCCGAACAGGCCGTGGAACTAAAAACGGCGGCAGGACTCTTGATTTCCGGTTTCACGCGCCAGCACATCATCACGCTTCCGCGCCAGCTTTGGAAACGGATCATTTTCGAGGAAGTCGCCCGCTTCCTTGATGTTCCCGGCGGCGAGAAGATCGTGGCCGAGAGCTACGCGCAGCTCCGCAAGTTCAATTGCTGGACCATCTCCATCGTCCAGCAATACAGCAAATTCAAATCGTCCCGCATTCGTCCCGTGGTGATCGGCAATTCAAAGCAATTTCTGCTGATGCGGCAGATGGATCGCACCGACGTGGAGGACATTGCCCGCGACATTCACCTCTCGGATGTGGCGGTTGATGCGATCCAGCATTACCCACTGCCCGAACAGCAATCCGCCCTGAAAAAGTTTTCATCGGCCTGTTACTACGCGCCGTCCGTTCAACCGCCACTTTGCGGCACGCTGCGGCATGTCAGCTCACCGACAATTTAAATCCTCCCACCAACCTCTACTCGAAAGGCATTACCCCATGAAATTCATCCATACCTTGATTCTACTTCTGTTCACGGTCATGAGCAGTTGGGCACAGCAGGTCTCCATCAATCCGAGTTCCGTTACGCTCACCAAGCAAGGGACCGTGACGATCATTGTCAGTGGTCAGCTCGTAGCGGCCTACGAATATGGCAATACAGGGAGAACGACCCCGCCTGTCCATGTCACCGTTGGCACGGTTCAGGCCACCTACAGCTTCGCCACCGGCACCTCTATGTCCGAGTTGGGGATAGTGTCCGGTCTCATTTCCAGTTCGGCAGGCACGGGGATTCTGAATGCCGGTACGTACTCCGTGGCCAGCGATGCGACCGTGCCGGTTCAGATCACGGTCATTCTTTGGAATGAGAGTGCTGGCTCCCAAGGAATCAATCTCTCCGAGATTGAACTGGTCTATAATTCGGCAAGTGCGGCAGACCAGGCGGCCTTTCAAGCCTTTATCGTTTCACTGGTCCAGCAGCAGTTGAGCAACCTGCAAAGTCAGATCACTACGCAGCAGAACCAGATCGCCGAGTTGCAACAGTCCAGTTCTGAAAACAGCTCAGCCATCAGTATGTTGCAGGAAAATCTGGGAACCTTAATCGCCAACTTTGACTCCTTATACAGTTCGCTGGGAACCATCAATTCGCGACTTGATGCCTTGGAGGCCCAACTGGCCAATATCACCGTTACCAATGGACAGAATGGAAGCAATGGGTCGAACGGTTCTAACGGACGTAACGCTGACACGACACTGACTTATATCGGCGTGGGTCTTGGAGCCGCCGGTTTCATCGGAAGTGTGGTCAATTTTTTTACCGGAGGCGGCAACAGCGACGACACCTCATCTTCCGATGCCCCCGGTTCTCAAGAAGGGAGCGAGAAATGAGCTTTCGGCTCTATGCCATGTTATCGCTCGTGATGGTGATGATGTTGAGCGCCTGCTCCAGTACGCGGGGACTCTACGATGCGGGAGCTGCGGCAGCGGGTGGAGTTGTGGCCAACAAGCTGAGTAATGGCGATCCACTAATGACCGGCGTGGGCGCAGCGGGTGGCGTATTGGTATCGGAAGTAGCGCAAACGATGTCAGCGAAGCAGTCGCAATCCCAATACAAGGAAGGTTATCAAAAAGGCCGCAGCGATGCGGTGAAGCAGCAATATTGGATTGTGCAGAATCAGCAGAAAGAACCGCGCTCAATGGCTCAACCGTGTGTGTCGTATCTGACTCTCCCGGCTGCCACAAGCACCAATCTCGACGGGACGATAACTGTCCCCACCGTTCAAACCCTCCGTATTCAGGAATGATCTCATGAAATCTATCCCTCTGCTGGCACTGGCTGCCGTGGCAGCGTTCGCCTCTCTGGCGCACGCTCAATATTCCGTCGTTGTCGTGGGCGATCCGATTGCACAGGCCAATCATGGCGAAAATATCGCGAAATGGCTGGAGTCGATCCAAAAGCTCAACACGCAGATCGACCAGATGAATCAGTACATTCAGATTGGCCAGCAGGTTAAGAACGCGATTGGTGATCCGGCTTCCGTGGCAAATCTCGTCGGGCTGGATCTTCTCGGCAGCGGTACGATGGGGAATTCGGTAGGCCAATTGACTTCCACGCTCAACCAGACCGCCAGCGGCATGCAAGCCTTGGCTAGTAATGGACAAGGCTTGTTTCAGTCTGTTCCGAACACAACGCCGAGCGGGTTGAGTATGAGCTATAACACGGGACTACTAAAGCCGTTTGCCGCGATTCAAAACCAAACACAAAATGCTGCGAATGTCACCGCCGATACGACTACCCGTATCAAACAACTGGAACGGGATAAGGCGTCGACCTTGGCACAGCTTAAAGCGGCGACAACCGATGCCGAGGTCCAGAAGCTTCAGGCCAAGTTGGTAGCGATTGACGGCGAAATCGCTGCGCTGAACGGGCAGCAGACGACTGCTACCAACCAGATCATTGCGCAGGATATTGCCAATCGCAACGACCGGGCCTTGAAGGCTGAGGCCGCCTCTCAAGCCGCCGATCATGAGTTGTCTCTTTCACTGGACAATTTCATGCAGTGGGAAGGAAAGGTGACGCCTTCCCGTACCCCGTACAAATAACCGTCCCATCTCCCAATTATGTCTATCAGCGATTTCATCCCCACTTTACAGCCGATGGTTGAGCGCTTGAGTATCGAACTGCGCTTCATCTGCTACTTCGTTCTGACCGCCTCTCTGATCGTCCGCATGTCGAGTGCCCAGCACCACGGCGGCGCATCGACCCTGATGCGTCCAATCATCACCGTCACCGTAATTACGGGTCTCATCGCCTCTCTTCCATTCTGGTTCAATCTCGTGCGGGATACCTTTTGGGAGATGGCTATGACGATTCGCCAAGAGTTTGCCAGCAGTATCGCTCCCACGGGCAGCGCGTTGTTGCAACTACTCAAGCCGCCACAAGATGGAATCAACTGGCTCGACATTACCGATTCGTTGATGAAGGCGGTATTGTTCGCCTTGGGATGGCTCGCCGTTGGCCTCGGAGCAATCATCCAGATTCCCATGATGCTCTTTCAATATGTCATGGAATGCCTCTGCTACCTTTTTCTTCCCATCGCCTTGGCGCTCTTTGCTCTCGAATCAACCAAGGGAATCGCCCTGCGGTATCTGCAACAAACCTTGGCGATTCTCGCATGGCCGATTGGATTCGCCGTGGTCGATCTCGTGGGCTACTCGCTCTTGACGAGCGTGCCCTCACTGGTGGATGCGAGCTTAAACAGTGGAAGCAACTCTGTGCATTTTACACCGAACAATTTTTTGATCGGGGGATTGGTTGCGGTCTGGCTCATCTTGGGCAGTTTGGCCACACCGGTGATCATGCAAATGCTCTTCTGTTCGGGCTCACCGCTCTCATCCTTGGTCGGTCAAGCCCTCCAAATGGGACTGATGGCGGCTGGTATGATGCGGTTAAAAGCTCCCACTCCGTCTCCCTCCAGCCAGTCGGCTTCTCCCACGGCTCAATCCAACTCATCTTCTGGAGGTAACGGCGGGAGTGGGCCTAATGCTTCCCCATCGTCGCCACCACCTCCGACGCCGCCGTCACCCCAAGCGGCGAGCACCGCGCAGAGTGCTACGGCAACCGCCTCCACGCCACCATCGTCTTCGCCCCGCCGTGGCCATACACAACCAGTTCCCCAATCGCCACTTTACGATCCGCTGGTCGATCCAACCGGGGATCGGCATTCCGCTGATTTGATGGCGATGTCTCAAGTTTACCAACCCGTTCACTATTGATATGAATACCACTTTGACCGAAACGTCCGTTCCACCGGCTCAACCTGCTCCCAAGTTACCTCGACCGGCACCGGGAATTGTCCGCTTGTTTGCCGACCACAGTTGGGCCGCTCGACTGTGGTTTGTTGTGGCCATTGTCGCCATCGCGGCCGCGCTCATTCAGCCGTTCCTGCTCATCTCGGCTTATCGCACCCAGGAACGGGTTGTCATCCTCGATGAGGCGGGCACTTTCCATGTTTCCCCGCTTCTCAACTTCGAGGGCGCCGGGAAATTGCAGGTCTCCCAAGCCTTGTTGGCCTGCATTGCGTTGTTCCAGCGCAACCCCAATGGATTCGATCATCCTGAGTTGCTTGAAAAGATGTTTCTGTCCGAAGCATTGGAACAAGCTAAAGCCATTCAGAGCCGGGAATTACCCGAGTTCAAGGCAAAGCAAATCCACCAGAAGGTCGAGGTGTTCAAGGTCGACGTCCTCCAAACCCGCAATGATCTCGTGCTGGTGGAAGTGGTCGGCCAGCTCATTCGCGTTGGCCTTTTTAACGGTCAGCCGTTTGTGGAATCGCCACGCTTCATCGCCCACTTGACTCTCGCTCGCAACCCCAACCTGACCGCCAACGGTCGCTACCCCCTCGCTGTATGGAAATTCGACGCTCGCTAATCCTCCTCACTGTGCTGTTCACCACCCATCTGGTCTTCGCATCGGAATCGAAGGCTATTAAACAATTCCCGCTGGATGACCGGACGGTCTACGTCATCCCCATTGCGAAGGACCAGATTACCACCATTACCTTTCCCGGTAAGCTCTCCGCGCTGGAAGGAGCGGGAGTTACCGCCGACCCGCAGATGCCTGCGCCAGTCCTGATTAATTATCGGGACGGACGTTATTTCTTTTCGGTCCGTGCCTTGACAGAACCAGCCACAGCGAGCCTCAATGTGGTTTGGAATCGCAAGACCTACGTCCTGAAATTCGAGACGGGTAAAGAGCCCATCAATTCGGTGACGTTTTTTGAACCGGGAACACCGCTGGAAATTCAATCGACTAAAGGCACGAGCGGACCGGAGCGACTACTCGCACTATTGGATAAAGCGAAATCTTACCCGATCTTGCGCCAGCATTACCCCGATCTCCTTTCACAAATCGACATGACCGCACCGAATCGGCGCATGTTGTACAAGAATTTCGAGGTGAGTCTCGCCGAAGTGTACCGCTTTGATGCAGAGGACGTCTTGGTGTTCAAGGTGCTATTTTACAACAACAGCGAGAAGGAGATTTTCTACCAGCCGCAAACCCTTGCCGTACGAGTCGGCTTGAATGTCTATTTCAGTGCCTTGTCGGATGCCTCCGGTATCATGCCGCCCGGCTATCGTGATCCGAATACCAGTGAGATCAAGCCGAGCATCTCAATGGGGTATTTCGTGGTTGCGGGAACCCCGAAGGGAGGACGAAACAATCTATCTGTGAAAAACGACTTCAATGTAATTGTTGAGAGGCAATCACACTGATTGATGTCGGAAAAAAGATGCTCTACATGCTCTTCTCAGCAAACAATCGTAAATTTATCCTTATTGATACGCATCACAGATGCTTAGCTTCTCAGTTAGCAGGAAAATGCCCCCTTCGATTTCTACTGCATTCATGACGCCGAGTTAGCGTAAAATGCGTGGTGCATTCTAACTGGGAAAATCTACGGCTTTGAACTCAAGCAATTCACGCTGTCATCCGTAATTATTACATTGTCAAATAACCAAGATAACTAAGGCGAATAGCCATCGCTTGCTGGCTGACCCTGTATTTCTTGGCTAAGCTTGTAACACATTCTTCATCGTGAAGATCAAAGCCAAAATGCTCGTCTAGGTCTTGTGCAAGTAGGTGTTCAGGAATCAAAATTTCCGCAGCGAAAAGATTCGCCTCTATTTCTTCTAGGTCGACTCCTTCGCTTGACCTGCTATCTCTTCGTTTGATTTTAAAGTCCTCATCTACATGAACCCCATCTCCTGAATGAAGCAAGTAATGCCCCAATTCATGGGCGATGGTAAATCGCTGTCTATTGGCAGATTGATTATTATTAACACCGATAATTGCCGCTTCACCTCGCGGCTTACGGTAAAGAAATCCAGACACCTCCTCCTCAACATAATGGCGATACACAACAATATTATGTCGCTCGGCCATGGTTTGGATGTCGACAGGAGCTGTATGGCAGTGATTTTCCGTCAATAGTTTAACAACTAGATCTCTTATTAATTTTCGTCGTATATTCATTTTAGCTCATGCTTGTATTTTGTACTCGCAAGGGCGGCAGCAATCCATTTTTTGACATTTGGAGTCGAATTGTGAGGCATAATCTCGTCTAGTTTTCGATCATCCGTTTCAAAATCTTTAAAAAACTCAGACGGAGAGATTCCTAATGTGGTTGATATCTGTACGAGGGTGTGAATAAGTACTCTTTGCCGCCCTTTTTCGATGTTAGTAATAGAAGTGCGAGAAAGTCCTATCTGTTGGGCCAAGTCTTCCTGCGAAATTTTTCGCTTTTCTCTCTCTCGCCGAAGACATTGCCCCAGCGTTTTGTAAAAAGCAGATACATCAACAGCTCTACCAACATCCATAAGTAAAGCTTGTGAAATTATTCACAAGATGTCAAGAATAAAAAGGTTTGTCACGCAAACATCGCATTCTGCTACGATATTATTGTTGACATATTCGGCGGTCTGGATATGGTCCTTAATATTCTGGCGAGTTGACTTGGACTTGATGGTCCGAGACCGAGGAAGCCCTCTTCGGACTTGTCTGGACCAAACAAGGAGTCGCTGGGCTACGCGACATTATGATGAAAATACAAACTGCTAAACCAAACCCCTACGGAAAAGATAAATCAAAAAATGAACCCAAGCGCGAACAACTCATTGCAGAGTGGGTTACGATCGAAAACACTTCCAAAGTGCGAATCGAACTCAGTCGATTAAAATTGGCGCATACGGAATATGATAAAAATGACGATCCCAAACCAAAACCTAAGATTTATTGGAACGGAACCGCTGGCGACTTCTTGAATCCGGGTCAAAAATTGCGGATTCATGCTGGGCACGAGCGCGACTGCTCTCTTCTGCAACAGGTCGATATAGATGGAACGGACCTTCATGCATACACCGAGGAAGGCGAATTCGTACTCAATAATGAGCCTGGCGATGTAATCTACATTTATTTGGACGGCAACGAAGTAGATCGAGCTTCGTACACGACTCCTACCGAGGGAGCAGTTCTCATCAGGGAAGGGGCCAAGTTGGTTGAAGTTGCCGCGCCCTTGGCTTCTGCGAAGCCTTGGGGAGGAGTTCATACGGTTGGCAACAGCAATCAAAAGAGTGCGTGATCGATGCGCCATATGTATGACTTGGACGCTGTGCGACAATTTCTAACCGAAAATGGCGCACAGCATCTACCCGATAACGATCCCGTTCTTCCCCATGAGTGTCGCGGCACGGAATCTTGGTTGATGCCTTGCGCATGGAAGAATTGCGCACAGGTTCTTGTCAATTTCCCAGAGCATTATCCGGACTGCTCCCCAAAGTTATACTGGCCATCCAATATTCCCCGAGAAAAACTAATTCCACACATTAATAGACAAGGCAATATCTGCGTAAGAGAAGATCATGTGGTTGTTAATCCCTTCGATCCAATTGCAGAGCTTCAAGATGTCCTCAAAAAAGGCCAGAAAATAGTTGAAACAGATTTATCAGAAGAAGAAATTTTGGCGGAAGTTGAAGACGAATTAGCGGCTTATTGTAGCGGAGAAAACTACCTCATTCATTTTCTACCCGAACACTTGGCAACCGAAATGTGTGTTCTGAAGAAGGCTAAAGGAAAACTGTGGGAAACAGTCGATTTCCCACGTCAAATATCTCTCTCTCAATTTGATGGTTTTGGAATTTGCTTGGGGCTAGATCAACCTCAAATCCTTTCGTTCATACGAGCACCACAAACGCATCTTTTGAATTCCAGTGAAATTCGCTCTCGACTGGTCGATGCTTCAAATTTCATTTCTGATCGCGCCGGAAGCTCCAAGGCCATTGAACTTTTTTTAGTCCTGTCCATTGTGACAAAAAAGGGTGTTGTACGGGTTTGGGCTGAGTTAGGAAAACTCCGAATTAAAAGAAAAAGCCCGGAGGAATTGCTGGTAAACCTATTGGAAGCCATTAATACTTCATTCCATTTTTGCCTCGGCTCAGAGGACTTGAGCACAAATCGATTAATGCGACGCTCCAAAGGTTCAACATTCAAAGAAGATACCCTAAAGCAACGCGTGGCTATCGTAGGCTGTGGCTCTTTAGGGGGATTCTTAAGTGATCACCTTGCCCGCAGCGGAGTATCCAATTTATTATTAATTGATAAAGGCATGTTGGAACCTTCGAATTTAGCGAGGCACCTTCTAGATCGTGAGTTCTTGTATAAATTCAAAGCAAGGGGCCTTTGTGAGAAAATTAAATCTCGATTTATTGATTCCAATGCAATCGCCTGTTCGGCTGATTTTCGCTCAAATGAAGCGCAACAAGCTCTCAAAGAGTTTCATCCAGACTTGGTAGTTTTCGTGACCGGCGACACTAATACCGATCTAACAGCAGCAAATGCCGCTCTTCAGGAGAAAAAGTATCCAAGGTGTTTCATGTGGATAGAGGGCGCAATGATTGCGGGACATATTGTTTTTGAACCGATGGAAGCCGACGATTCCACAATGATATTTTTACATCCGGGTGGAAATTATAAGCATCACGGGAATCACAATCTTCAGATGCAATACGAGGCTGGTTGTCAGACCGCGTTTACGCCGTATTCGGCCATAGACATGAATCAATTTGCACTTTTGTCATGTCGCCAAATTCTCTCGTGGCTAGAAACAATGCCTCGTATACCGAGCGCTCTCCGATGGAATATCGAAACGTTGAAAATGGAAGTAATGGCTCATGCTTGAATTTAGAGCTCAGTCAAAAAAGATTCTGTTAAGTACGGAGGCGGAAAAATTAATTAGAAGCTACTGGCAACGTCCCGGCCAATTTGAAACGGGAGGCGCACTGGCTGGCATGATTCTCCGCGACGAAACAATCGTAATAACACACGCCATGGTGCCTTCGGCTAAAAATAAGGCAGGTCGATTTTGGCTGTTACAAGATCGGGAAGCTCAGCAATTATGGGTGGATAAAATCTTCAGAGAAACTCGAAAACAGTCTAATTTCGTGGGAGAGTGGCACACCCATCCAGCGTCTAAAGTTACTCCTTCGGGCCCTGATAAAAAGCGGATGGATGATTTATTAAAAACTAGCCGCCTTGAGATTGATTTTTTAGTCGGTCTTATCGTTGGCATGGATCAAAAAATTCACTGCTGGATTCAGCATAAGCGGCGCTCCCAAAAAGGATTTTGGTTTGTTGGCAGACACTGATTCCTAATATTTCCGGCCCAACAATAATGAGCATTTTTAATCCAGAAAATGTCAGTCTGTTTAGTTTGCTAATATCAGCATTGGCACTGTTGGTTTCTCTTTTGGCAGCGCAATACGCACGAGATGCCGTGCGAGAAGCTAGGAAGACGAGCCTTGCCGCCAATCATCAAAAATACGTAGACCTTATAACCACTACGAAACGCTCACTTGAACCATGTCTCGGCGAATTCAGACAAGAAGCTTCACGCATTTATCCCGAAATTCTTCATCTTTTAGATGGGTTTCGTTGCCGTTCGGAAGGATTTCTGCGACACGTAGCTTGCCGTTATTGCCAAACCCATGTTGACGATTTTTCCCGCAAGATTCAATCCATGCAGGAGTACAGGATGTACCATTATCCCATAAATCTTTGGGAAGTTGAGCTGGATGAACCCGAAAATCCAGAAATTAAGGAAGTCGTAGAAATGGTTCCCCACGAGATGCGCCCCCAACTCTATCGCGATATCCAAGATTTGTTGAAACCGTATTGGACTGCATTCGACGAGTTAAAGCCACAGATCGAGTCGGCCAAAAGTGATTTGGAAGCTGCCTTACAAAAAAGTCGACTTGAAGAATTTCCCCTGATGCTCAGTCCAAAGATATACAAAAGCTATCTTGCTTTGATCAAAACCTACCGATTGCTTCTCGACTACGACATATTTCAAGCTCGTCCAGAGAGTGGTCGCGATGAGCCACCTGAGGGATATGAGGTATCAATGCTTTTCTATTCGGTGACAGTGCTGATGTTGGTTTCCCACTCCTATCAATGGGAAACTGACCCAGATAATTTCTCTGCCAAGAAGCTGTTCTCAAGGGTTCTCGGATAATCTTGTAAGGCCTTTACCATGTTTTGCGAGTAACCGCTGCCATGGAAGCGGTCATCCAGCGATTCGATAGCCAAGATCATGAATACCACAGATGAAATCGCTTCCCGACTAATACTTTAGCACTCGAAGCGACTCTCTAGTTCGTTCGCTATTCGCTATACCGCTACTAGTCTCATACAAGGACTATCCTAGCCGGGTACTACCGCGTAACGGTATTTTTCGATTCATGATGAAATAGTTCATCGTGAATCCAAATCCCAGAGCTTTTCTCAACTGGTTTAAAACCAAAACGGGCAATCAGGTTCTCTTCTACATTCTAGTAGGCATCACCTGTACGCTACTCGGCGGATATTTCGCCATTCACAAATCCACACCTGCACAAGCGGAAAAGGACGCTTCTAGTGACTCTCCCTCCAATACGGAGTCAGAGTCCTACAGGTGGAACATACCGGCCCTGAATTATATTGGCATTGCTGGCCCCACTAATCCGTCTTCGACTACTTCGCAGCCAAGACCACTCCCCATTTCAATATACAATGCGGAGTCTACAGGGTCGGAAGTGTCGGAGAACTTCGCTCCCTATGGCCGCCTCATTCCATGCCAAACCATCGTTACGATTGATTCGGCGAAAATCGAAACGCCGATCATCGGATTTGTCACCGAAGACCTTTATCATGATGGCCGTTTAATTATCCCAGCCGGTGCGGAAGTTCATGGCAAAGCGCAAACCGACCGCTCTCGCGAACGCATCGCAAGCGCCACTCAATGGATGGTTGTCTGGCGTACGACCGACCAGCATAACGGCGCGGAACTTCCCTTGGCCGGTATTGCTCTCGACATGGAGCGGAATTACGCCAACGGAACATGGGCCTTAACGGATGGTTCCGCAGGACTGCGCGGCGACATCATCAAAAGCGATAATCTCGCTGAGATTAAACTTTTTGCCGCCACCTTTCTTTCCGCTGCGGCGTCAGGACTGGAGGATACCCAGCAAACTATTAATCCGCTAACTGGCAGTAGCGGTCGAACCGCCATGGATTCCCCCAAGAATGCGGCATTGCAAGCGACGAGCTCCGTAATTAGCGAGTATGCCCGGCAAATTCAGGATTCCATCAAGCGGGATGGTTTTTATGTCCGCGTTCCAGCGGGCAAACAATTTTACCTCTACGTCACCCAAACCATTGACCTCGATTCGGCACGTCGTGGCCAATCCAAACTCAAGGAATCTGCCCCCAAGGAAAGGAATTTACTCCGATGAAATGCTCGTACTTCTACCACCTGCTATGGCCCTGCCTATTTTTGACCGCTTGCGGCACGACCAAAACGATTGTTGAAACCGAAGTTCCGATACAGGAGAACGCCGTTCCAAACCTTGCCGTTGATACCAATGGGACTGACAGCATACGCTCTTCGGAGCAACTCAAAGCCTATCCGGTTGGACGTTATCAAGACCCGAATCGGCCCGAGGTCATGCACGAAGCTCATACGATTTATCGTGCCGAGACAACACCTCACTGGAATTTGACTCCCAATGCGCCCACGGCTGTGCCGCTTGGTCCTGCCACCGCCACAGCAGACGTTCCCAATCAGACCACAGTCCTTACCGGCGAACTGGAACAGAAAATTCGCGAGCAAACGCAGCTCCTTCAGACCACCTACGAGCAGAACGACCGACTGACCCAGGAGATTCACAAGTTGGAGGACAACACCGCAAAAACGCAGGCCATCCTTGCCGCCAAGGAAAAGTTAGAGAAAGAGATGGCTGAGAAGGAAGCTGAACTCGAAAAGCTCCGCCAACAAGAATCTGCCGCCAAACGCCAAGCCGACGAACGCTGGTTTATTCGACGCTGGTGGGATGGCGCGTGGAACTACATTCAACCCCAATCCACCAATGAAAGGAAATAGCAGAACATGACACATATCACCGTCGCGTTGCCCGATGATGTCGCGCAACAGTATTACAATGCCTCCGAGAAGCTCGCCAGCTACCTCGGTGAGAGCGGGCCACCGCCGACTCCACAAACACTCATGCGATTTACCCTGTCGCGTTTTACCGGCGACGACATTGTTGAAAACTTTGATCGGACCGTCCGCAATCTGGTCGGTGCTCCCGTACCCGATGAAGAGGACGTGTGGGTATTCGAGCCCCAGTTTGATCGCGCTTCGTAGTCGAAGCTGTGCGAAAAAGCCGTCCGCTTCCGCACGCTAAATAAACGAAACGGCGCACATCCTGATCGGACCATTACCATGAAGCCCAAAATACAACCGCCAGATCTTCCCGCGCAGCATCAAACCCAAACGACGCAGTTTTCGGTCAATCCCAAGATCGACGCAGAAATCAACGAGTTTATGGCAGCCAACCCCGATTTGGTGCAGAGCTATCGGACGTTGGTCTCTCAATTCCCTGAACGTGCCGTGCGCAAGCTGGCACTTCAACAGATGAACAAACAGAACCGGATGAACAAGCAAACGCAGCGGGAAATGCCGCAGGTCCAGCAATGGATCGACAGTCGACCCGGCATGCGGGAGCATCTCACCTCAATTGTCGATGATGCCAACCCCCGAAATCGCGAGGCATTTTTGGTGAGATTGGCCAAGCGATTCAAAAACAACATCGACTTTCGTCCTGCGGCTCCCGGTGCTAAAATGTCGCAGTAGTAAGCTCAAGTTAGAAGAAAGGTCAATGCGCCAGCATCGGTTGGGGGCCAAACATCCGGCCCCAACCCCTGCTGGCGGTTTCCCATTCAGGGCGACCAAGACGCGGTTGCGTTGCTGCGGTGCTCGTACCTGCGCCCTTCGCTCCGCTACCACGTCTTCGTCGTAGGCGGCATATTACCGCAGTATTCTTGACTCGTTCTTTTCTCGAATCAGACCCTCAATAATGTCGAGCTGTCGCTTCCACCAACACACTCGGCCCGATGAGACCACCATTGAGCCAATCAGGCCAATAGCAAGCAGGGTTCCAGCGTTTTCAACGCTGCCATGCGTGTTTTTGCGTTGGTACTTTTTGTGGTTATCTTTTTCGAGGAGCAAATAGAGACGTTCTATAGATCTGTATAAATGTTATTGCTCTAAATTAAAAAGCGTGTTACGCATGTTTCTCATGTGGGATATAACTATGGAGAGCGCGGGGCAAGAGCGCCGGAAATGGCGAGCTGGCCAGAACGATTCTATTAAGGCTTTAGCTGAGCGTGTCTTCCTCGCTTCAGAAGAAGCAGGGTACTGGCTCTACAGCGAAACATTGTCGAAGTATGTTTCACATGACTCAGAAATAGTGGACGGTCATACCTACAGCGTTCCGAATGTACTCCTCTCCTGTAACTTTTTGCGACCACCTGGAGAAACGAGACCTGTATTCATTGCGTCCGGAGAGGGCGGACAAGCAGCCAGTGAGATCACAGCGCGTCATCAGGGAAAGATGATTCATCGAATCGACTATGCTAAAGACTTAATCCAAGGCATAAAAGATCATCGAAAAGATTTATGGGGTCTTCTAATTTACGGCCACGGTGGCCAACAAGGCTACGTTGGAGATGGCTCATGGAATGAAGGAGAATATACGACTCAGGATGAAATACTCTCATTGCTGAGCGGCACGTATCGAATATCGTGGGCAAATCTCCGAGAGTGCTATAGTTTGGCGGGTACGTTTAAGGAAAAATGGGAATGCGTGGCTCTGCATACTTACGGATTTATTGGCATCAATGCAGCGGGTATTGATCTTAATAACCTGTGGGACCCTAACGCTAAGTTAATCCCTCCGACCCATGGAACAAAGATAAGGTAGTGCGTGGCTAGATTATTCAGCGTCATCTTGGCAATCGCAATCTGCCTAAGCTCTGGGTGTATTCCTTTTGTATCATCCCCAAATCGCAATTTTGTCTTAGCCGAAGCCGCCAGCAAGGGAGATGTGGCAGGTGTTGAAAAGGCGCTGAAAAATGGAGCCGATGTAAACTCACGCCCAACAATGTCGGATGATAGTAGGGCTGGCGATCCAACGATCCTCATGATAGTCGCCCAGCAAACAACTAACGATGAATCAATGCGACTTGATGTTGTTAAACACTTACTCGAACAAGGAGCTAACCCGTGGCTTACAGATACCCAAGGCAAAACCGCTCTAGATTATGCCATACGGTGTAATGCCAAGATTGCCAGCTTTCTTTGGAAATACATGCTGGATCATCCTAAGAGCAACTACCAAGTTCCCTAGGTAACTATAATTCATTGACTACATTTGTTCCCATCCCCGTCATGAGTCCGACGGGCATCACGCCAGCTCGCTAGGGGCGTGATCCGTGGTTGGGTTGCATGCCGCCTGTTTAGGTGACATCTAGATCTGGAATGAATCGGATTTTTCCACAACTGTACAGAGCCGACTACCGTACATGGAGTGAGCTTGATAGATCTTATGCCAGATCCTAGCGCTCAAATGGATAGAGCATCGGTTTCCTAAGGCGAAAAGGGCATTTTAGCCCCAATTCTACAGCACTCAATTCCTTGCAAAACGAGTGCATTACAACAAACTCAACGTCATCCCGAGTTTTCCCAAATCCTCTCAACCACCGGGTTACTTTTTTCTTCTGATGAGAATTTAGTCAATTAGAATACCAAAATGGAAGATAATCACACAGAACTGAAAGCTCTAGGCAATAAGCCTCTCGATTACCTCGTAAGCCTTACTAAGGCGATGGCTGGCAGCGCACCGGTAGTTGGCTCCGTATTATCGGAGTTCATCGGCGTAATAGTTCCCGAACAAAGAATCGATCGTATTGCAAGATATTGTGAGCATCTTGAACAAGAGCTCAGAACGCTAGGAAATTGTAGAGAGAACCTACGGGAGGCGTTTAACGACGAAGAATTTGCCGATATATTCGAAGAAGGATTACGACAGGCAGGTCACGCTCTCACAGATGAGAGAAAACAATATATTGCGTGTTTAGTCGCTAACAGCATGAGCCAAGAAGCAATTTCGAGATCAGAATCAAGATACTTCCTCAAAATTCTAAATGATTTAAGCGATATTGAGATAATCTGGTTATGCTTCTATAATCACGCCAGCAGCGAATTCGTAGAGAAGCATATGGAAATATTACACGCTGAATATTACTATTCAATTGTCGATCCGCTTCTTATAGAGAAGCAGGCTTTGAAAGAGCACTATATTGACAGACTCGTCAAACTTTCATTACTTAAAATTATTGATTCTGAAGAATGTGACATCCTTACAAAGAAACCTAAAATTACTTATAAGCTATCCTCTATCGGAAAACTTTTATTAACTCTAATGCTCTGTAGAATAGATTTTCGGTCACACGGTGGCCCTAACGTCTGAGGGCGTAGGTGAGGACTTTGAAGGCAGCTTCGCTGAGGAGGTTGGATTGCTTGCGGGCGTTAAGGGTGGAGCCAGTGGTGCGTTTGAGTCC
>JAFIGT010000035.1 GCA_017849585.1 Verrucomicrobium sp.
GGGGGGGGGGGGGGGGGGTTCCTGAGCCGAGAGTGGGACCAGGGAAAGGATGGAAACGATTGCCGTGAATAAGTACCCCATGCGTTTCATGGGCAGTACCCTAGAAGACCCTGAGAGGGGAAATCCAGATTAATCTCGAGACGCGAGGCGATCGCGGTGTGGAGATGTGGCCTGCTAACTGCGCTTTTTGGTCTTCAGATTGAACTGCACGAGCGAGCGGGCGAGCATGGCCTGCGTGGCTTCGAGTTCTTCGCCGACGAGGGTCTGGGTGCGGAGGGCTTCCTGGGCGCGGGCGATGGCTTCCTTGGTTTTTTGCTCGTCGATGTCGTCGGCTTTGACGGCCATGTCGGTGAGGACGGTGACGACGCCTTGCGAGACTTCGGCAAAGCCTTCACCGATGGCGAGTGTGCTGGTCTTGCCATCGGCGGTGATGCGGAGTTCGCCGGGCTGGACCTCGGTCATGAGCTTGGCGTGATTGGGTAACGCGCCGATTTCACCCTCGCTGCCGGGCAGGAGCACGCCTTCGACGTTGCCGTCGTAGATGCTGCCTTCCGGCGTGACGATCTGGAGATGAAATGTGTTGGCCATGGCTGAGATCCTTTTTAGCTGGAGAACGCGCTGCTATTTCGAGGCGAGCGCCTGATCGATGCTGCCCTTCATGTAGAAGGCGGTTTCGGGCACGTCGTCGTGTTTGCCTTCGAGGATTTCCTTGAAGCCGCGGATCGTTTCCTTGAGCGGAACCTGTTCGCCCTTGGTGCCGGTGAAGATTTCGGCGACGGTGAACGGCTGGCTGAGGAAACGCTGGATTTTGCGCGCGCGATAAACGGTGAGTTTATCCTCGGGCGAAAGTTCGTCCATGCCCAGGATGGCGATGATGTCCTGCAGGTCCTTGTAGCGCTGCAGCACTTTCTGCACGCCACGGGCGACGGCGTAGTGTTCCTCGCCGACGATTTCCGGGGCGAGCGCCTTCGAGGTGGAGGCGAGGGGATCGACCGCAGGATAGATGCCGAGTTCCGCGATGGAGCGTTCGAGCACGATGGTGGAATCCAAGTGCGCGAAGGTGTTCGCCGGAGCCGGATCGGTCAAGTCGTCCGCAGGCACGTAGACGGCCTGGAACGAGGTGATGGAACCGTTCTTGGTGGAGGTGATGCGTTCCTGCAAGTCGCCCATTTCGGCGGCGAGAGTCGGCTGGTAACCGACGGCGCTCGGGGTGCGGCCGAGCAAGGCGGACACTTCGGAACCGGCCTGCGAGAAGCGGAAGATGTTATCGATGAACAGGAGCACGTCCTGGTTCTTTTCGTCGCGGAAATATTCCGTCATGGCGAGCGCCGAGAGAGCGACGCGCAGACGGGCTCCGGGGGGTTCGTTCATCTGGCCGTAGACGAGCGCGACCTTGGACTTGGAGAGATCCTTCTGGTCGATAACGCCCGATTCGGACATTTCGTTGTAGAGATCGTTACCTTCACGGGTACGCTCACCGACGCCGGCGAACACGGAGTAGCCACCGTGCACTTTGGCAATGTTGTTGATGAGCTCCATGATGACGACGGTCTTGCCGACGCCCGCACCACCGAACGCGCCGACTTTACCGCCCTTGGTGAAGGGGCAGATCAGATCGATGACCTTGATGCCGGTTTCGAGGATGGTGGCCTTGGTGTCTTGATCGAGGAGTGAGGGGGCCTTGCGGTGAATCGGGTAGCGCTTGGTGAAGTTGATGGGGCCGCGTTCGTCGGCGGGTTCGCCAAGGACGTTGAAGATGCGGCCCAGGACGCCTTCGCCCACGGGAACGGAGATGGGGGCGCCGGTGTCGGTAACGGCCATGCCGCGTTTGAGACCTTCGGAAGAAGACATCGCGATGGAGCGGACCCAGCCTTCACCGAGGTGCTGTTGCACTTCGAGGGTGAGCGTGTTCGGTTTGCCGAGCACATCATAGGTGACGGTGAGGGCGTGGTAGATTTCCGGCACGTGGCCGTCGGCGAATTCCACGTCGACTACGGGGCCGATCACTTGGACGATTTTTCCTGTGTTCATGGGGCTGGGTTTCTTTTTTTGGGTGATTTCTGAAAGGGGTTGGTGACTAGCCGAGGGCGGCCTGCGCGGTGCTGATTTCGAGCAGTTCGGTCGTGATCATGGCTTGGCGCGCCTTGTTGTATTCAAGGGTCAGGTCTTTCACGAGCTGCTTGGCGTTGTCGGTGGCGTTCTTCATGGCGACCATGCGGGCGCTGTGTTCGGAGGCCTTGGAGTCGAGCAGGGTTTGATAGGTCTCGTAGTGAACGTAGAACGGCAGCAATTTCGCGAGCAATTCCGGGCCGCTGGGTTCAAAGAGATAATCGCCTGGCGTGATGTTGGTGATGGCCGCCTTGGCATCGAGCTTGTGTGCGCCGATGGGAAGGATTTCCACCACGGTTGGTTTCTGGTTGATCGTGTTGATGAAGCGGGTGTAGTGAATTTCCACCGCGTCAAAGTCGCGCTTGATGAAGCCGTCGATCAGGAATGAGCTGATGCGCTTGCTGTCGCGGAAGGTGAAGTTGTCGCGGATCTCGAAGTCGGCCAGCAACGTCTTGCCCGAGCGGGCGAGGAATTGGCGGCCTTTGCGACCGGCGGTGACGTACACCTTGTTGCCTTTGTCCTGCTTGATCACGTCGCGCAGCAAGTTGGTGTTCAGTGCGCCGCAGAGCCCCTTGTCGGTGGTGACGACGAGCGCGCAGACTTTCTTCACTTGGCGCTCTTCGAGGAGTGGGTGGGTGAAGTCGCCACCCGCGTCGTGCAGGTGTGCACCGAGTTCGTCCAGGCGCAAGGCGTAGGGGCGGCCGGCAATGGCTGCCTGTTGCGCTTTGCGCATGCGGGAGGCGGCCACCATCTGCATGGCTTTGGTGATCTGCGCCGTGTTTTTGATCGACTTGATCCGGCGTCTGATGTCGCGCAAGTTGGCCATAGGTTCCTATTCGGTGAAAGCTGCGAAGCTCGATTAACCCTGATAGCTGTCGGCGAAGGCGCCCACGGCTTTTTTGAGTTCGGCGGAAATCGTGTCGTCGATGGCACCCTTTTCACGCAGCGCGGTCAGCACGCCTTCGGCGCGGGTGGTGAGGTATTCGGTGAGCTTGGTCTGGAAGTCCTTCACCTTTTCGACGGCGACCTTGTCGAAGAAGTTATTCTGCATGGCCCACATGACGGCGGCCTGCACTTCGACGGGGATCGGGTTGTACTGGGGTTGCTTGAAGAGTTCGACGATGCGCGCGCCGCGATCGAGACGGGCCTTGGTGGCGGCGTCGAGATCGGAGCCGAACTGGGCAAAGGCGGCGAGTTCGCGGAACTGGGCGAGTTCGCCCTTGATCTTGCCTGCGACCTGTTTGATGGCCTTGATCTGCGCGGCGGAACCGACGCGCGAGACGGAGAGACCGACCGAGATGGCGGGGCGGATGCCTTGGTAGAAGAGATCGGTTTCGAGGTAGATCTGACCGTCGGTGATGGAGATCACGTTCGTGGGGATGTACGCCGAGACGTCGCCGGCCTGCGTTTCGATGATCGGCAGCGCGGTGAGGGAACCGCCACCGGCCGCTTCGCTGAGACGCGCGGAGCGCTCGAGCAAACGGGAGTGGAGATAGAACACGTCGCCGGGATACGCTTCACGACCGGAGGGGCGTTTCAGAATCAGCGAGACCTGGCGGTAGGCGACGGCGTGCTTGGACAAATCGTCGAACACGATGAGCGCGTCCTGATTGTTGTCCATGAACCATTCGCCAATCGCGGCTCCGGCGAACGGCGCGAGGTATTGGGTGGCGGCGCTGTCGGAGGCGGTGGCGGAGACGATGACGGTGTAGCGCAGCGCATCCGTGGCGGTGAGGGTGTCAATGACGCGGGCGACGTTGGAGTTTTTCTGGCCGACGGCGACGTAGATGGAGTAGAGGGGGCGGAAGCCGGGCTTGCCTTCGTTGGCCTTGTTGATGCGGGCCTGGTTGATGATGGCGTCGATCGCGATCGTGGTCTTGCCGGTGGCGCGGTCGCCGATGATCAATTCGCGCTGGCCGCGGCCGATGGGGATCATGGCGTCGATGGGCATGATGCCGGTCTGCACGGGCTGGCTGACGGATTTACGCTTGATGATGCCGGGGGCGATTTTTTCGACGGGATAATAGGTGTCGGTGACGATCGGGCCTTTGCCGTCGATGGGCTGGCCGAGGGTGTTGACGACGCGGCCGAGGAGCGCCTTTCCGACGGGGACCTGGAGGAGGCGGCCCGTGGTTTTGACTTCGTCGCCTTCCTTGATCGCGAGGTAGTCGCCGAGGATGACGGCGCCGACTTCGGTTTCTTCGAGATTGAGGGCGAGGCCGAAGGTGCCATTCGGGAACTCGATCATTTCGTTGAGGGCGACGTCGGTGAGACCTTCGATCTTGGCCACGCCGTCGGAGATTTCACGCACGGTACCGACGTTGGTACGCGAGACCCCGGTTTTGAGGTTCGCGATCTGGTCTTTGATGTCTTGGACGAGGTTGCTCATGGCTTTTTAGTGGTGTGGAGTTGTTGGGAAAAAGGGTTATTGCAGGTTCTGGCGCAGGGTGTTGAGGCGACCGCGGATGGAGTCATCCCAGACATCGCTGCCGCGCTGGACGCGCAGGCCGCCGATGAGGGCGGGGTTGATCGTGTAGTTCTTTTGCAGGGCGGGGCCAAATTTGCGTTCGAGCGCGGCGAAGGCGGCAGCGCCCTGGTCGGGCAGGGCGACGGCGGAGGTGACGCTGACGCTGTTTTGCTCGACTTCGATTTCCACGAGCTTGAGGAGCCGGGTGGCGATGGCGAGGTAGTTGCGCGGCTTCTGCGTGCAGAGCGCGTCGACGGTCTCGCGCACGCGGGATTCGTCGAGCTGTCCGTTGACGACGGAAAGCTTGAAGAGCTTCTTGGCGGTCTGTCGGGCTTCCCTATTAATTTTCATCTCCTAGCGGAGGGCAGTAGCTGGCTTGTTGCACAAGCCGCGTTTGCTTCCTCACTCCTCGATATATTGGTTTGTTTGTAAAGCGGATGCAGCATCGGGCTGCTAATTCTGGTTGGCGATCTGGCGGACGGTTTCTTCGTTCAGGCGGGTCTGGTCGTCGGCGGTGAGGACCTTGCCGCTGACCTTGGCGGTGGTCTCGATGACGAGCTTGGCCACTTCCTGTTTCAATTCGGTGAGCATGCGTTCGCGGTCGAGCGCGGTGGCTTCATGCGCCTTGGCGATGAGCTGCTCGGCCTGCGCGACGGCTTCCTGCAGGCGGCGTTCGCCCTGCACGGCGGCGGCTTTCTGCGCGTCGTTGATAAGGGTGGTGGCCTGTTCGTTGGCTTTCTGGATGATTTCCTTGCGGGTGGCTTCGGCGGCGGCGAGTTCGGCCTTGATCTTCTCGGCGTTGTCTAGGCTGTTCTTGATCGTGTTGCGACGTTCGTCGAGCACGGTGATGATGGGATTGAAGGCGTATTTCTTCAGCACCCAGGCGAGGACGCTGAAAACCACGAGCTGCGAAATAAAGTGGGGGAGGCTAAAGCCAAATTTCTCGGCCAAGCCCACATCTTCCGCCACGGCGGAGTGCGTTTCGGCGGCGGCCAAAATCAGGGTGTTCAGGGTGATCATAGGAAGCAGTGTGGTCTGGTTTTCGTTTTTCGGTAAGCTCCGGCCCTGAGGCATTCACCGCAAGGCCGGAACAGAAACAGCTAAGCCGTCAATTACTTGGCGAGGAAGATCGCGAAGAAGACGATACCTTCCGCGAACGCCATGGCCAAGATGCTCTGCACGAGGATCGGGGTGGCGGCACCGGGGTTACGGCCGACCGCTTCCGACGCCTTCGCGCCAATGAAACCGACGCCGAGGGCCGAGCCGATGGCGGCAAAGCCGATATGGAAGCTGCCCGAGAGGTCTGCGAGTAGATGCAACATGATGTGATTCTCCGTTTTGTTTGAGTTGTGTTGTTGTTCTGCTCTGCCCCCGCGATTGAACACGGTCGGACAAAGCAAAGTGTTTAGTGCTTGGACTCTCCGTGATCGTCGTGCTTGATCATCATCCCGGTGAAGGCCGCCGTGAGCAGGCAGAACACCAAGGCCTGGACAATCGCGACCAGCAATTCAAAGAAGTAGAAGGGAATCAGCGCGAAGCAGGCGCCGATCGGGCCCGCCGTCTCGTACATCGATTCGAGCATGTACTCGCCGCCATAGATATTGCCGAAAAGACGGAAGCTGAGCGATACCGGGCGAAACGCGATGGAGACCACTTCGATCAAACCTGCGCCAAAGAAGATCAGGCCAAACAAGATCGAAACGACGAGGCCGACCCACCCTTTGAGGCCGAGTTCGGCCTTGGAACCGAAGATGTGCTGGTAAAAGCCTTTGAGGCCGAGTGCTTGAAAGGACCAGATAAGCCAGAGCACGGCAAACAGAACGGCCATGGCGGCGGTCATGTTCAAGTCGGCATTCACGCCACGCAAGAGCGGCTTGGTGATTTCGAAATGACCGTGCTCGGTGACCCCCCAACCAATGCTGCCGACGCCGGGGATGAGCGCGAACAGGTTCATCGAGACGATGAAGATGAAAATCGTGGCGAAGAACCAGAAGGTCTTCTTCGCGCCCTCGTAGCCGAGGATGGGTTCCAAAATACCGAAAAGCTTTTCAATGACGACTTCCAGAAAACCCTGTCCGCGATCGGGCACAGCCTGCAGGCGGCGCGTGGCGAGACGAACCAAGACGATGACCGCGAGAGCCGCGGCCCACAGCACGACCATCGAGTTGGTGATGGGGAAGGGTCCGATGCGGAACACCTCGACTGGTCCCATGGGCAAGGAGGCAAAAAATGCCGTATTTGTCGCGATTGGTAGCATAAGGAAAGAGCTGAGTATGATTGTCAGATTTAGATTTTAGGCAAGACTAAGTTGTGAAAAATTTCACAATCTCTTCTAATGGTTAAAGTTCAAGGACTTATACTAATACGGTTAAGTAGAAGTAATAATGGGCGGGTAAGTGTCTTTAGACGAAATAATTACACTTTATGAAAAAGTGCCAGTGCCGACCTGTTTTCGTCTCGAAACCAAGTGTCCACACATTTCCTCCCTTCTGTAGACCGGTGTTTTGGTGGGTCAAACCCTTCTTAAAAAGACCTTTTTAGGTTCGGTCGCCACAGGGGTATCGGTAGCGATCTTCGAAAAGTTTGGCAAAAAATACCATTAAATTGCGAGAGAGGCACAGCGTAACTCCTTATATTTATGGCATTAACATTGGATTAATAAGGTATATACCCGTGCTCTATTCCATTCCGTGTATCGAAGTATGAAAACCATCTCTCGACCGGTCCATGCTCCAATCCTGACCTCCGATAACGAAAGTCGATTACCGGCTTCCCGGAAATATCAACCTCCACACGCTGCCGCGAGTGAAGCCTTGGAATAAAAGACGGTTCCTCACTAAGAACTCCTGTAATGCGATCGCCCTTCCATCCGGTAATCTGAACCCAAATCCATTCGTAACTGTGTTTGGAGCGATTCAACGGCACCTTAAGTTCAATGAATTCTCTATCGCCAAGACCCTTTTGAACCGCAGCACGTAGAATTGGGAGCTTTTGGTTGACCAATCGGCTTGTCAGCGGCCGATCATCGCTTGGCTGAATATCCGAACGCCCGAAAAACTGACCTAATGCCTCTCGGCATTGGGCAGCCATATTCTTCTCACTAAAATCATCAAAATGCACCCTCCGCTGCTCAAGCGGACAATCGCCATTTCTCGGCTTGTCTATATACAGAGTAAGATTCATCTCTCCAGTAGCTCCTGGCTTAAGTCCTGCAAGTTGCTCCTCACGAAACACGGCGTTGCGAAGTTCTTTCACACTAATTTTCCGTTTTCCGTACTCATCCAATGAACTGTTTTCCACGATGCTCTGACAGATTATCTGCATGAAATTTTCGATCTCTTGGTTTTCAGTCCATGAATAAAACTCGACTGCGATATCAGGCAATCCAAACTTTTGCATACCCAAGGTCACCGCCCGCATAGCGGTTTCATCCTCCATATAAGAACGAATCGCCACATGCCGAGCCACGACAGGGACTTCCTCTGTCCAACTTTGAATGCGACGGAGACGCCATTCGTCTGGCGTGAAGATCTCGCGCGTCGACTCATCCCAGATCAACCCACCGGTTTGCCGAGCCAGCGATTCAAGCGCTGTCGTAATGGACCGCAGCCCCTTGACTCTCTCGGCTGGCGGGTAGAAAAAATCAATGACGTAGGCCAATTCACACTTCTGCAATTGCTCAGCCTGTTCTGGGGTGAAGCCATGTCCGAAATAGTTGAGAGCAGCTATATCAGGTGGTCGATATTGATTGGCGACGTCGTTGATAGCTTTGGCTCGATAGACAAATCCAACCCTGTCGGCCTTGTATCCCTTGATCTGTCTCCAGAACGGAGCGGACCCTTCGAGGATTTTCTGGAAGGTGGATTCTACCGACTGCGTCGTCTGAGGTAGATAGACCGCATACTGACATCTGATGGGTTCTTTTTTAACGAGATTGCCAATTGGCCTATCCTTTAATTGCTCGCTTGGGCGGGAACAACCTACCACAGTCGTGAAGAGACCGATGAGGAGCAACCCAGCGATACCGCGCCCTAAAAATAAGCATAGCCGCATGAAAACCCCCGGTTTTACAGATCCCCGACCTCGCCACCGTATCTTTTTTGGCCACGCACGGCAAGGTCGTAGTCAGGTGCCTTACAACTACTTTCTACCGCATAAAAAATCGGGTAAACTGCTTGTTGAAAAGTGAATACGCTTGATGCTTAAGGAGCTAAACGACCTGACTTTTTGGAAATTCTGATTGCATCTTGTGGCAGAACCCGTAACTTGCTCGCTCAAGAAAGGATACGAATGAGGATTTACCTCGCCGAGGCCATCGGCACCTTCGCTCTCATCTTTATTGGTGTGGGAGTGATGCAAAACACGGATAATCTGTTAACCATCGCTTTAGCGCATGGGTTAACCATCGCCGTCATGGTCTCAGCAGTTGGCAGCATCTCTGGAGGTCATCTTAATCCCGCCGTCACATTTGGCGCGTGGGTGGGAGGCAAAATTTCCACGGCGGAAGCCGGGAAGTACTGGGTGGCGCAATTATTGGGCGCGACCTTGGCCGGGGTGTTAGTCACCATCCTCTTCGGCAAAGGGGTCGTGATCCTGGGTACACCCGGATTATCGGCCAAGACAACCTATCTTCAAGCCATCGCTATTGAGGCGGTCACAACGTTCTTCCTGGTGTTTGTCGTTTACGGCACGGGAATTGACCGCCGCGGTCCCAAAATCGGGGGCCTGGCCATCGGCTTGACGGTAACCATTGGAATTTTGGTGGCAGCTCCGTTTACAGGTGGCGCATTGAATCCAGCCCGGGCTTTTGGTCCGGCCCTGGCCTCGGGCGATCTTCTGCTCAACGGCTGGTCCTACTTCGGGAACCACCTGGTTTACTGGTTTGGCCCTCTTTTGGGCGGTGCCTTGGCCGGTCTCATTTACGGCCGTTATTTGCTGAAAGATTAAGCAACGCACTCGAACACTCCTCGTTCGTTCACAACCCGCAACATGAATACAGATACACGGCCGCGTAATGGTGGCTCGGGCCGCCGCCGTCGCGGTGGACGCAATCGTCGCAATGATACCCGCAGCAGCAGCGGTCAGGGCTATACCCCTCGTCGCAAGGAAGAAACCAGCCTCTTGAAAAAGATCCTGGGTTGGTTCGGCATCAAGTCGAAACCCGCCAGTGGTTCGGGCAGCAGCTACAGCTCGTCCAAGCCTGTCAGTGAAAAAGCAGAACGTGCGGAACGCCCCGCGCGCAAGGAACTCCAGGCCGAACCGCCGGTTCCGCAGGAAATCACCAGCACCAAGCTCTACATCGGCAACCTGTCCTATGACGCGGCCGAAAGCGACTTGTTCGACCTGTTCTCCAAGGTCGGTGCCGTGAAAAACGTGGAAGTGGTCATGGACCGCCAAAGCAGCCGCTCGAAGGGCTTCGGCTTTGTGGAAATGGAAGAACTCGAAACGGCCAAGCTCGCCGTGGAGAAGCTCAACCGTACCGACTTCATGGGCCGCCAGATCGTCGTGAGCGGTGCCAAGACCGACCGCCGGGCAGCCTAATTTCTGGCCACTCGCAAAAAAGGCGCACTCGCAAGGGTGCGCCTTTTTTCGTGTCGTGGGGGCTCCGCCCCCTCACCCCCGCTCAAGGAGCAACGTGACGTTGCATCCAGATACGCTGACGCCGGAACTGAATATCCTTTCGGCAACGAGCTGGGTCCAGCATCACGCTGGCCTTGAGAATCCTCCCTTTTTTGGCGGGATTTTAGGGGCAGAGCCTCTAAAAGAACAGGACGCACACGGTCGTGCCGACGGTGGCGGACTGATCGGTGAGCGAGAGTTTACCGGTGGCGGGATCGATGCGGAGCACGGCGACTTTGCCGTCCTTTTGGCCCGTGGCGAGAATCCACTGACCGCTCGGATCGATGGAGAAATCGCGCGGCACTTGCACTCCGGCGGGGGCGTTGTCCACGTAGGTCAGTTTGCCATCGGTGCCCACGGCGTAGAGCGTGATCGAGTCGTGGCCGCGATTCGAGGCGTAGAGCCAGCGACCGTTCGGGTGTAACTTGATTGCGGCGGTCGAGGTGCCTTCGCGCGAGACGCCTTCCGGCATCGTGGAGATTGTCTGCACTTCTGTCAGCGCGCCGGTTTTTTCGTCGCGCGCGAGCACGCTCACGGTCAGCGCCATCTCGTTGATCAGGTAATAGAATTTGTCATTGGGAGCGAGCGCGAGATGCCGCGGTCCCGCGCCGGGCGTGCCCTTGAACGCGGCGGGTTCATTTGGCGTCAAGGTGCCGCGCGCCGGATCGAATTGAAAGATCCAGACCGAGTCGGTGCCGAGGTCGCACGAGTAGACGCGGCGATTATCCGCATCCGCGTAGATGGAGTGCGCGTGTGGCTTCGATTGCCTTTGGGCGTTCACGCTCGAACCGGTGTAGGCGATCATCGCCGTGCGTGCGCCGAGCGAGCCGTCGGCCTCGACGGGGAAGCTGATCACGTTGCCGCCGTTGTAATTCGCGACGAGGACATTCTTGCCCGTGGCATCGACGCTGAGGTGACACGGGGCCGCGCCCTCGGCGGAGCGCGTGTTGAGGAAGGTCAGCTTGCCATCCGCTTCTACGCGGAACGAGCTCACGGCCCCCTCGGGGGCCTCCGTCACGGCGTAGAGAAAGCGGCGATTGGGAGAGAGCGCGATGTAGCTGGGATTCTTCGCGGGCGCGGCGAGGGTGATGGGGCCGAGCTGGCCGGTCTCGGTGTTGAAGACGCCGAGGTAGATGCCCTGGCTGGGCGGGGTGTTGGTGTAGGTGCCGAGGTAAAAACGAACGTCGGTAGCAGTTGCAGTCATGGTCAATAAAGTGGTGAGAATCGAAAGAAGTGGGGTGAAGAGTTTCATCCGATTTCTCCGCACCCTAGAAGTCCGCCTGTTGGTTGGCAAGCCGCCCGTCTTTCTCATTTGAAGCTGCGCGCCGCCTTCTCTGCCGTCACGGGTGAATCATTCATCGATGTTCTCAAGCTTTCTAATATCGTACTTCGGTCCTTCCTGATTCGCTTGTCAGCGGCCAAAGGAGAGCTATAGATTGACCTCACTGTGATACCGTTCGCCTTTATCGTTGATTGGTGGTCGGACCAAACGCTTTCGTTGCAGATTTTCTGGGGCATCGGTTTGGTGTCGTTGGGATTGATCGTTTTGCAGGCCGTGCTCGGTCTCTTTGCCGGACACGATGGGGATGTCTCCGTCGATGTGGCGACCGATCATGAACTGAGCGGTTATCTCTCGCTGAAATCGATTTCCGCGCTGATGCTCGGTCTCGGCTTCGGCGGCGTGATGGCGCTCCAGCACAACTATTCCATCCCGGTGGCGTCGGCTTTTGGCCTGCTCATCGGTCTCGTCATCATGGCGAGCTACGTGTTGCTTATGAAGTTTGTCTACAGCCTGCGTTCCGACGGTACGGCGATTTTGAAGGAAGCCATCGGCTGCAATGGCACGGTCTATATGCGCATTCCGGGAGAGAATGCGGGCGCGGGCGAAGTTCAGGTGTCATTCAGCGGTCGGCGGCAGAACGTGAAGGCCTACACGACGGGGCCGGAACTCGCCACCGGCACGGATGTGAAGGTCACGGCATTGCGGGGGGAAAGCGCCCTGGTCGTCGAAAAGCTTTCGTAGGATTCACGGGTCGGTTTTTTTGTCACAACCACAAATAAGAAGGAAAAAGGGATTATGCCGGAGTTGTTTCTCATAGCTGGAATCGCGGTTCTCGTTTTTGCCGTCATCATGACGTTGCTCACCCGCTACAAGCGGTGTCCGTCCGACCGCGTGCTCGTCGTCTACGGGTGCGTCGGCACGGGCCGCAGCGCGAAATGTCTGCACGGCGGCGCGGCGTTCATCTGGCCGGTCTTTCAGGACTACCAGTTCCTCGACCTGCACCCGATGTCGATCGATATTCAGCTCAACAACGCGCTCTCGAAGCAGAACATCCGCGTCAGCGTGCCGTCCACTTTCACCATCGGCGTCACCACCGACCCGCAGATGATGGGCAACGCTGCCGAGCGGTTGCTCGGGTTGAACAACGTGCAGATCATCCAGCTCGCGCAGGAAATTATCTTTGGTCAGATGCGTCTCGTCGTCGCCACGATGCGGATTGAGGAAATCAACGCCGACCGCGACAAGCTGATCGAAGCGATCACCACCAACGTCAGCACCGAATTGGAGAAGGTCGGCCTGCGCCTCATCAACGTCAACATTCAGGACGTGATGGACGAATCTGGCTACATCGAGGCGCTCGGCAAGGAAGCGTCCGCCAAGGCCATCGCCGATGCGAAGATCAAAGTGGCCGAGGCCGAGCGCGATTCCGAAATCGGTAAAGCCGAAGCGGACAAGGAAATGACCGTCAGCGTTTCCAACGCGCAAGCCCTCGCCACGCAGGGCCGCAATGAAGCGCAAAAAGCCATCGCCCAATCGAACGCCGATCTGCGCGTGAAGCAGGCCGAAGCGGCGCGCCAGGCACAGGCGGCGGAAAACATCGCCAAGGCCGATGTCGAACGCCAGACCTTCGAAGCCGAAGCCGTCGCGCAACAGGCCCGTGCCGAGATGACGCGCAAGGAACAATACGCCGTGCAGGTCGTTCCGGCGGAAATTGCCAAGGAAGCGGCCATCGTCAACGCCGAGGCGGATGCGAAACGCGTCACCATCGCGGCGGAAGCGGAAGGTACGAAGATCTTCACGATCAAGCAGGCCGAGGGTCTCGGCATCAAGGCGGTGCTCGAAGGCCGCGCGAACGGTTTCCGCGAACTGGTCAGTGCGGCGGGGGGCAACGCCAACGAAGCGGTCGTCGTCCTGCTCGCCGATCAACTCCCGAGCCTCGTCGAATCGCAGATGAAGGGCATCTCCAACCTGAAGATCGACAAGGTCGTCGTCTGGGGTGGCGGCGAGGGCGGCGCGAGCGGTGGTGTCTCCGGTTTGCTGAAGGATCTCATCACCGGTCTCCCGCCCGTGACCGATCTGGCGAAGGCTGCCGGGATCGAACTCCCGCCTGTGCTCGGCAAAGTCGGCGCGGAAGCCGCGAAACCTTCCGCTCCAGTTCCCGCGCAACCGGTTGTCCTGCCGCCCGCCACGCCGAATCAACCAGCGTGACGCTGGATCCATGAGGCGCTCGTTATGGTTCAGGGGATGTTGCTATTCCCTGATACAGCCCAATGTCATCGGATTTGAAATAACTTTTGGCCGTAATCGTATAGGGAACGGGGGAAAGGGATCAGTCCCCTCAGACGAAAAGAGCTAAAAGGGAGAGCTAAAAGGGGACTGTCCCCTTTTCCGCTCCCTTTTCCGCTTTTCTCCGCAAGATGCATATAATAAAGGGTATTTATAATATTCGCCATGTCAGTATATAGAGGTTCTTTTGCATCTCTAGTGATAGCGGTGCTTGTTTTTTGCTGTTCGTCGCTGAGCCTTTACTCAGATGCGAGCGGAGATATTACAGTGCTAATAATCGATTATAAAAAACAAGATCAGATTTCCTATGCCTTGTTAATGATTATTAACGAGTCTAAGGAACGTTATAAATTTCGCTCGCTGCAAGTTAAGCAGAAAAATATAAATACAGAGAATATTGATGGAGTTGCAGTGGGTCTCGACTATTTGAAAGATGATCTGGCAATTAAAAAATATGTAAGGAAAACGGTCACGCAAAATGTTTTCTTAAATTCAGAGAATTCATCAAAAGATGGTGGAGCCTATGTGCTAAATGAATCTGGTGGATCATTTATCGGAAAGATTGCTTATCCAACTCTCTGTTATAATAACTTAAAATTTGAAATATCTTTTCGAGTATATAATTATACGGATGAGGGTGGTAGCTATAAAATAGTCAAAAATATGGAGATATTAAATCCTATCTTCATTAATGATCCTGGATTTATTGAGAGAAAATTAGGCTTTGATCAGGTGGTGGTTTTAACGCGAGTTATCGAGAATCCTGAGGTAAGGCAGACAGCGAAATAGAGGCCGAAATAGAAATAGGGGACAGGCATCTTTTATTAGAAATAGAAATAGAATAAATAGGGGACAGGCATCTTTTATTAGAGGGTGAAGAATAAAGGGGACTGTCCCTTTTCTCTTAAAATGCAAATAATCTCAAAAATTTTATTAATTCTCTTAGGAATGCTTATTTCTGTTGGAATAGGGTTATTTTTTATAATAGGAGAGAGAAAATTAGGGAAATAGGGGACAGGCATATTTTATAGATAAAGGGGGCTGTCCCCTTTTCCTCCCTTTTCCCTTTTCTTCTCGAGGAGGATGCCCGAGGCAACCCACGTTGGGGTTGAGGAGAGATGTGGTGTGGATGTCGGTTCTCAGGGTAGGGCTGCGCCCAGCCCTGAACTATCGGAGGAAACGGCGTTGCCGTTTTTCTGAGAGGCGGCTTCAATTTTTGTTCCGCCACAACAGGCGCATAAGCCAACCGACAAGAAGAATCAGGATGGCATAACCCGAAAATCCCTCCAGCAGACCCAACAGACGTTTGGGTGTCGAGCCCATGGCCGCCATGTATTGCACGAGCCGGGCAAAGCCGATGGTGAGAAAGCAAAAGGGAAAGAAGTAGAGGAGCGGAGTGACGATGGTAAAAAACAAACGTGTGGAATTGGACGCCCAACGACTGATCCACCCAATCCAAAAAAGATAGGGAATGGAGATGACCATAAAACCACCAAACAAAAAAAAGCCGCGATAAACTCCCTCGATGTAGCGCGGCTCAAAAAGTCCCAAAGATTCCCTGCCGGTGATCAGGGCCAAAACAAAAAGCACCAGTTGGTCACAGTGCCCTCCCAACCACACCAGTGTAGCCAAAAGTAAACCACCCACTATGACTGCCAGAATTCT
This sequence comes from Verrucomicrobium sp., assembly GCA_017849585.1. Lineage (GTDB taxonomy): Bacteria > Verrucomicrobiota > Verrucomicrobiia > Methylacidiphilales > UBA1321 > UBA1321. The sequence goes on from JAFIGT010000035.1 coordinate 15,429, forward strand.
CCGAATGAAAGCCCCCTGCATGATCATTACCATTCCTTCTCCCCCTTGCTTTTACTTTTTTTAGGCAGAACAGTGGCGCGATGCAATCACGCCCTACAGGAAGACAAAACCACCCCTTGCCCGATCCCTCGACTGCGCTCGGGATGACGAGGGTGAAGTGAAGGTTGTGGATGAAAGGATCACACACCACGGCACTGCGCACTAGCAGCGTGACGGAAATCTCTCGAGAGTTATCTCCGCTTGTAGGACGGGACTGCGTCCCGTGGCGGCGGTTCACAGAGCCGCCCTACAGAAAGGCATCGGCTGCTCGCGTCCAGATCGGGCGGGGCGTTACGGGGTGCAGGGCTCAGCCCTGCCGTCACGCTGGCTATTCGACGGTGACGGACTTGGCGAGGTTGCGGGGTTTGTCGACGTCGCGGTTGAGGGCGGTGGCGGTGTAGTAGCTGAGGAGCTGGAGCGGGATGGAGCTGAGGACCGGAAGCGTATAGTCGCTGGCTTTGGGGAGCCAGATGACGTCGTCGGCGATGGACTCCACCGTGGTGTCGCCTTCGGTGGCGAGGGCGATGACGGGTCCTTTGCGGGCTTTGATTTCCTGCAGGGTGCTCATGTTCTTTTCGTGCACGGAGTCCTGCGGGCAGATGAAGATGCTGGGGGTGTTTTTGTCGATGAGGGCGATGATGCCGTGCTTCAACTCAGCGGCGGGATAGCCGGAGGCGTTGATGTAGGTGATTTCCTTGAGCTTGAGCGCACCTTCAAGGGCGATGCCGTATTGGAGGAGGCGGCCAAAGAAGAGCATGCTGTGGGCCTGGCAATATTTGGCGGCGATGGTTTTGATGCGCTCGGTCTGGCCGAGGATTTTCTCGATCTGGGCGGGGAGCTTCTCGATGTCTTCGATGATCTGACGGCCCTGCGAGGCGGAGAGGTGGCGCATGCGGCCAAAGAGGAGGGCGAGGAGGGCGAAGATGGTGACTTGCGAGGTGAAGGATTTGGTCGCGGCGACGCCGATCTCGGGTCCGGCGTGCATGTAGACGCCGCCGTCGCTTTCGCGGGCGATGGTGCTGCCGACGTTGTTACAAATGCCGAGGACGCGGAAGCCTTTGCGGCGGGCTTCGCGTAGCGCGCCGAGGGTGTCGGCGGTTTCGCCGGACTGGCTGACGACGAAGACGAGGGTGCGGCGGTCGAGGGGACAGTTGCGGTAGCGGAATTCACTGGCGAAGTCGACTTCGACAGGAATCTGGGCGATGGATTCGATGAGGTGTTCGCCAACCATGCCAGCGTGGAGCGCGGTGCCGCAACCGGTGATCAAGATACGGTCGACGTCGCGCAGTTCCTGCGGGCTCAAATTCAATCCGCCAAGGACGGCGGTGGCTTCTTCATGGCTCAGGCGGCCACGGATGGCGTTCTGGATGGCTTGGGGTTGCTCAAAGATTTCCTTGAGCATGTAGTGGGGGAAGTCGCCCTTTTCGGCGTCGGCTTGCTGGAAGTCGATATCGCTGATCTCGAACCCGGCGCTGCGCTTGGTGAGGGAGCTGACGCGGAAGGCATTGCGGTCGATGGTGACGACATCGTAGTCGTTCAGGTAAACGACCTTTTGCGTGTAGGCGACGATGGCGGAGACGTCGCTGGCGAGGAAGTGTTCCCCCGTGCCGATGCCGAGGACGAGCGGGCTACCGCGGCGGGCGCCGACGAGGATGCCGGGCTCGTCCTGATGGACGACGGCAATGCCGTAGGTGCCTTGGACTTCGCGCAGGGCGGCGATGACGGCGCGTTCGAGGCGGGACGTGGTGCCAGCGGGGAGTTTGACGAAGTGATCGCCAACGAGGTGGGCGAGGACTTCGGTGTCGGTATCGGAGGTGAAGGTGTGGCCTTCGCTGATGAGGCGCTTTTTGAGCGAGTTATAGTTTTCGATGACGCCGTTGTGGACGAGGGCGAGTTTGCCGGTGGCGTCGACATGGGGGTGGGCGTTGCGGTCGCTGGGTTCGCCATGGGTGGCCCAGCGGGTGTGGCTGATGCCCAGATTACCGTGGAGCGGGGTTTGCTCGGCAAGTGCGGAAAGGGCCTGGATGCGACCGACCTTTTTGAGCAGGTGAAGACCGGTTCCATTGAGGACCGCCATGCCGCTGGAATCGTATCCACGATATTCCAAACGGCGTAAACCTTCCAAAAGGAGCGGTTGCGCTTCCTTTTCACCTAAATAAGCAACGATGCCACACATTCTCCTTGTTGTAGCGCCACAGGTGTTTTAGCGTCAAGCCAAGCTATGGACAATTCGGCTCGCCTCACCGTGTCGGGGCGCGATGTAGTTGCGGTGATTATGGGTGGTGGCGCGGGTACTCGCCTCTTCCCCCTCACCAAGGATCGCGCCAAACCTGCTGTACCTCTCGCCTCCAAATATCGCCTGGTCGACATCCCGATCAGTAACTGCATCAACTCGGATTTGAAACGAATCTTCGTTTTGACCCAGTTTAACAGTACGTCGCTGAACCGGCACATTCAGCAGAGTTATCGCTTCGACGATTTTTCGCAGGGCTTCGTGGAAATCATGGCCGCCCAGCAAACGACGACGAACAAGGAGGGCTGGTATCAAGGCACTGCCGATGCCGTTCGCCAGAATCTGGTCCACTTCCGCAGTCACCAGCACGACTACGTACTGATTCTCTCCGGTGATCAACTCTACCGCATGAACCTGCGTAAGTTGCTGGAGCAGCATGTGGCGAGCTACGCCGATGTGACGGTAGCCACGATTCCGGTGCGTCGCGATTCCGCGAAGGGCTTCGGCATCATGCATGTCGACGACGAAAAGCGGATCGTGCGATTCGTTGAGAAGCCGACGGACGATGCGTTGTTGGACAGCCTGAAGTTGGAGGACCCGGTTCTCTCGACGCTGAATGTGCACACGAGCGATGATTTGTTCCTCGCGTCGATGGGTATCTATGTTTTCAACCGCAAGGTATTGTCTGCCTCGCTGGATAATGATCTGACCGACTTCGGCAAGCACATCATTCCGGGACTGATCAAGTCGCACCGGGTGTTCTCCTACATCTATCAGGGATATTGGGAAGACATCGGTACGATCAAGGCCTTCTACGAGGCGAACCTCGACCTGTGCAAGCCGGTGCCGCAATTCAATTTCTACGATGTGGCCGCGCCGATTTATTCCCGCGCCCGCTTCCTGCCAGGTAGCAAGATCGAGAACAGTCTGGTGGAAAAAGCTGTGATTGCAGACGGGTGCATCATCACCGCGTCAAAGATCGAAAACTCGCTGATCGGGATTCGCGCCCGCATCAATGAAGGCACGACGATCAAGGATTGTATCCTGATGGGCTCGGATTATTACGAGACGGATCAACACCTGCTCATTGCCGAGGGCAAAGGTATTCCGCGCATCGGGGTTGGCAAGAATTGCAAACTCGAACGCGTGATTGTGGATAAGAACGCGCGCATCGGGGACAATGTAACGATCACTCCCGAAGGCAAACCGACCAACATGGACGGTCCGAACTTCTACATCCGTGACGGCATCGTGTGTATTCCCAAGAATGCGCAAGTCGCCAGCGGCACCGTGATCTAGCCTTATGACCCGAAACTCGCGCCAAGCGAGTTTCGGGTGCGAAAGACTTTACCAAAACGCCACAGGTTAACACCTGTGGCGTTTTGGTTGTTGTGACTAGAATCGCCCCGTTTGGTTCGTGCGACAGCGGATGGGGCGAATATTCGGCAATCATTACCTATTTATAGGTATCCCATCGGAAATAATTGACCAATAACATCTACCGACTTGGTAGCATATGTAAAAAAGTTCACTCGGGATTCCCTCTTATTATTTTACCTACTAACTTACTCAGGAGGGGGGCTGGCATGTACCCTGCTACACTCTAAAGCCGTATGGATTACAATCCCATCGCACCGGCTGTACGGGATGTCCTCACAGCCATACGTCACCGCAAGCGGGTGGATGAAATCGTCGAACTCATTCTGGATCGTTCCTGCCAACTTTGTAACGCGGTTCACGGCTCCTTTATCACACTGGATGAAGCCAACGGGCGGTTGACCGTCACCTCGACGCACGGCTCGGATTGGACGCTGGAAAAACAGGCGTGCATGCTGAAGATCGGCCAGGGCATCACGGGCCGCGTGGCGCAAACGGGCATCCCCTATTTGTGCCGCGATGTGACGAAGGACAGCCACTACTACCCGCTCTTCGACTACGTGCGCAGCGAACTCGCGGTGCCCGTCATCGTGACGGACAAGATCTGGGGCATCATCAATATCGACGGGCTGATGCCGTATGCGTTCGATGACAACACGCTGGCAACGCTGACCGTCTTCGCGGAACTCGCCGCGTTCGCGATCACCCTGCGCATCGAGTTGAACGAGCAGGAGCGGTTGCAACGGCATTTGATTCAATCAGAAAAACTGGCGTCGCTGGGAGAGATCATCGCCGGCATTGCGCACGAGATCAATAATCCGCTGACATCGATTCTGTCCAATGCGTCGCTGCTGACGCTGAACCGCGGAGGCCAGCGCGATGCGTCTTCCGTGCGCGCGATCCTCGAGGAATCGCGCCGTTGCGCGGAGTTGGTGCGCAATCTTCTCTCCTTCAGCCGACAGGAAGCGGGCGACAAGGAGATCATCGGCATCAACGAGATCATCAGCCAGATCTGCTCGATCAAGAAGTATCAGCTCAAGGTGAACAACATCCGGTTACTCACTGAAACGGATCCGATTTCGTACCCGATCTTCGTCATCCCGGCGCAGATCCAGCAGATTCTACTCAATCTCGTAAACAACGCGGAGCATGCCATTCCACCGAGCCGTCTGGATGGCATGGTGCAGCTTTCCGTCAAACGCGATGGCGAGAAGATCAAGATCCGCGTGATGGACAATGGCGGCGGCATCGCGCCGGAAGTGCAGCAATACATCTTTGATCCGTTCTTCACGACAAAGCCTGTCGGTGAAGGCACGGGGCTGGGTCTTTCCATCGCGCGCTCCATTGCGGAGGCGCACGGGGGCAATCTGTCGATCGAATCGAGCTCGCCCGCTGGAACGATTTTCTGCCTGGAACTGCCGCTGGCGATGAGCCCGGAGACGCCCAAGCCGACGGCGGTAAATGACCCGCCCCTCGTGGTGGCCAACGCGCAGGCTCATGCGACATCGAGTACCGATGCCACCACGCCAGCGGGCCGGGCAATATTGATCGATGACGAACCGCTGATTCTGGAGGCGCTCTCGGATTATCTGGAAATGCAGAACATCACGGTGACAACGATGCAGGATAGTCGCGCGGCGCTGGATCTACTGCGGCGGGAACAATTCGACGTGATCGTGAGCGATATCCGCATGCCGGGCATGGACGGTCTGCAGCTCTATGAACACGCACGCAGCATCGACAAGCGGTATGCAAAACAATTCATCTTCATGAGCGGCGATCTGGTGCGCGAAACGACGAAGTCGTTCGTCGTGGCGACGGGTTGTACGTGCCTGAAAAAGCCATTCACGATGGATGCGCTCTACAAGAATATCCTGCCGTACCTGAAGCCAGCGTGACGCTGGACCCAATGGGTTGCCGAAAAGAACATCCAGATGCCGCGATAGCGTAGTGGATGCCATGTCACGTTGTCAGCATGACGCTGGACCCATTCGCTGATTTGCTGCGCAAATCGCTTTCAAGACAATCATTTTCTGATTCCGTCATCCCGAGCGCAGTCGAGGGATCGGGCAAAGGGGTGGGGTGTGATTTTGGAATTTTGAGACTTGTCAGTCTTCTGCCCGCTGTCATCGTTTCTCCATACGCCCCACAACGGGACGCGGGAATCATCTACCACGGGAGTTGGCATGAAATGGATCACCTTGTTGGGTTGTCTCACACTGAGTTTCTCCACCCTGACGACGCATGCGGATTACGTTTTGCGGATCCTCTATTTTCCCAATCTCACGGAAGAGTCCCAGCCTTACGATTTCAACAAACTCGCGCAAGACCCGGCAGTCACCCGGATTTTCTATCCGGAGCTGACTGTGATTTACGGCAAGGAAACGTCCATCAAGGATGGCCGCACAATTCAAATCCCCACCGATTACGATAAGGACGGGAAAGTGACCAAAACTGAGCCCAAGTTTTGTGGGCAGGAAATTCGCGCGACGCTAAAAGAGACTCCCACTCCGCGCAATTTCGAACTCACGTTTGATCTTTCCACAGTCACCGATGCTGGTTTTCAAGAGATCGTCGCCACCAACGGGACGAAAATTCAGCAACCGACTTTTCTAACCAAACGAATAAATACGACCTGCTTTCTGCGCGAAGGTATGTGGCTGCCTCTCGGACTTTTCGCCGGACCGGACAAGGGCTTCTACGCCGTCCAGCTCATCAAAAAGTAAATACTAAGCATCTCTGAAAATCGCCAAAATCATTGGCTATTTTTGCTCCTTTTTGTTCCCAACGTCATCGGGGTCATCCTCTTTTCTCAAGAAATTTCATTTGCCATGTGCTGGAACTCGCAACCCACGAGTTTTCACAACAATTGACACGCAGAATTGTTGGCGGCGACGGACCTAGCCTTAATCTTTCTCAGCATCATAGCCCGGCTGATTCTGCAACGGCTAAGTCTTCGGCAGATGAGTGGCGTAGAGACCCTCGAGGTATTCGCCCATGGCGTCGAGACTATGGTGGGTGCGGATGCGTTCGAGCGCGCGCTGGCCGACGGCTTGTGCGGCTTCGGGATTTTGCAGGACGCGAGCGATGGCGACGGCCAGAGCGGCGGGATTCTTCGGCGGGACGAGCCAGCCGGTATCGCCTTCGCGGATGACTTCGGGAATGCCGCCGACTTTCGTGCCGATGACGGGTCGGCCCATTGCTTGGGCTTGAAGAATGATTTGCGGCACGCCCTCATGGGCGGTGGAGGGCAGGACGAGGGCGGTGAGTGAGGCAAGTACTTCGGGGACGTCGGCCCGGAAGCCGAGCAGGCGAATCCGGTCGGTGAGTCCCACGGAAGCGATTTTCTTTTCGATATCGCCACGGCCGGGACCTTCCCCCGCGATGATGAAGTGCGTGCCCGCGGCGCTGGATTGTTCGAGCACGAGCTTGGCGGCGTCGATGAAATCGCTGTGCCCCTTCCAACTGCGGAGGACGGAAATCATGCCGATAAGAGGGGTCTTTTCGGGTAGGCCGAGTTCACGCTGAATGCGGCCGGGAGCCCGCGTGGAAAAACGGGTCATGTCAACTCCGGTGGGGAGGCATTCGATGCGCGAGGGATTGATTCCCTGCTCCCTGACGAGGCGGTCGACGATTTTTTGGCTCGTCGTCAGGACGTGGTGGGGCAGGTATTCAAACGCCACACGAGCGAGGAAAGGATTGCGGTATTCCACTTCTATGTGACGTGAGCGGACGATGAACGGCACATTGGCCAACCGGGCGGCCACGCCGCCGAGCCAGCCATCGCGCGAGCTGTGCGTGTTCACGATCTGGATGTGTTCACTACGGAAAAAAGAAATAAGCTGTAGCAGGCCGAGGGTCCAGTCGACGCGGCGAAAGCCAAAGGCGTAGACAGGGATACCCGCTTGTCGGCATTCCTGATAGATGCGGCTGTTCTCGGGGGCGACAAGCCAGACGCGGTGGCCGTGCTCGGCCATCCAGCGGAGTTCGACGAAGACGCGGAGTTCCTGCCCCCCCCAGCCGAGGGAACTTTCGGTATGCACAATCTGAAATTGCCGCTTCATGGAAAGTGTCTACTATGAGCGGTCTTGAGCCCGATGGAAATCCAAAATACGCCGCCAACTCCACAACGTCTGCTCGTCATCCGCCGCAATCGCATGGGCGACATGATCTGCACGGTACCGCTGCTGCATGCCTTGCGCCGCCGCTTCCCCTTGACCCACATCGCCGTGGCGTGCGACCGCGAGGGAGCGCCGATCGCGCGGGCCTGCCCGGCGGTGAATCACGTGCATGTGCTGACGCGGGGGTGGCTGAGCCTGGCGGTGAATGTGCTCCATCTGCGCGGCTACGACGCGGTGATCGCGGTGAAAGGCGGGTTCGACCGCCGTCTCGGCATGTTGGCGCGGCTGACGGATACGCCCATGCGGATCGGGTTTCATCACGCGGCGGGTCAACGGCCCTCCAAACTTTATTCGCATCCGGTGCCATTGCCACCCGCGCAGGAGCATCAAGTCGACACCTGTCTGCGGTTGCTCGCGCCGCTCGGTGTGACCGATTTGGCCGCCGACTTCACCCTGCGGTTACCGGATGAAACGACCGCCTTCGCGCTGGAAACGATCCGCGCCCATCGCCAGCCGCAGCATCGCTTCGTGGTGGTGGTCAATGCCAGCTCCAATCGCGAGTTTCCCCTGCCGGAAAAACAACTCGCCGCACTGATCCATCGGTTGGCGGAGGAACTGCACGCCCTGGTGGCGATCTCGAGCCTGCCCTCCGAAGGGGAACGCGCGAAGGCGCAACATCTGGCCCGCGCGGCGAAATCGAATTCCGTCTTTGTGCTCGAAACACCGAGCCCGCTGCATCTTTCTGCCGTGCTAGCGCAATCGGGATTGGTGATCACGCCGGAGGGCGGAGTGGGTCATCTCGCCGCCGCGATGGGAACTCCTGCGGTCATTTTGTGGTCGGAAGGCCCATTTGAAAAATGGCGCACGCGCGCGGAGAATCACCGGTTCGTGCGACTCGACGGCAAGGAAGCCAAGCCGTCGCCGGAGGCGATCTGGCAGACCGTGCTCGAAACGGTGAAGGGTGCGTGAAAAAGAATTGATCTTCATGAAAATCCGTTTTCTCCACGAACTGCATGCGGGAAGTTACCGCGCTCTCTTTGGCTGGTTGGCGAAGCGTCGGCCGCCGATCCCCGCGCACATCAAATTGGGGCCCGGCAGCAGCGTGCTCGTCTTCACCTGCGCGGGCATTGGCGATACACTGACGGACTCGGTCGTGTTCAAGGCGCTGGCGGAATCGTTCCCCGGCATTCGACTCGCCGCCGTGGTGCACAAACGCCGCCGCTCGTTGCTGGAACACAATCCCTACGTGCAGCAGGTGTTCACTATTGAAAAAGGACCGTTCGCGTTTTTCCGGCTGCATCGGGAGTTGAAAGCAGCCGCCCCGTGGGATGCGATTCTGCATCTGCGCGGGAATGACCCCGAGCCTCGCTGTCAGAGTTTTCTCCTGAACCCGGATGTCACCGTCAGCGTGCCAAACATGACACAGCTCAGCCGTCTCTGCGGTCATCACGTGCACCAACCCGATTGGGACGACACGCATGGCGTCGAACAAACGCTGCGCATCGCCCGTTACCTCGGTGCGGATACGAAGGAGCCGACGCTGGTCTACGCCGTCAAGCCGGAGGAGAAAACCGCGCTCGAAGTCAAATTGCCGACCTTGGGCGTTCAGCCTGGTCCGCGCCTTGTCCTGCAGATTGGTGGCGGTCGCCGTGCCTCATGGCGGGACTGGCCCGAGCCGCGCTGGGCCGAATTGGTGGGGCTGTTGAAAAAGAAGCTTCCACCCAATGCGCAAATTCTGCTCCTCGGTGGTCGCGACAACGCCGACCGCAGCGAAACCATTCAAGCCCTGTTACCCACGAGCGAGGAGGGAGCGCCGGTCATCGATCTCGTTGGCAAGCTCTCGTTGACCGAATCCGCCGCATTACTCGCCTCAGCGCGGGCCGTGATCTCGACTGATACCGGCATCATGCACCTGAGCTTCGCTGTGGGCGCGCGCGTCGTGGCGCTCATCCATTGCAATAATCCCGCCCACCGGGTCGGCCCCTACGGGTATGGCGACCGGCATCGCGTGGTCCAATTGGCGCGGCCCGAAAATTATCGCTCGCCCGCCGACGCAAACATGGCCAACATCACGCCCGAAATGGTTTGGAAGAATTTAGAGGAAATTTGGAACGGATAATCGCTGACCTATGAACTTCCCTGGGCTTGATCCCGCTTGGTGCGGCATCCATCGTGCATTGTACAAAAGCTACGTCCTGCGGCCGTGGACGCTCTCGCATTGCCGCGCGGCCCTCGCTGCGGGCGATTCCGTGCTCGTCGTGGCTACGACCGCGCTTGGCGATACACTGCTCTGCACGCCGCTGCTGCAGACGCTCGCGGAGGCGCTCGGACCGGAACGGGTCGGTTTCCTCGTGCGCACGCCATACGCCAAGCTTTACGAAAACGATCCGCGTCTTGGCGGCCTGTACACCGTCGGCGGCAAGTATCGCGGTTTCTGCCAGCTCAAGCACAAGCTCAACAAGACGGGCCGTCCGCCGCGCATCGCACTGATCGCGAATTGCACCGAGCCCGACCTGATCCCGATGCTGTGGCATTGCGGTATCCGCGGTTTCCTGCGCTATCGCTCGCGCTGGAGCGAGTGGGCCGAATGGTTCGCGAACCAAGACGAGATGCGCCGCCCCACGGCAAAAGACTACGCCTCGCACCACGCGATCGAGAACAATCTCGCCATGGCGGCCTCCCTCGGATTGCCGACGATCCATCGCCTGCTCAAGACCTATCCGCCCGGCGTGCCGGCGGAAACGTGCCCGCTGGCCGAGCGCGAGAATGTGGTCTTGATCCACCCCGGCGCGTCGCGTCCGCAAAAGCGGTGGCCGCTGGAGAGCTGGACCGCCACGCTTTACCGCCTGAACCGCGATTTCGGCTGCCGCGTGGAAATCACCGGCACGGCCTCCGAACATGACGACGCGGAGAAGCTGCGCAAGCGACTGGTCCCCGGCGTGCCGACGGAAAATCTCGCGGGCAAGCTCACGCTGGAACAACTCGCGGCGCATCAGCATCGCGCCTCGCTGTTTCTCTCGGGCGACACCGGTCCGTACCATCTCGCGGTCAGCGTGGGTTGCCCGACGGTGACGCTTTTCGCGCCCGTCGATCGCGGTTCCTCCACCGAGGCATGCGGCCCTCACCAGGCGGATCCGCGATTCCATCGTGCGTTGCAGACGCAGCGGTTCAATATGCGCCCCGGCGAGATCTTTCCAGAGCCGGTTATCGAAGAAGCGAGCCAGATCCTGAAATTGATCGCCGCGGCACGGACACCGGTCGTCGAACCCGCGCCCGCGCCGGTTGAAACTGAAGTCGTCGCTCCCGTTAAAAAAACCGTCAAGTAGCTGCACCGCGCTGCATGAGAATCGGCATCTTCCTCCCGAACGCCACCTTCGACCAACCGGGCACGCCGGAAGTCGGCGGCATCGAGACGTTCGCCTTCACGGTGGGCGAGGCGATGCAACGGCTCGGTCATGAAGTGATTCTTTACGGCGGCCAACCGAAAGCAGGCTGCACCCATCGCGAAACCACGCTGGCCCTGCGGCTCTTTCCGTACTGGGAAACGAAATCGATTCCCGACATCGGCACCCGCTTCCAACGCCTCGTGCAGCGGCTCCACTTCGGCTGGGTCTCGCGCCGGGAGTGGCAGGCGGATCACTTCGATGTGGCATTGCTGGCGAAACCGTTCGATTGGCCGGTGGCGTGGTGCTGGAAAAAAAAGCAGCCCGCGCTGAAGGTGATCATGGGCTGGCACGGAACCGATTTCTTCGCTGGAGACCGCTGTTTTTATCGCGCCGTGGATCGCGCGTTTGCGGTGAGCCCGCCCGTGGCGGACCTCGCGGAAAAACATGTCGGTTCGCGGCCGGAGCTCATTCCGAATCCGACCGATGTCGATTTCTTCTGCCCCGGCGAGATCGCGCCTCGCCCGACGACCGCGACACTACAAATTGCCGCCAGCGGTCGACTCGTCGGTTGGAAGGGATTTCATCTGCTGCTCGCGGCACTCGATGCGCTGCATAAGCGCAGCGTGCCGTTTCAATGCACGATCGCGGGCGATGGTCCCGAGCGCAATGCGCTGCAGGAATACATCACGCGACATAAGCTGGCGGGCAAGATCACGCTGTGCGGACGGCTCGACCGGTCGGCATTGCGCACGCTGCTGCGCACCTCGGATGTTTACGTGGCCCCGTCCATTGGCATGGAGGCGTTTTCCATCGCGGCGCTCGAAGCGGCGAGCGTGGGGCTGCCGCTCCTGCTTTCCAACCGCATCGGATTGAGCGGCTATTTGCAGGCAACCGATTTCATGTCCTATCCGGCCGAAGATGTCACCGCGCTGGCGGACAGTCTCGTGGCCATCGCGGCGCGGCGCACAGAAACGGCGTGGGTGGATCGCGCGGCGCGTCATGCACGGATGCGGGAATTGTTCAGCCCGGAAGTGGTCGCGCAAAAGATCATTGCATTAGTTCAATCGCCTAAATAAGTTTGATCATGCCTCGTCTGCTGTATCTCTACCCGGAAGAGTGGACGGGCCGCCGCGCCCGCGAAGTGCACACTCTGGAAACGTGTCTCTCGATGGCCGATGCTGGCATCAGCGTTACATTGGTCACAGCGGGACGGTTCGATCAGCAACGCGCCCTGAGCGCCCTGAAACGTGACGAAGCACCAGCGGGATTTTCCGTCGTCAATCTCTCGCGCAAAATCGGTCCGATCCGCAGTGCGGCAATCTTCGGCTGGCAATTCTCGCTCTGGTTGCGCACGCAGCAGCCGTTCGATATCGGTTTCATTATTCATCTCAAGGCCGCGCCCATCCTGCAACGTGCCGCGATTCCCTATGTGTGGGAAGCACATGAGATCTTCGCCGAGACGCCCGAGCCGGGCAGCCGCGCCGCGAACGAGATTCATCAACGCGAACACGCCACGTTGCGCCATGCGGTGAAGTTGATCGCGACGAGTCAGGCGCTGGCCGATGCGCTCAATCAGCGCTATTTCCCCACCGCGCCGCAGCCGTTCTTCATCGTGCCGCATGGCTGCGCGCCACCCATCATCGAATCGCTGGCCGATCCGCGCGGCCCCTTCGTTTATGCCGGATCGATCGCCGCGTGGAAGGGACTTCCCCTCGCGCTGGAAGCCGCCGTGCGCGTGGAGGTGCTGGTCAATATCATTGGCGGTACGAGCGAGGAATGGGTGCGACTCCAAGCGCAACTTTCCCAGGCTGCCCGGGAGAACATCAAGTGGCTGCCACGCGTGACGCCGGGAAAGTTGCTCGAGCTGATGCGCGGCGCGCGGGCGGGACTGTGCCCGACGCTGCCGGAAACCGGCTCGGGCCGGTACTCGTTGCCGATGAAAATTTTTGATTACGCGCGGTGCGGCCTACCGGTGGCAACGACCGATCTGCCGTCGTTGCGTTCTCTAGATGTGGGTGACTGGTGCCGACGCGTGGCGCGACCGGACGCGTCCGCGTGGGAGGAGGCGCTGAAACAGCCCTTCCCGAAAGGCGAAGAAGCGCGTGATTGGGCCATTCTGCATACCTGGCGCAAACGCGGCGAGAAGCTCCGCGAAATTTTAAGTTAAAGCGCGGGAGATTTGTCAGTGGGGGACGAATGTCTCTGGCTTCCAGTCGCTACTTATAATTTTTTGGTAATTTCCACCGCTGCCTCGCGACACAGGCGGGTCATGAGTTTTCGGGAGCGGACTGGTTCATTCGCTGGAAGAAATCCACCGATTGCGGCCAGTACATCACCGCCGGGAGCGAAAATCGGGACCGCCACACGAAACCAGTAACCATCCCAGCTATCATCTGGAAAATCCGGCTGTGAAAAACCAAGGTGACGTACCTTGGTGAGAAACTCCTCCAATCGTTCGCGTGAATGCCAGAGCGGCTTTCCCAGAAGATCGAAATTATGCGCGCGGAAATACCCCTGCACTTCGTCTGGATGCGCATAGGCCAGAAAGAGCAGCGAACTGGCCTTGATGTACGGCTCCACGTGATACTCCCGGCGACGGATCAGCACGCCGGGACGGCGCGACTGCACGCAGAGTCGCTGATAGGTATGGGGGTGTTCGTACTCCAATAGATTGAAGTTGCCGTCCGGCATTTGTGCTTGGGTGCGCACCATCACCTTGCCTGCCACAGAGAGTAAATGACGGCCATCGTCGAGGGTCTTAAGCTCGGTGAGCGCATGGCCGAGCGAAAAGCGAATCGGATGTTTACGACGGATGAGAAAGTGCTCCGCTTCGAGCGTGCGGATGAATTTGTAAACCGTATTGGGCTTGGCGCCCACCGCCTCGGCGATTTGGTTGAGAGTACGGCCGTCTTCCACGCCGGCGACCGCGTAGAGGATTCGGGCCACGCGTTGGACCGATTGAAGTGGATTTCCAGCGGGCATAAAATTCCGGATCTATGATCCAGTGTTTTCGCTCTTTTGGCAAGTTTTCGATTTCGGGAAATTGTTGCCAGTGAAACAATGATCGCATGAAAACGATCCGAGCTTGTTCCATTGCTCTTCTGCCATGTCTGGCCTTTTTCGTTCTGGCCTTCGGTGCTTTTTCGGTGCAGGGCGCTCTCTATTCAGAAACCTTTGACAATACCACGGCGTCGAATAAAGCGGCCGGGTACTTGGGTTGGTCGGCCTTTGTAGGATCGTCCGCCACCGACTTGACCAGCATTGCGGGAGTGGCTGGTACCGACTACGTGGCAGTGGCTTCGGCTGCTGGTAATCCCGGTACGCCGAACGGTTTTATTTTTGCCAATAACGGCGCGACGGCGAATCAGACCTTTGCCTTGGTGGACACGACATTCAGTGCGGTAACCCTCGCCAATGGCGATTCCATTACCTGGACGATGGGAAATAATGCCAACACCGCCACCGCCCAGATTCTCATCCAAATTGGGGGCAACGGTTCGGTGGGCAGTGGTTCTTGGTATGTATCGACCGCTACCAAAACTTCCAGCTCCCTCACGACGTCGACGTTCCAGAGTGCAAGCGAGAGTGCTGTGACTGCGACACTCACTTTTTCCACCAGCATGAGCGCCTGGAAAGAGTTCACCTTGGTGGGCGGTAACAGCATGGCGGTGGGAAATACACTGACGGCTGATTTGAGTTCCACGACCATTACCGGCATTGGCTTTTATCTCGTTGATCTGGCTGGTGCGGGCAATTCCATGCGACTCGATACGTTGCAAATTGTTCCTGAACCCGGGTCGCTGGCCTTGGCGCTGGCTGGTGGCTTGGTGAGTGTGATGTACGCCCGCCGTCGGCGGAGTTAGCGCCTCTTCTTTTTTGTGCGGGCGCTTTTCGCCGGTGCTGATGCCGGCGGATTGCGCAGGGCGCGTGGGGGTTGTCCGAACTTTTTTTTCACCCACAGCGAAAAGTGCGACAGGCTCTTAAAGCCGAGATCGTAGGCGATTGATTTGGAGCTGCGCCGGGATTCCAGCAAAGCGACGCGCGCACTGTGCTCCTTCTTGCGTTCCCAATATTCATTCGGTGTTTTGCCGAGGGTGGAAAAGAACAGTTTGTTGAGATGGCTGACGCAGAGGCCGACTTTTTTGGCCAATTCGCGCTCACGCAACGGTTGATTCAGCGGACGGGTTTCCAGGATGTGGACGGCTTGACGCACGCGCGGATCAAGTTGTCCAATGGTGTGGGGAATCAGTCCCTGCTCTTCCATCGCATCGGCGTAACAGAGAATCCAGCCACAGAGCAGGCGCTGGATTTCGAAATGATTGCGCAAGGATCCCGAGCGCGTGGGGAGTTCGTTTTGCACTCCGGGAAATTCCCGGCCTACCATCCGCGCCATGCGTTCCGCGATGCGCGTCAACTTGGGAACCTTGGCCACGGGGATGGCGTGGGTGCGCGTCCGATCGAAGAGCGGTTCGCCGGTTGGCCACTCGGCGACAAAACGCACAGAGAGAATTTCCGCGTTGGGGCTGAAATGTTGCCGCCCATTTTCTTTGCACGGGAAAATCCAGTAGCCGCTCGTATACGTCTCTTTGCGTGACGCAAAGGTGAGGGTAACCGTGCCTCGGCGCAAGAGCCAGGCTGGGCTGGGGGTGCCCCAATACCGGTTCAATCCGGGGCGGGGAGGCCCCTCATACACCCAAGTCAACTGGGCGCGCAGGTCATTCCAATTTTGCACGGGCTCACTGGGCGGCGAGAGGTAGGGAGAGTGATTGGGCACAAGTAAATTATATAACTAATTGAGGATTTAAGCACGTCAATCCCCGAGCCGGCCAAGCGGCAGATTATGTAAATTTATAGAGGAAAAGTGCAACTGGCTGCAATTGTTACCAATAAACCACAAGGATACATTGAATGGGAGGAAATCTTTCCGGTAAAAACTATGAAAAAAGTACTCTCCTTAATGGTAACGGCGATCCTGATCCTGTTCCCGTGTACGATGAGGGCTCAGACGACGTTGGTAAGCGACAATTTTGAAAGCTTGATCAACGGGGGGGCACGCGATGCTAATGGAAAGTATTCCACCGGCTCAACCGCCTCGACCTGGTGGTATCTCACGGCCACAGGACCGATTGCCACCGTCACGAACACGTATACCGGTTCGGCTCCGGTGGGGAATTTCTCCGGCAACTGGCTGCAGACGAATTACAACTACAGCAGTTCCAGTGTGACGGGTGGGACAGCGAATGGAACTTATAACTGGGCTGTGTCTCCCTTTGCGGCGACGACTCTTGCCACAGTGGGTTCTTCCCTGACGGTGCAGTTTGATTTTCGCTACTATACTTCGACGAGTGGTGGCTGGGATCGGTCGCCGCAGTTTGGTTTCTTCAAAAGTTCCGGTGGACAGATCAGTGGGGACAGTACCACCGCTTTGTCGTTAGTCTCGGGCGGATACGGAGTCAACACGAGCTACACCACGTCCGGCACTATCACTTCAACGGCCATGCTGTTTGAAAGCGCGGGTTGGTTTGCCTCCGGGGAAACGACCTTGGCTAGCATCAACAGCACAGCTAATCCCGCTTTGTTGCCGGTCTCGGAATTTGCCCTGCCCTATACCGAGAATTATAAGCTCGTGCTCACAGTGGTGGCCACGGGCATGCAACTGCAGCTTTACTTGGATGATGTGCTGACTCTCACAACAATAGACACCACTGTCTCCAACACTACCTTTGACGAATTTGCTATCCGTGCCCGCGCCACGGGCCAGATCGACAATTTTAGCATCGTTACTGCTGTCCCCGAGCCAGAGACGTATGCACTGATGATCATGGCGTTCGGCGTATTGATGATTTCCGTGCGTCGTCGCACCCTGCGGGTTGGTTTCTGATTGGACTTCTTTCAAAAAGACGACGAGCGACTCGGCAAGGCGGTACTTTCGGTACCGCCTTTTTTGGTGCCCGAAAGGATTAATGAGAACGTGGCGATTTTCGTTTTCATACAGGATAGTGCGTGATACAAGACAGTTTGAGGCGATTAATCCCGCTGATAACCACATGAGCTCTGATACTAAGCGTTTTCGCATTCTTTCTCTCGACGGCGGACAGCGAGGCGTCCTGATGGCGCGTATGTTGATGCGGTTACAGGAACGGCTGCCGGGTTTCTTGGATCAGGTTGATCTCTTTGCCGGCACCTCGGCAGGAGCGATGACGGCTGCCATAGCTTTGACGAGTCCCTCGTGGAAAGTCGGGCTCAAGCGCGCTCACGATTTTTGGAGTGAAGCGAAGTTCGCGAAGATTAATCCGCTGCAAAATATCCTGTCTCTCACCGGGAAGTTTCCGTTGACGTCGAATGCCGCCATGCTCGAGCAGCTGGAGATTCATCTGGGGGATATTACCCTTGAGAAGCTCTCGCGCAAATTGGTCATTCCCGCCTTTCAATTGGACAACGGCGCCAAAGATCCGGCTTTCCGCAACTGGACGCCGCGACTGTTTCATAACCTACCGCTCGAGGGTTCCGGTTCCACTGAGCTGTTGCGCGATGTGGTCATGCGCTCCGGTTCCGCGCCGATTGTTTCACCCGCTTATCAGGGCTACGTGGACGGAGGACTCTACGCGAATAATCCCAGCCTGTGCGCTTTGGCCTTGGCGAAAGACTACACGGGTCTGCCCGTGGAGCAGATCGAAATTTTCTCCGTCGGCATGGGGCAGAATCCGATCTACTTGAACAAGTCGACGGACAATCTCGGCTACATGGACTGGTTTCTGGATAGCGGTCACGCGATGGCCATGCTCAATGCCGTGGCCGAGTCGAATTTAAAGGCAATCAGCTATCAATGCGGGCGTTTGCTGGAGAGTGGTTTCTATCGTCTGGATCCCCGCTTGCCGCGCGCCTTCTACCGCAAAAACGAACAGCAGGTGCGTGCTGATATGGACGCGTGGGAGGGCATTGGTGCGGAGGTGAATTTGGTCTCAGCGGAAACCTGGCTGGTCAATCATGGCTGGCATAAGCCGGTGAAAGCCAAGACTTCGGCCAAAGCCAAAACGAATGCGTTGCAGCGAAACAAAGTAAAGGCCGTGCGCCGTCCTGCCCGACAGACCAAACCCAAAGCGGATCGGGTCGTGAAAGTGGCGGCGGCTGAGACCCCGGTGGTCCCGTCTGAAGCGCCCATTAAGGAGTAGTACTGTGATTACTGTTAATATTGAAAAAAGTGGCCATGTGGTCATCGTTGTGGTCAAGGGACGGCTGGATGCGAGTACGAGCCCAGAGCTTGAGAAAAAACTGGCCGAGGCGGGCGGTGCGGCCAAAACGCCGCTGGTGCTTGATTTTCAGGCGCTGGAATACATCAGCAGCGCCGGCCTGCGTGTCTTGATTTCCCTCTGCCAATCAAAACAGAAGGCGGTCATTTGCTCCATGCCGGAACTTGTCGCCGAAGTGTTCGACATTTCCGGTCTGAGCTCGATGTTTGAGCGCTACGATGATCGCGCCAGCGCGATCAAGGCACTGGCGTAGAAACGACCGCCTTTTTGGCAGGTCGCAGACAGGTAAAAGCGGAGGCGATGGCGGCGATCAACGCCAGCACCACCGCTCCGCTCATCGCGGCGGAAAAACCAATGGCCATGGCGAGCCGGTTCTCCTCGGGTGTATCGGGAAGTCCCTGGAAATGGGAACGGGCGATGATATAGGCGAAGGAGCCCAGCACGCTGATGCCCAGCAGCATTCCAATATTCTTGAACATGTTGTAGGTGCTCGCCGTTATGCTGCGCAATTCACGCGTGGCCAGTCCCATCACATAGCTTGAATTCGGAGGGAAGAACAACCCGATCGACAGGCCCAGCAGCGAAAAGACCGCGGTAATATGGAGGATGGAACTGCTGGCATTCAGCATTGCCATCAGCAGGCAACTGATACTAAGCAGTCCAGCCGCCAGTGCGCTCAGACGCTCGGCTCCCATCCGGTCGGCAATGAGACCGGAAATCGGTGCCGCCATCAGCATGATCAGACCCGGCATGGTCATCACGAGCCCCACTTTGCCTGGAGGCAGGTCGTGGACGCGCTGCAGATAGAAAGGGCCGAGGATTGTCAGGCAGCCGAGAATCATCATCACCGTAATGGCGCTGGTAATGGCCAGAATCACCCGAAAATCACCGAAGACCGCGCCAGGAATAATGGGCGCACGTGCGCGTCGTTCCTGCCAGATAAAGAGACAGGTGAAGAGAACGCTGCCACTGAGGAACAGGAGTCCTTCCGGATTTCCCCATCCATCCAGATCGACCCGGTTGAGCCCATGATTGATGCCCACCAGGGCAAGCGTAACAAAGAGAAGTCCCAGCCAATCGAACGGAGCCGATTTTTCTGCCTCGTTAATGGGCGGATCATGAGGGAGATAGTGCCAACAAAAAAAGAGCGCGATGACGCACAGTGGAATATTAATCAGAAAAATCGAGCTCCAGCCCCATGCCTGCGTCATGAAGCCGCCGACAGGTGGACCGACGATGGAAGCTATCGAGGCGCTCGCTCCCAAGAGACCCATGGCGGTGCCCCGGCGATCTGGAGGCAGATGTTCAGCCACCAACACATAGCCCGTCGCCAGAAGAGCTGCTGCTCCCACGGATTGCAAAATGCGAGCTGCGACCAAAAGATCGAGTGTGCGGGAAAGACCGCAGATGAGAGAGCCGATGCCAAAAAGCAGGAAACCGCTGAGGAAAAGTCGCTTGGCTCCGAAAATGGAGCCGAGTTTTCCAACCAGCGGCAGACTGGCGGTCATGAACAAAATGTACGAGACCATCACCTGCGAGGTTGTCGTGATCGGGACATTCAGATCGCGGGCCAGATCAGGCAGCGCGATGGAAACAATACTGCCGTCCAGGGAGCTGACGAACGCCGCGAAGGCTACGCTGGCGATCAACCACCGTTGGCGCTTGGGATCTACAAGATAAGTTTCCATATGAAGAGGAATCTGCAAAAGCTCGGAGGTCGGGCGTCTACAAGGCGGCTGATGATGTGGCAGGCGTCGGAAAGAACGTCAAGGACAAATCCGATGCCTCACAGAATCAACAGGTTAATGATTGGATAAATTTGATGGTAAAAGCGACGTATTAAATTTGGTGTTGACTATCAAGCTCTCAGAATAATACTCACGACATAAGTTTACAACTTAGTAGTAGTCTTCCAACTAATAATTTGGCAACGCTTTAAACGGAGATCAGAACTATGAGTGACAATGGTAACGGGGCTTTACGCGACACAATTCTTGAACTCGGTTCCGGGCTATGGGAAGGCCTGCAACCCAAGCGCGAGAGCATGGCCATTTTGCAGAAACATTTCCTTCTGGCGCAGGCCGAGATGCTCAAAGGCTTTGCCAAAGTCGTTGAGCTCGAGCTTGAAAATCTCGACAAGCCCGCGAAAAAGGCGACGGCACGTCGCGAGAAGATTTCCGTTAAATAATTCACCCTGTAGGGGCGGAAGGAGTCCGGAACGGGCTCGACATTAACACGTAAGAACAACCCTGGACGGGAGACCGATACTCATGTCTGAAAGTGCCGACAACAAGCGTTACCGCGTCGTAATCAATCACGAAGAGCAATACTCCATTTGGGCGGAAGGCCAGCCGCTACCATTGGGTTGGAATGCCGAGGGCAAGGAAGGTACCAAGGACGAGTGTCTTGCGTATATCAAGACGGTATGGGTGGATATGCGTCCCCTCAGTTTGCGTCAGGTCATGGCCCGTGAGTCATCCTCGACTGTACCTGCGGTGTAAGGTCCTCTTCATTTTCACTCCAATCTCGATCCTTTTTTAGATCCCTCCATTATGCCCCGAATCATTCTCCACTCCGGTAAAGGTGGCGTCGGCAAGACGACGACCTCTGCCGCCACTGCCCTCGCTTGTGCCAAGTACGGCCACCGCACCATCGTTTTGTCCTTTGACCTCGCGCACAGCTTGTCGGACTCCTTTGATATTGATCGCGATCTTTTCGACCAGAACAAGGGTTTGCCTTTCAACGTTACGCCGAATCTCGACATTCAGGAAATCGATGTACAGGAGGAGCTCGAACGTCACTGGGGTGACGTCTACAAATACTTTGCCATGTTGCTGACCTCGTCCGGGGTCAAAGATGTTGTGGCCGAGGAAGTGGCTGTAATGCCCGGCATGGAAGATGTCATCTGTCTTCTCTATCTCAACCAGTATGTGAAGGAGGGCAAGTACGACGTCGTGGTGGTCGATTGCCCGCCCACGAGCGAGTCGATCCGTTTTGTCAGCATGACCTCCACCATTGAGTGGTACATGGGCAAACGTTTCGGCATGGATCGCAATTTGCTCAAGCTCGCGCGCCCCCTCGCCAAGCTCGCCGATTACGGCGCATTGCCAGAGGACAGTTATTTCGAAGCGATCAAGAATCTCTTTCACCGCATCGAAGGGGTGGAAACCATCCTCGTCAATCCCGAGATCACCACCGTTCGTCTCGTCACCAATGCCGAGAAAATGGTCGTGCGCGAGACGCAGCGCGCGTTCATGTACTTCAGCATGTACGGACTCACCACCGATGGCGTTGTGGTGAATCGACTGTTGCCGCAGGGCGACGAGTACTTCAAACAATGGGTTGTCACGCAGACCAAGCACCTCGGTGAAATCGAGGAATACTTCAATCCCGTGCCCGTCACCAAGGTGCCGCTTTTCCGTGACCAGGTGATCGGTCTCAAGCGGCTCGAAGAAGTGGGCGAAGTGCTCTTTGGCAAAAAGGACCCTGCGGAAATCCGCGTCAAGGGTTCCACCTTCCAATTCGAAAAGAAGGGCGCGAAGTACGTCTTGCGTCTTCCCATGCCGTTCGTGAACAAGGAAGCCATCGATCTTTCCCGACAGCATGACGACCTTTTTATCCGTATCGGCAGTTTTAAGCGGCACGTACCACTCCCCCGTGCCGTGGCCCGGCTCTCTGCAGAGGGTGCCGAGATGAAGAATGGGGAATTGCATGTAACCTTCGCTAAGGAGAAATAACCATGGCCACCGCTGAAAAAAAGGCACCCACGCCTGAAGAGATCAAGACGTATTGCAAGGAAGCCTCGGAAAAGCTCGCCGCCCACCTCAAGGAAGGCGTCAAAGTCGGTTCGGAAGTCGGTCACATCATTCACCGGAATGTCCTGACCGCGCAGAAGGAATTGCTCGAACACCACATCGGTCGTCTCGAGGCGCATCTGAAGAAATTGGATGCGGAATTGGAATCGGAAGCGCCTCGCGCCAAAAAGCGCTAAGCCTCCGAAAGCCAGTCATTTCTCCGCCCGGTTTCCCTCACATTGATTTCCTCTTCCACTCTGGTGGGAGGGGAAGTCCGGGCGAGGAGGCGCGCGTCTCTCCTTCTTTTCTTCTCCACCATGCGTTTATCCATCGGCCAGGAAGCGCTCTATTTTGAGCATCAGGCCAATCCGCATTCCTTTGCTCTCAATGAGTGTACGTTGATGCGGTTGCGGTCGGAGGTCAACGTGACAGCGCTGCACCGCGCGCTGCAGCATCTCGTCGACCGGCACGAAAGTTTGCGCACCCATTTTCGCCTTACGGGGAAGGGTGTGGAAGCGATCGTCTCCCCGCGCGCGGAGGTCGATTTCCGTGCCATCGATGCCCGCGTCGGGGGCGAATCGGCTGTCGATGCCGATTTGGTGGCGCTTCAGAACCGGCAATTCGATTTGGAGCGGGACTCCCTCTTTTGCGCGCGGTTGTGGAGTCTTTCACCGACCGATCACCGGCTGCTCTTTCTCTACCATCATCTTATCATCGATGGTTGGTCGTACTGGCTGTTTTTGGAAGAGTTGCGCGAACTCTATCGAAGTGAGTGCAGGGGTGAACCCCATCGACTGCCTCCGGTGGAGGAGCAGTACGAAAACTACGTTCACGCGCAGGAGGAATTTCTTGCGAGCCCCAAGATTGCCGCGTTGGCCGCCTATTGGGAAAAGAAACTGGCCGACGCTCCCCTGCAACTGAACCTGCCAACAGATCATCCCCGGTCCATGGATACGGATCACCGGGGCGATAGCGTGGGGGTCACCCTGTCGCCGGAACTCAGTGCCGCGTTGAGTGGACTCGCTGCCAGTCGCCGTACCAGTCTTTACACGCTCTTGCTGGCTGCCTACCAGTCGCTGATCCATCGCTACACGGGCCAGACAGACATGGCGATAACGTCGCCCGTCCACGGACGAAACGACAAGCGGTGGAATCAACTCGTGGGTTATTTCGTCAACCAGATCGTCCTGCGCGGACAACCTTCTGCGACGATATCATTCGAGGAATTCTGGACGCAGATCCGGACAACGGTTTTTGGCGCTTACAAGCATGCCGCCTATCCGTTTCCGCTAATGGTTCGCCGGGCGGCGCAACAGCAACGATCACGCTCCGCCATGGCGCAGATTTCCTTCGTGTATCAAAAAAGCCAGTTTCGGGATGAAGATCTGTTGCTCGTTTATCCCGGTGCAACGACGGATGACCGCGTTGATTTTGCCGGGCTGAATGCCTCGGGCATTATTCCACCGCAAAAGCCCTGCCAGTCGGAAATCGGTCTCATCGTTTCTGAAGCAAGACAGTCGTTGCGGCTACAGTTTACTTACCAGACGGCACTTTTCGAAGCGGTCACGATCCGCCGTTTCGCTGCGCATTTTCAAGAGATGCTGGAGGCGATTGTCCGCGATCCCTCGCAGCCTCTCGGAAAGTTGGGCGAGCTGGCCGATCTGCCGCGCCGGTCTCCGAAAGCAATGCCTGCAGTGATGCCGTCGTCCAAGTCGAGGACGGTCACCACGATGCTCGATCTCTTCGCGACGGCATGCGAACACCACGCGGCGCGGGTTGCGGTGGAATGCGATGGCGCTGTTCTCACCTATAAGGAACTCGATGCGTACAGCACCCGGCTTGCGCGATACTTGCGCACGGTGGGGGTGACTCGCGACGTCGTGGTCGGCTTGCTCGTCGAACGATCGCTGGAGGCAATTGTCGCCATGCTTGCCATTCAAAAAGCAGGCGGGGCCTATGTGCCACTCTCCCCGGATTATCCCAAGGACCGGCTGGAATATCTAGTGCAGGATGCGGGCGTGCGCGTGATTGTGACCACACCTGCAGACCGGCGACCTCTCGATCTTCCGGTTTGCTGGGTGGATCTGACGACGATCCCGGAGACGGTTCCGTCCAGCGTGGAGCTGCCCATACCCCACTCCTTGCAGGCGGCTTATGTCATCTACACTTCCGGCTCCACTGGAAAACCAAAGGGCGTCGTGGTGTCGCAAGGAAGCCTTGCGGCGTTGACTCATTCCATGATGCAGGGGCAGCGTCTTCATGCCGACTCGCGTATGTTGCAGATGACTTCGCTGACATTCGATGTGGTGGGTGCGGAACTCTATCCCACACTGCATAGTGGCGGGCGGCTTGTCATCCCGTCCCGCAGTGAGCTGCTGCCGGGACTGCCCACTGTGCAATTAATGGAGAGGGCAAAGATCACGCACTTTGTATGCACGCCTTCCGCGCTGTCACTTCTGCCCTATCGCGATCTGCCTTCGCTGGAAGTAGTCATCGTGGGTGGCGAAGTCATTTCGCCTGCCTTGAAAGAACGCTGGAGCGCGCGCCATTGTCTTATCAACGCCTATGGTCCCACGGAAACGACCATCATCGCCACAGCCGCGGAGGCCCCGCCCTCCGGAGAATTGCCGCCGATTGGCAAGCCGCTCGAAGAGGTGACTGTTTATGTGCTCGATGAAAATCTTCTGCCGCTGCCGCCCGGTGAACGCGGGGAAATTTGCATTGGCGGGGCGGGCGTTGCGCGCGGTTACTGTAATCGTTCCGATGTCACGGCTGCACATTTCGTGCCCGATCCTTTCAGTCCACTGCCCGGGGCGCGGATGTATCGTTCCGGCGATCTGGGGTACTGGCGGGAAGATGGCCAGCTTGAATTCCTGGGCCGTATTGATCAGCAGGTAAAGATCCACGGTCATCGCATTGAGCTGGGAGAAATCGAAGCCATCCTGCTTGAGCACGAGGCCATCACGGCGGCTGCAGTTGTTGTCCGCAAAAACCAGCGCGACGAAAACGAACTGGTTGCTTTTCTTTGCGCGACGCATGCGGAGGACTGGCGCGCGTATCTCGAGACACGACTTCCTTTTTACATGGTCCCCGCTGCCTTTACAGAGTTGGAGATCATGCCGATCACCAGCCATGGCAAGATCGACCGTCAGAAATTACAGGAGATGCCGGTGTCGGACAGGCCGCCGGTTGCCAAGACTCCTCCGGAAACCGCGATGGAGAAACGCATCGCGGCGGTTTGGTCAGAAATGTTGCAGGTGGAGAATATCGGGCGGCACGATCATTTTTTTGCGCTGGGCGGCCACTCCCTGCTGGCCATTCGCGTAGCGGGACGAATTGGAGCGGATCTTTCGCTCGATATTCCCCGGACGTTGCGTGAATTTCTGGCTAATCCTGTCCTCTCGGAATGGGCTCGGCGGTTGGAGACGCTGCAAGCACCGGAGTCTGCCACGCCGAACGAGGTGCCGCTCGTGCATGAGGCGAACCGCGCCCACACGCCACTCTCGTTTGTTCAGGAGCAGCTTTGGTTTGTCAATCAACTCGACCCCGGCAATACGGCATACAACACGCCGTTTGCCCTGCGTTTACAGGGATCTCTTGATATCGACGCCCTTGCGCGCTCGGTCGATACGCTTGCGCAGCGACACGCCTCGTTGCGCACCTGTTTTCAGGCGAGTGGTACCGAACTGCAGCAGAAGGTTGTCGATTTGCACCTCCCGCTTGAGCAGGTTGCGTTGAGCGGGGAAACGGTTGAAGCGCGTCTTGCCGAAGCAACGGCCCATGTGCGCACGGTGCTCCAGCGACCGTTTGATCTGCGCACCGCGCCGCTGCATCGTGCGGTTCTCTATCCGTTGGCCCTGGATGATCATCTCTTGTTGGCGGAATTTCATCATATCATTGCGGATGGCTGGTCTTTCGGGATTTATCAGCGCGAACTCGCTGCGCTCTATGCCGATTTTTCCGCAGGCCGCACGCCAGAGCTGCCATCTCTGCCGGTGCAATACAGCGATTTCGCTGCCTGGCAGCGCGAACGCCTTTCCAGCGAGCGATTGCAACAGCTCAACGACTACTGGCTGAAGCAGCTGGCGGACACCACGCCAACAGAATTGCCGTGGGACTATGCCCGTCCCGCGGTGCAGACATTTCAGGGCGCCATGTACCGCGGTCGTATCGAGCCCGCGTTGCTGGTGCGTTTGAAGCAGCTTGCGCGCGAGGAAAATGCCAGTCTCTATATGGCCTTGCTCGCGGCGTTCAACATTCTGTTGCATCGCTACAGTGGGCAGGAGGATATCCTGGTCGGCTCGCCGCATGCCAACCGTCTGAGGCCTGAGGTGGAAGGGGTGATTGGTGCTTTTGCCAATGTGCTGGTCCTGCGTTCGCGTCCGACGCCGGACGAGTCGTACCGGCGCTTGCTCGCGGCCACGCGCGACACGGCCAATGCCGCATTTGCGCATCAGGAATTGCCGTTTGAAAAGCTGGTCAACCAACTCGGTCTCGAACGCGATCTCAGCCGCAATCCGCTCATTCAGGTCGTATTCGCCCTGCAGAATGCCGGCGGACAGGAGGCGTTGTGGCCGGGGTTGACGGTTCAGGAATTTGACGTTCCCGTTGACTCCACCCGTGTCGATCTGGAATGTCACGTTTGTGAGAAGGACGATGCAGCGGAAATAATATTCGTCTACAACACAGCCTTGTTTGCTCCGGCTACGATCGAGCGCCTCACCCGTTACTGGCTCTCTTTGATGGAGTCCATTGCAGAGACTCCCGACCGGCCTATTAAACAACTGGCCATGATGGATGCCGCTGAACGGCAGCGGGCGCTGGACTGGTCGCGTGGGGTGAAGGTGCGCGAGCGCGCGGGTGCGGGGCAGACGCTGACGGCACTGCTGGAATATGCCGTGTTGGAGCACCCGCTCCAGAGCGCAGTGGAGTGCGATGGTGTCGCAATGAATTATCAGGATTTGCACATCGAAGCCAACAAGCTGGCGCGTTATCTCGTCGAGACACACGGGATCAAATCCGAACGCCGCGTGGGTGTGCTCATGGGACGTTCGATCGAATCGGTGCTGGCGTTTCTGTCCATTCAAAAAGCGGGTGGTGTCTATGTGCCGCTCGATCCAGATTATCCGGTCGCGCGATTGGAATTCCTGATCGCGGATGCCGGACTCGATTTGATTCTGACCGGAGAAAATAGCTCGCCGAAATTGACTCTTCCGTCACAGGTGACCTGTCTTGCGCTGAGCGAAGCACGCGCACAGTGTGCGGATGAAACCGGCATGCCTCTGCCGCTGCGTTGCCAGGGAGAAAATGCAGCGTACATGATCTATACCTCTGGCACGACAGGGCAACCGAAGGGCGTCGTCGTCCCGCATGCTGGCATTGTCAACACGGTTCTGGCGATGGTGCGGGATTTCGGGCTCAAGCCCGGCATGCGTTTCTACCATTTTTGCTCGCTCAGCTTTGACCCTTCCCTGGTGGAGATCGCGGGTTCCCTCGCTTCAGGAGCGACGTTGGTGATTGGTCGGAAGGACGAGACTGCGCCCGGTGAACCGCTCTGGCGTTTCCTCAGCCAACAGCGCGTCACGCATTTACAAATCACTCCCTCGGCGCTCGCCTTTGTGCCGTGCCGGAAATGGCCGGAGTTGAAATTGGTGATCACGGGCGGAGAAAGTCTCCCGCAAGCTCTGGCGCTGCGCTGGCGCGAGCACGCGCGGATGATTAATGCATATGGCCCCACCGAGGTGTCCGTCTGTGCGACCCTCACGGATGCGTGGAAAAGTGCCACGCCTCCGATTGGTTTCCCACTGCCTAATACGCAGGTGTACATTCTCGATGCGACGTTGCAACCGGTTCCATCTGGTGTGCGTGGCGAGATTTACATTGGTGGCGCTGGAGTGGCTCGCGGGTATCATCAGCGGCCCGAGTTGACCGCCGAACGTTTTATTCCCGATCCGTTTTCCACCCAACCCGGTGCACGTCTCTACCGCACGGGCGATCAGGGACGTTGGCTCACGGACGGGCAAATTGAATTTCTCGGTCGCATTGACACTCAGGTGAAACTGCGCGGATTCCGCATCGAGCTTGGCGAAATTGAAGCGATATTGCTCGATCTGCCGGAAGTGCAGGATGCCGCCGTGATAGTGGCCACCGGCGCTCATTCGGAAAGCCTGGTGGGCTTCATTGCGGTGGGAGATCTCACTGGCAAGGATCAACTGCCGGACGAATACCTGCGACATCTGCGCGCGCTCTTGCCAACCCATTTGGTGCCTAACGCACTTTATCTGATCGAGACGCTGCCCAGCACCCCAAATGGCAAGGTGGATCGAGCACGACTCATCCGCATGGCGGCGACACGCATGGCGGCGAAATCATTCTCCGCGCCGTCGACTCCGATGGAACAGCGTGTCGCGGCGATCTGGAGCGAGGCGTTGGGTGTTGCACGTGTGGGCCGCGAGGACAGCTTCTTCGCGTTGGGCGGTCACTCGTTGCTCGCCACCCGCGTACTGGCCCGCTTGCAGGAAGACATTCCGCTGGATGTAGCGTCGGCATTGAAGAACTTTTTCCGGTATCCAACGCTGGCGGAATTTTCCGCCGCATTGGAAACGAATGCGGAGACGGCGGACGATATTCCCTGCGAGCCGGGCCGGACCACCGCACCGCTGTCCTTCGCGCAACAACGGTTGTGGTTCCTGCATCAACTCTTCCCGCTCGACGTTTCGTACAACGTGCCGATTCAGTTCCGTCTGCGCGGGGCGATTTCGGACGAGGCGCTGACAGCGGCGGTGCAGGAGCTGATCGATCGGCACAGTATCCTTCGCACACGTTTTCGTCCCGATGGGCGCGGCGGCGCGATCCAGGAAATTGCGCCTTCCATGCGCGCTCGCATTGAGAAACTGACCTTCTCCAAGAACGGTTTCACCGATGCGGGAGAGTGGGCGAATCATCATGCTTCCGCGTTTATTCAGGTCCCCTTCGATCTGGAGAAGGGGCCGCTGTTCCGCATGCAGTGCCTGCATCTTGGTGAAGGGGAATATCGTTTCGTTTGCTGCCTGCACCACATCATCTTCGACGGCTGGTCGGCTCCAATTTTCATCAACGAACTCTTTGACAATCTCGATCTGAAGCTGGGATTCAAACTCGTTACGCGTCCTCCGTTGCCCGTGCAATACGCGGACTTTGCCGCATGGGAACGTCAACCTGCACAAGAATCGCGCTGGCTCTCGGCGCTCGAATACTGGCGGCAACAGTTGCGGGATCTTCCCGCGCTCGAGTTGCCGGGGGATCACCCGCGTCAGGCAGCTCCGAGTGGTCGCGCCGGTCGTCTCTACTTCGAAATTCCGGCGGAAGTGCTGACAAAGCTTGAAATGCTGACTCGTCAGTCCGAGGCGACCACTTATATGGGATTCTTGGCCGCGTTCCAATTTCTGCTCGGACGTTGGAGTGGGCAGGATGATTTTTCAGTCGGCACGGCGGTGGCCAATCGTAACCAGAAGGAATTGCAGAATCTGGTCGGCTTCTTTGTGAACAGTCTCGTGTTGCGGGCTGATCTGCGGGGGGCGGTGTCCTTCACGGAACTTCTGGCTCGCGTCCGCACCACGGCGCGCGATGCCTTTGCGCATCAGGAAATGCCATTCGAGCGGTTGGTGGAAGAACTGCATCCGAACCGGGAACTGTTCAATCCGCTTTTTCAGGTGGTCTGTGTCTTGCAGCAACCCCAGCAGGTGCATTACGAACGGACGCATTTCCTGGCAGACTGGGTGGCTCCGGAAGTCCCGCTGGCCCGCGTTGATATTGAACTTCACCTCTTCGCGCACGACAACGGTTTTTCCGGCGGGCTGGTCTATGATCGTGCCTTATTCGAACCTGAAACGATCGAACAACTGGCGGCGCAATATGTCCGCTTGCTGGAAAAAATTGTTGCGGCACCGAACCGGCCCTTGCGGGAATTTGATCTGCGCACCGAAAAGGAAATTCGCAATGGAAGCCCGTCGTCCCCTGCGGCGGCGGAGCCCGTATCCAGCGACTTTACCCAGCGCTTCTCCCTCGTCGCAGCCATCCATCCGGACCGCGTGGCACTTGAGGATAAGGATCGGTGCCTCTCCTATGGCGAGCTCGATGTGTTGACCGACCGTGTCGCCCGACGCCTGCAACAACGTGGCGTAGGTCCCGAGACAATCGTCGGCGTGATGATGGATCGCAGCATCGAAGTGGTAGCCGCCATACTCGCCATCATGAAAGCGGGGGGTGCCTATGTGCCGCTCGACCGGAATTATCCACCCGACCGGCTTGCGTTCATTGTGCGCGATATCGACCTGCAATACATCGTGACGGAGGGGCGTTCCCTGCCGGTGGAAGGTCGAATGATGGAATGGCTCGATTGGTCTTCACTTGCGGCGCCAGATGGTGGGAGGGGATCGGATAAAGGGTTTGCAGCGGCGGTGCTGCATCCTCAACAGGCGGCCTACCTGATTTATACTTCCGGTTCCACCGGGTTGCCCAAGGGCGTTGTGGCAACCCAGGCGAGTCTGTGCGCTTCCATGGCGGCGCAAGCCGATGCGTACCGGATGGGGCCGGAATCGCGCATGCTACAAAATGCCTCACTCAATTTTGATGCGTCGGTTTTGGAAATTTTCAGTGCACTCTGGTCTGGCGCACGATTGGTCATCCCGGAAAAGAACGCGCGAATTCCCGGCCCGGAAATGATTCGGACCCTCCGACGGCATGCCGTGACGCACTTGGTCATTACGCCATCCGCGCTGGTTTCGCTTCCGGAAGCGGAGTTGCCCGAACTCCAGGTCATCGTCTGTGGTGGCGAGGCCTTACCGCAATCGGTCATCACCACGTGGAAACCGGGTCGCCTCCTGATCAACGGCTATGGGCCCACCGAGACGACAGTTTGCGTATCGATCGCCTCCGAATGGGAATGGAATCGCCGCGCTCCGATCGGTCGTCCACTGCCCACTACGCAACTTTATATTCTCGACGAGGAATTGCGGCCCGTGCCGGTCGGCGCACGCGGAGAGTTATACATCGGCGGGGCTCTCGTCACGCGGGGCTATCTGAATCGTCCGGATGTCACCGCCGAGTACTTCATTCCCGATCCCTTCAGCGGTGAGCCGGGCGCGCGCCTGTACCGTAGTGGCGATTTGGGGCGCTGGCGTGCAGATGGGCAGATTGATTTTCTAGGACGCCGCGACGATCAGGTCAAGGTGCGCGGATTTCGTATCGAGCTCAGTGAAATCGAAGCTGCATTGCACGAGCATCCGAGCGTCAAGGAAGCCATCGTACTCCTGCGTGACAATGCACGGCAGGAACGCGAAATCGCCGCCTATGTCGTGGCCAAACCCGACGGGGAGCGATTGCAATCCGAGCGCGTGGGTGCGTGGCGACAACTGTACGACGACGTCATCGACAAGACGAGCCAAGCCGCCGATCCGGAACTCGATATTGTCGGCTGGAACAGTAGCTATGACGGTCGTCCGCTGCCCGCCGTCGAGATGCGCGAATGGCGCGACCGCACCGTCGCGCAGATTCTCGCGTTGCAACCGCGGCGCGTGCTGGAAATCGGTTGCGGCACCGGTCTGCTGCTTTTGCCCACCGCTCCGCATGTCGAGGCCTATTGGGGTGTCGATTTTTCTGCTGCCTCACTGAAACGTGTGGGAGCGTCCGTGGAGCGCAAGGGCTGGAAGCACGTCCACTTGCTGAACCGTCGTGCGGACGAACTGGAAGATCTCACAGCGGAACACTTCGATCTCGTTGTCATCAATTCCGTCATTCAATATTTCCCGAGCAACGACTACATGCTCAAGGTGCTTGAGCGGCTCATTGCCATGCTGCCGGACGGTGCGCGTTTGTTCCTCGGCGACGTGCGTAATCTCGAGTTGCTTGCCACCATGCAGGCCTCGGTGGAATGGAGTCATGCGGCGGACGATTGCACACGCGAGGAACTGGCGCGTCGGGTGCGTCGCAAGGTGGAGGCGGAGACGGAGCTCTCCTTCAGTCCCGGCTGGATGCTGGCTCTGCCGGAACAGATCGAGCGCATTCATTCGGTCGATTTGCGCTGGCGGCGCATGCCGTTCGCCAATGAACTTTCCAAGTTCCGCTACGATGCGGTCCTGCAGATTGGTCCTGCCACAGGCAGCCCTGTGCGGTCGTGGGAAACACTGGAGGTCGTTGCACCTGTGACGAGTCAGGCCCTCGCGCAGGATTTGGAAATCGCCGCTTGGGTGGAAGGCCGTAGCGAATGGGGAACCGCCGCGAGGACCGTGGGCGAATTCCGCAAGCTGCTCACAGCACACACACGTGCGCTGCAGTCGGACGATCTTGCGATCATCACCGGAACACGTTCACATGAAACCGCTCGCGAGCTGACGAACAATCCGCTCCGAGCGCATATCACGCGGCAAGCGCAGGCCGATCTGCGCCGCTATCTGGAAGAGCGTTTGCCCGCGCACATGATCCCGTCGACGCTATGCGTGCTTGATCATTTTCCCGTGAACCGCAGTGGCAAGGTGGATCGCGCCATGCTGCGCCAGATCGATGAGGACCGCCACGATGGCACGGTGATCGAACCGCCCGCCACGGAGATGGAACGTCTCGTCGCCAAGGTATGGTCGGAACTTTTGCAAATCGAGGCGATCGGTCGTCACGACAATTTCTTTTCACTCGGCGGACACTCCTTGCTCGCGATGCGGGTCATTGGTCGCTTGCAGGATTTGATCGATGTCGACGTTTCGACGGTGCTGCAGAGTTTCTTCGCCCGGCCCACGCTGGCCGAGTTTGCCCGCGAGCTGGAGCCCACCGCGCAGACCCGCGCCGTGTCGCGCATTCTTCCCGGCACGGCGTCGGGCGACATCCCGCTATCGTATGCGCAACAACGGTTATGGTTCCTGGAAAAATTATTCCCGGGACAGACCGCGTATCAATCGCCTTTCGGTCTGCGCATGACGGGCGCTATTCCCGCTGACTGTGTCCGGCAGGCCATGCAGGCGGTTTTGGATCGCCACAGTGCGTTGCGGACCATTTTTGCGACGCGACAAGGCCGCGCTGTGCAACTCGTGCAGGAGAACGTGGTCCTGCCCTTTTCCTTCGAGAGCTGGAATGGACAAGGCGACGCGCAAGCGTGGTTGCAAGCGCAGGCGAATGTGTTCATCCGCAAGCCGATCAATCTCGAGCGCGATCCGCTGATCAAGACGAAGTGGTTCCAGCTTCACGAAGGAGAACAGGTGTTGCTCTGCTCGATCCATCACATTGCCTTCGATGGGTGGTCGGCCCCGATTTTATTGAACGAATTTTTAAGCAATCTCGATGGTCTCCTCAGCGGGGCATTGCCGTTGCGTCCGCCCCTGGCCGTTCAATACAGCGACTATGCCGCCTGGGAGCGTTCACCGGAGCAAGAGAAGCGCTGGGGCGAATCGGCAACTCATTGGCGCGAAGCGCTCGCCGGTTGCGAGCCGTTGCGATTGCCGCAGGAAGGCGAACCTGCTGGCGAAGCTGGGCTGGTAAAAATTAAAATTTCCCGCGAAGTGTCCACGGCGCTGCGCGAGCTTGGCCAGCGGCACGGCGCTTCGCTTTTCATGACATTGCTTGCCGCGTTCGACGTACTTCTGTCCCGTTGGAGCGGGCAGGAACGATTCCTCATCGGTACCGGCATTGCCAATCGGCACCAGAAAGAGTTGCAGGAACTGGTCGGCTTTTTCGTGAACAGTCTGCCGTTGCCCGCAGATCTGTCCGGCCAGCCGACGTTCAACGAATTGCTCACCCGCACGCGCGATACGGTGCGCACCGCTTTTGCGCATCAGGAAATTCCCTTTGAGCGGCTCGTGCAGGAATTGCAACCCGAGCGCACACTGCGCAATCCGCTCTTCCAAGTCGTCTTCCTTTTGCAAGATACACCGCCCGATCGCTGGCCGATCTCCCATTTCCAGATCGAGCCGTACGCGCTCGAATGGACGACTACGCGCATGGATTTGGAGTTGCATCTGAGCGATGCCGAAGAGGGGATTCACGGCGTCATGTATTACGACCGCTCGCTTTTTTCCAGCGGAACAATGGAACGCGTGGCACATCAGTTGGAGCGGATTTTACAACAGGTCGCGGTTGCGCCTGATCAACCGCTTTCGGAGATTCGTCTCATCGACGATCAGGAGCGAGACCGCTTGCTCCAACAGGGTAGTCAGAACGAAACGGCCACCAGCGTCCGCTCCATTTTGGAAGTGTGGAATGAGACAATCCGACTTCATTCCGACCATGTCAGCGTGCATTGCGGCGAACGTATTCTCACTTATGCGGAATTTGACGCGCAGGCCAATCGTCTCGCCCGGCTTCTCTGCGCGAAAGGCGTGCGGCCCGAATCACGCGTAGCGCTCTTGATGGGACGACGGCCGGAAACTATCGTGGCGATGATCGCCGTGCTCAAGGCGGGCGGCGCTTACGTGCCGCTCGATCCGGAGCACCCGGCGGAACGCTTGCAATGGATGATCGATGATGCGGCGCCCCTGTTCGTTCTGACCGATGGCGCTTATTTCGAGATGGATCACCTCGTGTTGGATTGGGACGAGGCGATGCGTGAGGCTGCCGCGCTCGATGCCACGCCGTTACCGGTGGTGGCGCGTGGGGACAATCTGGCTTACCTGATTTATACATCTGGCTCCACCGGCTTGCCCAAGGGTGCGGCGATCACACACGGCAATCTCGGTCACGCCGCGGACGCGTTGGCCAAGGCCTACACTGTGCGACCCGATTCGAGCGTCATGCAACTGGCGACGTTCACTTTCGACGCCTCGGTGGCCGAGCTCTTCATGGCCTTCGCGGTCGGGGCACGGCTGTTGATGCCTGCGACCAAGGATGAGTTGGTGGGCCAATCACTCTGGCAGTTGCTGAAAAAAGAGCAGGTTTCGCATCTGCAAATCACGCCGTCCGCGCTTGCGTTGCTGCCGGTGCAACCCTGGCCCGGATTGGAAGCGTTGATCGTCGTCGGCGAAGCGTTTCCGAAAGAACTTGCTGAAACGTGGCGCGCGCATGCGCGATTGATCAATGGCTATGGCCCGACCGAGGGAACGATTTGCGCAACGTGCGCCACCGAATGGGCGGTCAATACGCAACCACCGATCGGCCGCCCGATCGAGCGCGTGACGGTTTATCTACTCGATAATGCGATGCAGCCGGTGCCTGTCGGTGCACCGGGCGAAATCTATATTGGCGGCGCAGGCGTGGCGCGTGGGTATTGGGAGCGAGTGGAATTGACCGCAGCGCGTTTCGTGCCAGATCCGTTCCATCCGCAGGAGGGGAAGCGATTGTATCGCACTGGTGATCGCGGTCGTTGGCGCGCGGATGGACAAGTCGAATTCCTCGGTCGAGTGGACGACCAGGTGAAGATTCGCGGGCAGCGCATCGAGTTGGGTGAAATTACAGCGGCTCTGTTGTCGCACTCCGGCGTGCGCGAAGCCGCCGTGCGCGTGGTGGAAGGCGAAGGCCGCGAAGCCACCTTGGTCGGCTATGTTGTGGCGGCGGAAGACGGCGAAGCCTTGAGCTATGGTCACGTTGCGGACTGGCAGCGACTGTACGATGGCCTGATGACGCAGCCGCACGCGGAAGCCACTTCGACTTTCAATATCAATGGGTGGAACAGTCTTTATACAGGTGGACCGCTTCCGGCGGAGACCATGCGCGTCTGGCAGCAGTCGATCACCCGGCAGATTCTGGCGTTGCAACCGCGCCGCGTTCTCGAAATTGGTTGCGGCAGCGGCCTGATGCTTTTCCCTGTCGCGCCGCATTGCGAAAGCTACTGGGGCACCGACCTCTCGCAAGCCACGTTGCAGCGGCTCGAGCGCGTCGTGCAGGAGCAGGGACTCAAGCAGGTCAAGCTCTGGCATCGTCCCGCCGACCAGTGGGATGATTTTGTCGGGACGAGTGTCGATACCGTGGTGTTGAACTCGGTCGTGCAATATTTCCCCACACTCGATTACCTGCGGCAGGTGCTAGTGCAGGCCTTGCGCGTGGTGGCGCCGGGCGGACGCATTTTCCTTGGCGATGTGCGGCATCTCGAATTGCTGGAAGCTTTGTATGCCTCCGTGGAATTGGCTCGCGCCGGGGAGAGTGCCAGTCGCGAGGAATTGCGCCGTCGCGTCGCGTCGCGTCTGGAACGCGAGGAAGAGCTGGCGATCAGTCCCGCCTTCTTCCGCAACTTGACGGAGTTCAGCTCACGCCTGAAGCGGATTGAAATCCGGCCGCGCGGGGGAGTGGCCAACGAGCTTTCCAAATTTCGCTACGATGTCGTCCTGCATGTGGATGATGCGGCGGAAACGATGGAATCATTCGGCTGGTCCGTCGAGGTGGAGAAGGCGCTCGTCCGTGATTGGCAGACATTGCTGTGGATACGCGATGAATTGATCGCTCCCGAGGTACGGACCGCAGGCGAGTGGCGCTCTCGAATCGAGCAGATACCAGAGCGCTTCACGGCGGAAGAACGGGTGGCCTTGCTCGCGGAGAAGATGGTGGAAGGCCGAGCGTTTTCCAATCATCCGCTGCACCACCGCTCCCGCGAACAACTCATTGTCGCCTTGCGCACCCACTTGCGCCGCACCTTGCCTTCGGTGATGGTGCCATCGCACCTTCAGGTGCTGGATCGGATGCCGCTCACCGTGGGCGGGAAAATTGATTTACGCCGCCTGCCCGTGCCGGTCACGCAGGCGAACCGGGTGGACCGCGCCCCGGTGCAGCCGCGTCATCCGATGGAAGATCTCGTCGCCTCGGCCTACGCGGAAGTGCTCGGCCTGGAGCGGGTGGGCCCGACGGATAATTTCTTCGAGCTCGGCGGTCACTCGTTACTCGCGTACAGTCTCATGGAGAAGTTGCGGCAGCGCACAGGCCGCGAACTTTCGCTCACACGTTTCTTTACCGGCCCCACGGTGGAACAGGTCGCGGCGAATTTGTTGGAACAGACGCGCGAGGTGGCGTGGTCGCCGCTGGTGCCGATTCAGACCTCGGGGCAGGAGCCGCCTTTCTTTTGCGTGGCGCCGATTTTGGGCACGGTCTTTCCGTACTTCGAACTCGCCCGTCAGCTCGGTCCAAATCAGCCATTCTATGGATTGCAACCGCGCGGCCTCGACGGCAAACAGGCTCCGCATGATTCCATCGAAGCGATGGCCAAAGAATTCGCCGAGGCGATTCGTTCCGTCCAGCCGCAAGGGCCGTACCGGGTCGGCGGCTGGTCGTTCGGTTCGCCAGTCGCGTTTGAAACGGCGCATCAACTGGAAGCAATGGGGCAAAGCGTGTCGGTGGTCATCAGTCTCGACGGCGCCTTGCCCACACCGCGACAAATCATGCCGCGGAGCAGTCTGGCCAAAGGTGTGTGGTGGGGAATGACCGCCTTGTTCCGTCAAACGCTTCCCTATCTCGGCGATTACCTGTATCTCGCCGCGCAGTCGTCGCGGCTGCTGCGTCCGGAATCCGCTGCTTCGCGTCAGCCGTGGTCTTTCACCGCATGGATTGGTGAACAGCTGGGCCGCCTCGGTGGCGCTCCGGTTGTATCCAAGCAGTCGCGACTCTTGCTCGTGGAGCAACCGCTGTGGCGTG
Source organism: Verrucomicrobium sp. (assembly GCA_017849585.1). GTDB lineage: Bacteria > Verrucomicrobiota > Verrucomicrobiia > Methylacidiphilales > UBA1321 > UBA1321. The sequence goes on from JAFIGT010000035.1 coordinate 53,205, forward strand.
GCATGTTTGCGGTGTTCCGCGCCAATCTGCGCGCCTTGCGGGGCTATCGTCCGCAGCCGATTCACGCGCCGCTGATTCTGTTCTATAGCGAGGCCAGCCCCGTGGGCCGTCAGCCGCTGGATACCTGGCGCGGGATGTCGCCAGCCATTGAAGAAGTGCCCGCTTCGGGCGAGCACATGACCATGCTGCGGTCGCCCCATGTTGAAGGCCTCGCGAAAGTGTTGCGCCTGAAATTCGATGCGGCCGTTACAGTCCGCTCCACGACCGGGTCGTGACGGTCCAGTCCAGTCCTTCGACCGCCAGCGCGGCGGCGTATTCGGGTGCGCAGGGGAGATCACTCACGCGCCAACGCGTCACTTCAGCCTGGGCGAAGCGCGTGGCGAGCAGGACTGAGGTGCAACCCGATTCCAGCGACACATCAAACTCTGCCAGAGGGAGCGAAAGCCCGTTGCCGCGCGCTTTCAAAAAGGCTTCCTTGCGCGTCCAGATTCGGAAGAATGCCGGGGTTTGTTCTGCAGCGGGAAGTTGAAAGAGAGCGTTCGATTCGCTCTTGGAAAAAAAACGCGTCGCGACCGTGGCGAGATCGGGCAGGGTTTTGATTTGCTCCACATCGACGCCCACTTCGTAATCGGGGCTGATCGCCACCAGCGCGAGATCACCGGAGTGCGAGAGATTGAAGTGCACACCGCCATGCGGTGGTTCCAGTTGCGGTTTTTCCCAGCCGTTTTGCCGAATCATGATGTCACCAGGAGCAAGCGAAACATGTTGTGTCAGCAAAGATCGTAACGCCGCGTGACTGATCACGTAGCGTTGCCGGTCCCGCTCGAAATGAAAGGCGTCCGCCTTCGTGCGTTCGGCGGTGGAGAGGAGCGCGCGGCAGTCTTCGATCTGCGCGAGGTGCTTGGTCCAGGAGATGCACCAGACTTCCACCGTGCTGGGGCTAGTCATGGACCGCCGCGGTCGAGTGCCGCACGATGAGCGGAATTGGCAGCGGGGTTGTCGTGTAGGCCTCTGCGGAATCCGATTCGTCCTTCTTTTCGTCGATCTGGCGCAGGAGCAGTTTCAAGCCTTCCGCGCCGCACGCATAGAGCGGACTTTGCATCACTGTGAGTGCGGGTTCGGATAGGGAGAGCGTCGTGGCGCTTTCAAACGCGATAACGGATAGATCGCGCGGAATGGAGAGGCCCATGTTCTTGCTCTCGGAGATGAAGCCCGCAGCGAGGTTATCGTTGCTGATGACCACTCCCGTGGGCCGTTCGTGCGGCGAGAGGAGTTGCAGCGCGGCGGAGCGGCCCGAGTCGGTCAGGTCATTGCTGAATTGCACGTGCTTGGCATTCTCGGTCAGTCCGGCCTTGCGCATGGCTTCCATGTAACCGCTGTGGATTTCGTGATGGCTGCGATCGGTGATGTCAAAGGAGACCAGCGCGATGCGGCGATGGCCGAGGGCGAGAAGATATTCCGTCGCGTCCATGCCGCCTTGATACGCATTCGTGAGAATCTGGCGTACGCCATCGTCCTGCAACTTGCGGCCCACCACCACATGCGGTTGACCAAGCTGATGCAGGTCCGAGGGCGGCAGATAGGCTTCATTCTGCGAAATGAGCAGGCAGCCGACGGCGCTTTTTTGGGCCACGAGTTGGCGCAATTCACGGCAGGAACATTGTTGATTGTCGAACGGGTGAATCGTCAGATCGTACTTCAATCGAAAGGCCATGTCGGCGATGCCGCTGAGGATGACGGAGACGTAGCCGCTCTTGAAAACACCCGGATAGGAGGGGACGAGAATCAGAATGTTATTGCGATCCGCCGCCGACCAGCGCGGCTGGAATTTCATTTCATCCATCGCGAGGCGGATGCGTTGTGCGGTCTCGGGTTTGACACCGGGGCGGCCATTGAGCACGCGGGAAACGGTGGCGGGAGAAGTGCCGCAAGCTTGGGCGATGTCGTAGATGGAAGGCATGGAAGTGAAAGGGAGGAAACTTTTTTGGCTTGCGGAACGATACCGAGGGAAGCCGCAAAAGAGAAACAAATTAAATTAATATTGAAATTAATTGAAACGTTTCACATAGTACCAGAATGCGTCCCGTTTCACTTTTATCCTGGGGTTTATCCCTTCTTGTCCTTTCTTCCGCATTGGGGCTTCGCCTCGTTGCTGCAGTCGAAAAAGCACCGCAACCGGGCGACGAATATCGCGGGGTCAACATCAAGGAAAGCGCCTGGCGCTCCGGCAATCCGGGAACGGTCGTACCTGCCAATGTGCGCATCGATGAAACCGTCGTGATCAAACCGTTCGGCAAACAACTCTTCGGTTACAACTTTGACTGGGAGGGGAATAGTCACATTCTGCCTGACCCGAAGACGGGCGGAATCGATCCCCGCGCGGCCGAACTCCTGCAGGGCGTACCGTTTCCGCTCAATCGTTTTGCCGGGGGCGAGTCGCAACGTTTTGCCTGGAAAGGGACCATCGGGCCGGTGGATCAACGTCCAGAACAGTTGTTGTGGAAATGGGCCAAGCCACATCGCGTCCTGCCGGGCTTGCTCGAAACCTGGCAATGGATTCATCGTCTCGATCCAAAGGCGGAACTGACCTGGGTGCCGAACCTCGATCAGGAACTCGACAGCAACTATGCCGAACTCGCCGCGTTTCTCACCGGCCAGCCGGACAGCGTGCCGCCCGAAGTGAAGGCGTGGGCGCAGCGTCGTATCGATCTCGGCGTGAAGGACCCGATCCCGGTTGCGATCTGGGAAATCGGTAATGAGATGGACATCGTCGGCCAGCCGCGCTGGACGATTGCCCGTTACCTCGCGGCCTGCAAAAAAGCGATTCGCGAAATCCGCACCGTCGACAAGCATGGCAAGATCGCGGTCACCGCTGCTTCCGCCCCATGGAATCCCGGTTACGCCGTGCCCGGCCAGCCGTGGCAACAGTGGCATCGCGAGCTGTTGCGCGAGCTTGGTCCGCAACTCGACTACATTGTTTTTCATCCCTACTACAGCGGCTATCCGACCGCCATGATGGAGCGTTGTCTCGACGAAATTCGCGATGACATCAAGAAAATCACCGGCTCGGATCGCATCAAGCTCTACATATCCGAGCATGCCCGCTGGCCCGATCTGGAAAAGAAACGGTACTATCAATCGCACAGTCTAGAAGGTTGTCTCGCCGCGTCGCAATTTCTCTTACGTTGCTTAAACCGGCCCGATGTCGGCCCGGCGAATTATCATAGCTTCAGTTCGTTCCCGTGGGGCATGATTTATCGCGACAAAAATTCCGGCCAGTTGTACGCCACCGGCCTTGCGGATCTATTCCGCCTTTATGGCAAGATCCCCGGCGGTGACGTCGTTCAGGTGGCGCTCGATGGTGCCATGACGGACCCGACGAAAGACGATCTATCACTGACAGCGGGAGCGGTACGCGATGGCAAGACTCTCTATGTGGCGGTCACGAACATGGGCCCGGCGCGCGCCGTGACTCTGTCGACAAAACGACCGCTAAAACTGGCTGAAGCGTGGATCTTCACCGGGGCGGGACCCGATGCGTACAATCGTTACGGGCAACAGGAGATTACGCTTGCGCCGTGGACCGCTCTCAAAAAGGGAATCGTTGTCGACAAACTCGACGTTCCCTCCGGGGCGCTCCTGTTATTGAAACTGGAGTAGTCGCGGAATAGCGCCGCCTGTATATTTCGATTCCGTCACGGCGCGGAACCGGTATCGTGTCCGCATGACTGATGGATCGACTGGCGCGGACCACTGGATCGTCACCCGTCGCCGGGTGGCGGCTGGCATGGCGCTGTTCTATTTCACCAATTCCGCGTTGATTGCACCCGGCGGCTGGCCTGTATTCGGCGAAGTCGCCTTCGCGCTCGTCACCATCGGCTTGTGGTTCACTCCCTGGATTTGGGCGCGAGCCTGGTGGCTCTGGTGGCCCAGTTATCTGCTCTCCACCCTCATCAGCGTTGCTCTTGTGAAAGTGATTGTCGCCGCGTGGGTCATGCAATTCACGCATCCCGATGCGCCACTTTTCAACTGGCCGGTAGGGCTGCTCTATCTTTTTCTCAGTGCCAGTGTCTTCGGCCTTTTTTGTATCTGGCAAACTAGTGCGCTTTTTGTTCACCGGGTGCAGCCGTGGTTCCGCAGCCTCCGGGGGCGAAGAAACAAAAAGTAATTCCGCGGGGCGGACTTGCGCGAAGGCTCAAACTGGGGAATCTTGAACCGTCTCATCGAGACACCATGATTATGTCCCATGTGTATTCGAAACTTCTGGGGTTTTACGAGCGGCACCGCTTTCTGGTGATTCTCAGCGGAGTGGTCGCGGTCTATTTTCTCGTCGCGTGGACCACCGGCCTGTGCACCGTGTGCGGCGTGATTTCCCGCGTGGCCGGAGCCTCAGGTGGAGCAAGTTGCGCGCCGTGAGCGCGTTCCTTACGCATGCACGGGACTTGAAGTTTGGCCGTGGCATGTCACTTTGAATCGTCCATGCGTAATACATTCGTTTACTTTCTCAGTCTCATTCTGGGTTGTTACACGCTCGCGAATTTCTATGTGATCTGGCGAAGCTGGGTCATGTTGCCCGGTATTGGGGTTTGGCGTTGGCTGATTGCCCTGGCGATTATTTTTCTGGCCATGGCCTATCCGCTGTCGCGTATCGCGGAATATCACCGGATGGTATGGTTCAGCTCTGTAAGCGTGTGGCTGGGAGTTTTCTGGATTGCGGCCATTCTCTACTTCTTTTTGATTTTTCTCGGCCTGCATTTTTTCGACGCCCTGGTGTGGATCTTTGCCAAGGACGCCTGGGTGGAACGGTGGTTTGCGTGCCGCCCTCAGGTTTGGACTGGAGTGGTTGTGTTTGTCGCTGGGTTGCTGGCGTATGGTGCGTGGAATGCGAGTCATCCCCGCGTGGTGCGGCTGGAATGGACCTTGCCGCGCCTGCCTGCCGCTGCAACGCCGCTGAAGGTCGTCGCGCTTTCCGATCTTCACTGCGGTGTGATCATCGGTCGTGAGCAGGTGCAAAAAATCGTCACGATGATCAACGCGGAAAAGCCGGATGTGATTCTGCTGGCGGGCGATGTCATCGACGGGGACCTGGCTCCGGTTCAGGAACGAAAAATCGGTGAGGTGCTGCAGCAACTGCACGCCACGTACGGCGTCTATGCAGTGACGGGCAATCATGAATTCTTTGGCGGCGTGCAGCCATCAGTCGATTATCTCGAAGCGCATGGCATTCGCGTGCTGCGTGACGAAGTGGTGCCGGTGGGCAACGCTTTCTTTCTGGTGGGCCGCGAGGACATCAGCGTGGTCCGCTACAAGCCGGAAGGGCGCGCCTCCCTCTCGGCTTTGCTGGGCCGGACGGATCGTTCCCTCCCGATCTTTGTGATGGATCACCAACCCGTGGCGCTCGACGAAGCGGAGCAGGCGGGGGCGGACGCGCAACTCTCCGGTCACACCCACGACGGTCAGTTCTGGCCGGTCAACTACATCCCGAAGTCACTTTTCAAACTGAGCTACGGCTACAAAAAATTCGGTCCCCTCAACGCGTATGTGTCGTGCGGAGTGGGGACGTGGGGACCACCCGTGCGGATTGGGAATCACCCCGAGATTGTCGTCTTCACGCTCAAACCTGCCAAGTGACGGCGGCGCAGCATCAGGAAGATCGCGGGCGTGACGATCAGGATGTGCAGCAAGCTGCTGATCATACCGCCGATGACCGGCACGGCGATTGGTCGCATGATTTCAATGCCGGTGCGTTCGCCGGAGAAAATCGGAATCATGATCACCGCCAAGCTCGCCACGACGGTGCTCACCGTCATCACCTTGGGGCGGAGACGTAATTCCGCGCCTTCGATCACAGCCGCTTTCAAATCGTCCGCGTTGAACGCATCGCCGCGTTCCAGCATCTTGTTGCGTACAGCTTCCTCGAGATAGATCACCATCACCACGCCGGTTTGCACCGCCGTGCCGAACAACGCGATGTAACCGACCCACACGGCCACGCTGAAATTATACCCGAGTAGATATTGCAGGAAGATGCCGCCCGTGAGCGCGAACGGTACGGCGAGCAGGACGTGCGCCGCCTCGAGCGCGGAGTTGTACGTGATATAGAGCAGGATGAAGATGATGAAAATCACGGTGGGCAAGACGAGCTTGAGTGTCTTCTCCGCGCGAATCAGATTCTCGTATTGGCCGCCCCACGCGATGTAGTAGCCCGGCGGGAGCTTCAGTTTTTCCGCCAGCACCCGCTTCGCCTCCACCACGAAACCGCCCAGATCGCGGTCGCGCACGTTCGTCTGCACAAAAACGCGGAGCATCCCGTTCTCGCTCGAGATCATCGCCGGTCCCATCACCAGTCGGATGTCGCACACTTGCGAGAGCGGCACATGCTGGCCGTTCATTGAGGCCACGAGAACGTTGCGCAGCGCGTCGGGCGTGTCGCGCAATTCGCGGGCGTAGCGCACGCGGATCGGAAAGCGGCGACGGCCCTCGATCGTGGTGGTGAGCGTCTTGCCGCCGACGGCGGTTTCAATCGTGTTCAGGATTTCATCGACCGGCACGCCGTAACGCGCGGCATCGTCGCGGCGCACATCCATTTCGAGGTAAGGCGCGCCCGTGACGCGCTCGCCGTAGACATCCGCTGCGCCGGGGATCTGGCGCAATTCGGCTTCCACTTCGAGTGCCAGTTTTTCCAGCGTTTTCAAATCGCTGCCGAAAAGTTTCACCGCCACCTGACCGCGAATGCCGGTGTTCAGCATCAGCACGCGGTTCTCAATCGGCTGGAGAAAAGCCGGTTGAAATCCGGTGTACTGCATCACCGCGTTGAGCATCTCCTGCCGCAGTTTGTCCATCGTCATGCCTTTACGCCATTGGTCGGTGGGCTTTAACATGATCGTGGTTTCAATCATCGAGATCGGCGCGGGATCGGTCGCGCTCTCGGCGCGGCCCAGCTTGCCCGCCACACTCAGCACTTCGGGAAATGCGGAGAGCGCCTTGTCCTGCGCGGCCATCACGCGATTCACCTCCGGCAGCGACGCGCCCGGCAGCGTGGTCGGCATGAACAACAGTGCGCGTTCGTTCAGGGGCGGCATGAATTCGTAACCGATGCGCGAAGCGAGCGCGAGGGCGGAGAGCAGGACGGCCACCGCTGCCGCGATGACGACCCAGCGATGCTCCAGCGCCCAGCGTAGCACGGGCTTATAGAGAGCGAGCAGGACGCGCATGACGATGTTGTCATTCTCGTCGTGGATTTTTCCGCGCACGAAAAACGACGCGAGCACGGGAATCAATGTCACGGCAAGCAATGTTGCGCCTGCCATGGCGAAGGTCTTGGTGAACGCGAGCGGGTGGAACAATTTACCTTCCTGACCGGTCAATGCGAACACGGGAATAAACGCGAGGATGATAATGGCCATCGCGAAGAAAATCGGACGAGCGACGAGATTAGTTGCCCGCAATACGATTTGCGCCATGTCCTGCGGATAGCGCAGGCCGGGGACTTTGCCTTGCTGCACATTGTGCGCCTCGCGCATGACCGCCTCCGTCACGACCACGCCCGCATCAACCAATACGCCGATGGCAATCGCGATGCCGGAGAGCGACATGATGTTCGACGTGATGCCGAACTGCCGCATCAGGATGAATGAAATCAGAATCGAGAGCGGCAACGGCACCGTCACAATCACGATACTGCGAAAGTGAGCGAGGAAGATGATGTGCGCGAGCGTCACGAGAATCATTTCCTCGATCAACGTGATGCGCAGGGTATTCACCGCTCGTTCGATCAGCTCACTGCGGTCGTAGAACGATTTGATTTCCACTCCCGGCGGCAGGCCGGGCGAGAGCTCGGTGATCTTCTCTTTCACCGCCTTGATCACATCGACCGTCGACGCGCCGTAGCGCATGACGATGATGCCACCCACCACTTCGCGTCCGCCCAGATCGAGTGCGCCGCGCCGCGTGTCGGGACCGAGTTGCACATTCGCCACCTGCGAGAGGAAAATCGGTTGACCCTGAAAATAGCCGACCTGCGTGCGCTTGAGATCGTCGAGATTTTGTACGAGACCGAGACCGCGCAGCGTGTACTCGCGGCCCGACACTTCGATATTGCCTCCGCCCACGTTGCGGTTGCTGCCCTGCACGGCATTGATCACCGTCGTCAGCGTCAGGTTGAACGCGTGCAATTTCTCCGGATCAATATCGATCTGGTATTGCCGCACGAACCCGCCGAGGCTCGCCACTTCCGCCACGCCGGGAACGGAATTCAACTGATAGCGAATGTACCAATCCTGCAACGCGCGCAACTCGCCGAGATCAAGCGCGTGACCTTTCTCGCGGGCCTGCGTGTCGTCGAGATAATATTGATACACCCAGCCGAGACCAGTGGCGTCCGGCCCAAGCACTGGAATCACGCCCTCGGGCAATTTAAATGGCAGCGAGTTCAGCCGCTCGAGAATGCGGGTGCGGGCAAAGTAGACATCCACGCTGTCCTCAAAAATCACCGTGAGCATGCCGAAGCCGAAAGCCGATTGGGCGCGTACAACCTTCACGCCGGTGAGGCCCTGCAGACTCGCGGAGAGGGGATAGGTGATTTGATCCTCCACCTCTTGCGCCGAGCGACCGGGCCATTCCGCGAGCACGATCACCTGATTTTCGCTCAGATCGGGAATCGCATCGATCGGCGTGCGGTAGATGGAATAAATCCCCCAGCCAGCAATGAAGAAATAAGCGGCCAGAACCAGAAAACGGTTCTTTAGGCACCACGAGATGAGGGAATTAATCATGGCAGCGTGAGGCTTAATGTTGATGACCGGCAGGGGTCGGAGATGGCGTTGGTCCACTATCGCCGCTGCTGCTTGCGCCGCCCTGCAATTGGGCTTCCGCATCGATCAGGAATGCGCCCCCCGTCACCACATTTTCTCCAGCCTTCACGCCGGAACTGATCACGGCGAAGAGCTGGCTGCTGTCGGCCGTCTTGCCTTCGCCGCCAATCTGCACATCGCGCGGCTCGTAGCGATCGGCGCTCGCCTGCACGTAAACAATCTTGCGGCGACCCGTATCGATCACTGCCGAGGCCGGGACGGTCACCGGTGCCGTGCCGAGCTTGATCTCCAGCGTACCGGTTGCGGAGAGCTGCGGTAGTAGTTCGTGTTTGGAATTCTCCACCACGAAGCGGGCGCGGACGGTGCGTTTCTCGGGAATGATGCGGCGATCGATGAAGACCAGCTTGCCTGTGAAGATTTGACCGGGGCGCGCCTTGGAGACGAGTTGAATCCGCTGTCCGAGCTTGAGCGCGGCGTAGTCCTGCTCGAAGACCTCTGCATTGAACCACACATCGCTCAGGTCCGTGATGTGCAGCAGCACTGTCTCCGGCGTGAACCGCTCTCCCGTGTGCGGGATATCGCCCACGATGGAGCCGTTGATCGGCGACCGGACGATAAAAGTGCGACGGATTTGCTTTTTTTCCACCAGCGCTTTCAACGCCGCATCGTCGAACCCCGCTTGACGCAGGCGATCCGCCGCCGCTTCGATTTTTGCGCTCAGCACATCCCGTTCGTAAAAGGTCGAGAGATACCGTTCGCGCAGCGCGGTGAGGTACGCTTCCTGATCGGCGATGGCAGTTTCGGAATAGACCTCAAAGAGCGGTTCCCCTTTTTTCAATTCGGTCGTATTGAAATTCACGAGCACCTTCTCGATGCGTCCACCGTAGTACCACGTGAAGTCCACGTGACGGTCGGAGATATACTGGATCTCGCCGAAGATCTGGATCGTGCGCGTGAGTTCGCGCGGCACCGCGGGCTCGATCTTGATGCTGCTCACCGAACTACGCGCCGCATCGACCGTGACATGTTCGATCGGAGCTAGCGAAGTCGCGGCGATGGCCGGTGTGGCGGTTGTCGTCACTGGCTCGGGCGCGGTTTCGGCGGATTTCGCATCGGACGCCGATGGTGTCGTGGTCAGCAGCGGGGTGAGTGTCATCCCGCAGATCGGGCAATTGCCCGGACCCTTGTGTCTCACCTGCGGATGCATCGAGCACGTGTAGATCTGGTCCTTTGAGTCGGCCCCGTCTTTTTTCGCGGAGCAAGCGGCAGCGATTGCGAGCAATGCGACCAGCAGGAGGAAGGGAAGAAGCGCTTTGAATGGTTTCATAAGTAAATCGAGTCCGGGTTAAAAAGACACCTTCACATTCATGCCCACCACGGGCGATACTATCGAATTCCCATCCGGCATCCACGTGTCGTCGCGCATGCCGAAGAGCTCCACGCTTACGGCCTTGTTGAAGGGATAGAGCAGACCGACCGTGAACCGGTTTTCTGCGAGGTATCCTTCGCGCAGATTCAGAAAATATTCGTTCGAGACGAACGGCGTGATCTTCAGCGGCAGGAAGGGCTTGCGGTATTCGGCCCGCACTAGATGCCGGAACGTATAAATCTCGCCATCCACATCACCGATGCCGCCTTGGAATTGTTGGCGCGAGCTGAAGTACCAATCCTTCAGCGGAATTTTCACCGTCATCGACGCCCAGCCTTGATTCGCCCGGTCGATCGTGTCGTTGCCCATCTCGTCCACGCCGTACGTCTCATCCCGTTCGTAGCCGATGGCGAAATCGTAGCGCGGCGAGTAATGCCAGATCAGTTGCGGCATGATCTCATAGTGCAGAAACGTCGGCTTCGTATCCTGGAACCACTGCTCGCTCTCCACCATCACTTCCAACCCGTAATCGAGCCGCTGGCTCACGCTGTCTACGATGCGACCCATCAGCGGACCCTGGGTTTCGCCCGCCTTCGCCGAAAAGGGGATCGCTGCCGGGCCACCCAGCAGAACTGCGACCAACAGAATGCGAATACGTGCAATCATCATGGAAGCCCCTGATGTTCTGTTTCTTGTAACACAAGACCCTCTTCCATCCCAAGACTTCTCTTATGATACACCAGAAGTTACGAAAACCCTTTTGTCTTTCGAAGCCACGCGACACGCTGGTGCCTTGCCTTTGGCAGAGACTTCCTCTATGCTGACCCTTCCCTTATGACTTCCGCCGAGATCCGCCAGAGCTTTTTAGACTTTTTCAAGGAACAACAGCACACCATCGTGCCGTCGTCGAGCCTGCTGCCCGATTCGCCTAACCTGTTGTTCACCAACGCCGGGATGAACCAATTCGTCCCTATTTTCCTCGGCAATTCCCCCTGTCCCTACACCCCCGGGCGCGCGGCCGACACGCAGAAATGCATTCGCGCCGGTGGCAAGCATAACGATCTGGAGGACGTCGGTTTCGACACCTACCACCACACTTTTTTCGAGATGCTTGGCAATTGGTCCTTCGGCAACTACTTCAAGCAGGAAGCCATTGCCTGGGCGTGGGAGCTGGTCGTCAACCGCTGGAAGTTCCCCGCCAACCGCGTGTACGCCACCGTGTACAAGCCCGACCCGAGCAAAGGCGACCCCGCCGAGTTCGACCAGGAAGCGTATGACGCTTGGGCCAAGATTTTCAAAGCCGCTGGCCTCGATCCCGCTGTTCACATCAAGAACGGCAATAAGAAGGACAATTTCTGGATGATGGGCGAAACCGGCCCGTGCGGTCCGTGCTCCGAGCTCCACATCGATCTCACGCCGAATGGTGACACCAAGGGCTCGCTCGTCAACGCCGGCGACGCGCGCTGCATTGAGATTTGGAATCTCGTGTTCATCCAGTTCAACGCGAACGCGGATGGCACCTTCACCCCGCTCCCGGCGAAGCACGTCGACACCGGCATGGGCTTCGAGCGCGTGACGTCGATCATGCAATGTACGAAGGGCTTCACCACCTTCGAGGCGAACATCAGCAATTACGAGACTGACATTTTCCGGCCGATCTTCGACGCGATTGAAAAGCTCACCGGCAAGAAATACGCCTCCACGCTGCCCGCACCCGGCGCGACCCAGCTCAGCGAGCAGGAGAAGGTTGACGTCGCCTTCCGCGTCATCGCCGATCATATCCGCACGCTCAGCTTCTCGATTGCCGACGGCATCATTCCGAGCAACGAAGGTCGTGGCTATGTTCTCCGTCGCATCCTGCGCCGCGCGGTCCGTTACGGTCGCAATCTCGGTCTGCACGAGCCGTTCCTCTTCAAGCTGGTGGAAGTGCTCGTCGACACGATGAGCTCCATTTTCCCCGAGATCAAAACCCGCCGTGCGGTCGTGGAAAAAACGATCCATGGCGAAGAAGAGAGCTTCATCAAGACGCTCGAACACGGCATTGCGCTTTTCGAGGATGCGGCCAAGCGTGCGAAGGATTCCCGCATTTCGGGTGATGATGCCTTCAAGCTGTACGACACCTACGGGTTCCCGCTCGATTTGACGCAGCTCATGGCGCGTGAACGCGGACTCGCGGTGGATGGCGACGGCTTTGACAAATTGATGGAAGCCCAGCGCGCCCGTTCGCAGGCTGCGCAGAAACGCGAAGTCATCACCGTCAGCATCGACAGCGGTGGCAAGGCCACCGAGTTCGTCGGCTACGACAAGCTCGAGCTGCAGGCCAACGTGGTGGCTGTCGATAGCGACGTCCTCATCGCGGAGAAGAGTCCCTTCTACGCCACCTTGGGCGGTCAGGTCGGCGATACGGGTAGCGTTGAATTTTTCGGCAATACGTTTGCCGTCGTCGACACGCAGAAATCGCCCGAAGGCGCGATCTTGCACAAGCTCGACAAGTCGGCCTCCATCCCGAAGGACGCGCCGGTTGTCCTCAAGGTCGATACCGTCCGCCGTGCGCGCATCGAAGCGCACCACTCCGGCACGCACCTCATGCACTGGGCGTTGCGCAAGGTGCTCGGCACCAGCGTCGGCCAGAAGGGTTCCTATGTCGGTCCGGATCGTCTGCGTTTCGACTTCTCTTATTCCGAAGCGATGACGCCGGATCAGATCGCGGAAGTCGAGCGTCTCGTCAATGAACGCGTGGATGCGAACGACGCCGTGAAGTGGGAAGAGCGCCCTTACAAGGAAGTGAAGGGCGACACCAGCATCATGCAATTCTTCGGCGACAAATACGGCGACTCTGTCCGCGTTGTCTCCATCGGCGATTACTCCAAGGAACTCTGCGGCGGCACTCACGTGCGCGAGACTGGCAAGATCGGTTTCTTCAAGCTCCTCTCCGAAGGCGCGATCGCGGCGGGCATCCGTCGTATCGAGGCCGTCACGGGCCGCGCGCTCATCGATCACGTGCATGGCGAACTGCGCAAGCAGGAGGAGCGTCACTCGCTCCTGAAAAAGCGCCGCATCGATCTCGCCATGCTCAAGTCCTTTGAGGACTCTGCCTCGCCGCTCGCGGCGTGGAAATCCTTCTCCGCGCGCCAGAGCGAACTCGAAAAACTCGAGAGCGACGTGCGCGAATGGGAAAAGCAACAGGCCAAGGACCAGGCCGCCAACTGGCAGAAGGACGCCTCCGCTCAAGCCGCGGAACTCATCGCTGCCGCCAAGGAAAAGAACGGCGTGCCGTATCTTGCTCTCGCGCTCAATGAAGGGCCCGGTGCCTATCTTCCCGTGCTGGTCGACGCGATCAAGGCGCAGTGGCAGGGCGTGCTCGTTCTCGGTCGTCGCGACGGCGAAAAGGCCGCGCTCATCGCCAGCGTGGCTCCCGCTTTCACGAAAAAAGTTCAGGCTGGCAAGTTGATCCAGGCCATCGCCCCCATCATCGGTGGCAAGGGCGGCGGTCGTCCCGAGCTCGCGCAGGGTGGCGGCACGCATCCGGAAAAGCTGGCCGAAGCCCTCGCCAAAGTGGAGGGGTTGATTGGGTAACGAAAGCGGCCTATGCTTTCGGACCTGACGCCGCCGCGCTTCTGACGAGTCGTGGCGGACGTTGGTCGATCTCCCGACGAATTGACTGCCATGAAAAAGAAGAAGTCTCTCGCTCCCGTTTCCAAGACCACGCGCGGATTTAATTCCATTCCCGAGGTGCTGGCCGACCTCAAGCGCGGTCGCATGATCATCGTTGTCGACGATGAAGACCGCGAGAACGAAGGCGATCTCATCATGGCCGCCAGCAAGGCCACGCCGAAGGCGATCAATTTCATGACCAAGTTCGGTCGTGGCCTCGTCTGCGCCCCGGTCACGCAGGAACGCGCCAAGCAGCTCGGTTTGAATCGCATGGTCGCGGAAAATCGCGAGAGCTTCAAAACCGACTTCACCGTTTCCGTCGACGGCGCGCCGAAGCACGGCGTCACCACCGGTATCAGTGCGTCCGATCGCGCCAAGGCGATCCAACTCTGCGCCAGTTCCAAGACCGATCCCACCGATCTCGTTCAGCCCGGCCACATTTTCCCGCTGCAAGCCAAGCCCGGCGGCGTGCTCCAGCGCGCGGGTCATACGGAAGCGGCGGTCGACCTCGCCCGTCTCGCGGGCCTCGATCCCTCCGGCGTGCTCTGCGAGATTCTGAACGAAGACGGCACCATGGCCCGCGTGCCGGATCTTCACAAATTCCGCAAGCAGCACAAGCTGAAGATGTGCACCATCCTCGATCTCATCGAGTACCGCCGTCGCAGCGAGAAGTTAATTGAGCTTGAGCAGCGCGTGAAATTGCCCACTGACTACGGCGATTTCGACCTCTGCATGTACCACTCCAACGTGGACGGCCAGCACCACTTCGCGCTCGTGAAGGGCGACATTGCCGGGGACAAGCCCGTCCTCGTGCGCGTCCACAGCGAATGCTTCACCGGCGACATCTTCGGCTCGCAACGCTGCGACTGCGGTCCGCAACTCCACGCCGCCTTGCGCGCGATTGAAAAAGCGGGCGCGGGCGTGCTCGTCTACATGCGGCAGGAAGGTCGCGGCATCGGCATCGTCGCGAAGATTCACGCCTACAAGCTGCAGGAAAAGGGGCTCGATACCGTCGAAGCGAATTTGAAACTCGGTTTCGGTTCCGACCTCCGCGAGTACGGTCACGGCGCGCAGATTTTGTTCGACCTCGGTGTCCGCAAGATTCGCCTGCTCACGAACAACCCGAAGAAGGTTGTCGGCCTCGCCGGGTACGGACTCAAGATCACCGAGACCGTGCCGATTCGCGTCGCGCCGAATGCGCACAATCAGAAATATCTCAGCACGAAAAAACTCAAGATGGGGCACCTCTTGTAGAGGAAAATCCGAATTTCGAATCTCCGATCTGAAATTTGAAATCTTAAATCTGAAATGTCTTTCCTCCCTGCCTTTCACTGAAAACTGAAAACATCGAACTGAAAACTCTCATGTCTTACCGCATTGGCATCGTCGTCAGTCGCTTCAACGAAGAATACACCGAAGCATTGCTCCAGTCCGCGCTGAAGGAGCTCACCAAGCAGACCGTGTCCGTTGTGCGCGTACCTGGCGCGTACGAAATTCCGCTTCAGGTCCAACGTCTTGCCAAGTCAAAGAAGTTCGACGTCGTGATCGCCCTTGGTGTCATCTGGCAAGGACAGACCTCGCATGCGGCGGAGATCGGTCGCGCTGTCACCGATGCCCTCATGCGCATCACGCTCGATACCGGCGTGCCGATCATTCACCAGGTGCTTGGACTCAAAACCGACGCCGAAGCGCGCGCGCGTTGCATGGGTAAAAAATTAAACCGCGGCATTGAGGCCGCTCACGCTGCCATCGAAATGGCGGGCGTCAATCAATCGAAAATCACGTTCCAGAAGGGAAGCTAGTATGGGAGTCCGCCGAGCCGGGCGCGAATGCGCCGTTCAATTTTTGTATCAACTCGATCTTTGTCCCGAGAAAAACTGGGAGAAGGTGTTGCTCGCTCATTGGAAACTGAGCGAGCCGTCCAAGTCCACCCAGGATTTTGCCGAGGGACTCATCCGTGGCGTAATGGAAAAACTTCCCGAGCTCGATGCGAAGATCAAGACCCTCGCCGACAACTGGGACTTTAACCGTCTCGCCGCCGTCGACCGCAATATCCTGCGCCTTGCGATTTACGAGATGCTCTACCGCCAGGAAATTCCTCCCGTTGTCTCCATCAACGAAGCCATTGAAATCGCCAAGCGCTTCAGCACCGAGGAATCCGGCAAATTCG
The DNA here is from genome assembly GCA_017849585.1 of Verrucomicrobium sp. GTDB lineage: Bacteria > Verrucomicrobiota > Verrucomicrobiia > Methylacidiphilales > UBA1321 > UBA1321. Next base: position 69,211 of record JAFIGT010000035.1, read on the forward strand.
TCAACGGCCTCCTCGACCGCGTGAAGAAGGAACTCCTCCGCCCCGCGCGCCACGCCTCCGGCGGTAACGAATCCTGATCGCTTTCTACCACCCATGAGCTTCTGGCGTAAACTCGTCACCAAATTCGTTCCGAAGTTCGGCGAACGCGTCGACTGGGAAGCTCTCCTGCTGGAGGCTGATCTTGGCCTGCCGCTCACGCTCAAGATCGTCGCGCAGCTCGAAGAGCAGGGGATCGAACGCGATTTCGAAAAGGGCCAGCAATGGCTCCGCACCTACTTAAAGGAACTGCTCAAGCCCGCTCCGCAGCCGAAAATCACCGACAAGCCTGAGGTCATCCTCATGATCGGCGTCAATGGCAGCGGCAAGACCACCACCACGGCCAAGCTCGCGCACAGCGCGCACAAGCACGGCCGGAAAGTCATGTTCGGCGCGGCAGATACTTTCCGAGCGGCGGCGGTCGATCAATTGCAAGTCTGGGCAGATCGCCTTCACGTTCCGGTCATCAGTGGCAAGTCTGGCGCCGATCCCGCCAGCGTCGCGTACCAATCGATTGATGCCGCGCATGCGCAGGGCATCGATCTCCTCATCGTCGACACCGCCGGCCGTCAGGCGAATAAAAACAATCTCCTGCAGGAACTCGCCAAGGTGAAGCGTGCGTTGCAAAAACGCGCCGCCAACGCCCCGCACCATAGCTGGCTCGTCGTCGATGCCACCACCGGAAATAATATTATCAATCAGGCCCGCGAATTTCATCAGACCGTCGGCCTCACCGGTCTCATCATGACCAAGCTCGACGGCTCCGCCAAGGGCGGTATGGTCGCGGCGGTGCGCGAGGAAATCGGCTTGCCCACGCTTTATCTCGGTCGCGGGGAAAAGCCCGAAGACCTCGAGCTGTTCGATGCCGCGAAGTTCGTCGACGAATTCTTCCAAGCTGCGTGACCAGCGTGACGCTGGTGCTGGTGTGCAACGCCGGGGTGTGTTAAATATCAGACATCACATGTCCACCACTCGCGATCTCCTCTTCATGTCGCGCGCGCTCGAACTCGCGCAACGTGGCATTGGCCTGACCAATCCCAACCCGCGAGTCGGCGCCGTCATCGTCCGTGCGGGCAAGATCATTGGCGAGGGCTATCACCAAAAAGCGGGTCAACCGCATGCCGAGATCAATGCGATTGCCGACGCCAAAACGCGCGGTGAGAAAATTTCCGGCGCGACGATGTACGTCACGCTCGAACCTTGCTGCACCCACGGTCGCACCCCGCCTTGCACCGACGCCATTAAACGCGAAAAGTTGAAGCACGTCGTTATCGGCGCGGTCGATCCCAATCCGCAGCATGCCGGGCATGGGCTCACGATCCTGCGTCGCGCCGGGATCTCCGTTACAAGCGGTGTCCTCGCGAAAGAATCAGCGGAACTCAATCGCGATTTCAACAACTGGATTACCACCGGTACGCCGTGGGTCGTTGCCAAGATTGCGATGAGTCTCGATGGCCGCATCATGCCGCGCGAAGGGCGTTGGCTCACGGGACCGAAAGCGCGTCGCGTCGCGCATGAACTCCGCTGGCAGTCCGATGCAATTCTCGTCGGCGCGGAAACGGTTCGCGTCGATAACCCGCAACTCACCGTTCGACTCCCCGGTCGCAAAGGAAAGGTGCAACCGTGGCGCGTGGTGCTGACCCGCAGCGGCAAACTTCCACGCACGGCGCATCTTTTCACCGATGAATTCAAAGAGCGCACGCTTGTCTTTCACAACACGCCGATCCCGAATGTATTGCGGCAACTCGGCAAACGCGGTGTGACGAATCTCCTTCTCGAGGGCGGTGGCAAGGTATTGGGGGCCGCTTTTGCCGCAGGTGTGGTTAACGAGATCGCCTTTTTCGTCGCTCCACAGTTGGTTGGACGAGGCCCCGCAGCCATCGTCCTGCCGCACGGAAAAACATGGGGATGGTCCATAGTTGCCGGTACATTGACAGTAGAAAAGGTGGGAGTGGATTACCTGGTGCGAGGCCGGGTGTGCCGCCCGGACTCGCCCTGAAGCGTCTTTAGAATTTCACCCCGGCTCCGAGAATGAAGCCATTGCCTTCATAGGTCGGATTATCGGGCGATTTACCGCCACCGTTGCCGATGAAGAGCCGGCGATAGCCGACGATCACATCAATGGAGTCATCCACGGCGATCTTCATTCCCGCGCCATACCGGGCCAGGAAATTGACGTTGCTGCCGTTACGGGGAAACGCCACGGTGCTGGCGATCACCCCCGGCGAACCTTCCAGGTAGAAGCTGAACCGGTCAAGTTCCCAGACATACACGCGGCCGATCACCGCCAGACTGAAGCCGGTGGTTTCCGTTTCAATAGGCTCCGGCTCAAACAAGTATTGGCTGGTGCCGTAGGCATAGTGGATACCCGCCGAAGCCGCCAGGGAAAAGTACTTGCTCCACTTGCCATCGAACCGGCGTTCCGCCTCAATGTTGAGGCCGGTGATACTGTAGTCCCGGTCTTGCGAAGCCGAGAAGTACTGTTCTCCATAGGCACTGAAGTTCCACAGTTTTTGATTCGCAGCAAAGTGATCCACTTCGATGGACTGCATTCCCTTCACCTCATCCTTCGAATCGGTGGAAGGCCGCAAGCTCGCACTGGTGAGTGGCGGTGACGAAGTGGAGCTCGACGGCGGTTCGCTCGCGAAGGTGCGCAAAAAGGTTAAATAGATTGCCAGCGCCACGAGCGCGGCCGTCCATCTGAAAATAAATCTTGGAATAATCATCGTTTTCTCCTAATTGAATTTATATTAATTGGCTATAAATTAATGTAAAACATAAATTTAATATCGAAACAAGATAAATTATGTCGAGTGCCAATAATTCCACTGTACCCGTTCGCTTGCATGCCATTACCGTCCGGGCAGAAATTGTGATCTGTGGTACGATCCTGGTTTATCTGACCCTGCCGTTCGTGATTTGGCTTGTGCCAGGCCTGGCCGAGCACCTGATCCAAAATCGAATGGGAGCGGTGGTCGCTCCACAGCAGATCACCTGGCTGGGCCGATTGGAGGGCTGCGCGGCCAGTATGCTCTACGCCCTGCCGCTGGCGTTTGGCCTTTCCCGCATCGCACTCCTTTTTCGTACGATTCGACTGGGCAATCCCTTTCAAATGCAGACCGTGCGGTGCGTGCGACAGCTGGGGTTCTCCTTGATTGCGGCGGCGCTCGCCTTGCCAATGGCGCGGTTATTGGTTCTGCATGCCGTGGGCGCGCCAGCGCAGTTGAAGCAATTGCTGGGGATTTTTTCCCCGGGCTTTGCGGTTCTCTCGTATCTGATTCTGGGCTTTGCCTTGACTGTGCTCGCCTCCGTGCTGAAGGAAGCAGTCCGGTTGTCTGAGGAAAACGCGCGCTTTATCTAAACCACCATGCGCATCAATATCACGTTGGATGTCATGCTGGCCCGGCGCAAAATGCGCTCCAAGGAATTAGCCGAGCGTATCGGCATCTCCGAGGTCAATCTCTCGCTGCTGAAATCGGGCAAGGTGAAAGGCATCCGGTTTTCGACGCTGGAGAAAATTTGTGAAGTGCTGGAATGCCAACCGGGAGACTTGCTGGAGTTCCAAAAAGATGCCCCGTCCAGCGAGGATGACGGGGAAGAGAGCTAGCGAGCTTTCTCTACTTTCACGCCGAGTTCGCCTTTGGCCAGGCGCACGACCGCACTTTTCCCCACTAGCTTTGCGTTTGCCTCGCGGATGATCTTGCCCTTCTCGTCCAGCACGAGCGCGTAACCGCGCTGCAACGTCGCGGTGGGTCCCAGCGCGCGCAGCCGCGCTTCCCATTGTGTGAGTTGTTCCTTGCGGTGCGCAATCGTCTGGCGCGGATCGACCGCCGACCAGCGCAGTAACACCTTGTCGAGTTGATGTCGCCGGTCCTCTACATTGCGGCGCAGATTCGAGCGGAGCAAATCGGTGAGGTCATCCACGCGCTGCTGCATCTGTCCGATCACACGGCGCGGTTCGCGAAAGACGTAGCTTTGGCGCAATTGTTCCCATCGGGCGCGACGTTCGCGCAGCATCCCTTGCACCGCGCGCTCCATCCGCTGACGCAGCGCCGCGATTTCGTCCCGCCACTCCTGCCATTCGCGCGAGACCAGTTCGGCCGCTGCGGACGGCGTTGGCGCACGCAAGTCGGCGACGAAATCCGCAATCGTGAAATCCGTTTCGTGGCCCACGGCTGAAATCGTCGGCAACTCCGATGCCGCAATCGCGCGCGCCACGGTTTCCGTATTGAACTGCCACAGATCTTCCAGACTGCCTCCGCCGCGAGCGACCACGATCACTTCCACATTCTGTTCGCGGTTGAACGCCGCAATCGCTTCCGCGATTTCCGCTGCCGCGCCGTCGCCTTGCACGCGTACGCCATGGACAAGAATACGAATGCCCGGAGCGCGTCGCTTGAGGATCTTGGTGAAGTCCTGCAACACCGCGCCCTGCAGGGACGTCACAATGCCAATCGTCTCTGGAAAAAACGGCAACGCACGTTTGCGGTCCGATTCGAAAAGTCCCTCTGCTGCGAGCTTCCGCTTCAACGCTTCGAATTCTTCCTGCAGCGAGCCCTGCCCGCGCGGGCGCAGTTGCAGCACCTGAATTTGATATTGGCCGCGCGCCTCGTAGACCGTGATCCGACCGCGCGCCAACACGGCGAGTCCGTCTTTCAGCGCGAAACCCACGCGCGACGCATCGCCCCGGAACATCACCGCGCTCAGCGTCGCGGTCAGGTCCTTCAGCGTGAAATAGAGATGGCCCGAACCCGGATTGCGGAAATTCGAAATCTCACCCGTCACCCACACTTCACCGACGTTCTCCTCCAGAATCTCGCGGATGTAACCCGTGAGATCCGCGATCGTGTACGCGCTCTCCGCTGTCGAGCCGGGAGAGGCCGGTGTGTCGTCAGCGGTGAGGGAGAAGTCCATAGGCGAAGTCAAATTGCAAAGGTCAAAAGTCAAAACGACAATTCAAAACTCAAATATAAAACGTTCAGTGAGGATGGCAACTTCCCATCTGATTGCGGACACTCTCACGAAATCGGTGATGGTAAAACTTTTGAATTTTAAGCTGACGTTTTGACTTTTGAGATTTGAAATTTGATTTTCCTACGCATTTTCGTAGGGACTATTCATCTTCCACTGGATGCGCTCGATCTTCGTCGCATGGCCCGTGTTCTCATCGATCTCCACATACACCCCATCGGCTTGCAGGCCGCGACGTGCGATGTAGAAACGGCCCGGCAGGAGCGGACGGTATTTCAAAAGAACACTGTCGATATCGCGACCGATCACCGACTCGTGCGGTCCGGTGAAACCCGCGTCCGTCAGGTAGGCTGTGCCGCCGGGGAAGATTTGATCATCGGCGGTTTGCACGTGGGTGTGCGTGCCCACCACGAGCGAGACCTTGCCATCGAGCGCGCGGCCCATCGCGATTTTTTCCGAGGTCGCTTCGCAATGGAAATCGACCAGGATGCACGGCGTTTCCGTCCGCAGCTTCGAGACTTCCTGTTCCACGATCAGAAAGGGATTATCCGTTTGCGGTCCCATGAAGGTGCGCCCCAGCGCATTGATCACGCCGAGTTTCTTGCCGTTGCCGCTGACTACGACGGAGCCGCAACCCGGCGTTCCCGGCGGGTAATTAATGGGGCGCAGCAAACGCGGTTCGGTATCGAAGTAGGCGTTGATTTCCTTTTGGTCCCACGTGTGATCGCCGAGCGTCACCACATCGGCTCCGGCTCGCATCAGGTCGATGCTCAGCTTCGGGGTGATGCCGTTGCCGCCGGCCGAATTTTCGCCGTTCACGACGAAGAAGTCGGGGGAGTACTGCTGTTTCAGGGCGGGAATGGCGGCATGCACGACGTCGCGGCCCGGTTCACCCACGACATCACCGAGGAAAATCACTTTCATTACAGCGTCCACACTGTGGCATGGAGGAACAGGCGGCAATCTCGAATTTCACCGATGAATCGTGATGGAAAAAGCGCGTTTTTCCAATTTGAGATTTGCCGGGATCTCCGTAGAGTCGTTCCATGGAATGGCGGCATGCGTTGGCGGTGGGGTTCTGGTTGACCACGGCAGGAGTCGGGTTTGCCCAGGAAACGCCACCTGAGACCCCGGCTATCACGGCCGAAAAAGTCAATCAGGCGCTACAGGCCGAACTCTTTCCCGCCACCGGTTCCGTTTGGGAGGAAGACGCCGACACCGTGGCCCAGCGATTGCAATGGCCCCGGGAATCCAAGACCTCCACGCAAGGCAGTTACCGCCTCTACGCCAAGGACTCCGTTCGCCTGCTCGGGGCCCGGCCCTACTCCTGCGCACTCTATGCCGAGGAGGGCAAGCCCACGCAACTCTCCCTTGTTTTTGCCAACAAGGGGGATTACGGAAATCTCACGAACCTCACGTCGGAGGTGAGCAACGATGGCCGCCGCTCCCGTAGCGACGTACAAAAGCAGGAGCGCGAACAAAAGCGCGCGCTCAAGGACGAAGTGCGCAATTTCGATCTCGCCTTGAAAGCCGATGCCGACGCGATCGAGAAAGCTCTCACCGAGGTCCTCGGCCCCGCCAACGACAAAGCCACCTTTGGCCAATCGCGCGACATGCGCGAGCGCGTCACCCGCTGGAACTGGAACGACACCGCCATTCTCCTCGCCACCCCGCGCGGGGAATACGTCGTCGTGCGCATCATGCCCACCGCCACTGCCGATGCGGGCGGTCGCGTCGCCCGGCTCTCCGATTCCGAATTGCGCCAGCTCCTCCTCAAGCGCGTGGAGAAACGTGACAACGGCGACGTGGTGATCGCTGACATCCCCATGGTGGACCAGGGGCCCAAAGGCTTCTGCGTTCCCGCCACGTGGGAACGCTACCTGCGCTACCTCAATATCCCCGCCGACATGTACGTCCTCGCCATGGCGGGCGGCACCAGCCTCGGCGGCGGCACCTACATCACGGCCATGGCGCAAAATGTCGACGACCTCTGCCGCCAGTACGGACGCCGCACCGAAGGCATCAGCGGCGCCATCGATATTCGCAACCTCTCCAAATACCTCGACGAGGGGCTTCCCATCATGTGGGCCTGCTTCGTCGTCGAACCGCTCGAAATCGCAATCACCAAACGCACCCGCGAACGCCGCAACGTCACCGACTGGACGCAATGGAAGAAATCGCTCGACCCCATACGCTCCGAAGCTAGGTCCATCCAGATCGACACCCACAATGGCCACGTCCGCATGATCATCGGCTACAACGCCGCTACCAAGGAAATCGCCATCTCCGATTCCTGGGGCGAACGCGCCGCCGAACGCTGGATGACCGTGGAAGAAGCGGCCGCCACCTCACAAGGTTTTCTCACTATTATCAAGTGGTGATCAGGCACGCGAAAGGCGCTTTTCTTAAAAGTTCCTCTGCTGCAATCAATAACGGAGAGAGGCTATTTAGCGGCTGAATCATTATTAGATTGGCTATCAACTTAGCTAATTCATTAATGAACAAATCTTTAAGACTAAGAACTTTCCTTTCCGCAAAACTGGCGGATAGTATCCGTTGGAATACGTATGGACAACTCCTCCAAAAAAGAGACGATGATGTTTGTTGCCTTGCCGGGAACCGACCCGTATGCCGAGGTACCCAAGAAGCAAGTCAAAGAACAGCTCGACAAAGGACTGCTCAAGCAGTCCGCCCTCATTTGGAGCCAGAAACACAATAGCTGGAAACAAGCCCGCCACATCACGCAGCTGATCGCCTCCAAACTGCAGCCGCGTCCCGCTCAAGCTCCGCTTGCCGGACAGGCACAGCCGCGAGTCAATATCCAACCCGCTGCCGCTGCCCAGCCCAAAGCTCAAGCCGCCAAACCCGCCGCACCGATTAAAGTAGCCTCTGTCCCGAAAAATGCCGGCGCCAAGCCTGCAGCCTCCCACGTCGCCCCGGCTCCGGCGGCAGCCAAGCCGGTTGCCCCCGCCACACCGGCGGCGAACGAGCACCACCTCGAAGGCGAAGGCCCGCACCGCACGCCCATGTGGCTCAAAGCCGTTTGCGCTGCCCTCGTCGTTATTATTTTTGGCCTCATGGCCCTGAACTGGTACTACGTGGACCACGCCATCAAGGCGAATCTCGTTGAAGACAACACCCCCTTCAAGGAAGTTCCCCTCTACGCGCACCTTGGCGGCTTCTTCCAAGCCAGCAGCCTCATCATCCACCTCCGGCCGACTGACACGGTGACGCGCGAGAACTTCCTCCAGTACCTCTCCGCCGTCGCCAACGCCACGCCCGATCGCCCCATGAGCACGCGCGCCTTCGACGTCGTCAGTCTCTCCAGTGGTTGGTCCGCCGACTACCACATGTCCGGCCGCAACTGGCGCCGTTTGGCCAAGCCCGACCTCAGTGACGACGATCGCCGCGCCATCCTGCTCGAAAGCGTCTACATCGCCGGTGGTGAGAAACTCATCCCCCGCAGTAATCTCGACGCCAGCGGACAGCTCGCCCTCGAAACGAAACGTTGGAACGAATTCGTCAGCACTTTCGTTCGGAAATAGCGCGGAACTGCGCCAGACTATCTAGGCCCGCAAAAGGAATTTCGATAGGAGTCAAACGCTTCGTCAACTGGAGCCATGCGCCGCTCTGGCGGTGAAAGAGTGGAGGCGGGGGGAGTCGAACCCCCGTCCAAAAACCAGGCCCTGACCGCGTCTACAAGTTTGTTTGGGCGTTAGATTTTCGAGAAGGCGGTTGTGGTCCAACTCACCCACCTTCCTTAGCCTCCACGTTAGTTCGTCATATCAGGTCGGTGACTCACCTGACATACCGTCCGGCTAATGTCGCCGTTGTCCCTTAGCCGAAATCCGGGCAACGACGTCTGCGGCGCTAATTAGGCCGCGAGAGCCAACTCTTCGTTAGCATTTATTGTTTGAGCAGGCTTTTTTACGAGGAAGACCCACTCAATCCTCGACTTGCGGCGGGCATCACCGAGCTTCTGTCGAAACCAATGCGCCCCCTTACTTCCTACAAGTTAGCATGAAAGTGGGCGCTGGCAAGCGGTCACTCTTCGCCTGCCTGCGGACCTTTGATCTTCTCCCGCGCCTTCTCGATGAAATAATTGCACGCTTCGGGGCAGAGCAGGGGAAGTTCGCCCGTGGCGGCGGTGACCCGTGCCGGGTTCGGACCCCAGAGTCGTTGCTTCAGACAACCGCTGGCGCAAACGGCTGTAGTCAATTCCTCGAGGGCTGCCGCAGGCAGCGCGCGGACAATGCGGTAGCGTCCGGTCTGGCGGTCGGCGGTTTCGAGATACGGGATGACGGGGAGCTGCCCCTGTTCCCACAAATGCCAATTTGCGAGTGCGGCGGGATAGAGAAACTGCAGGGCGAGCGTGACGTCGGCTTCGCTGGCGAGGGGAAAGCGCCACCCGCGCGGCAGATTCGGTGCGGCTTTCAGCGGGCGGAATTCGCCATGCATGTCGGTGCGGAGCAGTTCGCGCCACGCCGCCCAGTCGGTGATCACGTGCAGCGATGCGGCTTCGACCGCGACATCGTTGCGGTGGCGTAGTTCGTAATTTTCGCTGATAATCACCTGTCCGACGCGGCGCAGGGGGAGTCCGAGGGGCGATGAGGTGGGGGCGGGAGTATCGGAGGAATTCGGAATCGCATGATCCGCGTTGAATTTCTCCACCTGCGCCAGGATCACATCGGCCATCATTGGCTCCGTGCCGATGGCGGTAGCGTACCAGAGACGGCGGCCCTCCTCCGCGTGCGGATTCTGCACGCCCTGCACGCGCACATTCTCGGTGATGCCGAGCAGCACGGGAATGTCCTCGAAGGAATGGAGTCCGTCCGAGATGAAATAGGGAACGACGATCACATCGCGGCAATTCGTGTGCGAGCGCCAGTCTTTCACGAACGGCTTTTGCTCCATGAGCACCATCTGGCAATCGGCGTAGAGACCGCGGGCGCGGATTTCCTCGACGCGCTGCTGGATGATCTTCGTGGAATTATCATTGAGCGAGGTGCCATGACCGCAGATCAACAAGCACGCCGACTCACGCGGATTCTCGATGGGAACGCCCGCCTTCGCGACGACCTCCGCCGCGCGATGCAACAGCGTTTCCGTCATCACCGGATGCAGTCCGACCGGATCGCAGTAATAGAGTTCGCATCCCTCCTCCGTGCGCGTGATGGGCCCGCTCAGTCCAAACTCACGCGGAATGACTTGTTCCGTGAAATAGCCGGAGCTGATGAAATTCGGTACCAGATAAATGCGCTTGGCGCTGACGCTACGCAATGTCTGCCGGAAGTTCGGTTCCTCTTTCCAGAAACATTCCACCACTTCGGAGAAGAGCCCACGCTGGCGAATCGTCTCGGCATGCTGATACGTCGGCGCGCTCGAATCGGCGTTGAGCGTCGAACCGTGACCGATCAGAACGAGGGCGGCAGGGGAAGAATTCATGGCTGACGAAAAGGTAATCGGAAAACGGTTTTACTCAAATCGTGCATTTTTCGAAGGCATGGTGGGTGGCAGGGGAGAACTCAGTGAGGCCGAAGGACCGATCGAGAGCGGTAGCCCCAGTTCCGTTTCGACCGCGTTCTCGAATTGATAATCATTGAGCGACTCTGAAACGATTTTGCCGTCCTTGCCGACCAGGACGACCACGGGCAGCGCGAAGACGCCCCATTCCTTGACCACGCCGCCGTCAAAACCTTGGCCGTCGAAATGTTGCGGCCAGGGGATTTTCTTGGTGGCGACGAATTTGTCGAGCGCGAGTTTATCCGGTTCCAAGCTGACGCCGAGAATCTCGAGCCCCTTGTCGTGATACTTTTGGTAAAGAGCGATCAGGGGCGCGATGGGCTCCACATACGGCGTGAATTGGCTATCCCAGAAGACCACGAGAACGGCTTTGCCCCGCCAATCGGAGAGTTTGATCTGGCGTCCGTTGAGATACTGGGCGGTGATGTCCGGGGCCATGTCGCCAGCATCGAGTTCGAGCAGCAGTCCGAGCGAGCTGGAGACCAGGAAGCGACCTTTGGCATCGACGAGGGACTGGCTGGGAACCTTGTTGAGAAAGACGTTTTTCATTTTTCCGGCCTTGTCGCGCGCTTGAATGCGGATGGGATTTCTCTCCTGGATCAGGCGGTTGATCTTGGCGAGTTCCATCCCTTCCACCGATTGGTCGTCGACCTGAAGGACCACATCTCCGCCCCGCAATCCCGCTTTTTCGGCGGGGCTATCTTTGTAGATGAAACGAATCTTGCATCCGCTCCGGGTCTGAATCAGCGTCGCGCCGATGATCGGGACGTCCGCACGTTTGGCCGGTGCAGGCTCTTCGCTCTGAAGCGTGACAAGCGGCACCAGCATCAAAGAGAGCGTGAGGAGGATTCCCAAAGGGCGGTGCATGCGTGAAGAGAGGTTAGGGGCTGGACGGGAGACGGCGCACGAAAAAAACGCGTCGACAAAGCGCTACAATAATCGACCGACTCTGTTGGAGTGGGTGGGTTGTCGCCATGGATTTTAATTCCCAATGGACGTTCCTCACGAGAAATAACGCATGCATGCGTGCATTTAAGCACAAATCCCGAAAAGGCGTTTGCGTTAGATTGGCTACGTTTGTTAGGTGTACGAAAAAAGTGCCTTGAAAGGGAACTCCCGGCCATTATTTCAATCGATCCTGGCACAGGGGAAGAAAGTGAAAGGTCATTTTTTGTCGGGTTTTTGACGATACTTATTTCATCAAGATCACCATCTCCACTGGGAAGTGATCGCTCACGCCTTTTATTGGCAGGACGCGCGCGGCGGGATCGCCGAGACCGAAGGTGAAGAAGTGGTCGAAGGAGACCGGCGGGAGTGGGCTATGCTTCGAACCGGGGATGGTGATGCGGTCCATGTAGGAGGCATTGGCGAAACCCCACGTGTAGCCGTCCTTCGTGAACGCGCGCAACGTCTGCTCGTCTTTGAATCGTTCGTCGTCAAGCGAGGTATTGAAATCGCCGCCGACCAGCACGCCGATATGTTCGTAAGCTTTACTGTAGATCGCGCGCATTTTTTTGATGTGGCCGCGCAGAATTGTCGAGGACTCCTCGCGCATGGCGGCGTTGTCATCCTGATCGCGGTCCGCGCCCCGATGGTTGCTCTTGAGATGGACCGAGTAGACAAGCAGTAGGGAATTCTTTGCGGGCATCTCGATAGCGGCGAAAGCAAAGCCACGCGGTAGCGGATATTTCGTGCGACCGTCCGCATTCCAGGTCTGAGCCCAACCGGAAATGACTGGCAGCTTTGTGGCGATGGCGACATTCTGCGGCGGAGCGCCCTCCGCTGCGGGACCGAAATCGCTCACTACCGCGGGCTTCAGTCCCGGAACAACCGAGGTGAGCTCCTCGACTGCTTGCCACGAGGCAACTTCCTGGCACAGGAAAATATCCGGTGCGATCTGCTGGAGTGCGGTTTGCGCACGCTTCATCTGCACCTTCTTTTCTTCCAGTGCCGCCGTCGGGAACCGACCGGGAAACCAGCAGAGATTCCACGTCACGGCTTTGAGGTTGTCTGCGGCTACGGACGAGACGAGCGTCAGGCAGAAAAAGACAAAAAGACAGGCGCGTAGCGCCGGGGGGTGTGGTGTCATATTACGCGCGGAAGAGTCGTCCCATCTTTTGGCCCAACAATTTCGAAGCGAGGATCAATCCCACCGCCAGTACCGCCATGGCGAGTACACCGAGAGCGCAGGCGACGGACGGCGCGGTCGGCGTGATGCGGCCCATCACGGCGTAGATCGCCTTGGTCAGCGGATAGAATTGCGTTTCGAGCGTGAGGATCATGCCGTTGCTCACATCGAGCATGGCGAAGATGAAGGTGAGCAACGCACCCGCGATCAGGTTCGCGCCGATGAGTGGAAGCGTGATCCGCCACATTGTGCGCAATGGACCCGCGCCGAGATTTGCGGAGGCTTCCTCCAGCGTCACGGAAGTTTGCTGCAAGCCCGCATAGCCGGCGCGCACCATGAAGGGGATGCGGTGGACCGCGTAGGCGATGACAAGCACCAGGGTCGGATTCTTGCGCGGGTCAAACGCATCGAGCCACGCCTGATTGAACCATTTCGTCGTGCCCGTGCCGAGCCACTCGCTCCACAGCGGACCGAGAGGCGCCTTGCTGAACGTGACGAAGTACGCGAACGCGAGGACCAATCCCGGCAACGCGAGCGGCAGCATGGCCAGCACATCGAGCAGCGTGCGGCCCACGAATTTCTCGCGGACGAGCAGCCACGCAATCACCATGCCGAGGAATACGTCGACCACTGCGGAGCTGGTTGCATAGACGAGCGAATTGCGGATGCTGGTGACGGTGATCTTCAGGTTGAAGATTTCGCTGTAGAATTCCGGTGACCATTCCGTCGGCAGGATGGTCATGAACCAGCGCGCGGCGAACGATTGGATCACCACTCCGATGTGCGGCAGTAGCGAAATGAAAATTAGCAAGCCGACCGCACCCGCCGCGAGCAGTCCCTTCGTGCCGCGCAGGGTCGTGACCTCCAGTTGCGAGGACGAGCGGCCCATCATGGCGTAGTCGCCTTCGCCGAGTTTCTTGCCGAGGACGAAGAGCAGCGAGACGACAACGAGCGTCAGTACCACGAGCGCGTAGCCGACCGGATTATCGATTTGGGTGACGAGGTTGAAGATCTGCGTCGGCACCGTCGCTTGGAAGTCGAACATCAACGGCACGCCGAGATCGGTAAACGCGGCCACAAACACGAGGGAGGACCCGGCGAAGATACCCGGCATGGCGAGCGGCAGGGTGATCGTGCGGAAAGTATGGAAACCGCTCGCGCCGAGATTGCGTGCGGCGTCACGCAGGCTGGGATCGATGTTTGCGAGCGCGGCCTGCGTGCTCAGCATCATGATCGGGTAGAGATGCAGCACTTGGAGAATGATGATGCCGACAAAACCGCCTGCTCCGAGCCAGTCGATGGGATGGCTCATATCGACGAAGCCGAGGTTCGAGAGGAGGAGATTCAGGCTGCCGAAACGGGAGAGGAATTGTTTCAGCCCGATCGCGCCGACGAACGGTGGCAGGACGAGAATCGTGAGCAGGAGGACATTGAGCGCTTTCTTCGCGGGAAATTCGTAGCGCAGGAACAGCATCGCGAGCGGCAGCGACAGCGCGATGGTCAGTGTGGTGGTGATCACCGCGATGATGAAGCTATTCGTGAAGCACTCGCGGTAAAACGAGTTCTCAAAGATCAGTCTGAAATAGTCGAGACTGAACGACGTGACTGCGTGGCCGTTGACGACTTTCTCCACCATGAATGCGCCGCCCAGCAGCGTGATGAGCGGATAGACCAGAAACAGCGCAAAGAAAATCGCCAGCGGTGGCAGAAAGAGTTTTTTCATTCTCCCTCCGGGAATTGTAGCAGATGCTTCGCGTCGACATCGAAGTGGACTTGGTCGCCTTCCTTCACATAATCCTGCAGCCATGCCTTGAGGCGCGTGCCGTCGGTGGTTTCGAGCGTCACCTCGTTCTTGCTGCCGAGGTAGGCGGAAAAGATGACCTTGGCCGCGATGCCGTTATCGGCGCTGGTCAGCTTCACTCGCTCAGGGCGAAACCCGACCGTGCCCTTGCCGCCACCCGCGTCGCAGTGAATCTTTTGCGCGAGGAGCGAGCTTTCCGGCAGGAGATTGATTTCGCCGATGAACGATGCGACGAATTTCGTAGCCGGTTTATTATAGATGTCGTACGGCAGGCCGACCTGTTCCAGCACGCCCTTGTTCATCACGCCGATACGGCTTGCGAGGCTGAGTGCTTCTTCCTGGTCGTGCGTGACGTAGAGACTCGTGATTTTCGTTTCGGCTTGCAGGCGTTTGATCTCGTCCCGCATTTCCAGTCGCAACCGCGCATCGAGATTCGAAAGCGGCTCATCAAAAAGCAGGACGTCCGGGTTCACCACCATCGCACGCGCGAGCGCCACGCGCTGTTGCTGTCCGCCGGAGAGTGACGCGGGTCGGCGGTCCGCGTAGGCGTCCATTTTCACTTGTTGCAGCGCCTTCAGGACGCGTGATTTCAATTCCGATTCCGCGACTTTGCGCACACGCAGACCGTACGCGACATTTTCAAAAACGGTGAGGTGCGGCCAGATCGCGTAGTTTTGAAAAACCAGCGCCGTGTTGCGCTCATGCGGCGGAATGCCATTCATGTGGCGCGTGTCGAAGAGCACTTCGCCGCCGTCCGGCTCATAAAATCCTGCGAGGGTACGTAGCACGGTTGTCTTACCGCAACCGGAAGGGCCGAGCAGGAAGAAGAGTTCGCCGGATTGGATCTCGAGCGAAACGCCGCCGATGACGCGGTTCGTGCCGAAATTTTTAACGAGGTTCTGGATGGCGATTTTCATGGGGCAGTCAGTTTTTTTAATCGGGCTTTCGCTTCCTGTTCGAGGGCGCTGTAGCGGCGCACGGCATCGGCCATCCACTGGTTGCGGATGGTGCCGGAGCGGACCTTGTCCTTGCGCCAGAAGGTGCCGTACTCGGTTGCCTGCGCTTCGGTGATGAGTGGTTGACCAAAGCGGGTGATCAGATCGGCGCGTTGCTCTTCCGGCAGCGCGATGATGGCTTTCCACGCGGCACGCAGGCTGGTTTGCACATCGATGATGCCCTGACCGATCATGTCATCGACTACGGCCCAGCGCGAGGAGGCGAGTTTGCTTTGGTATTGGAACGGCTGCTTCAGCTTGAACGGGTCGAGCGGCACGTAGAGCTGGGAGAGATCACCTTGATAAAACTCCGGCAACACACTCATGCGCGAGATGCCGTACTTGACCGGACCGCCAGGCGTGCCGAGCGGTTTCATCCAGAGCGATTGGCCGCGTGGCGACATGATAAACGTGACGAATTCCTGCGCGACGTCGAGATTCGGCGCGCCCTTGAGAATCGCGATGCTGTCCGGGTTGATGATCGAGATGCCTTCCGGCACGAAGAAGCGGACGTTTTCCCTGCCGTTGAAGGCTTGCTGTACCATGCCGTTCACATCGATGGTGACCGCATACGCCACATCGCCGGCCGCGACCTCCTTCGTCGGCGCGGAACTGCTCTGCAAAAACGCACGGACATTCGCGCCCATGCGGATGAGCGTCGACCAGCCTTTTTCCCAACCGTAGGCTTGGAGGATGATCTCGTAGATCATATGCACGCTGCCGCTTTTGCGCGGATCGCCGGAGCTAACCCAGCCGAAGAGGCGCGGATCGCCGAGCCCTTCCCAGGTGTCGATGGTGGGGAGATGCAGTTTGTCGACGACGCGGACATTTTCCAGAATGCCGAACGAGGCCAGCGCTGCGCCGTAGAACATGTAGTCCGGATCGACCAGATGAAAGCCGAGTACATCGCGCGGGATGCGATTGAGAATATCGTCGGGCAGCTTGAACGCTTGCAGATGGCCCTTCGCTTTTTGCCGGTCGAACGGATCGTAGCCGCCACCGAACAGGAGATCCATGCCGCACGAATCCGGTGTAGCGAGGTAGGCGGCGTCGATCGCCTTTTCAATCTGTGTGCCGCCGCCGCCCTGATCGCGCCAGCGGACTCGGACGTCGTTGCCGGTCTTTTCCTTGTAATATTTTTTAAAGGCGTGCTCGCATTCGTACTGCACGCCTTCCCAGTGGGGCGACGCGAGGATGAGCTCGCGTTCCGCCGCGCGCAATGTCGACGGGAGGGCGGCTGCGAGGCATAGCAGCACCAAGAGGGACGAAGAGAGACAAAACCGGAGCCGGTTCATGATCGGGCCAAATCGTTGCGCGTTGGGGCGGCGCTGGCAACGTCTTTTCGTCGCGTCAGATGGCTGCCTGCCCGTGCCCTAAGGCACCGGATTTCGCTCAGAGCAGGTTTTTCCGTTTCATTGTCGCACCGCAAACCCGCTCACGCCATCCTGAGCTTGTCAAAGGGGGCGGCGTGGAATGTGCTTGAGCTATCGCCTTACAGAAAAGTCACATTACGCAATCTAGAATTATTAGTCTTTCCTCACTGAAAACTCGGCGTATGGTAAAAAACTTATGGGACACCTCCCGGTTCAGCAATACGAAGACACCGACCGACCGCAGACGTTGGGTGAGGAAATCGCCAATGCGATCAGTCACGGCGTCGGTTTGCTGGCGGCACTGGTGGCGGCCCCCTTCCTGATCTACGCCGCGGTGCAACGGGGCGAAATGATCGGTATCGTGGGGGCGTCCGTTTTTGCGGCCACGGTCATTCTGCTTTATTTGTCCTCGACGATTTATCACTCGCTGCCGCGCAATCGGGCGAAGCGGCTCTTCCAGATTTTTGATCATATTTCCATCTTCCTGCTGATCGCGGGGACGTATACGCCGTTCACCTTCGGCGTGCTGCGGGGGACGATGGGCTGGACGGTGTTTGGCCTGATCTGGGGCACGGCGGTCTTTGGCATCGTGACGAAGCTGGTGCCGCGCCTGCGTCATTCGAAACTTTCGCTCCTGCTCTATCTGGGCATGGGCTGGATGGTGGTGCTGGTGATTCGCCCGCTGTGGCAGCATTTGCCGTTGACGACGTTCCTGTGGCTGGTCGCGGGCGGTCTGGCGTATACGGGCGGCGTGGTTTTCTATGCGGCGGATAAAATGCGCTACGGCCATTTCGTCTGGCATTTGTTCACCATCGCTGGCACGGGGTGCCATTTCGTGGCGATCCTGCTGTGCTTTCAGCCTGCGTGACCGCACAGCCATTCTCTCCAAAATCGTGACGTCGGTGCGTTAGTCTTGCGGATCATATTTGCCAATCCGCCACGCCTTGCAGCGTTCGCTGTCTTCCCGAAACGCGCGGCAGCGCAGGGGACGGTACTCGTAGATCTGGCAATGGCCGGTGGTTTCGTTGAGGGCGATGCAACTGCGGTGATGATCGTGCCGCTGGCGCAAGTGGGGACGGCCATGGGTGTAGTCGATCCACTCCTGCTTGATGTGGAGAAAATCGTCGGGAACGAGGTACACGGTGAGCCCTTTGCAACAAGCGTTGCACGCCAGACAATGGCTCGGTGTTTCCACGGATGGACTCTCCGCTTTTCGATATGAACTTTTCCGGCGGAAAATCAATGGGAAACTGGCTTGCGGCCCAGTGGAAAACCCGTTATGGATGGGGGAAACCATCAAGGGGAAAATGATGCCAAGCTCACTGGAGAGGCCCACGCCGCGCCGGATTCTTACACTCGTACAAATCAGTCTGTTGGGCTTCGTCCTGACCGGTGCCGTGACCGGTTGCGCGGGTCGCCGGGAACCGGGCTATGCCGACAAGGATGGCGCCACGGCAGTGACGCGGGACAAGGATGCCCCGGCCAATTATGGTTCCAGTGGCGGTGGGCTGGATCGTCAGGCGGACGATAACAAAGTCGACCTGATGAAGTATAAGAAGAGTTTTTAGGACTCTTTCACCCCGAATTCGAAGATAGCGAAGGGCTCGGTTCGGGCTGGACACCACACACGTGTTAGGTATAGTAGGCCTTGTGAACCGAATTAATGCCTTCCTGCTGGATAACCACCTGCGCATCGCGCACAACCCCTGCGTCAGCCCGGACTTTTGCCTGGATTGGGCCGCGCTCCAAACCTCTCTTCGCTCGGGCAGCGAGATTATGGAATATCCCCGCAGTCATTTTGCTGTGGCGGACGGCACGGTTCGGCTCGTCTCCAACGCGGCGGGCGATCACGCGTGGATCGTGGAAGGCAGCCTGCCGCTGGACTCGGGCGTGGAAGTGCGCCCCGGCACGAAGGCGTATCCGGCCACGTTCGCGAATTTGTTGAAGTTGAAGAATCTCGTGCTGGAGCATGATCCGAAGTCGACGATCTTCCCGACGGCAACCGGCACGCTCGCGCAGACCAGCATTGGCGTGGGAGCGCGTTTCACGACGCTGCATTGGCCGGCGGTGGAGTGGGCGATGGCGCATCTGGGTCTCAGCATGACGGCGAACCAGAACAGCATTCCGCGCGAGCTGGTTTATGATGTGGATGAGATGCTCGCGGGACGGCTGGATTCGGTGCCGTTCCCGTTCATCGGCGCGAATGTGCCGGAGGGTCACCAAGGCCAGAGCGTGCAGGGCATGAGCCACGGCGCGATTTTGTCGAAGTTGAAAAACGGCTTTCATCTGCGCCGGATTGCGTGGGGCTTCAATGCCGACCACCAGCCGATCGGCGGGAAGTTCGACAGCCGGGAGGATCAACTCGTCGAGGGTTGCGCGTTGGCCAGCTACATTACTTTTGATCTTTCGCCCGAGCTGGCGCAGACGAAGCCGCTCGACACGGCGGAAGCGCGCGCGGCCTACGTGGCGAAGGAAGTTCCGGCGGCGCTGATCGCGCGACTGGAAAAAGAATTGCAGGAGATCGGCCTTTCCGTCACGGCGGACAAGCGTAACGAGTTGCTGGCCTATGTGTGGCCGTCGATGGTGAAGATGCAGCGTCGCGACGCGAAGTATCGCGCGATCCGCGAGAAGTTGTTCAGCACGCCGGTGGGCCGCGCGTATTACCGCGAGTTGTCGATCGATGAATTGCCGGGCCTGACCGCGCCGGAGACGACGGCGGTGATGTTGCTGCTGTGCCGCGCGTTGGAGATGCCGGTGAATTACATCGCCCCGGCGTTTGGCTTCCAGAAGAATTTCCCTTACCCGGATAACACCAAGTTGCGCGAATTGATCGGCGCGACATGGAAGGTCTGCCGCGATCTCGGCGTGAGCATCGGCTTCCATTCGGGCTCGGGCAAGTCGGCGGAAAATTATCGCGTGATGGGCGAAGTCACGGGCGGTCGTTTCGAGATCAAGACGAGTGGCCGTTACACCTACGAAATGGGTGTCGCGCTCGCAGCATCGAAAAATCCGGCCGATCAAAAGTTGTGGGCCGACTGGTATCAATTCACGCGCGAGATGGCGCTGGCGGGCGCGTTCAGCGCGGACGCGACGGAGCAGAAGATGGCGCGGTCCTTCATCGTGGATGCGCTCACGTTCGAGAAAAAGCCGGTCGACGTATTCGCCTCCCCGGCGAGTTGCGAAGCGGCGCTGACAGCGCTCGCACCGAACCCGGATCACATGTACTGGTTCGAATACAATTTCCTCTACGTGCTGGCGGCGGGTGGAAAATCGCAAAAGTCCGCACTGGGCGATCACACGCCCGCCGGGTACCGGCAGCGCGAACGGTTCTATTCGATCAGCGACGAAGCGCGGTTGAAGTACGCGCAGCGCGTGGCGGAATACCTGATTTTCCTCGCGGAAAGTTCTGCGCTGGTGACCCCGGCCAAGGCGGCAGTGGCGCGGCAGGAACTTCAGGCGTATCGTACGCTCAGCGACCTTGAGGCCGCGATCAGCACCCAATAATATCACTCTTATGTCTGACCTTCTCCAGATCCATCCCCAAGATGACGTGGCCGTGTGCGTGCATCCCGTGACGGCGGGCACGACGCTCGGCAGCCTGCGCGTGGTGAACGACATTCCGGTCGGTCACAAAGTCGCGTTGCATCCGATTGCCGCCGGAACGCTGGTGCGCAAATACGGTTTCCCGATTGGCCGTGCGACCACCGCCATCGCGGCGGGTGAACATGTGCACAGTCACAACCTCGCCAGCGCGCTGGAAGAAAACGGCGATGCCGCCGCAACCGGCGCCAATGCGACTCCGGCCACAGCGGTGACGGGTCAGTCCTCCGGCGCGACGTTCCAGGGCTACCGCCGTCCCGATGGCCGCGTGGGGATTCGTAACGAAATCTGGATCATCAACACGGTCCACTGCATCAATATCGCCAGCGAAAAAATCGCACAGGCCGCGCACAAGCGTTTCGTCGCGCCGGGCGGACTCGTCGACGGCATCTATGCGTTCACCCATCCATACGGCTGCTCGCAGCTCGGGGATGATTTGCAGCACACGAAGAAAATCCTCGCCGGCCTGGTGCGCCACCCGAACGCGGCGGGCGTGCTGATCCTCGGCCTCGGCTGCGAGAACAACCAGATCAAGTCGTTCCTCGAGGAGGTCGGCCAATACGATCCGCACCGCATCCGCTTTTTCAACGCGCAGGAAGTGGACGACGAAATCGAATCCGGTCTCGCGGCCGTGGAGGAACTCGTCGCGTATGCATCCCGGTTCCAGCGCGAAACGATTCCCGCCAGCGAGCTGGTGCTGGGCATGAAATGTGGCGGCAGCGATGGTTTCAGCGGCCTCACCGCGAACCCGCTGGTGGGTCGCGTCGCGGACTGGCTCACCGCCGAGGGCGGCACGACGTTACTCACAGAAGTGCCGGAAATGTTTGGCGCGGAGCAAGTGCTCTATGCCCGCGCGCGCAACGAAAAAACATTGGGCGCGATGACGCGCATGATCGGTGATTTCAAGAACTACTTTCATCGCCACAACGAACCGGTGAATGAGAATCCCTCGCCCGGCAACAAGGCGGGCGGTATCACGACGCTGGAAGAAAAATCGCTGGGCTGCATTCAAAAGGGCGGCCAGGCGCCCATCGCCGAAGTGCTCGATTACGGTTCGCCCGCGACGCCGCGCCAAGGCGGCATCTCGCTCATCTACGCGCCGGGAAATGACGGCGTGTCCGCGACGGCGCTGACGGCAGCGGGTGCGCATCTGATTCTCTTCACCACGGGCCGCGGCACGCCGCTGGGCCTGCCGGTGCCGACGATCAAGATCGCGTCGAACTCCGCGCTCGCCGGGCGCAAGGGATCGTGGATCGACTTCAACGCGGGTCAATTGCTCGAGGGCCGGGACCGCGAAGAGGTGAAGCAGGAGTTGGTGCAGAAGATTCTCGCGGTGGCGAGCGGCACGCAGCTCACGCGCAATGAAATCAACGGCTATCGCGAAATCACCATCTGGAAAGAAGGCGTCACTTTATGAGTTCTGTATCCATCGAAAAACTTCCTGAAACCATTCTGCAATTTGGCGCGGGCAATTTCCTGCGCGGCTTTGCAGATTTCTTTGTCGACCAGGCGAACCGCGCCGGTCAGAACGTGGGCCGCATTGTCGTGGTGCAATCGACCGCGTCGAATCGCGCCGACGCGCTCAACGCGCAGAAGTGCGTCTACCACGTGGCCATTCGCGGCCTCGAGGGCGGCCAAGTCGTCGACCGCGTGGAAGAGGTGCGCTCGATCAGTCGTTCCGTCGTGGCGGACAAGGAATGGGACCAGGTGCTCGACGTGGCGAAGAGCCCGGCGTTGCGCTGGATCGTTTCCAATACGACCGAGGCGGGCTTCGCGCTGGTCGACGGGGAGCCGCTCGGTGCGGGCGCGCCGCGTTCCTTCCCCGGCAAACTGGTGCGCGTGCTGCAGGCCCGTTGGGAAGCGAAGGGCTCGCCGCTGACAATCATTCCGTGCGAGTTGATCGAGGGCAACGGATCGAAGCTGCTCGCGCTCGCGCAGGAACAGGCCAAGCGTTGGAACCTGCCCGCGGATTTCGTGACGTGGATGAGCGTCTCGTGCCGCTGGATCAATAATCTCGTCGACCGCATCGTGACGGGTCGCCCGGACAAGAATCCGCCAGCCGTGAATGATCCGCTGCTGGTCGTGGTGGAACCGTTCGCCAGTTGGGTTCTGGAATCAGCAGACGGCGTGTCGCCCTTTCTCACGCATCCGGCCATCACGGTGACGAAGGATGTGCAGTCGTATCAATTGCGCAAAGTGAGAATTTTGAACGGCTGTCATACCGCGCTCGTCATCAAGGCACTCCCGCTCGGCATTCCGACCGTGCGCGAGGCGGTGGAGAATCCTGAAGTCGGCGCGTGGCTGCGCCGCTTGCTCGACGAGGAAATCCTCCCCACGATCGAAGGCCGGGTGGAAGGCGAACGTGAGTTCGCGAAGGAAACCCTCACCCGCTTCGCCAATCCCTTTGTGGAGCACCAGCTCTCCAGCATCGCGCTCAATCACGAGGCGAAGGTGGGCACGCGGTTGCGTCCGACGCTGGACGACTACACGAAGCGGTTCGGCAAGCAGCCGCCGCTGCTGTCAGCGATTCTGGCGAAGTAGTTTCCTCTGGATTTGCCAGTTGGCATGCCTGTGTCATACTCCGCAGGCATGCAGTTGCAGCGCATTACGATTTTTCCGATCAAGACTCTCGACGGCGTAGAGGTGCGCGAAGCGCGCGTCACGGCGGGCGGGATTCTGGAGCATGACCGCATCTATGCCATCGCCGACCGGGAGGGCAAGGTGGTCAACGGCAAGCGCACGCCGCGCGTGCACGCGTTGCGCAGCGAGTTCAGCGCCGATTTCCGCGAAGTGGCCTTGTGGGAAGAGGGCGTGCCCTCGACACGAGCGCAATTCGCCTTCACCGAAGCTGATCCGTTGCAGCGCTGGTTGAGCGCATTCTTTGGTTTCGAAGTGGAACTGTGGAGCGAGCCGCAGAGTGGATTTCCCGACGATCGCGCCGCATTCGGTCCCACCGTGGTGAGCGAGGCGAGTCTGCGCGAGGTGACGAATTGGTTTCCCGATGTGACGCTGGAAAGCGCCCGTCGCCGGTTCCGCGCGAATCTGGAAATCGGCGGCGACGAGGCCGTCCCATTTTGGGAAGACCGTCTTTATGGGCAGCCGGAAACGTTGACGCCGTTTCGGATTGGTTCCGTGTCCTTTTTCGGGCACAACCCGTGCCAGCGTTGCGCCGTGCCGCCGCGCGATCAGTCGACGGGCGAAGCAATCACCGGTTTCCAAAAGACGTTTATGGAGCGACGCAAGGCGACGTTGCCACCGTGGGCGACGGTCTCGCGGTTCAATCATTATTACCGGTTCGCGGTAAATACGTCCGTGCCGCCGAGCGAAGCGGGGAAGACGTTGCGGGTGGGCGAAGAGTTGAGACTGGGGTAGGACGGGACTGCGTCCCGTCGCGGCGGTTCACAGAACCGCCCTACAATAAGGCATCGGCATCCGTCCTTTTATTGGGCAAGCTCCGCTCGATTGCGACGCTGGGGCTTAGCCCTGCGCGGTGGTGGGGAGCAATTCCGCGACGCGGTAGCCGACGCCGCGCACGGTCTCGATATAGTTCGCGCAGTGGCCAAGTTTTTCGCGCAGACGGCGCACATGGGTGTCGACGGTGCGGGTGTCGATGACGCTTTCGTAACCCCAGACGTCGTTGAGCAGACGGTCGCGGCCTTGCACGCGGCCCCGGCGTTCCATGAGGAGCGCGAGGAGCTTGAACTCGGTGGCGGTGAGTTCAATGCGTTGGCCGGAAATGAGCACTTCGTGTTTGGCGTGATCGACGAGCAATTCGCCGATCTGCAGCTTCTCCACGGTGGGACCCTTTTCCTTGCCGCGACGCAGGACGGATTTCACACGCAGGATGAGTTCGCGCGGGCTGAAAGGCTTCGTCACGTAATCGTCCGCGCCGAGTTCGAGGCCGACGATCTTGTCGACCTCCTCCGCCTTGGCGGTGAGCATGATGATGGGAATCTGGCTGGTGGGGGCGTCTTTCTTCAGCGCCTTGCACACTTCCAGACCCGACATCTGCGGCAACATCAGATCCAAAATAATCAGGGAGGGAAGCTCTGCGCGGGCTTTAACGAGCGCCGCCGCTCCGTTCTCCGCCGCGAGGACCGTAAACCCGGCGGCGCGTAGCCCGATGGAGAGCATGTCGATCACATCGGCCTCGTCGTCAACGACCAGAATTTTCTGACTCATATAAATAGTTCTTGGGGTAAATAATACCCGTTATTGGTCTAGTCGTCTGCAGGAATTGCGGCAAGCGAAACGCTGTTACAATTAGGTGACGGACTTCATGCAGCGCGGCGCTTGGCAACGCTAATTGCACAAGGGGAAGCAGATAGAACCGAAGAAAGCGCAAGCGGCGAGCCCCCGGCTACTCGCCCTCGGCTTTCGCGTCGTCCATTTTTTTGACGGCTTGCTCCATCAGTTGCGCCATGGAGTCTTGCCAGCGATTCAATTCCTTCAACTGCTCCGGCATGAGGACGGTGCCGAGCCGGGCATTGATCCGCTGGTTGAGCGCGCGTTGATTCTGCATGATATCCGGCTTCCCGTTATCTCCTTTTGACTCCGCGCCCATTTTCTCGCGCTCCTCCGTCATGACCTGGATGAGCTGCTTTTTCTGGTCTGGCGCGAGAGGCGTTTGCGACATGGCAATCTGGCTCTCGAATTGTTTCACCATCATGCGTTCGCCGATCTGGCCCTTGTACGTCTTATATTGGGCCAACCGCTGATCGCCGAGGAGAGTCTGCACCTTGGCCTCGGTTTCTTTTTGGCGGTCGGAGTAAAAGGACGCCTTGAGCTTCGGGTCGGTGATGGCCTTGTACTCGTCCGCGCTGCGCTGCGAGGCCATGGTTTCCTCGACGAGAATCTTGTGAAACGCCTCGCGCTCTTGCGGAGTGAGGACCATTTCCTTGAGCAAGTCGCCGTACATCATGTTGACGGTCTGCTTGCTGATCATCTCGCCAAAGGGCCCCTTCATCATCTCGGAGAACTTCTTCTTTGAGTCCACGGGTTCGCCTTCTGCGGCAGCGGGCGCCGGAGCGGTGGCCACCTCGGTGGCACTTTCGGGCGCGGCAGTCCCAACGGCAGCTTCTGCCTTCGCTGCGGCCACGGCGGCCTCGGACTTCTTCAACTTGGCTTCCAGAGCGCGGATCTGTGCCTGAGCCTGCTCGAGAGCGGATTGTTTGCCGACCAGTTCGGTGCGCAGTCCGGCCCCTTGATAATAGGTCCAACCGCCGAACGCGCCGAATAAAAGGCAGCCTGCTCCCAACCCCGCACTTAAGATCGTTGATTTATCCATATCCCCTTCCCTTTCAAGGCCAACACGCGCCATCGAAACACATTGCGCCACATCCGGCAAGCGCCGCGCCGCCATAAACTCCTTGCTCTAGCAAGTGCGGTGCGCTACTTTCCCCGCTCCCTGTAACCGTTCATTCGTTTTAGAGGATCTATGGAAAAAATTCGTAATATTGCAATTATCGCGCACGTCGACCACGGCAAGACGACCCTCGTCGATCAGCTTCTGCGCCAATCGGGCACCTTTCGTTCCAATCAGGCTGTTGTCGAGCGCGTCATGGATTCCATGGATTTGGAACGTGAAAAAGGCATCACCATCAAGGCCAAGAATGCCGCGTATCAATACAATGGCTACCACGTGAATATCGTGGACACCCCCGGCCACGCCGATTTCGGCGGCGAGGTGGAACGCATTTTGAAGATGATCGATGGCGTGTTGCTCGTGGTAGATGCGTTTGACGGCCCGCAGGCCCAGACGAAGTTCGTGCTGCGCAAGGCGCTCGAAGCAGGTGCCCGCCCGGTCGTGGTGATCAACAAGATCGACCGCGAAAACGCGCGCCCGCACAAGGTGCTGGACATGGTGTTCGAGCTCTTCCTCGAACTCAACGCCACGGACGAACAGCTCGATTTCCCCGTCGTGTACGCCTCTGCGAAACTCGGTTTCGCCGTGAAGGAATGGGCCGGTTCCGTCGATGAAGCCACGCGCAACGCGGGCATGACCGCCCTGTACGACACGATCATTGAGAAGATTCCCGCCCCCGAAGCCGATCCGACGAAACACTTTGAAATGGTCGTCGCCAATCTGGACTATAGCGACTACTACGGCCGCATCTCCATCGGCAAGATCTACGGCGGCACGGTCCGTCTCGGCGACAAGATCGTCTGCCTGCGCAAGGACGGTACCAAGTCCAAGGGCACCGTCACGAAGGTGCTCTCCCACCAGGGCCTCCAGCGCATCGAAATCGAGGAAGCACACGCGGGCGACATCGTCGGCGTGGCCGGTGTTGAAGAAGTGTTTATCGGCGAAACGCTCGCGGACAGCGAAGACCGCCAGCCGCTGCCGTTCGTCGACATCGATCCGCCCACCATCAAGATGCAGTTCGTGGTGAATGACTCGCCCCTGGCCGGTCGCGAAGGCAAGTTCCTCACCGCACGCCACATTCGCGATCGCTTGATCCGCGAGACCCGCACCAACGTCAGCATCCAGGTGGCAGACACCAATCAGGCGGGTGTGTTCGAGGTCAGCGCCCGTGGTGAAATGCAGATCGCGATTCTCGTCGAGCAAATGCGCCGCGAAGGTTTCGAAGTCATGGTTTCCCGCCCCGAGGTAATCTTCCACAAAGCGGACAACGGCGACACGCTCGAGCCGATTGAAACCCTTTATGTAGACGTTCCGACCGACAAGCTCGGCGACATCCTGCAAAATCTCGCCAACCGCAAGGGCGAAATCGTCAACATGGTGCACAACCCGACGACGGTCGCAGTCGAAGCGAACATCCCGACCCGTGGCTTGATCGGATTTGAAACCGACCTCGTCAATTTGACTCGTGGCGAAGGCATCATGTCCCACCTCTTCAAGGAATACGGCCCGATGCGTGGCGAAATCGCCACCCGCTTGAACGGCGTACTGGTCTCGATGGAGACCGGTGAGGCGACGGCCTTCGCACTGAATAACATTCAGGTGCGCGGCACGCTCTTCGTAAAGCCGGGCGACGCGATCTATGCCGGCATGGTGGTGGGCGAAAACGCCCGCCCCGACGACATGGCGGTCAATCCCTGCAAGGAAAAGCATCTGACAAACATGCGTTCACAGGGCGACGGCAAAGGCATTCAGCTCGATACGCCGATGACGCTGAGCCTGGAGCGCGCGCTGGAGTACATTGCGAACGACGAATACGTCGAAGCGACGCCGCTGAGCCTCCGTTTGCGCAAGCGCATCCTCGACGAAAACAAACGTCGCCGCGCCGAAAGCAAGCAACCCGCGTAAGCAGCGTGCCAGCGTGACGCTGGACCCAGTAAGACTTCGCTCCGTGTGAAGCTCTGGTAGCACAAAAAAGGCGACACTCCGGTGTCGCCTTTTTTTGTGGCAGCATGCCGTGGATCCCTGTTGCAGGCTCCCTGGGTTCGCGATTTTCAATTAATCGATCGCAGTCTCACAGATCACGAGGCTGCCAAGCCGATCGTGAGCATGTCGAAGAATTGACCTGCATGCTCACAAAAGAGCGCGCCAAAACCAATGGATTGCGGTGGCTCGTATAAGACCATTTTTCTCACGCCTCATCCAGCTCATTGAAACCAAACCGCCGCTCTTGTCCCTGCATCTTCCACCGCACCGGCACCGCGTTTTCCATCCAGTCCAACGGCTCCGCCAGTGGCAACGGTTGCGCCGCAACCGCCATCGCGGCTTTCATCGCCGCGTATTGTTGCGGACCGCACGCGGACGGATCGATCGATAGGAACAGCGGCGTTCCGCTGCCCGCCGCGAGATCGAGCCACGCCCGCGTCAGCGACCACGGGATCTGCGACGAGAACGGCACGCAATCCGCATCGATGGCGTAGAATGTCCCGTGTTGCGGCGCGCGAAACGCCAGCGTGTTCACCCCCATCCGCCGGATGCGATCCCAGTCCAGCGTATTCGTCATCCAATCCAGGATCGTCGTGTCATCGCCCGTGCGCTGGATTTCCACCAGCCCCGCTGCGAGGTGACTGATCGTGTTGCAACCGATGATCGTCGTCTCCGGTCCCGCCGCCTCGCGAATCGCGCGATACAGGCCGAGCACAATCTCCGCCGTCGTGCGCGAACGATCGGCGAAGGACCAACCATTCGCGGTCACCCCTTCCTGCGATGCCGTCATCTCGCAACCCCAACGCCCCGTCACATCGAACGTGCTGAAATCGTGTTTGATCAATTCATAGCCCCACCCGCGCAAGCGGCCGATGTCCGCGCGCACGAGGTCCAGCACCTCCGGCACGCTCGGATCCAGTGCGTAACCGCCCGCCGCGTAGGACGGCTTCGGCGTTCGCACCTGCCACGATTCCGGCACCGGTTCATGCGTCAGCAGCGGTCGCATCCAGATGCCCGGACGTGCGCCGAGCACTTTGATTTTTTGCGCCAACCCCGGCAGATCGGGGAAGAACTCCGTGCCCGTTTTCCACGGTCCACCGTGACAGATCGGATGCACGCCCGGCTCCGCCGCCTGCCAGCCATCATCGATCACCGACCACGGACGCGGCACGCCGTTGCCCGTTGGGTAGAGATCGAGAAAACGTTGCGTCGCTTCGAGAATCAGTGCCGTCGAATTCTTGCCGTACAACCAATACCAGTCATTGTGGCCTACCACCGGCTCCGATGGCAGGAGCGGTTGCGGACACAGCGCCGCACACAAACCGCGCGTCGCGGCGAAGGGCGTTTCGTTCGCCACGGGGGCGCGGTGAATGATCGTCGCCGCGCGCAACGTCCGCTCGCCCAATTGCACGCCCCGGCCGCCACAACGCACATCGAGTTCGAGCGTGATCCCGTCCGCATCCGTGCGCCAACTCGCGAGGCTTGCCGTTCCTGTTTCCACACCGAGACCGGTGGTCTGCGTGCCGTCGGTGAAGAGAAAATACCACGGCAGCGTTCGGTGCGGCACCTGACCCCGCCATTCCAGATCGCCGTAACTGCGCTCCCACGCATCACCGAGGATTCGCGTTTCAGCGGGAAAAGGATAACTCCATCGCAGCACCACGCGCTGCAAGGCTTTGGTCGGAGCCGTCACCGAGACCGACATTCGCGAGGCGGTCGGCATGGCCAGCGTCACCTCAGCGCCCGGAATTTCCCACCGCAATCGACTGCCTTCCATGGCGCGGGCCGATTGCGGCGACGGGTTCGATTCATCGAGGATAAAGACGCGATTCGGTGGAGTCAGAGCGAACAGGGAGTTCATGGATATGCGAGTAGTCAATCACGCCGCCGCCGCGCATAAAGCGTCCGTCCGATTTACATAACCCAGCCTTTGACTGTGAGCATGCTTCGTACTTTTGCCGCTTCCGCGGCAAAAATGTCGCACACCTAGCCAACGTAGCCAACCTAACGCAAACGCTTTTCCCGGATTTGTGCTGAAATACCCTTAAGCCAGAACTCCTTTTTCACTCAACAAGCCAAAATCGAACGATGCCAAACCGCTCGCTATTCCACGCTCTCTGTGCATGCGCTTTCTCCTCTCAGATTGGGGTTCAACACCATCGGAAAAGTGGAGACGTTGGGAGCGGTTCGGAGCGCGGTCCCGATTTTTGGTGCTTGCGTCCCCCGGCGTTTCCGGTACTGTCACGGCAGTTAGATGAGCTTGGCTCATCGGTTTATTCGGCCTTCCGGCCGCAAATCGCTCCCTTAGTGGTCTTCGATGAGAGATTCTTCAGGGCAATAATACTCATCGAAAAACCCATTGATCGGGTCGCTTGGATTGATTCCGCCCCCGATCGGAGAAAGTAAGTTCCGTTATGTCACACAGTCATACTATGCCTATGCCCATGTCCACCGCGCCCCAGGCGCCGGTAGCCCCGGCCACATCGGCCATCACCTTTGCCAGTCTCGCGCTGAACGAACCGCTGCAACACGCCCTCGCGGCGAAAAACTACATCGAACCTTCGCCCATTCAGGCGCAGTCGATTCCCCATTTGCTCGAAGGCCGCGACCTCATCGGTTGCGCCCAGACTGGCACCGGCAAGACCGCCGCGTTCGCGTTGCCGATCCTGCAGCACCTCACCACGAATCATAAACCGCACAACCCGCGCCGCCCCCGCGTGCTCGTTCTCGCTCCCACGCGTGAACTCGCCGCGCAGATCGGCCAGAGCTTTGCGGACTACGGTCGCAATTTGAAGATCACCCACACCACCGTCTTTGGTGGCGTCGGCATGGCCCCGCAAGTGCGCGCCCTGTCGCGTGGCGTGGATGTCGTTGTCGCCACTCCCGGTCGCCTTGCCGATCTGGAAAAGCAACGCCACATCGTGCTTGATGCCATCGAAGTGTTCGTCCTCGATGAGGCCGACCGCATGCTCGATCAAGGCTTCATCCACGAGATTCGCCGCATCATCAAGAAGCTGCCCGAGAAGCGCCAGTCGCTCCTCTTCTCCGCCACCATGCCGCGCGAGATCGAGGAACTGGCCAGCACCATCGTGCGCAATCCCGTGCGCGTTGCCGTTGTGCCCGAGTCCACCACTGCCGAGCGCATCGACCAGCATGTCTGCTTCGTCGACGCGACGGACAAGACCAAGCTCCTCGTTCACACGATCAAGAAGCACCAGGAAGGCCTCGTCCTCGTCTTTGTGCGCATGAAGCACATGGCCAATCGCATTGCCGAGCAGCTCGAAAAGAACGGCCTTCCCGCCGAAGCCATTCACGGAAACAAGTCGCAGGGCGCGCGTCAGCGTGCGCTGGAAAACTTCCGCACCG
Source organism: Verrucomicrobium sp. (assembly GCA_017849585.1). Taxonomy (GTDB): domain Bacteria; phylum Verrucomicrobiota; class Verrucomicrobiia; order Methylacidiphilales; family UBA1321; genus UBA1321. The sequence continues at coordinate 100,352 of JAFIGT010000035.1, forward strand.
GCCGCAAACGCGTCATGGTCGCCACCGACATCGCCGCGCGCGGTATCGACGTGAAGGGCATCTCGCTCGTCATCAATTACAATCTGCCGGAAGAACCCGAAGCGTACGTGCACCGCATCGGCCGCACCGCCCGCGCGGGCAAGGATGGCAAAGCCCTCTCCTTCTGCGACCGCACCGAACGCTCGCTTTTGCGTGCGATCGAGCGGATCATCCGCCAGCCGGTTCCCGTGCTGCGCGATCAACCGTTTGCTCCGACCGCCCACACGCCCGAGCAACACGACGCGCTCGTCGACCGTCGTCCGAATTTTCGCGCGCAGGATAACAGCGGCGAATTCGCCCGTCCTCCTCGCAGCGGAGGATTCGGTGGCCGCCGTCCGTCGCAAGGTCATGGTGGTCGTCCCTCCCAGGGCCGTCCTTCGCACCCCGGTGCCCGTCCGGCCTCGTCCGCTCATCGTGGACCCCGCCCGGAGAGCAGCGCCCGTCCGGCGTTCAAACCCGATGGCACGCAGGACTACCGTCCTTCTGCCGGGGCGGCACGATCTGCTGGTTTTCGTGGGGGGCGTTCGCGTTTTGCCCTTCGCGCCCATCGCTAACCGCGATTGGATGATTCAGGGACTCTCGGCAACGAGGAGTCCCGCTTGCCGAAAGCCTCTCATGATCGAGGGGCTTTTGCTTTGGATCCATACTGTCGGGACTTTCAGCTGCCGAACTCGTTATCGAACAGCGTGATCTTGCCGATCCACCGTTTGAACACCTGCGTGCGCGACTTCACCGTCGTCCAGTGCAACGCGCACGAGATCAGCGCGCATAAAGCGATCACGCTCCCCATCGCATGCAGCGATGTGCCCACCCACGACCACAGCACCATGTGCGCGGCAGCGGCACCTGCGAGCGCGGCGAATAGAAATTGCATCGTCCCGATCAATGCCGACGCGCTGCCCGCTCGCTTGCCTTGATTTGCCAACGCGCAGGCTGTGCCGTTCGCGCCGACAAATCCCAGCGCCGTGAGCAAAACGAAAAGCGATCCCGCCAAGCCCCACAGTCCGCCCCAGCCCGTCCACGCCATCACCGCCACGAGCGTTCCCGCCGCCGCCGCGGCGAGGGTGGAAACGTGCAGGATGCTATACGGCGCATGCGTTTTCAAAAGCGCGCGATTCACCTGTGACGCCCCGATCAACCCGAGTGCATTCGCTCCGAAGAAAAAACCGAAATGCTCCGGCGTCACGCCGTAGTCTTGGATGAACACATTCGGTGACGCCATGATGTACGTGAACATCGACGCTTGCGAAAACGCGACTGTCAGCGCTGGGATCAGAAAACTCCAGTCGCTCAGCACACCGCCGAAGGTGCGCACCACCGTGATCGGATGCGCCGCACCGCGCGTGCCGACCCAGCTTTCTTTCAGCCGAAACGCGGAGGCAAAAAAACACGCCACGCCGAATGCGGTGAGTAACCAGAAGATCGAACGCCAGCCGAACAGCGTCAGCAATTGACCGCCCAGAAACGGCGCGAGGATCGGCGCGATGCCCATCACCAGCGTGAGCTGCGACAACACCCGCGCCGCATTCGTCGCATCGAAGCGGTCGCGCACGATGGCCCGCGCCATCACAATGCCCGAGCAACCGCCCAGCCCTTGCAGCAAGCGCCAGAATGTCAGACTCGCCGCCGTGCTTGCGATCGCGCAACCGATGGACGCCACCACATAGAGCAGTAGTCCCGCGAGCAGCGGTTTGATCCGGCCAAAGCGGTCGGAGAGCGGGCCGTAGAGCAATTGACCTCCCGCCATGCCCACGAAAAAGAGTGCCAACGTTTGCTGGATCGCCGCGCTCGGAACGCGCAGGTCAGTCGCGATCGCCGGAAACGCCGGCAGGTACATGTCCGTCGTCAGCGGCGAGAACGCGGTCAGCGCGCCCAGGATCAGAATCAACTCCACGCCCGGCTTCGCCACGGCATGATCCCGGGACGAGGCGTGCGGAGAAGACGAGGACGAGTGCGACATGAAGTCACCAGCCTAGAACTGATGACCTCCATTTGAAAAGAAATACACAGGCCCGACTGCGGGCCTTACTTCAGTGGCGGCAGGAAACGAATCCGCGTCACTTCGAGCGGAAACATTTCGCCCGGCAGATAGCGCAATTCCACCCGGCTGCCCACCTTCAGATATTCCAGCGTCGAGATATGGAAGAACTTCACCTGTCCATTGGCATCCACCGCGGTGAAGGAATGACCCGGACGATTCCCGTTGCTATTCACCGCCGTCACCGTGCCCTGCCACGCCACCGGCTCGGCAGCCTGTGCGGTCGAAACCGATTGCAAACCCAGAACAGCGCTCAACACCAACGCGAACAGAAGGCTCTTGATCATGCCTGACATGTTACGATCCGCCGTACGGACCAACAACCCCGCAAAGGTTACATTTCCGTGACAGGGCACCCCGCCTCCAGCCCCTGCCATCTTCCAAGCTCCTTGTGATTAACCCGATCTGGCGCGTTTAATTTGCTTGCCCGAAACAAATGCCAATGCAAAATGGCCTCCCAGATGTAGCTCAGGCTGGTTCCCGGCCCGAGTGGACATCACACCGATTTTCAGGAGCTGTGGCCGAGTGGCTGAAGGCGATGGTTTGCTAAACCACATCTACTTTTGTAAGTATTGAAGCTACAATTATTTATAAAAGTCAAATTATAATAAATAATCTGTAGATTTGTAGACTTCTGTAGACGGATTCCTACGGTTATTTTCGTGTTTTAGCCATTTGAACTGATGGAAAGACACACGAATAGTCAAAAGCGCCTATAAACGATCCTGAGAAGATCTGGAGGGGGTTTAGAACCTTACGATAGTAGGTACAAAACCCGTGATTAGGCACTCATGGACTAGAGATGACGTATATCTTCTCTCTCTAATTTTTCCAAAATAGCTCGAGCAATAGGATCAACTTGACTAAACGTTCCGGGAACAAAATCCAATGCCCCTGCTCCAGCTACGTCTTCTGGTCGAAACCGTGTGGTGACATTGCTTTCCGCCCTCAATGCTTGAATGTGGTCATTCGATGCTGGCGGCTGCGTCTTCATTGGATCTTGAAGACATTCTATTATGTGGTTTTTCCAAATCTCGTCTCCTTCACGAGAGGGAGGCCAAGTTTCAAAATCTAAAAGATTTATTCCAGCTATTTGAAAAACCGCCATTACAAAAGTAGCGCAGGTTAATCCGTACCGATTTGGACCAAATAAATAAGCGCCTGTCGTTGAATCTAAGCAGTCATTTGGTGAACTGAATGCGTATGTTAATCTTCCCCTATTTTCTCCGAATACTTGCCGACAACGAGCCGCTACTTGTCTAGCCCGCAATGGATGAATCGGAAGTTCAATCCAAGCATAATAGGGATCTGGCTTTTCATTATTTATTAGTTGATGGTGCCAAGCAAAATGGAGCAAAGAAACCTGTTTTTGATCTTCGCTTTTGTGAAAAATCCCTACATGTCTTTGCCCTTTGGATACAATAGTTATGGCAATTGCAACCTTGGGGATTTCAGAATACGAGCGTTCCTTATAACTATAAACCCGCATACTAGTTTATTGCCGCCCTAACTTTCTAATCCTACTAGCAAATTATCTTCCCAAATACCTCTATCTTTTAGTGAAGTTTCAACTTTTTCGAAAAAGACCGTTCGAGAAGGCAGTTTACTTTTTGCCGGCAAGCTGGCGGTAAGGATACCAAGCAGCAAATCAGGAGAAAGATCATCAACATCAATGTTTGATAAAAGTTGATCTACCTCATCAAATCGTTCACTTCTTAGCAGACCATCAATTTTATCATACAAAATATCAAGAGCTGCATCGTGATTTCCTAAAGTATCTAATCTAGCAACATGGTCCAAAAAGCTATTCTGCAAAAGATGGATTCCACCAAATTCAACATTTCCTTTCAAAGGCCATCTACCTTCAGAAAAGGATTCGAAGAAATGCGTCCAAACATGTCTTCTGGTTGATTGAAGAAAATCTTCTATGTTGCTGAATTCAGCCAAATTAAAAGCAACAGAATTATCTACCCAGTAAACGATCATAAACCCCATTTTTTCAACTTCAATGGGTTCGTTCCACTCCCGCTTCAAACCGTCGGTTCTGAGATATTCTTTCTTTCCCGCTTGTTGTTGGCGACCTGCATTTGGATATACCCGAGTGCTATTTAGGTACGTTTCTCTATGCAATGTCTTCGCATCCAATCCCCATTCTTCAGCTTGGTTCATTCGTCACCTTTCCCTGGAATAATAGTGGCTATCTCTGCTTTATTTTCCAGAAGAGCTTTAGCTGTTCCTGACTTTTTGAGACTTCGTTCGCATTGCTTTATTAAAGATTTAATGTCGTCTTCATCTAATGCCAAATTCAAGACATGAGTACCCTCAAGATTATCATACCGTAAAAGGAGCGAATGCGAAATCACAGTTCCGCAAATTACGCTGGCATCGTCATTAAATACAGGACGTATATCCGTGAGAATTCGTGCTCTTTGAAGCAATTCGGAATGTTCGTAAGAAAGGTCAAGGGCTTTTGCAGAAAGCCGGATAATTTCTAAATCAAACAGTTCTCTTACCAATTTGGAAACAGAGTTCCAGCGGTTCCATTCTTCTTCCGACCACGATGCTTCAGCACGAAGACTCGCAGAAAGCCCTGTAAATACTTGTTCGGTAGAAAGGCGAAGCTGCCTGACTAAACCGTGTAACGAAAGAAGTTGGCGTAGTAACGACTCGCTACCCCCTTTGGCATCCAATGACGTTGAAAGCTTTTTACCAATTTCAATCGGTAAAACCGGTACAGACTTAGTTTTTTTGAGCTCTTCGATTCCATGACGAAGTGCAGCTTCGTCTAAATCTCGAATTATTTGCCAGTCGGTTATTTGATGCTTGGAGAGGCGAAATTGAGGTGTCATGGTAACCACATCTCAAGGTTCATCATGCTCATAAATGTCAACAATACAGTTTGGACTTATAAGTGCAAGAAATAGCTCCGGGGGATTATTGGGCTAAAACAGGGTTCAGAATACGCTACCATACTACCCATCAAGTCTCTTATGCGTGGCCCTAAATTCGGCAACAGCATTCATTTGCTGTTGGAGGAGGGGCATTGGTATCATGCATTTTGGAGTATCAGTGGGTTCCCACGGATGAACAGTATCGGTTACTGCCAACAGATTCGAACACCCTTGTTCTTCCAAAAATATTTTTTCGTCTTTACACCATTTCATTAACAATAAAATTGTTTTGAAATAAGAACTTCCAACAAAACAGTAATTTCCCAATACCTTAGGTCTTGGAAAACCAAAGTCATGGTCGGATTGACGAATAGATTGGATCATTTTCGGGTCCATTAACTCCCTGTCTAAGGTATGGACATAAGAGTATGCTTTCGGGTCCAAAATACCGTTGTGTCGTTCAAGTATTCTATTACTCCTCTCCTTAAAATCGGAAAAGTTTGTGAAAACCCAACTCCAACACGGTACTTTGGGTGTAACTTGAGCCATACTATCGAGATGCAAGCAACTTGCTATTTTTCCCGTCCATTCTTCGGATAACAATACATCAATATTCTCTGGAGGCGGTCCCGGTACCGAAACACGTGCAGCGTCGATCCAAAAGGATAGAATTCGAGATGTCAAAAGCCGAACGTCCTCATACGCACTTGTTCTTTGTGGAAGATTTCTTTTTAGCTCGAGACGCTGAATGAGATAATCGATAACAAAAACAGTCGCTGCAATTCCAAGAGTTTCTGTAAAGGCATTTAGACCAAAGTCACTAATAGAATTTTCTCCAAAAATCCAAAGTGAAAAACAAAATGCAGCTACGATACTCAGAATTCCAGCAATGAGTATTTTCTCGTTAATTTTCACGATAAAAGAAGTGTTTTGTTACTTTTAATTGCGGTCAAGATTTGTTCATTTGATTAAAAAAGAAACTTTGCCGAATATGGTAGATTCAATCAACCGCTTTTACGATGTTATTGGTATAACTGGACCCTGTATTAAGCCGCCTTTATAAGGCTTCAATTCTATGTTTTTCAAGAACGTAAAGTCTGAATAATCGGCAAGCCTGTCTCCTGCATTCATCAAATACTCCTCAATATACTTCTTCCCATTAGTTCCTTTTTCTATCAAGACTTCTCCATCTTGTCGCTTTACAAGCTTCAATTCTATTTCTTTTCCATAAAATCGAGAATATGCGCATTCTAGAAGTCCGATAATCTCTTGCCGCTGATCCTCAGGTATTTGACGAATCCATGTAGTCATCCAATCCATTCGTTCTACCGCATGATCTTCCGGACGTACGGGGCATTTATCCCAAAAACATTCCAATTTTTTAACTCGTACCTCTCGTCCTAATTGAGTCAGTGCACGCAAACATGCTGACGCTACTTTCATGTTTCGGTGCTTTACCGCTGAACATCCCAACCAACCAAAGGCATCAAGACAACGGTAAAGAAATTCGGTATCGCCTTTTTCAATAGCAAAACTACCAAGATTCATTATAAAATTAGTTAAGTTAGGGAGGCACCAATGAAACTCCAGAATTTCGATTGGTTTATCTCCTTCCTCAGGCGCCTTAGGAGGATCATCCATGCCCTTTTGAACAATTTGACGTGCTATAATAATTGGCACCCTGATTTCCAACCTCGATCCACTTTCATAACAGTGCTTTGAAAGCGTTTCGATTAACTTCATCCACGAAAACACTACATCATCCGTTTGCTGTCTTTCCTTCGTTTTTGCAACAATAAATTCAGCCAGTATATTAATCGTTACACTAGCAAGACTGACCGTGCTTTTATTGTGTTGCAGCCCGAGAACTAATCTCTGTAAATCTCCATACATACGATCACTAAGAGTTTTACGAATTTTATATGATGCATTTACTGTCTTTTGCGGTGAAAATTTTCTCACCAACTCTGATGCTTCAAGCGAACGTCTGATCACGCTTCCAAAGGCATGTAAATCATCTTGTTTAATTGCCAGAAGACCTAGCGTTATCAAATTGGTCATTGGATCATCTCTCTGCGTTGGCACCGGTAAATGCCAATCAGATTCATGCATGGGCCTGTCACTGACTCTACTCAATTCAAGCACATCTGTTTCATTGATCTTAGCGTCAATCTTTGGCACGAGTACCCGCAAATGCCGTTCTAATATTGGAAGGGAACAAAGCCTATCTAGTAAGACAATTGGATCAGTCTCCTGCCTTCCTATTTCCTGTAAATATGCTCCTAAAACAACAAGAGTCGGCAAGAGAAAGAGACTAGTTGGAATGTAAATACTGGGGCACGAAACTAAAATTATCAAAGGTATAAATGCAATAAATAACAACGCAACTGATGACCACAACAAGCGAGGCGGAAAGGTCAAATGAAATTGACGATATGCCGACGCATTGAACGCACCCATTGAAAACGTTACGGAAAATGTGGTAATTGCAAATACTATCGTGAGCAAACTTGATCGAAAAGGCTCAAGGCTTTTTGAATCCTCAAAGAGCCCCAAAAGAACACCTATTAAGATGCTAAAGAAAAGAAGTAGAAACCACTTTTTCATCTAATTTATCACAAATTATCAACCTAGGAAATGCATCCCAATCAAGTATAATGACGTCGACTTATTTGGTAAACCAATAGAGCACTAAACCGCCAATAACAGTAGCAACAATTCCCATAAACCATGATAATATTGGTGGGCCGTATCGAGAAATCCAACTCGGTTCCTTTTCATTCATACTGATGTACGCATTTGGAATGAACCTTGTATGAAATTGAAATAATCCAAATATTAAAAGTAAAATAATAAATGCAAAAGTGGCTCTATAAGTCAGTGATACAATACTGGGCATGACTACGATCATGACCAATAAAACGATTTGATTAAAAGTTACTCCATGTTTTTTAATCGTCGTAAAAGTAGCACTTTCGTACCTACGTAAAAGATTGGCCAACCCTTCTGCCTTTCCAATTACCCAGGATTCCTGAACACCTTGAACCCTAATATCATTTGTGCCGTAAGCACGTAATTCGAGGACGACCACTCGATTTATTTGGTGTGCCTCTGGTTCTTGAATGTTAATTTTGAGATATTTTAAAACAGGAAGACTCTTTGCAATTTTTAAAAAATCTTCCGAATACTTAGTTATTTCGCTTCCGTGTGCATCATACGTGATTATAAGCCGTCCCGTACCAAAATCTTGCTTGATATAATTAATCAGTTGAACAACATCTTCAGCAAACAAACGAACTGATCCAACTGCGATATGTTTTAGGTAGACCTGTTCAGGAAGAGATGATTCTTTTTCCTCCTCACTGGTCGGGTCGAAATCATGAGGATACGCTTCAAAGGTTCCGGCGGTCCCTATCGCAGTTTCCCATTTTCCCTTTAAGTGCCCTTTGGGAGTAAGAATGGCCTCAGCCGTCAGATCGCCAAGTACCACTCCTTCACGACATTGGACAGGAACTCCTTTGATTCTTAATTTATCCGTATACGTTCCGGAAATATTAAATACTGCCACACCAAAATTTGCATCGGCAATTCGAAGTGTACCCACGAGCTCAGGTTCGGTCTGGGTTAATTCGATAAATAAGTTTCCGGTGTTCGTACCGAATACCCTACCCGCCCATAATTTTCCAATACTGGACATATTTCCCCCTTTTCGAGATTAGATTGAACTAGCTATTTTATGATTTCCATCAAAAACTTCGGTTCTGGTAGAAATGTAAGTGAATTAAGGGCAAATAAAAAAAGTCAAATGACTTCTTATAACTCGATATGCCCTTTGAAATTCGGTATAATATTCAAATAAATCGGATATTATAATGAACGACAGAACGTTAAAAATAAGGACTCAAAAAGAGTTAAAAAAACTGGAAACTGAAAAGCGACAAATGGAATTAGAAATCTCCAACGGAGTCGATTACTGGAAAGACGAGTACCGTGTCTACCAGTTCACCTCGTTGTACGACTCGTATATTCGTCAATGTCAAGTGACCTTGGCAGAGATCGAACGACGGGAACAACTCGTAAGCTATCCTGAAACAGAAATGCTTCAGTCGTAACGATCACTTTCGTATACTCTGCCAGAGGATGTTTCCTTTTCCGTATCTGGCGTGGATTATTTTCTTAGCTTGCTCTTGGTTTGGAGCATTGATGACCTCAACGGTTCGAATCGACGAACCACCGGTTTTAAGAAAGAAATGACAGTTGTACTTAGGCTGGTTTGAATTCATGCCAGCAGGGCTTACCACTGGCTGCATTCCTGTCAACTAGACAGGACTGACATTGCCTTGGCATTATTTCTTCTTTTCTTTTGCAAAATCCGCATAAGACTCGGTTGAAGATACCAAGCTTCACAACTTAACTCAAAAAATACCATGGCAAAACCATCGCTAGCACAATACACCATTGCTGAATTGGAAGATTACATTAAGGCTCGTAAAATTGTTGAACAATACGAGAACTCTGCAACGGCTAAACAGTCTGCCCCAAAACCCACCAAGGTAAAGGGAGAGAAACCTCAGCGGAAAAGACGTGGTTCCATCAATGCAGCCGACGTGTTAAATGAAGTTAAAAATTCCATGCCTAAAGGCATTAATGGAGCGAAGCTTCAGAAGAAACTTGGCACATCCTATCCAACATTAAAAAATTGGCTTGAGAAGAATGCTTCCGATAATCACATCGTGCGTGAAAAGGCCGAAAAAGGAGCCGGTTTCGTTTATAAGCTAAAAGCCTAACCCAAACATTCCATCGAAAAGAGCCGTCTTGTTCTCACTGTTCAAGACGGCTCTTTTCTTTCCGCCATGATCATCAAATCTACTCTTGATAATGTTCTCGATTGCTATTCCAAACTAAAAAGAAAAGCGAAAACGAAGGACGTCTTCCTTGCATCGGCGTTGCTCGCTTGCGAAGAGAATCGAGATAATGCCCTATTCGAGGAGGGATTAAGGTATCAAGGCAGCTTCTTCTGGTTTGCCTCCATACCCATGATGATTGCGTGCCTAAACCATCATGCCAATCAGAAGAAACTAAGTGGTCATCTCACGACATCTCAATTGAAGGCATTTCTAGCTATCTTCAAAGACAGTGGTGAAAAGAGCCTCTGTGCCGAATACCGCCGACTTTACGCTGTTAAACATTCGTTTCGGGACCAAATTACCAAAAATGGCGAATTGATTCTAACGGCTGAGGATTGGTGCAAGAAATGGTTTAGGGGACAAGCTCGAGGAATTGGAACATCTCGAGCGGTCGAAATACGGAACCAGCAGCTTAGCAGTGATGAAATATGGCAGTGGATGCGGGCGGTGTACCATAAAGAGGGCGGCATAAGTCTTCGCACCCTTGTTGATGCAAGGAATAATCCGGATTTTCATTTAGTAAACGAATGGACAGATGCTCGGCCTTGCCTGTGGCTAGATAAGCTTGTGCCAGAAGATCATTTTCTTGCCTCCCATTTGGGTAAATGGGCTCGGTTTACCATTCCTCGAAACAACTTGGGATACCAGCAATACCCATACCGTCTCGTCTATTTGCAGTACGATGAAGATGGCACCGTTGTTTACCACGGTGAGAATCAACTAACCTTGCCAGAGGGAGTTCGAATTCATCCCAGTAAAGTTTCAATCATTCCTGAGGAGCAAGCCAAAGTTCAATATCTGAACGCCATCAAGGAGTACCCTTATAATAATGCGACATGGGGTGGAGTGGCTTATACTAAACTTTGGAATCCGAAGGAGATTGATTTCACCTCGGAGTTTCATCCCAATTTAACCGAAGCAACATGGTACGATTTCACCAAGTGCAATGAGTACACAATGGTGGAAGGGAAGAAAACCTATGGCGTGAGCACGAATGGATATAATGCCCCTCTCATGAATGGGGCCGGTGAATTGTTTTCCTCCCACATGAACTACCTGCGTTCACTAAAGGTGGAGGAGTACGTTTTTCACAAGAAGTACAGAGAAATTTCTGAAGATGAAACATCAGCATTAGAATTGAGACGTCGTAAGGACAAAATCTGGCATCCTCGAAATATCAACAATGAGGCAACGACAATCCGGGAGATTGAAAATCTGGAGCCAGAAATTATCCACGTCACCAAAAGTGATCCCGTTTTATGGGAGGATTGGCGGATACTTCGAGTTTACAGCCACAGTATGGATTTCGATGTTACACCGGCTCGAATGCTTCGGTTTCTAATCAGAGACAAAGTGAGCGGTAAGTATCTGGGAGTTACTTCAATCGGCAGTGATGTTTTGGGTTTAGGTCCCAGAGACGAATACATTGGAAGCATCAAAAAGCGCCCGAATCATTCCTGTATTGGCTCCTGCATCATGGCCACTCAACCGTTCGGATATAATTTTCTGGGAGGCAAGCTCGTAGCCAGCTTGCTTACCACAAAATCAGTTCGAGCTGTTTGGAAAAAGAAGTATGGCGATGTGTTGGTTGGATTCACCACTACGAGTCTTTACGGTACGAACAGCATGTACAACAGCATTCCGTGGTGGCATAAGTGCGGCGCTTCAGAGGGGAAAATAACGTTGAATCCTGATGATGATTATCTCATCCCATGGCGTGAACGTCTCAAAAAGGAATTGGGGGCTGATTATAAAAGAATGTTTGTAAGAGAAGATGGTTCACCCGTCACCTCAGCCAAACAGAAGCTTATCAAACTTATTCTAAACAAACTCAAATTGAATCCATCTGATTACGAACATGGATATCAACGAGGTGTTTACTACGCCTCTGTTTATGAAAATGGGAAGGCATTCTTTGCGGGTGAAGTTGACGAACCGCTATTGACAATGAATCCCAAATTCTCCACCGATGTATCTGGGGTACTCGACTGGTGGAAGCCTAAAGCTATAGCTCATTATCAAAAGAAATTGAAAGAAGGTCGAATTAAAAACGATAGTTTGTTTTATTACGGAATAAAAAAGGCTCCCTCTATTTCAGTAAGCTATGAGCAAGCACGAGCTTATTACTTTGCCGAAATTGGAAGATAATCTCTTCTTAAGCCTTTGTTCATATGCAATGTCGATTTTTAATTCCACGCATCGATCTAGGTCTTGGCGATCAAAGAAGCATAAATCCTCGAGGAGGATTTTTTCTAGATAAGATATTGCTCTGTAGAATAGATTTTCGGTCACACGGTGGCCCTAACGTCTGAGGGCGTAGGTGAGGACTTTGAAGGCAGCTTCGCTGAGGAGGTTGGATTGCTTGCGGGCGTTAAGGGTGGAGCCAGTGGTGCGTTTGAGTCCGCTGTTGTAGGTTTCCACCAGCCAGCGTTTGCCATAGTGATTTTGCTGCAAGTATTCTGGGCTCATCTGGCTTCTATAGTCACCTTTGCGGGAGCCATCGGCGGCGCATCGGGCCGGTTTGATGACGGTGTCTACGGCGTGGTCGCGGCAGAAGCCGTGAATCCACTCGGCATCGTAACCGGCGTCAGCGTAGAGCGTATCGGGGCGTGGACCTTCCACCATTTCTTCGAGCAAGGCGGGCGCTTGGGTCTTGTCGTTGCTCGGCCCCCAGCCGATGTCGGCACACAGGGGCAGGAGACTGCCTGCCAGCACGATGACCGAAAGTTTGACCCAGCGGTGACGCCGCTTGCCGCTACGGCTGATAAAATGGGCGCTGGCCGTAGTGGTTTCCAGCCCGGTGGAATCCATCGCAGCGACGGTATCGCTCTTGCCCTGCCGGATGGCCGCCTCGCCGAGTCGTTTGAGCATCTGGTTCAATATGGCCAGGACCTCGCTGCGTTCGCTGAACTTTTGTACCGTCGTATAGTGCGGCAGCTTCTCTTCCATGCCCAATATCGCTCGCAGCTTGCTGTGACCATCAAGCAACTCCATCAGACCCCGGTAAGTCGTCTTCCAGTAGGCTCTCAATACCAGACAGCTCATCAGTTGGTACTGCGTGAAGTCCTTGCGACTCCTCACCGCCCCGTACGGCGTCATGTACTGCTGCGTCAGCTCAAGGGCCAGTTTGATCACTTTCTCTACAGGTTGCTCCATACGCTGATTATACCAAAGTCAGAAAAAGGTTTCTACAGTGCA
>JAFIGT010000036.1 GCA_017849585.1 Verrucomicrobium sp.
CGAGGCGCACCACCGAGAAACCTTCCCCTTCCCTGTCTCCCCGCTCTCTGATAGCGTCCCGTTATGTATTGGTTGGACCTCCTCTATATCGCCATCGCCCTGAGTCTGGCCGCCGTCCTGAGCTGGTTTTTCTGGTGGCGTCCCCTCCGGCGGTTGGGCCGGCTGCTCGCCCAGCTCGCCTCCGGCGAATCCCCCAAGTCCTGCTTCATCGACAGCCCCAGTTGGTTCCGCAAAATGGAGCGCGACCTCGAGATCCTCTCCAACCGCATCCGCCAATCCGAACAAATCCTCGCCGAGGAAAAATTCAATCTCCACGCCATCATGACCAGCATGGTCGAAGGCGTCCTCGTCGTCGACGAACGCCACCTCATCCGCCTCGTCAACGATGAGCTCGTCAAACTCTTCGACCTGAAACAAAATCCCGTCCACCGCACCATTCTCGAAGCCTTGCGCGAAGCCGACGTGGAGCTCATCGTCCGCGACACGCTCCAGACCGGTCAGCCCGTCGTGCGCGAAGTGACCCTCCTCACCCTCAACAGCGAAAAGAAAGCACTCCAGGTGGAACTCAGCGCCATGCCGATCCACAACGAACACGGTCGCGTGAATGGCGCCGTCGTCGTCTTCCACGACGTCTCGCAGGTGAAGCAACTCGAAGGCGTCCGCCGCGAATTCGTCGCCAACGTCTCGCACGAACTCCGCACCCCGCTCTCCATTTTCCGCGGCTACCTCGAAACCCTCATCGACAACCCCGAACTCCCCCCGAGCGAAGTCGCCCGCATCCACGACACCATGCGCCGCCACTCCGACCGGCTCAATGCCCTCGTCGAGGATCTCCTCCTGCTCACCCGCATGGAGTCGAAAAAATTGCCGATCCAGCCGGTGACGATGAAGCTCGACACCTTCGTCGCCCAAGTCCTGCGCGATTACAAATCGAAGCTGGAAAACGAACAGGCCGAAGTCACCGTCGATGTCGCCCCCACGCTGCCCCCCCTCGTGGCCGACCCGCTACGCCTCGGTCAGGTCCTCTTCAACCTCCTCGACAACGCCATCGTCTACTCCAAGCCGCCGAAAAAAATCAACATCTCCGCCGAGTGCGTGGGCAAGGAAATGATCCTGCGCGTGCGCGACAATGGCATCGGCATTCCGCCCGGCGATCTGCCCCGCATCTTTGAACGCTTCTACCGCGTCGACAAGGCCCGCAGCCGCGAAAAGGGCGGCACCGGCCTCGGCCTCTCCATCGTCAAACACATCGCCCAACTCCATGGCGGCAGCGTCACCGCAGAAAGCGAATTCGGTCACTGGACCCAAATCACCGTTCGCCTTCCCCTGAATTAATCCGCACTTTGAGGGGAAGTCCGCCGACTAAAAAGGCAAAAGGCTTTTAAATCGGCGTCCATCTGCGAAATCTGCGGACCTCCCCTTCCCTCCCTAAATCGCCTTCCACTTCATGCCTTCTTCAATCGAAGCCGTCAGCGACTTCGGTCCGTGACCGCCCAGCGCCACATCAATCGCCTCCAACCGCCGGATCAACTCCACCACATCGCGACGCGCATAGGGACCGCCCGCCGCCTCGCAAAAATGAGTCCGGCAGCCAAACGGACGATCCGCATAAATCGCGCACTTGCCCTTGCCCAACTCGCCGATCAACATCGGACAACCTCCGTCCGCGCGCGGCTTCAGCTCCTTCCGGCCAGATGCCCGCCATGCCCGCGCCGCCAGCAACCCCTCCCCCGACGTCAACTGTGGCGTCAATCCCGTCCGCGTGAAATAGCAACACTCCGTGCGCCGGATACAGTCCCGCTCGATCGGCACCTGCTCCAACATCGCATAAATCTCCCGCACCTCTTTCAGGAGCGCTTCCACTTCGGACTTCTTGCGGTACGGCATCATAAGTTGCTGACTCTATCCGATTCCCCCGCGCTTGAGAATGCGATTTCTCGCACACGTAGCCCACCTAACAAACCTAAGGCTACCGCTATGGGCCATTTCTGGGGTAGAGTACCCGGAAATGAAAACCCTCGCGCTCACCCGGCACAACGCCCCGGAATCGGGACCAAGGGAGAACTGTAGACGTTGGGAGCGGTTCGGAGCTGTGCTTTATTTATTTGGAGGCCACCCGCCAAAACGATAATCTCCACCTTCGCCTCTTGAAATTTGAAATCTCCGATCTGAAATTCCCATGTCCCTCCTCACCCGCCACCTGCCCACCGACCGGCCCGCGCTCGTGCTCGCGCCGATGCAGGACATTACCGATCTCCCGTTCTGGCGCGTGATCCATCATTACGGCGACCCGGACCTGTACTACACCGAGTACTTCCGCGTACATGTCGACTCCCGCCCCGAGCGCCACATCCTGCGCTCCATCGATGAGAATCCCTCGGGCAAACCCGTCATCGCGCAGATGATCGGACAGGACATCCCCGCGCTCGTGCGCACTGCCATCGCGTTGCAAAAACACAACGTCGTCGGCATCGATCTCAACCTCGGTTGTCCCGCGCCGATCGTCTGCCGCAAGAACGCGGGCGGCGGCTTGTTGCGGCATCCCGAGCAGATCGACGCCATTCTCGCCGCGCTGCGCCCGGTCATCTCGATTGCCTTCACGGTGAAGACGCGCATTGGTTACGAATCCCCCGACGAGTTCGACCGCCTGCTCGACATCTTCACCCGCCACCCGATCGACGCCCTCACCGTCCACGGCCGCACCGTGCGCGAAATGTACAAGCCCGTGCTCCACTACAACCGCATCAAGCAAGCCGTCGCCGCCATGCCCTGTCCCGTCTTCGCCAACGGCAACGTCCTCGACATCCCGCAAGCGGAGCACTCCCTCGCCGTCACGGGCGCGGCGGGACTCATGCTCGGGCGCGGTGTCATCCGCAATCCGTGGCTCTTCCGCCAACTGCGCGCCCATCACGCAGGCGAACCCGTTCCGCATCCCACGCGGCGCGAACTTCGCGAGTACATTGACCGCCTCTACCGCGAGACCTGGCTGCCGGAATATCAGGATCACGACCACGTCGCGAAGATGAAGAAGTATCTGAACTATGTCGGACTCGGCCTCGACGCCGACGACGCGTTCCTGCGCGACATGCGACTCGCCCGCCTGCCGGAAGACTTCTTTGCCATCTGCGATAAGCATTTGCTGAGTGACTCCACCGCTTTTTCGCCTGAGATGGAGTAGCCGCCCGAGCTCCGTCCACACTTGAGTTTTGAGCTGTCGCTTTGCCTTTTGACCTTTGACTTTCCACCCTCCCCACTTGGCATCATCTATGCTTCTAACCCTTATTAGTGGTACAAGCGAACTGTAGAGCACGGTTTACAGCAGACGACTTCGCCTTCGTGGTGAAAACCCTGGCAAAGTCACCGGGCGATTCCGTCGGTCTCGTCGAACTCCTCAGCGACGAAGCCGAGCGCGACGCCATCCTCGATCACGAAATGCTCTACCGCTCCGTCCTCGAACACGTCGGCTGCCTCCAGCTCTCCCCCGCCTTCTACTTCTACATCCTCACCCGCCGCGTCCTCCTCAAGGCCGGTCTCGACCAACGCGCCCTCACCGACTACGTCGCCGCCGTCCTCGCCGCCTTCTCCCATACGAACCAGCTCACCTATCACAGCGCCAACAACAAAGAGACCAACGCCCGCTCCTTCGGCTACGTCACCGACCTCCTCGAAATCCTCGCCAAAGCGCCCCCGCAGCAAGCCTTTCTCCTGCGCTCGCACCTCGGCGACTACACCCTTTTCCTCAGCGGCATCTTTGCCGAACGCGTTCACGCGCATGCCGAACGGCGCGGCGCTCCGGGCATCGACTTCTACGAGACCATCGGCAAATCCTCCTACCGCAGCGCAGCCAGCCACCTGCCCTCGAAAGAGTCCGGGCTCCAATCCACTCTCGAACAACTTTCCGCCGAATTCCACGTCGTCCGCCTCGCGCTCAATCAGCTCGCGGACAACCTCATGCACTTCCACGCGCCCCCGCGCATTCTTTCCGCCTAAACCACCACCCGTCCGGTCCTATGAACTCCTCCCCCCGTCTCGCCACTGCTGTCCGCCGCGTCAGCAGCCACCCCTCACCCCATTCCCAACGTCCGCCCTATCCCGAAATCTGGCGTCGCGCCCCCGGCACCGTCGCCGTACGCGTGATCAGCCAGCTCCTCTCGGCCACCAAACCTCGGTCCCATCCCCTCTAACCCGACCACCCCATGACCCTGCTCGCCCAGATTCAAACGTTGCTGGAGCGAACCTACGACTCCATCGGGGTCGACCTCGAAGCGTGCGTGGTGGGAACTGGCCGCTGTGCCGATTTGACCAAACTGGCCGGGGAATCAGCGGAAAAACTTTCCCCCGATGGGAGAACTTTTCTCCGCTTGATGGGCGATCAACTCTACCTCGCGCTCTTTTTTTCCCCTCCTGTCATCGCCGAACTGGAAAAAAATGACCCTCGCGAATCGCTCAACGAGCGTAACATCGCCCCCCTCATCACTTTTGTGGAGGAAATTGCCCACGGCGTCCAAGCCGCTCTGCTTTTCACCGCAGGCGAACGCGAGATCGGCAGCGAATCCTTCCTCCGCAACCTCGAATGCCAGGCCAAGGTCGACGTCTACCTCGTCCTCTCCAAATTCGCCCATCTCCTCTGCGGCTCCCCCATTCCCAAACGCGTCCGCGCGTGGCTCGCGCAGCAAGTCTTCGACGAAAGCTACCGCCACTTCGACTCCCGCAAACTGCGCGACCGCTACCGCCTCTCCCAGCAAGTCGCCCACCGCTTCATCACCCGACTCCAACGTGTCCCTCTCCCCAAACGCCACGCCGAGCTCCGCAAGTTCCGCGCCCTCTCATGGGAAGGTAAAATGCAGTCTGCAGATTTCGCCGATTGACACCGATTACCGAAGGATGATCCGGCCTTCACGATGGAACTCAGGTTGTAGCCGGACTCGCTAAGTCCGGCGGGCGCAAGCCCCACGACAGGGGCTCTCGGCAACGCTCACCTCACGCCATTCAAGATACGTGAGTCATTACAGTCGCTTCCACAATCCATTTACCGTTTTCAAACTTAAGAAGATAATAGGCACCATACGAGTCATTGAACCCGGATCTACGGTTGATATGAATCAGCGCCTGTGTCTTGTCTGTGCTTAGGCCCACATGCGAGCATTTGAAAACCCCAATGGCATTTGGATAAGCTTCATTAAGAGCCTCCTCGCCACCTCTTTTTGTCAGCTTGTGATAATCCAGTTTAGATAGGGCTATGACGCGAGAATGGGCCAGAGCTTCTTCGCTCAGATTATTTCCAGCTTGATTGGCTTCGATAAAAGACCGAACAGTGTCGTCCCGTAAGGTGGGTAGATTTGTGCGAGTATAGTGACTGATCTCGCCATGCTTGTTTGTTTCTTTAATCAGGACGATCTTCTTGCCCTCACTGTCCTTTAAGAAGAGATTCAATACCGCTGCAAAAGCGCCATCCGCTGTTTGGTCATCAGCGCATGCCATGCAAACCTGCAATAGCAATGCCACGACGATGTACTTCATAGGAAGCCTCCCACGTTTCATCATCGCTCACTTTCCGCGTGCATTTCCCTGCCTCTTCACAATCTCCCGCACGCTCCAGCCATACGCCTTGAGCAAATGCTCGGCTTCGACCTCGCTAACGCCGCAGATGGTTTCGACGAGTCGGCGTGCGCGCAATTTCAACTTCGCATTGCTCGCCTGCACATCGATCATCAGATTGTCATGCACGCGACCGAGCTGGATCATCGCCGTGGTGCTGAGAATATTCAGCACGAGCTTCGTCGCGGTCCCCGCTTTCAGTCGCGTGGAACCGGTCACTAATTCCGGACCCGTGGGCAGATCAATGGCGACGTCCAGATAGCTCGCCTTGCGCCGGTTCGGATTGCACGAGAGCAGCACCGTCTTGATCCCGCGTTTCTTCGCTTCCTGCAACGCGCCATGCACGAACGGCGTCTGACCGCTCGCCGCGATCCCGCAGATCACATCGCCGCGCCGCGCGCCGCGCTGAATAATCGCCTGCGCTCCGGCCACCGCATCGTCCTCCGCGCCTTCCTGACTTTTGAACACCGCCGCTTGTCCGCCCGCCATGATCGCTTGAATCTGCTCCGGCGGCGCGTTAAAGGTCGGCGGCATCTCGCTCGCATCGACCACGCCGAGCCGTCCGCTCGTGCCCGCGCCGACATAGAACAACCGACCGCCTTTTTTCAGCGACTGCGCAATCAACGTCGCCGCCTTCGCGATGTTCTTGCGCTCATGCTTGAGCGCGCGTTGCACATAGGTTTCCTCCGCGATAAAGAGGTCCACAATTCCCTGCACGGAGCGCTTCTGCAAGCCGCGCGAACGCGGGTTGCGCTGCTCCGTCGTGGACCGGGCCACCGATTCCGCCGTGGGCGCGAACTTCGCTTCCGGCGATTCCGGCGCGAAGCGTTTCTCCACCGTCTCATTAATTGCCGTCGCCCCGACCAATGCCGCGGCCGCCGCGGCACCATCGGCCTTCACCACCATCACGTGACTGCCGGGCAACGCCTGCTGCACGAACTCCGAAATCATCTTCGCATAGGCGGGCGATTTCACGACAAGCCCACCGAACAATCCCACCTGCGGCTTCGGCCAACCCAACCGTTTCGCCAGACAAAAAACCCGCAGCGCGAGCGCGTGCGCGCCTTCCTGCAATACCATCTTCGCCAGCTTATCGCCTTTTTGCGCAGCCTCAAAAACGAGCGGGGCCAACGCCGCCACTTCCGTCTTGCCCGGTCGTTGCAACACCCAGCCGACCAATTCCTCCAGCGTGTTCTGCGCCGCCACGCGCAGGAACGATTGCCCGAGCGGCGTCACTTCCTGCGTGGCGTCATAATAGGTATAGACCGCCTCCAGTCCGCGCCGCGCGAGATCGTAGCCGCTGCCGTGATCAGAAAAGAGATGTCCCCAACCGCCCGCCTTGCTCATCTTGCCGCTCTGCTGCGCGACCACGTTGCTGCCCGTTCCGGCGATCACCGCAATACCATCCTCCGCGCCATGCGCGGCGACCAGTGCGGAGCGCGTGTCCTCCGCGATGACGAGCTTCGCCTCGGGCCAGCTCTTCGCCAAAGCCTTGCGCATGCGCTCCTTTTCCTTCGGACGTTGCACGCCCGCAAAGGTCGCGCCAATGGCAGAGACCACTTGCGTGCGTCCCACCTTGTCATGAAGCGTATTCACCAGCTTCGCCAACGCCGCATCGCTCAGCAGCAGTGCATTGGCCGGGCCAGCCTCGCCACGACGCACTTCGCGCCCCGCGGAATCGAGCAGCACCCATGTCGTGCGGGTGCCGCCGCCCTCGATGCCGAGGGTGAAAGTGGAATCGGTGGATAAAGTGGGACGAATCTTTGTCTTGGTTTTCACAGTCTGGAAGGCGTCAAAAAGAGCTTGGCCGTTTTGGCGTCCTCCATCCACTATCACCGAAGCGCGCTTTTGGAAAGCCCACTCACCGCAAAAATATCGCACACGCAGCTCACCTAGCAAACCTAACGCAAACGCTTCCGCGCCATTCCTGCTAGAACTGGACTCATGCACGAGCGCTCCTCCTCTGAAATCTCCAATCTGAAATGCGAAATCGCCCAATTCAGCCTACACTGTCGTCGACACCCAACAGAGGCGGTCGATTCTTGTAGTCGTTTGTCGACGCTATTTATTTTTGAAATCAATGCACGAATACGGCAATACTTTAAACCACTTCTATGCACACCACCATCAAACGCTGGGGACCGGTTATTCTCTACGCGTTAATCATCACCACCATTTCCAGCATCCCCTCGCCACAATTGCCGCCCGGAGGTTTTGAGAACTCCGACAAAATCGCGCATCTCGTTCTCTACAGCGGCGCGGGCTTCGTCGCTCGCCGCGCGGTCGCCAGCACTCCGGCCGCGATCGCGATGACCTCCGCTTACGGCGCGTTCGACGAACTCTATCAAAACCTGATCCCGGGCCGAAATTGTTCCGCTTCAGACTGGATTGCCGACACGGTCGGCGGCATAGTGGGTGTTCTTCTTTATATCTGGTATGAAAAAAGCCGACGCCGCCAAACGCCATAGCGCTCTCGCCGCCGAAATCTCCGCCCACGACCGCGCCTATTACATCGACGCGGCACCAACCATTTCGGATCAGGACTACGACAAGCTCTATCGCGAACTCCTCGACCTCGAGACGGAATTTCCCGAGCTCGTCACCCCCGATTCCCCCTCGCAACGCGTCGGCGGCCAGGCCCTTTCCGCCTTCCAGCAGATCAAGCATGCCCAGCGCATGGAGAGCCTCGACAACACCTACTCCCCCGAAGATGTAAGTGCCTTCGTCGATCGCGTGCAGAAGGCACTCCACGGTTCCAGCACCGATCTCTTTGCCGAAAGCACCGACTTCACCGTCGAACCCAAGATCGATGGCGTCGCCGTCAGCGTGCGCTACGAGAATGGAAAATTCGCGCTCGGCGCGACCCGTGGCGATGGCACCACCGGCGACGACATCACGGAGAATCTCCGCACCATTCGCTCGCTGCCGATGAAGCTCAAGCATCCCGTGCCCGTCCTTGAAGCCCGGGGCGAAGTTTATTTTCCCCGCGCCAATTTCGAACGCCTCAACGCGCAACGTCTCGCCGCGGGAGAACCCGCCTTCGCCAACCCGCGCAACGCCGCCGCCGGATCGCTCAAGCAACTCGACCCGAAACTCGTCGCCAAGCGACCGCTCGCGATTGTCCTCTATGGTCCCGGTCAACTCGACGGCGTCACCTGCACCAGCCAGCTCGACTGGTTGAAATATCTCAAATCGCAGGGACTCCCCACGCCCGAGTGGATCAAGCATTCCCGCAGCAAGGAGGAACTCCTCGCCGCCATTGAAGAACTCGACAAGCTCCGCCACAACTTCGCCTACGACACCGACGGCGCTGTCATCAAGGTCAACTCCCTCGCCACCCGCGCCAGCCTCGGCTCCACCGCCAAAGCGCCGCGCTGGGCCATCGCCTACAAATACGCCGCCGAACAAGCCGTCACCCGGCTCCACGCCGTCACCTTTCAGGTCGGCCGCACCGGCGTTATCACGCCCGTCGCGGAACTCGAACCCACCCTGCTCGCCGGGTCCACCGTCAGCCGCGCCACGCTGCACAACTTCGACGAAATCAAACGCAAGGACATCCGCATCGGCGACCTCGTCACCATCGAGAAAGCCGGCGAGGTCATCCCCGCCGTGGTCAAAGTCGAAACCGATCAACGCACCGGCAACGAACACATCATCGAACCACCCGCCACCTGTCCCGCCTGTCAGGCCACACTCTCGTGGGACGGCCTCTTCCTCCGCTGCACCAATATCGATTGCTCCGCCCAGATCAAACGCAAGCTCCAACACTTCGCCCACCGCGGCGCGATGGACATCGAAGGTCTCGGCGAAGCCCTCGTCGATCAACTCGTCGAAGCCAAACTCGTCAACGACATCGCCGATCTCTACACCCTCACCTACGACCAGTTGCTCACCCTCGAACGCATGGCCGAAAAATCCGCGAACAATCTCATCGCCGCCCTGCAAGCCAGCAAATCGCGTGAACTCTGGCGACTGATCTTCGGCCTCGGCATCCTCCATGTCGGCGCCGGAGCCGCCCGCCAGCTCGAACATCACTTCCCCGATCTCGACACCCTCGCCGCCGCCAACGTCGACCAACTCCAATCCATTCCCGAAATCGGCGAGATCGTAGCGGCCAGCATCACCGCTTACTTCACCAAACCAGAAAACCGCGAACGGCTCGAAAAACTTCGTGCCCATGGCTTGAATTTCAAAGCCGCCGAACGCACCCCCATCGTCGATACCGCCTTACGCGGCAAAACGATCGTCATCACCGGCACCCTCAGCCAATCCCGCGAACATTTCGAAGAAATCATCCGCAAAGCCGGCGGAAAAGTCTCCTCCAGCATCAGCAAAAAGACCAACTACTTACTGGCTGGTACAGACGCCGGATCGAAACTCACCAAGGCTCAAGAACTTGGAGTTCCAATAATCGACGAGATTGCATTCAGCAAGCTTGCCGAAATCGCGCCAATCTAGTAGCTTCCCTAATTGTGAAACTAGGGATATTGGCGTTAAGCCTTTGCTGCCTCGGCAGCATCAGTACAATTAGCGCCCAAATGATGACCCCCGCCCAGCGCGAAGACGCCGAAGCCGAGCGTCTCAAGATCCTGCGCGCCTCGGACCAAATCGAAATCATTCAAGCCAACTGGGACAAGATTCAGGTCGAAATCGCCACCCTCAAAGAACAAATCGCCAAGTCCCAGGAAAACGAAAACGCCCTGCGCCAGGAAATCAACACCCTCCGCACCGCCCTCCAAAAATCCGAGGAAGCCCGAGCCAAGGAACGCGAAGTCCTCCTCGCCAAAGTCGGCGAAATGATCGCCGCCTCCGCGCCCAAACCCACGCCCCCCGAGCCCAAGCGAGAAGTCAAAGACAAAGAACCCGCCCCCACCGCTCCCTCCCATGACGGCGAAAAAGGCTATTCACACACCGTCGAAAAAGGCCAAACCCTTTCCATGATCGCCGCCGCCTACAGCGAAAAAGGCGTCAAAGTCACCGTCGACGATATCCGCAAAGCCAACAACCTCGGCCCCAAGGACGTCCTCAAAGTCGGACAAAAACTTTTCATTCCCAAAAAATAACTTTATGGAAAAACAGCCCCTCCCCGACAAACAATTTCGTCTCAAAAAAGGCGAAGATGAAAGCATCTTCGGCCCGGTCAACGCCACGACGCTCAAGGAGTGGGCCGAATCCGCGCAGGTCGCCCCCATCGACTTCGTCGACGAAAGCGACGAACAATGGAAACCCGCCCCCACCGTCGAATTTCTCGAGATGGTCTACGAAGTCAAATTCCCCGACGGTACCAGCTACGGCCCCACCACCGTCGGCACCCTGCGCGAACTCCTCAAAGAAAACATCATCACCGAAGACGCCTCCGTCAACCACCTCGTCAAAAAACACAGCTCACCACTCGGAGCCGTCATCGCCGCCGCCGATTTCGAACCCAAACCCCGCCGCGAAACTCCCACACCCCCACCACAACCCGTCGAAACCAACGGCACTCCCATCGTTACGCACCCGGCCGTCGAAATGGCCAAGGACCAACGCATCCGCCAACTCGAAGAAGACCTCCGAATCCTGCGCAAAGAACACGACGAACTGCTGCAAAAGTACCGCAAACTTAACCAACAACTCGTCGAAGCCAAGTCAGTCAAAAAATAAAAGTAAATTGCCGCTTGCTAATTTCACCGCACGCGGCAAGATGACGTTCCCTCGCCTCACTCACCTTTCCACCCGAGTTCGGCCGAGACCAATTTAATCGCGGGGTGGAGCAGCCCGGTAGCTCGTCAGGCTCATAACCTGAAGGCCGCAGGTTCAAATCCTGCCCCCGCAATTCTTTTCTATTCGGAAAAGTCCTCGTCCTCCAGACAGTTACGCCAACGGGCGCATGGTGTCCTGATTTCTCGAATCGCTGGATAACGGAGCAACCTCCCCTCCCCATTTGCACGCAATGTTGTCGCAGATTAATCGCTGAGGATTCCTCCCTAGGAATGGTCATTGGCCTGCATAATGAGCATAGCCAGCATAGAGATTGGCTTCCTTCCAAGGAAATTGATTTATCTCCAAAGAGCCCAAGCATTATGCGCTCTATGCCTTCTATGCCGCCATCCAAGCGGCATTCGCTTTCAAGCGAGTAAAAATTAATCATTGGAGAGCCTCCCCGCCAGTATGTAAGCATTCAAGCCCGTCAAGACCAGCAACGCCGCAATGGGCGTCCAGCCTCCTGTGAAGGTCATTGCC
Organism: Verrucomicrobium sp.; assembly: GCA_017849585.1. Taxonomy (GTDB): domain Bacteria; phylum Verrucomicrobiota; class Verrucomicrobiia; order Methylacidiphilales; family UBA1321; genus UBA1321. Next base: position 11,821 of record JAFIGT010000036.1, read on the forward strand.
ACTTCAAGCGAAACAACGAAGCCCCACGCCTTGATTGCGCCTGCGTAGCGGCTAAACCAATTCGCTACCATCGGCGCGGAATACGCCAGCCCACCCGCCACCGCCAGCCAAAGCGTCGGCCTCTCTCCGACTTGATGGTGCGCGATGTCCCAAGTGATCGATGGAATAATCCCGCCAATCAGCAACCCTGCCATGAATGCGGCGACTCGCTTACGTGGAGATCGGAAAAAGGTGGCACGACGTGTTTTCGAGGAAGGAGAAGAAATAGTTTTCATCCTCTTCTATGCGGCAAAGGGTCTCACTCATTCTTGAGGCTCCCCGACCCATCCAAATTTCCAGAGGGGGTACCCTTGCCATCTTGCTCTCGGTAACTACTCAATATCCGCCTTGTGATAAAAATGAAATTTAAAATCCTCCACACTCAGAGGAAGATTATGCTTATAGGGTGTGGTTCATCTCTTGAATCAAACAAGGAAGAAGCCTCTTTCATCCCTTAGTAACGAGATGCCTAATTGATTCGGTATCGATGGAAATTGAGTTGGCTTTCCGCGTTACAGTTGAATCACACCCAGTATTGCCTAATCTCAGCCTAGTGGTATCAATGCAATAAGTTTATGGCCGTCCCAACCCACGAAGAACTTAAGGCTCCCGCACTTCAAATCTTCAACGACGGGAAAGAACACTCCCTAACGGAACTTTTCGGGACATTGGGCGATTACTTCCATGTCACGGAAGCAGAACGTAACGAGCGGCTACCCAGCGGTCGGCAATCTCGTTTCCTCTATCGCCTTTATTGGTGCTGCTACGACCTGTATCGCGCGGGATTACTCACGCGTCCCCGCAAAGGCGTTTATCTGATTACGGATGTCGGCAGGCAGGTCGCAGGCAAAAAGCTCGATTTCATCGACCGTAAATATCTCATGCAGTTTCCGTCTTTTGCGGAGTTCCAAAATAAGACGCATGCAAACGGGAATGAACAAGAAAGCGTTCCGCACAAAGCAACTTCGACGCAGACGCCAGAGGAGAGCCTAGAAAGTGCCTACCAAACTCTCAGCCTCGCCTTGCGAGACGAATTGCTCGAAACTGTTCTGAAGATGGACCCGTACCGCTTTGAAGAGCTAGTCGTTGATCTACTTCTAGCGATGGGCTACGGCGGGACGAGAGAAGAAGCCGCACAGGTTACGCAGAAATCAGGCGACGAAGGCATCGACGGCATTATCAATGAAGACCGCCTTGGTCTCGACTCGATTTACATCCAAGCCAAGCGGTGGCAGAACACAGTTGGTCGCGTTGAAATTCAAAGCTTTGTCGGTGCGCTCGCGGGTAAGCAGGCTCACAAGGGCGTCTTTATTACGACCAGTAGCTTTAATCAGAACGCCATCGACTATGCCCGCAGCATTGCCCAAAAAGTCATCCTCATTGATGGCGAACGTCTCGCGGAACTAATGATTGAACACAATGTTGGCGTCTCTCCGTCAAAGACCTTTACGTTGAAAAAAGTCGATTCCGACTACTTCGAGGAAAGTTAAAGAACTAGTCGAGAAGCAGTTGAAGAATTTCTTCGATGTTTCCGAACTCCCCTTCGGGAAACCAAATGGGAGAAATATGAGCATCCGCGAGGCGGGTATCGATTGCGGCTTTACGTGTAGGGTCAGAAGGACTAGCTAAAATCGCATAGTGATGCGGAAGGCTATCGCGCCCCTCTTGTTGAGCTACCTTCATGAAGGTCTGGATGGTACGATCCGCAGAAAGACTGCAACCAAGAAAAAGAAAGCTATAGCTGGTAAAGAGGCGGCGAAGTAATTTCGGCAATGGGCAGTCAAAGTGAATATTACCGTCATTCCCATAAGCAGTATCGTATTCACACTTATTGAGAACACGCTCTGCGGCGTTATCGAGATTACCGTGAAGTTTCAGGAGATAACGCTCTCCCGCCGGTATCGCTCGGAAGAATGCGTTAACTTGCCCACGACCGGTGACCTTTTCAATAAAGGCCTTGCCGTCGCTCTCGTAAACTTTTTCAAGCACTCGATCAAAGTTCGTCGTTATGGCAGAGTTATCAAAAAGCTTTGGCAGTAGGCTGACCGCGCCCGCAATTTCGTCTGGCGTTTTGAAATCACGCTCAAAGTCTAAATTGAAGCGACTCTCCCCGAGGGCAATAACTAGATCATTCATTACCCCTTCATAGTCGCCCCTTTCCTCCAGCCGTGCACGCATCGCCTCAGCGTCAAGTTGGGCATCGGTACAGAGATTAATCAGATACCCTTTCCACTCTGGGCAACCCGCGCTTACAGACATACCCGCACCGACAAAGGGAATGACAAATCCACGCTGGCAAGATCGCTTAAGCTCATCAAACCGCACCAAATTACGTGGAAATTGATCGGTGTTGAGGATGCGTGCTTTCTCCTCTTGGTCAAAACGCTTGGCTTCCTGCTCATAGAGGTAACGATCGCCAAAGTAGAAGGCCCGACTCGGTTTCGCTAAAGGGATTTCCTCGTTGCCCCGCTTGCAAATAACTTGAATCTCTTCCGATTCTTCATCGTCGATGATCTCGTCAAAGCGGCGATTTTTGCCAACTCCAGCAAGTTCTTCAAGAGTGGCTTCTTGATCAAAAGATGGTTGGGATGAATTGGGCATGAATTACTCCTAAGTAGTGAGTTCAGCAACTAAGGCCTCCATAAGATCTTTTGCGGTAGATTGCGAGGTAGAAAGTTGCGATTCCAACTGATCAACGAGGGCCATGAGTTGATCTACTTTGGATGCTATCCGAAGTTGTTCTGCGAGTGGTGGAAGCGGGAAGAACCATCCTGCTATAATAGGGGTATTTAGATTCGGTTGCCCCATTCCTTGGTTCACGCTCCGAAACGCGGGCGTTTGATGCGTAAGGTAGAGATACCCAAAATCATTCAGATCAAATGAGTGAAAAAGACGGAGGAGTGCGACGCCGTCGTTCATGCAACCTCTGATCTTACTGATTTTCGGAACGCCAAGGGTGGCGCCACTGTTTGTTAGTAGTAAGTCTCCCGGATTTATGAAACTGATTGGGTCCCCTGAAACTGGTCCAGATTGAGTGAGAGGATTTAACCTGATAAAGGACAGGAAGAATCCAAGCACATGAAACAGAAGCGACACAGCACCGAGGAGATCATCCGGATATTGAGATCCGCCGACAGCGGCA
>JAFIGT010000037.1 GCA_017849585.1 Verrucomicrobium sp.
GAGCGGTGCGATTTTGCCACGGTCTTCCGCTTCATCCAGATTCTCGAAAAGAAAAAGCTCGTCGTCCGCCACACATGGAATGATCGCCAGTTGCGTTACGAACTGGCTGCCCGGCCGGGGGCGCACCACCATCACCACCTCATCTGCAAGAGCTGCCATCGCGTCGAGGAAATCGATGCCTGCACCGTGGCCTCGGTGGAGAAAGAACTCGCCCGCCAAAAGGGCTACGCCGAGGTGACGCACTCCCTGGAATTTTTTGGCGTCTGTCCCGAGTGTCAGGAGGACCCTCCCACCGCAAAAACGGCGGCCACCGCCAAATCGCGTAAAAAAGCGACCGATCCTTTTCATCCATGAGCGATACCAAGACTCCACCGTTGGCCACCCCACGCGGTCAGGAACCGCGATTCTGGGGTTCCTTCTTCACCAGCGTTTTTCTCGCTTCGATACTCTCCGTCGGCCCCTTGCTACTGGGGGGATTTCGCCTCTGGATCATGCTACCCCTGTTGGGCGCGGTTGGGGCTTTGGTGCTTTTTCAGGGAGTCCGATTGCTCTATCGCGGTCCCAGTCTGGCGGGCCGTTTTGGCGATGGCGTGGATGTCAGCGTGGTGTTGTTTCTGCTCTACGCGGCGTTTCGTTATGTCACCGCGTCGGCGGAATTTATCGCTCGTATCGAAGTACTACATATCTATGCCTACGCGGCTGTCTTCTGGATCGCCCGCTACGGTTTCAGCCGCCGCAAGCATGTACTGTACTTGCTGGGCGCGCTGGTGGTGGTCGGACTCATCGTGGCGTTCTCGGGTTTTCTATTCCGGTTTCGTCCGGAACTCCGGCCCTACGCGCCGGAGTTGCTCAAACATTACGCCCCCCGCTTTTGCGGCACCTATGGCTGCCCGAATCATTTTGGTGAACTGGTGGTCATGACGTTGGGGATTTTGATCGGCTTCTGCCTCTTCTACCGCATCCGGTGGACGCCGCGCATCATCGCCTTTTATCTGGCGGGCATGATGATTGTGGCTGTGGGACTTTCCCTGTCCCGCGGCAGTTGGCTGGCGCTGGTCACCAGCCTGATGGTGATGGCGTTTTTTCTCGTCCGACACGACAAATTGCGTTGGCACTGGGTGGCCGCGGGATTGGTCTTGGCCATAGGTGCCGCCGTAGCCTTTTACGCCACCTCTACCACGGCCCAGCAACGGATTGAGGAAATTGCCTACTATAAACAGAACGGCAACTGGGATGCCTATGTGCGCATTGAACTCGCGCGCGACGCCCTGAAAATCGCGAATGATCATCCATGGCTTGGCACCGGTCCGGCCACTTTCCGCTATGTGCATCCGCGTTACCAGTCATCCACCTACAGCAGTTTGGCGGAGTACACGCACAACGATTATCTGAATCTGCTGGCCGATTACGGCGTCGTCGGTGTGCTCCTTGTGCTGCTCTTCATTGTCCTCGTGACGCGTCAATTGTTCCGGCATTTGGGCCCGCTGCCGGATTCGGATGAATCCCTGATTCTGGTCAGCGCCCTCTGTGCCTGGTGCGCGATGCTGGTCCATGCGACGGTGGACTTCAACCTGCACATTCCGGCCAATGCGTATGTCTTTTTTACGCTCATCGGACTGGGCTTGCGCCGCTCGGCGGCGCAGGTCGAGTTAACTCTCGGCTATCTGCCGCGCGCCCCGCTGGCACGTCCCCTGGGCGTACTGGTCCTGCTCGGTGGTGGCGTGTTAGTGGCGGGCGCCTGGTATACCTCCCGCGGCTATTTCGCCCATCATCTGGCCAACCGGGATTACGGCACGCGCCCCTTTCCGGCCGCCTTTGTGGCGGGGAAAAAAGCAGTGGAAGCCGATCCGCAATCGCCACTCGCCTTGCGCTATCTGGGCGATCTGTACCGGAACCGTGCCGCCGCTGAGGTGGATTTCGCAAAGCGGACTGTGGATGCGCAACAGGCTGCCGCGTTATATCAGCGCGCGGTGCAGGCCAATCCGGTTGATGACGAGTTGCTCGCCTTGCAGGGCCTTTCCTACGATCTGGCCGGACGCTACTCAGAGGCCTATCTGATCCATGCGACGGTGATCAAGCGGCAGCCTTACAACGGCTATTTTCGGCTCCTGCTGGGGCTCCACTTCTGGAGGCGCAACATGCTGGAGGAAGCGCAGAAGGTGTTCGAAGTCGGTGCCAAATGCCCGCATGGCAACGTGGACAATGCCAAGGCGTTGAATGAAATCAACCGCATCCTCGGCGAACGCAAGGTGCAGGAACAACTGCCGGTCCCCGAGCACGCTCCGACGATGCCGTAGCAGGCCCCATTTCCAATTGGCATTTGGCAATTGGAAATGTCAGGACGTCACGCCTTCGACGCGGAAGCCCATGTCGCGGAGCACTTGCGTGACCTCGGCGGGGCGGTCGCCTTGCAGCATGATTTCCGATCGGTCGAACGATCCTCCGCAGCCGAGTTTGTTGCGGAGTTTCTTCGCGAGATCGCCGATCATTACCGCGTTGAATGCGGGAAGCTCGCGGAAGCCGGAAATAATCACGACGGTTTTTCCGCCGCGATCCTTCGTTTCCCGCCGCAGCACAACCCGGCCCATGCTGTTAGGTGGTGCCGTTGGCTCGGATTTTTTCGGTGCGGGCGGGACGGACACCTTCTTCTCCGATTTGGGAGCGGGCGGCGGTTCCGGCGAGGGCGCGAGCTGACTCGGATCAATCAGGGAGTCGAGCGCGGAAAAAGCGTTTTGGAGCAGCGGCTTCGAGGGCCGCGGCGCCACATCAACTCGTTGTCTTTCCTTGCGGGACATGGATGATCAAGGCCTCGGCGAATGGCTAGACGATGGAGAGCGACTGCATGAACGCGGTTTCGCGCGCGGCGATTTCCTCGCGCGTCAGTTTTTCCAGACGGCGCAGGCTGAACTCTTCCACGTTGAAGGACGCGACGAGCGTGCCCTGGATGACGGCTTTCTTGAGCGACGCGAAGGAGGTGTCGCCGAGTTGTGCCAGCGAACCCACGAAAGCCCCGGCAAAGCAATCGCCCGCGCCGGTCGGATCATGGATATCCTCGAGCGGAACCGCGCTGGTGGAGAAAAATTCGCCCGTCTTTGCTCCGAAGAGCAACGCGCCATGTTCGCCCTTCTTCACGATGACATATTTCGGCCCGAGCTTCAGCACGGCGCGACCGGCGCGAATCAGGTTGTTTTCACCGGTGAGGAGTTTCACCTCGCTGTCATTGAGGATGAGCATGTCGATCTTCTTCAGGAGTTCCAGAAGATCGGCTTTCGCCAGATTGATCCAGAGATCCATCGTGTCGGCGATGATGAACTTCGGATGTTCGACCTGCTTGAGCACTTGCAGTTGGAGCGAGGGCGCGATATTGCCGAGCAGGATGAACTCGGTCTGCTTCCACTTGGCGGGCAGTTTCGGTTCGAATTTTTCGAAGACATTCAGCGCGATGGAGAGGGTCTTGCGGTTGTTGAGATTCTCCTCGTATTCGCCCGACCAGCGGAAGGTCTTGCCGGGGACGATCTCCAAACCTTCGACGTCGATCTGACGAGCGTTGAAAAGAGCGCGATGTTCGGGCGGGAAATCCTCGCCAACGACGCCGACGAGACGGACGGGACCGTAGAAGCTGGCCGCCACGGCCGCGTAGGAAGCAGAACCGCCGAGCAGATCTTTATGTTCGGCAGCGGGAGTTTTGACGTCATCCAGTGCAATGGAGCCAACAACGAGTACGGACATGAGCAATTTTCGGTTCGGAGTTTTGGTTTAAGTGTGAAAACCGGAAGGCACGACGCGAATCACGCCCCCGGCGTGGCGTCCAAAAGAGCACGCACCCGGCGACAATAGTTGAGAACGTCCCCGCTTTGCAAGATCGCTGAGACGACCACAACGCGATTGGCTCCGGCGGCGAGGACTTGGGGCAGCGTATCAAGGTTGACCCCGCCAATGCAGAACTGGGGCATCTTGACGGCCGCCTTGACCTGACCGATGAGGGGCAACCCGACCGGGGTGTAATCCGGTTTGGTCGGCGTGGCGAAAATCGGACCGACCCCGATGTAATCAGGCTCATCCTTGGCCGCCTCGAGAGCCTGCTCCACGCTGTGGGTCGAGACGCCCAACAGCTGATCGCTGGCGAGCTGGCTCCAGCCCCACGGAATGCCGCCATCGTCCTGGCCGATGTGCGCGCCGTCCGTGCCGATCTCGGCCGCGAGGGTGGGATGATCGTTGAGAATGAAAAGCGCCCCGGCATCGGCGATGGGCGGCATTACCTTTTCGCACAGCGCGGTCAGTTCCTTTTCCGAGGCATTCTTGCCCCGAAGCTGGATGATGTCCACGCCGCCAGCGGTCATGTCCTTCACCACCTGCACCGGGTCCTGTCGACCGAGATACGAGAGATCGAGAATGGCGTAGAAGCGGGACCGCGCGAGCCGCTCGCGGCGCTGGATCAGGAGATTATTGGGTGCGAATGCCATAAGGTTAACCGTGATGCTCGCACCATTTGAGGCGAAGAAAAGCGGAAAGACAGTTACTCTGGCGGACGCGGCGCTGCCAGCAGGGATTGCTTCTGCTCGAGGAACTGCTGGACGAAGTGCGTGCTGTAGCGGCCCCGGCGGAATTCCGGGTCCTTCAGGATGAGCTGGCCGAAGGGGATCGTCGTCTTGATACCGCGGATGAGGTATTCATCGAGGGCGCGGGACAGGCGATTCAGCGCCGCCGCACGGTCGGGACCGGAGGCAATGAGCTTGCCGATCATCGAGTCGTAATAAGGCGGGATGCTGTACCCGGCGTAGATGTGGGAATCGAGCCGGATGCCGAGGCCTCCCGGCGGATAGTAGAACTCGATCTTGCCGGGGGAGGGGCGGAAATCGTGGAAGGGATCTTCCGCATTGATGCGCATTTCGATGGAGTGCCGCTTCGGTTCGAGATCATCGAACTCCTTGCCGAGCTTTTCGCCCGCCGCGACGCGGATCTGCGTCTTCACGAGATCGACGCCGTAGACTTCTTCCGTCACCGGGTGCTCGACCTGGATGCGGGTGTTCATCTCCATGAAATAGTAATTCAGCTTGTCGTCGACGAGATACTCGATCGTGCCCGCGCCTTCGTAACCGACCGCCTCGGCCAGTTTGATGGAGGCTTTGCCCATGGCTTTGCGCAGGGCGGGGGTGACGATGGGGGAGGGGCATTCCTCGATCAGCTTCTGGTTGCGGCGCTGGATCGAGCAATCGCGTTCGCCGACGTGGACGACCTTCCCATGGCGGTCGGCCATGATCTGGAACTCCACATGGTGCGGGTTCTCGATCAGCTTTTCCATGTAGACCGCGCCGTTGCCGAACGCCTTTTCGGCTTCCATCTTGGCGGCGTGAAACCCTTGAATGAGGCTGACATCATTGTGGGCCGGGCGCATGCCGCGACCACCGCCGCCCGCGACGGCCTTGATCATGACCGGGTAGCCGATCTGGTGGGCGACTTTGAGCGCCTGCTGATCGTTATCGATGATGCCGGTGCTGCCGGGAGTGACGGGGACACCAGCCTTGCGGGCGGTTTCGCGCGCGATGGCTTTATCGCCCATGGAACGAATGGCGGACGCCTTCGGCCCGATGAATTTAATGTTACAGCTCTCGCAAACTTCGGCAAAATGGGCGTTCTCGGACAGGAATCCGTACCCCGGATGGATGGCGTCGACATCGCCGATCTCAGCCGCGCTGATGATGCGGTCGATCTTCAAATAGCTCTCGTTGCTGGCAGCTTTTCCGATACAGATTGCCTCATCGGCCAGTTGGACATGCAAAGAATCGACGTCCGGCTCGGAATAGACGGCGAGGGTTTTGACGCCCATTTCCCGGCAGGCCCGGATGATGCGCAGGGCGATTTCGCCGCGGTTCGCTATGAGGATCTTGTCAAACATGGAGGAGGAAAGTTTTCAGTTTTGGGTTTTCAGTTTTCAGTGGAAGGTCTCTTTGACTCTTCCGGCAGGCCCAGTCACGTGAACTGAAAGCCTGGAACTGAAAACCGAAAACTCTCTTTTACAGCGGTTTGATCGCGAACAGCGGCTTGCCGAATTCGACCGGCTTGTTGCTTTGCGCGAGTACCTCGACGATCACGCCCTTCATCTCGGCCTTGATTTCGTTCATGACCTTCATCGCTTCGATGATGCAGACCACGGTGTCCTCGTTGACTTCCTGACCGACTTCGACGTAGGCCGAGGAATCGGGCGAGGGCGAGCGGTAAAAAGTGCCCACCATGGGGGAAAGGATTTGTTTCAGGGCCGGATCTTTGGCGGCCGAGGCCGAAGCGGCCAGGCTGGCGACCGCATTGGCGGCGGCGGGAGAAACGGTGGGAGCGACAGGAGCCGGTGCGGGGGCAGAGTAGACCACGGGAGCGGCCGTGACCTCACCATCGGCACCGCGACGGACGCGAATTTTGAACTCAGGCTTCTCCAACTCAAACTCGGAAAGGCCGTTTTTTGTCATCAAATCAATGACTGCTTTAATTTCCTTTAAGTCCATAGTTCTCCGAAAGTTGGCAACATAGAGGAATTGTTCGGAAGGTCAAAGAAAAAGTGCTTTATCGCTACAGATTCGCCTAAATCAGGGCTTCCAAGGCCAAAAGAGCCCGCTCCACGGCCAGATTTTGCTCGATATTCTGGGAGAGACTTTGTTGCAACTCTTCCAGCGCAATGACCGCCCGGAGCGTGGTTTTGGGGATTTCGGCTTCATTTTGACCGACGGCCCGCTTCCAATACTCTCGTTGGATCGTAGCAAGCGTTTCCTGCCGTGCAAGCTGGAATTCACCCTCCAGCAGGGCCTTGAACGCTTCCTCGCTCACCCCGTCGCCATCGGTTGGCGTTTCGCGGTCTTCCAGTTTTTCGCGGACGAGTTGCCAGTAGGCACTTAATGCCGCGGCGCGGGCATAGGCACGGACGGCGGGGGGCTGATTATTTCCAAACCACTCCGATAGGAATTGCGTCATCTCCGGAGTCGGGTCCGGCACGCCTTCCGCGAGCAGGTCGAGCCGCAGGCAGCGGGAGATAATCGTCGGCAATAAAAGCTGAGGCCGGTTGGTGCAGATCAGAATCAGCGTGGCGGCGGGCGGCTCCTCCAGAGTCTTCAGGAAGGCGTTGGCCGCTTCGGCCTGCCCGAGACACATCCGCTCGGCGGAGGTGATCATGGCGACCTTCATGGGGGCCTTGAACGGTTTCAGGTAGAGCGATTTTTCCAGATCGCGCATCTGCTCGATGGTGATGCGGCGGGATTTGGATTCGGGTCGAACGCGGTAGAAGTCGGGGTGTTGGTCGATCTCGCCGCTTTCGTTCAGCAGGGTGGCGGAAAGCCGGAGACCGAGCTTCTCGATGTCGTCCTCGCTCGTTCCGGTCAACAGGTATGCGTGGCCGAGCCGATGGGAGGCGCGGCTGGCTTCGAAACGTTCGATGATGGCGTCAGAGCGAAAAGGCATGGCTTACCAAACTCCAGATGGTTTCTTCGACTTCATTGAGCTTCCCCGCGGCAGAGATCAGCTTCACGCGATCCGGCTCGGCTTGGGCGAGGGCGCGGTACCCCTCGCGGACGCGGTCGAAAAAGTCGGCGGGTTGATCCTCCATCCGGTCGGTGGCCTGACCGACCGGCCGGGGTCGGCGCAGCAAACGGCGCTTGGCTTCCTCCGGGTCGAGGTCGAGCACGATGGTAAGGCTGGGCCGGATCGCGCCCATGGCGAAGTTATTAATAGAGGCCACATCGGCGGGGGCGAGCTTGCGGGCGACGCCTTGATACACCGTCGTGGAATCGCCGAAGCGATCGCTGATCACCCAGCCCCCGGCGGCGAGGGTGGGGGCGATGACCTCGCGGCAAAGCTGGGCGCGGCTGGCGGTGAAGAGGAGCAGCTCGGCTTCGGCACACATGCCACGGCCTTCCGGGGCGTGCTTCAAGAGGTGGCGCAGCGTCTCGCCGAGCGCTGTGCCGCCTGGCTCGCGGGTCAGGAGCACGGTATCGCCGCGTGCCTCGAGGCGGGCTTTGAGCCGTTCGATCTGGGTGGACTTGCCGCAGGCTTCAGAGCCTTCGAGAGTAATAAAATGGGGTTTCATGGCGAATGCGAATCAGGAAACGAAAGCGGGATTATTCAGCAAATCCCCCGGCAAGCGAGACTGAAATTGCAGCGGAAGGCCGGCGGGTATTCCTACAAGGACGATGCGGAAGGAAAGTAATCGGGCGGCTTGCCGCCTCCGGCTGCAAAATATCGCACACCTAACCAACGTAGCGCACCTAAGCCTAACGTCTTGGCCTGAACCGTGCTTAAATAGGCGCATGAATCGGACGCTCTCGACCCTTTGGCTCGACGCCATTCCTGCGCTTGCCGGGCAGTGGCCTCCTCAAAGCGGTGGAGACGTTCGGAGCTGTTGGGAGTCGCGCGCGTTTTTTTTCGGCAGGGGCAGGGGTGGCGGTCGATCCGTGCCCGACCCGGTCCGAGTTTTAAAGCTTTTATTTCCCACGAATTCTTTATAATGCCCCTTCCCAATGAAACGCGTCATCTATCCCGGTACCTTTGATCCCATCACCAATGGGCACATTGATATTATCCAGCGGGCCACCCGGATCTTTGACAACGTCACCGTCGCGGTCGCCAAAAGCACCGGCAAGAACACGCTCTTCACCACCGAGGAGCGGCTCCAACTCGTGGAGGAAACGTTGCGCCAGCTCAAGGTTCCCGCCAAGGTCACCATTTTCGACGGCCTGCTGGTCGATTTCGTCCGCCGGAAAAAGGCTCAGGTCGTGGTGCGCGGCCTGCGCGCCGTGTCCGATTTCGAGTTCGAATTCCAGATGGCGCTCATGAACCGCAAGCTCGATGAGCAGATCGAAACACTCTTTTTGATGCCCAAGGATACCTATAGCTATCTCAGCTCCTCCATCATCAAACAAATCGCCAAACTGCACGGACCGGTCACCGCTTTCGTGCCCAAGCACGTCGAAAAGGCGTTACGGGCCAAGTACGTTAACGTTCCGCCCACCCGAGAATGAAATTTTACCCTGCCGAAATTGGAGCCGACGAGATCCTCCCGCTCAGCGGAAGGCTTCCCGCGTCCATCCTCGAATTGAACGAGGAAGGGATCAAGGCGGAGACGGAAATTGTTGTGGATCTGCATGTTCAGCGCGACGGCGAAACCATGATCGTCATGGGCAAACTGCAAACGGCGCTGCAATTACAGTGCGGTCGCTGCCCGGAATGGCTGGACTATCCCATTGCCATCGATGATTTTTGCGTGACATTCGAGCCGCCGCTGGCAACCTCCATCGACTTGACTGAGCCGATTCGTGAGGATATTATCCTCCGATTGCCCCTGAGGGCTGCGTGCCAGCTCGATGACGAACATCGTTGCCCGCGCTCAGGTAAGTCATACCCGCCTGCTAATGAGGCACCCGGTTCAATACTGGGCGGGGAGGCTTGGCAAGATTTGGATAAATTGAAAATCAAGGAGTAGTGTTATGGGAGTTCCGAAACGTAAAACGTCGAAAATGAGACTGCGCACCCGCAAGGCCGCCAACGCGTGGAAAAAACCGAGTCTCTATGTGGACCCGAAGACGGGCAACCGTCACCGCGGTCATTGTGTCGATCCTGAAACTGGCACCTATCGTGGTCGTCAGATCATCACGAAGACGGCTGGCGCCTAATTTCCAGTTGTTTTCTAACCCGTTCTAGCACAGCGCAAAGCAGAACAATGAAGATCGCCCTCGATGCGATGGGCGGGGATTTCGCCCCGGCCAATCCCGTTGCTGGCGCTGTAGCCGCCCTCAAGGAATACAAGGACGTCGAGCTAATCCTTGTAGGTGACGAGACGCGCCTGAATCACGAATTGAAGGAGCACAGCCGTGGCTCCTGGCAGGATCGCCTCTCCATCAAGCATGCCAGTGAAGTCATCGGCATGAGCGAAGGCGCGGTGGAAGGAGTCCGACGCAAGAAGGATTCCTCCATCAACCGCGCGGTGGAGCTCATCAAGGAAGGCAAAGCCGAAGCCATCGTTTCGGCGGGTCACACCGGCGCGTTGGTCGCCTCTGCCACAATCAAGCTGCGCACCTTGCCGGGTATTGACCGGCCCGGCCTCGCCACCATTCTCCCCACCGAACGCAACGTCTTTCTGCTCATCGACGGTGGCGCGAACATCGATGCGGCTCCCGAGCACCTCGTCGGCTATGCTGTCATGGGCTCGATCTACTCTCACGAAATTCTTGGCTACCCCAAGCCCCGCGTGGCCATCATGAGCATTGGCTCCGAGGCCGGCAAGGGCAACGATTTCACCCGCGAGACCTACAAGCTTTTGAGCACTACCGACGTCATTAATTTCGTCGGCAACATCGAAGGTCACGCCCTCTTCAACGACCCCGTGGAAGTCGTCGTCTGCGACGGCTTCGTCGGCAATGTCGTGCTCAAGACGGCGGAAAGCCTCGCCACAGGTATTTTCTCGTGGCTCAAGCACGAGCTGAAAAAGAACCCCCTCCGGCAGGCGGGCGCTCTCATGGCCAAGGAAGCTTTCATGGCCATCCGCAAGAAGACCAACACCGAGGAATACGGCGGCGTGCCGCTCCTCGGCGTCAACGGTATCTGCATCAAGGCCCACGGCAATTCCACCGCCAAGGCCATCAAGAACGCCATCCGCGTCGCTCGCGAATCCGTTTTGCAACAGGTCAATGGCCGTATTATCACAGCCATGTCCAAACTCCATGACCATGAAAAATAGGCCTCATCCCCGTCCCTCTCACCCCCGCCGCAATGCTGCCATTGTCGGCACCGGGGCCTATCTTCCCGAGCGCGTGCTCACCAACGCCGAGTTGGAAAAAATGGTCGATACGACCAACGACTGGATTATTACCCGCACTGGCATCAGTGAACGCCGCATTGCCGCCGCCGACGAGTTCACCTCTGACATGGGGGCTGCTGCCGCGCGCATGGCGATTGCCAAAGCCGGAATCTCCCCGACCGACATCGATCTCGTCATTCTCGCCACCAGTACGCCCGACACGATTTTCCCCTCCGCCGCCTGCCGCATTCAACACATGATCGGTGCCACCCGCGCCGCCGCGTTTGACCTGCAGGCCGCCTGTTCGGGCTTCCTTTACGGCATGATCATTGCCGAGCAGTTCATCGCTTCGCACGCGCACGAAACCGTGCTCGTCATCGGCTCGGAAAAACTTTCTTCCATCGTCAACTGGGAAGACCGCAATACCTGCGTGCTCTTCGGTGACGGAGCGGGCGCGGCCATCATGCAGGCGGCTCCCGAAGGCAAGCGCGGCTTGCTCGCCACAGACATGGGGTCGGACGGCGCGCAGACCGATATTCTCCACATGCCTGCTGGTGGTTGCCGTATGCCAATCACGCCCGAAGTGCTCGCGCAGAAAAAGAATAGCATCCACATGTCCGGCAAGGAAGTCTACCGCTACGCCGTCGGTGCGATGAACGCCTCGGCGGAACGTTCGCTGCAACTTTCCGGCCTCAGCGCGGCCGATCTGCAATGGGTGATCCCGCACCAAGCCAATCTGCGCATCATCAGTTCCGTGACGGAACGACTCGGAGTGGGCATGGATCGCGTCATTCTCAATCTCGAGCGCTACGGCAATACCTCCGCCGCGTGCATCCCGATTGCGCTACACGAAAGCAGCGAATCCGGCAAGATCAAGGCCGGTGACAATCTCCTTCTCGTCGCCTTCGGTGGCGGCCTCACTTGGGCCAGCGCTGTGCTGGAATGGTAGTGGAAAAGGCTCTAAGCTTTGCTTAAGAAGTAATTCCGCTGCTTTTCCGAGATGGGGAGTTCCAGCTTTTCCATCGCCATCAACAGGTCTTCCCAGACTTTGCGTTTTTCCAGGATGCTTTGATTGCGCAGCAGGTAGGACGGATGGTAAGTCGGCATCACCGGCGTGCCGCGAAAATCCATGAACTTTCCCCGCAAACGACCAATCGACGTGCCTTGCTGGAACGGACCAAAAAGACCTTCCACGGCGGTGGCGCCGAGAGCGACCATCAGAGTCGGCTGGATAATTTCAATTTGCGCAAGAAGGTACGGCAGGCAGGTCTGCATCTCCGCCGGGGTTGGTTTGCGATTGCCGGTGGACCCTTTCGGCATATCAGGCCGACATTTCAAAACGTTCGCAATGTAGACCTGTTCGCGCGAGAGACCCATCGCCGCGATCATCTTGGTGAGCAGTTGACCTGCCGCGCCAACAAACGGCTCGCCCTGCTTGTCTTCATCTGCCCCCGGTGCTTCCCCGACGAACATCAATTTTGCTTCCGGATTGCCTACGCCGAACACCGTCTGCGTGCGCGTGGCGGCGAGGTGCGGACAGAGCTGGCACGGTCTCACCTTTTCCGCGAGATTCGCGAGCTTTTCGATGCGTGTGGAGCCGATGATCTCGATGGGGGGCGCTTCCACTCCGGTGAATCGCGGCGGTAGCGGAGTCGCTTCGGGGCGTGGCGCGCGGACGGGAGTGGGGCTGGAAGTGCGGGCTGAAGCCGGGGCGGAAACTTGAGGCGTCGGCGCGGGGGATGTTCGCTGAACAGCAGGGGCTGAGGGAGTGGGAGCGGCGACCGGAGTTTTTGACGCGGGGGACGTGAGTGCGATGAAGGCGCGTTTCGCTTCCGCGCTGAGGCGCACGGAGGTCTGGCCACTTTCCCGTAAATTGCGGACGTATGCGCCGAGCGCTTCGCGCAAGGTCAGGGTGATGGGGGTATCAGACATTGGGAAAATTATTTTTTAGCGAGTTGATCCAACGCGCGGATGAGTTCCTGGAAATCTTCGGGGAGTGGCGCGGAGAATTCAACTTTTTTCCCGGTGATCGGATGCTTAAAAGAGAGCCGGGCCGCGTGCAGCATCTGACGCGCTGGCTTGGGCAGGCCATCGCCATTCCATGCGCGGCTGTACAAGCTATCTCCGAGGATGGGGTGGCCGAGGTTGGAGAGATGGACGCGGATCTGGTGGGTGCGGCCGGTGTGCAGATGGCATTCGACGAGGGCAGCTTGTGGCCATTGTTTTTGTACGACGTAATCGGTGTGGGCTTCACGCCCGGACGCCACCACGGCCATTTTCTTGCGTGCGACGGGATGGCGGCCAATCGGCTCGAGACACTTTCCGGACGCGCGGCGGAATTGTCCCCGGGCGAGGGCCAGATAGATTTTGGTGATCTCGCGGTTCTGGAACTGGACGCCGAGCGATTCATGTGCGGCATTGGTCTTGGCTACGACGAGCAGCCCGCTGGTGTCTTTGTCGAGGCGATGCACGATGCCGAGCCGCTCCGCTCCGCCGTGGGAGGAGAGTTCCTCGCCGCAATGATGGAGCAATCCATGGACGAGCGTTCCGGTGTGGTGACCCGCTGCGGGATGGACCACGAGCCCTGGTGGCTTATTGATCACCAGCAACGATTTATCCTCGAAGATCACCTCAAGGGGAATGTCTTCGGCCTGCATATCGGGGAGCGATGGCATCGGTTCGTCGTCCACGGTGATGCAGTCGCCGGGACGGAGCTTGTAATTGGCCACAAGTCGTTCGCGCGCTGGGGCGAGTTGGACGCGCCCCCCCTTGATCATCGCCTGCACCTGGCTGCGGGAACGACCGAGGGCTTCGGTCAAAAAGACGTCGAGTCTCTGGCCGCGGGCGGTGTCGATGGCTTCTCCGGAAAATTCCTTCATGGGATTAAAACGAAGCGTAGCAATAAATTGACGCCGCTGGAACAGATAAACCCATTGCCATTCTTGCTGCGCATTGTTAACATGCCTGCACATGAGCGGCGATGTTTCTGAAGTGGAGCATGTCATCGGGTGTCCGACGTGCCAAAAGGAGATCAATGTCACAGGGTTTGAGCCGGGAGACCTGATCAATTGTCCCCATTGCGGGCACGAATTTACGGTCACGCGTCAATTCGGACATTACCTTCTTCAAAAACAAATCGGCGCGGGCGGCATGGGTGCCGTCTATCTCGGCACCGACCTGAAGCTCAATCGCGTGGTGGCCATTAAACTCCTGAAACCGGAGTTGTGCGCGGACCAGAAGTTTCTCAGCACCTTCCTGCGCGAAGCGGAGATCACCGCTTCGTTGAATCATCCGAACATCGTTCAGGTGTATGCCTTCGGCCAGGAGGGGGAGAATTATTATCTCGTCATGGAGCATATCTCCGGCGGGACTCTCGATGACAAGATTGTCAAAAACGGACGCATCACCGAGCTTGAAGGCTTGGAGATCGGCATCGCCGTTTCGGCGGGACTCGATTTTGCGCATCAGCGTGGGCTGATCCATCGAGACATCAAGCCGGGCAATATTCTTTTCGGCACGAACAACACGCCGAAGGTGGTGGACTTCGGTCTCTCGCTGTCGCATGACACGACGGACCAGTTTGCCGGGGAAATCTGGGGCACGCCTTATTACGTCGCGCCCGAGAAACTGGAGAATCAGCCGGAAGATTTCCGCAGCGATATGTACAGTCTCGGCACGACGCTCTTTCACGCCATGGCGGGTCGTCCGCCGTATGAAGCGGAAGATCCGACTGAGGTGGCGATGAAGCATCTCAGCGGCAAGATTGTTTCTCTGAAGGCGTTTGTCCCCACCATTTCCAGCCAGACGGCGTTCGCCATCAGCAAGTCCATCGCGCGCTATCCGAAGGATCGCTACGAATCGTACGAAGAATTCATCAGCCAGCTGGAAGATGCGAAACGTCGCTTGCAGGAAAGCGGCGGCAAAGCGGAAGTCTCCGAGCCGGTGGCGATTGTGGAAACGGCGGAAGAGAGCAAGTCGTCCCTCTACATCATTATTGCCGTCGTGGTCCTCATCATCGGATTGACCGGGGCGCTCTACTTTTTCCGCGGCAGTTTGTTCAAGGAAAAGAACGCCGTGGCGGAAGAGTTGCAAGGCTACGATCCGAGCGCGGCAAAGCCGAAGCAGAAGAGGTAGCGTCTCAATACGGGGGGGATGGAATGAGGGGACGCGATTTATGGTTTGGGATCATTACCCGGTGGGGTCTGCTGCTATTTACTTTTGGATCCGTGACTGGATCTGCCGCGATGCTGTCGGTGAATCTACCGGCTTCCAATTACGGAAATCTCAATCAGCACGACATGTCTGTATACCCTACCATGGCTTGTGGTCCCGCCTCTGTGGTTAACACTCTCTACTATTTACAAACGGCTAATTCAGCTCTCTACGGAAATTCATTAGTCCCTAACAGCAGTTATGCTGGCTTAAAATCACTAGGGAATACTCTGGCTGGTGCCAGTTACATGCAGACCGATTCTACCAATGGTACTTGGCATGACACTCTGATGTGGGAAACGGCGGACTATATTGAAAGCGTATCTGCCGGACACACTCTGTACGCAGCTCAGGACTATTGGAGTTGGATTCATCGGACACGTCCTGCCTGGATGACCTATCAATCTCCAACATGGAATTTCATTTACCAATCGCTGGTTGCTGGGAGCGGTTTGGAAATCTTGCTAACCTATCATGCGGGCGGCGGTCATTTTGTTAGTGTGAATGGTTTTTCTTGGAATGACATTGATACTGATGGGCTTATCGATAGCAGTGAAAATGCATACTTAAATTTTATCAATCCTTGGACTGGATCGAGTGAAAGTACGCACATTTGGCAGACGGTGGCCAATGGAGTGATTGAGACCGATTATTCCAATAGCTGGGTGAGTTCAGCGTTTAGCCTGACGGCGGTTCCCGAACCCAGTGCGGTGCTTTTGTTTGGATTGGGACTCGTCATTATTTTATGGAGGTTGCAACGAGCGGCCTTCGAGCGTGAGTCGTAGAGATTATCTTCTCCTAAGCAAGCGATCCTTGGTTTCCTGCGGGAGGTTGGAGGCATTGACCCAGGCGGTGGCGGCTTCGGGATTGGATCGCATCCATGTGCGGGCCACTTGCTGGATGCTTTGGTTGCGGGCATTTGGGTCGGAAATGCTGGAGGCCCATTGAATCGCATTTTCCGGGTCTTGGTCGGCGACGCGGCGGGAGAAATTGCTGACGGCGGAATCGCGTGAGGCGCCCGCGGGCAGGCTGCCGAGCCAGAGCGACGCTTTGTATGGATCGTTTTCCACCCAGTTGTTTACGATGGAATTGAGCGCGCTCGTGCGGGCTTTTCCCTCGGGGAGCGAGTTGGCCCAAGTTGACGCGGCGACCACATCGTTTTGCGCCCATTGGCTGGCCACGGAACCGGCGGCGCGCTCGCGATCGCTCTCGCGGAGATTGCTGACATAGTTCGCGGCCGCCTTGGGATCTTGTTGCGCCCAGCCGTCGACGAGGCTGCCGATCATGCTCAACTTTGCTTTGCCTTCGGGCAGGTTTTGGGCATAGGCGAGCCCGGCTTTGGGATCGTTGCGTGCCCATTGGTAGGCGATGCTGCCCATGAGTTTGTTCTGCATTTCCTCCGAGCCCTTGGTCATCAGGAAATCGGCGGCGGCCTTGGGGTCTTGCTGGGCCCATTGTCCGGCGATTTGGCTGATGGCGCTGTCTTGCGCTTTGCCGGCGGGAAGTTTTTGCGCCCAATTCATCGCCTCCTGCACATCTGCGCGCGCCATCTGGAAGGTGATGTGATTGACCGCTTCGTTTTGCGCGGCGCCGGGTTCCATGGTCAGGATGAAATTGGCCGCTGCTTTGGGATCGCTCTGGCTCCAGCTCGAGAGCGCGTTGTTGAGCGCCTGCCGTTGGGCCTGTCCCTCGGGCAGTTGCTGCGCCCAGCGCAAGGCCCCTTGCGGATCATTTTGCGCCCACGCGGAAGCGATGGATGAAATGGCCCGGTTTTGTCCTTGGCCGGGTTCGAGTTTGGCCGCGTACTGTGCGGCGGCTTGGGGATCGCGTTGGGCCCAGCCCATCACGATCGATTCCATCGCGGTATTGCGGTCGGCGGGCGTGGCGAGCGTCTGCGCCCAGTTGAGCGCGGCTTGATTGTCGCTTTGCGCCCAGATGGAGGCCACGGAACGCAGCGCATTTTCCTTGCCTGGACCGGTGGCCAGTTGCATGGCGTAATCGGCGGCTTTCTTCGGGTCATTCTGCGCCATGGAGCTGAAGAGGCCGTAGGAGACGTTCTGGAATTCCGCGGGTGAGAGGTTGGCTTTGGCCAGTTGCAGCGCCTTGTCCGCATCGGTGCGGCCGAGCGTGAAAATGGCGGAGAACATGGCCTGCTGCTTCGCCTGGCCGGGTGGCATTTTGCCGATGTACTGGAGTGCCGCTTCCGGTTCCTTGCTCGCCCACGACGCAAGCGCGGAGGCGGTGGCCCACATTTTGGTCTGGTTGTCGGGAAGGTTTTGCGCGTAGGCGAGTGCGGCTTGCGGGTCGAGTTGCGCCCAGCGATTGACCAGCATGGTGAGCATCATGCGCGACTGCTGGTTTTTGGCTGCGGGTAAATCCTCGAGTGTTTTTTTGACCGTGTCGGCATCCAGATTTTGCGCGAGCTGCATCATCGCGAGGTACTGCTTCTGCGGATCTTTTTCCGCGAGGGCGTCCTGCAGTTTTTTCTTCAGCTCCTCGGGCGAGAGTGGTTTGGCCGGGGTGGTTGATTTTTCGTCGCTGGTCCACGCGGGTGTTTCGCCGGTCTTGATGGCGGAGGCGAGTTCCGCTGGCGTGGCGGGAGCGGGAGGTGTTGCCGACGCGGAGGTGGCGGGTGTCTGGAGCGCGGCGTGTTTGAGGCCGCGTTCAAAGCCCACGGTCTGTCCCCAGAAAAAGCCTCCCGCCAGGCATCCGGTGGCGATGACGATGAGGCCGATCGTCCATTTGACCATGGTCATGATGTAGCAAGAAGAGCGGGAGTTTGCAATCAAGGCCGTGTGGGAGAATCTGGCGTCGCGTGCGAAAAAAAGAGCGTCGACAAAGGGCTACAAGAATCGACCGACTCTGTTGGGTGTCGCGGTTGCTGTCGTCGGGACCGTTCAAGCATCCGATTTGAGGGTTCACCGGGGCAGAGGCTGGGCATGCCACAAGTTATAGCACAGAAACGCGAAGGGTGTTTGCGTTAGGTTGGCTACGTTTGTTAGGTGTGCGAGATTTTGCTGCCGAAGGCAGCAAAAAGTACGAGGTGCTGAGTTGTTACTTTGTGCCGAACCGCTGTGGCGAGGGGAGGTCCCAGGTTTGCCAGAGGCGGTTGTAATCGACTTGGGCGAGGAGGACGAATTGCGGATTGGCGGCGGGCCGGAGCCAGCGGAGGATTTGCTCGAGTCGTTCCTGCGGCATGGTGGTGCAGCCGGCGGTGGGGACGAATTCGCCGCGCCGGACGTGGAAGAAAATCGCGCTGCCTGCGCCGGGAACGGAGTCGGGATAATTGTGTTCGATGACGAGGAGCCAGTGGTAGGCGGGATCGTCGAGCTTGAGCCGTTGTTTGTCGAACCACGCGGGGCGGTCTTTTTCGGGGACGGTGACAAGGTGGTTGTAATTCGGCAGGGTCGGGTCTTCGATCCATGCGTCGTTTGGCGATTTGGCGTGGTAGGGCCATTGCGCGCCCGAGGGGAGTTGCGGTTCGTTGCCGAGGGCGAAGCCGATGCGGAAGCGACCGGCGGGGGAGCGACCGTCGCGCTCCGCTTTTTGCAGGCCGGGCTGCGCGGGATGCAGGCCGCGACCCCAAGCGAGTCCTTTTTTGCCGAAGAGGACGGGCCACGGCTCCGAGTCGGCGATCCATTGCCCGGAGTCGTTGCGGTGAAAGAGGCGGATCGTGCCGGTGAAGGTTTCCGTGTTCGGTGCGATGGCGAGGAGAAGTTGGCGCGGCGCGGCGAGCGTGGCCGGGGTGGTCGCCTCGGCCCGGAGGAGGGGGCTGGCGAGTCCGAGCGCGCAGAGGAGACTGGCCATCATTGACAGAGCGCGTAACATGAACGAAAGAGTATCGGTTGATTCGAAAAAGGCACTTCCAAATGCGCACGACTCCGCTTCCTGTCATTGCCCTCACCGGATTTCTTGGGAGCGGCAAGACCACCCTGTTGGAACATTGGCTGGCGAAAAGCCCGGTCGCGGCGGAGAAGTCGGCGCTGGTGATCAATGACTTTGGTCCGGTGAATATCGATGCGCTGTTGCTCAACCGGCCGAACCTGCAACTGCTGAGCATCGCGGGCGGTTGCGTTTGCTGCACCAGCTACGGCGAGTTGATCGACAATCTGGCCAAGCTCGCGGAGAACCCGGAGTTGGAACTGGTCTGGATGGAGACGTCGGGACTCGCCGAGCCGGACGAGATTCTCGACCATCTCACCTCGCCCAAGTTGCAGGGGAAGATTCGCGTGCAGCGACTCGTGCAGGTGATCGATGCGGCACATTATCCCGGCCCGTGGCGGCTGCGGGCACTGGAAGAAGAACAGCTGCGTTACGCGGATTGGATTGTGTTGAATAAAGCGGATCTCGTCACCCCGGATTTGCTTGAAAAGCTCACTGCGAAAATTCGCGCGATCAATCCGCACGCGGTGCTGCATCGCGCTACGCGCGGCGAAACGGAGTCGGCCCATTTTTGGGACGCGCATGATGGCGCGGTACTGGCATCTGTGGCGGAAGCTCATGAGGCGCACGAGCACGATGATTGCGGGCACGATCACGCATGTCAGCATGTGCCCGCGCCGACTCCGGCGGCGACACTTTATTATCCGTTGAGCCAGCCGATTCCGCGCGCGGCGTTCGATCGCTTTTTGAGCGAGCTGCCGCCGAGTGTTTATCGCGCGAAGGGGTTTGTGCGCTTTGCCGAAGAGCCCGCGGTGGTGCAGACGTTTCAGCGTGTGTGCGAGCAACAGGAGACGCTTATCCTACCAGTGAGTAAAGCGGGAGCGCCTCCTGCGCCGGGTTTGGTTTTTATCGGGCCACAACTGGATGAGGCGTGGTTTCGGCAGCAATTGGCGCCGTGGATGTCGCGTCCCGCTTCAGGCGGTACACGACTGAAAATGATATAGAAATCGTATAGATTTTCGATAGAGAGTGGAGCCGGACCCGCCCTGTGGTGATCTGTGAAATAATCACCAATAGCATGGGAAAAATTCAGCACGTATGAGATCAATGCGGGCTATGTATTTTGTCATCACTATCGTCACGGTTTTTGCTTGACCTTCGGTCGAAAAACATCAGTATCTGGCTTTGTCTTACGAGACTTTCTTGTGTCAAATTCTGACCGCTTCAATTTCTTCTGTCCGTTCCATTATTCGGAAAAATCGGAAATCATTTTTCTTGGTAATCCGTAACTCAATATAAATTCAGGGGGGTGAGTTCAGTTGGCACAAGGTGTGATCAAATGGTTCGATAACAAGAAGGGATTCGGTTTCATCGCTCAGGAGGGCGGCGGTCAGGATGTTTTTGTACACTTCTCTTCCATCAAGGGGGAAGGGTTCAAGACTCTGGAGGAAGGTGACCGCGTCGAGTTTGAAGTTCTGCAATCCGACAAGGGGTTGAAGGCGGCAAACGTCGTGAAACCGTAAACCAGCTGTTTTAATTGATCCGGCGCTTCGGCGCCGGAAGGAAACTCGGGAAAGTCAGCCTTGCGGTTCCAATCCGCAGGCAGACTGAAGCCTGCTCCAGAGCAGGGCGAAGGCGGGGGCGAAATCGTCCGCATTCTCGCTGATCTGGCGGGTGATTTCCATGGCCTCGAAGAACTCGCCCCGGCTGATTTCAGTGGGGTGGAGGACGAAGGGACCGTCGTGTCTGATCCGGTAGACGTGGACAAATTCCTGTCCGGTCTGCTCGCAGCAGTCGAGTTTGAAGAGGAGTTCCAGGCTTTCCGGTTTCACGCCGGGCAGGCCCAGTTCCTCTCCGAGTTCGCGCACGGCGCTCTGGAGGTAATCCTCTCCGGTGTCCACGTGGCCGCTGCAGGAGGAGTCCCAGCGATCGGGGAAGGTGTCCTTGGTCGGGGCGCGGCGTTGGAGGAAGAGTTGTCCCTGGGCATTGAAAACCAGCACGTGAACGGCGCGGTGGCGCAGTCGGCGGGCATGGATGAGGCCGCGTTTTTCAGGCCCGATGACACGGTCGTGTTCATCGACGACGTCGAGCAGTTCATCTTCCACGCGGTGCGGGGCGGTCATGTTTTTTTGAGTGGTTGATTTTTAAATCCGAATCCAGCCGTCCGGGCCAAGTTTCGGTACGAGATCGAACTGATCCTGCTGGATGCAAAACTCGATGTCACCGGTCCGCTTGGCGCGGATCAGATTCCGGCCGTTGCGGGTCTCGTAGAGCGACTCGGGAAACCGGCTCGCAATGGAGCGGTAGATCGAGCGCGCGGGGTGATCGATATCGAGCGCGTCCAGAATGGCCGAGGCGAGGGTGGCGTCTTCCATCGCAAACGCGCGACCCGTTCCCGCGCACAGCAGCAGGGTCGGGCGATTCGCTGCGCGCAGGAACTTCACGACTGCGGCCAGATTCAACCAGCAAGCGGTGACCACGGTATGCGCGCCGCGCACGGCGACGAGCGCCTGCGTGCCGTTGGTGGTGGTGTGGAAAACGCGCTTTCCCTTGATCCGCTCCGGGGTGAAATCGCGCGGGCTGTTGCCGAGGTCGAAACCGGTGGGTGCTTCGCCGCCCCGTTCACCGGCTAGCAGGACGTCCGGATTCTTGGCCTTGAGTTCGAGTCCCTCTTCCACCGTGGCGATGGGAAAGAAAGCTTCCGCGCCGTGGGCCAATCCGGTGGCGATGGTCGAGGTGGCGCGAAAGACGTCGATCACGACGGCGAGATGCTGGGACAGGTCGCGCTGGGGCAGCCGGCCAATGGCTTGCGGGGTATAAATCACTTCAAATAAAGACATAGTCAATACATGCCATAGCAAATTTTGGGCACATTCCCAAGCGGAAAGGCTTTGAGTCGGGCAGAATGCGAGATTTTTCGTGCAGGCCGTTCGATTTTTCAGGATGTCGGTTCCAAGACAAAACTATACAGCGGGAAACTTTTTGCTAGAGTGGCCAAATGTCTCATGATGCTACACCCAAAATGACCGATTTAGAGCGCCTGCGCCATTCCGCTGCGCATATCCTCGCCACGGCCATTACCAAGCTGTGGCCGGAAGCTCAACTCGCCGCCGGTCCTCCCGTGGAAAACGGCTTTTACTACGATATCGACCTCAAGCACCGCATCACGCCGGACGATTTCGCCAAGATTGAATCCGAGATGAAGGCCGTCACCAAGGCCAACCAGACTTTCGAGCGCATCGTCGTCACCCGTCAGGAAGCGGTCAAGATGGGCCAGGCCGGACGCCTCGGCGCGCAGCAGGATCGTCCCGAACCGAGCCGCTACAAACTCGACATTCTCGAAGGCATTCCCGACGACGAACAGATCACGCTCTACAAGAACGGCGAGTTCATCGACTTGTGCGTCGGCCCCCACGTCATGCGCACCGGCAACGTCGGCGCGTTCAAGATCACCCATGTCTCCAGCTCCTATTACAAGGGCGACGAGAAGAATCCGCAGCTTCAGCGCATCTACGGCACCGCGTTCAAGAACAAGACCGAGATGGAGGCGCACTTCACGCTCCTTGAGGAAGCCAAGAAGCGCGATCACCGCAAGCTCGGCAAGGAACTTCAGCTCTTCCACATCGACGACGAAGTCGGGCAGGGGCTCATCCTCTGGACTCCCAAGGGCGCGATCATCCGTCAGGAATTGCAGAATTTCATCAGCGAAGAACTGCGCAAGCAGGGCTACTCGCAGGTCTTCACGCCGCACATCGGCAAGCTCGGGCTCTACCGCACCAGCGGTCACTTCCCGTACTACAAGGAATCGCAGTACCCGCCCATCGTGGAGCGCGAAACGCTTGATCTCCTTGCGAAGGAAGGCTGCACCTGTTCCGAGCTGACCAACCGCCTCGATGCGGGCGAAATCAACGGCTACATGCTCAAGCCGATGAACTGCCCGCACCACATCAAGATCTTCGCCAGCCAGCCGCATTCGTATCGCGACTTGCCCGTGCGCCTTGCGGAATTCGGCACCGTCTACCGCTGGGAACAATCCGGCGAACTCGGCGGCATGACCCGCGTGCGCGGCTTTACCCAGGACGATGCCCACCTCTTCGTCACCGAGGATCAAGTCCCGGCGGAAGTGAAGGGCTGTCTGAGCCTCGTGAAGTTGATCTTCTCCAAGCTCAACATGACCGATTACCGCGTCCGCGTCGGCCTGCGCGATCCGGACAGCAACAAATACACCGGCGATCCCGCCAATTGGGACAAGGCCGAACAAGCCTGTCGCGAAGCCGCCGCCAGCCTCGGCGTGCCCTTCAGCGAGGAAGCCGGCGAAGCCGCCTTTTACGGCCCCAAGATTGACTTTGTCGTGAAGGACGTCATCGGCCGCGAATGGCAGCTCGGCACCGTGCAGGTGGATTACAATCTGCCGATCCGGTTCGATCTGAACTACGTCGGTTCCGATGGCAAGCAGCACCGCCCGGTCATGATCCACCGCGCGCCCTTCGGCAGCATGGAGCGGTTCATCGGCTGCCTGATCGAGCACTTCGCCGGGGCCTTCCCGACGTGGCTCTCGCCCGAGCAGGTCCGCTTCCTGCCCGTCACCGAAGCGCAGAATGAGTACGCCCGAAAATTGCATGAGCAGTGCCTCGCGCACAACATCCGCTCGGTCCTCGATGACTCCCGCGAAAAGCTGGGGGCAAAGATCCGGCTTGCGCAATTGGAAAAAGTACCCTATATGCTCATCATCGGTGAAAAGGAACTCAACAGCGACCATGTTTCCGTGCGTAGCAGAAAGTTAAACGACGAAGGCCCCAAGCCCTGGGCTGAGTTTTTCACCCGTCTCCAAGGCGAGATCAGTAATCGGCTCGCCTAAACCGCCCAGGACGGACCAATCCCCAACAGGAGTGCAGTTATTCAACACTATATCCGCGTAAATCAGAAGATCAGAGCCCGTGAGGTCATGGTAATCGGACCCGATTCCAAACCCATGGGCGTGATGACCCTCAATGAAGCCCTCGCCAATGCCCGACGGCTGGGGCACGATCTGGTCGAAATTTCCCCCAACGCGAATCCGCCGGTTTGTAAGATCCTGGATTACGGCAAGTACCGCTACGAACTCGCCAAAAAGGATCGCGAGGCCCGCAAGAACACCTTCGCCACCAAGGTCAAGGAACTCAAGTTCCACATCAACATCGATGAGCACGACTACGGGGTGAAGATGCGCCATGCCGAGCAATTCATGCTCAAGGGCATGAAGGTCAAGCTTTTGATGGTGTTCCGTGGTCGCGAAATGATGCACCAGGACATCGGGGTGAACCTGATGAAGCGCATCCGCGCCGACCTCATTCATATCGGGGCAGCCGATGCCGAACCGAAAATGATTGGCAAAAGCATCAATATGATGTTAACTCCGAACCCCGTTCAAAAGAGGGTCCGGAAATGGACCCGTGAGGATGAACCTGAACTCGCCGAAGAAGGCGACGAGGGCGATGAAGAATCCGC
Source organism: Verrucomicrobium sp. (assembly GCA_017849585.1). GTDB lineage: Bacteria > Verrucomicrobiota > Verrucomicrobiia > Methylacidiphilales > UBA1321 > UBA1321. Next base: position 24,356 of record JAFIGT010000037.1, read on the forward strand.
TTCCTCCGAGGACGCTCAAGCGTCCACGAACGGCAACTGAATATAACACGAGAAGAGTATAGCCATGCCGAGACCAATAGCACGTCGCAAGACGAAGAAAGCCGTCGCCAAGCGCTTTAAGATTACCGCCACGGGCAAAGTCATCACGTCCCAATCGGGCCGTCGTCACCTTTCCGCCAGCAAAAATCGCAAGCGCATGCGTCATCTTGCCAAAAGCAAGGAAGTCGACGTCACTGACGTCTATCGCATTAAGTCGAACCTCCCGTTCGCTTAAGCACAACTGCCAGCCTGCCTTCAGCTACGAGCAGGCGGCCCAACAAAGCCGATCCAAAAACCAAAACAAAATGTTGTTTCAGACTGGTGCCGTTAGCTGACGGCTGAGTGCTGAAAACTGAAAGCCAAGTCCTATGCCACGCGCAACGAATGCCCCGGCCTCACGCGAGCGCCGCAAACGGGTAGTCCAAAAAGCCAAAGGTTACCGCGGTCGCCGCAGTAAACTCTTCCGCTACGCCAAAGATGCGACCATGAAGGGCCAATACTGGTCCTACCGCGATCGCAAAGCTCGCAAGCGTAATTTCCGCAACCTCTGGGTTGTCCGTATCAACGCCGCCTGCCGCGCCCTTGATATCACCTACAGCCGCCTCATCGAAGCCCTCAAAAAGGCCAAGATTGAAGTCGATCGCAAGATATTGGCCGATATCGCCGTGAACGAGCCCAATACCTTTGCTTCGATCGTTAACTCGATCAAATAAAGCCCGGAAATTGCAGTAGCGCGTGCGCGAAGTTGGCCGGGTCTCACGACCTCGTGCGGACTTCGCGCACTTGCTTTTTAGGGGGCAAGTCCGCAGGCTTTTCCCTTGCTCCTCGCCAACCCGAATTTTCCTATGAAAGACCAGATTCTCACTCTTCAGGCCGAAGTTCTCGCCGCCATTTCCGCCGCTGCGGACGCCGCCGCGCTGGAGTCGGTTCGCATCGCCTATCTCGGCCGTAGCGGCAGCATTCCCGCCCTGCTGGAAAAGATGCGCGACGTTCCCAAGGAAGAGCGCCCCATTATCGGCAAACTGGTCAACGAATTTAAAACCACCGTCAACGAAGCGTTCGATTCCCGCAAGAACGCGCTGCAAGATTCCGCCGACGAACAATCGGTCGATGCCACGCTTCCCGGCCGCACGCAGCCATACGGCTCGCTTCACCCGGTGCAGCAGGTCATCGAGCGCAGTCTCGAAATCTTCCGCCGTCTCGGCTTTGCCATCAACGAAGGTCCCGAGGTCGAAAGCGAATTCAATAACTTCGACGCGCTCAACACGCCGAAGGATCACCCTGCCCGCGCCGAGCAGGACACCTTCTACATTCTGGAAAACGCCCTCAAGCCGCTCGGCGACAAAGAAGGCCGCCGCCTCCTGCGCACGCACACTTCGCCCGTGCAGATCCGCACGATGAAAACCTGGCAGCCGCCGATCCGCATGGTCGCTCCCGGCCGTTGCTACCGACGCGACGAAATCGACGCGACGCATTTGATGTCGTTCTTCCAGATCGAAGGTCTCGCCATCGGCGAAGGCGTCACGCTCGCGGACCTCAAAGGCACGCTCGAATATTTCTTCCGCGAATTGCTCGGACAGGATTTGCAGTTTCGTTTCCGCCCGCATTTCTTCCCCTTCACCGAACCCAGCTTCGAAGTCGATTGCGCCCGCGCCACCAAACCCGGTCAGCCCGTGAAATGGTTGGAAATCTGCGGTTGCGGCATGGTCGATCCCCAAGTGCTCCTCAACGTCGGACTCGACCCCGAGAAGTACAGCGGCTGGGCCTTCGGCTTCGGTCCGGAACGCATTGCCATGCTCCGCCACGAAATTCCCGACCTGCGCACCTTCACTGAGAACGATGTGCGCTTCCTCCAGCAATTCAGCAAGATTGGTTGAGCCACGCCATGGACTACAAGAACACGATCCTCCTACCGAAAACAGATTTCCCGATGCGGGCCGAGTTGCCCAAGCGCGAACCGGCTTTTCTCGAACAATGGCAGAAGCAGGATCTCTACAATCAGATTCTCAAGGCGCGCGCCAACGGCCCGAAATTTCTCCTGCACGACGGCCCGCCCTTCGCCAACGGCGATGCCCACATCGGTCACGTGTTGAACATGACGCTCAAGGACATTGTCCTGAAGAGCAAAAACATGACCGGCTTCTATTCGCCGTTCATCCCCGGCTGGGATTGCCACGGTCTGCCCATCGAGCACAAAGTCACGAAAGAGCTCAATGAAAAAGGCGAGAAGACCGACGACGCGCTCGTGATTCGCCAGAAAAGCGAAGCGATGGCGCGCAAGTACATCGGCATTCAGCGCGAACAATTCCAGCGCCTCGGCGTGTTCGGCGAATGGGACAAGCCCTATCTCACGCTCGACCCCGCGTACGAAGCGGAGGAACTCCGCAACTTTGCCAAGCTCGTCGACAAGGATCTCGTCTATCAAGGCATGCGTCCCGTCTCGTGGAGCTACGGCTGCCAGACCGCGCTCGCGGAAGCCGAAGTGGAATATCAATCCAAGACCGATCCCGCGATCTTCGTCAAGTTCCCGCTGGCCGAGGCGAGTGCCGCGAAATTCCCCGGTGCGGGCAAGCTCTCGCTTCTCATCTGGACGACCACTCCGTGGACACTTCCCGCCAATCTCGCGGTCGCTTTCTCCAAGGCAATTCCTTACGTCATCGTCGAGCATAAGGGCGAGCGACTCATCGTGGCGGCCACGACTCTGGAATCTATTCCCGGTATTGGAGGTGCCAAGGTTATCACGGAAAACGTCGCCATCGAAGGTCTCGAGTATCAACACCCCTTCCTCCCGCGTACCGGAAAGGTTTATCCCGCCGATTTCGTCACGGCTGATACCGGAACGGGCATGGTCCATATCGCCCCCGGTCACGGTCAGGATGACTACATTCTCGGTCGTCAGGTGGGGCTCGATGTTCTTTCGCCTGTGGACGATTACGGTCGTCTCACCGCCGAATGTGGCATGCCCGAATGGGTCGGCCTCAACGTCTTCAAGGCGAACCCGCTTGTCATAGAGCATCTCGAAAAGACGGGCTACCTCGTCGCGAAGGAAGATTACACGCACGAGTACCCGCATTGCTGGCGCTCGAAAACGCCCATCGTTTTCCGCTCGGTGAAACAGTGGTTCATCAAGATGGACCGCATTCGGTTGGACGTGCTCACCGCCATCGACCGCGATGTGAACTGGATTCCCGATTGGGGCCGCAACCGCATTCACGGCACGGTGTCGAATCGTCCCGACTGGTGCATCTCGCGTCAGCGCACCTGGGGCGTGCCGATTCCCGTGTTCTACGCCGAGGGTGAGCAACCGCTCATCAGCAGCGCGGTCATTAATAAATTTGCCGACATCGTTGAGAAGGAAGGTACCAACGTCTGGTTCAGTTCCACCGCGGACGAACTCGCCGCGCGCCTTGGCCTGCCTGCGGGCCTGCGCAAGGGCAAGGACACGATCGACGTGTGGATCGATTCCGGTTCGAGCTGGACCTCCGTGCTGCTTAAGCGGCTCGAGTATTTTCCCGCCGATCTTTACCTCGAAGGCAGCGATCAACATCGCGGCTGGTTCAATTCCTCGCTTTGTCTCGCCGTTGCGGCGACGGGCAAGGCGCCGTACAAGAACGTGCTCACGCACGGCTTCATCGTCGACGAGACTGGAAAAAAATATTCCAAGTCGAGCGGCGCGACCGATCTCATCACGCTCGTCAACGACAGCGGCGCGGATGTGCTGCGTCTCTGGGTGGCCGGTCAGGATTATCGCGGTGATGTCCCATTCTCGAAGAACATCTTTTCGCGCGTGTCCGACGTCTATCGCGGCATTCGCAATACGCTGCGCATCCTCCTCGGCAACCTGCACGATTTCAATCCCGCCACGGACAGCGTGGCTCGCGAACAATGGACCGAGCTGGATCGCTACATCTACGCGCGTCTGCAGGAAGTCATTGCGGAAGCGCGCAGTGGCTACGAGGCCTACGAATTCCATCGCGTGTACCATGCCATCAGCCGTTTCTGTACCGTGGATCTTTCCTCGCTCTACGTCGATGTGTTGAAAGACCGCATGTATTGCAACGCGCAGAACGATTCCGCCCGCCGCGCCGCGCAGACGGTCATGCGCGCGACGATTGAGGCTCTGGTGAAATTGCTCGCCCCGCTCACACCCTACACGGCGGAAGAGACGTGGCAGTTCCTCGGCGAAAAGGAATCGGTCCATCTGCAGCTATTCCCGGTCGTCGACGCGAAAGCCGAAGCCCCCGAGTTCATGGCGCGCTGGACCAATCTCATTGCCCTGCGTGGCAAGGTCACCGAAGCGATCGAGCCGGTCCGTCAGCGGAAGGAAATCGGCAAGAGTCTCGAAGCCAAAGTCGTCATCGAATCGAACGACTGGAAATCCGGGGACGAAGCGTTGCTCGCGGAGCTCTGCATTGTTTCCAAGGTCACTGTTACAGCTGGCTCCGAGCTGAAGGTCACCGTTTCCAAGGCTGATGGCAAGAAGTGCATTCGCTGCTGGAAATATGATGAGCATACTGGAGACGATGCGAATCATCCCGAGCTCTGCCCGCGTTGCGCGAAGGTCGTAAGTCTGATCAAATGATCCGACGGTGCGATACAGCATGTCATCATTGAATTCTGGCCAAGAGCCAGTACGTTGATGGTTCGACTATGCCGCCCCGCAACTCTCCCCGCAAAACGCAATACCTGAGCGCCCAATGGCGGCGGAAAATCTGGCGCGGTCTTCTCGCCTTGGGTACGGCGGGATTGGTCGGCATCGGGATGGTCATCCTGATCTACTCCATTCGCGCTGCGGGGGTGGATTTGTCTGTGGTCGAGAAGATGCCGGAGGCGTCGCTCATCTTTGATTATAAGGGGCAGAATCTCGGCCGTTTCTTCGACGAGAACCGCATTCTCATGCCGCCCGGTCCGTTGCCGAAGCAATTAGTCGAGGCTGTGATTGCGACGGAAGATCAGCGTTTTTATTCGCACAAGGGTATCGATCCATTTGGCATTTTGCGGGCGATCATCATTAATGTCACCGGCTCCGGCATCCGGCAGGGAGCCAGTACGATCACGCAGCAATTGGCGCGAAATTCAATCGGTCGTTTCGAGCGCACGTACGACCGCAAATTGCTGGAGGTGTTTCTCGCGCTGCGCATCGAACGGCGTTTCAGCAAGGAACAGATTTTGCGCTCGTATCTGAACCGGATTTATTACGGGCAGGGCATCTATGGGGCGGAGACGGCGGCGAGCGCGTTCTTTGGAAAATCGGTGGGAGCGCTTGACCTGAGCGAATCCGCCTTGCTCGCAGGCATGATCTCGGGACCGAATTCATTTTCACCCTGGAAGAATTACAATCTGGCTCTCGCCTCGCGCTCGCGTGCGCTGGCCCGCATGGCCAAGGAAGGTGTCATCACCGAGGCGCAGCGCAAGCAGGCCGAGGCGCAACCGCTCTCGTTGCGTCCACGCACGAGTTTTGCCGGGAGTTATTATCAGGACGAAATTCGAAAGATTCTCGAGCAGTACATTGATGCCGATCAGTTGTCGCAAGGCGGCATGAAAATTTTTTGCACGATTGATTATGGTTTGCAGGATACGGCGGAACGGGCTCTGACCCAATCGCTGGCGGAAGTGGAGCAAGCTCCCGACTACCCACGCCGTCGCAACAAGGTGGCGGTGGCGTTGCAGGGAGCATTTTATGCGCTCGACCCGGGATCGGGTGCGATTCGCGCGATGGTCGGCGGTCGCGACTATGCGACGAGTCCTTTTAATCGCGCGACGATGGCCCATCGGCAGGTCGGTTCCACGCTCAAGCCGTTGGTCTATGCGATTACTTTTGCGGAAAAAGGATTTTCACCTGCGAGCTGGATTGAGAACACGCCCTTTGATCTCACGCGGACGGATGGAGCTGAGGTTGCGTCGGGTGGTGCGCGTACGTTCCTGCGCGTGAACGATGCGATCGTCAAATCGGATAACTACGCGGCAGTTCGCGCGGGCAATCTGGTGGGGCCGGAGCTTTTTGTTTATTACGCACAGCAGGCGGGAATTCAAAGCGGCATTCCGCCTTTTCCCTCCTCTTACATCGGTGCCTGCCAGTTGACGCTGGCGGAAATGACGGGACTTTACGCCATGTTCGCCAACGGCGGTGTTTGGAATAGACCGTATCTGATCACTGAGGTGCAGGACGAAAACGGCCAGGTGCTCTACCGCAACGAGCCGGAATCGCGCCGCGTGTTTTCGCCTGAGATTTCCTATCAAGTCACCGGTATTCTCCAGAACGCAGTCAATTACGGCACAGGTCAATCGTTGCGTTCCAAATTTAATTTCCAACCACCTGCGGCCGGGAAAACCGGGACGACGAACGACTACCGGGACGCGTGGTTCATGGGCTACACCACGTCACTCGTGGCGGGGGTGTGGGTGGGATTGGATCAGCCGGACACGACTATGGCCGGAGGATACGGCGGACGTCTTGCCTTGCCGATATGGGCGCGGGTTTTTCTCGCGGCGAAGGATCATTATGCGATGAACGAATTTGCCAAGCCGGAAACACTCGTGCAAAAGACGCTCGATGGCGGCTTGTTTACGGGCAAGCCGGATCAATCGGTTTTTCTTTTGCCGGAGCAGGAATGGCAACTGGACGCCAAACCGGATCAGGGGAATGAGCCGGGGCCCGGCACACCCGGGAAAAAACGCGGTTTTTTTGAGCGTCTCTTTGGAGACGATTAATCACGTTCTTGCTTTGACCGCTATTTTAGCACAGCCTTGATGACCAAGTCATGAACGCCGCTTCTCTTTCGCTCCATTTGCACTGTGATCTCCTGTTTCAACCGGAACTCACCCGCATCGCTACCCGCACCCCCCTCTTCGGATGGGCGATTCATACGGATGGTTCTTTTTTTACGCAAGCAACCTATCACGTGTTGGTATCGAGTGCCGAAAAGCTGGCACTCGAGCAGCGCGGCGATCTGTGGGATTCCGGGCGCGTGGTTTCGCCTCAATCGCTCGGTGTGTCTTATGCGGGCAAGCCGCTCGCTTGGGGACAAACGTGTTATTGGACAGTGCAGATCACGGATGCCACCGGGGCCGTGAGTGGTTGGGCAAAGCCGCAGCGCTTCACCCTGACCGACTCGGAGCCCGCTGAGCCGACGAGTGTTTATCCGCAGGAAGTGGTGACGATTTTTCCCGCGACGGTGCAGCCGTTGGCGGATGCCAGTTGGCTGATCGATTTCGGCCGCGATGCGTTTGGCTGGCTGGAGCTGACCTTGGCCGAGCCGTTGCCGGGGCGCGTGATATCGCTTCGTGTGGGCGAAGCCTTGAAGGCGGGGCGCGTGGATATGGAGCCGGGCGGATCGATTCGCGCGGAGGAATTTTCGATTACGCTGGAAAAAGAGCGCACGCATTATCGCATCGAAATGAAGCCCGGGCCGATCAATCTTCGCCCGGCTGCCATCAAGATTCCGGAGAAGTTTGGGGTGATCATGCCGTTTCGCTACGTCGAAATCTCCGGGTTGGCCGAAGCGGATCCGACCGTCGTGCAGAAACGATTGCAGTCACATTTCGATGAGAAAGCCGCGTGCTTCCGCTCGTCGTCGGCAGATCTGGATGCGGTGTGGGAGTTGTGCCGGTACAGCATGTTGGCGACCTCGTTCGCGGGCTACTATGTGGATGGCGACCGCGAGCGTATTCCCTACGAAGCAGACGTGACAATCAACCAGCTCAGTCACTACGCGGTGGATCGGGAGTTTTCCCTGGCGCGGCGTTCGCATGAATACCTGCTGCACACGCCGACATGGCCAACGGAGTGGAAGCAACATTCGGTGATCATCGCGTGGCAGGATTATGAAGCGACCGGTGATGCGCGTTCGCTGGCGCGGAGTTATCCGGTTTTGCGAGATGAAAAAATGCATCTCAATTACGCGCGACCGGATGGCCTGCTCGATACGCATGAACTGCGCGATATCGTGGATTGGCCTCTGGCCGAGCGGGACAACTATGAATTCGTGCCGGTCAATACCGTGGTCAATGCATTCCATTATCGCACGTTGATTCTCATGGCGCGGATCGCGCGCGTCTTGGGCAGGGAGACGGATGCGGTGGATTGGGAGGCGCGCGCAGTGACGGTGCATCATGTGTTCAATGAGCGATTGTTTGACGTGGAACAAGGCTTGTACGTGGATGGCGAGGGGAGCAAGCATGTGTCGATTCATGCGAATCTTTTTGCACTCGCTTTCGGACTCGTACCTGCGGAACGCAAGACTGCGGTGGTGACCTATCTGAAATCGCGTGGCATGGCGTGTTCGGTTTATCCGGCGCAATTTTTGTTGGAAGGTTTGTTCGAAGCGCGCGAAGCGGACTACGCGATTGGCTTGATGACCAGTCACGATCTGCGCAGTTGGCACAACATGATGGCCAAGGGAGCGACGATCACCATGGAGGCATGGGACCAGACCTTTAAACCGAATCAGGATTGGAACCATGCCTGGGGCGCAGCCCCGGCCAATATCATCGCGCGGTATGTGCTCGGCGTGCGTCCGTTGGAGCCGGGTTATGGCCGCCTCGTGATCGATCCGCAATTGGGTCCATTGAGCGAAGCGGAAGGGACCGTGCCGACCATTCGCGGACCTGTCTGGGTGAGGGCTTGGCGCGATGCCGAGACGGGGCAAATTCAGAAAGAATTCAAGGTTCCGGGCAACGTTTCGCTCGGATAGGTTTATTGTAAATTGTTTATATATAAAAACTTAAGTATTATATTTAAAATAATACGATTAATTAAATCTGAGCGTATTATTTTATTGCGTAAGCCTCCTACAGTGCCAATGTAAGGTGCATGGCGCAGACGCTTTCCAAGATCGCGGTGATTCAAAAGGAATTGCTCCATGCTTTGCGCAGTAATCGCTGGAAGGTGGGCGACAAGCTTCCGGCCGATGGGGAGCTGGCGCGGCAATTCGATTGCGGGCTCGGCACGATTGGCCGCGCGTTGGCGTTGCTGGCGCACGACGGTTGGGTGGAGCGCAAGACGCGCGTGGGCACGCGGGTGTTGAGGACAGGTTCGGAACAGGCCGGCGTGCAGATGGATGCACTGGCTTTCGTTTACCCGAGTACGCAGCACGAGGGCATCTGGAAAATGGCGAAGGGATTCCAGGATGCGGCGAAACAAGCGGGGCGTCGCGTGGTGATGCTCTCGACCGGTAGCGATTACGAGAAGGAAGCGGAGTATATTGCGCGACTCTCGGAATTTGATGTGCGCGGGGCGATGACGTGTCCGAATATTTCCTCGCCCGAGGAGCAGGTTCAATTTTCTCAATTGCTCGTGCAGTCGAAATTTCCCGTGGTTCTGGGTGGCACGAATTTTCCCGGTCTGGGTTGTTCCGCTGCGACGGTCGATCGTTTTCACGTGGGCTATACGATGACGCGCCACTTGCTGGGGCAGGGGCTGCGACGAATCGGATTTTTTTCGAATCTCTCGTGGGTCGGTTCGTTGCACGATATGTATCAAGGGTATTGCTGGGCGTTGGACGAAGCGGGCATCCGCGAGCGGACGGAGTGGGCGACGCTGGAGCCGAGCGTGGTGATCGATTTCGATGAGCCGGTGCGCGAGTCGATTGGCATGGGCCGGAATTTTCTGGCGCGCTACTCCGGACTGGATGGTGTGGTGGCAGCGAGTGATTACCTGGCGCTGGGATTGATGGCTGCGGCCCAGGAGCAAGGGCTGCGTGTGCCGGAAGATGTGAAGATTACCGGCTCGGATGATTTTGTGCTCGGGTTGCAAGCGGCGGTCCCGTTGACCACCTATCGCGTTCCCTACGAGAACGTCGGACGCCGATGCTTTGCGCTGTTGCAGGAGCGAGTGTTGCAACCAGGGTCGCCTGTGCAGATGGAGGCGTTGCGCGGCGAAATCGTCGTGCGTGCCAGCGCGTGAGGAGATTTTTTTATGATCGAAATTCAAACGGATAAACTCTCGTTTTTTTTGCATGCCGGAAATGTGACCTATGCCATGGAGGTCAATGCCCAGGGCGATCTCACGCATCTGTACTGGGGGCCGCGACTCGCCGCGCACGATCTCAGTCATCTCGGACGGGTACGCGGACGGGCCTTCAGTCCGAACCCGCACGGGTGCGACGATCAGTACACGCTCGACAGTCTGCCGCAGGAATATCCGGTCTACGGCACCTCCGATTTTCGCTCGCCTGCGGTGGAAGTACACCAGCCGCGCGATGGGTCGCGCATCGTGGAGTTGAAGTATGCGGGGCATCGCGTTCTGCCCGGAAAACCGAAGCTGGAGGGATTGCCCGCCACGCTTGCTCCGGAAGCGGGCGACGCGGAATCTCTTGCGATCACTTTGCGCGATGCCAAGACCGGCTTCGAAGTGGAATTGCTCTACACCGTATTTGCGGCCCATCCGGTGATCACCCGGTCGGCGCGATTGGTGAATGGCGGTAGCGATCCGTTGCAGTTGCGCCGGGCGCTCTCGTGCAGCGTCGATTTCATTCCCGAGTATGCGCGCTATTCGTTCCTGCATTTGTCCGGCGCGTGGACGCAGGAGCGCAATCTGTTCACCGCGCCGTTGCGGCCCGGCATGCAATCGGTCGAGAGCCGTCGCGGGGCGAGCAGTCACCAGCATAATCCTTTCGTCGCGTTGACCGAGCTTGGTACGAGCGAGGAGCATGGTCGTGTCTATGGGATGAATCTCGTCTATAGTGGCAATTTTCTCGGAGCGGCGGAGGTTGATATCGATGGTCAGCCGCGCCTGCAAATCGGCATCAACCCATTCGATTTCGGCTGGCTGCTGAATCCCGGCGAAGCATTTCAAACGCCCGAAGCAGTGCTGGTCTTTTCCGCGGAAGGACTGGGCGGTATGTCGCGCGCATTGCACCGGTTTTATCGACGCCATCTGCTGAGCGCGAGATGGGTGGATCGTCCGCGTCCCATCGTGATCAACAATTGGGAGGCGACCTACTTCAATTTTACGACGGACAAACTGTGCGCCATCGCGGAGCAAGCGGCCAAGGTAGGTGTGGAGATGCTCGTGGTCGATGACGGCTGGTTCGGGCACCGCACAGACGATAAATCGTCGCTGGGCGATTGGACGCCCGACCTGTCGCGCCTGCCGGGTGGATTGGAAGAACTGGGCCGTCGCGTGACGGCGCAGGGGTTGAAGCTGGGACTGTGGTTCGAGCCGGAGATGATTTCCCCCGACAGCGATTTGTTCCGGCAACATCCCGACTGGCGTTTACACGTGCCGGGACGGCCGGGCACGTTGGGCCGCGCGCAGCATGTGCTCGATTTTTCGCGGCCCGAAGTGAGGGAGGAAATCTTCCGGCAGATGGCGGCGATCTTGCGGTCTGCGCCGATTACGTTTGTGAAGTGGGATATGAACCGGCACATGACGGAGATTGGTTCCGCGTCGTTGCCGCCGGAACGGCAGATGGAAACCGCGCACCGATACATGCTGGGCGTGTACGATTTCCTGGAGCGATTCACGCGCGAGTTTCCCGAGATCCTGATCGAGGGTTGCTCCGGCGGCGGCGGACGATTCGATCCGGCGATGCTTTACTACACGCCGCAGATTTGGACGAGCGACAACTCGGATGCGATCTCTCGCTTGAAGATCCAGTACGGCACGAGTCTGCTCTATCCCTTCTCCACGCTCTCGGCGCATGTCTCCCACGTGCCGAATAGCGCGGTCGGGCGCGTCACGCCCTTCACCACGCGCGGGCATGTGGCGTTGACCGGGGCGTTCGGTTACGAGCTCGACCTGACCGAGTGCACGCCGGAGGAGCTGGATGAAATCCGCCTGCAGGTTGCGGCGTACAAGACGCATGCCCAGCTGTTGCTCGAGGGCGACCTCTACCGGTTGCGCAGTCCCTTCGACAGCAATGAGTCGGCATGGATGGTTGTCTCGCCCGATCGGCGTGAAGCGCTCGTGACCTACGTGCTGGTTCTCTCCGATTGCAATACGGCGAATCGCAATCTGCCGTTGCGCGGACTCGACCCGGCGCGGCGTTACCGGCTGAGCGGGACGGAGCGGATTTACAGCGGCGAGTCGTTGCTCTACGGCGGCGTGGAGTTACCGATTCCGGATCGCGATTTCCGCAGTCACCAGTGGCATTTGGTGGCAGTGGAGTAAAAAGGAGCCAGGGTGGGGGCGGGTAAGTTTTCACTGCACTTTTCCTTGTCGACCTCGGCGGGCCATGCATAATGGCCGACAGCTTGACGAGCACCGTTCTCCGGGACGGGTTTGATCGGGCGAGCTTTAGCCGGCGTGGCGAAATGGCAGACGCGACAGACTCAAAATCTGTTATACGCAAGTATGTGTGGGTTCAAGTCCCTCCGCCGGCACTCTCACTTTGAGTCTTTTCCAGCCAGCCACTTTTTCGTAGCGGAACGACTTCCCCCACTTTTTTATGAGCCATCAAGCGGACCCGAATCGTTACCAGAACATGACCTATGCGCGCTGTGGGCGCAGCGGGTTGAAACTGCCGCGCATCTCGCTGGGGCTGTGGCATAATTTCGGGTACGTGGATAACTACGCGGTGGGGCGTCACATCGTGCTGCGGGCCTTCGATCTGGGCGTCACCCACTTTGACTTGGCGAACAATTACGGGCCGCCCCCCGGCTCGGCGGAGACGAACTTTGGTTGCATGCTGCGTCAGGATCTGGCCGCGTATCGCGACGAGTTGATCGTTTCGACGAAGGCGGGCTACGACATGTGGCCGGGACCGTACGGCGAATGGGGTTCGCGAAAGAATTTGCTGGCGAGCCTCGACCAGAGTCTGAAGCGCATGGGGCTGGACTACGTGGACATTTTCTATTCGCACCGCTTTGACCCCGAGACGCCGCTGGAGGAAACGATGGGGGCGCTCGATCACGCCGTGCGCAGCGGCAAGGCGTTGTACGCGGGCATCTCGTCGTATCGACCGGAGCAGACGCGGCAGGCGGCGGCGATTTTGAAGAAGCTCGGGACGCCGTGTGTGATTCATCAGCCGTCCTACAACATGCTGGATCGCTGGATCGAGGAGGGTCTGACGACGGTGCTGCGGGAGGAGGGGATCGGGAGCATTGTGTTTTGTCCGCTCGCGCAGGGGCAACTGACGAATCGGTATCTGAAGGATATCCCGAAGGATTCGCGCGCGGCGCGGGAGCATTTCCTGAAACCGGCGGCGGTGCAGAAGCAGTTGCCGAAGATCCAGAAGCTGGATGCGCTGGCGCAACAGCGGGGGCAGACCTTGGCGCAAATGGCGCTGGCGTGGGTGCTGCGGTTGCCGGAGGTGACGTCGGCGCTGATCGGGGCGAGTAGCGTGGCGCAGTTGGAGGATAATGTGAAGGCTCTGGAGAAGCTGGAGTTCACCGCAGCGGAGCTGGCCCAGATCGAGTCGATTCTGGCAGCGGCAGCGTGACGCTGCACCCAGTAACGCTTCGCCCCAAGTGGAGCAGGTAGGGAAGGAGTGTGGCCGGTGCTTGCGGCAGCGTGACGCTGCACCCGGTAACGCTTCGCCCCAAGTGGAGCAGGTAGGGAAGGAGTGTGGCCGGTGCTTGCGGCAGCGTGACGCTGTACCCGGTAACGCTTCGCTCCAGACGGAGGCGATAGAAAAAAGAGCGTCGACAAAGGGCTACAAGAATCGACCGACTCTGTTGGGTGTCGCAGGGGTGTCGTCGGGGCGTTTCCCATTTCAGGTTTGAGATTTCAACCGGGCAGGCGCGGGGCATGCCACAAGTTATAGCACAGAAACGCGAAGGACGTTTGCGTTAGGTTGGCTACGTTTGCTAGGTGTGCGACATTTTTGCAGAGGGAGTGGAATGTCTCGCGGAGCGCGTTAAGACCGCCAAGGGGGAGAGGGGGGGCAAAGAAAATCCCCTCGACGCCGCAGCGAGGAGGGGGTTTTGGGGAGAGAGAGGAAAACTAGCGGCGGCGCAGGGAGCGGCGCATCGCGATTCCGGCAAGGCCCATGCCGAGCAACAGCAGCGCGGTCGGTTCCGGTACGGCGGAGAGGGCGTCGAAGGTGAATGAGAGGGGCTCTGACACGGACAGATTAGAGAACAGTGTGAGCTTGCTGACGGTGCCATTAAAACCATAAGAGTCTGACAGGGATAATAAAGCTGATTGGGCAGATCCAGCTGAGAATACCGACCAGTTTCCAGAGAACATCAAATAACCATCATTGCTGTCCTGAAGATATAAATCGAAAGATGTATTGTAGCTGCTGCCGAGTGTTCCGGTGAGACTTAACTGGGTGATTCCTCCAGAGAGTACAAGTGGCGTAATTGTTCCGCTAAAATAACCAGTCAATCCAGAGCCTGAAATACTGTAAGAAGAAGCGGTCTGCGAGGATGTACCAAAGCTGGAGTCGACCAATGTCAAATCACCAGTTCCAAACCCAGTGATGAATTGAGCGTGTAGTGCTTGTAGAAAAAAAGCGCTGAGCGCAAATGCCAATAGTAATTTTTTCATGAGAATCAGATTTTAAAGAGCGTATGGGGGTGTTTGTGAGAGTAAGGCATTGCCTGTTGCGCTTCCTCGTTTATTGATTACGGCACCTCCGCCTACTGGTATAACGACGCTATCACTTAGTAAGTTTGTGCCAACCATACGCCAATGGGTTCCATCGTAATAGTATACTCTCCATGAACCATTAACTAGGATTTGCACTAAATCGGCAGTACCGGAATTGCTCGAACTTTGCCAGCCACTAATTTGGTTGATGCCGCTCGATGACAGCGTCATGGAGGTGGGCCATCCATTTGATACGCAGCTGTAGCCAGCATTTGCTACTGAAACAGATCGTTTCATGTTTGGCACTCGTCCAGTCACTGTAAAAGTCAGTGAAGTATTGGCCTTACGATTATAAATGATGGCGCTGTGCGGCGGGATGGGGATATTGTTGCTAGCCGTATTGACTCCTGCAAGTCTCCAATCATTGCTAGTTGTATTATAAAAGTACACGCGCCAAGAGCCTTTGACTAAGAGCAGAACTTGGTCGGCTTGTGAAGCTGAGGAGCCACCTAAAACTCCTGTGGTTGCCGGAGTGCCGAAGATGCTTGCGAGAGTATCGCAAGGGATTATTTCGTAGGTATCCGTACCTGCGGTGATGCCCAAAGTAGTTAGATCGATAGCCTCATTTGCATCAATGGTTACACTAGTAGCTGTATTAGCGGTCGCGGTTGAAATAAGAAATGTGCGCCCTTGTGCTACACCACTCGTTATACGGATTAAGTGCGGCGAAGTAGTCGTAGACAGGGCTCCTGCAGTCCATCCCGCATTTGCATTCGTCAGGGAATTACTAGCAACACTAGTGATAATACCTGTAGTTTGTCCCCCTGCGGTAGATGTAGCTAGCAAAGGAAGAGAAAGAATCGAAGACGCATATGCAGATCCCGTTCCTGCAGAGACGGTCAAAGTGACATAACCCTCTGGTACGGTCGCGACGCTGGTTTCGGCGTGGATGAGGGTGGGCAGGCAGAGGCTACCGGTGGCGAGGACGCCGCTGAGGAGGGTTTTGGTAATTAAATGTGAGAACGCTTTCCCGGTGGTTTTCATAGTTGGTGGCCCTGTGTTTCTCTGTCTATAAAACGCTTCGCCGTGGCACTCATTGGCTGAGTGTTCTGGACGCTTCTTGTTTCTAGTTCATTAGGTGGAGTGTTGTCGAGATTATTGAGTCGATTAGCAACACTAAACGGGTGAAAAGAAATCTTTTTTCGGGGTTAAGATATTGTGGTTTCTATTCGTTGTGCTGAATTTTTGCTGTTTTAGGCTCGTCAAAAGTGAGGATTGAGTGAGGTCTATTTAGATGGGGTGCTCTCGATGGTTGGTGAAGGCGGGAGTAAAGACGGGTGGGAGATTTGGTAGGGGGCGGGTTGGGCGATAATCTCAGGATGATGATGGCAGGTGTTGGGGCGGGTGCAAAGTCATTCGTGAGTGAACTTTATTGAACCTATTAAAGGGGGTGAGGCTTTATTTCTCGCGGAGTTCGCCACGAACGCCAAGGGGCAGAAGGAAGGGGCGGCAACGTTGTTCAGCGAATTAAAAGGTTGCGCGTTTTGGACAGGAAGCATAAATGAATGCCAGATGTTAGAGATACGCGAGGCGACGTTGCGGTTGGGTGATGCGGAAGCCAGTGTTCCGATTTTGCAGGGGGTGTCGCTTCATTTTCCCCGGCCGCATTTTGCGGCCATCGTGGGGCCGTCGGGTTGTGGCAAGAGTACGTTGCTGAAGGTCATCGCGGGATTATTTGATCCACAGGTGGGGACGATTTGCTGGGATGGGCGTAATCTGGCGACGGAGGGCGATATTCCCCCGGCGGAGCTGGGGTATGTGCCGCAGTTCAGTATTGTGCATGAGTCGCTCACGATCGCGGAGTCGATGGATTACGCGTTGCGGTTGCGGTTGAGCGGTCTTTCCTACGAGGAGCGCGGGGAGCGGGCGCAGCAGATTCTGGAAGTGGTGGGGCTTTTTGAAATCCGGGACCGTCCGGCGTCGCAGCTTTCGGGGGGGCAACGCCGTCGTCTGGCGTTGGCGCTGGAGGTGGTGACGCGGCCGTCGTTGCTGTTGTGCGATGAGGTGACGTCGGGGCTCGATCCGAAGTCGGAGGATGAGATCGTGCAGTTGCTGCATCAGTTGTCGCGGGATGGGAGCCGGTTGGTGTTGAGCGTGACGCATAGTCTGCGCCATTTGCGGTTGTATGATTCGGTGACGGTGCTGCGCGAGGGGAGTGTGTTGTACTCGGGCCCGGCGGAGAATCTGCTGGAGTATTTCAACGTGAGTACGCCGGAGGATCTCTTTCCGCAACTGGAGTCGAAGGAGACGGCGGCGTGGAGCGAACGCTGGGCGATTTACCGGGAGAATTTCGCGTTGCCGCTTTTGCCGGGAATGGTGGAAGCGGATCGGGATGATGAGGACGACGAGGAGGATTTTCCGGAGGACGCGGCGGCGGTGAAGGCGGAGTTGGCGGCTGTGCCGGAGGATCAGACGCCGGGGTTGCTGGCGCAGTTTTTCATTTTGCTGGGGCGTCGCTGGAGGTTGTTTTTTCGAGAAAAGAATCAGGTGTGGCTGCAGTTGGCGCTGCTGTTTCTTTTTCCCGCGCTAGTGGTGCCGTTCGCATTGAACGGGTTGCCGCAGATCCAGAATCTGAGCTTGAGCGCGGATGGCAATATCGTGGCGCAGTTGAAGGAGTCGGTGTCGTTCACGGCGCAGTCGAGCCGGGTGGGGAGTCTGGTCTCGGGCTTGATCATGTTTCAGGTGGTGCTGATGACGTTGATGGGGTCGAACAACGGGGCGCGGGAAATCGTGGCGGAGCGGTTGTTGTTCGAGAAGGAGAAGCTGGCGGGGCTGAATCCGCTGAGTTACCTGATCAGCAAGATTTTTTTCCTCGGGGTGCTGGTGCTGGCGCAGTCGTTCTGGATGACGATTTTCGTGAAGCTGATTGTGCGGTTCCCGGGCGATCTGGCCCCGCAGGCGGCGATGCTTTTTCTGGCGAACGCCGCGTTGACCTGCCTGTGTCTGGGGGTGTCGAGCTGGAGTCGGACGACGGAGCAGTCGTCGCTGATCTCGGTTTATTTCGTGGGGTTCCAATTGCCGCTGTCGGGCGCGGTGCTGGCGTTGCCGGATTGGCTGGGGGTGATGACGCGGCCATTCATTTCGGCGTATTGGAGCTGGTCGGGCTTTCTGGAGACGATGCGGGATACGCGTTTTTATGATTTGGTGAAGATCATCACGGAGACGCCGCTGGCGAGCTATCCGGCGTGTTTCTGGGTGCTGGGTTGTCAGGCGTTGGTGGGGTTGATCATCGCGTATTTCGGTTGCGTCCGCGCGCAATGGGACTAACCAGCGTGATGCTGGACCCGGCAAGGCAGCTCGCGGTTGACCGTAATTCTAGGAAAGTGAATCCTGTAGAGATTGCGTTTGCCTCGTTGTGAGGGCATTGCTATCAATGTGCATCCATGTCACGTCGTGCCAGCTCCAAGGTTAGCTTGTTGAAGATTGTCGCCGCGCTTTTGCTTCTGATTTTGGCATTGGGTGGCGGCTACTATCTGATTCGCAATCTGAACGATCCCTATCGCACGCTGCATCCGCTGGACGTGGCCGCGTATTACGAGAATGGCAACAGCCTGCGGGGGAATGTTTACAAGGTGGATGGCAAGGTGTTGAACCTGCTGGCGTGGTCGCCGGGCAAGGGGCGACTCTTTTCGATCGAGGTGGAGACGCGGTCGGGTTCCTCGCCGTTGGGCGTGATTGTGCCGGTGGATTTCAACCAGGTGAATTTGCAGAAGGGGCAGAACTTCGCGTTCAAAATCGAAGTTGGCCAGGATGGGCTTTTAACCGTGAAGGATCTCCAGAAAAAATGAGCACGCGCGCCTTGTCCTTTTCCTTGCTTCTCGCTTTCGTGTGCAGCGCGGGTGTGGCGTGGGCGCAGACGGCGGATTCCGTCAATAGCGGTGGCGGCGGGGCCGCTCCGGCCGCGAGCGCGCCGGCTTCCTCGGGCGCGTCTTCCGGCGGCTCCTCGTCGAAAGGCGGGACGCTGGGCAATGACCTGCCGTTTTTTGATCCGGGCAATGAGGTGCTGAGCTGGGATGGCAAGAAGTGGAATGTGAACGACAACCGCATTTTCCGCGCGCGGTTTGAGAAGTACTTGAATGCCGAGGAGGAGACCACGGCGGATGACGAGGCGTATCGCAAGGAATTGCAGGCGATCATGGACAAGATCACGCCCGGCCCGAACATCAATCTCGACGAGGCGTGGAGTCTTTTGCCGAAGGCGTCGAAGTATCGCATCGATGCGAACCTGTGCGATTCGCTGGCCAACGCGGTGTACACGGTGTGGCTTTCCAAGCGCGAGATCAATCGCCTGAGCAAGGCGAATGAAGCGCTTGAGAAGGAGCGCGAGACGCTGGAGTGGAATGCGCAGATGTCGGTGAGCGATCTCAGCACCAACAAGGGGCCGAGCAAGGCGTGGTCGAGCGAAGCCGCCGCGCAGTGGGCGAAGGAAAATGAGATGAAGCGCGACATGCGGATGCAGCCGTACATCAAGCGGCTGGCCGAGGTGGAAGTGATGTCGAAGGCGAACCTGCTCAAGAAGGATGCTTCCGAGTTGCAGGCCAAGGTGGAGTTTCAAGCGCTGATCGTGCAGTTCTTTTTTCAACGCCGCTTCCAGCATGTGGTGATCGGAAGCCGGTTTTACCGCACGCTCTTTGGTGACGGCGACACGCAGTTGAAGCTGCAGGGCGACGCGAAGAAGTTGCTGACGGATTCCTCCGGGTTGCCGCCGACCCTGAGCGTGCTGGACAGTCTCGCCAACGAGGCGATGCGCGACGTGCAGGAGGGAATCGAGGCGTATAATTTCCTGTTGTCGAAGAATGAACTGAGCAGCGCGACGCAACGTCTGGCGGAATCGTTCGCCGTGGGCGAGTACATGCCCGCCGTGCGCACGCTGCCGCGGGAGAAGAAGCGCCGCGCGCTGGAGTTCACGCAGAAGACGAATCAACTCGTCGCGGCGATCGAGGTGAAGGATTACGCGCGTGCGGAAAAGATCGTCAAGGAGCTCGACCAGACCGCGAAGGACTTTGATAATTCCAAGCCGATGGCGGCCATCGAAACGGCGAAGACGGTGAGCGCGCTGCATCTGGCCAAGGCGCGCAACGCGGCGGCGAGCGGGGATCGTTTGACGCTCGAAAACGAACTCAAGGCGGCAATGGAAATCTGGCCGCGCAACCCGGCGCTGGGTGAAGTCTCCGGCGCGATCTTCAGCCAAGCCGATGTGCAACAGCAAGCCTTGTCCGACTTGGATCGCCTGCTCAGCCAGAAGAATTACCGGCAGATTTTCGACGACAAGGTGAAGTTCATCGCCGCGACGGCGCTCTTCCCGGAGAGGCAGGAGAAGCTCCGGCTCGTGCTCGACAAGATGCAGACGATCGAAGGTGCCATCATTCGCGCCAACGAAGTGGCCAAGCGTGGCGACGCCTACGGCGCCTGGGAAAGTGTGGAGCAAGTTTTCCGCGCGAACCCGGAGGATATCAAGCTCAACCAGCTCCGGGCCGATCTCACGACACAGGCGGCGGAGTTTGTGCGAAGCCTGACGACGGCGCAGGATCTGGAGTCGAAGAAGCAGACCGGCTCTGCGCTGGCGTGGTATTTGAAGGCGCAGCAGATTTATCCGCCGAGCGATTTTGCCCGCGAAGGCATCGCGCGCGTGGTGAAGCAGATTTTGCCCGACTCGTAGTGCCGGGCTGTGTCAATCTTCACGGGAGTTCCCGCGATCGCTGGCTCCACGTGGCACCTGATTTCTTGCGAGGATTCGCCGTGATGTTTCGGAAAAGCTCAAAACCCGTTTGACGGCTGGCGTCAAACGGGTTTTGGACTTGGTACGGTCGGCGATGGATTATTGCGGACGGCTCTTGGCCATCGCCACGCGTTCGGAATCGTTCTTGGGCGTGCCGCTGTAATAGATCAGGGTGTCGCGGATGGTCCGGGCGGTGCGGGCCATGTCTTGATATTGGTTGGTGAACTGGTTGTTGTTCACTTCGGGAATCTCGTTCGCCTGCGTCGGGTTCGGGAAGGGACGGGTGCTGCCTTCGGAGTAGGCCACGGCGGCCCCGGCGGCGGTGCCACCGGCGATGAGGGAGATGCCGGTCGTGCCTTGGGCGCCCTTGGCGATTGCGCCGGCGGTGCCGCCCGCAGGCATCAAGCCGGGAACGTAGCTGCCGCTGCCTTTTTGGTCATCGGAGATGCCGGTATCGAACGACATGATGTAGGCGGTGGTGGAGACGCTGAGGTCGTAGACGTAGACGCGACAGGTGAAAACGGATTGTCCGGCACCCATGCCGATGCTGTTGCGGAGAATGCCACTGCCGGCATAGACGCGCAGGAATTCACCGCGAATGAGCCAGCCGCGATCCGGCAAGGCATCGGGGCCCCACGTTTTTTTGGCCGGGCCGATTTTTTGGAGTCGCTCGATCAAGACGTCCTGAAAGGAGGTGGTCAGCTCTTTCTTGTAGGTTTCGAGCTCGTGGCCGCTGCGCTTGACGAGGAAGCTGGCGTGCTCATTGGAAAAAGGTTCTACGAGGATCTCGGGCGGGTTGGCCGAGAGGCGCTCGCTGGGCGCTCGTTGCACGTTGGCATTATCAATTCCGGCGCAGGCACCGAGGAAAAGAGTTGCGCTGAGAATCGCCAAGAAGGCGGTCGGCTTCATCAGTCGAGGCGTTGCCATAACTCAAGGTTTACTAGTTTTGGGGTATTGTGGGCAAGAGAATTTACTTATTTGACTGGAAAATCTCATTCGGAGTTCTAAAGTAAAGTTTTTGTCGCTACCTTACCTTTTCTTATGTGGGCAACGTTTCTATCGTGGGATTTACAGGTGCTTCACCTCATTAACAAGGTGTGGACGCATCCCGTGCTGGATGGGGTGATGGCGGTGGTGAGCAGCTTTGCGCTGTTCAAAATTCCGCTGGCGATTGGCGTGGTGGCGTTGCTGATCTGGGGGGGCTTTCGCGAGCGCGTGTTTCTGGTGTTGATGATTTTCTGCGTACTTCTGGGGGATACGGCGATCGATGGTGGATTGAAGAAGATGGTGCAGCGGCCGCGGCCGCATGAGTATCTGGAGCAGGTGCGCATCGTGGATCTCAACGAAGTGCAGTGGTCGAAGCCGCATGATCATCCCGGCGGGAAGTCGTTTCCGTCCGGTCATGCGTTTAACAATGTGGCCATCGCTTTGGTGGCGACGGTGCTGTATGGCCGCTGGGCATGGCTGTTGTGGCCGTGGGCGATGCTGGTGAGTTACTCGCGCGTCTACACGGGATCGCATCATCCGAGCGATGTGCTGGCGTCGTGGATTTTGTCGCTGATTTATACGTGGATTGTTTTGCTCGTGGCCGAATGGTGCTGGCAACGGTGGGGAGCGCGGGTTTTTCCGAAGCTTCACGCGCGGCATCCTCAACTCATTTTCCAAAAGAAACCGATTTCATGACGACAACGACTTTTCCGGGGTCCGCCCCGTTACGCTGGACGCGCGAGGTGATGGTCGCGCTGTTGGTCCTCGCGGTGCTGACGCTGTTCCGCCTGTGGTATTGCACTTACCCGGACATCATCGAGGACGAGGCGTACTACTGGCTGTGGTCGAATCATCTCGATGCGAGTTATTACAGCAAAGGGCCGGGCATCGCGTGGACCATCGCGCTCGGCACGGCGATCTTTGGCGACAACGCGTTTGGCATTCGCTGGATCAGTGTGATTCTTTCGGCCGGGACCGGCTGGCAGTTGTTCCTGCTGGCGCGGCGGTTGTTCGATGAGCGCACGGCGTTGACCGCGCTGATGGTGGCGTGCGTGGTGCCGCTGCTGGCAATCGGATCGGTGTTGATGACGATTGATCCGCTGAGTGTTTTCTTCTGGGTCTGGGCGGCGAATCTGTTTTGCGATGCGTTGGCGCAGGATCGTTGGCGCGATTGGCTGCTGACCGGGTTCGCGGTCGGGTGCGGTTTTCTGGCGAAGTACGTGAACGCGCTTGAGCTGCTCTGCTTCCTCGGGTTTCTCGCGTGGTCGCCCGCGCACCGCAAGCATCTGCGCAATCCGAAGGCACTCGCGGCGCTGGGCGTTTTTGTGCTCTGCACGATTCCGGTGTTCTGGTGGAACGCGCATCATGGCTGGATCACGGCGACGCATTTGAAGGAGCGCGGTGC
The DNA here is from genome assembly GCA_017849585.1 of Verrucomicrobium sp. Classification (GTDB taxonomy): domain Bacteria; phylum Verrucomicrobiota; class Verrucomicrobiia; order Methylacidiphilales; family UBA1321; genus UBA1321. Next base: position 47,042 of record JAFIGT010000037.1, read on the forward strand.
GTTGCAGAAGAAGTTCACAATCCGGCCCGGCGAGTTTTTCCAGTTCGTGACGATGCAGGCGGTGGTGATTTCGCCTCTGCTGTTCCTCGGCGTGTTGATTTCGATTGGGGCGACGGTGTGCAAGAAATTGAAGAGTGATTCGGAGCGCTTGTTGCTCTCGCTCCTGCTGCCGATCTTCGGTTTTTATTCCGTGCTGGCGTTGAACGATAACGGCGAGGCGAATTGGACGGCGACGGGCTACATCGGCGCACTCATCCTCATGGCGGCGGACTGGCGGCAGCGGGTGCAACGCGCGCCGCGCTGGCGTTGGGCGGTGATCGCGGCGCTTTCCCTCGCCGCACTGGAAGCGGCTGCGCTGCACGAGACCGCGCCGTTGAACCTGCCGCCAAAAAGCGATCCGCTGAACCGCGTGCGCGGCTGGGAGGGATTCGGTCAGCATGTCGATGCAGCGATCAAGCAGCATCAACCGCAAATCATTATCGGAAACCGGTATCAGGTTGCCGCGCTCATCGCGTGGTATGTGCCGGGTCACCCGCAGACCTTCGTTCCCAATGCGGACCGCATCCAGAATCAATTCTCCTTCTGGCCCGGTTACAAGGCGGAGCCCGGTGCGACGGCGCTCTTTGTGACGGATGAGTTGGATGGATTGCCGGATCGGTTGAAGCAGGAATTCTCGTCGATTCGAAAGGTCACGTCCTTCAGTACGATGTTTCGCGGAAAGAGGCTGAAGTCATACGACGTATACGTTTGTAAGGTGACTCCAAATTATAGTCAGCCAGTTTACAATAAGACTCCATTGCCGATTTCGGCGCGCGAAAAAGAAGTCTTTGCGGCATGGCTAAAAGAGGAGATGAAAGAGAGCGGTCGAACGAATCCGGTGATTCAGAATCAAACGAAATTGCCGCTGATGGACCCACATAAGAGTCTGGAGGGGTATATCAACTCCCTTTTGTATGATGTGCCCCGAGGAGTGCCGTTTGATTTGGTTGAAGACTTTGGGAATAAGAATGTCACGCAAGCGGAACTAACTTCACAAATGCTTCCGGGAATTACGGCTATAGTTCTGTCTGCAAGCGATGTAGATAAAGTTTTTGATCCATCAATCCGCAAAGGGAAGAAGAGTGGATGGGATGAGTTTTATAAGCGTTTTCCTAATTCCATCGGTCTCATAACCTTTTCGCGAGTGGGATTTTCAAAGGATGGTAAATGGGCTCTCGTTTATGTGAGTCATTCATTTGGGAGTCTCGGTGCGAAATCCTGTCTCTACGTATTATCCCGGCAGGAGGATGGCTGGAAGGTCACTCCCATTAAGATAGGGACAATTTGGGCCTCATGATTTCAGATTATCGGAATTGAATCGCCGGAGTAGCGGGATTCTGCTCGAATGAGGCAACCCCAACCGGAGGTGACGCGGTGATCACGAAGAAAGTCAAAGACCATATCGTCAATCAAACGCCTACTTGCGGCATTGTGCGCGGGATTCTGAATCGCGCGGATTACGAGGGCGTGAACATTGCGGAGGCGATCAATATCGAGCCGACGAAGGCGCATTTCCATCGGACGTTCGATGAGATTTATTTTGTGCTGGATGGGGAACTGCAATTGCGCTTTCACGATCCGCACAACGGTCGCACGTGGGATGAAGTCTTACGCGCGAACGAACTATGCGTGATCACCAAGGGCGTGCATCACGTGGTGATTAATGCGTCATCTCCCAACCGGCTTTGCGTGATCACAGTGCCGCATTTCGATGGCACGGACGAAACGCCATCGAACGTACTTTAATGGAGGACTCCGTCCTCCATTAAAGAGTGATCTCTTTGCCGGGGGTGGGGATGAGAACGCGCATGTCGGGGCGACGGTTCTGGAGTTCGTGCTGGAACCATTCGAGCGCGGGGGTGTCGCCGTGGACGAGCACGCAGGTGCGAGGGTTTACTTCGAGAATGTAGTTGAGGAGATCTTCGCGTTTGGCATGGGCGGTGAGATCGAAGTAATCGAGCTTGCAGCGCACTTCCTGTTCGCCGGCCAGTGGATTGATCACCACTTTTTCGCCCGGCTTCGCGGCGCGGAGTCGTCCGGCGGGGGAGTCGGGATCGCAATAGCCGATGAAGAAAATGCCGTAGTGTTTTTGCGGGAGGAAGTGTTGCGCGAAAAGGTTGGAGAGCGTTTTCTCCGTCATCATGCCGGAGCTGATGAGGTAGATGTGGCCCTTCTTTGGACGTGATTCGCGGGCGCGGCGGCCATCCATGATCTCGGGTTGCATCTGCGGGAGGAGTTGCAGATTTGGATAGGCGCGGGGCGTGACGTGCGAGAGCTTGTCGTAGATCTGGGTGAAGGAGCGGCCGAGGCCGCCGATGAAAATCGGCGTGCGCGGGAGTCGTCCTTGCTTTTGCAGGAGATGGAGAATGGTGAGCGCTTCCTGCGTTTTGCCGAGGGCGAAGACGGGAATGAGCACCGCGCCGCCTTGGTCGAAGATGTCGAGGATCGACTCGGCGAGGCGGTTGATCACGTTCTCGCGGGTGAAGTCGGGCGGGGTGGGATGTGCGCCGCGGGTGGTCTCGATGATAAGCGTGTCGATTTTCTCGCGAGGGAACACGGCGGCCTGCATGAGGGTCTGGTCGGAGAAGTTGACGTCGCCGGTGTAGAGGACGCGCTGGCCGCGGTGGTTGAATTCGATGCCGACGGAGCCGAGGATGTGGCCGGCGTCGTGAAAGGTGAAGGAGAGCGGTTCGCCGCCGAGGATGGGTTGGCCGTGGAGGTCGAGGGGGCGGCGCAGGGTGCAGGGTTGCCAGCGGGCGACTTGGTTGCCGAGTTCTTTGTGGGTGAAGAGCGGGTATTCGAGGATGTTTTTGTCCAGCCGCTGCTTGAGCATGATCTCGATGGAATTGTGCAGGAGCGGGTCGGCGAGTTGATAAGTGCCCTGACTCATGAAGACGCGGGCGCGGGGCTGTTCGCGGGTGATAACGGGCAGCCCGCCGGTGTGATCGTGGTGGGCGTGACTGACGAAGATGGCGTCGACGGAATCGACGGGGAGGAGGGAGAAATCGGGGAGGGCTTCGAGGCCGTCGAGGCGGGGGTGCATGCCGGCGTCGAGCACGATGCGGCCGTCGCCGTCAAAGTCGAGAAGGTAGGAATTCGCGCCGATTTCGTTGGCGCGCGTGAGATTGGTTAAGCGCACAATCTCACCAGTAAAACACAGGAGGCCGGGTGTTGGCGATGGGGAATCTCAGATTTCAAATGGGTGATTTCAGAGGTGGCAAATCGCTTACGGATTCGGCGCGGCGGGCTGGGTGGGCTTTTTCTTTTCCCAGACTTCGGGGACGGTGAGGCTGGGGGTGTTGGTGGGGCTGGAGTTGGTCGAGGTCTTGGGGCTGGACTCGATGATGGGGGAATCGAGGAAGCTGGAGTTAATGGAGGGCGGGAGCTTGACGGTGGCGACGCGTTCGGTGCCGTCGGAGGCTTTCACGGTGATGGGGAAGGACGATTTCATGGCCCGGATGGCGTCTTTTTTGATGACGTGATAGTCGTTGAGGTACGCGGTGAGTGAACCGCCGATGGGTCGCTCGCCGATCTTGCTAAGGATGTCGCCGGCCTTGATGCCGGCGCGTTCGGCGGGTTTGGTTTTTTCCACGGCGAGGACCGTCACGGCACCATTGATTTCCGCGAGGAGCATGCCTTCGGGCAGGACGAGGCGTTGGTCGTAGAATTTGAAATCTTCCGGGGTTGCGCCTGTGACAATGTAAACGATGCGGAGGTCGTCCGCGCCGAGGTTGGCGAGGGCGAGTTGAAAGTTGGTGATGCTGGGCCAGTTGGTTTCGCGGGAAATTTTTTGCCGGGCGAGTTCGGAGGGGGAAAGTTTGTCGGTATCTTTGAGCCGGTTGTCGCGGGTCCAGGAGGCGTCGGAGTTATTGGCGCTGCGGATGGCGCGCATGCGGTCATCGTCGGTGCGTGGGGGGATGTAGATGACGCGGAGGGTGGATTGGGCGGGGAGGATGGTGTTGTCGTTGATGAGGACGGTGTGCTTGGCGCGGACGCCATCAACGGTTTCCTCCATGGGAAAGGCGAGGCTGATTTCAGGCGTGGTATCGAGCGGGCGGTTTTGCGCGCGGACGGGGACGAGACTGCTGAGGAGCATGAGGACGGCAAGGAATCGGCGCATGGGGTATACTGTTTCGCTGATTGCGTTGGTTGTCAATCTGCGGTAGATAAGGTGGTGGGTGGATGGTCGCTCTCGGCGCAAGCTGGGAGAGGAAAGTCCGAACACCAGAAGGCAGCGTGCCGCAGAAAAGCTGCGGAGCGGCGTGGCTCAAGCTGCGCTGGATGGAAAGTGTCACAGAAAACAAACCGCCCCGGTCGCAAGATCGGGGTAAGGGTGAAAAGGCGGGGTAAAAGCCCACCGCCCGGTGAGTAATCATCGGGGCATGATAAACCCCACGCGGTGCAAGGCCAAACAGAGGCGTCGGGCCGCCTGTCCTCCCGGCTCCCTTCACGGGGATTCGGGACGCCTCGGGTACAGGTCGCACTCCGGCACGGTTCGCCGTGTCGAGTCGATCGGGGAAACCCGATCGAAGATAAATGACCATCGGTGAGTGTCCACCGCCGCAAGGCGGAGACGTTCATTACAGAATTCGGCTTACAGCCCACGATGAAGGGCGCTTCGGGAAACCGGGGCGCCCTTTCCCTTGGCGGGGCATGCGGTTTTTTGGCGATTCGCTAATCGATGCGCTTGCCGCGCCAATAGCGAACGCCTTCCCCTTCGCCAGCATGGGAGGGATTGGGCAGTGGCGGTGGCGTGACGGCGGAGGTTTCCGGGATGCCGGGAATGATCGGATCTTCGGTCGGTTGTTCGGGCAGAGGTGTGTTGGCCGGGACGACCTGGGTGACGAGTTCGACGACACCGGCGAGGCGGAAGCGGGCCATGATGCGTGCGACTTCGAGGCCGTTCATCTGTACGCGCGTGGCGATTTGCTCGATGGTGTTTTTGCCATCGGCGAGGAGCAGGAGGCCGAGTTCGCTGGGGGTGGCGGTGGTGGTGCCGAGCGATTCGCTGCCGAGAAAGTAGAGAACGGAGTCAAGCGTGGGGACGGCCTGTTGCAGTGCGGCGAGTTCGTCGATCTTCTTGGCCACGCCGTCGATGAGAATGGCGGGATCGTAAGAAGCGAGTTCGCGGGGAGCGGTGGCTTCGATGGCTTGCTCCTTGAAGATGAAATCCGCATCGCGCCAGAGAATGAATTGATAGAGAGCCTGCGGACCGCTGACGTTGCCAGTGAGGGCATTTAGAATCAGGCCCTGGTCCAATCCCATGAAGCCTTGCTCGAGGCCGAGGGTCATCCGGAGGATACCAGTTTGTTTGGTCATGGTGAGCATGCGCAACACCTCGGCCAAGTTGATGGTCTTAAAGTTTCCGGCAAATTCGGGCATGGGATCTACTCTCTCAATTAGCAAAAGGCATTTAAGCATCTCGCATGCCATTGGTACAAGAATGGTTACGTGACAAATTTACAATAGGAAATTCTTTTTTAATTCCGCCGCCCGGTGCGGCATGACACCTGCTTTTTAACTTGGGGTCATGTCTCGCCAGCTATTAATTATTGATGATCAGGATGATATCTTACGCATTCTCGATCGTGAATTGGTCAAAACCTACCAATGCACGGTCTATGTGGCGACGAATTCAGTGCAGGCCTTCGAGCAATTGGCGCAGCATCCGGTGGAGTTGATTATTAGTGATGTGCGCATTGGCGAAGAGAATGGGTTCAACTTGCTGAAGGCGATTCGCTCCCGCTATCCGAATGTGGGGTTGATGATGATGACGGCGTACCGCTCGCCGGGGTACCGCCAGATGGCGGATGAACTGGGCGTGGCGTTTTTTATCGAGAAGCCGTTTGCGATTTCCATGCTGGCGAAAGCGGTGGACCGGTTCTTTACGCAGCGGGCCGCGCAGCTGCCACCCGCTCCGGCGATGGCTACTGGCAAAAATAATGCATTGGAGCATTTCAGCATTCAGGATCTGGTGCAGCTTTTTTGTCTCAATGGACGCAACGTACTCATTAGCGTCACGGTTTCGCCCTTGCATCCGGTCGGTTCCATTTATCTCCAGCGGGGCCGGGTCGTGCACGCGGAATGGGGGGCGCAGAAGGGGGAGGAAGCCTTTTATTCACTCTTGATGTGTTCTTCCGCGCAGCTCGGTCTGGAGGATCACGACGTTCCGGTGGCGGCAACGATCACCTCGGGCTGGGAGCAACTCTTGCTGGAATCGGCCCGGCGTGTGGACGAGGCGGCAGAGGTTGTCGAGGTCACGGGTTCGGCGGCTCCGGAAAAACCACCGCAAGATCCCTTTGCGGATTTCTGGAAAAGTGCGAGCCTGTCTCCCATCCACAAGTTGTAAACAGGAAAGCGGTCCTACCTAAGATGAAAGCGAGCGAATGAGCCGGCAATGGCCTGACATGTTTTTTGGCAAGGTGGTTGGTGGGGTAACCACCAAGCGTCCGGTTCCCGCCAAATATCATCCGTCGACAACTCCTGCCGAGCCGTTCGGTTCGACGGGTACCGCGACGGCGTTGCTCGATCCGCCGGATCTTGCGCGCACGGCACCGATTCCGCTCCCGTTTCCGCCTGCCGCGACTCCACCCACTCCCGCTCCAGCGCCGGCGGCCCCGGCGTTTTCGTTGCCGCGCTCGAATGCGTCATCGAAAACGTGGCCTGGCATGTTCTTCGGTCAGCCGATTGCGGCTCATGCTCCCACGGCACCGCGTCCAGTGCCTGCATCGGTTTCCGAGCGACCGACCACGACGACCACGCGAGTGCCCTTGTTTGAACTACCTCCCGGTGCGCAACCGGCCTATTTGACTGCGGCACCGCCCGTTCCTCAAGCGGCTTCCCTGCACAAACCGGTGGCAACGAACTGGCCGGGAATGTTCTTTGGTGATCGCACGACCACCTCGGTACAGGTCTCCAGTGCTGCTCCAGCACCAGTTCCGGCTCCTGCCCCGGCGGTTGTGCCCGTGTCGGTTCAACCTCCGGTGACGCAGGTGCCCGTTCCTCCAGCGGTGACGCCTGCCCCGGCAATATTTCGCGCGCCCACACCCGCTCCGGCTCCCGCCGCTGGCGACAATCCTCTCAGCGCTTTCCTGACGCCGCTGGCGCAGCGACCGACGGGTGTATCGAAAATCAATCTCCCCGGTCGGCCTGCGACCGAAAAAGCGAGCCCCATCCCCGCCGCACCGACACCTGCTCCGGTGGCGTACCGTCCTCCACAAGCCGCGCCAGTTCCCGCCCCACAGGTTGCGCCGCCCCTTGCCCCAGTACCAGTTTTCGTTCCCGCTTCTTCCCTACCGACCAGCGTGGTACTGCCTCCGGCCTTCAGTCGTGAGTCCGCGCCTCCGGTGGCGCCGGTGTTCGTGCCGGACGAAAATTCGGCGGAGGTTTCCGCGCAGACCGATCCCGTGGGTGGGACGGAGGTGCATCGCGAATTTCTGCTCAATAACGGCGAACGCATTTCGGGCAAGGTGGTTTCCGAAACGGCCGA
>JAFIGT010000038.1 GCA_017849585.1 Verrucomicrobium sp.
CTGCCTCAGCAGGTAGACTATCTGCTCCTGGTTGTATCGCTTTCCTTTGCTGTTCATGGTTCGTTTGGCCTTTCTACGAACCCTCCTCACCCCTGCCAATTCCTAACTCTCACCTGGTCCAGTTCTACGGGAGCAGGTCACTCCTCCCGGATGATTAATGTCCAATCGGTAGTCTTGCGACGTGACGAACTCTCCCTTTTGAGTTTCTTGGCTCGCCCTGTAGTTGATCCCGCCTTGGACTTTTGCTCAGGGGCTGAAGAGGAGTTATTTTGAGTCATTTCCTGCCTCGGTCTTGGGCTCGGTACTCGCGTCAAATGTCATGCGCTTGGCCATTTCAGCAGAGTGTTCAGCACGAAGATGACCATACGTGCGGGCTACAAGAACTCCTCCATCTTTGTGGCCAAGCCAGCTAGCGATGACTTTAAAGTCGATCCCTGCTTCAATCGCGTTACTACAAAAGAAGTGACGCATGGCGTGATGGCCCCAGTGAGGGAGGGACGCTCGCTTGCAAGCTCCGGCGATTGATTTTTTGGCATTATCGATGGAGAAGATTCGGCCTTGAGGATGCTTCGAACCCGAGTCCAGTTGAAGTTGTTTTAGTAATTTTTCAAGAGGAGGGAAAAGCGGGATTACGCGGTATTCGTGATTTTTAGTGCCGATCTCTCCACCCGTGATCGTGAGGGTTGAATTCGCAAAGTTAATGTCTGACCACATGACTTCACGCGCTTCGCCCAAGCGAAGGCCTGAGTAAGCCAAGAACTCGACGAGTCGAACAGCGTCCTGAGACTTGGGTTCCAACTTCATCGTTGCGAGCAATTGCCCGAACTGTTTCTTCGTTGGGATGATGAGTTGCTTGCGAGATTCTTTTCGGCGCTTGATGCGTTCGACCGGATTTTCAAGAATGATGCGCAGATCTTCTTTGGCGTACTCGAAGAGCAGTCGGAGCGTTTCGAGTTCGATATTGAAACTACGTGCGGCAAGTTTGGCGGCGCGCTTGGTGCGCCACGCTTCGATTTCTTGGTTGCCGATGTTGCGGACGAGGCATCCTTTGAAGTAGGGGAGTAGGCAGTTGAGGCTGGTGACTCGACGGCGATAGGAAGAGGCTTTGAGCTGGGGCTTAATGAGATCGAGCCAACGTTTCATCACATCATCGAACAACAAGCCAGTGTCGTGACCAGCCAATCGTTCGGCTTTTTCCCGAAACGTTGCGAGACGGCGTTTGGCCAAAGCGAGGTCAGTAGTTTTCAGGGAACGCCTGATTTGCTTGCCTGATACTTTGACCAAGGCATAATACTTATCGTTGTGACTACGATAAAGACATTCGCCAACGTATTTGAGTACGCCATCAGTGCTCTCGGCCATGTTTTTAGCGTAGGGTTACAAAAACGGGTTACAAGCGGAAATTATCCTAAAAAATTTAGCTTTGTAAGCCGATTTAGATAAGTAAGTTAAGCCGGTTTAGCTCAGTGGTAGAGCAGCGGTTTTGTAAACCGCTGGTCATCGGTTCGAATCCGATAACCGGCTCCCTTTTCTCTTCACGTTCGAAGGCTGTTTTCAGAGGAGAAATCGCGTTTTATCGGTGATTTTCTGGACAGCGGTTCCATTTGCCAACGCCTGGCAAAACCCAAGTGAGGCTTAAAATGGACTACGAATGCGGTATTTTGGCCGCGCGATTAGGTTATTTAATGGTCAAAATAAAAAGATAAATCCTCAGGGCATTCTAAGATTGTCAGTGGGCGTCCGCTTATGCTGAAATAATCCTTTCGACTCTAAAAAAGGAAGTTTCATGCATTGGCTCGACTGGCTTTTAGTTTCTCTAATGATGGTGGCGGTGATTTGGATCGCCGTCTACACGCAGCGCTACATGAACAGCGTGGCGGATTTTCTCTCGGGTGGTCGCGTGGCGGGACGTTATCTTTTGGCGGTGGCCAAAGGGGAGATGGGGGCGGGCGCGGTGTGTTTCGTGGCGGCGTTCGAGGTGATGAACAAGTCGGGCTTTACGTTGAATTGGTGGGGGTGGATCAACATTCCGGTGGGGTTGATCGTGGCGATTTCGGGGTTTGTGATTTACCGCTATCGCGAGACGCGGGTGATGACGCTGGCGCAATTTTTCGAGGTGCGTTATAGCAAGGCCTTCCGCATCTTCACGGGCTTTTTGGGATTTGGGGCAGGAATTGTGAACTTCGGAATTATTCCGGCGGTGGGCTCGCGCTTTTTGGTCTACTTTCTGGGGCTTCCGGCCACGCTGCACATCGCGGGCTACGCGGTGCCGACGTACATTCCGCTGATGGGAGTCTTATTGTCGATCACACTGATCATGACGCTCTCGGGCGGGTTAATCACGTTGATGGTGACGAATTGTGTCGAGGGCATGGTGTCGCAGATTTTGTATCTGGTGCTGATTTTCGGTTTGGTCTCGATGTTCAGCTGGACGGAGATCAATTACGCGCTCACGCATGTGGCGACACCGGCAGGTGTGGTGGAGCGCGCGGCGGGGCAGTCATTGCTCAATCCGTTTGATTCGATGGGGCTGAAGGATTTCAACATCTGGTATGTGCTGATGGGAATGGTGATCAGCATTTACGGGACAATGGCGTGGCAGAACCAGAGCGCGTACAACGCGGCGGCGGTGACGGCGCATGAATCGCGCATGGGCGGCATTCTCGGCCGCTGGCGTGAGATGGGCAAGGGGCCGGTGGTGACGTTGCTGGGCGTGTGCGCGATGACGTATTTGATACATCCGGATTTCGCGGCGCAGGCAGTTTCGGTGCAAGCGGAGATTGCGAAGATTCCGCAGCATCAGATCCAGCAGCAGATGGAGATTCCCGTGGCGGTCTCGCAGATGTTGCCGATCGGCATGAAGGGCGCGCTGTGCGTGATTTTGTTGATGGGTGTTTTTGGTGGCGACGGCACGCATTTGCATTCGTGGGGCAGCCTGTTCATCCAGGACGTGCTCGTGCCGCTGCGCAAGAAGCCGTTTACGCCGCAGGAGCATATCAAGCTGTTGCGCTGGTCCATCACGGGGGTGGCGTTCTTCGCCTTCTTCTTTGGGAGTTTATTCCAGCAAACAGAATATATTGTGATGTGGTGGCAGGTGACGATGGGGCTCTTTGTCGGTGGCGCGGGAGCCGCGATCATCGGCGGTTTGTATTGGAAGAAAGGGACGACGGCGGGCGCGTGGACGGCCTTGATCGCTGGCTCGGGTCTTTCCACCGGCGGCATCCTGGCGCGCCAGTTCAATGAGAACTTTCCGCTCAACGGCATGCAGATTTCGTTCTTTGCGACGATGATTGCCGTCGCGTTGTACGTGGTGGTGTCGCTCTTGACCTGCAAGGAAGATTACAACATGGATCGGATGCTGCACCGCGGCCAATACGCCAAGAAGGGCGTGGAGGGCGACGAGGAAGCGGTGTTGGAGAAGGACAAGAAATTCAGCTGGAGCAAGATCATCGGTATCGACGCGAACTTCTCGCGGGCCGATCGCTGGATTACGATTGGCTTGTTCGCGTGGACGATGATCTGGTTTGTGGTCTTTCTCGTGGGGTCGCTGTGGAATTTGATTGCCCCTTGGCCGACATCGGTGTGGTCCACGTTCTGGTATTGGGTGGCCATTGGCATCCCGATCTTCTGGGCGGTCGTGGGCACGATCTGGTTCACGTGGGGCGGCTTCCACGATATGCGCTTGCTCTTTAAGTATCTCCGCAACGAGAAGCGCAACGCGCTCGACAACGGCATGGTGGTCAATCACCAGAATCTTGACGATGCGGCCGAAAGCGGTGAAGCCCCGGCGGCAATCAAGACGGAGAAGTAATCCGAGGCGAGGATTTCGGGATTCAGTCGCGCGACGTGTTCCGTCGCGCGGTTCTGGCTGGAAAAGCCAGACACATCTTCTCCCATTAGGCGGGTGTTGACAGGAACAACGCGAAAACGTAGTAGCCCACGCATCCGACGGCAACTAGGGCGAGCCCAATGAGAGCGAAGAGCCATTTTTTGCTGCCGCTGGTCTGTCCCTTCGGAAAAGGAGAGGAATTGGTGAAGCTGGCCGGGCGGCCCTGCGAGGCACTGGAGGAGAGGCTGACGCGGGCGGACGGTTCCGGCAAGGCCTGCGCGGGCGCGGCGAATTCGGAATCGTAGAGGAGTTCGATATTGCCGAAGCGCACGATGTCGTTGCGGCGGAGTTTTTGTTCCGCGATGCGCTCGCCATTCACGCGCGTGCCGTTGGTGGAGTCGAGGTCCTTGACCTTGTAATCCTTGTCGTCGAGCAGGATTTCGGCGTGGTGGCCGGAGACGCTGTTGTGATCGATGTGGAGGGCGTTGTCGGGCAGACGTCCGATGCTGAGAGTGGGGCCAGACAATTCGAAGACTTTGCCGGCAAATTCCTGAGATTGGACGATGAGGCGTGGCATAGGGAAGAATCTAAGTTAATTATTGCCGCGTTGGCGATCAATCATTTTACTGAATTCTTCGAAAAAAGGTTGCGCGTCGTGCGGTCCGGGAGAAGCCTCGGGGTGATATTGGATCGAAAAGATCGGCAATTTCTTATGGCGGAGGCCTTCGCAGGTTTGGTCGTTGAGGTTGATGTGGCTGACTTCGACCTCGTCCAGCGGGATCGATTTCGGGTCGGTGGCAAAGCCGTGATTCTGCGAAGTGATGGTCACCTTGCCGGTGGCGACGTCCTGCACGGGCTGGTTGCCGCCGCGATGGCCGAACTTGAGCTTGTAGGTCTTGCCGCCGAAGGCGTAGGTGAGGAGCTGGTGGCCGAGACAGATGCCGAAGATCGGCTTCTTGCCGACGAGTTCGCGGACGGTCTTGTGGGCGTAGCCGAGTTCCACGGGATCGCCGGGGCCGGGGGAGAGGAAAATGCCGTCCGGATTCATCGCGAGCACGTCCGCGGCAGGCGTGGTGGAAGGAACGACATGGACACCGAAGCCGTGCTGGCGCAGGTTGCGCAGGATGTTGCGCTTGATGCCGAAATCATAGGCGACGATGCGGTGCTTGATTGGCGGCAGGGGTTGGAAATAGTCTTCGCTGGTGAGGGGCGGCGCATCGACGGCACGGGTGCCCTGGACGAGGGTCCAACGGCGGCTTTGCGTGCTCTCGGGGTCCCAATCGTAAGCGGCCTTGCAGCTGACTTCCTGCACGAAGTCGCGGCCGAGGTAGCTCCACGATTTGGCGAGGTCGATCGCGGCGGCATCGCTGATGTTCTCGGTCGTGATCACGCCGCGCTTGGCCCCGGCGGTGCGGAGGTGCTTGGTCAGCGAGCGGGTATCGATGCCGGTAATGCCGGGGATATTGTGGCGGCTGAGGTAATCGGCCAGGCTGCACTGGCTGCGCCAGTTGCTGGCGACGTTGGAAAGTTCACGCACGACAAAGCCGGAGATATGCGGTTCGAACGATTCGACATCGATTTCGTTGATGCCGTAGTTGCCGATGAGCGGATAGGTCATCGTGACGATCTGCCCCCGGTAGGACGGGTCGGTCAGAATCTCCTGATAGCCGGTCATGGAGGTGTTAAAGCACACCTCGCCATTGGACGTGCGGGGCGCGCCAAAGGATTCGCCGTGCCAGACTTTACCGTCTTCGAGTGCCAAAATCGCTTTCATAAACGGGGTGCAAGTTAGCGTGGATAATCGGCCTTGTCTCGAAAAATTTCGGAGTATCTTCTTGGCTGAAAAACGAGCCGGGCGGGAATAATTCGGGACGCGGCTCCGAACCGCTCCCAACGTCTACAGCCCCTTGAGACTGTGGGGGCTACCGCGATGCGGGACCCCGTAACACGCGCACGCCGGATTGGCATGGGAGAGAATGAGGGAAAGTGGCGCAGCAGGCGCAGGCAGGCTGGGGCGGTAAGCGGACGCGTGGTCATGCGGGTATTCCACCACAGAATCGGGCCGGAGCGTTACGCTTAGGTTTGCTACGTGAGCTGCGTGTGCAATATTTTCGGTGTCAGTCCCCATTAATCCTGAAAGCCTTTCCGGGGATGCCGCTATGCTCAACCACGGCAATTGGCTGAAAGCCCTCCGGGTTTTGATTGACAGTATAAATCGGCTGGCAGGTGCTGCCGTTACCGTGTCGGGCAGATTTCGAGCACTGTCTTTTCGCCCTTGGCGTGGGGCGAAAATGGGGTATGTTCGGCGGGAAACGATGTCCACCCTGAACCCTTCCTTTTGGGATGATGTCCGCACGCCGCTGAGCACGCCGGAGCAGGTCGACCTCCAGTTGGAGGTGGCCAATATCGGCAGCCGTGGTCTCGCTTTGATGATCGATCTGTCGATCCGCTACGGGGTGTTCATGGTCCTGTATCTGCTCTTTGGGATCGCCACGCGGTTCCATCTTTTTGAGGCGGAGATGACAATGGGGCTCAAAGGATTCGCGCTGCTATTGATCTTCATTGTGTTCATTTCGGAGTGGTTCTACTTCGCGCTGTTCGAGTGGTTGTGGAATGGGCAGACGCCGGGCAAGCGGCTGCTGAATCTGCGGGTGATCAAGGTGGACGGTTCGCCGGTGGGCTGGCTGGAGGTGGTGCTGCGCAATTTCACGCGGCCGATCGATTCCACCGGACCGATGGCGCTGGTGGGGATGGCGTTCCTTTTCTTCCAGCCGCGTGCGCAACGGCCGGGCGATCTGGCGGCGCGGACGATTGTGATTCGCGAGACGCCGATCGATTGGAAAAGTTTCTTCCCGGAATCCAAGCCCATCGCGGAGGGTCAATCGGTGATTCCGCTCCTGCCGCAAGAAGTGGAGCTCTTGCAACGCTACCGTCAACGGGCGAACGAGCTGGCCGCACCACGCCGGGCGGAACTGGCGGCCACGATTCGCGCTACGTTGCAGCCGCGCACGCGCGCGACGGATCTAGAAAAGAGCACGCTGGCCGATGCGGAGTGGATCGAGGTGTTGGCGCAACGGATATAGTCATGGAGAACCAAGACCACCCCTCCCGGCGCTACGCTTCACTGATCAGGAGTTTTTCCCCATGACCATGACCTCCTTTATTCGCAAGAATCGCGCCCGGTGGGAGCGGTTGGAGGCGTTGCTGACGCAGTACGAGTCGAAGGCGCCGACGAAGTTCGGGCGGGAGACGATTCGCGAACTGAGCAGTCTGTATCGCGGATGCACGAGCGATCTGGCCTATGCGCAGACTTATTACCCGAACACGACGCTGCTGCAGTTTCTGCATCAGCTCGCGGGCCGGGCGCATCACCAGATCTATCGGTCCGAGCCGTTTTCGCTGACGGCGTTCACGCGTTTTTTTCGCTACGATGTGCCGGAAGCGGCGCGGGCGAATCTCAACTACCTCGCGCTCGCGGTCATCATTTTTCTGACGGCTTTCGCGCTCGGACTGACCGCCGTGAGCACCGATCCGGGCGTGGCGGCGCTGGTGGTGCCGCAGCCGATCCTGGAGGATATTTATGCGGGGAAGCTGTGGACGCAGAGTTTCTTCAGCGCGATGCCCGCGTCGGTGAGTTCGGCGTTGATCTTCACGAATAATATCTCGATTGCGTTTTTGTGTTTTGCGGGCGGCCTGACCTGCGGTGGGTACACGGTGCTGCTCCTGCTGCTGAACGGGTTTATCCTGGGCGTGATTTTCAAGCTGTGCGCGGATCATAATTTGCTCTGGCCGCTCTTTCAGTTCGTGGCGGGCCACGGATTCGTCGAGCTGAGCGTGATCCTCGTGGCGGGCGCGGCGGGTCTGGTGCTCGCGAGCGCGTTGCTGAGCCCGGGCACGTACTCGCGGCTGGATGCGTTGAATCTGCGCGGCAAGAGCGCGGTGCGGTTGGCGCTCGGGTGCGTGCCGCCGCTGGTGGCGATGGGGATCGTAGAGGGATTCATCTCGCCCGCGCCGTCAATTCCCGCATGGGCGAAGATCACGCTCGGACTGGTGCTGCTGGCAACGTATTGGTTTTATCTTCTGATCAGTGGACAGCGGACGGAGCGCATTGCCAATTTCCAATCGCCAAATGCCAATTAAAAGGCCGGGGAACCTTTCTCGCCAAGAATGGGAATTAGCGCGAGGCAGTCTTGCGGGAAGCGGCAATGATTGCCGTGATCTCTTTGGTTTCTTGGAGGAGTGCTTGAAGTTTGCTTTCGGGGATCAAGCCTGCTTCCACAATCATTTCAATCCAAAATTGAGTCTCGTCAGCCTCTTCTTCGGCAATACCCAGCTTCGCAATGAACTCAGGTTTCGATCTTCCCTTGCAAGCGCTACGGTAGTTGGCCGCGATACTGGTGCCGCTGCGAGCAATTTGGTTGGCAAGTGTCCTACCGCTGACTGTTTTAGGTAGTTGATCGGCGACTTTAAGAATTCGGAGCGCCAGTTGCTTGGTGCGCAACTTCAATTCAGCAGACTTCATCTCGAGTGCCTTTCAATTGGCATTTGGCGATTGGAAATTGGCAATCCTATTCCTGCTCGAGCAAGCGGATGAGGCCGATGAAATCGTCGTTGCCCCAGCCCTTGGCGAGGCCGGCTTCGTACTGGGCGATGAGGTGGCGGGTTTGGGGCAGGTCGAGGTCGAGTTCCTGCGCGCTTTCGTTGGCGAGGCGGAGGTCCTTGCCCATGTGTTTGACCGAGAAGAGCGGTTGGTAGTCGTGCTTCTGGAGGTAGGGCTCTTTCAGGTCGGAGATACCGGAGCGACTGGCGTTGATGTGGAGCGCTTCGAAGTAGGTTTCGTCGGAGATTCCCGCCCGCCGCGCGAGGGTGATCGATTCGGTCAACGCTTGCGCCATGGCGGCGATTTGCAAATTCATGGAGAGCTTGAGAGCCGACGCGCTGCCGATCGGGCCGATGGGCATGATGACGCTCGACAGCTTTTGTAGGAAGGGACGGCAGCGTTCGATCAGGTCGTGGTCGCCACCGAGATAGAAGACGGTCTTGCGCGCTTCGGCGGCAGGTTTGCTGCCGGTGAAGGGGGCTTCGAGGAAGGAGGCGCCAACATCGTGGACCTGCTCGGCAAAACGCTGGGTCCATTTGGCGGAGATGGTGCTGGATTGGATGATGGTTTGCCACGGCTTGAGGACGGGGACAATGGCGTCGAGCACGCTTTGCACGGCGGGCGGGTCGGCGACGACGATGATGATGTAGTCGGCGCCATCGACGGTCTGGCGGGCGCAGGTGTGGAAGCCGGGGAAGGATTCCTTGGGCGTGCGGTTCCAGGTCTTGACCTCCACGCCGTCGGCGATCAAGTGGCGCGCCCAGATTTCACCAATGATGCCGAGGCCGAGAACCGCTGCTTTCATAATGGGAAAAGGGTAACGCGCGAGGGAGATTTCTCAACTGTTATCGATGTGGGTGGATTAGCCGCGGTGAAGTGTCACCCTCGGAAATCGCACGCGGAGCCGATCGGTTTCGGAAGGAAACTAATGGTCAAGTTTTCTTCATTTGACGTCGATGTCACTCATGCCATATTGCGATCAATACAACTTAAGGAATCCCCGGGGCCTGCTCATGCGCGAATATCGGTTTTCATTTTCCCTCGAAAACACCGTTTTTGATATTAGATTTCTTTTGTTGCAGGCAGAGATTTTAATGGCTAGCACCGTCATTACCGTTTAAGCGGTCCATTCTTCAGGCATTCAACCACATCATCAACCTCAGGGAGAACCATCGGCATGGCTACGTCCAACAACATCGAGTCCGTCCTCAAGGAAAAACGTGTCTTCAAACCGCATGCGTCGTTCAGCACGAAAGCGGCGGTGAAGAGTCTGCAACAATATAAGAAGATGTACCGGGCATCGCTGGACAAGCCGACGCAGTTCTGGAGCGAAGCGGCGAAGGGACTCGACTGGTTCAAGAAGTGGAACAAGGTGATGGAGTGGAAATCGCCCTTCGCGAAATGGTTCGTGGGTGGCAAGCTGAACGTGTCGCACAATTGCCTGGACCGGCATCTAGCGGGGCCTAATCGCAACAAGGCGGCGTTGATCTGGGAGGGCGAACCGGGCGAGGTGGTCACGTATACGTACCAGCAATTGCACCGGTTGGTGTGTCTGTACGCGAATGTACTGAAGAAGCACGGGGTGAAGAAGGGCGACCGGGTGGTGATCTATATGCCGATGATCCCGGAAGCGGCGATCGCGATGCTGGCCTGCTCACGCATCGGAGCACCGCACAGCGTGGTCTTCGGTGGATTCAGCGCGGAGGCGCTCAAGGAACGCATCAATGATTGCGGCGCGAAGGTGGTCTTCACCGCAGACGGCGGTTATCGCCGCGGTGGCGTGGTGCCGATCAAGCACAACGTCGATCAGGCGCTGGAACATTGCCCGCAGGTGAAGTCGGTACTGATCGTGATGCGGACGCGCGATCCGAATGTGCATGTGAAGCAGGGGCGCGATTTCTGGATGCACCGCGAGGTTTTGGAAGTGAGCGACAAGTGCGTGGCCGAGCCGCTGGATAGCGAGCATCCGCTGTTCATTCTCTATACGAGCGGTAGCACGGGCAAGCCGAAGGGCATCCTGCATACGACGGCGGGTTATTTGCTGTGGGCGCAATTGACGTCGAAATATGTGTTCGATCTGAAGGAAGACGATGTGTACTTCTGCAGCGCGGACATCGGCTGGGTGACGGGCCACAGTTACGTGGTGTACGGCATTCTGGCCAACGGCGGGACGTCGCTGATGTACGAGGGCGCGCCGAATTACCCGGAGCCGGATCGGTTCTGGAGTATCATCGCGCGGCACAAGGTAAATATTTTCTATACCGCGCCGACCGCGATCCGGGCCTTCATCAAGTGGGGCACGGATTGGGTGAAGAAGCATGATCTCTCGTCGCTGCGCCTTCTCGGCTCGGTCGGGGAACCGATCAATCCCGAGGCATGGATGTGGTATCACGAGCACATTGGCGGCAAGCGTTGCCCGATCGTGGACACGTGGTGGCAGACGGAGACGGGCGGACACATGATCACGCCTCTGCCCGGCGCGACGCCACTGAAGCCGGGTTCGGCCACGCTGCCGTTCTTTGGCGTGGATGCGGCCGTGGTGGATAACAACGGCAAGGAAGTGGGCCCGAACATTGGCGGAAAACTCGTCATTCGCCGCCCGTGGCCGGCGATGCTGCGGACCATTTACGGCGACAATGCGCGCTACAAGAAAACGTATTGGTCCGAGGTGAAGGGGTGTTATTTCGCCGGGGATGGTGCGCGTCGCGATGAGGACGGTTATTTCTGGATCGTGGGTCGCATCGACGATGTGCTCAACGTGGCGGGGCATCGACTCGGCACCTCCGAGGTCGAGAGCGCGCTTGTCAGTCATCCCGCCGTGGCGGAAGCGGCCGTGGTGGGTCGACCGGACGATATCAAGGGGCAGGCCGTGGTGGCCTTTGTGACGATCAAGAACGGCTCGCTGCCGACGCACGAGTTGAAGGAAGATCTGCGCAATCACGTGGCGAAGGAGATCGGGCCGATCGCCAAGCCCGACGACATTCGCTTTGCCGAAGGGTTGCCGAAAACGCGCAGTGGCAAGATCATGCGCCGCTTGCTGAAGGAAGTGGCTGCTGGTGGCGAGGTGAAGGGCGATACGACGACGTTGGAGGATCTGAACGTCATCGCCAAGCTGCGCAACGCGGAAGATTAGTTTTTGTTGTAAGAATCTATGCGCGGGCGTTTGGTGAGCCCGCGCGGTTTTGCTTCGGCAGGAGCCTCCACACTCCATAAGCAATTCGAATAACCTCCATTCGGGGAGATGATTTCTTGCCCGCTGGGTACCGCGTGTTATAATGTGACACACTCACCCGCAAAGGAGGCTGGCATGTCGACTCTCCATATTCTCCACTTGGAAGATGATGCGACGGATGCATTCTTCATCCGCCGAGCCCTCGAACAAAACGCCATCCAGGCTGAGGTGGAGCGAACGAGTAATCCCGACGATTTCCTCGCGCGCGCCAAACGCGATTCCCACGATGTCTTTCTGCTCGATCACGGCGTGTCGCGCGGTAACAGCAGCCGGGAGACGCTGACTCAGTTGCGCGGGGTGCGGCCCGAGACGCCGGTGATCCTCATTTCGCACACGGATAACGAAAAGGAAATCGAGGAAAGCCTGAAGGCGGGTGCCGATGATTTCATCTCTAAGCGACAGCTTTGGCAACTCCCCCGGGTGATTCACCGCCTGTGCGAGGCAACCCAACGCGAAGCCTCCGCCAGCGAACTGGAAAAACACGCGCGGGGCATGATGGAATTGGTCGCGGTGGTGCAACAGCTTTCCCACGTGCGCACGATGGAGCAGGTGATGGAGATCGTGCGCCACGCGGCGCGGCGGCTCACGGGAGCGGACGGTGCGACCTTCGTCCTGCTGGAAGGCGACATGTGCTACTATGCCGATGAGGATGCGATCCAGCCGCTATGGAAGGGGCAACGCTTCCCGACCTCCAATTGCATCATCGGCCATGTGGCCATCGCGCGCAAACCGATTGTCATCGAGGATATTTACAAGGATCCCCGGATTCCGATCGAATACTACAAGCCCACTTTCGTGAAAAGCATGGCGGTGGTTCCGATCCGTTCCAATTCCCCCATTGGCGGCATCGGCAATTACTGGGCCAAGCAACACCGGCCCACGGAGCATGAAATCGAATTGCTGCAGGCGCTGGCCAATACGACCTCGATGGCGATCGAGAATGTCCAGCTCTATGCCAGCCTGGAAGAGCGGGTCAAGGACCGCACGTTGCAATTGCAGTTGGCGAATCGGGAGCTGGAGGCGTTTTCCTCGTCGGTATCGCACGATCTGCGAGCGCCCTTGTGCAGCATCGGTGGATACACCCAGTTGCTTGAGATGGAGCTGCGCTCGGATCACAACAACGCCATTCGGGAACATCTCGGCAGCATTCGGGCTGAGGTGCAGCGCATGAGTGGGTTAATCGAAGACTTGCTGCGGCTGGCCAAGTTCACACGCGTCGAGCCGAAGCGCGGGCCGATTGATCTCGCGGAGATTGCCCGGGATCTCGTCTCGCGCTTGAAAACATGCTGGTCCGATCACCGGGTGTTGTTCCGCTGCCCGGATCATCTCGCCGCCCAGGGTGATGCCAACCTGCTGCGGGTGGTCCTGGATAATCTGCTTTCCAATGCGTGGAAGTATTCCTCGAAGAAGGCAACAGCGGTGGTGGAGCTTGGCGTGCTCGATTGCCCCGGCAAGGCGCCCATTTACTTCGTGCGTGACAACGGAGCGGGCTTTGACATGCGTCACGCCAAAAATCTGTTCATGCCGTTCCAGCGTCTGCATACGAACGAGGAATTTCCGGGGACCGGCATTGGCTTGGCCACCATCCACCGCATCATTCAGCGTCATGGTGGCGATATCTGGGCCGAGGCGGAGCCCGATCAGGGCGCGACGTTCTTTTTCACGTTGTCGCCGCATCCGGAGTCAGCGGGCGATTGACTTTTGCGCGGGATCGATTGAAGTAAGGACATGCCCTACCTCAAGATCCAGACCAATGTTCCTGTGCCGGAAAATGAAGTGGCCGACTTGTTGCGTTCCGCCTCAAAGTTGGTGGCCGCCAAGCTGGGCAAGCCGGAGAGCTACGTGATGATCCACCTGCAGGCCGGGCAATCGATGCTTTTCGCCAAGAGCGATGATGCGTGCGCCTTCGTGGAGCTGAAAAGTTTGGGACTGCCGGAGTACGAGGGGAAAAAGCTTTCCGATACGATTTGCGGTTTTCTCAAGGAAACCCTGCGCGTGGACCCCGCCCGCATCTACATCGAGATGAGCGATCATCCCTCGAAACTCTGGGGCTGGAACAGCACCACGTTTTAACGTCGGCGAGCCGTGTGCGGCAGGGACACGTTAACCTTGCGTGTGAAGAGGAGAGGGTTTATTTAGGAGGAAGCGATTCCCCCTCGGCTCAACCTTCAACCGGATTCATCCCTTATGAAAACGTTGCTGAAAATTCTCGGTGTTCTGGTCGCCTTGCTGCTGGTGGCCTTGCTCGCGGTTTATTTCTCGATGAATATCATCATTGCCCGCGCCATCACCTCGTTCGGTCCGGCGCTGACGCAAACCCCGGTCAAGGTGACGCTGGTGACGATGTCGCCCTTCTCCGGCGGCGGCCAGTTGGTGGGCTTGACCGTGGACAGTCCGAAGGACTATGCGGCGCAACCGGCGATCAAACTGGGGGAGGTGAAGTTCAAACTCAACCTCGGCACACTCCTCTCCGACAAAATCGTGATCGAGGAAATCTCCATCGATTCGCCCGAAGTGAATTTCGAGCAGAAGTTCGCCTCCAACAACATCAGCGCCCTGCGCAAGAATGTGAATGAGTACGTCGCGAAATTCAGCGGCACCAACACCAAGGGTTCGCGCAAATTCCAGATCAACCGCCTCACCATCACCAACGGCAAGGCCCACCTCGGTACCGCCGGAGCGAGAGTGACCTTCCCCATCGCCGACACCGAACGCACAGGCATCGGGGCGAAAGCCGATGGCGTGAACTCCGCCGAAATCACTCGCGTGGTTTTCTCCATCTTCACCGACTCGGTGCTGAAGGGCGTGGCCAGCGGGGCGATCTTCAAGGAAGGGGCCAATACGATCGGGGAGGGGATCAAGGGCCTCTTCGGCAACTAGCCCGCGTGACGCTGGACCCAGTAGCCGGCTCGCGCGGCCTGCCGCAATAGCTTACCCCCGATCCGAACCTCGCCGCGACATTGCATTAGGTATTGCCAAAGCCCCTGAAGTTTTGATTACTTAACGAATGGATTTTTCCCGGTATTGGTCAGAACGTCAGAAAAAAGTCGAAGCGGCCCTCAACAAGGCGCTTCCCGCCGCCGCCACCAAACCCGCCACGATTCACAAGGCGATGCGTTATAGCCTCTTTGCCGGTGGCAAACGGTTGCGCCCGATCATTACGCTGGCCGCCGCTGAGGTGATTAACGGCAAGTACGAGAACGCCATTCCCTCTGCCTGCGCCGTGGAATGCATCCATACCTATTCGCTGATTCACGACGATCTGCCCTGCATGGACGATGATGATCTGCGCCGCGGCAAGCCGACCTCGCACAAGGTCTTCGGCGAAGGCATGGCCGTGCTGGCCGGTGACGCGCTGCTGACCATCGCGTTTGAAATCGTGGCGGCGACCCGCCCGACCTCGCGCTATTCCTCCGCGGATTTCGTCAAGGAAGTCGCCTTCTCCGGCGGCAGCCTCGGCCTGATCGCGGGTCAAGTGGCCGATCTGGAAGGCGAAGGCAAGAAGACCTCCGCCGCGCAATTGCGCTACATCCACGAACGCAAGACCGCCGCGCTCATCACCTCGTCCATCCGGCTCGGCGCGATGTCCTCGAACGCCACGGAAAAGCAGCTTGCCGCGCTGACCGATTTCGGCCAGAGCCTGGGGCTCGCGTTTCAGGTGATCGATGACATTCTGGACATCACCCAGACCTCCGAACAGCTCGGCAAGAGCGCCGGTAAGGATCTGAAAGCGCAGAAGGCGACCTATCCTTCCGTGTTAGGTATGAAGAAAGCGCAAGCCGAGGCCGCCCGCCTGACCGCTCGCGCCCGCGCCGCGCTCAAGCCCTTCGGCAAAAACGCTCTCCCGCTCGAGCAAATCGCCGACTTCCTGCTCAGCCGCAAGAATTGATCTGGAGGACTCCGTCCTCCAAGCCTCCTGCCAAAGGGAATGATTCCCTTTGGAAACCCCGATTAGGCCGGAATCGCCTTTTGCTGAGCGCAAAAGATCGATTCCGGCCTAAGTCGTTTTCAAATGCAAATCACTACCATTTACTGGAGCTTGTGGAAAAAGGACCTTCATCCTCGTTTAAGGAGTGAACTCTTTGAGATAAACTCACTTTTGGCGGATGATTTCTTTTGCGTCCGCGCAAAAAAGTCATCCGCCAAAAAGAGGATTCTCAAGGGGCTCAGCCCCTTGAGTGGGGTATGGGGCAGCGCCCCAATTTCTAGACCAAGGCGACCGGCTTCTTGGTCGAAGCGGAAGCGTACACCGCGTCAATGATCCGCATCAGCTTGAGAGCCTGATCCGGCGTATTGAGCGGCTTCTCCGAACCCTTCAGCGCGTTGATGAAGTTCGTCGCCGAACCGATCCGGCCCATGTCTTCGCAACGCTCCGGGATGATCGTCCGGTTCACCGAGCGGCCATTCTCCTGCACGTACAGTTCGCATGTGTCGATCGCTGTTTCATCCACGCCATCGCGGCCAAACAGACGCTCCACCTTGCCGCCCGCCTTCGTGCCCTGGAACACCACGGACACTTCCTCGCGCTTGATCATCTCCGCCCACGAAATCTGGAACGACAAGATCTGGCCCGTCTGGAACGTGATCAATCCATGCGCCGCCGACTCCACATCATTCACGCCATCGGCGCGATCCGGGATGCCCCACGGACCCTTGAACTGCTTGTCCGTGATGAAATCGTTGAACGTCTGGCCCAGCACATACGCCGGGGCCGGGTAATCCATGAAATAAAGCGCCAAGTCCACCATGTGCAACAAGTCGATCAGCGGACCGCCGCCCGAAAGCGCCTTGTTCGTGAACCAGCCACCGAAACCGGGAATGCCCGTGCGGCGGCACCACTTCGCCTGCGCCGACTGGATCTTGCCCACCGTGCCGTCCGCGATGTACTGCATCATCGCCCGCGACTCGGGCCGCGACCGGTTATTGAAATTGAACTGCAACTGCTTGCCCGATTTTTTCGCCGCGGCGATCATCTCCTCCACCTCGACCGCGTTCAGGCCCGGAGGCTTTTCGCAGAAAACATGCTTGCCCGCTTCGAGAGCGCGAACCGCCAGCTCCTTGTGAAACTTGTTCGGCACAATGACCGAGACCGCGTCCAGATCCGACGTATCCTTCAACATCGCCTCGACCGAATCGAACGACTTGGGGATACCCCAGTGCGACGCCGCGCGCGCAGCTGCCCCCGGAGCCGGATCGGCCACAGCGACTACTTCCGCACCGCCCAGACGAAAACCTTCCACGTGATAGCGCAGCATACCGCCCGCCCCAATGACACCAACCTTGATTGCTTTAGACATGATTAAGATAAGTAAGTTCGCTGATTTGCAATTTGTAGAACAATTGAAGAAATAAGCAAAACAAGAGCGAAAAGAAAAGCGGATCTTGTAGTCAAAACCTCGGATTAGTCGTCAAAAAATCGTACCAACCGGGAAGAAGTGGAGGTTAGGGGATTCGAACCCCTGACCTTCTCATTGCGAACGAGACGCTCTACCAACTGAGCTAAACCCCCTTCTCTCGCAACGGTGACGCGCGAAGGCAGGCACCGAAGGAGTTGCGATACTAAGCGAACCCACTCCATCCGGGCAAGCCGAAATAAATAGCCCCGGATTCCCTCCCCGGCGGCGAAAAAAACGAGCCTCGGATCCAAACCGCTCCCAATGTCACCACTTTTTTCTTCCTCCCTCTGTGGCCGAGCCGGATAGGAGTGCCCGGCACGAATATCACGGATCGGAGACATTGTGGTGGTCCGCGAAAACTGAGTCGTCGGGAGGGTTAGTCTGGTGTAATCAAAAAGGAGAACCAGACCATGAAAGGCAAGAGATACAGCACGGAAGACAAAATACGGATCTTGAGGGAGGCCGATAGCGGCAAGGGAATAGCGGAGACCTGCCGGGAGCATAACATCTCGGAGGTGAGCTTCCATCGGTGGAAGAAACAGTTTGGGCAGATGGAAGTCAACGATGCTCGGAGGATGAAGGAGCTGGAGCGGGAGAACAGCGAACTCAAGAAGATGCTGGCGGAGTCACAGCTCAAGAACCGGGTGTTGGAGGCGGTGTGCGAAAAAAATGGTAAGCCCTGCGCACAAGCGGGAAATGGCTCGGCAGGTGGTCGAAGCCAGGATGTACTCGGGGCGGGCGGCGTGTCGGATATTGAAACTTTCACGAGGGACCTATTGGTATCGGCCCAAGGAGCTGACTAGCGCTGAGCAACGACTCATCGGCCGGATGAAAGCACTCTCGGAGGAATATCCCCGATTTGGCTATCGAAGGATCGCGGCGAAGCTACGGGAGGAAGGCTTCCCCGTGGGCAAACGCCACGTGCAGCGACTGCGCCGACAGGCCGGATTGCGCGTACCGCCGAGCGTACGCAAGCAAGTACGGCGCGGACTCTCGACGGGATGGCCGACAAAGGCGACGTACAAGAATCATGTCTGGACGTGGGACTTCATCGCCGACGCAACGCACCGAGGCGGAGCGTTGCGGATTCTGACCATCCTTAACGAGTACACTCGGGAATGCCACATCCTGAGAGCCGATCGCGCGTTGAAATCCAAGGACGTCCTCGAATGGCTGGCCAAAGCGATCAGCCAACACGGAGCGCCGCAGTTCCTGCGTAGTGACAACGGGCCAGAGTTCATCGCGCATGAAGTGCAACGCTGGCTGTCGGCCAGCCAGATCAAAACTCTCTATATAGATCCCGGCAGCCCCTGGCAAAACGGATTCGTCGAGAGCTTTCATAGTCGCTTCCGCGACGAATGCTTGAACCGTGAAACCCTCTGGACATTGACTGAAGCCCGTGTCGTCATCGAAGACTTCCGCCGCTTCTATAACCAGAGACGCCCCCACAGCAAGCTCGGCTACCTCAGCCCCGTGCGCTTTGCAGCAAATAACCCAAACAAACACAATCGCTCTGGTCTGTAAATGGGATGCGTTGTTGGTGTGAGACCTTCTTTAGGGACGTGTCATGCGACCATCGGGATCAATCACAGCCTTGGGTTGGTGATTTTGATCGTAGGCATAGGTCCACGACTTTCCGTCTCGACCTCTTTCCCCGATTTTGTCGCCCTTGGCGTTATAGATGTACGTGTAGGTTGTACCATCCGGGTAGATAATGGCCAATACCTGCCCCCGCTCATTGTACTGGTATGTGGGCTGTGCAGCGGAACCTGGTTGCGGCACTGGCCTAGCTACGACAGTGGGCGGTTCCACTGGCGGAGCCGGTGTCGACACCAGCTCTTGACTCGTTGAACGGACAAGCGACGTCGGGGGAGCTGGAACCCCTCGTTCCGAGGTCACTGTAGCAACGGGTTTGAGCGCAGGTCTCAGCCAATAAGCCCCAATCCCCACTACCAACAAACCGATTAATCCCGCTGTGACAAACTTTGTACGCTTCGTATTCATTTGGTTAAGTCATCCCTTCATGCGGGGTGAATCCATAGGCCCACCCTAAAAACTCACCACGAGCCGTTTCCTATACGAGATTACACCTATCATACTCGGGCTGCATTGGCAATTCTGGCGACGGTCTAGCGCTCATTGGAAGTATCAGGGCAGCGACACAATACACCCGAGAGATCTCCACGTCTTACACATCCCTTTCATTACTTTTCATTCGATCCCGTTGCTGCCGACACCAAATAGAGAAAGAGCGTGGTAGCCAAGAGGATAAGATCGCGCTCGAGTGCAAACCAGAGTTGATAGCGGAGGGGGATGATGGAGGATCCAAAGCAGTCGCAGTCGATGTGGAGTCCGCGGCGATGGCAGAGCTGATGAAGACGGCGAAGAGGATAGTGGGAAGGAGTATCGAGAGTGTGGCGAGTCGTCGTTGTCAGCCGGTGATGAGGAGAACGCCCGTGAGAATCTCGAAGATAGGGAGTCCGAGGGCGACAGGATTGATGAGCATGGCAGGCAGAAGCTGGTACGCCGCGATGTTGTCATTGAAGGATTGAGGATCGCTGACCTTGATCGTTCCGGCATAGATAAAGAGGCCACCGAGCAGCCAGCAGGTTGTTAGATAAGTATAACGTTTCAGCCAAGAGCTACGCAGGAGATTCATTGCCCGTTCTCCAGTGGTAGACCGGCATTCTTCCATACGGCATAGCCACCGCGAAAGCGGCGCAGGGGTTGGTAGGCTGATTTCTGGGGCAGCCAGAACTTGAGCCGACTCACCCGCCCCCATTTGCGCGACGATTCGGTGTAATCGTTGTTCCGGTGATTCGTAAGAAAGCGGCAAGGGTTGCGGGCGCAGGGCATTGACGACAAGCCCGATTCCAAGCGAGACACTGGCTAGCGCGAGCAAACGCAGGCTGTCGTGTTTATGGAAGTAGTGCCGCCACATCATCTCAGTCATGGTAGATGACTCCCCTCGCCGCTGGCGAATATTCTTCGGGGCATTGCACTGGAATTTCGTCCTGTGAACGATACACTCGCGGCATGTGTTTTCGCTCGCTATCCCTTCTCCTGACACTGCTGTTTCTGAGTTTGCATGGCACCGCGCAAGCTCAACTGCGCTGGGACAAGACCGAGCAGGAAGCGGCTCTTGGCCTTCGCGACGAGGGTGTGGTACGCGACTTCACGTTCCAGAACATTGGCAAGAAACCGGTCACCATTCTTTCCGTGCAAAGCTCGTGCGATTGCACGGTGGGCAAGCTCGATAAGAAGACCTTCGCTCCCGGCGAGAAAGGCGCGCTGCATGTCCACTTCACCGTGCGCGGGCAACCGGGCGAACAGGAGAAGAATCTCGTGGTGAAGACCGATGCGGCGAGCGACGCGCTGCATTGGCTCACCTTCCGCGTGAACGTCCCGCCACTGGCCACGCTCGCGCCGGATCGACCTGTGTGGACCGTGGGACAATCGGCGGCAGAGAAGACGGTGACGATTACCTTTGCGCCCGGCACGAACGCGACAATCACCGACGTCAAAGCCAGTTCCAACCTGTTTGATGTCACCCTGCGCGAGGTGAAGAAAGGGGCCGTGTACCAGCTGCGGGTGAAGCCCCGTTCCACGGCCAACGCCGCGAATGCGTCCGTCCGCTTGGAGACGAATTTCCCGCCTGAAGCCCCGCGCGTGTTGTTGGTGCCGCTGGAAATAGCTCCCTAGAAAGGAAGCGTGAATGGGCTTCAGTCGTAGTTCCGTCTGTCCCTATTTCCCAATTATTTCTGTTATTATTCGTTTCCAATTTTACCTGGAAATTTAGGACGGTCGTCTGATACTTTATCTAAAATCGAACGCACCTCTTCGGGAAATACAACAGAAAATTCTTTGGAGTATTTCTTTATACGCCAAAGACAATAGGCTGCCTGTACATTATCGTTATATCCAACAGAAAGAGTCCGCACAACTGAGGGCAGCGATTTCTCATCAAAATAATCAATCAATCTGCGTTGGTTATTTTCCTTCAGCCAGACAGCGAAAAGAATATCCATAGAGCAGTTTCTAACAAAATCATCTTTGGATTGATCCTTTAATTCATCTAGAGCTTGCTGCAATGGTCTCACTTTAGCTATGTACATTGAAAGCGATCCGAATCCCATTCCACCTAAAAGGATGAGTAACATCCAAGTATATAGCCTTGCACTTTTCATTTCGTGATTGTGATATCGGGATTTTGATCCGGCCCAATTCCGTTTCGATATTCTCGTATTGTCACACTTTTACAGCATTGGTTTAACATCTCTTGCGCCTTGGCCAACGCGTCCAAGCGCATTTGCGCTACCTGAGCGTCCCCATCTATATCATATCCAAGATTATTTGCTGCAATATTTTTATTTTTTACTACATTGGCGAGAGAACTATCAGACGATGAGCCGGCAAGAACTGTTTGATCGTGCATTTGAAGATTTGGAAGGGGGTGAGTAATATTCGAATTAACAGTACCTGGGTAACAGGTGCTTGCACCGGCAGCTGAGCATGCCTCTGGGGTGTTAATTTTAACATCCTTATTAGTATTATGGCCATAAAATATAAATATTTCACATTTTTCAACCGTAAATTCTAATTTGAACCAAGCCTTTTTATATAGTCCCAGCGGATCAGCAAAGCTTATTGGATCATTGCTCACATACCTATATAAATTTGCCCCTTCCGTTTCTCCGATCGGGTCACGAGATAGCCACCTTGCCAAGTCAGGATCGTAAGCCCGATAAGGAGCGAGCGCGAGACCACTCTTGGTGTGGGTATAATGACCGGTGTAACCAAAGTCGAAATAGGGGACAGGCATCTTTAATTGACTAATTGGGGTATTGCTGTCTGTTTTAGCTCATGCCGAGAATCGCCCGCGGAGGGCTGGGTCAGGGATGGTTTCATATTGAACCGCGGCAATCATCGCCAGAACCTGTTCGCCAAGCCAAAGGATTTCGCGCTCTTTTTGGAGCTGCTGTCGGAAGCGGATGACCGCTACGACGTGACGCTTTGGGGATACTGCCTGATGAGTAATCACTGGCATCTGGTTGTTGAGGCTCCCAACATAAAGGAGCTCAGCCAATGGATGCACTGGATCAGTAATCGGCATGTCCGGTTATTTCATCAACGTAACCGTCGTCTGGGCGGCGGCCATATTAATCAGGGACGCTACAAGAGTTTCCCGATTCAAAACGAAGAGCACCTCCACATGTCGAGGCGAATCCCTTGCGGGCGAAGTTAGCGAAGAATGCGCAAGACTGGCCGTGGTCGAGCCTGTCAACGGTGCTCGATGTGGACGGCATCGAGAAACTTTCGCGTCCGAAGCTGGCGGCGTGGTCGCGTGGCAAACGCTGGCTGGCAGAGGTCAACACGCCTCTTCCAGCCGACGTGCTTTCTGCTCTTCGTCGGAGTACGCAACGCGGGGCTCCCTTTGGTGACGTGAACTGGGTGCAATCTCTAGCTGGAGAACTACGCTGCTTGAGCAAAGGCAGCAGATCGTAACTTTTGCGGCTGATCCTTCGACCAAGCTTCCGGTGTGACATCTTTGATCTTGAGGCGCGGACAAATATATATTATCTCGAATCTCACGATCTTGGACAGAGCTGGAAAACGATGGACGGTCGCTCCGCATCCCTGTTTAGTTCGCGATTATTAGTCCGAAGGACACTCGTTTATTTAAAAGACATGGTATTCGATCGCGAAGGACGACCAGTAATCTATTATGTAACGTCCCGCAGTTGGAAACCTGGTCCCGAGAGCGGACTCCATGAATGGTACGTAGCCCGATGGACGGGAACGGAGTGGCGATTCAACTCGATACTGACCAGCGATAACAATTACGACATGGGATCTCTTTATCTGGAAGAACCGAACCTCTGGCGAATCATCGGCCCATCCGGCAGGGGACCGCAGGCCTTCAATCCAGGTGGTGAAGTCGAAGTGTGGAAAAGCCACGATCAGGGAGAATCCTGGCAGAAAGAAAGAGTCCTTACCGGGAGCAGACTCGTCAATCACACCCACGTGCGCCGCCCCGTTAACGCCCATCCGGATTTTTACGCTTTCTGGGCCGATGGTCATGCGCGTCGTCCGTCCGAGTCCCGCCTTTATTTCACGGATAAAACCGGGAGTAACGTCTGGCGGCTTCCCTTCCGTATGAGCACCGATTTCGCCCGCCCGGAAAAAATTCCTCTCCCTAAGACTGCACATCGAGCATGACGTTACGATAGGAGAGCAGCAAAGACGACGGTCATTATGGACGATGATTCGAAGTTGCCGTTAGCCACCCGCTTCAGAGTTGTACACAGGGTTTGTGTTGCGCGAATACTTTCCACCGCTCTTGGTTTTCGCCACGTTTGGTTTCGATGAGAGCCTGAATAACGTCACCCCAAGTCCGAGTGATCGACTTCGGATCGGAACCGGAGAGATAAACTTTGGCCAGCTTGAGGCTGAGTTGGGGCTGGCGCACCTATTCGCTCTTGGCGGCGATCATCGCCCGCGCTTCCTGTTTGTCCGATGTGTGTAAGCTCTCCCGTCTCCCTGTGGGGCCGTGGAAGGAATAGTAGATACCCTTACGCTTATAAATCCGGTACACCGATGCCATCTGTTTGTCTCCTGATTGAGAGACTAACAGCTGCAATTACCTCCCGTTAGAAAGCCCCTCGAAGGTGACGCGTAGCTACCTGGCAGGTACCGAAATCCCGCCAAAACAGGCACACTTTTAGACACATCCAAGGGCTAACGGGGATTGCCGACCTATTCTCTCCCTCGCAGGTGCTTGACGTTGCAATGAATTGCGAAAGAGAGGCGAGGGTCGGAATTGGCGGGGAAACCTTCTGATTTCTCTATATAGTGAAACTGCTTTCCCTCTCAAACAAGCCAAATCACATCTTATCCAAAGTTAACTTTTCATAGCGTCCTGCTGGCACTTTTGCTGGCAGTCTCAAAGATGCAAAATCGCTGTAATATCTGCTTAGGTTCGAAAAGCTGACCCGTGAAGGCTATCATCGCACCTTGGAAGCGCGTCCAATGCTCAATGTGATGGAAAGACGGCTATAAAAATTGATTTGCACCGAAGTATTTTCCCGGCTCCAAAAAGAAGAACTGCGCAAAATCAGTTGCGATCAGCATCTCCTTGGGAATGCGGCATACCTGTTTTCGAGTAATAACTTTTGTAAAGCCGACCAAACGGCCTCGGCGTAGAGGGCATAACCTGCATCGCCTGGATGCGTCGTATCGGGTGCAGCATCCCAGAGTTGATTGGGGGTGACCTTTCCTTCACATACGCGTGATTTCGCCAAAGCCACGGCATCCGCAATGATCAAACCATAGGCATGACCAATCTCTTTGTGCTTTGTATCCAGTGGTCGCTCAGGCGGATTCTCCAGTACATCTTTTTTCGTGGGAAGAATTACCTGCACAACAGAAACGTTGGCTTGCACCATCCGCCGCACGAGTGATTCGTAGGAAGCAAGACGATCAGTATCCGGTTTGGGATAGGGATCGTCGTTGATTGTGAAATCGAGAAAAACTAAGTCCGGTCTATGAAAGAGGACGTCGCGCTTAAGACGAAAAGCTCCAAGTTGCGATCCTGTCCCGCCAATGGCAGCATCCCAAAATTCAAAATGCGCCTTAGGATAAGTCTGCTTGAGTCGTTGGGAAACAAGTGCCCGATACGAGGTGCGTAGCGGATCGGTTGCTTGCGCTCTTCATGTTAGGCTACCACCAAAAAAACGACACTCAGTGGTTCTCCCTTTTGAGCACACTCATCGAATAATGAAAAAGTGTTCATGCTTCCTTTGCTGAATTTCGCAACGTTAAGTGACAGGCTCTCCCGGAATCCAGAATGAGGTTTGCGGGGTGATCGCCTCCGGTTCTCCATCCACTTCGACGACAACGGTTATAGCAATCGGATCAGAAAGCGGCACCGGCAATCCATATAGAAATAAACGGTCACCCTTCTGTTCAAAGGCGACATTCACGCCGCTTCCGAGGACTCTGGCAGAGCGCACACGTTTTTTTAGTTCAGCGAAACAAAGCTCCTCGCCCGGACTATTCCAAATATGAAGGTAGATTTTACTGCCTCGCGTAGTGACTCTTCCCCAATTGTTCCAGGTAAAGGGGGAACGGGAGGAATTATAAATAGACTCACCATTCTGCTTCAGCCATGCTCCTGCTTTACGAATGACGTTGGCGGACTCCGTAGGAATTGTTCCGTCACTTTTAGGCCCCACGTTCAGGAGTAAATTACCAGCCTTGGATGCTGCTTCCGTAAGCATCTGGATAACCTGGAGTGGCTGCTTCCAATGTGTATCTCCAGAGTGGTATCCCCAATTCTCGTTCAAAGTCATACAGGCTTCCCATGGAACTCCCGGTGCAGCGGGTTTTATGGACTGTTCGCTAATCTGCACGTGCCACGGTTCTCCATTACGCTCGTTGATGAGTAAATGAGGTTGCAGACGCAACATCTCTTCATTGGCTTCAACACTTTGCAGATTGCTGGGTATGCAACCGTCAAACCAGAGATAGTCAATTCTACCGTACTGGGTCATCAGTTCGCGAAGTTGCTCTCGGTAATAAGAAATGAATCGCTGCCGGGCTTCCTCGCTTTTCCAATCATTCGTTCCTGGCCAGTCTCGAAAGTGAGGTCCCGGATAATCAGGATGAAACCAATCAGCAGGGGAATAATAAAATCCCACCCGCAGTCCCGCCTCACGAAACGCTTCCACGAAAGGAGCGAGTAGATCACGTTTTGGACCAATTTTCCCAGCGTTGAAATCGCTTGTTTTTGTGGGCCATAGCGCAAAGCCATCATGATGTCGGGTCGTCAATATTGCATAACCCATGCCTGCCTCTTTTGCGAGAGAAGCCCACTCCTTCGGATCGTAATTCTCGGCCCGGAAGTTTTCGGCATAAAGCCTCGAATACTCTTCTTTTGAAATTCGTTCACGATTGGCGATCCATTCGCCACGACCGATTACGGAATAAACACCCCAGTGAATGAATATTCCGTAACGCGCTTTATTGAACCAATCGAGGTTGGAGCTCAGTCTTTTCATTTTTTTCTTGTCAAAGATCCAGCCAGAGAATTGCCGTAACACCCCGGGGATAATATTTACTGCCCTTGGCTTCGCCGGTGACCATTTGATCGCTCCACGCCCAATAAAGATTACGCGAGTCGCAAAGCCATTGAGCATGAACTCCGTCAGCAGCGGCGTAATCAGTTTGAATGCCCAAGATTTTTTCGGCAACGAACTGGCAGAGATAAATTTTACTCAGCCATGAATTGTCGCTGGTAGAGCTAAGTTTCCAACCGCCATCAGGAAAAAGACAGATGCCCGGATGGAGGATTCTTTCCAAGTGCATCTTCAACACTCGAATGAATGCTCCGTAAGGCCCGCTGGTTGACAGTGATTGCCACAGTCCAAGCGAGTACGGTATAATGAGTCCTTCAATGGCAGGAATAATACGGCTATCCACTTTCTCGAAGAGAATAGCGGGGAGAAGTCCCTCTGGGTTGGCCTCAGCGGCAACTGATTCAGTGCAACGTTTCGCCTGATCTTCGCAAATCCGGCTCCGTTTTGTGTCACCGATTCGCTTGTATAACGCGGCCAATCCAACGTATACACCCCAACATTTGACCGCAAGATAGAGATTATGGCGAGCCTGCCCGAGGGAAACGTCAAGGCTGTCATAGGTAGTGATTTCGGAGCCGCCATTACAGCGTGAGCTATCCAAAGACATGATGCCCCTGCGTTGAATTGGATCAGGATGATCCCGATTGAGCATGCTTTGCAGACAGGAACAAATCGTAGGTAACGTCCGTTTGAGCCATCCTGCATTCCGCGTTCGTTTTTCGTAGATCAGGGCACACATGAGCCAGTTCACCAATTCCTCGTGCGTCATGTGAGAGAAGCAACCATGTAGTCCCGCCTTTTCGTAAACAGATCGACCGGATGGAGTAAAATGATTGGCCATTCCCATGTCATGCGCGAAGCTTAGACCGCCGCGATGCTTTTGCGTTTGCTTGGGAAATCGGGCGTGGTCTACATACGAATAGCGCCGGGTGAACCAGTCGAGTTCATTGGCCACGGTCCACGGATTCAATTTCATTTCAAAGAACACCTGGTCGGCCGTCAGATCAAAAGTATTGATCATTCGATATTCGCCTTCGTTGACGATCCAGAGCGGACGCCTGCCACATCGGAGTAATTCAGTACTTCCGTAGTAGCTGTGGATAGCCTGCGCCAGCATGAAACGGCGCGCGGGATTGAGGGAAGAGCGGACGAATTTTTTATCGAACGCAACACCACGAGATTTGACCTCTTTGAAATGGGCTAATGCCCAGTTGGCGACGGATTCTATATCTTCGAAGAATTGCGTATAATAATAAGAAGCCTTCAACCCTGTGGTCACAATTCCACTGCGATGAAAGCAGACTACGAAGCGAATAGTCTTCTTAACTCCGGCAGGAACGGTGCCGATGAGGAGCCCCACATTGCCAAGTCCCCAGGAGCGATTAAGGGAATCGTTCTCGGCCAATGCCTCCTCCGCTGTAAAAGCCATTGATGTGTAAACGCCCGAACAGTCTGTCACGATGGCCGTGGAAGCACCGTTGGCAATACCGGCCCCTTTTTGTCCCAGCGTTGATTCAAGACTACGCATGCAGCTATAAGGATCATTCCCTTGATAGCCCAAGAAGAACTTCCGAGACCTGCGTCCACGACGATTGTCCACCGTAAATTCCACAGCCAACGCCGGAACATAGGCAAGTTTCTGGGAAGCGATAGTGGAATGTTCGGGGTCAGGCGCCGAACAAACTGGCGTATGAATGGTAAAGGTCAAATCGCCTGCCTGCCAACAATCACTCCCAGGAGTCAATTGTCGAGCGATGTGGTTATCAGCGAATGGTCGCAAAACAGAAGAGGTGGATTTACCTGCCGCATTTACGTCAAACCGCTTGCTCTCATCAATCGCCGCATCGAAAAACGGCAAACACGAATAAGTGCCACCTCTCGCATCTTCCAGTCCTATAAAAATATTTTGGTCCGCAGGTTTGCCTAATTCTATAGCCAAGCCACCTTTTGCGCCTTTAGCGCCGAGAGTGAAACTGGAGAAAGAGCCAATGGGAGAATGCTGAGCATTGTAGAATGAAGTAGTTGTGATTGAGTCCCCCAATATGGTCCAAAACGAGTGAGAGGAATGGGGTTGGTTAGTTAGTTGATGGTAAGGGTAACAGATGATGGGATGGGATCAAGCTCTTGGCGGATGGAGCCCGTAGGGCGACAGGAGCCAAGAGCTTC
>JAFIGT010000039.1 GCA_017849585.1 Verrucomicrobium sp.
ACGACGATGAAAAAACAACGGACGCGAAACCCGAGCCGACCGAATCTGTCGACGACAACGACCTCGCCCCCGCCATTTACGTGGTGAAAAAGGGCGACACCCTTTCCGGGATCGGACGCCGCTTCAAGATTTCCGCCGACGCCATCCGCGAACTCAATGGCATCAAAGGCTCCGCCTTGCGTGTCGGGCAGAAACTCAAAGTTCGCAACCCCGCCGTCGTCACCCCACCCACCAAGCCCGCCCCACCCGTCATCACCTCGCCCAAATCCGCCGTAGTGACCGGAGGCCAAAGCACCAGCAAACCTGTCCTCGCCACCGTCCCCGTCAAACCTTCTTCTGCCAAGCAACGCTACCTCTTCATCGACAAAATCAAGGACAAGCTCGACAAACCCCGCGTCGTCCCCGGTCGCTGGAAATATGTCGTCGTCCACCACAGTGGCACCCCCAGCGGCAACGCCAAGATCTTCGACTACTTCCACCGCAACATCCGCGGCATGGAGAACGGGCTGGCGTACCACTTCGTCATCGGCAATGGACACGACTCCGGCGACGGCGAAATCGAAGTCGGCGACCGCTGGATGCGCCAGATCCAGGGCGGCCACCTTCGCAGCGACGAACTCAACGAAATCGCCCTCGGCATCTGTTTTGTCGGCGACTTCAATAGCGAACGCCCCACCAAGAAACAGATCGCTGCCGCCATCGAGTTGATCACCTACCTCAACGAACGCTGCGGCACCCCGCCCATCTTCAAAGCCCACCGCGAGATCAATCCCAAACCCACCGAATGCCCCGGAAAGAATTTTCCGGTCAAAGCCTTCCACCAGCTTTTTGATCGATAAGGAATCAGCCCAAGAAGCGGCAAAGAAGGTTCTCGTTGTCTACTCTCTTTTTTATGATGAAGTCACTGTGGAAAATCATTTTTGTGATCGGCGTGATGCTGATGATCTCTGCAATCACAGGCGTACATCAGTTAAGTTATAATAGCGGAGCGGGGTTTTCACTCAAATGGCATACAGTGATGAGTCGCACATTTACCTTTATAGCGGGGGCTGGCTTAATCGCTTGGTTCATGGCGGGACATGACAACCCTCTGTTGCAACGGCGCTATACACGCGTGGTGCTCTGGATAATGATAGGAGGATGTGCGCTCCAGAGTGTAAGTCTGGTGGTGAGTGGGAATCTCTTATCTGAAAAAGTATGGGCTATTATCACGCATGGCTTTGTCATCGTATTATTTTTATACCTATTGCGAAAAAAGGACCGCCCGGATCTGAAGAGCGACGGGAAATCGGAGTAGGTATCTTCCCCTAAAACCCGGCTACCGGCTGCAAACTCTCCGGGTTTGAAAAGACGCAGTTCCTGACATCCTCCCTCTCGAAAAAGAAAGACGCTCACGGATAATTTCCTTTTCCCTGTAAGGGGTGGCCGTATCGTCATTGAAACGATGAGCGCCTTGAAGGACCGCACCCACTCCGACTGGTCGCCGCGTTATCAGGCACACAAACTGGATCTGGCCCAACGTTACGCCACCGACCGCGAGGTGCTCCGCCGAGTGGGAAACACGAATGAAAATGAAAACAATTCAAGCATCCATACTTTGCTTCCTTCTTTTCGGAATCGGATTTGTATTGGGCGAAAACGACCCTTCCCTCAAAAAAACCGATGGGGCGATTAAGGAATATGACGATATTGAATTTCCTGACGATCATCTGAGTAAAATCATTCTTATTTTTCTCGGGAAGCATGACGACGCCTATGGACTGTTTTCCTTGGAGAATAAGAGCGATGTGGTTGTTTCGATTGGGGTCGATGCCGGTTTTGGAAAGGTATTTTCCCCAAAAG
This sequence comes from Verrucomicrobium sp., assembly GCA_017849585.1. GTDB lineage: Bacteria > Verrucomicrobiota > Verrucomicrobiia > Methylacidiphilales > UBA1321 > UBA1321. Next base: position 1,843 of record JAFIGT010000039.1, read on the forward strand.
ATGGGAAGGAGTGTTATACGACCAACCTCACCGCACAGTATGAGGTGCAAGAAAAGGGAGGGTGGAAGCGTCTGCCCCTTTATTACGACATGGCCTCCAATGCGCTTAAAATTCCTCCCGGCAAATCCATTTATCTATTGGTACCCATTTCCTCTTTAAAATATGAGTACTTTAAAGATTACAAGATGGAGGACGTATTTCGCCTGGTTCTAGGAAAGCTTCGATCCGGGCCGTTCACCCAAGCGATGACCGAGAAGCCCCACCGAGTTCCCGGAGAGCGGAAATGAACTTCGTGACCTCCACCAATATCAATGCCGCTGTAGAAAAAATCATCTCGTCAATTGACGAGGTGCGTGAGCAGTGGAGAGTTCCAGGACTGGCAATCGCCGTATCATGCCGAGGAGAAGATCATTTTTATAACTCCGGTTTGGCTGACGTATGCGCAAAGAAGCCGTTCACGGCAGAGACAGTCATTCCTATCGCTTCGGTAACGAAGCCTTTCGTGGCGCATGCGGTGAGCGTGTTAGTGCAGAAAGGTGTTTTGACGTGGGATGCACCGGTTACTCAATACGTGAAGGACCTTCAGTTCGCTGACACAGAAATTCAAGAGAAAGCATCGCTTGCTGATTTTCTTTCGATGCGTACCGGTCTGGATGGCTATCAGGAATGGCAAGGTATCGATTGCAATACTTCTGATCAGCTCAAGACGTTTATTTCAAAAATACTACCTACCGGAAGTTTTCGTGAATCCTATATCTATTCCGGTTTAAGCATCGCCTTTGCGGCCATGGTGATTCAGGAAGTTTCTGGTAGATCCTGGACAGAGATTCTTGAAGATGATGTCTTTCGTCCAAATGGAATAAAGGACTATGCCTTTTCATGGAAACAGGCGGTCGAAGAACTCATAACAGCTAAAGGTTACAGTGCAGTTGAATCAGGTTGGGCGGAAATGCCCCTGACGCCCCACGAACAACACCTCGTTCGAGCGGACGGCACGTTATGCCTGTCCGCCCGGGAGCTTCTAAAATGGCTGAAGTTACTTTCCTCGCATCCAGAGTTACAGCGAATGATTACCCCGCATGTGTTAACGCACTTCCCGGATGTTCCCTTGGATTTTTGGCCTGAAAGTTACGGACTGTGCTGGGGGCGGCGCAATTATCGAGGGCACGCGATGGCCTATCATCGTGGGAGCGAAAAAGGCTTTCGTACTGTGATCGCTATTCTTCCCGAGTCGGATATCTCTATCGCCATCCTTAGTAACGGTGACAGGAATTTGCTAATTCACTTGCTGCTCAATCATTTTTTGGATGCATTGCTCAATCACAATTACATCCCATGGGAACCTATTTTTGAGGCGTATCGCAAACAGATTGCCCACGGCGCTTAAGAAAGCCCTCCTCCCAGCCGAAAATATCGCACACCTATCTCACATAGCTCACCTAAGCCTAACGCTACGGCCGGATTCTGTGGTTCAATGCCCGCATGACGATGAGACAGATTGGATTCTTAACCCGCATGGGTGCGATAGGTGGGATTCGCGCATGGGGTGCGGGCTCGATGGTTGAGCACCAAGGGGTAAGGAAAACAGGAGACGCTCGGAGCGGTTGGGAGCGCGATCCGATTTTTTGCGGGACCGGGCCGGAGCTGGGGGCATGGATAATTGTTGTTTGCGGGGGGCTTTTGGGCTAGCCTTGACCCTTACAACCTATGGAACCGCTGTTGAAATTGCTGGAAGAGAACGCGCTCACCTCGCCGGAGATCCTGGCCAAGAGGCTGAATCGCCCCGTCGACCAGATCATCAAGGAGATCAAGCGACTGGAAGACGAGAAGGTCATTCTCGCTTACAAGGCCATTGTCGACGACGAAAAGGCCAACCGGCAAACCGTCAGCGCGGTGATCGAGGTGCGCATCACCCCCGAGCGCGATGGCGGCTTCAACCGGCTCGCGGCCCGCATTTCCAAATACCCGGAGGTGACCTCGTGCTTTCTGATGAGCGGCGGTTACGACCTGCTCGTCTTCGTCGAGGGGCAGAGCCTCAAGCAGGTGGCAACGTTCGTGTCGGAAAAGCTTTCCACGATCCACGGCGTGCTTTCCACGGCAACCCATTTCATGTTGAAGACTTACAAGGAGCAGAATGTCCTGCTCGCCGGTGAAGATCACGACGAGCGGCTCAAGGTCAGCCCGTAACGGGTCGATTCTCCTTGTAGCGTTCGCCGCGGGAAGATGCCGCGACCGGATGCGAGGGAATTTCCGATGAAAACCAAGACTATGACCGCGCCCCGCAATTTTGTCGCCGACCACGTACAGGCGATTCCGCGTTCGGGGATCCGCGACTTCTTTGAAATCGTGCAATCGATGTCCGATGTGATTTCCCTCGGCATCGGCGAACCCGACTTTGTCACGCCCTGGCACATTCGCGAAGCCGCCATTTTCTCGCTCGAACGCGGCCGCACCGGTTACACGTCGAACCTCGGCTTGCCGCGACTGCGCCGCTCGATTTCGCGTTACGTGAAGAAGCATTACCACGTGCACTACGAGCCCATGACGGAAGTGCTCGTCACGGTCGGCGTTTCCGAGGCGATGGACATGTGCCTGCGTGCCGTGCTCAATCCCGGCGACGAAGTCATTTTCCACGAACCATGCTACGTCTCCTACAGCCCCAGCATCGCGCTCGCGCATGGCAAGGCGGTGAGCATCACGACCAAGGTTGAGCACCAGTTCAAGCTTCGGGCGGAAGACATTCGCGCCGTTCTCACGCCGCGCTCGAAGGTGTTGATCCTGAATTTCCCGACGAACCCGACCGGTGCCGTGATGACCCGCGAGGATCTCGAGCCGATCGCGGCCTTGGTCAAGGAGCACGACCTGCTCGTGATCACGGACGAGATTTACTCCGAGCTGAATTACACGGGACATCACGTCTCCATCGCGTCGCTGCCCGGCATGCGCGAGCGGACGATTTTCCTGCACGGCTTTTCCAAGGCTTTCGCGATGACCGGTTTTCGCATCGGCTACGCCTGCGCGCCCGTCGCGTTGACGGAGGCGATGATGCGCATTCACCAATACGCCATCATGTGTGCGACGACGATGAGCCAGGAAGCGGCTTACGAAGCCATGGAGCGCGGCGAACATGACATGGTGGAAATGCGCGAGCAGTATTGCATGCGCCGCAATTTCCTCGTGGCGTCGTTCAAGGACATGGGCTTGCCCTGCTTTGAACCGCAGGGCGCGTTTTATCTATTCGTGCCGATCGCATCGACCGGCTTGAATTGCCGCGAGTTCGCCGTGCGCTTGCTCGAGGAAGAGAAAGTCGCCGTGGTGCCGGGCAATGCGTTCGGCCCGAGCGGCGAAGGCTTCGTCCGCTGCAGCTACGCGACCGCTTTCGAACAACTCGAAATCGCCGTGGAACGCATCGCCCGTTTCGTCAAGAAGTTGAAAGCTTGATCCGGCCGGGTGTGCCCGGATCACTCACAGCAGGGATTCGGGATTGAAGATGCTGCGCCCTTCGAGGGCTTGCACCAGTGTCGTATCGAGTTTGTGGATATCGATCGGCTTCAGCATGTGAGCGGTGAAGCCTGCGTCGAGCGAGGCGGCCACATCCTGTTCCCGTCCCTGGCCGCTGACAGAGATGGCAATCACCTCACGGAAGGACTCCTCCCGCTTCAAGCGGCGGATGAATTCGTAACCATCCATCGCCGGCAGATTTAAATCCGAGATGATGATTTCCGGACGCTCTTTTTCCGCCTGCTCCAAACCTTGCTCGGCGCTTTGGGCCGTGATCACCTGGCACTCCCGGCGCATCAGCAGACGGCGCAACGCTTCCAGCGTGTCGAGGGAATCCTCCACCAGCAGCACCTTGCGACCACGCAGGAGAGTGCGGTCCACGCGCTGATTCGCCTGCGGGACTGGCTGACTTTGCCATTGCACGCCCTCGCGCACCAGTGGCAGCCAGAGAGTGAAGGTCGAGCCCTGGCCCGGACCATCACTTTGCGCGATGAGGCCACCGCCATGCAATTCCGCGAGAGAGCGTGCGACCGAAAGGCCGATGCCGAGACCGCCCGACTGGCGCAGGTACGAGGCATGGCCTTGATAGAAGAGCTCGAAGATTTCGTTCAGCTCATGCTTGGTCAGGCCGATGCCGTTATCGCGCACCGCGAAGCGGATTTCATGATCCGTCTGGCTGAGGGTCACCCAGATTTTTCCGCCCGCATCGGAATACTTGATCGCATTCGAAATGAGATTGGTCAGCACCTGGGTAAGGCGGCCCGGATCGATCGCATAGGTGAGTGGCTTCTCCGTTCCGACGAAAGAGCAGGTGATCTTCTTTTTATCGAGCGTGGACGCGAGGCCTGTGATCACGCTGCGCGCCCACTCATTGAGCTCGGTATGTTCGAGGCTCAGGTGCAACTTGCGATTCATGATGCCGGAGAGATCGAGCATCTCATCGATCATGCGCGAGAGGGATTGGGCGTTGCGTTCCATCAGGCCGATGGTCTTCAGATCCTCCTCGCTCAGGCGGCCCTCGTCGCGCAGTAATTGCGCGCCGGAAATGACCGGAGTCAGAGGCGTGCGCAATTCATGGCTGAGTGTGGCGAGGAATTCATCCTTCAACCGCGAGGCCTCGCCGAGCTCGAGATTTTTTTCCTCCAGCTCCTTGCGCAGTGCGAGTTCCTCCGTGACGTCGCGAAAGATGCACAAGGCCAGCTGCGTTCCGCCGAAACCGGAACCGACGACCGGACCGCCGGAAAAGGAAATCAGCTTCGTGCGGTTCGTCGGCGTGCGGGTAAAGAGGACCACATTGGAAAAACTGTCACCGCGCCAGGCTCGGTTGAAGGGGAATTCATCAAGCGCCGCGCTCTGGTGGTTGAGCTGGCGGAAATTGAAGGCACCCGGCATGTTGTCGAGCCAGTCCTGCAACATCTTCAGGTCGGGATGGCCGAGGATTTTTAATGCCGCCTCGTTTGCACTCAGGAAGACGCCGTGCCCATCGATGAGGGTGAGACCATCCGGCATGCGGTTGATAATCGTCTGGAGTTTGGACCGCTCGGCTTCGACGGATTCGAGGGTTTTCTTCAACTCCACCGTTTTTTCCGCGACGATTTTTTCCAGCTCGGTTTGTTGCAGGGAAAGCTGGCGGTTGGTGGCTTCGAGTTGCGCGCGGCCCTTTTGAATGCTTTCAGCCAGGGCATTGAACGCATCGCCGAGAGTTTCGAATTCGTCACTCGTTTCAAGATTGGCGCGGGCGGAGAAATCACCCTGTTGCAGCCGACGCACGTTACGGGCGAGCTGGTTGATCGGCAGAATGATGGATCGCGCCATGACGTGCTGAATGACGTAGGTGAAAAAAATGATAATTCCCGTGCCGATCCACATGTTGATCACGCGCTGGCGCGTTTCGGCAATTTGCTCGCGTTCGATGGCCTCGAACTGGTTATGCAATTCCTCGTTCAACTGGGCTGGCAGCTGATACCGTTCCAACGTCGCGGTCAGGTCAGGCCGAAAGCGCAGAATGCTTTCCAGCGAGGATTGCAGATAGATCGCCAGTACAAGCAAAAAGGCGATGCTGGCTACAATGCACAGAAAGAGGCGGAACTGAATGCGTAACGGTTTGGGTGTGTTCGCCATGGCCGATCAGGCGACTATCCTAACGCCAGGATCCGACCGGGAGCCAGATTATATTGATGAGGAGGGCGCGTGCTCGGGGCGAAACAGGAGAAGCCTTCCTGAAGCGGACTAATAATTACGGAAGACGAAGGCACCGAGGCTGCCGAAAACCACCGAGCCGGTGAGGGGGATGTAGAACCCGATCATCATGCTGGTTGCGGGAATCACGTGGGCGAGGTGCAGAATGAGAAAACCGAGGGCGGTGAGGGCACAAATCAATGAGCATCGCAACAAGGTCATAAAAATTCTCCAAAACCCACGACGCATAGCCCGTGCCTAATTTCAACCAACTGTGAATCCGTGCTTGGAATACAGAGGAGTTGTAGCGTAACCTTACTGCTTCATGAACCGGTCATTCTGGTCTCTGGTGGTCGCCCAGTGCCAAGTCTTTATCAATGACAATGCGGCCAAACTGACGTTGATGGCGCTGGCCATCGCGGTGTTGCCGAAGGAACAGTCGGTGCCGCTCAAGAGTTTCTTGGCGGCGCTGGTGATCCTGCCGTTCGTGCTGTTGGCCCCAGTCGTGGGCTGGCTGGTGGATCGCTTCTCCAAGCGAGAGGTTCTGCTTTATTCTCAATGGTTGCAACTCGCTGTCATGCTGTTGCTTCTGATTGGTCTTTCCGCACACAGCCTGGTTGCCGCAGTGTTCGCTTTCTTTCTTTTGGGCCTGCAATGCTCCATATTTGCCCCAGCCAAGCAGGGGATCATCAAGGAAATCGTTGGCACGCAAAAACTCAGCACGGCGGTCGGTTGGATTGAAGCGACCGCGATCAATAGTATCCTGATGGGCTCCCTCGCGGGCGGTCTGTTCTTTGACCTTTGCTTTCAGCGACTCGAAACCATGCGTCCATGGAATCCCGAGAATCCATGGGAGGCGGCGGTCTGGACGGTGTCATTGCTGTCCGTTTTGGCATCTTTCGGTATCTGGCTGTGTAGCCGAATAGAACGCACTCCGGCACACACGGACCATCCCTTCCGCAAGGAATTGCTTTGGGAGCATTTCGTGCAATTGCGCGAGGTGTGGCACGATCGCCCCATCCGCCTGTGCATTTTGGGCAATAGCTACTTTTACGCTCTGGCGGGGGCCTTGTTTCTGACCTTGCTGGAAGTCGCCTCGGATCTCTCCCATGGCGGTCCTGGCACGGCGACGCGCACGGCGGTATTCATGGCCCTGCTGGGTGTAGGAACAATGGCCGGTCATTTTTTGGTCAGCCGGTTGACGCTGCATCATATTGAACTTGGCCTGATCCCGATTGGTTCGGCTGGCATGATAGCGAGTCTCACGGGGTTGTGCGTGGTTTCACCGCAGAGCCAGTGGTTTTTTCTACCGCTCTTTTTGCTTGGATTAAGCGGCGCGCTCTTTGTGGTGCCGCTGAGTGCGCATCTGCAGGACGTGGTGGCTCCGGAGAAGCGGGGCCGCATCATGACGGCCAACAATCTCGTCACAAATCTCACCGGCATCCTCACCGTCTCCCTCTATTATATTCTATCCGCGCAATTTAATCTGGGTCCGGCGGATCAATTTCTTGCCTATGCCGTGCCGACGGGCATTCTCAGTCTCTACGTGATCGCCCTGCTTCCTGAAAACCTGCTTCGTTTCACCATTGGCATTCTCGCCCGAGTCATTTACCGAGTTCACGGGCGCGGCACGGAACGCATTCCGGAAAAAGGTGGAGTCCTGCTGGTGCCGAATCATATCTCCTACGTCGATGCGATCATGCTGCAACTGGCCTGCCCGCGGCCGATCCGGTTTCTGGTCGATGAGGACATCTATCACGTCCGCGCATTGAACTGGGGCATGCGCCTGCTGCGCACCATTCCGATCAGCCCGAAGCGGGCGCGCAGTGCCATTGATCTTGCCGCTGCCGCGCTGAAAGATGGCGAAGTGGTTTGCATTTTCCCCGAGGGCGCGCTCACCCGCAGCGCCGCCTTGCACCGGATCAACAAGGGATACGAACTTATTGCCCGCAAGAGCGGCGTGCCGGTGCAACCGGTCTGGTTGGAAAATCTCTGGGGTTCGGTATTTTCTTATTGGGGCGGCAAATATTTTTGGAAATGGCCCCGCGCGTTGCCCTACCACGTCTGGGTCTATTTCGGCGCTGCGATCCCCGCGGAGGAATCCAAGAGCGACCGCGTTCGTCGCGAACTATATGATCTCGGTGAGGAGGCCTTTTCCGCCCGTCCGGAACTCGCGTCGCATGTCGGCTACGAAGTCATCAAGGGACTGCGGCATAAATTCTTCCGCCCGGTTGTCATTGACGCTTACAGCAACGGCCGCACTCTCACCGGTGGCAAACTCCTCGGCATAGGCATCGTCATGGCGGACTGGATTCGCCAAAATATCCCCGAGAAGCGCGTGGGTATTATCCTGCCGCCAGGATTGGGCGCCTCTATCGTCAACCTGGCCTGTATTCTGGCCGACAAGACGGCGGTGAATCTCAACTTCACCGCGGGTCGCGCGGCGAACCTCGCGGCCATGAAATCGGGCAGCATCACCACCGTGATCACGGCGCAAGGCGTCGTCGATAAGCTCAAGGATTTTCCCTGGCCCGAAAATCGCATCGACGTGGTGCCGGTCCTCAAGTCCTTTCCCAAATCGCGTATACTCGGGTGGATCGCTGCGAGTCTCTTCCTCCCCTCCAGCTTCATTCGCCGCCTTGCCAAGGTGCCGCGTTATGGTGGTCACCAGGAGGCCGGACTTCTTTTCACCAGCGGTAGTGTGGGTGATCCGAAGGGAGTTATTCTTTCTCATCGCAATGTACTGGCCAATACCGCGCAGATCGGCGCGATCCTCGGCAAGATCGAGCTCAAGAACATCCTCGGTTGCCTTCCCATCTTCCACAGTTTCGGTTGCACTGTCACCTTCTGGTGGCCGCTGCTGGGTGGTCCCGCCGTGGTGACTTACGTGAGCCCGCTCGAGACGCAAAAGCTCATCGAGGTCATCGATAAATACAAGATCGAGCTGTTCCTCAACACCCCCACTTTCCTGCGCTCCTATTTACGCAAAGCCAAGCCCGAGCAGATGGATTCCATCAAACTCGTTGTGACTGGCGCGGAAAAGCTGCCCGTCGATTTTGCCGTCGAATTTGAGGACTACTTCAAGCTCACTGTCTGCGAAGGGTATGGCATGACCGAGGCAACCCCAGTCGTAGCGACGAACTTGCCCAATGTGCCCATAGGCCGTAACGCGGAAATTGTCTGCCGGCGCATCGGCAGCGTGGGCCGTCCGCTCCCCGGCATCAGCGTGCGCATTCGCGATCCCGAGACAGACGAGGATCGCTCCATTTTCGAGAGCGGTATGCTCTGGCTCAAAGGGGCCAATATTTTTCAGGGCTACCTGAACGATCCCAAGCGTACCGACGAGGTCTTGCGGGATGGTTGGTATAAGACTGGGGACATCGGACGAATGGACGAGGACGGATTCCTCTTCATTGAGGGCCGTCTGACGCGCTTTTCCAAGATTGGAGGGGAAATGATTCCCCATGGCACCGTCGAGTCCAAGATTTCGGAAGTCATGGGCCTCACGGCGGCCGAAGGCGAAGGTCCAGCAGTCATCGTTGTTGGCGTACCCGATGCGGCGAAGGGCGAACAACTGGTTGCCCTTTCCACTCATGTGCTGGACCCCGCTGTCGTCCGCACCCGACTCATCGATGCCGGTTTGCCCACTCTTTGGATTCCCAAGCAGATTCGCCAGGTGGAGAAAATCCCCCTCATGGCCACCGGCAAGCTCGATATTCGCGCCTGCCAAAATCTCGCAGCTACTGGCCAGAACAACCATTCTGGGGAGCACCAGACCATTCATTGATCGCCTTGGCCGGATGGGGCATGTGATCCCCGGCTTGTCACGCGAGGTTTGATTCGCTTTAGTGGTGGCTTCATGAATTGGCGCGTTCGTTTTCTGGCATTGATGGTCCTCTTCTTCTTTGGGGCCTTGAGTTTCGTCTACTACAAATCCTTTGTGAAGAAGCGGGCACATGGCGTCATTTTGTTTGTCGCCAACGGACTCGACCTCACCACGCTTAACCTTGCTCGGCAACAATCCGAGGCGGCCCGCAGTCAATCCAAGATCGATATCTGGATGCAGCCTGCCCGACATCAGGCACCCACACATCATCAGATTCTCAATCTCGAGGGTTTGCCGCGCATCGCCATTCTCAATGTGCAGGGACTTGGGCAACCCGTCGCGGATGAGGCTGCTGCCAGCACCGCGCTCGCTTGCGGTCAACGCGTGAAGAATGGCCTCGTCGGGTGCAACTCGCTCGACCAGCAATTGCCCAGTTTGATCTATGCCGCCCAGAGCGCCAAACGCGCCACGGGCCTCGTCAGCACCAGTTCTCTCACTGATCCCACGCCGGTCGCCTTTTACACCTACATGCGCGACCCGCGCGAAAAATATCGCGCCGCTTCGGCGTTGGTTGACAGCGCCCGCATTGACGTTGTCCTCGGGGGAGGGGCGGATTATTTCACTCCAGCCACGGTTACCAATGAAATGGGACGCACGGATGGACGCGACTTGCTGCGCGATGCGGAACGGCAGGGATACACCATCACGCGCACGATTGATGACTTGCGCAAGGTGCCAGTCTGGCGCACGCGCCAGCTTTTTGGTCTCTTCTCCCCGCAATCTTTCTACTTCTCCGGGTCCACACGTCGCGATCCCCTGCAGCCTTCCCTCTCGGACATGACGCGTACCGCCATTCAGTGTTTGCAGTACAATATTAACGGCTATTTTCTCGTGGTGGAGCATGGCCTCATCGCCAGCGCGGCCAAACAAAACATGACGGACCTTGCGGTGAACGAAACCGTTGCACTGGATCAAGCCATTGAGACGGCCATTCACTATGCCGGTCCCGATGCGCTTATCATCGTGACCAATAACTACTCTCTTGGGGCGCTGGCCAATACCACGCCGCTACCGGAGGTGCCCGCGCTTGCCGGAGCCAATACGAGCCTGCGCAAATCGTGGACCAAGACTGCGGTCGCCAAGGCACCCGCGACCGAGAATGCTCCCATGTGGCTCAACGGTCCCGGCGGTCCCAGGGTCACCGCAGCCCAGCAGGCCTGGTATAAAGAACGTCTGGCATCTGGTGCCTTCAGTACGAATTCGGCCAGCATCTTTGCGCCGGATGAAGCGGCCAACTTTGCCGTCGAAGCCGTTCCGACGGCGGCCCCCGCCTGGATGGCGTCGCGTGGATTTGGCTCGAATCAACTCACCGGTTTCTTCTCCAACGTGGATGTCTACTACATCCTGCGGGAGTTGTTTTAATTCCGGTCCTGCCGAAGTCGCATGACGCTGTCCGAGATCAAGCACCTCCTGGCCGACCGGGGATTGCGTCCGCTGAAACAATTCGGCCAGAATTTTCTCCACGATCAGAACATGTGCCGTTGGATCGTTGACCAGATCCAACCTGTGGCTGGGGCGCGTTTGCTGGAGATTGGTCCCGGTCTCGGCGCCATCACCGAGGGAATTCTTCAGGCTGGCGTACCACTCGTCGCCGTGGAAAAAGACCGCGGTCTCGCAGCGATCCTGCGCGAACGCTTCGATCATCTTCCGAACTTCGATTTGCGCGAAGGCGATGCCCTCGATTTGCTTCCGGAACTTGGCGCGACGGAAAACTTCCCCGTTGTCTGTGGCAATCTGCCCTACAATGTTTCCACGCCGCTCATCATGACCATGCTCGATTGGCCGCAACCTCCGCGCCGCATGGTCTTCGCTTTGCAAAAGGAGCTTGGCCTGCGGCTCGCCACCGCGCCGCGCACGAAGGATTATAGCGCCTTGTCCGTGATCGTGCAGGCGGAGTATACGGTGGAGATCGTCAAGAAATTGCCCCACACCGTTTTTTATCCTGAGCCGGAAGTGGAATCAGCCGTGGTGATTTTGCAGGCTCGCGCCGAGCCGCTCGTGGTGGCGGAAAAACGTCCGGCTTTTCGCGCGCTTGTGAAAAAGGGATTTTCCCAGCGTCGCAAAAAACTCTCCAACCTCATTGGCGGCACCGATTCCCGCCGTGCCGAAGAGCTGACGGTCGAAGAGTGGGCTGCTGTGACGTTGGGTGCGCAATCCGAATAACGGCTGAGTATTTTCTACCGCTTGCCCGGCACGTAAATCTGATCGAAGAGACCGCCGTCGTTGAAGTGTTCCTTCTGCAGTTTTTCCCAGCCGCCGAGCGAATCCACGCTCACCAGCTTGATGGCCGGGAAGAGAGCCGCATTGGCTTTCAGTACCGCTTCCGAGCGCGGACGGTAATACTGCTTCGCGATCAGCTTCTGGCCTTCCTCCGACCAGAGATATTGCAGGTAGGCCGTGGCCAGTTCACGCGTCCCGGCGCGGTCCACATTCTTGTCGATCACCGCCACTGGAGCTTCGGCGAGAATGCTTGCGGAGGGAATCACCACGTCGAATTGATCCGGCTTGAACACCTTGGAAATCTGCTGCACTTCATTCTCGAAGGTCAGTAAGACATCGCCGAGGCCATTCTGGACGAAGCTCGTTGTCGCGCCGCGCCCACCCGTGTCGAGCACCGGCACATTGTGAAAAAGCGCGCCCACGAAGGTCTTGATCTTGGCCACATCACCGCCGAACTTGTCGCTTGCATAGGCCCAGGCAGCCAGATAGCTGTAACGTCCATTGCCGGAGGTCTTCGGATTCGGCACGATCACGCCGATGCTAGGCTTCACGAGGTCGTCCCAATCCTTGATGCCTTTCGGGTTCCCCTTGCGCACGAGGAACACGATGGTGGAGGTATAGGGCGACGAGCCATTCGGGAATTTCTTCTTCCAGTCGGCCGCAATCAATCCGCCCTTGGCGAGGATCTCGATATCGGTTTCCTGATTCATGGTCGCCACGTCAGCGGGCAAGCCGTCCAGAATCGAGCGGGCCTGTTTACTGGAACCGCCATGCGATTGATCGATCGTGATGTCGACGCCTTTTTTCTGTTTCCAATACGCCGCGAAGGCGACGTTGTACTCCTTGTAGAACTCGCGGGTGACATCGTAGGAAACGTTGAGGAGTTTCTTCGTTTCGGCCGCTTGCCCAGTCGCGAGAGGTATTAGGGTGACAACGAGGAGAAGGAGTGATTTGATCTTCATGAACGGTTATTTTTATATAATCTATAGACAAACTATAGATTATGCAAATAGTTTTCTCAAGGAATTTACTTATAGTTCGATCCATTCTTGCTGAATGGCTTACGGACTATTCAGAGGGTGGCTGGATTCCAGCGTTATGCTGGCATTGGTGCGGAGGCAGACTCGGTTGCCTGTTGCTTCAGGAAGACTTCGCGGATGACATCCTCGATCGGCACTTCCTCGATGTTGATATCGTCCGCCTGTAAAGTGCCGAGCAGTTCGCGGCAGGCGGCGACCACTTGATCGCGCGGCACGCGCAGGCGCACCTGTTCGGCATTCAAATCGAGCACGTCGCCCCAACCGGCATAGCTGTGGCCGGTGGGCAATCCTTGGCGGCGCGTGATCGTCACGATCTTGTGCGTCGCGAAGCGGTCGAGAATTTGCTGGAGCGGGCCGTCGAAGAAGAGTTTGCCGTGATCGATGATGATCACGCGTTCGCAGAGTTCCTCGATGTCCTGCATGTAGTGCGAGGTCAGCAGTGTGGTGATCTTGCGTTCGGTGGTGTAGTGTTTCAGGAATTCTCGCACTTTTTTTTGCGAGACGACGTCGAGGCCGATGGTCGGTTCGTCGAGGAAGAGGACCTTTGGTTCGTGCAACAGTGCGGCGATGAGTTCCATCTTCATGCGCTCGCCGAGGGAGAGTTCGCGGACCATGATGTGCAGCTTGTCGCGGACATCGAGCAGCGCGGTCAATTCGTCGATCACCTTTTGCGCGGCGGTTTTTTCCAAGCCGTATATCACGCGGTTCAATTCGAGTGATTCGGAGGCGGGCAGATCCCACCACAATTGATTTTTCTGGCCGAGCACGATGGAGAATTGGCGGCGGAACGCGTTCTTGCGTTCCCATGGTACGTAGCCGAGCACGCGGGCTTGGCCGGAGGTGGGATAGAGCAGGCCGGAGAGCATCTTGAGTACGGTGGTTTTGCCCGCGCCGTTGGGGCCGAGGAAGCCGACGAGTTTGCCTTCCTCCACGGAGAACGAGACGGCGTTGGCGGCGAGCGTTTCGACGTACTGACGATTGTAGAGCCCTCGGACGGCGCCCAGGAATCCGGGCTCTTTTTTGTAAGTGCGGTAGGCCTTGGTCAGGGCGTGGACCTCTATGGCAAGCGACATAAGTCTTCAAGTTAACTTTGCTCGACAGTTTGGTCAACGGTCCACATATCTATTCGTGTGAGGGAATGAGGGATTTATGGATCGGATGATACTGCCCATCTTGCTGGCTGTGGCGATTTTCTTTGCGTACTGGGCTTACGAGCAGAACGCGAACAGATCGTTCACGGGATTGGTTTCTTCCGCCAAGGCGGCGGAGACGGTCAAGTTGGGGGTGGACGGTGCGGGGCCCGATTTTTATCAGGACATTGAGATGGCTCTGGCCAAGGGGCGGTTGGAGCACAAGCCTGTGGTGGCGGTCATTACGTCCTACTTCTGCAAGTACAAGAGCGACTTTCTCACGGTGGTGTGTGCGGATCCCCGGGTGGTGCGTTACCATGACCGGTTTATCTGGTTGCATGTGCAGGCCGAGAACACGCGCGCGTGGAGTTTTGTGTGGAAGTATTCCTCTTTCCGGATGCTGCGCGAAACGCCAGTCATTCTCTATCTCCGCTGGGATGATCAGGTGATCGCTCTTCACGCTTACGTCCGGGGTGAGACGTTTGCCGAAGCCTTGGAGCATGTGGCGGGCATGGTTCCCGCGCCCTATCGGGTGAGTGAAGTAAACCCGTAACGGGTTAGGCTTGGTAGCCGAAGTAGCGGCGATCCTTGATGATCTGGCCGACTTCGGGCGGGACCATGGTTATCCAGTCGTCTTCGCCGTTGCGGATTTTGGCTAGGACGTTGCGGGAGAAGATGTGGCCGTAGGCGGGGTTGGCGCCGGTGATGGGCATGACGCTGCCGTTCTCGCGCAGGTGGGTGAAGAGGTGGCAGAGGTGTTTGGGCACGTCCATGTCCGTGAGGGTGGTGGTGGTGCCGAGGGAGGGATCGCGGAAGGGGTAGACGTAGAGTTTCAGCTCGTTTTTGAAGAGGCGTCCGAAGGATTCGAGAATGCCGCCTTCGAGGGTGTGGTAGTACTTTTCGTCGAGAATTTCCCGCAGGTTCGGGATGCCGACGACGATGCTGATGTGGTTTTTCGTGTAGCGCCAGAGGTAGGCGGCGAGGCGGTAGTACTCCGCGTAGTTGGAGATGAGCACGGCCTTGCCGACGGCACCGATCAAGTCGGCGCGGGCGAGGAAATCGCGGTGGTCAATCTCGCCGGTGGCGAGCAGGTTGCGCATGGTGATTTCCATTACCTCCACGGTGTCGGTGTCGGGAGGGTTGCCGGGGGCACTTTCCTTGCGGGCGGTTTCGAGCATGTCGAGATTGACGTAGGTGACGGGGCGGAAGCTGCCGCGCTCGATGACGATGTTTTTCTTGTGGAAATATTCGGAGGGCTGGATGACTTCGCCGCTGGGGGCGAGTAGGGCGGCGTCGGTGAGGCCTTCCTGTACGAGGTTGAGGGCCATCAGGCGGTTGTCCACGTTGCCGAAGTAGGGGCCGTAGAACTTGATCATGTCTACTTCGATGCGGGAGCTGGAGAGGCCGTCGAGCAGCGCGGTGATGAAGAGGTCGGGTTCGCTGTGGAGGTAGAAGGCGCTGTGGATGAGGTTTACGCCGATGATGCCGAGCGCTTCCTGCTGCTGGACGTTCTCCTTGTCGAGCATGTTGACGTGGATGACGACGTAGTTCGGTTCGGCGTTGGGCTGGATCTGGAACTTGATGCCGAGCCAGCCGTGACATTCATTCGTGCCGAGGTAATTGCGGGCGGAGACGGTGTTGGCGAAGACGAAGAAGGCGGACTTCGATCCGCGCTTTTCGTTGAGCCGTTCCATGATGAGCTGGTACTCGTACTCCAGCATGTGATGGAGGCGGTCCATCGAGACGTAGCGTTCGCCTTTGCCGTAAATGGCGTCGCTGAATTGCATGTCGTAAGCGGACATGCTTTTCGCCACGGTGCCGGCCGCGCCGCCGACGCGGAAGAACCAGCGGGCGACTTCCTGCCCGGCGCCGATTTCGGCAAAGGTGCCGTAGAAACGGGAGTCGAGATTGATCTGTTTGGCTTTCTCTTCGGTGGCCGTGATGCGAGCGCTCATACGTATGGTTTCCAATGGTTACCTTAATCAGATGGATCGAGTTGTGACCAGTCTGGAATTGCCTCGATTCGTTCTATTAGATTCGATGCCCGATTTTGCGCAAGCGGCGCCCCCTGATCTAATACGTTCCCCCCGGTAAAGGTCTTCCCCGCTATTTCGACATTCTGGGGGCAAAACTTGAGTGCCGCGATGATAAAAAAAATAGCGTCGACGATGCGCTACAAGAATCAACCGACCCTGTTGGCGTTGCCGGGAGATTGGGGTGGTGTCGCCGTTTCCGGTGGTATTTCAAATTGTTGGCGCAAGCTCTCGAAACGTTTCTCTTCCAGCCCAAGCCGGGCGGAGCGCAGTTCGTTCTGGCGCTGTTTGATGATGGCCTGGCAGTAGCGGAGGAGATCGTTGGGAGAAAGTCGATTGGCACTGTACGCGCGCATGAACTCCATGCCGAGGGCCAGTTGCATCGCTTCGGTGAAGTTGATCGGGTGCCGGGCGGCGTGGCTGGTCATGGTCTGGTAGAAGTCGGAGACCTCGTGGAAATCGACGGCGAGATCGCGCTTGCGCTCGCGCGCGTAGAATTTGCCCACCGTGGCAAAGTGGACGCGCTTGCCAAAGTGATGATGGATCTTGGCCGCCACGTCGCGCAAAGGATCGCCATCGGCAAGCCATTGGAGGATCTGTTTGCGTTCTTCGAGAGGCCAGTGATCGATACGGGCATCGCCACGTAATTTGCGGGTGCCGATGCCGAGTTCAGAATGAATTTCATTTTTCATGCCCCCGATTCTGACAGGTTTTTCGCGGGAGCGTTTGCCTTAGGTTGGCTACGTTGGCTGCGTGTGCGACATTTTTTGCGGGGAGGGGGCGAAAGTTCTAGGTGCTGGATCGGTCCGATCAAACCCGGAGGGTTTAGGGGAAGGATGTGGCTCGACTAAATTGGAATCTCTTCGTATTCCAGCGCGTAATGAGTGGGATGAAATTTGGCCTGACGTACTTTAAATAGGGGCCATGAGGCATATCGATCTCGATTATCCGCAATGCCTTTACGGATTTTTTGTTTGTCTTCCTCCCCACAGGCTACTCCAAAATCTACTGCAAATATAGCTCCCTCCTTCAACTTCATAAAGGCATGAGGCTGATTGGAAACCGTTTTCCACAAGATCTTGTTTTGCAGGATACGCCATTCGCGTTCATATCGCCATGTCGCGCATTTCCTTGCCATTGTGGGCTTAAGATAATTGAGTTTATCGTCGGCCGACATCGCTTTTAACTCGTCAGGCTTTCTAAGCTCTAATACGGGGACTTCCTCTACATCATAATCAACTGGAAATGAAAGAAACTCGTCATAATCTTTGTCGAGAGCAAATCCTATACGTACCCCTTTATGATGGTCAGCATAATGCGACCACAGAAGAATTTCACTTCTGGTGTCTTCCACTGTGCGTTTCGGATAATCAATTCCTGCGAGTGAGAAGCAGGCTAAACCTGCAACATTATCCCATGCTTTCAAATATTTTTGATGTTCTACATAGCCTGCGCGATCTTGCTCCTGAAATCTAAAACTGAATTCAAATGGATCATTTAACTCGCTGGGTTTGGAGAGTTTTAATTTCATGCTCTGCAATGTACAAAGAGCGTCCTTTGCTTTGAAGTATCGAAAGGCTTTTTGCAACTCTGCCATAGTATTAGTGTCCGTTCATAGTGCGCACCCCGGCGCTATGCGCTACCCCTCTTGATAGAGGGAATTCATACTCTCGGAACTTACAGTAGCCGAAACCTCCGCTGGTGAGAGCGGAGGTCTCATAGGCGTGGCGGCCTATTTTTTGGGGGCAGGTTCCGCTGGCTTCACGTCGGCGGCGACTTGCATCTTCACGATTTTGTCGGGGTCGGTGACGGCGCCGTTGTTGGCTTGGGTGCCGGCCTTGATCTTGTCGACGAATTCCATGCCGCTGGTGACTTCGCCCCAGACGGTGTATTGGCCGTTGAGGAAGGGGGCGGGGGCGAAGCAGATGAAGAATTGGCTGTCGCCGCTATTGGGGTCGGAGGCGCGGGCCATGCCGAGGGTGCCGCGGACGAAGGGGGTGTTGGTGAATTCTCCGGCGAGCTTTTGGCCGGAGCCGCCCATGCCGGTACCTTGGGGGTCGCCGGTCTGGGCCATGAAGCCGGGGATGACGCGGTGGAAGACGAGTCCGTCGTAGAATTTCTTGCGGACGAGTTCCTTGATGCGGGCGACGTGCTTGGGGGCGAGGTCGGGGCGGAGCTTGATGACGACGCGGCCGGTGGCGAGGTCCAGATAGAGGGTGTTTTCGAGGTCGTCCGCGGCGTAGGTGGTGGTGGTTCCGAGGGTGAGGGTGGCGAGGAGGGCCAGACAGAGGGCACGTAAGGTGGTCATCATGGGGCCAGAATGGCGGGCCGTTGGGAAAACTCAAATCACAAAAATTTTAGGCCCTTTTTTGGGTGTGTTGTACTCATCAGTAGTGGTGGCATCCAGCCCGCTCCCGAGCCTCTTTTCTCCTCTCCATTTGAGTAGATTATTTACTGTGACAACGCGGTAACGCTAATACCCGATTACTTCAATCGTCTAATGGAATTCGAGGCGATTTTTTCGCAAAATTTGACACCCTCGCTCTTGCCACTCTTTCGCTAACTCCATGATTATCAATAATCAAGGTCTCACATACTACCTATTGTGGTGTTTGCCTCTCCTAAGGGCCCATCCAATGTATAGGGAAAAATTTAACAATTCGGTAAACATTCGTAATTTCAAGGAGTTGCGTCGAATAAGACGATTTCGCGAATTTTTGTTTGACCACACTAGGGGTAGTAGTATGATCGCCACTCGCTACTCAATATGGAGTAGGCCAAGTCCGGTACAATCGACCAAAACCAATCCCCCGCAGTTCAAGTGAAGGAGAACGCCCGCATCATGAAAAACGCCCCCACGAATGGCCTCCGCGCCAAATTCACCGCTCCTGATTCCAGTACCACCGCCACGCTGAGCCGTAGTAGCCGTCGTGCGAATGGGAAGTCGTCGAAAAAGGGCGGGATGGAGTTTGCGCGGTTCTTTAGCAAGGATGGCCATCCGTTCGATGAGATCGAGTGGGAGAAGCGTACGGCGGAAATCACCGATGACGGCGGCAAGGTGATCTTCAAGCAGGAGAACGTGGAGGTTCCGAAGAGCTGGAGTGTGCTGGCGACGAAGATTGCGGTTTCGAAGTATTTCTATGGCGACATCGCCAACGGGACGGACCCGTCGAAGGGCGGTCGCGAGACGAGCGTGCGGCAGTTGGTGCATCGCGTGACGCGGACGATCACGGATTGCGGTATCGCGGACGGTTATTTCAAGTCGAAGGCGGATGCGGAGAATTTCTACAGCGACCTGACGTGGCTGTGCGTGAATCAACACGGCGCGTTCAACTCGCCGGTCTGGTTCAACGTGGGCTTGCATCACCAGTACGGCGTGGGCCGGGACAGCGGGCAGGGCAACTATTTCTACAATCGCGAGACGGGCAAGGCCGAGCGCGCGAAGACGCAGTACGAGTATCCCCAGGGCAGCGCGTGCTTCATCCAGTCGGTGGAGGATAACATGGAGAGCATCATGAATCTCGCGATGAGCGAGGCGATGCTGTTCAAGTTCGGGTCCGGGACGGGCTCGGATCTTTCCACGATCCGTTCGACGCGCGAGAAGATGAGCGGCGGCGGACGCCCGAGCGGTCCGATGTCGTTCCTGAAGGTGTATGACCAAATCGCGAACGTGGTGAAGTCCGGCGGCAAGACGCGTCGCGCGGCGAAGATGAACACGCTCAAGGATTGGCATCCCGACATCGAGGAATTCGTCACGGCCAAGCAGAAGGAAGAACGCAAGGCGTGGGCGCTGATCGAGCAGGGTTACGAGGGCAATTACAACGGCGAAGCGTACGGCTCGATCATGTACCAGAATGAGAATCTCTCGGTGCGTGCGTCGGATGAATTCCTGCAGGCCGCCATCGAAGGCCGCGATTTCTGGACGCAGACGGTTCGCGAGCGCAAGCAGTGCGAGAAGAAGAACGCGAAGGAACTGCTGCGCAAGATCGCGGAAGGCACGCACATTTGCGGCGACCCCGGTTTGCAGTTCGACGACACGATTCACCGCTGGCACACGTGCAAGGCGACGGATCGTCAGCACTCGACGAATCCGTGCTCGGAATATCTCTTCCTCAATGACACGGCGTGCAATCTGGCCTCGTTGAACTTGATCAAGTTCAAGAAGGCGGACGGCTCGTTCGATGTGGAGAAGTTCAAGAAGGCCGTGCGCATCTTTATCACGGCGCAGGAAATCATCGTGGACAACGCGAGCTATCCGATCGATCGCATCGCGGTGAACAGCCACTACTTCCGCACGCTGGGTCTTGGCTACGCGAATCTCGGTTCGCTGCTGATGAGCTACGGCCTGGGTTATGACAGCGACGAAGGCCGCGGCCTCGCGGGTGCCATCACCGCCATCATGACCGGTCACGCCTACGAAGTGAGCACGGAAATGGCCGAAGTGGTCGGACCGTTCCCCGGTTACTACGACGCGTCGCAGTATTTCGGCAGCCGCACCGAGCCGAGCGGCGACACGAGCAATGAAAGCTCGATGCTTGGCGTC
Organism: Verrucomicrobium sp.; assembly: GCA_017849585.1. Classification (GTDB taxonomy): domain Bacteria; phylum Verrucomicrobiota; class Verrucomicrobiia; order Methylacidiphilales; family UBA1321; genus UBA1321. The sequence continues at coordinate 22,374 of JAFIGT010000039.1, forward strand.
ATTCAGGATCACCTCGCCCACGTGGACAAGATCGACAAGACTTGCCCCGCGAATCTGCGCGAGGCGGCCCGCGAAGTCTGGCAGCGCGCGCTCGTCCGCGGTCGCGAACATGGTTTCCGCAATGCGCAGGTGACCGTTCTTGCGCCGACCGGCACGATTGGCTTCCTGATGGATTGCGATACGACCGGCATCGAGCCCGACATCGCGTTGGTGAAGTACAAGCTTCTCGCTGGTGGCGGCATGCTGAAGATCGTCAACCAGACGGTGCCCTCCGCCCTGCGCTCGCTGAAGTACTCCGAGGCGCAGATCAAGGAGATCATCGATTTCATCGACAAGAACGACACGATCGAGGGCGCGCCGCACCTTAAGGCGGAGCATCTCTCGGTGTTCGACTGCGCGTTCAAGCCGGCCAACGGCACGCGTTCGCTCGGTTACCGCGCTCACATCAAGATGATGGCGGCGGCGCAACCGTTCCTGTCGGGCGCGATTTCCAAGACGGTCAATCTGCCCAACGACGCGACGGTCGAAGACATCATCAACACCTACATCGAGGGCTGGCGCCTTGGCTTGAAGGCGATCGCGATCTATCGCGACGGTTCCAAGCGTTCCGCACCGCTCAATACGAAGAAGACGAAGGATATGGGCGGCAAGGAAGAAGCTGCCGCGCCTGCCGAAGCCGATGCGGCCACGGCCAACGTCATCCAGCCGATGGCGAAGCCGATCCGCAAGCGGATGAGCGATACGCGCATCTCGATCACGCACAAATTCGACATCGCGGGCCACGAGGGTTACCTCACGGTCGGTTTGTTCGAGGACAAGCACCCGGGCGAGCTGTTCATCACGATGGCGAAGGAAGGCAGCACGATCGGCGGTTTGATGGATACCATCGGAACGCTCGTCTCGCTCTCGCTGCAGTACGGCGTGCCGCTGGAGGCGATGGTCAAGAAGTTCGCGCACGCGCGCTTCGAACCGAGCGGCTTCACGAGCAATCCGGAAATCCGCATTGCGAAGTCGATCCCGGATTACATCTTCCGCTGGCTCGGCAACCAGTTCATCACCGGCTACCGCGAAGCGAATTCGCCGCACACCGGCCAGCAGGAACTTCCTCTGAAGGAAATCCTGGAGGATGAACAAAAAAAAACGAATAAACCGGTGACGGAACTCGAGGTCGCGGACGACTCCCCCACCGCCCGGACGCATTCGCGCGCCGAGCAGTTGATGGATGTCGACGGCCACGACGCAAGTGAGGCATCGAACGAACTCACGGTCCGTTTCCGCGATGGTCTGACCTGCCCCGAGTGCGGTAGCAGCAAGATCAAGCATACTGGCACTTGCGCCACGTGCTTGAATTGCGGCTCGAGCCTGGGCTGCTCTTGAAATAGTGGGGGCGCTGCCCCCACACCCCACTCAAGGGGCTGAGCCCCTTGAGAATCCTCTTTTTTGGCGGATGACTTTTTGCGCGGACGCAAAAGAAGTCATCCGCCAAAATGAGTTTTACTCAAAGCCTGCATTCCTTAAGCAGGTGTGAGGCTTAGTATCCCCTGCCCCATAAATCCGGCTTGCGCCGGAGGGGTTCCGGATCGAAACTGGTTGTCTTGTGAAAACGCGCCGCCGCCGCTCCTCCCGTTCCAATCCCGCCGTCCATTTTTCCTATGGGGACCCGCGTGATGGCGATAGCCTGCCGGGGCGGCGAAGGATCAGCCTCTGGCAAGCGTTTGTTTTTGTGTTGGTCCTGACTGGATTGATCGGGCTGACCGTACTGGTGTTTACCAATCAGCCGACGGAAAAAGAAATCAAGAGGGCGTTCGATGCCGGACCCTAACGACCTGTTTGCGCCGGAGGAATCTGCGCACGCGGAGACGGTGGCGAAGTCAGCTCCGTTGGCGGCGCGGTTTCGTCCGCGCACGCTGGATGAGTACGTCGGGCAGGAGCATCTGCTCGCACCCGGAAAACCGTTGCGGCGATTGATCGAATCGGACCGGCTCGCGTCGCTGATTTTGTTTGGCCCTCCCGGCGTGGGGAAAACGTCGCTGGCTGAAGTGATTGCCCAGCGCACACAATGTCGCTTCGAGCGACTCAACGCCGTCGAATCCTCCGTGGCCGATTTGCGCCGTTGCCTCGCGGCGGCGTCGACGCGGTTGAAGATGAACGGCCAACGCACGGTTCTTTTTATCGACGAGATTCATCGCTTCAACAAATCGCAGCAGGATGCCTTGCTCCCGGATGTGGAGAGCGGCACGGTGCGACTGATCGGCGCGACGACGCACAATCCGTCTTTTTACATCAATGGGCCGCTTGTTTCGCGCTCGCAGATTTTCGCGTTGGAGCCGCTCAGCGATGAATCGATTGCGCGGTTGATCGACACGGCTCTCACTGATACGGAACGGGGTTTGGGCAAGTGGAATGCGGTGCTCAGCGACGACGCGCGGCGGCATTTGATTTTCACGAGCGAAGGCGATGCGCGCCGGGCGTTGAACGGTCTGGAACTCGCGGTGCTGACGACGCATCCGAACGCCGAAGGCAAGATCGAACTTTCGCTCGCGGACATCGAGGCGTGCGTGCAGAAGAAGCGCGTGCTCTACGATCGCGATGAGGATCAGCACTACGATACGATTTCGGCTTTCATCAAATCGGTGCGCGGCAGCGATCCCGACGCGGCGATTTATTGGTTGGCGAAAATGGTGGAGGCCGGCGAGGAACCGCGCTTTATCGCGCGTCGACTTGTCATTCTCGCGGCGGAAGATATCGGTCTCGCGGACCCGCGCGGGATCATGGTCGCCGTCGCGGCGCAGCAAGCGGTGGAGTTCATCGGGATGCCAGAGGGTCGCATCCCGCTTGCAGAGGCGACGCTCTATCTCGCGACCGCGCCGAAAAGCAACTCGGCGATCACGGCCATCGACAAGGCACTCGAGGCGGTGCGGATGGAGTCGCAAGTGGCGGTGCCGAAACATCTGCGTGATGCGCATTATAAGGGCGCGGAAAAACTCGGGCACGGCGCGAATTACCAGTACAGTCACGATTTCCCGGAAGGGATCGCGCCGGGTCAATCGTATGGAATCGCTCCGGGCTCTTTCTATTCTCCCACGCTGCACGGCGCGGAAAAACTGATCTCCGAACGCCTTGCTTACTGGAAGTCGCTGAAATCGGGGATTCCGTCCCCGAACCCCCGCTCAAGGGGCTGAGCTTCTTGAGACTTCGAGTGGGGTAGGGGGTAACGGCTCGAATGTTATTGATAGCGGACGCTGACGTGGCCGTCGGCGTAGAGGGTGTTGAAGCGGCCGTAGTGGATCGCGTCGATATCGGTGACGATACGGATGCGCGAGGCGGGAGCGTGGAAGACCTGCTGGCCGCCGCGCATGCGGCCGTAGATATTCACGTCATTGGTGGCGGAGGATTCATCGTCCGCATAGGGCTGCCACATGTAACTGCAGCCATAGGTGCCGTAGCGGTTGCGCTCGCGCACATCGGACGGGCAACGCAGGGCAGTCCCCGCGATGCCATACTGCGCGAGGATGTCCGGCAGCGATTTGGCTGTGGGATCATCCGGGTAATAGGCCGTGCCTTGGGCCATCGCGAAAGCGTCGTTGATCTTGGGGTATTTATTGTCGTTATCCTGCGCGGCGGCGAGGATGCCGAGACCGATCTGGCGCAGGTTCTGGCCGCACTGGACCGAGCGGGCGCGGTCGAGCGCTTTCTGGTAACTGGGCAGTGCCAGCGTGGTGAGCAAGGCCAGAATGGCGACGGCAACGGTGAGTTCGATGAGGGAAAATCCCCGGCAATGACGGCGGTTCATGGCAGTTATTGGCCTTTCGCCGCGGCTTTGCCAGCCGTGTAGCGGGCGTTGCGCGAGGCGCGTTGTTCCGGCGTGCGGCGGGCATCGCGGCTTTCCATGCGTTCCTGATTTTCGGGGCTCTGGAAAAACTCGCGCATCTTTTCACGGCGCTGTTCGGGCGTGAGGTTTGCCATGGAAGCGAAGAACGCCTTGCGCGCATCATAAGCTTGGCGGGCTTCCTTTTGTTCTTCCTGGGGCAGCTGCGCGATCTGCTGCAGGACGCGTTCGTCGATGCGGCCGAAGTCGAGATTCTGCCACATCTCGCGCGGACGTTCGCCGCCTTCTGGTAGCGGTTGCCGGCGCATTTCGGAGAGGAAAAATACTTCGCGATTCATTCCGGCCGCGGTTGCAGCCAGATTTTTCACGACGTTTTGAATCGTGTCCGATGAGGGCGGTTTCGCGATGGCGGGATTCCAATCCGTAGGAAAATAAAAGGCGACGTCTGCGCTGAGCGATCCCTGCGTCAGATACTCCTGCAGGTTGGGCGTGGCGGGTGCTTCCACGCGCCAGCGCATGACGCGGGGATCGATCGGTTCTGTGCTTTGGACACTGACGAAGGGAGGCAATGGCACGGCCTGCCGTTTCCAGTCCGGTGTTGGTTCTGGTTTGGTGATCTGGGCGAGACCTTCCTTGAGCTTGTCGCCATTGGGGGCCAAGACGTAGAGGAGCGACCAACGGCTGTCGGTGACGGCGGCGAGCGTTTCGAGTGCTTCCAGGAGCGGGACCTTGGTGACCCACATATTCACTTTGCGCTCGGGATCGATATTGGTGACGAGGGTCACATGGCCCTGCCGTTCGATGCTGCGGACAATGTCCTTGAGCGGTTGATCCTGTGCGTGAACGGTGATCAGCCCCCAGCCGGAGATGAGGTAATACGCCACGTTCGTGAGGACCAGCAACACGAGGAGAAGATAGAGCCAGAAGGAGCGGGAGCGGGCCATAATTATTTTTGATTAATTCGACGGATTCGAAGACGAATCATTAGTGCGTCCACTCACCCATCGATTCCAGATGTGCCGAGCATAGGCGGGGACGTTGATAAACTCAAGAATGGCAACCAATAAGAGCAGCCAGTAAAGAGTCGGTTTGGGCATGGGGTATTAAACCCTACGAGGGGTGAAAAGTTGCGTGCCATATGGGCTGGGAGCCAAGCGGACGTTAAAGAATCGCAACCGATCGCGAGCAGATCTTTTCGATTTCCGTTAGCTTCCATCGATCACGACACCGTGAGTCTTTTTATGAATCGACTATTTGGATCAAGAGCGCGCCGCGGATTTCGCTCCGTGCGACGTTGGGAGTTGGAGAGTGAATGGATCACTCGCGGCGTGCTGGACGAGAACATCAAATACCAGTCCATCGATCAGACCGGCATTCTGCTGTGGGACCAGTGGCTGGCGTTGTTGCGGGAAACCACACAGCTCGGGCATGTGCTCGTTTCGAGCCGCAATAGTCACGCCATCCTGGGTGAATTTCGTGTCTTCCCGGAGCTCATCGCCGGACCCGAGGAACGTACCGCGGTCGATGCGGGACGGGTGTTGAGTTTCGATTTTGCGTCGTGGTATCAGGCGATGGCATGGAGCGAGCGCCGGGCCAATGGCCGCTTGTACAAGATCGAGGTGGTCGATGCGAACGCGCAGCCGTTCTTTCGTATTTCTCTGACGCAGGATTCGGACCGCAAACGGTTTCTCGAACTGGTGCAGACGCATCAGGGTTGGGGCTTGCAGTGGGAGGCATCCCGCGTACTGAACGCGATGCCGACGGAATCGTCCTGCCTTCCGGTCGTGACGGCGGGTTGGACGCGAACGCTGGAGCCGGGCGAGTTCTGGAATATGCTCGATGAACTTTGTTTTGCCCGCGCGTCGGTGGAAATCCATGCGGCCAACGCGGGAGTGTCGCAGATTGTGCGGTTCCCGGTCGGCGCGGTGCAGGAAATGAATGAGTGGCTCTTTCTGAGCGGCACGCAGGCGTGCGCCCATCTGCGGTGGAACGATCTGGCCGCCCTGCTCTGGAGTGGTCCACCGCAGGATGTGTGCGGCATCTGGCAGGTGCAGGGTTTGCTACCCGATGGCAACGTCGCGTTCAGCCTGAGCGGCAATCATTTTTTGCCGTCGTTTGAGTGAGCGCGGGTCAAAATGTCTGGCGAGCCCGACGCCGCTGCCCACCTAGAAGTGCGAGGGAACCCAGGACTAGCAGGCAAGCGCTGGCAGGTTCAGGAACGGCATTCACGGCGAAGGAGTCGACGCCCAGAAAGCTTGTCGATTTACATGCCAGTAAGACTCCAAACCCGGTGATGTTACCGCTCAAATCGGTAGCGGGAGAGGTCACGAGAGACTCGATGTTGGTATGGTACGGTATGGTGGAGGTGTTGATGGTGCTACCTGAAGTCAGTTGATACCAAGAGGACGCTGTGGCATCAAATGTATACGACAAGGTTTCCGCTGAAGCGGAACTCGTCATCAAGTTGGTGGAGCTCATGTACCACTTGGATCCGACGCATACCACCACCCGGGTATAATCTGCTGCAAAGTTGGCAGATCGTTGCAACCACGAGAACTGCAGTTGAGAATAGGCCGTCGGATCTAGCGTTAGCGCCGTGGTATAAGCCATCATTGTGCAGGTGGCTCCGCCCGTATTGCTGGCGACCAGCATGCCGTTGGTCGTGCTCGAGGCTGTCCCCGTAAGGGCGGCTCCGATATTCGTATCGGTAGAAGACAAACCCGCGGCCGAGGTGACGCCCACGCCATAGTAGCCTCCCGGAGCGTAGCCTTCGTAAGTCAGCCATTCGTTCCAGTCGGTGGCCAATTGCATCGTGCTCTTCCAACTGCCCGTCGAGTTACCGAATACTTGCTGATAGATGACCTCGGCTCGGGCCACTGGCGCCAGGCTCAGCGCGAGAGTGGCCGCAAAAAGGAACCGCCGAGCCGCACGAACGACACACAGGAAGGTAGTTTCGATATTCATTTAAATAACTTTGTTAGATTAATAGGAAAATACGATTCCGTTGTGATTGAGTCAAGTCTATTGCAAAATTATTTTGGCGACATTCCAGTGGATTTTCGCTGGGCTATTCCGCGGCCACCTCAAAGAAAACGGTGGGGCCATGCTTGAGCTGTGCGGTATCGAGCGCGATCTCGAGGGCGTTGCCGTTCACTTGCGTTGCTACTTCTTCCCGGCGACTTCCATTCAGTCCCAACGCCCAAACTTTCAATCCCTTGCTGTTGGATGAACTGAGGAGAACCTTGAACTGCCCGGTGCGTAGCAATGGCGGAAAGGTTCCCTGCTTGATCATCGTCACGCGGTCTTCACTCAAGACCATGCCCGAATTGGCGCTCTCGGTGACATAGATCAACACCATGCGGCGACTTTCACGCAACGGTTTTCCGTCCACGGAGGTCAGGGTCACCGCTGCGGGAACCTCGGTGGAAACCACTTCGAGGGCAGGGAGTTTACCGCCCTGTCCTGCGTTTAATGTCATGCCTTCGGTGCGCGGGGTGATGACCGTCAATCGCTTTTCCTTGGTCTCCAGTTTAATTTGTCCGGTATCGCTTTGAAAAATGCCTTCGTCGACATTGGTGACGTTGTCCGCCGTGAGAATGCCTTTTTTTCGCAGCGACTCCACCGCTGCGGCGAGTGAAAAGACGCCATTGCTGGAGGCTTCATTGGCGTTCACCGACCAATCATTCCCCGAGGTGGTGGTGGTACTTTCGGGATGGATGACAAGATCGGGTTCACGGGATGGAGTCGTGGCTCCTTCGTGCACATAGCGGGTGCCAAATCCTGTCAGCAGTGACAAGCGGGTCTGTCTGCCATCGCAGGGACGGTTGTAATTCCTTCGCAGGTAGTCCAGGTCCACGCGCACTTCGACGCGATGTGTTGATGGGGTTACATCGCCGCGGGTATACAGCTTTGCCGCAATGAACTCATTGGCGCGGCCAATTGGTGATTTGCCGATGGTGAATGGGCCCATGGGTGTCGTGACCTGCAACCATACCGGATTTTCGTGTACCATGACCGATTCATAATTTTGCAAGGCGGTGTAGGCTCCGAACAGCAGGCCCGCTTCGCGTTCATATTCATTCCAGAAGCAGTGCCCGTGCTCGGTGATCAGGAATGGTTTGTCCCAGACGCGCGACCATGACAGGGAGCGATAGTAACTGGCCTGCTTGGCGATGGAGCTTTCTTGCGCGACTTTGGCTCCGACCGTGAAACTACTACCGCCCTGTGGATGACAATAGTAGTTATGCATGGAAATGGCCGGGGACTGGCTGCGTACATACCCGTCGCGGTAAGTCAGACTGGCATCATTCCAGGAGTAGAGTCCTTTGTAGCCGATCTCCTGGAGCACGCTGCGATACCAGGCGTGTGTTTCCATCATGGCGGTAAAAAGAAAATGACCATACTCGTTTCCTGGCGCATCGCAGCCATAAGGATTTTTGGGCAGGGGTACTTCGTCCATGGACTTGATCTTGAGAAGATCCATGTCCTCCCAGGCCACCGCCAAATCCCGCGGGGTGGCGAATCGCTTCTTGAGCCACTCATGCCATTTCTCCGTCACGAGTGCCGCCGCTTTTTTTCCGAGCGAATTCAATCCCAATTCTTGTTCATTGTAGAGATTAATACAGACTAGCGCGGGTTCATCCCGGAGGCAGACATTGGTGTAGGGATTGACGTGATTCAGCAGCATGGTCACGCCTGCCTTCCAGTTGGCTCTGGTATCGGGATGCCCCATCAAGACCTCGGCTTTCATGTTCCACCGGGTCACTTTCTCCTCCCAGGAGCCTTTGTAATACTGGCCGTAACCGACGACATCGGCATAGATGTAGACGCCCTCCTGTTTCATGGTCGCAAAGAGATAATCAATGCGGTCCAGCAGGACAGGATTGACCACGCCGTCCTCCTCGCTCCCGCTCATCAGATAGGTATCCAGGCACAGAGCCCGAATCACATTATACCCTTGCCGCTTCACAAGCGTGACGAACTCCCGGATATTGGCCTTGGTCGCTTCATCCGTTTCCCCTTTGAGGGAATGCATGACGTGAGTTGTTACCATGTCAAAGCCAGAAAAGCGGATGGGTACGCCAGGCTGGTTGCTGAAGACAAGGTTGCCAGTTGGTCCGGCGATCACGCGTCCATGCTTGCCGGCCGGCCCAGGTTCGATGCCGGCGCTTAAATCCAGGGCGCTGCCAGGTATAATGCGCACCTCGGACATATCCACCGCCTTCCACTCCGCGTTTTCGACGAAGGTAATAGTCTTGCTGGCCGGCGTTTGAGTGGTCGTTTCCGCACTGGCACCCGAGGAGATCCATCCTGATACGATCAGGAAAATCGGGAAGTATAGGGCGCTGCGTAAGTGGGGATAAGGGAGTGAAGCGAGAGGGGATTGCATATAACTAACTTAGTTAGTTATACTGACCAAGCAAGCTCTCTTTATCTGTTTATGGGGCTGTCAGTACGAGAACCCGCCGAAAAGGGCGGCATCAAACTCCTGCCTTCCGCGTCTGGCCATGCGGGAGTGGAGGAGTTGATCGATTGCCAGCAGGGCGCTTCCGGCGACTTCGGTCTGCTCGTTCAGGATTGCGGTGGAAACGGGGGGGCGCGTTGCGCCAGACCGACGCTGCCGAAGGTTGGCAATGCCCTCATCCAGCGAGGCGTTCACCAATTCCAGTATTCTTTCCATGATGACCGGCGGCCATCCGTTCATGATCACGCGATCGAAGGGGAGCAGCAAACAGAGGCCGCGAATCGTCACGCCGAGATCACGGCCTGTCCGATCGACAAACTTACGCGCCTCGCGGTCATTATTCTTGTAGAGGGCGGCCAGATTCCGGAAATTTTCCTCAAAATCGTCCGATTTCCAGTCTCGTCGCTGGCCAAATGTGACATGGCTTTGGCGATCGATCCACGAGGAGATACTGGCGGAAGCTGCCAGAGCACCGGAGAGGAATCCATCTCCGTAAGCTTTGCTGTCGTATACCTGTTGATCGCCGAGCCAGCGCTTCCAGTGTGTGCTGCCACGAATCAAGCGTCCATCCAGCATCAGGCTGAAACCCAGGCGCTCCCCGACAAAAAGCATGTTGGGACTTTCCGGCAGGCCATGATTGCACCAGCGTTCCGCCACCATCTGGGCGTCGGTATCATGAACGATCGTGACTGGCGTATGGAACTTGCGCATCAACACGGACCGCAGCTTTTCCACCTGTTCGCATGAGGCGAAATCATTCGCCTCGTAGACACGGCCGGTTTTAAAATCGAATTCACCGCTCAAGCTCAACCCGATGGCGCTCAGCGACACGGACTCTACTGTGCCAAGGAGTTTTCGGATGGCAGTCACCACGGTGGTAAAGTCCATCTGAGACTGCGCAATATTAAAGCCGACCCGACTGGACGCCCGCACCACGTTACGGAAATCAACCAGGGCCAGTTCCACCTCGGAAGTTTTGAAGGAGATTCCGAGTGCAAAACCCGCTGTATCAGCCAGTGACACGGCATGCTCGGGACGTCCCCGCCCGCCGTTTCCTGTCTTATCGAGTCGGACGATGCCCCGCTTCTCCAGGATGGAAAGAGATTTGGAGATGCCGATCGAGGAAACTCCCAGTCGCAAGGCAAGATTCCTGACGGTCATCACCCCATTGCAGCGTAAGAGATGGATAATAGTGCTCTGCGTGTCATTCATTGGCTGATTTGTGACGTTCGGTTCGGGCATCAAGTTTGAATAACAGAATGCTAGTTCTGTCCCCTGTGTAAAGCAATCTTCAGTCGTTGTTTGGGCAAATGCCCGGCACGGCGCGGGGGCTTTGGGAGGATTAGCCAAATAGCTTGACCGTTTTGAAGTCGGGTCGTATATTTTTAAATAACTAAGTTTGTTTAATAAGGTATCAATCCGCAGTAATCTCGCTACAGCATCACGTTCATCTCCTGTGAACCAAAATAGGCCGCACCACCCCTTTACTACTTCGCCCGCCATGCACTCAATTTGGAAAAAGCCGATCCGCCACTTCCTCCACGGAGCCGATTATTATCCGGAGCAATGGCCCTCCAGTGTCTGGAAAGAGGATATTCGCTTGATGAAACTCGCCGAGGTCAATGTTGTCTCGCTGGGGATCTTTGCCTGGTCCTACTTGGAACCGAAAGAGGGGCACTTTGATTTCGGGTGGATGGACGAAATCATCGCGCTGCTCAAAAAGAATAATATAGCGGTCATGCTAGCCACCCCCAGCGGGGCTCGTCCGCCCTGGATGGCCCAGCGCTATCCCGAAGTGCTGCGGGTGGATCAACAAGGGATCCGAAACCTGTACGGGCAGCGGGAAAATCACTGTCTGACATCCCCGGTCTATCGCGAAAAAGTAGCCTGCATCAACGGCAAGCTTGCCCAGCGTTACGGCTCCGACGATTCCGTGATCCTCTGGCATGTCTCCAATGAATATTGCGGGGCCTGTCACTGCGAGCGCTGCCAGAGCTCCTTTCGCCAATGGTTACAGCAGCGCTATGGTACGCTTGATGCCCTGAATGCGGCTTGGTTTACAGCCTTCTGGAGCCATCGCTATACTGATTGGGAGCAGATTCATTCTCCCACGGCGCGCGGAGAAAACGGCTTGCATGGACTCCGTCTGGCCTGGCGGCGCTACGTTTCCGATCAGACCATCGACTTTTATAAAAGCGAGGTGGCTGCCATTCGGGTCTACGACAAAAAAACACCCGCTACGACCAACTTTCACTTGTTCTTCAATAAGTACCAACCCGAGTATTACGATTTCGATTATTTCAAGTTTGCCAAGGAGGTTGATATCGTTTCTTGGGACAGTTACCCACTTTGGCATTCGACCGGCCAGAGCGAACTGACCACCGCGGCGGCCACCGCATTGGTCCATGACCTCAATCGTTCCATGAAGCCCGGGCAGCCGCACTTGCTGATGGAATGTGCTCCCAGCCAACCCAATTGGCACCGGGTGAACAAACTAAAGCGTCCTGGTATGCACCTCCTTGCCTCGGCTCAAGCCATCGCGCATGGTTCCAATTCCGTGCAATATTTTCAGTGGCGCAAAAGTCGCGGCTCGTGCGAGAAATTCCACAGTGCGGTTGTCGACCATTGCGGGCATGAGCATACACGCGTCTTCAGTGAGGTGAGCGAGGTGGGAGGCATGCTCAAGGCGACGCCAGACGCTACAGAATCGCGGGTCCAGGCGCAGGTGGCCATCCTCTATGATTGGGAGAACCGTTGGGGCATCGAGGATTATCAAGGATTTCGTAACGACCGCAAAAATTATGTCGAGGAAGTGCTCCGCTATTATCAACCGCTTTGGAGCCAGTCCGTCTCCACGGATTGCATCAACCAGGATTCTGATCTGACGGGCTACCAATTCATCATCACGCCCATGCCCTACATGCTTCGTCCGGGGTTTGTCGAACGGCTGGAGAAATTTGTGGCGGGCGGTGGCACGCTCGTCGCCACGCACTGCGCTGGAATGGTGGACCAGGATGATCTTGTCTTTCAAGGCGGGCAACCAGGAGCGCTTCGTAAGCTTCTGGGTCTCTGGGTAGAAGAGACGGATGCGCTCTACGATGAAGAGCATGTCACCATCCGCTCGCGGAGCGCCGCACTGCTTCCCACCGGAACCTACCAGGCAAGAGAGCTCTGCGAGCGCATCCACCTCGAAACAGCCTCGTCACTTGCGGAGTACGCTTCGGAATTTTACGCCGGTGAACCTTGCGCGACCGAGAATCGTTTCGGCAAAGGCAAAGCCTACTACATTGCCTTTCGTGCGGAGGCCGCTTTCGTTGACGAATTGATCCAGAAGCTTCTCGCGCAAGCCGGGGTGGCTTCGAACTGGCCGACCCCTCTACCCAAGGGCGTGAACGTGCAGAGGCGCTGCACGGCAACGAGTGACTTTTTGTATTTGATGAATTTCAATGCAGACATCGCCACTCTGTCCCTTCCGCCCGGAGAATATACCGACGCCCAATCTGGATTGCCTGTGGCGGGTAGTCTCACGCTGGCACCCTATGGCATGCAGATCCTGCACCACTGCAAAGAGGTTGACTCCAAATCGGGTGTTCAAGCTTCTCTGCGTACGCGCGCGTCACGGAAACGCCTATCGATTGCGCGGGCGGAGAGTTGATGTGGCTATCGACAAAGGAATTTGCTGGCAGGGTGACAATCGCAGTTAATTACCCGAGGGTCTGCCACTCCAGAACTCCGACAGGCCTGCATCGGTGAATCCGCGGGCCGGAGGAAATTCCTCGGCGCGGAGCTGCGCGACATGTCCATCCCCATACAGGACATTGCTGGTTTTGTTGTGCGGCACTAATCCGTAGTAGGAAAGAAAGACGAACTGGTTTCCAGGATTCTCATCCTGCTCCAAAATCAGCGCGGTCTTGCTGGGGTTGGCAATCTGCGTCGTGCGTATGGCTGTATAGGGACTGCCGCTATTCACATAGTTCGGAGCATTGTTCATCGCATAGGAAAAGAGGTTCCAGGCTGACCCAGAAGCGGATGGCATCCGTATCGTGTTGAGGGTTTTCACGCGGTATTTTTTGGTGACCGGGCAATGAAAAATATTTTTATCTCGCCCTGTGTTGCCCTGCAGATCGTTCTCGGGGTAGTTGAAATCCTTTCCAGTATATCCCACGTATGTCCAGATTGCATATGACCAGGTGTATTCCTGACCGGTGGACCCCTGCTTGACGGCGAGGGGATAGTATCCCTCATTCTCTATGGCGTATAGATTCAGACCGCAAGAAATCTGGCGCAAGTTGCTGGCGCAAATCGCTGTTTTGGATGAAATCAGGGCGCGATTGATTGCCGGGAGGCAAAGCGCCGACAGGACTGCAATAATCGAGATGACCACGAGCAGTTCGATCAGACTAAAGGCCCTTATCCTCGCAGTGGGACAATGCATTGGAAGACTCACTTTTTGATGCGTTGCAGTGTAATCCGGGCGCCAAAAATATCTTTCTCTCCGCTTTCAATATGCTGTATGGCAGACCATTTCCGACTCGCAAAGATATCGATGCGAAGATTCTTGTCTCCCCAAGCGCGGCCATCCATGACGCGGAGTTTGCTCAAATCGGCTGATTCAATCGTAATTCGTATATCGCCTTTCGTCAGGGTAATCTTACGGAAAATATTACCATTTAAGGCCGACGGTGTTGCCTCAATTTGAAAGGACTTGCTGCCGCCTGCGGAACTCCCTTCGCCCGTTAAGGTTCCACCTTCGTAGGTTTTGATCGGGAGCGTCAGGAAATAGTAAGCTGGCAGCTTCCAATCGGCCGTCTTTAAGTAGGTGGCTTCCACATTCAAATCGAACTGTCCCGCTTCAGTCTTTTTGTAGGCGACTACGGCCTTGATGAGTTCATCGCCGCCGGACTTGTCATCAGCAGTGATGGTGCTGGTGATCGTCCATGCAGTGTCGTCCGTGGTTATTTCAGCGGCAGTTCCCCATTTTTGATAGGCCGGTTTTGTGCTGCCTGCCAGATCGCCGACCACTTCGCAGTTTCCAATCAGGATGTCTGAATCGCCCAGTGTGATCTTGTTTACTTTCTTTTCGCCACTGAACTCAATGGCCCCCGGTCGGAGATCAAATTCCTTCGCGGACTCGTTACCATAAGACACGGCAGTGAGGGAAAGGAGTGCGGCAAGCGTGCAACGGAGAAGCGAAATCATAATAAACTAACTTAGTTAATAAAAAGCAAAAAGTCAAATGCTATTCGCATTCCCCCTTCTCTGCCGCAGCTTGAGTTGCCACGGCAGAGAAGGGATCTAGGTGCTTCATCCCCTTGGGGGACTATTCGTGATGATCGCGGGGGTGTGAACTCACGGAGCGATAATCACCTCGTACCATGCCGTCAGACAGGAGCGGGCGAGGGAGAACTTGGCGCTGCTGGTATCCCCCGTTACGGAGATCGCTCGCAGATGTTGTCCCTGCGGGTCCAGAGACCAGACGCTGACGCGTGAGGCGGCCACCGGCAATGTGATCTCGGCATCTATCCCCTCCACGAGCGAAGGAGCCTGTCCCCAGTTCGAGGCTACACTTGACGTTGCATCCAACGGTCCCTGTCCGGTAACCCAGAGCATATTGTGATTATCCACATAGCCGGTTGCTGTGATGAGCAATTTTCCGGCGGATTGGAAGTTGGACCCATCCCGCGTTACCATGGAGATGGTACACCAGTCACCTGCCTGCATGGTCGCTCCTGGAGCGATCTCCACTCCATCGGCAAAGATGAAACTTTGGCCATTGACTTTGCCAAGGATCGACTTGACCTGTGCCGTATTGACCAGCACCAGTCGGTCGGTCGTGTCCCAGGTTAGCTCGCCCGTGGAACTCAACCATTCGGTTGTTGCCGCTGGCATATAGGGAGCGGAAACCAAGCTGTAGGTGCTGGCGATTTTCATCCCGACGGGCCATTGCATGGCCGTTAACGGCGAGATGCCGAAGCTGGATGCTCCCAATGCCATTCGAGCGGTCAGGGAGGTCGCCTGGTTTTGGGTCACGCTGGCTGTTGCCGGTGTGCTCGCTGCGCTCACGCGGGCTTGACGCAATATTGTCGCCGCCACCGGCATGGACACCAGTTTCGCTGGCTGTTGGGCAGACTGGAAGTAGTTTTTCCCGTACAACTGTTTGGCGGCGGATTCTTCCTGATTATTATATCCGTTTTCGTAGTTGTAGAGAAAGAGCCCGTCCCAGTCCTGCAATGCTGCATAGGAGGCGGCCAGCAGGAGCGTCTCGCCGCCATAAGTAATCGGCGCGCATTCGTTGTATTCCGTGCAGACGAAGGGTTTTCCCTGAATCCGCGACATGGATGCCTTGCCGAGAGCGCCGCCACTTCCGTCGCCGGCCATGGTCTGATTTTTAATGTACCAGTTATTGGTATCCCAACCGGTGCCGGGAAAGACGGGATGCTGCCAGTAAGCGTGCTCATCGATTACATCCATATCCGCGCTCAGCATGACGGGGCTGTATGCGGTTTGAGTTCCGATTAGCAACCCCTTGGCTCCAAGGGTCGTCTTGAGATAGATCTTCATCGTCGACCAATAGGTGCTCTCCTTCTGCCACAGGAAGGCCATCCAGTCCTGCTGTGCGGCGCGACTACGGCTGTCGTAGCTTTGCTTTTCCAGGATATTGATACTGCCGAGGGTTTCCCCCGCTGGCAGGCCGATGCCCGGTGTGTAGGATTTGAGAGAGATGTTGGCCAGATAGACCGAGCCTAGCTGCGCCCCTAATCCCCCTAGAGCCAGACGTACATTGGCGTAATCCAGATTACATCCCAGGAGGACGGAGTAGGTTTTCCAGTCCGTGGTGAGGTTCACCGATCCGCTGCCCAAGGCTGCCCAGTCGGACTGATTTTTCTGCAGGTAGATGCACATGCTGCGGGCTGAATCTGCCTTGGCTTGAAAGCTGACGGTGTATGGCTGGTCCTTGTACGCGGTGACGCCGGACAACGCTTGCAGCAACTGTACACCATTCCAAATATCTGTGGAGGCCGTCGCCGTGGTGGTGATCTTGAGCGCATTGCTCAAACCATCCGGAGCGCCGTTCACGAGGCAGGTCTGGGTTGCCAACGCCGTGTTGGTTGTCGACAACGTCCACGGTGAGAGGGAGCCAGAGAACGTGCCGTTGGTGGCCAGCTCAGCCGCATATCCGCCCTCTGCCCAGGCCGAACGTGCACCGAGCAGGGAGTTGCCTGATTGCACGGACATATTTGCAAACCAGATATCGCCCGTCTGCTTGGCCAGATTGGTGATGACAAAGCGGGCATTGCTACTGCTGGCGGTCACTGGGATGACCAACGTGTACTGCCGCCAGTCCGCTGTAATGGTGATATCACTATTTCCCAGCATGTTCCACGGAGTGCCGTATTGTTGAAACCCGGCGTGAATGGTCCGCTGTGAAGACGCTTTGGCCCAGAATTTCACCGTATATTGAATCGGCGTAATGGTAGATCCCACGACGGGAGAATAGTGAAACTCCACATGGTAAGGATAAGTGATGTCAGCCGTGGTGACTGAAATGCGGAGCGCTCTGCTGGAGCCATCCGGGGAGCCGCCCTCCACCAGGGAGTAAGTTCCCGCAGCGGGTGCAACGATACTGACGGACCATGGAGCGACCGTGCCGCTGAAGGTTCCATTCGTCGTGAGAGCCGTGCCATACGACTGTCCGCTTGAAGCGGCCCACGCCGCTGAAACCGAAGTGGTATTGGTGTATTTGGACGACAGCCAGCTGTTCCATTGTGACTTGAGTTCATCGAGGTGGGTAACTGCCAAACTGGTTCCCGTGTCGAACCGGCCATTGCGCCAACTGTGAATCAAGCCGTCCTCGTTATGAATTTCGATGAGAGCTACCACCGGATCATTGGCATAGGTCAATCCGGTATAGGGATTGGTATGAGTCAATAGCGCCTGCGCGAAATCCTTCTGCAGCTGAATCATGCCCGCATTGTAAAGACTGACGCCGGGCAACAATCCGAAGCTGTCATCATTACTGCCAAAGTAAACGTTCAGATTCAGGTTAACATAGATCCCATGCGCCTTGAGTCGCGAAACAAGGTAATCGAGCTTGTCCATTTGGGTGGCGTCCAGTGTCGAGCGCCCCGAGGCAAGCACCCCGTCCGGGGCAGGTCGGTCAATCGCGTGCAGCCGGACGCAATTGACTCCGAGTTTCGTCAGGTGCGCCGCCATTTTTTCGGCCATGTCTCCCAGCACCGGATCGTCGTGCGGAGGAAAACAACTCCGCGCCACAAGATTGACTCCAAAGAATCGGATCCGCTGCCCGCCAGCGCTGAAATGGCCACCGCTCACCGTGACCGTTTGATTGGCGGGACCGGTTGACAGGCCGCTTGCATCAGCCGCCGTGCCAGTCGACGCATCATCCCAGGGAAGGACAAAGGGAAACCGGCGATAGGCAAAGACCGTCGTCGGACTGGCATTGAGCACCTTGCCATTGGCATCCAAGGCAATGACTAGGTATTCGTATGATTTGTACATATCCAGCGGACCGCTGTCTCTGTACGTTAAGTACGTCGTGACACCCAGCCAGGCACCGTTGCGGTAGAGCTTGTATTGGGTTGCGCCGGGACAGGCCGGCCATGACAGCGTTGCGGTGCTGGTGCTCGCCTCCTGTACTGTCAGCTCCAGCGGTGTCCGTATCGCCACATCATCAAACCGTGCAGTGCCTGAGATATTTTTGTACGAACGAAACCCCACTTCTCCCGTCGTCCCTCCAAGGCCGGAATAGTAGCTCGTTGCCATAAAGGCCGGCGTTACCGCGGCCGGATCGGTAATGATCAGCGTTGCCAAGCCTCCACTGGAGCCGAGTGGGCTGAGCACCAGCGTCGCGCAATAGGTCTGTCCGGAAACGAATCCGCCGCCACTCAATGTCTTTGTGCTGCCAAACTGCGTTCCAGCGGAGCCTGTAGACATCACGCCAGACGTAAAAAAGCGGATTATCTCATCCGAGGTTGAGTTCGTGTTGATGTTGAAAAGCGCCAAATTCGCCTGACCGGAGCGATTGCCGAGATTGCCGAAGCGAATGCCGATCGAGTCTCCGTCGGCCTGCAGCACGAACCGCGTTGTCGCGCAAACGCTCGCGAAGGCGGCATTGGTTGCCGTGCCATCAGGAACCGTATCATAGACGCACTCGGCCGCCCCCGTTCCTGTATGGCACAGCGCACCGGAGCTGACCGTGAGCGAGCTGCCATTGTAGGTTTCAAAAAAATTCGACGTGTATTGACTTGTCGAAGAAAAATCAAACGGCCCCGCCAGATATTGAGCGGACAATTGATTCAATCCGATCCATACGACAACCAGTATGTGCAGCAAACAGATACGCCCCGAGTTTTTTTTCATAGAGGATGATTTCTTTCGTGGTGATGGATTGGCTTAGGACGGCGGCCAGTCGCAATTATTATAATAAAGTTAGAATAATAGATTATTTAAACGCTATCAATATATTTTAAATAGAAGATACATTGTGACTCGCTCGTGTCGCGATGCTGGTCCCGTATTGTCAAGGGATGTCGGTCGAGTAAAAAGCGGCTACGACCGTAGATCGAGCCGCAGGGGGCCCTGCTGCAGGGAGGCTCTGCGCCTACCGGTACACGCGGATGCGCATGAAGCGCTTGGCAGAGCTGGAGATGGGTTGGCTATCTTTTACGACGATGGTTTCCTGTCCTGTCGAGGGCATGTTGTCCATCACTCCAATTTGATTGGCCGTCTGGAAGGGATCGATGTCGATCCACGGACCATCTGGCTCATTGGCCACCTGGACTTTGACTGTCAGGTCGCTCGCATTTTTGTTGTGGATAAAAGTACAAGTGAGGTAACGCGAACCGTTAATGGATTGCTCCTGGACATACGGCATGTCGGTGGGCCGGAGTGCGATGAAATCTCCACTATCGTTGAAATAGTCGAATCCCAGCGCGTAACGCATTAGATTGGTATTTTGATCGTAGGGGGTGTCGAGGTCGCCGGTGACTCCGGGCACTGTCGTGCTTCCAAAATTGAGATAGCGCCAGCTCTCCATTGTGGATGGGAAAAAGGGCGCAGCAGAAGCGAGATCGCTGGATGATCCCGTGTAGGCGGGATTGTAGGGAGTGACACGAAAGTAGAGAACCGCTCCTACGGGGAGGTTGTTGAGTGTCGTCGACAGTGCTGGTGCCGAAATATGATCAATCAGGGAGAAGGGACCGCTGGTGGTGTTGGCGTAGTCTACCCGATAAGCCGTGGCGTTGGTCGTGGCGCTCCATGTGATCGTAACTGAACCAACGCTGCTTCCAGTCGCTGCGACGATGGAAGCTGTTTTGCCGATGGCACTGTACGGATTGTTGGGCAGGGACGAAACTACCGCGCTGTAGGAGGATTCGGTTCCCTGATAGATGGCTTGGACTCGATAAAAGTAAGTTTGAGTCATCGTGAGATTGGCGTCTGTGTAAGTCAAAGACGGGGCGTTGACGGTGGCGATCTGGACAAAGCCGCTAGTGGATGCCGTGGAGCGTTCAATCTTGTAATACTCGGCATTGGTGGCGGCGCTCCAGTTCAGGGTGATTCTTCCCTCGCTGGAGCCTGGCTGGGCGGTAACCGTGGAAATGTTGCCCACCTGCGGCCCGGTCACTTCGATGGAAGCTGTAGCGGTGGGGCTGGTCAGCACGCCGTCCGTCACGGTGTAGGTGAACGTATCTTTTCCACTGTAAATGGAATGGGCCGTGTAGGTGTAGGCGCCGGTGCTGGCATTCACCGTAAGGGAACCGTGAGCCGGGTGCGTCGTGATCGTATAGGCTGTGATTGCGTTGCCCTCAGGATCAACACCGGAGAGTGTCCCTGTTTTGGTGGTGCCGGGATTGAGGCTAAAATAGAGCGATCGGGCCACAGGGGGAAAATCGGTGGGAATAACATAAAGCACCCGGAAGGCGTCACGCTTATTACCTAGCACGTCTGTCGCCACGACTGAGAACGAATGGGCTCCGGTGGTGGTTGGGGTAAATTGCCATTGCCAGTTGGGTCCGGAGGTATCTGCGCCCAGCCAGGTCTCGCCATCGTAAAAATCCACGGAAGCCAGTGCGTTGGTATTATCAAAATCGCGCGGATCAATCTCAATTGTCACCGAGTCGCCGACCATCACCGGGCGCAGGAACTCGGCATATTGCGACGGAGAGACAATGCGTACTGGGGACTGGGTGGGCACGGCCTCGCGTTTGATCAGGTCAGTTGAGGTCATCGCGCGATACGCGCGGGCCATTGTTTCGCTTGGCAGCCAGGATGAATTAGTCACGGTGCCGGAGTAACTCGCCACGGGGGCCACGTAGGCAAATGGTCGGGTCGTCACCGGGACGTTCGAGGCATTGAACGTCGCTCGCTCGCCCAACCACGCGCTTGAGTCATTGACATCCAGCAGGGTGGGTAATGCTCCTGTCTTGAGCGATGGAGTCATTGGGCGCGGGTAGCGTTGATTCACAATCTCGCGCATCCAGAGAGATTTGGCTTCATCTCCCTGATTGCCCGCCGAGGTATGCGCCACATTCCAATTCACGGCATAGGCAGCTCTGCCATTTTGATTGCGCCACCAGGAAAACATCGTTTGCATGAGAGTCGCCCAAGTCATGGCATTCCCATCATCGGAACCCGGCATGAAAAGAACAGGCACTTTCTGGATATCCGGAGTCATTGTAAAGTTGTTCCATTCGCCGCCGCAACTGGGCGTCACCGTGATGACGCGACTGGGCCAGTTGCGGGCCAGATAGCAGGAGTCAAAAGCACCCCGGGAATTGCCGGTGGCACACAACGGCGCATTAGAAATTTCAGGATGACCAGTAACGCTGGCGGCCGCATTCAGTACCGTTTGAACGGCCGTCTGGATCAATGCGGGTTTGTCTCCGGCTGTGAGGTTCATACGAGAGCTATCGCTATAGCCGATGAGGCCAAACCCCAGCACGCGGGCGGTTTCCTGCCAGAGGGCGTTATTTGTCGTGATGCGTCCGTCGCCTCCGTCTCCGGGACCGATAAAAATAATGCCGCGGATAACCGGCTCCGTCGAAGGCAGCCAGATTCGATAGCTGCCTGTTATTGTCCGTGAATACTGATCGATGTAGGTGGCCGTGAAAGCGTGGGAGGGCTCATCCAGGAGCCGGGTGCTGTCATTTTCGACACGTACATTGTCCCAGGAAACCGTTGAAATCTCCGGCGAGGTCGTGGCATTGCGGGTTGCTTCCAGAAAAAGAGAGGAGTCTCCGGTGCTACCCCACTTCGCTCGATCCAATCCATGCGAACCAGTGAAGCGAAACAAGCCCAGGCTGGCATTGTCGTTGTATCCGGCCAGTCGAAACCGTTTGGCATTAACAATCATCTCGAAATTATTGTACAGGGTGCTGCTGGCAACATAGCCCAACAATCCTGTGACGCCGAGTGGATAGGTGTTTCCGTTGGGATCGATGGAATTATACCCCGGCTTGTCCAGTCGGGTTGCCAGCAGAAGCCGACTATCCAGTTGCTCGACTTCCAATACCAGCGCATCCGCCGCGCTGTTGGACTTGGTGGCCGTCGAGGTAAACCCCATGCGCCCCGAGACTATCCACGCCTGGGAAGCCGTCTGCATCATCGTCGCGCTGAGCCGTAATTGATGATCAAAAAAATTAAACCGCGGCTGCAGTGTGGTATAGGCACTGCCGACGGCATAAGAATTGGTTGTCGCGGTTGCCACCGTCTCCACAAGCTGGCCGGCGGTCTCGGTGATCGATCCCGTTGCAGAGGGCACGGTCGTCCAGATGCTGGTATCCCAATCTGCATTTGCTATCGTGCTATTCGAAAAGGAGTCCTCGAATCCGACCAATTGCGGTGCAAGGCTCGTCACCAAAAAATTGTCCAGGATAGTTACCGCCGTGACGCCCGCACCCGTCGAGGAATCCGATGTTCGCATGGTTTCGAGTTGAAAAGCGGTCTTTCCGTCTATACCCCATTGCGCAGCGATCAGCCTATGCTTGCCGCTGAAGCTTTGGCTGCCCGTTCCACCGGTAAAGCGGACCACGAACGTATAGTCCGTTGCATCCAAGGTCAGATCAAACCCCGTCACCGTTGACCCCGGATTCATGGTGACCAGCTTGGTCACGTTCTCAACCACGGTTTGCGAGCGATCCTGTTTCCCCGCGAGCTTCACGTTATTATACGGATCAATCGTGACTACGAGTGCATCCTCGGCCACATAGTTGGTCACCGTCGTTCCCGAGGCGGAACCGGTCAGGGCAAACCGGAACAATCCATATTGTCCCGTTATGGAAACATCCGTGGAAAAGCGCAGTTTTCTCTGGAAAAAATTATAATCCTGCTTCACTGGACTCGAGAACAAGCGGGCTCCGAGGCTTCCATTGCCACTCGTGGGGCCTCCAGCGGTCATCGTCAGCTTGCCTCCCGATTCCACTACCGAAGATACGGTGGTAGTGGTCGTCGGAATCCAAAAGGCGGTACAGGTCTCACTGTCGACGACAATTCCATTCTCAAATGTATCGGAAAAGAGAGTGAGCTGGGCATTCGCTGCCAATCTTCCCACGAGTAATGAGACCGGCACCAAACTCAACAGCAGCCAGACACGGCGAATCGCGGAAAGAGAGCGCCTCATTAAAATAACTTAGTTATCTTAAATGAAGGAATCAAGCTCATTTCTACAGTCTCATATTTGCGGAGTATCCCCACCCGATGCGTTAGGGGGGAAGTGACGGCGTCAAACGGGCTTCCACCTAGCGCTCAGTCAGGCAGTGCTCGACTAAGGTATCCACGGAAACCTGTGCGAGACATATCCTCGTGTCCGCACCGCCGTAATAGATATTCAACGTGCCATCGGGCATCACGACGGCTCCATTGGTGAAAACCACGTTCGGCACTTGCCCCATGCACTCATAAGGGGTCTCGGGCTGGAGGATAAACTGGCGTGGAGCGGCTACGACGCGGTCCGGTTGCTGGAGATCAAGCAGCATGGCGCCGAGATAATAATTCTCAGTCGCGCAATTCTTCGCCGTTGCATGATACACGCACAGCCAGCCTTGTTCGGTCTTGATCGGGATCGCGCCCGCGCCCACCTTGCAGCGGCTCCATGGGGTGTCTGGCAAAATCACGGGACGGGACTGCCCCCAGTGCAGCAGGTCCGGGGAATAACTGACCCAGATGCGTCCGCCGCCATCGATGTTCTGGGGGCGTTCCAGCCGTGCGTAACGGCCTTGAATCTTTTCCGGGAACAGGGCGGCATTGCGATTTGAGGGGACGGAGAGTTCGCCCACGGGTTCGAAGGAGCGAAAATCCTTTGTCAGTGCGGTACCGATGCAACTGCCATAACCGCCTAGCCAACTGGCATGGGTGACATAGTAATGGCCTTCCAGTTGCGTGATTCGCATGTCGAAACGGTTTTCCAAAAAGCGGCTTTCCGTATCGCGTAGCGGGTAATCAATGGGCTCCGGTTGAATTTCAAAGTTCACTCCATCTTTGCTCGTGGCCACATGGAAGGCGTTATCCCGGGCCATGTCTTCCACGCGCAGGAGCAGCAGGACGCGGTCTTCAAATCGGGTTGCTCCACAGTTAAACACGGAGGAGCATGGAACCGGCATGTCGCCTGGCGCGATAATGGGATTCTTGGGATGGCGTTGAAGAATTCCTGTTTGATAAGGGCGCGGGGTTGTTTCGCGGGCGTGTTGGCGGGTGGCAGGCAGCGTTTTCATAAATTAAAAAGACAAGGAGCGAACCGTTTCGCCGGGGTTCCACGAAGCATCGAGTTGAATGCTGATGGGCAATCCTTCCGGGTAGGCGATGCGTCGTTGGACAACCTCTGGAACCAATCCACCCACTTTGTCCATCGGCATGACCAATCCGGAGAGGGCATGGCCGTCCTGGGTCAGCCCTTCCTCTTCGACGCCGTAGGAAACGATGCTGATGTCCTTTGGAATATGCAGGCCGGTCTCCTCCAGTTGCGCAATCAATTCGCGGGCGATCGAATTGGACGCGCATACAATGGCCGTGGGCTGGGGTCTCGTCTCGAGAATCTTCCGGCATCCCTGCCGGACCGCCTCGCTGAGGGAGGTGGTGGTCCAATCCCGCTCAATCAGGCAGACCGGCCAGTTTGCCAAGTCCGGGTGTTGATTGGCCAGATAGAGCCAGGACGCGTAACGCATTCCGTGTCCGGAGTGGGATAACCAATCCGCCGTATCCTCGTCGCTAAATTCCTCGTCCGGCAAAAGAAAGGGCGCATGCCGATCCAGAATTCCGAGCCAGGCGATATTGCGATGTCCTGCCGTCCTCAGTTTGTTGACGGCCAAGGCCGTCGCGCGTGCTTCGTTGAAGTAAACCGAATCCACGCCGGTTTGAAAGTCATGCCCAATTGTATAGATCACGGGGGCCGATTTGCGCATCGCATTGAGCCATCGGGTTGGATACGGTTCGCTCAGCGCCACGCCGTGAAAATGCTCCTTGTTCAGAAAGGCGAGCATTTCATCGAGGGTCGCAAAAGAGCCGGCTACAGCGGTTCCCTCCATTTTAGCCAGACTGCGATTCAGGCCGGTCATCATGTCATTGCGATAAGGCACCACGTCACCGCGATCAAGGGAGCCGACCGTGGGGCAGAGTAAAGACAGCTTGTTGTCCGAGCCGCTAAATGCTTTCACGAAGGGAGGAAAGAGACGATCCTTCGATGAGAAATAACCGATCTCTTCCGCCTTGCGACGCACCAGCCGTCGTGTTTCCTCGCTAATACGGCCGATGCCGCGAAGCGACTTGGAAACGGTCATCGTCGTTACGCCCAGTTCGGCGGCTATATCCTTGAGTGTTGGTCTGTTCATTTTTTCAATCCGTTACCGTGAGCATCGCTGCACTTGGTCCTTCGATCATTTTAAGGAAATATCATCCACATCAAAAGCACGAGCTGTTCCGCAGTTTCCCACCACCACGACATTCACCTTGGTGAATTTAACGGTGGTGCCAAAGGACCGGATCGGTGCCGACTCTATCACTACATCCGGGGCATCCCCGGCTTCACGGATCGTCAGCTTGCCTTCAATGGTCGCGGAATGCGGATCGCGGGAGAGATCCGAGATCACAATCTCATACCACGTTTCCTTCTTCCATGTGGCTTTTTTCATGTCGTCGAAGGAAATCTTTCCCCAACTCGCGCCACCATTGGAAACCTGGATGAAATTATCTGCCGATCCATCGCGATGGCCTCCATTAAAACGAACAGCGACTCCATGCACTCCATCATTGGAGCCAATCAGGACTTGAGTCATGACGTAGCCATCATTCGGCGCCATGATGCGCAGCTTAAGGCGGAATTCGCCTGTCGCTTTTTCCTCCAGGATCAGCGCCTGATTCTCGGGAATCTGGCAGCGGTACTGTTCATTTAATTCGATCCTCGCCCCAAGGCCTGAATATCCCGCGGCCAACTTCACTTTGCCGCCCTGCCCATCGCCCTGATGCACCGTCCAGTTCTCCACGGTTTTAAGGTCCGCATCCTGAGCCGCTCCGGAAAAGACTTCCTGCCATTCCGCCGTACCCGGGAGGATCATGGACTGCAGGGCCCAGAGCATCATTACTGGGAGGCGTAGAGAAGAGTTCATTTTCATAGAGGCAGGGGCAAGGTATTTACGAAATTCGGATTCGGCGACGCAAAAGGGGAATGCTCAAGAGAGTTAGTCCGACAAGCGACAATGCGCCTGGTTCGGGCACGGCCAGCGCGGACAGATCATCGAAATTGATTTGTCGGGAAGTTGCTTTGTTCCCCACGAGCAGACTGTCAATGGTGTTAAAGGTGCCGGAATTACCAAAGCCCGTGACGAGTTGATTGCTCAGCAAGATTGTCGACGTGGTGAGGTCTGTAATCGTGACATAGCCTGTCACGGCCGAGCCGTATCCACTGGAAACAAGGGAGATATTGGAGAAGTCCACCTGATACCAATCGTTGGCCTTCCAGTTCAGATTCATCGTCGTATAGGTGATGCTGCCCCAGCCGGTGCCTCCCGATGAAATCTTGATTGCATTGTCCGTGTTCGCATCCGAAGTGCCGCCATCGAAAACCACGGCGAGACCGTTGACCCCATCGTTCTTCCCCGCCAGGATCTGGGCTTGCTGATAGCTGTTGACGCTGCCTAATTGTAATTTGACGCTGTAGCCGCTGATGGTGGTGCCGCCAGCTGTCATTCTGTCTTCGGTTGGAATCGTGTAGCGGTAGAGACTGACATTGTTCATCGTTGCTCCGGCGCCGCTATAGCCTGCGGTGGAGGAAACGGTGGCGTTCGTCGTGCCTGACTGCAAGCTCCATCCCGGCACGCTTGGAAGCGCGGTGCCGTCCGTGACTCCCGAAAAGTCCTCCAGGGTGATGACCTCGGCGCGAAGCACGCCACATGCTGAAAGCGCGACCGCTGCCAGTCCGATGATTAGTTTTCTCATGTTTTTCATTTTCATTATGGTGAAGATTGAGCGGCCCTTGATTGCGTGCCACCAGCTCCTCGGGTCGCCTCGGGAGGAGTTTTCGTCAGGGTAAAAGGAGAGGAGCTGGAGGGTGCGAGAACCCACTGCCGGAAAGCGGCGGGACGTTTGCCCTCGCCGATGCCGGGAGTGAGCCCGATCCAGCATTTGCGTCCGCGACCATCATTATCATTGGCAATGAGGTTCATCCGAAAGACACGGCCATTGGCGGCATCGGGGAAATTGAGCGCCGACCAGGGGACTGACATTTCGTAAATTGTCACGCCCTCTTCGCGTCGACTGCTGACAGCCACGTCATCACGCGCGCGTGAATCTGGATAGGTCTGGTAAACGCCTGTGCCGGTAGCCGTGCGAAAGACTCCCAGTTCCACGCACCGGCTGTCGTACCCAGAGTCGGCGCGGCTGCCCATATCCCAGCCAATCTGGAGCGAATCCTTTTGCCAGAATTGAGCCTCCTTGGTGCTTGCCTCGGTGGCGATATCGTCTGTGACTTTCACTGCCAGATAGAGACCTTCCAGGGTCCAGCCGGTCCACACTTCCATGGAAAGGTCTTTGGGTCCGTTCCAGTCCACGCCCGGATCGTGCGGCGAGACCGCCTCGCGATTCTCCAGGACGAGCGACTTGAGCCCGGTGATTTCGTCCAAGCGACCATCGATTTTCACCGGAGCCAGCTTGGCAATGGGGGTTAAATCATAAGTGTACAGGAAGGTGATTTTTTTCCCGCTGGCTTCCTGCAAAAGCTCCAGTGGAATTTCTCCCTTGCCCGCCAGCGGCGCACTTAAGGACAGTGTCACCATGGAAGATCCCATCGGCAGTTTGCGCGATTTGGCGAGATCTGGTTTATCTTTGGGAAAGAGTTTAACCGAACAGGATTCCCCGCTGTTGTTGACCACATCGACATTCAAGAGGCTGACATCCGTGAGGTAGGCATGCTCGATTAAAAGGGTTTCCCGCGCTTGCTGCGGAGCCGATCGAATGGCTTTCTCGAGACGGTCCGCTTCGATACCCGCAACCCGGACATACAAGGGCAAAGCGCGCACAACCCAGTCGCCAGTAATTGCGCGGCCATAACCGTCGTTGATTTCGAGGATGTTTAAATTCTTTTCAGTCAATGCCATTAGAATTTCGCCACCTACAGACTTCGGTTCACTCAACCAAAGGAGAAAGATGCCTTCGCCATTGCGCTGGTCGGCAAAGCGCAAAACCTTGCCAAAATCTCCCAGCGGAAAAGCGCGAACAAAGCGAACATCATCCAGAAAACGGGCGCATGTTGCATACGCTGCAGCTCCCGGTGTTGGATAGGAGTTCGGAGGATTGCCGTGAAACATTCCATAGGTAAAGCCTCCCTCATAGCCGGGAAAAAACATCGAGAACCAAAATAGCTTCTCCACTTCGGGAACAGACCTGGCCATGGCCATGGCTTGTGCCAGATAGGCCGCCAGCAGTTCCGTGGACGGGGAGGTCAAGGGCTCGTCCTTATGCAGCCCCCAGCCAAATTCCGTCGACCAGATGCGGGGCTTGAGTCCATGCTTTTTCATCAACTCGGCCATGGCGGCGAATCGTCCCGCCGTCTGGATCGCATCGGGCGATTCCGCTTTCGCATCGGAACCCAAATAGCGTGACCCCGTGTAGGGGTGTCCGCCCATGATATTCATGGCTGCAGGAACTTCGGCCAGGGTCGCCTGGCTAAAACCCAGATGGGGGAAATCCACACCACTCACGTCCAAGCCGATGACTGGCAACTCGGGCGCGATGCCCTTGATTGTCTCGTAGGCTGTCTTCAGCAGGATGGCGTAGATGTGGGGGATCGGAACTTTTCCACTGGCTTTCCGTGCACATTCGAGGTCCGGCTCATTGACCACTTCGATGGCTGCCACCTGACCACGGTAACGCTCCACTACATCCTTTGTGAACTTTTGAAAGTAGGGGAGAAGTTCCGGCTTTGACAGTTCTTCCACCGATTTCCACTTCGCCCATTTCGGAGGGATCTCGGGACGAATCACCAGAACCACGCCAATCCCATGCTTTCGCAGTTCGGTAACACGTGCATCGAGCTTTTCCCACGTGTAGGCACTCTCTGCGGGAGAAAGCCATTCCCAGACGGCTTGCTGCCGTTCACATTTAATCCCGATGCGTTGCGCTGCCTCCGGATCGCGGTTGAACATGGTGCCGAAGAAACTCCGGGCATCCATTCGGCCGTAGTTCGGTAGTTTCTCCACCACAGCGAGCGCGCTCTCCCGACGCGCCAGTAGGCGGCCATCGCTTCGCAGGGTGACGAGCAGGCTCCAATAGCCGCGCGAAGTCGTTGGGAGGGACAGCGTCTTCTCGATCTTGCCCCCGCTTTCCAGCGAGAGGTTCCAGCGTTCCAGACGCGCTTCTTGGCCGGGTGCCTGAATGGAAACGATCAGTTCGGCGTCCCTTTTTGGCTCCATCCTATTTTGCACGGTGATCTGGTAGTCAACGACTTCACCCACGAAGGCTATTCCGGATGCCACATTTGGAGTGATGACAATCTCGTAACTCGGACGCGATTCAGCGCCCAATCCGGGCATCCATCCCATCCACAGGAAGATCAGAACCAATCGTCCAATGTAACTCCGGATTTGCCGATTTTGTTCGTATCTGGGATTCATTTGATCAGGTCGTTTAGAGCCTGCTGCTTCCACCGCATATCCCCATAAGCAGCCATCTCGATATGCCCATCCGCCATCAAAACGTTGGCCAGATTCCGGTGACGCGCGGTAAATCGTGAATCTCCTGCGGCCGTGGCGGTAGGATTATCGAGGCTGTAAAGCGCGCCTTTGTCGGCATCCATCACGACAGGCCAATTCGATAAATTTTGGATGCGGGAGTATAAACGCGTGTCGTCTTGGGATCGGTGCGCCGTTGGAAACCAAATCATCGCGTCCAGCATCCCGTAATTGACCGAAGTGGGCGGGATCGTTCCAAACGTAATCGGTCCATTCTTCTGTGCGGGACAGGACAACACTTTGGGGGACGTCAGATATCCCGCTCCCTTCGCCCCGGACGATGGCCCGAGGAGTTGATGAAACCAATAATAGGTGGTGGTCGCATCGTAGATCTTCGGCATGACCCCGTCGTTCTCGGAACGATACAAGGCCAGGGCCACCCCAATCTGACGCAAATTAGACTGGCAGGTTGCCGATTTTGAAAGCGCTTGAACTTGCCCTACTACAGGCAGGGAAATGGCCGTCAAGATTGTGATAATCGCTACTACCACCAGAAGCTCAATCAAGGAGAAAGCAGGGCATCGCTTTTCGGGCGCCCGCGTAGGCCATGCTGGGAGCTCACTTTCATGGTCGAGCAGAGATCGCCATGCTGCGAGAATGCAAGAGATGGTAAAAGCGCCGGACACATAATAAGGTTATAATAACCCTAATAAATGTCAACTTGATATTTTTTTGTCTAAAATTGTATTAATCTGAATTATTATAACTCATATCTCCACGGATTGAGCTTAAAGTAGAGGGCCTGCCTTCCGCCCGACGAGGTTGGGTATGTGTGGCTTAAAAGCCCCAGTCTCTTCTTCGACTACGTCATCGCCGTGGCCAGAACATTCCAGCTCAGGAATCCGGGATTGAAGTCAGAAAAGCCGGTGTCGGGGTGATAATATTCATGGATGGTTCCGCTACGCTCAATATCGCGTTGGAGCAAGTCCCGGGTTTTTTGAGCGAGTAGGGAGGCGTCTTCATGGAAGCCATACTCTTTCAATCCGCTATAAATCATGTAATTGGGCAAAATCCAGATTGGTCCCAACCAATTGCTGGGATTACCGCTCTTCACATCGGGGGCATACATTTTCTCACACTTTGCCAACGAGGGCACGCCCGAGGGCGTGTTGAATTCGTTTTCATTGCGCAGGTGCCGCTCGACTAATTGTTTGGCTTGCTTTCGCGTGGCGACGCCGCACCACATGGGCAGAAATCCGGTGAAGACCTTGATCTTCAACGGCAGCGTTTTCCACGACATATCCATGCCGCGTGGAATATGCTTCGGAATATAGGTGTCGCGCGCATCCCGGCATTGCACATCGACGGTATAGAAAAATCCATCGGTCTCATCCCAGCATTCAGTTTGGATGGCGATCTTGAGGGACTCCGCGCGCTCGCTGAGGATTCGCGCTTCTTCCTTCAAGTTCAGTTCCTGCGCCAATTGGGTTCCTGTGATGAGATCCTTATAACAGAAGCAGTTCAGCAGGAGATTGGCCGAGGAGAATTCGGGACGCCCGTAGGTTGTCGGATCATTGTCGACGCCGATCGCCACGTCTGAACCCCAAACCAAAAGTCCGGCGGGAGTGCCGTACCGATTGAACCAGCGATCATAGAATTTCAGGAGTTGGGGAAAATAGGGCCGGACCCATTCCGAATTGCCAATGGACTGGGAAATTTCCCAGGCAAGCTGGGCGAGGATGGGCTTGGCTTGATTATGCTCGATGCCGTTATCGTCCGCGCAGTGGAACACATCACGGTCGTCCGACTTGATCAGGATCGGTATGGTTCCGTTTTCGGCCTGATTCTCCATGAAATTCTTCCAACTGCCTTGCGCGGCTGCGATGACTTCCCGTGCGAGCGTCTGGTCCATACGTTGGAGCAGGGCTAAATAGCCCTTGGCCACCCAGAAACTGTCCCAATCCCATAATTGGTCGAAGTAATGGCCTCCTGGAACGATGTAGGGATGTTTGAGAAAGCCAGAGGCGGGGCGAAGAATATCGCGGACTGCTTTGAGAAAATAGCTCTCTAGGATATCCTGTTGAGAGGGCGATGGAGATGTGGAGGAAGACATGAGGCGATTCTAAAAGCAACTGTGGAAAAGAACAAGGGTGACCACGGTCGGCTCCTGGTTTGCGCTCCTCGCGGCGGACTTCGACGCTGTCGCGATGTGAGCGGCGAATTTCAGGCTTTCATCCTAATGGGGGGAACGCTGTACTCACCTGCGGGAGCTATGAGGATCTCTATGAAATTTCGCGCCGGCTTGTTTTTAGCGCTTTTCATTTTAAGCCGGACGCAAGGGAGTGCTGTCGAAAAGATCGGCTCAGACCAATCGAAGCTGGAGGTGGGCACGACGCCTGTCTTTGCTCCCACCAGCTTTTGGTATCAACCGATCCCCAAGGAGGCACCGCTACATCCGGACTCGGATCATCTCGTGGCCGAATTCCTGAGGCAAAAAAAGAAGTATTATAATACGGTTGCGATCAATACGGTCGCCTTTGCCTGTCCGGTGTACATCGTTTCGCAGGATACCCCCACGATCCAAGTCGGGGAGTGGGACAGTCAAAATAAGGGTTTCAAAAATCCGAAACTGGCCGCGCAATGGGAGGCGGTGCCGATTCCCGAGTACGCGGCCCAGGCGGATGGAACAGATGCCGAGATGTGCATTTATCAACCTGAAACCGACACTCTGTGGGAGTTTTGGAATGCCCGCAAACGTGAGGGTAAGTGGGAAGCGAGTTGGGGTGGAAAGATGTCGAATGTCTCCAGGAATCCCGGCATCTGGCCGGATCATTTCGGAGCGACCGCAACCAGTCTCCCCTTCCTGGGGGGACAGCTTACGGCGTCGGAACTCCAGCGCGGCGTGATCGAGCATGTGATCGGCATTGCTCTCGTTGACTGCGAAGATTCCCGTATCTTTTCCTGGCCGGCACAACGATCGGATGGAGCGAATCCGGAGGGATTGCCGCATCGCATCCCCCAAGGACAGCGGTTCCGCCTCGATCCGCGTGTCGATGTTGAGGCATTGCCATTGCATCCTGTCGGTAAAATGATTGCTCGAGCGGCGCAGAAATATGGATTCGTGGTCTGGGATCGCGCCGGTGCCATCACGCTACGGGCGCAGAATCCGAAAACGTGGACTCAACGGGGTTTGCCCAATCCATATCCGAAGATTTTCATGGGTGCGGCTGAATGGGAAATTTTGCAGGGATTTCCTTGGGAGAAAATCCAGTTTTTGCCGCCTCATTACGGAAAGCCGGGTGGATCTGCGAGCCAGTGATCCGGTTAGATTTCAATGTCTGCCGTGACCGACTGGCACAGTCCAATAAAGGTTTCCTCCGGCAAGCTCAGTCGCCGTCCCTGCCGGTGGAGGATTCCCCATCGGCGTTTGAGTTTTCTCCCGGGCAGGGGGATGGATACGAGTGCGCCCTGTTCGATTTCCTTGCGGGCGATCCACGGGGCGAGAATGCCAACTCCAAGGCCGAGCTTCACGAGCTCCTTGATGGCGACCATGCTCCCTAATTCAATGAAAGACTTGAGCACGATTTCCTCCTTGTCGAAAAATTCCTCAATCAATTTGAAGGTGGAGCTTGTCTTATTGTAGAGGATGTAATTTTGCGCGCCGATTTCTTGGTGAACGGCGCGGCCCTTCTGTGCCCAGGGATGCAATGGACTGGTGATAAAGGTGAGTTCATCGGTGAAAAGAGGACGAAATTTGAGTCGGGCTTCATGGGAGGCCTCGAGCGAAAGGGCGATATCAACGCGGTTCTGATGCAGAAGCTCAATGGCTGCCGGGGAGTCCCCGGGGTCAATACTGATGTGGCACCGGGGAAAGCTTTCCTTGAATTCACGCAGGACGGCGGGAAGGATGTATTCGCAGGCGGTACTACTCGCGCTCAACCGCAGACGTCCCGTGCCCCATTTGCTGAGTTGGCCTAATTCCAAGCGGGCCCCCGCCATTTCATCCAGGATCGTCCGAGCCCGGACAAGGAACTGTTCTCCGGCCTGAGTCACGAAGACCGATTTACCCATCCTGTCTAAAAGTCTACAGCCCACATCTTCCTCGAGAGCCTGCATGGCATGGCTGATTGCGGACTGGGTCAGATTAAGATGCCTTCCGGCGAGCGTGAAGCTCCCGAGATCCGCGACGGCGACGAAGGCTCTAAGCTGACGGCTATCAAGCGTTACGCTCATATATGAATGAATTTCATGATAAAGATGAAAAATATGCAACCTATTAATTTATAGAAAAAGACTGCATGGCATGATCGCTGCCTCTTTTGGCGACGTGATTAAAAAACTCCAGACCGTAAACCGGTTGAAAGCGAAAACCCTAAAAGTGGGGTTTGTGCCGCTGGTGGATTGCGCTCCTCTGGTCGTGGCTCGCGAGCTTGGCTTATTTGCCAAGTATGGCCTGAGTGTGGAGTTGAGTCGCGAGCTCGGTTGGGCATCGATTCGCGACAAGGTGATCTACGGAGAGTTGGACGCCGCGCAGGCGGTCGCGGGCATGGTCTTTGCCGCGGCTTGGGGATTGGGTTCCATTCCGTGCGAGTGTCTGACGGCGCTCGTATTGAATTCACAAGGAAACGCAATCACGCTGTCCAATCGGTTGTGGACACTGGGAGTTCGCGATGTGGCCTCGCTCCGTGCGCTGATCCAGCATCGGCGGGAAGAGAAGCCGCTGGTTTTTGGGGTGGTCTTTCCTTATTCGTCCCATCATTTCCTGCTGCGGCAGTGGTTGAAGTCGGGGGGCATTGATCCGGATCGCGACGTGCAGATCGTGGTTGTGCCGCCCCCGCAAATGTTCAGTAATCTGAAAGCCGGAAATCTAGATGGCTACTGTGTGGGTGAGCCATGGAACACGGTAGCGGTGCAGGCGCGGGTAGGTTGGTGTCCTGTCACGAGCAGTGGGCTTGCGCCGTTGCATCCGGAAAAAGTGTTGATGGTGCGCGCGGACTTTGCGGCGACGCGGCATGACGAGCATGTGGCGCTGGTGAGTGCCCTCTTGGAAGCGTGTGCCTGGTGTCAGAAGGCGGGGAATCGGCGGGAGATGATCCGGGTTCTGGCTCGTCCTGCCTATGTAAATGCACCTGCCCGGGCGATTGAGGGGAGTTTTGAAGCGCGGTTCGATTGTGGACATGGTCAGTATTCGGATGAAGGCGCCTTTCATCTTTTCTTTGGAGGCGAATTGAACGCACCCACGGCGGACAAGGCTGCCTGGATTCTGCATCAAATGCGTGTGAGCAAGTTGCTGGAGCCTCTGGCTTGGAGTACGACTCCGCAGGAAACCAATTTATTCCGGTGCGATATCTATGACGCCGCTTGGAGACTATTTAGCAAAAAACGAATCCTGGAATCTATCGATCATGAAAAACAAATCCTCCATTCCTACTAGTACCCTCATCTCCCGCCGGTCCTTTCTGAATCGCTCGCTGAAAGGTTTGGGCGCAGCTGCTTTGCTCGGCGGCATGCCGAAAGGCTGGATCGGATCGGTTTACGCGAGTGATGCGCCAGAAGTGGATACGCTGAAATTTGGCATGATCGCGCTGACAGATTGCGCCCCTTTGGCGATCGCTCATGAGCGGGGCTTGTTCAAGAAGTACGGTATCAATTCGGTGATCAGCAAAGGGGCGAGTTGGGCTGCGATTCGCGATTCGCTTTCCAACGGCGATTTGCAGGCGACGCACATGCTGCTGGGTATGCCGATTGCCTCGACGATGGGACTGCTGGGTTCGCCAAAGAAACCCATGATTGTGCCGTGGTTGCTCAATCGCAATGGCCAGGCCATTACGTTGAAGCAGGATCTGAAGGGTAAGGTCGGTGCTAATCCCAAGGCGCTGAAACCCTTCGTCGATGAAGCAAAGTCCAAGGGGACGCCGATGACGTTTGCCATGACCTTTCCGCCCGGCACTCATGCGATGTGGATGCGTTACTATCTCGGAGCGGGCGGAATTAACCCGGACAAAGATGTCGCGCTGATCACCGTGCCACCGCCGCAGATGGTGGCCAATATGAAGATCGGCAAGATGGATGGCTTCTGCGTGGGAGAGCCGTGGAACGCTCGCAGTATTGCCGACGGCATCGGATTCACGGCGATGACCACGCAGGATATGTGGAAGGATCACCCGGAAAAAGTGTGCGCCTTTCTCGCGGAGTTTGCGGATAAGAATCCGAAGACGGTGAAGGCGGTTCTCAAGGCACTCAATGAAGCCAGCGTGTGGCTCGATGAGATGGCGAATCGGCCGGAGGCTTGCGGCATCGTCAGTCAGCCGACTTACATCAATTGCCCGAAGGAGCTCATTCTGGGCCGCATGCAGGGCGCGATTGATTACGGGGACGGTCGTAAAAAAACGGAGGACACCTATTACATGACCTTCAGCAAGCGGAACTGCAATTATCCGCAGCTGAAGTATGGCGTGTGGTGGCTCTCGCAATTCCGCCGCTGGGGAATGGTGGAAGGCGCGCCCGATTATATGGGCGTGAGCAAACAAGTGATGCGACCCGATCTTTACGAAGAGGCCATGAAGGAGGTCGGATACGCGCATGGGGGTGCTGATCACAAACCGGAAACCTTGTTCGATGGCGTCACGTTTGATCCATCGCAGCCGGAAGCTTATGCCAAGGCCTTTGCGATTAATAACCTGAAGGGCTAGCGCCGAAGAAAATCCGATTATGAATAAAGAAAACCAATTCAAATTCGACTGGGTAATCCTGCCCCTTCTTGCCGCCGTAACGGTGATTGTCCTCTGGGCGATGGTCAGCAGTATTCAGGGGGTATCATTGCCTTCTCCGCTGAAAACATGGGAGGCGAGCAAGCTTTATATTCTCGAGCCTTTTGCCAAGCGTGGAGAGCTGGATCAGGGGATTTTGCGTTTCACCTGGTATTCGCTCGTGCTGGTAGTCAAGGGCTATGCGCTGGCCTTGATTGTGGGCACGCCGTTGGGATTTCTCCTCGGTGTCTCGAAGCTCTTTACGAAAAGTCTCGATCCGTTGATTCAAGTTCTTCGTCCGGTTTCCCCGCTGGCTTGGTTGCCTCTCGGTTTGATTCTTTTTCAGAAATCGGAGCCGGCGGCGATTTTCACCATCGCCATTTGTGCCATGTGGCCGACGGTACTGAATACGGCCATGGGTGTGCGTGCGATTCCGCAGGACTACCTCAACGTTGCTCGCGTGCTCAAACTCTCCCGCAGCCGCACTCTCTTCAAAATTCTCATTCCAGCAGCGCTTCCCTACATGTTCACCGGATTTCGCCTGAGTCTCGGAATTGCATGGCTGGTGATCGTGGCGGCAGAGATGTTGACCGGTGCACCTGGTGTGGGTGGTTTCCTATGGCAGGAATACAACAGCCTGATCTATGAACACATCATCCTCTGTATTCTCACCATTGGCATTATCGGTTTCGTGCTTGACCGATTGATGAGCTTGGTGGAGCAGCGCTTCAAAACCGCTTAGTAAAAATCAAGCCGGAGAATCCATTATGGCATTCATCGAAATTGAAGGAGCGGGGAAAAGCTACGGTGGCAACGTGGTATTGCGAGATATTAATCTCACCATCGAACGCGGGGAATTTGTAGCCATCGTGGGCTACTCAGGCGCTGGCAAGACGACGCTTATTTCCATGCTGGCGGGTTTGGTGACTCCCGATACGGGAACCGTGAAGATGAATGGCCTGGAGATCACCGATCCGGGTCCCGATCGGAGCATTGTTTTTCAAAATTATTCGCTACTTCCCTGGATGACCGTTTACGAAAACATTCATCTTGCGGTTGATCAGGTTTTTCCGAACTGGCCCGCCGAGCGCAAGAAGCAGGAGACCGAAAAATACATCTCCATGGTCAAGCTGACGCCTGCTCGCGATAAAAAACCGGGAGAGCTTTCCGGTGGTATGCGGCAACGGGTTTCGGTGGCGCGGGCCTTGGCGATTGATCCGCAGGTGTTGCTGCTGGATGAACCGCTCAGCGCCTTGGACGCGCTCACCCGGGCGACGTTGCAGGATGAGATCGAGCGTATCTGGAGCGAAAATAAGAAAACGGTCGTTCTGATTACGAATGATGCCGACGAGGGAATTTTGTTGGCGGATCGGATCATCCCGCTGAGCGCAGGTCCGGGGGCCACGCTGGGGCCGAGTATTGCGATTGATTTACCGCGGCCTCGGGATCGCAAGACAATCAATCATGATCCACGTTACAAGGCGGTGCGTAATCATGTGCTGGATTATTTGCTGACCAGCGGAGCAAGACAAAAGACTGTGATTAATCGCAAGTTGATCCTGCCGGATATCGAGCCGGAAGATTTGTCAATGCGGGTTCCGGGATGGCATTTCGGCCGCCGGCCTGTGCGTCGGAAAGAAATCAAAAGCGAATCGGTGGAGGTGCCGTCATGAGCGAGTATGTCCTTCTTTCCAAACTCACCAAGATCTATGAGACGCCGAAAGGTCCGGCGGTAATTGTACGGGACTTTGATCTTTCGATTAAAAAGGGTGAATTTGTTTCCTTGATCGGACACTCCGGTTGCGGAAAATCGACGGTGCTTTCGATGGTGGCGGGGTTGAGCGAGGTGACGTCTGGAGGTGTCATCATTGGAGGCAAAGAGATCAACGGGGCCGGCCCGGATCGTGGCATTGTCTTCCAATCGCCATGCCTTCTCCCCTGGCTGACGGCGATGGAGAACGTCATGCTTGGTGTCGATCAGGTGTTCTATACGGCAGGGAAATTGGAGCGGCGGCAAATTGCAGAGTACTACCTTACTTTGGTTGGATTGGGGGAGTCGCTCGACAAGAAACCGGCGGAACTTTCGCAAGGCATGCGGCAGCGGGTAGGAATTGCCCGGGCTTTCTCGCTCTCCCCAAAGATGCTGTTGTTGGATGAACCTTTCGGGATGCTCGATTCGTTAACGCGATTCGAATTGCAGCAGGTGCTGCTCGAACTGTGGCGCAAGGACAGGAAAACCGCGCTGATGGTGACGCATGATGTGGACGAAGCTCTCTTTCTCTCGGATCGCATCGTCATGATGACCAATGGGCCTGAGGCCGAGGTAGGAGAGATTCTGGAGGTGCCGTTCCCGCGTCCTCGTGATCGCAAGGCGGTGCTGGAACATCCGGAATACTACAAGCTGCGTGAGCAGTTGATTGGTTTTCTCGAAGAACGTGCCCATATCCGTCCGGAGAAGAAACAGATGGAATTGCATCGCGTTTCGATGGCCGAAGTGCCGCCAACCAATCTGGGGAGTATCGATAAAAACCAAACACAGCCAGTTGAACTCAAGTCATAAACAAGGAAAGAGAATGCATCGAACAACACAAATGCTTTGCCTTTGGGCCGTACTAGGCTTGCTCCGGTCGACGACTTTTGCGGGCGTGGACGGGAAAGACATCACAACGCCGATCCTCAACTCAGGCCTTCCGGACAAACCGGTGGCCGTTGAGAAAAGTGAGGGGTGGAAGTGGGGCGATCCGATCACATTGGCGGACGGCATGGTGATCATTGATGGAGAGGAGCGGATGCGCTTCGAACTGCGAAATAACAATTTCGATTTCAATGACAGTGTGAATAACGTCACGGATGATAGCTATCTGCTTCAACGCTTCCGCGTTGGCGTGATGGCAAAGCCGCTGGAGTGGGTGACGCTCTATGTGCAGGGACAGGATTCTCGCGAGATTGATTCCGACCGGCCGGATGTGCCGTTTGTCATGGGGTCCGAGGGCGACAATGATTTCAATCTGCGCCAGGCCTGGATCCAACTCGGCAATCCCAAGGAGTTTCCTGTGTCGACGAAGATTGGTCGTCAGACTCTGATTTATGGTGATGAACGGTTGGTGGGAGCCTTTGACTGGAACAATTTTGGGCGGACTTTCGACGCGGTGAAAATGACCTATGACATCCCGGCAGCCAAGACGACCATTGATGCCTTTGTGGCCAACGTGGTGACCATTCGGCCGAATAATCAGACGAATAATGATGAGTATGCATTCAATGGTTCAGACCCATACGATCTTTTTACCGGCATCTATGCAAAGTCGGACTATCTCGATTTTCAGACGACGGAAGCCTATTTCCTCTATCGCGATAAGACACGCAATGGCCCCATCTATAGTGATCCGCCTTTCGTCGCCAACACGGCAAGCGCGGCTTCGCTGCCGTACGATGTCCAGCAGGAAGTGTTCACGGTGGGCGGTCGCGTAAAATCGAGCGATCCCAAAAAACTGCATGGCTTCGATTACGAAGCGGAGGGCGCTTACCAATTCGGCTCAACGGATGGACGTAATGGAACGGTATCCGGCGGAGCGTTTAGTTTTCCCACGGGCAGCGCGCTAAATTTGAGCGCCTTTGCCGCGCACGGAGCCGTGGGCTATACCTGGACGAGTTGCGACTGGAAACCTCGTGCTGGACTTCAATATGACGTGGCTTCCGGGGACGATAATCCCAGCGATGGTTCCTCGCAGACGTTCATGAATTTGTATCCAACCAATCACAAGTTCTACGGCTATATGGATCTCTTCGCATGGAAGAATATCCATAATCCCTCCTACAACTTCAGCATCAAACCGATGAAAGATTTGACGCTAACTTTTGCGCATCAATTCTTCTGGCTCTATACCACTCAGGATGCCTGGTATCGCGCGAATGGCGTGGCTCAAGTTCGCCCGCTGAACGGGGCGGCGATGAGCGCAAGTAATTATGTGGGTAATGAAGTGGATATAACGGCGACTTATTCCCCGATCAAGAATTTGGGAATTCTGGTTGGTTACAGTCATTTCTTTGCCGGAGATTATGTGAAGGATACGCAGGCGGGTGCCAATGGGCCTGACGATGCGGATTTCTTTTACCTGCAATCCACGGTCAAGTTTTAAACATATGCCTACGGCTCCTCCCACTATTCCGGAAAATGCTCCATTTACGCCGGAGCAGAAGGCGTGGATTAACGGCTATCTGGCCGGGCTCTATGCGTGTACTCAAGGCACCGCAAGGTATTTGACTCAAGGGGAGGAAGCTCTGCGGGAGCCCTTGCACATCTTGTTTGGCAGTCAGACGGGAACGGCGGAGGGGCTGGCTCATCGGTTGTCAAAACTCGCTCAGAAAAAAGGATTCGGTGCGCAAGTGAAGCCATTGGGAGAAGGGGCGACGCTCGATTGGAATTCAGTGAAGAATCTGTTGGTCATTACGAGTACATATGGTGATGGCGATATGCCCGACAACGCGCAAGCGTGCTGGGAATTTCTCGCTTCGGATCAAGCGCCGATGTTGTCCCAAGTACGATTTTCAGTGCTGGCGCTGGGGGATACCAACTACAGTGCCTTTTGTCTGGCGGGAAAAAAGTTTGATGCTCGGTTGGAGGAATTAGGTGCTCGGCGCGTGTCGCCCCGGGTGGATTGCGACGTAGATTATGAGAAGGCGGCGCTTGCGTGGTTCGAAATGGCGATGGCTGGACTAGGGGCCAATACCGCGACGGTTGCGGGCGTGAAGGATGATTCGGAGCCTGTTGTTTCGACTGGTTACACCCGGATCAATCCCTTTCCGGCCAAGCTGTTGACGAGTTGTGTGCTCAATGGAGCGGGATCGAGTAAGGAGACGCGGCATGTCGAGATCTCGTTGGAAGGTTCGGGATTGAACTATGAGGTGGGCGATGCGCTGGGAGTGATGCCGAGCAATTGCCCAGTACTGGTCGATGAATTGATTCGTGCCCTGCATTGCGATGGGGAGGAGGCCGTACCGCTGTCAGTTGGAGGAGAGACATCGCTTCGGGCGGCACTACAGAATCACTATGATATCACGAAAATATCGAATGAACTGGTGCAGGATTTTTTCCGTCGTTCGGGTGAGGCAATTCATGCGCAATTACTAGCACCGGGACGTGAGGACGATCTAAAGAAATATCTTTACGGCCGGGATGTGATCGATCTTTTAGTGGAATTTTCCAAGGTTCGATACACGGCGGCAGAGTTGTGTGCCTTATTAAAGACACTTGCGCCACGTCTCTATTCCATTTCCTCCAGCCCTCTGGCCCATCCTGGGCAGGTGCATCTGACGGTTGGTATTGTTCGTTATGAAGTCAATGGACGTTCACGGGGTGGGGTATGTTCGACATTTTTGGCGGATCGTATTGGAGTTGGCGGTACGGTGCCGGTCTACGTACAAGCGTCCCATGGATTTCGTTTGCCATCCGATGGCAATGTTCCAGTGATCATGGTAGGTCCCGGAACAGGCATTGCGCCTTTTCGCGCTTTTCTGGAGGAACGGCAGGCGCGGGGTGCAAAAGGACGTAACTGGCTTTTCTTTGGAGATCAGCGCGCAGCGAGTGACTTCCTTTATCGCGATGCCTTGGGAGGGTGGCAAAAGGAGGGGCATCTCACCCGGTTGAGCACGGCTTTTTCGCGAGATCAGGAGAGAAAGATTTACGTGCAGCACCGGATGGAGGAAGAGGCGGCGGAGTTGTGGTCCTGGTTGCAGGATGGGGCTTGCTTTTATGTCTGCGGCGATGCCTCTCGCATGGCAAAGGATGTGGATCTGGCCCTGCATCGGGTGGCGGAAGTGGGAGGTGGCCTTGCGGTGGAGGCGGCCGCGGACTACATCAAAAAGCTTCGGGCGGAAAAACGCTATATGCGCGACGTCTACTAAAGCGAAAGAATTTATCATGACCAATGAATTGCAAATTCCCGAGCCGCATAAGCAGATTATTGCCGCACAATGGCCCGAGCATTCGTTGAATCCCGAGCAAAAAAATTATCTGGAAGGTTTTTTTGCCGGCATGCAGGCACAGGGAATTTCTTTTGCTGGAGCGGCCACTAGCGCGCCAGCTGCAGTGGAAGAATCAGCGCCATTGATTTTTGAGGAACGGGTGAAGCGGGAAGAGCATCCGCTCGATTCATATTATCGGCTGACAGATAATGCTGCGTTTAATAAAGCGCCCGATAAGGAAGAAACTTTTCGTTTCAAGTGGAATGGACTTTTTTATCTGACTCCGGTGAAGGATGCGTTCATGGCGCGACTACGGATACCCGGTGGACAATTGCGGACGTTTCAACTGCGGGAGATTGCGCAGGTAGCCAAACAGTTAACGACAGGCTATGTGCAGATTACGACCCGAGCCAATTTTCAAATTCGCCTGATTCAGCCCAAGGATGCACCCGAAGTCTTGCGGCGCATTCAAAGCGTGGGACTGCATACGCGAGGAGCGGGAGCAGATAATATTCGCAATATCACCGCGAATCCCACAGCCGGCGTCGATCCGCAGGAACTGATTGACGTGACGCCATATTGTAACGATCTCGCCCAATTCATTCTGGCGCATCGCGAGTTCTATGATTTGCCGCGTAAATTTAATATCGCGCTTGATGGCGGCGGTCTGATTGGCTCCGTCGAGGATACGAATGACATTGGTGTCCGCGCGGTTCGTGTGAACGAGAACGACCTGGGCATTTCACCCGGCGTCTATTTCCGCATGAAACTCGGCGGCGCGACTGGACACAAGGCTTTTGCCCGTGATCTGGGCGTTTTGATCTCTCCCGATCGAGTGGTGAAGGTGATTCTGGCAGCGGTTCGGGTTTTTATCGCGAATGGGAATCGTGGCGATCGGAAAAAATCGCGGCTCAAGCATCTGCTCGATACATGGACTCTCGATCAATATCTCGCGGAGATGGAAAAGCGGTTGGCGGCTTCTCTCATCAGGGCTCCATTGGATGTTGAAGGTAAATCGCCTCTACATGAATCGGAGGCAGCCTCAATGATAGCGCATTCTCATATCGGTGCTTTTCCGCAAAAGCAACCGGGTTATCACTATATCGGAGTTGCCATTCCAGTTGGCCAGATTTCACCGGATCAGTTGCTGCGTCTGGCGGACTTGGCCGACAACTATGGCGCAGGTGAAGTACGGCTCACCGTGTGGCAGAATTTGGTTCTGCCGCATATTCCGGACGCCTATGTGGAGACGGTGAAAAAGGCGCTCGTGAAAATGGGTTTTCACTGGAAGCAATCGAATCTGAGCAGCGGAGTCGTAGCCTGTACGGGTAATGCTTATTGCAAATATGCGGCAACCAATACAAAGGCGCATGCCGTGGAGATCATCAAGAAACTAGAGAAACGGATTACACTGGATCAGCCTATAAACATCCATGTCACCGGATGTCCGCATTCCTGCGCGCAACATTACATGGGGGATATTGGATTGTTGGGGGCGAAGGTGAATCGCGCGGGTGAATCCATCGAGGGCTATCATATTTTTGTCGGTGGTGGATTTGCCGCCAATCGATCCATTGGACGACAGGTCTTTCAGGGTATCCCGTATGATGAAGTCTTCGATCTCTTGGAGAAAATGTTGAATGCCTATCTGCAGTATCGCACAAATGGAGAGAGCTTTCAGCAATTCACTACCCGGCATGATCTGAATGCCTTGCAGATTCTATTTTGTCAGGATGTCTGATGGAAACGCTCGATTCAGCGCGCTTTTCGAAGGCGGAGCAGGTTCCGCTTCGGACGCTCATTGATGAGTTGTTGCAAGAGCAGCAATCGCTCTCTGCGGTGGAACGCTTCTCGCAGCGGCATGCAGGAGATATAATTCCGGCGCAGCAAAAATATTATCGCGATCTGATCCCGCTTTCGACTCCGGGACCGGGGGAACAATATGCTTTCCAAGTTAATCTGGATATCTGTACGGGGTGCAAAGCTTGCGTGAGCGGTTGCCATAGCTTGAATGGATTGGACGAGGGCGAAAGCTGGAGACAGGTAGGTTTGCTGGTGGGTAGTGAGGAGAGTGAACCTTACCAACAGACGGTTACTGCGGCCTGTCATCATTGCGTCGAGCCGGCCTGCATGCATGGTTGCCCGGTGGCGGCTTATGACAAAGATTTCAGTACGGGAATTGTTCGCCACCTCGACGATCAATGCATCGGTTGCCAATATTGTGTGTTGAAGTGCCCCTATGACGTCCCAAAGTACCATGCGAAAAAAGGCATCGTGCGCAAGTGCGACATGTGCCAAAGCCGGTTGAAGGTTGGAGAAGCGCCCGCATGTGTTCAAGCCTGCCCGACCCAGGCCATTCAGATCACAATTGTTAAAAGCGACGAGATTCGTTTGGCTTCAAGGCCGGCTCAGCAAATGATCGCCGGTGCATTTGATTCGAGCTATACGCAGCCGACGACGCGATATCACTCGCGGAAATCGGTGCCGGGAAAGATCCGACCCGCGGACGCTTATCAATTGCGGTTGGAG
The DNA here is from genome assembly GCA_017849585.1 of Verrucomicrobium sp. Taxonomy (GTDB): domain Bacteria; phylum Verrucomicrobiota; class Verrucomicrobiia; order Methylacidiphilales; family UBA1321; genus UBA1321. The sequence continues at coordinate 67,083 of JAFIGT010000039.1, forward strand.
CCCGCGCATTACCCGCTTGTCTTCATGCTCGTGTTGACTCAACTCTCGGTCGGTTTGTTTGCAGTTCAGATCGTGAATAGCTTTTGTAGTTTATCTGGAAATGGAGCAGGAATGACCCTGCTGGCTTTGGCGGCGGCTTTGCTTGGAGTGATCTCAAGTACGTTGCATCTAGGAAGACCGCTTGGAGCGTGGCGGGCGTTTCTTGGGTTGCGGCGCTCATGGCTCAGCCGGGAAATTTTGATCTTCGGAGCCTATGTGCCAGCGGCGATATTCTATACGGCCTTGCAATGTCTGCCGGAGTTTATAATGCCGATGCGCTCAAGTGTGACATGGGTCCTGATTGTCAGCCTTCTCGTGTTTGGATTTAGCGGAGTTTTCTCTTCCGTCATGATTTATGCCGATACACAGCGTGAATTTTGGCGGCTATCGACCACAACATGGAAATTTTTCGGGACGACATTGATTCTAGGTGCAGCAGCGGCGGCGTTGTTCTCTCCATCACTCCTTTGGGTCGGCGTGGTGATCGTGTTACTGCCGATCAAATTGACCCTGGAGTGCGACATCTTCCGGCATTTGCAGGATGAGGGAACAACATCGCTGAGCCATACAGCGAGAATATTGCAGGGGACGCTCGGCAGATTGGTGATGCTTCGATTTGGCCTCGCCGCATTGGGCCTCGGTTCGCTTGGAATGGAAATGTTCAGTGGCGATTCACTCATTCTTCGAGGTTTCGCCTTTATCTGTCTGCTGTGTGGAGAGTGGCTGGAACGAGTTTACTTCTTTCGCGCCGTCAAGGCGCCGCGTATGCCAGGCATGGCGGGAAATTAGGTGACGATGAAGCTTCAAGTTGAAAAAGTACTTCGCCAGTTCGATGGACCATTGACGCAGGATCTGGTTCTTGAGCCAGGGAAATTTGGACTCGGCCATATACCCGCGAAATGCCAGCCGGATTCAACGACAACGACGACGTGTGGGTTCTGTTCGACTGGTTGTGGACTTACTGTTCACTTGAAAAACGGGGAGGCAATCAATCTCACCCCGAGCTCGCATTATCCGGTCAATCTCGGTATGGCCTGTCCGAAAGGATGGGAGGCGCTCACGCCTCTGGCTGGTCCGGATCGCGCAACCACGCCACTTTGGAAAGATATTGAAGGTGTTCGGCATTCACTCACTTGGGAGGCGGCCATGAAGACCTTCACTTCCAAGTTCAAAGGGATCCAAGCGAAGTATGGTCCCGAATCAGTGGCGTTCCTGAGTACGGGACAAATTGTGACCGAGGAGATGGCCTTTCTTGGAGCGTTGACGAAATTCGGCATGGGACTGATTCACGGGGACGGTAATACGAGGCAATGCATGGCAACGGCCGCGACCGCGTACAAGGAATCGTTTGGATATGATGCGCCTCCATTTACTTATCAGGACTTTGAGGAATCAGATGTGCTCGTTTTTATTGGTGCCAATCCCTGTATTGCCCATCCGATCATGTGGCAGCGGGTAAGCCGTAATCCGCATTGCCCTGAAATCGTGGTGATCGATCCACGCAAGACAGAAACGGCCATGGCGGCGACACAACATTATGCCATTCGACCCAAGAGCGACCTGGTGTTGCTCTATGGATTGGCTAATCGACTGATCGAAAATCAATGGATAGACCGAGGCTATATTGCAGGCCATACGAGAGGTTATGAGGGTTTTGTCGATCACGTGAGTAGCTTTGATTCGGCGCGGATTGTAGCAGAGTGTGACATCTCGGCTGATGATCTGGAAAGATTGGCGCGAACGATACATGAGGGGCGGCGCGTATCATTCTGGTGGACGATGGGGGTTAATCAAAGTCATGAAGGAACTCGTGTGGCCCAAGCGATTATCAATCTCGCCCTGATGACGGGCAATATGGGGCGACCCGGGACGGGAGCTAATTCGATTACGGGCCAATGCAACGCGATGGGGTCGCGTCTTTTCAGTAATACGACTAATTTATTTGGTGGGCGCGACTTTCGAAATCCAGAACATCGGCAAGTCGTGGCGCATCGTTTGGGGATCGGGGTTGAGAGAGTTCCAGATCGAAACAGCTCGGCCTACGATCAAATCATTGAGGGGATTGATCAGGGGAAAATCAAGGGGTTGTGGATTATTGCCACCAATACGGCCCATTCCTGGATCGATCAAAATCGGCTGAATCGAATTTTGGATAAGCTGGAATTTCTAGTGGTGCAGGACATGTATCACTCGACCGAAACCGCCTCGCGGGCCGATCTGATTTTGCCAGCAGCGGGCTGGGGTGAGAAAGAGGGTACTTTCATCAACTCAGAGCGAAGGATTGGGTTGACCAAGAAAATTGCGCGGGCTCCCGGTCAAGCTTTGAGTGATTTTTCGATCTTCAAGCTTGTCGCTGAATATTGGGGAGTGGGATGTATGTTTCGTGAATGGGATTCGCCAGAAGCTGTGTTTCAAATCATCAAGAGACTTTCGATTGGTCAACCGTGTGATCTTTCTGGAATTGCGAATTATCAAATGCTCGATGACTGTGGTGGTGTGCAATGGCCGTTTCCGAGTGGAAGTCAAACTTTGGCGACTCACCGTCGACTCTTCGAAGACGGTCGCTACTATCATGCCGACGGTCGGGCGCGATTTGTCTATGAGCAGCCGCGTAGCTCGGGAGAAATGGTTTGCAGTGAGTATCCTTTTCTTCTTTTGACCGGACGTGGAAGCTCCGCGCAGTGGCATACGGAAAGCCGGACGGGCAAATCGGATATATTGAATAAGCTATGTCCGACACAACTCTGGATTGAAATCAATCCCGCAGATGCGATACGCCTGGGGATTCAGTCCGGGCAGCGTGTGAGGGTGAGGTCAAGGCGAGGAGAATTGCTGGGGGTTGCGCATATTACGCCGACGATTGCTGCCGGACAGGTTTTCATTCCAATGCATTATGTAATGACTAATCGACTCACCTATGCGGAGGTAGATCCCTACTCGCGCCAGCCTTCTTATAAAAATGGGGCGGTGCGAGTGGAAAAAGCCGAGGATTAACCGCCGATGGCGGTCATCGGACGACCAGGTTCGTAGCAATCGGAGAATTCGTGATTTTCCGGCTTATTGGCGATGGCCTCGCGAAGCAGGGATTCGGCGCTGCTCGCTCCAGAGCGTAGTGGAGCAAGCAGGTCGATCTCGCCATGGCGCCCGAGGCAGGGGCGCAACTTACCATCGGCGGTAAGTCGCAGCTTGTTGCAGCTTTCGCAGAAGTGAGGTGTGGTGAGTGCGCCGATAAAACCGATTTTAGCTCCTGTCGATCGATGGAGATAGTAGCGGGCGGGGCCATGGCCAGGACGATAATCGACCAGGGGCTCCAGATTGCCATCGGCTTGAAGCTGCTGCATGACCTCGCCGACGGAGATAAAGTTGGACTCATTGAGTACGTCCGTACGCGAGAGAGGCATGAGTTCGATGAAGCGTAGGGGGGTATCATGAGCTGCGGCAAATTCGATCAATGGGTGGAGGCTCGATTCGTTGACGCCGCGCATCAGGACGCAGTTGAGCTTGACCACCTCGAATTTCGCGCAGAGGGCGGCGTCGATTCCCTTCAAAACGGGGGTAATATCTGCGCCAGTGATAGTCCGGTACGTGACTGGATCAAGCGTATCCAGACTGATATTAACCGAACGGACGCCAGCTTTTTTCAGTGGAAGCGCGAACGATTCCAGACGTGTGGCGTTGGTCGATATTCCCAGTGTTTGCACGCCGGGCAATTCCCACAACTGACGGGAAATCTCGACGATATCGGAACGCAGGAGCGGTTCACCGCCGGTCAGTCGGAACTTGCGAAAACCGAGTGTCGTGGCGCTTTGGGCGATGTGCACAATTTCGTCCGCGGTCATGTGATCGGAGCGTTGGGCCCAGCCTTTATAGCCTTCCGGCATGCAATACAAGCAGCGCTCATTGCAGCGGTCGGTCACCGAAATCCGGAGGTAGTCGATTGTTCGGCCAAAGGGATCCATGATAGTTATACCTTGGGGCAATACTGGTCTTTGTCAAAGGGGAGTCTGTTCAAAATGAAGACAGCGCATGGGGCTTCTGGGGGGAGGATCGCTTTGCATTGAATAAAGACAGCCATTCAGCGAGAATGTAAGAAGAGAGATTGCTCCAATGATGATCCATATTCGCCACCTCTATATTTCTCCCGGGCATAATTTTTTTGGCCATCACGAGCGTCCGGCGGGAGACCATCCCTTGCTCGAACGGGAAGAAATCGAGTGTGTTGCGGGAGAAGGAATTCGACACGACCGTTTTTTTGGGTTCAAGGAAAACTACAAGGGCCAGATTACTTTTTTTTCCAGTGAAGTGTTCGAGGAGCTTTGCCGCGAGTTGAAGGTAAAGAATGTCTCGCCGGGGGTGACACGCCGTAACGTCATTACGGCTGGTGTGGATTTGAATACATTAATCGGTCGCGTATTTACGATTCAGGATATTCAGTTTGAAGGTACTGCGGAATGCACGCCATGCTACTGGATGAATCAGGTCATCGTTCCAGGAGCCGAAAAGTGGCTGGCTGGTCGGGGTGGATTGCGAGCGCGAATTTTGACCAGCGGTTCTCTACGAGTGGATGAAAAGCCAAACTCATGATGAATTTTAGCGCTGTCTTGTTGGCAGGCGGAAAATCGACGCGAATGGGACGCGATAAGGCGTCACTGCCATATCTGGGGCGCATGCTATGGCAACATCAGGTTGAAACCCTTCGCGCAGCTGGAGCGGCCGAGATTCTGATCTCGGGTCCACCAGATGGAGTCTATGCGGATTCCGGGTGTGCGATCATTTCGGATGTGCATGCAAATTGCGGACCGATGGGCGGGTTATATTCCACACTGGCGAAAGCTACCTATGGACATGTGTTGCTGCTGGCCGTCGATCTTCCCCACATGACCAGCGAATACTTGAAGCGGCTCGGATCGAAATGCCAGCCTGGCCAGGGTGCGGTGGGAATCAAGATGGCGTATGAACCGTTGGCGGCTTATTATCCAAAGGAACTTTTCCCGTTACTGGAAGAGCATATCCTGAAGCATGAGTACTCGTTTCAAAAATTGATCGAGCAAGCCAAGTTGTGTGGATTAATGGCGGGCTTTCCCATCGCGCAAGACGACCTTGCTCATTTTTATAATTGGAATCGACCACAAGAATAATTCACGCGGACAGTCCGCACGAAGACCAGGTTGTAAATTTCCATTACAAGTGAAAATGCTCGCCATTTGAATAGTTTCAGATCCACGCCGCTTGTCGGTTTCAGTGGGGCCCCATACCTTTTTAGTGAAATGGACCGACGCATACTTCGGTGCAATGAAGCAGCATTAAGAGAGGAAAAATAAAAACTCCACCGCTATGAATCTATACAGAAATCCATTTTGTCGCTGGTCTCTATTAAATTTGGTCGTATTGATCCTTGCTGGATTTGGTTTAGCCGAGAGTCGTGGGCAGGTCATCACCGGATTCGAAACAACGGATGGTGGCTATGTGAACGGTGGCTCGCTGACGGGAGTTACGGATACATCCGCAGGTGCGGCATGGGGTAGCGCGGCAAGCATTACCGCATCGAACCTGAATCCGTATCAAGGCGCTCAGGCCGTGCGCATTAATGATACCAGTACCAGCTTGGCGGGCGGGGATAGCTTGAATCTGGCGAACTCGGCGTCGCTACTTAATGCGCCTTTTCGTTTTCAGGTCTCATTTGCGGTTGGTGCCGGATATAGCACGGGAACGAATCTACAGTTCTTTCTGGAATATGGTGGGACGGGAGCGGCCAATAATAAGGATTGGGTGCGAATCAATTTTGATAATGACATCCTGCGTCTCTATACAGGAGATGGATTGGGAGGCGTCACGGGGGCTAATTTGGGATTGTACACGAACTATTCCGATTTTGGCGGCTATGTGTCATTCGACTTGGTTATTGATCCTGTGACGCACAAATACACCCAGGTGATTGTTTCGGGCGCCAAGACGACGATAAATTGGACCAGTACCATCACCTCGAATGCCGATGGAGGGGCGATTCCCTGGACGGCCTCAGCAGGCAATCCGGGCACGATGCTGAATCTTATTACCGGCTCAAATGACACGATCGTGGTCGATGTGGATGCACTGAGCGTAACCGCAATTCCAGAGCCAGGGGCAATCTCGCTGCTTTTACTCGGTGTGGGTGCATTGGCGCGGGTCGGCAGGATGCGGCGGCTTCGTAATCATCGGTAAGGGATGTCCGTAATTCCAAAGAAAGGATTCTAGTTATGGAAAAAATCAAAAATTTCTTCGGTTGTTTGGCGGCTGGCGTCAGTCTGTTGTGTACGCTGGGTGGTAATCTGGCGTGGTCTGCGCAGAATCTCGCTCGCATTGATATTATCAGCAGCCCGCGGGACGAAATTGATCTGGAGATTGGCGCTTGTTCGTCGGGCGCGAAGGTAATGCATGCGGACTGGCTCAATGCGGGTCAGAAAACCCGATTCGTCACGGCTCTTTTTCCCACGACGACAGATTGGCAGGAAGGTTTCCTGACGATTACTCCTTCGAAGAGTGGTAATGTTTCGCTTACTCTGATGGGGACATATTTGGTGGAGGATCCAGCCACGAAAAAAATCCGGTGCATTCAGATCGATTTTGATGATGTGCAGGCTGACAGTATTGTGATTAAAAACGGTGGCTTTGAAAAAAAGGAGAATGAAAATCGACCTGCCTCTTGGAGCGTGGCAGATCTTCAATCCGGAAATCCACCTGTCGATGACTCCAATCGGGCGAGGGTGGAAGGTGGCAGCGCGAAGGCTGGATCACATTTTATACGGGTCTGGCATAATTCCCGCATCTCTCAATCGTTCTTTGTAGAGGCCAAAACACCGATCACCATTCGCTTTTACTATCGCCTGAGTGATAAATAATCAGGTCGAATGTCGGTATGATTTGGCTCTCTCTTGCCTGGTTGCTCTTATGAAAATCATTACAGTTTTATCCTTCATTGGCATGACGGGGCTGTTCCTGACAGCGTCTACCCCCTCCCAAGCTGCGGAGCGCGGTGTAATGGATTACTGGGCACCGGGCGTTCTCAATCCCGAGTCCGGAACCGTGGAAATGGATTTGAAGTTTCTGCGGTCACGCGAAGAAATGCTGAGTGATTACTTCTTCGTATTTCGCGCCACGGGTAATTCCTCGCTCGAAATGACGACGGTTCTGGGACTCGTTTTCTGCCCGCCTGGCGATAATCGTGATTTTCTGGCACTGGCACGTAGTAATGCAGGCGCGAGCGCCATCTCTCCGGAGGCGCTGGATTTTGAGGCGAATAAAACCTACCGTTTGGCTTTTACCTGGGGCGATGGTCAGCACAGTTTTTGGTTGAACGGAAAACTTCTAGGCCGAGGCGCATTGAAGGTACCGCTCGCTCTTTTGCCGGATCGCTTTCGTGCTGGAAAGCTGGGCTCCTTTGAAGTCGAAAAATTGCGGGTTTCTGATTTGGCTCGCTCCGGCATGGAGTTGCAGAAAAAGGCGGAATTGAAAGTGGATGAGCATACCACGTTATGGGATGAGCGTACCCTACAGCAGCCGGCACTTGGAAAAACCAATTGGCAGGAAAAAACATTTGGCGCGTGGGCCTTTCCTGAACGGGCACCGGCAAAGCTTGTGACGGCTGTGGGGCAACCACTATCCGTGCCGCTGCGTTTGGTGAATTACACGTCAAATGATGCGGTGGTGGAGATCAAATGCGATCTGTTCACGCGACTCGGTAAAGCTGCTGGAACGCAGACTTATCAAGTTCCTGTGAAATCGGGAGTTTTATATGCTCCGCATGAATTAGCAATGCCTGCCGTGGGGCGGCCGGGTTACTATAATATCAAGATCACGGTGAAATCTCCGCAAGGTCGAGAGTCGATGTATGACTGGTCATATGTCGTTCAGCCGGTAGAGAAGGCAGCGCCCGGTAAGCTGGCTGATTATCTCGGACATCATCACCACTTCAACAAGCCCGATGCGTACACCCAATTAGGGATTCGTTGGCATCGGGCGTGGGGCAATGAGCGCAGTTTTCTGTGGTGTAATGTAGAACCTGCGTCGGGCGAATTTCAGTGGGCCCAAGCGGATGAGGACATGGCGGCAGCGAAGAAGGCCGGCATCCAAGTGTTGGGAGTTTTGGGCTATCCGCCGACATGGGCCAGTTCGCGTTCCGAGGCTGAGGTGAATCGGTTGAAGGGAAAGGCAGCTTCCGAATTTCTGCGTCGTCCGGAGCGATTCAAACCAAAGAATCTATTGGATTGGGAAAAATATATCCGCGCGGTGGTGCAGCGTTATCATGGGCAGGTCAAGCACTGGGAAATCTATAACGAGGTCGATTTTCATCCACCCTTTGTATTCGCCAGTTTTAGTGGATCGACAGAGGACTATTACCAACTCCTCGAGTCGGCACATCGGATTATCAAGGAGATTGATCCAGAGTCCCAGGTCTTGACCTCTGGCTTCAGTCTTTCGCAAGGTGCCACGGACACCGGCATGCCGGCCGCGCTGATGAAGATGGGGGCTGCGAAATCGTTCGATATTTTCAATGTGCACGGCTATGCGGGGCGCAATGACACGATCGCTGCGGCGTTGGCCGCGGCGCGAGCGGCCAAGCCCAATGTGCCGCTGTGGCAGACGGAGCGGCAATATATGGGAGGGTTCCAGGATGAATACGAGGCCATATCGACCGCTTTCTGGTGTCTCGACAACGGCTTCTCGAAGTTCTTTTTTCATGAAGCGGACATGGATCGCTTTTATGGAAATCTCAAGCCGACTCCTTATTTTGCCGTAACGGCCGAATTGTCGCGGCAACTTCGCGTATGTGATAGCTACGTTGGCAAGATCGAGGGATTGGGTGGGTCTTGTGCTGGGTGGCAACTGAAGCGTACCGATGGAGGACGGCTCTACGTCTTTGCGGCGAATAGCGGCATAGTCCGGTTGACTTTAACCGCGGATAAAAGCGACATAGTGGTGGCGGTAACGGATCTCTACGGAGAGCCTGTATTTTCCGGAAAGTGGGATTCGGCCAAGCCGTTAGATTTTTCAGGGCTGATCTATCTTGTCAGTCCAGCGCCATTGAAGATTGCCAAGGTGGAGCGATTGGTGGGCAATGCGGTGGCTAATCCGGGATTTGAAATGCGCGAGGGAGATTACCTGATGGATCCCACGGCAGCGCGTCCTGTCTATTGGAAATTGAGCGCGGAAGATCCCGAGCGTAAAAACTTTGGTTACATCAAGGGAGCTCATACAGGCGAATGCGCGATTCGATTCGCGACTGGCACGAACGCCAAAGGCGTGTGGGTGAGCCAACCTGTGACTCTTGATTCAGCCGGGGAATGGGTCCTATCGGCTTGGGTGCGAATCCAAAAGGGAGTCTCGGTTCGTATGAGATTCTCGCTGCAAATTCCGGGTTCGTCGATGCCGAGCGCAGCGAACGCGCTTGCGGTGGAGGGGACGGGTGAGTGGCAGCAGCTGACGGTGAGACAGAAGATTTCCGGATCGGGAGTCCGAGGGACCGTTTTCGTGGGGATTCAAGAGGGAGAGGGCGTGGTGGAAGTGGATGATGTGGAATTGTTGCCACAAACGCCGGCGACTCCATAGAAGAACGAGAAATATGACCACCACGGGCTCAAATACGAATCAATACGGGGTGGGGTGGCGAAGTCCAGAGCCGACTTGTCGCCGTACAGCTTTCACCTTGATCGAATTATTGGTCACGATATCGATCATTGGGATCCTGGCTGCACTGGCGCTACCTGCTTTCAGCTCTGCTCGGGCCAGGGGGAAATCCCTGCAATGTCAGGCGAATTTGCGGCAGATCGGGGTGGCGATGACTGGCTACCTTAGCGACAATAACCAGGAGTACCCCCGGGCTTACAATGCCACATCAGGCGCCACCACCTGGATGCAAAAACTGGCTCCTTACGCGGGGATTCCAGAGAATCAAATGGGACCGGCGCCACTCAAGCGTGCGATAGGGATTTTTCTCTGCCCGGAGTATCGACCGGCTGGTCGTGAGGTGGCTTACGCTCTGAACTATTCAATCGATCCAACACAAATCTACAAATCATGGAACTACCGTCCCTTGAGCGTTTCCGGAGCGAATCTTTTTCTGATTGTCGAAGTGGCGATGAATTCAGACCTTTATTCACCGAATCGGGATGGTGAGGTGGCGAAACGTCATCCAGCATCTTCGGCGAACTATCTGTTTGTCGATGGCCACGTGGAAAATATCAAGGGTCAAGTACCATCTACGGACCCGAGATGGACTCCCTGAATTTGGCGAGGGTTCTCGTTACCGCATGAGTTTCTTCATTTGGCAGGAACGAATTGTGCCTGGCAGAAAAAGGCTCGATCTTTTCTTCCATCTGTTATGATGGTCCATGGCTTGTGCGCGATGGTGCTGACTCTATGAGCGAAAACCGAACTCCAATCCTGGCGGACGTGGCGAAATTGGTGGGCGTGGCGATTGCCACGTGTTCAATGGCCTTGCGGGATGATCCACGGATTTCGGCCGCCACGCGCAAGCGGGTCAAGGAGGCGGCCAAGACAATTGGCTATGAGCCCGACCCCTTGCTTGCGGCATTGGTGACGCGGCGTCGGCAGACGAAGCGCGTGTACGCCAATCTGGCGACGGTGATGGATGATCGCTGGCTCAAGGAAAAGCGTCAGGAATGGGCGGAATTATTGAACGCGGGAATGCAACGCGCCTGCGGTCAGCTGGGTTATCATCTGGAAAATCTTTACGTGTTGCGTGATCTGGGTGGGGGCAAGGATGGCGATCGGATTTTTCGCGCACGCGGCATCCAGGGATTGATTTTGCTGCCGACGCCTGATGGCTGCCTCGATTTTGAGATTGATTGGAGTCGCTATGCGGTCGTGACGATCGGAAATACCACGACCAGTCAGCCTTTTCACCGCATTGCCACGGACGCCTTTGCGGCGATGAGTCTCGTGTGCACCAAGCTGAAGGAATTGGGCTATCGCAGAGTAGGGCTGGCGAATTGGATGCCGCTGGAGCGCCGATTGCGTTACGAGTGGCTGGGGGCCATGACGAAGGAACAATATTTGCCCGGCGGGTTGAAGGTGGTAACTCCCCATCTGCCCATGGAATTGACGAAAACCGGCTTTCTCGACTGGGTTCGCAAAGAGAAACCGGAGTGCGTCGTGACGGGCAATGAGGATATTCCAGAATGGTTGGAGTCGGGAGGGTTCAAAGTGCCGGATAAAGTCGGCGTGGCTTTCCTGGGAAAAGACACGATCGCGAAATCAAAGGCGGCGGGCATTTTGCAGCATATGGATATTCTCGGCGAATGCGCGGTCAAGCAACTGCATGCCATGCTGGCTTGCAGCGAACGGTCATTCCCGGGGGTGCCTCGCGAAATTCTGATTTATCCCCAGTGGGGGGATGGTTATACCTTGCGGTCGCAGGGCAAATAACGAGCAGGATTCAGACGCTGCAGTGCCCGGTCGATATGCTCGGGAACACAGCGGCCCGCATAGGTTTTACGATAGTTCGATTCAAATCGATGGAGGAGCACCGGCAAAGATGGCCCACGGCGTTTTGTGGCTAGTTGAATGGACCGCGTATCTTTCCGACCGGTGATTGCCACGAGAATAATATATCCTGCGGCATGGGTGGAGCGGAGGACGATACGGTCAATGGATTGGTCCGGATGCGGGTTGATCCATGGAGCCAGGTAAAGCATGCGGCGTCCCAGATCGTGCGCGTTGCTAAAGCCCTGCCAGGCGACAAGAGCTTCAGCTGGCGCTTCCTTACCCATGTTCCAATCACCAACATGGGTATCGGCCACGATGGGCATCAGGTTCCGGCTCCCGTTGGTGTAATGAATTTCGTAACAGGCGATCGCTGTCCCAGGTGCTGCATAGGCGGCCGTATGAAAGAAAAAAAGGCGATTAAATTTCTTCCCTTTTAATGGAACGGTAGCGATCTCCGCTCCATTGGGATTGTGCTCGCCTTGAAGCAAAATGGCATTGGATTGACCACGCTGATGATCGCTAATCTTCAAGGTGACGCCATGGGTGCGATGCTTGCCCGGCTTGAGCGCAAGATTGGTACCCGTGAGGGCCGGAATAACACGCTGGGTTCGACCGTTGCAAGCACCAGTGAGATCAATCGGAAAATCCTTTCCTTGGCCAAGTTGGGGCAAAAGTCTGGCGGTGGCTTGTCTTCGAGCGGCGGAGCGTAAAGCAGCCATATCAAGAGACGGTTCGATGACTTCGAGCAATTCTCGATTGCGCTGACAATGCTGCTTTGTCGTCTTCCAGAAGGTACGCAACGATTTCTCCAGTGTTGTAGTTGGGAGCGCTTCGGTGACGCGAAATTCTGGTGCGTGCTGAGAATAATTTTGCGCGTCGTAGTAGTTCACGGCCTTCGCGAAGCGACTGCCCGAGCCAAGATAGAGAGCATCGAAACGCTGGAGATATGATTCGATCGATTCGTCTCGCGGATGCCAGGAATAATCGCCTGCTGCGGCAAGGTCAGTCCAGGCCGTGAGGAGGGAGGCAAAGGTACTCCAATAGGTGTGGATGAGACCGCGCCCGCCAGCGGCTTTGACCCCCTGTGCCATCGACTTGGCATTACGAATGCGACTATGAAACCCGGCGAAAGGGAATTCCTCGACCACCGGACTCCCCGCGGAGGCTCCAAGAGTTTCGAATCCTTGATCTTGAAAAAAGCGCAAATAGGGCCACGGCGTGAAATCCGGCTTCGTGGAACGTTGAAACCAGTAGGGTTGGTAGAGCTTGCGTAGATGACGCGGGATGGAGGGCAGATCCTCGCGAAGTAGTTCCGTTGGCAATCCGTGTCCGATTTCCCATTTTTTGGCATCGGTACCCCAATAGTTCCAATACATGATGAGAGTCTCGCGAGGGTAATCGGCAAGACGCTCTGGATGGCTTGTCAACATGTCGTGCCACATCATCGGGCGACGACCCTGCTTCAGCATCCAGCCAATGAGCTCGTTATAATAATTGAAGAAGAGGTCGGCAAGTTGTCCGCGGTCGGCAAATTTCTGGCAACGCGGGCAGAGTTTGTTGAAGCGGAATACTTCGTCGCCAGTGATGTTAACGTATCGGGCATCGGAGTGGACATCGAGCACCTCTTGCCAGAGGTCCTTGATGAATGCTTTCGACTTCGGATTGCTGGCGCAAAGCTCCATGCTGGATGTGGGTACTTCGCGCAGATGTTTGAGCGAGGGGTGGCAGAGGTAGTGTTCCTGATGCCCGAGCGAATCGACTGTCGGTATCAATTCGATAAAATTCTGCCTGGCTGTGGCAATGAGATCACGACATTGATCCTTAGTCAGTGCGGACGGGATGGCGATGAAGGGATATTTTTCCCAGGAAAAACTGCCATCATATTCGATTAGAAAGTAGTTGAACTTGAAGGAGGCAAGTTTCTCCAGAGTCTCCTTCAACTTTTCATAAGGCGGCATATGGCCACTTCCGAGAGTGAGGTGAACGCCTCGCATTTCGAGATCCGGCCAATCCAGCAGAACACCGCAAGGCAGGCGGTCGGACTGGACCAATAATTGTCCGAGTGTTTGCACTCCATAGAAGAGGCCGATAATGGTTTCCGCTTGGATGAGAATTTGATGCCGAGTGATTTCAAGACGATACGCTTGTTCGCGAAGGACTGCGGGAACGCTTTGGGGCAATCGTAGTGAGGAGACGATTTGCACGCTCAATGTAGCGTTATCGCTGGTCTCCAATTGCCGCCAGCCGCAAGGGAGTCGACGATTCAGCAAATGCCGCACTCTAGAATCGCCGATATCCCCTGCGACGCGCCATTTGCTCGGACTCACGAAAGAACCACTCTGTCTTTGAATATGTCGTGGTAGCGGAATCAGATTTTCGAATGAAACCACGGAATGACTTTTCATGACGCAGGGAATTGCAGAAAGACTTTAGAACGAAACGGGCTGGCCACATTCAATACTGTCGTAGCAGGCGTTCATCGCTTCGATGGTGCGGCGATGCCACGGCAGGTTGATCATGGGTGTCTTCTTCTCGCGAATGCAAGCAACGAATTCGTCCATCATCCCAATCCATTCATCAAAATAGGTATACTGGACGGTGTAACGGTCATTGGGAGCACCATTGTGATAGACGTTCGGGCCGAAGCAATCGGCCATGAGGGTGCCTTTTTCACCGATCACGGAGATATTCACTTCCATACGCTTTGGATAGACTTCCCAGCCTGGTCCGGGAACCTTCAGTCGTTCCTCCAGTCGTGACCAAGAAGGATCAAGCAGGAAGGTAACACCGTTACGCATTTTCCCGGCGACCATGAGCACATCTTCCACTTCGATATCGGGCCGCAGATTTTTCCCCACTTCTGCGTAGATGGATTCGAAGTCGCTCTTCGTCATCCATCGAATCATATCGAAGATGTGCGGGTGATCGCACAGTGCTCCGCCGCGAAAACGTGAATCGCTCGTGTTTAATTTTTGACGACGGCCATAACTGACTTCGGGTACGCCCTGCCAGGGAAATGCCCAGACAGGAGAGAGTGTGATATTGGTGGCTTGAAAGCCAAGGATCGGGCCAATGGCGTCCTTCTGGATGAGCTGCTTGATGCGATGGACAACGGGATTGTAATGCAACTCGAGTTCGATCTGGCAGACAACACCATGGTGCGCGACGAGCTGGATCATTTCATCGTACTCAGCCATGTCGAACGATGGAATTTTCATCGACAGCATGTGAATGCCGCGCTCAGCGCAGAGTTTCATTTGAGCCAGGTGTCTCTGATTGGCGGACGCGAGAACGACGGCCTCGATGTCCGGGTGTTTGCGGAACATTTCCAGTTCATCGAGATAACAAGGTACTCCGTGACCGAGGGAATCGAAATGTCTCTTGATTTCAGCGGACTCAGCGCAGACGGCGACCCAGCGCAGTTTGGAGTTTTCCTTGAGGGTTTGGTAGTACTTGCGGGTATGGCCATGGGTCAGCGACAACATGGCAATGGCAACGGGTTTCATGGGGATAGATTAGAGGGTGATGCGACGGTTTGTGGCAGCTGACTGAAAAGCAGTGTCGACTACCTTGGCCAAGTGCCGGTGTTGAGCCTGCAAGGTCTCAATGGGAATTGGACTTTGACATTGCCGGAGAGCAGCGCGAATCAAGGTGATGACATCAGCGGAAAATCCAAATAACTCGGCATCAGTGTCGGTATAGACGGTGGCATTGCTGGACTGGAAGAGATAAATCGACTCCTGCGCCACTTGGGTATCCACCACGCGATCACAGGTGACTCCGCGACTGGCGATGACCTCGTGCCGATCCTGTCGTGTACTGCCTGTGGGTTGAAGGATGGAGGCCTCGATCGAAGCGACCACGCCATTTGAGAGACGGAGGATGATATTGGCTACGGAATCGCGCGTAATTGTGCTGAAAAGACTGGTGATTGTTCCACCACCAATCCATTCACAAAGGTCGAATTCGCGATAAAGGAGCTCTTTTAGGGTTTCCGTTTGGCTCGGGGAAAAACAACGAAAGCGGAGCAATGAGACATTCTCGACGGTTTGCTTTTCCACAATGGATCGCAGTTCGATGAAGCGTCTTTCCTCACGCCAAGGGCGCAAGGGCAGCAGGGTGGAAGTGAGGTTTTGCTGGACCAAATGCGTCCCTGAAACGAAGGCGATGGAATGAGGATCCATATCCTGTGGGGTGAGGGCGAGCGTCCAGCCGGAGGGGGCTGTTATGTTATACTTTTCCAGCAAATGGCGCAAAGCGTCGCTAGCGCTGGAAACCTGTGGGGAACGGGTAAGGATGGAGTGCATATCAGAGGAAATAGCCCAGTCTCGGAGTCGAGGCCGGTGAAGGTTGATCAGGCATCCACTGGGCATCGGAATTCCGACGGACTGCCAGATTAGGTTGGATTAAAAATAACGTGGAAGCGTGAGCCCTGACGCGGGAAAGAGAGGTGCTCATTTTTTGGTGAATATTCATGAAAATAACCTGTGGCCGCTTGCGAAACGAAATCAATTTTCGGACATAAATCGGGACGTGGCATGTGTTATGTTTGATAGGCATCTATATATACTAAATGGAGCCAAAAACAACGTAATGTTTCCGGGTGGGATCTCGATTTCGGCTCTTTTCTCCTCGGTTGAAATGATTCAATAAAACAAGGAAATCCGGATTTTATGCGGGCCACTTTTGATTTAATAATCGTCGATTTATAGAGGGAAAAACATGCTTTTGAGAATTCGATTTATCGCGAATAACGTGGCTGAATTCGAAGTCTTTCGACGGTTTCCAGTCTTGTTCGAGTGGGGGTATATATGATATATATATAATAGGTTTTAAAACTATTTCATGAGCACAAAATTATCTACTGGAAAGCCGGCTCCCGTTTGTGAAGCTGGCGTTAGTTATTACGGAATCAGTTATCCGGAACATGCTGAGCGTGATTTTCTCGAAATGAAAAGCCACCACTGCAATGCGGTCATCTTAGCGTTGAGTGAATTCGACATCGATTTTTGGTTTCCGAACATTATCGAAGTCACCCGCGTCGCCAAAAAGCATGGGTTGCGCGTCTATCTCGATACCTGGGGTATTGGCAAGTGGTTCGGTGGTGAGCCGCCGAGCAAATTTCTCACTGACCATGCGCAATGCCGGCAGGTTAGTGCCTTCACTGGGGAGCCGCTCCCGGCGGCATGCTTTGTCTCGACGGCTTTTCGCGAGTATTTCAATGGCATTTGCGAAAAGCTGGCTCGTTATGTGGAAGCGGATGGATTTTTTTGGGATGAGCCGCATTACGCTTTGCCCAAGAATATGGCCTCGATAACAGGAGGTGCCGGAGAAGATTGGGCTTGCCGCTGTTCCTGTTGTCAGGAGAAGTTCAAGGCGCGTTACGGTATGGAAATGCCGAAGCTCCTGACTCCAGAAGTGGTGAATTTCCGTGAAGATGAAGCGCTGGACGTGCTTCGCGAGGCATCGCGACGGATCAAGGCGATCCGGCCGGAGAGCGAGATTACCTGTTGCGTGCATGCGACTCTCAATACCTACTACGTTACGGAGCGGCGTGGGTACGATAACTGGGAAAAGGTGGCATCGAGTCCAGAATTCGATGTCTTCAGTACGACAATCATTGCTTGGAACCTGCCGAAATCGTTCTTTGATGACATCACCCGCCGTACGGTGGAGGTGGCGAAGAAGTACGGCAAGCGCAGTCAACGCTGGATGATGGGGTATTACAAGCAGCCGGATGATCTGGAAGAAATTGTGCGTACAGCAAAACTCTATCGGTCAATGGGTGTCGATTCGCTCTTTACGTGGACTTATCGTGGCGGCAAGGGGACCGTTCTCGCTGCACCTGATGCCGACGGTGTCTGGGAGGCGGTGGGGAGGGCGAACCATCAGTTTCTGACCATGAAGATGGAGGAGGATAAAAAATGAGTTCGACCTACTTGGAATTGGTGACGGCCAATTTGAACCGGATCGAAAAGGAGCAGGCGGACAATCTGCGTCGAGCGGGCCAGCTGATGGCTGAGGCGATTGCAAACGACCGGCTTATCCACGTTTATGGCGGGGGTGGACATACCTGCTTGCCTGTGGCGGAGATGTTTTTTCGCGCAGGCGGTTTGTCCAACATCAACCCTCTCATCGATACGGCGCTCTCTCCGTTCACGCAGGCGATTAAATATCTGGAGTTTGAACGGACGTTGAATTTCGGAAGTGCCTTGGTGCGCTATTATAAATTGAAAAAGGATGATATTGTGGTGGTCTTTCACAATATCGGATTCAATGCGGCGACGATTGATGCTTGCGAGGAATTCAAGAAGGTTGGGGCGCGTATCATTGGTGTGGCTTCCTCCTACTGGCAGACAGAATGTCCAGCAGATCACCCGATCCGTCATCCCAATGGCAAGAATCTGTTCGACTATGCGGAGGTGTGCATCGACGATTATAATCCGGTGGGCGATGCCACATTAAAGGTGGCGGGATTCTCCGAACCGATCGCTCCGGTTTCCAATATGGCCGATTTCTTCATCGCGCATCGGTTGGAAATTGAGACGGTTAAGGCATGTGTGGATCGAGGAGTGACTCCACCTATTTGGTGTAGTGCGAATACTCCTGAAGGCGATGCTCGTAATCAAGGCTATCTGGCTAAGTACAGTCCGCGCATCAAGAGCTTGTAAGTATTGGTGGTACGTGAGCCACCGTCCGAAGGCGGGCGGTGGCCATTTCTTAACAAGCATTGGCAGAGTTAAAGCGTAATGCTCCGCTTCTCATCGGCGGACTGGATTTCGGCCAGCACGGTCCGGAGGCTTTCGAGGGCCTGCGGTCCTGTGGCGATGGTTGGTTTTGATCCAGTACGAATTCCTCTTACGAATGTTGCCAGTTCGTTGTAATATCCACCGAGATCAGAAATGTTTCCGCTGTTGGGACCGTCCGATTTAATAACGGGTTTGTTGAAGAGCATGGCTACACGCTTTTGATCCTGTAGCGTGATATGAAGCGATGGGGATATCAGGGAATCCATTTCGACTACTGCGTGTTCAAACACGGCTTGAAATGCCATTTGGAAACCCCATTGGGCTGGATAATCCCAGCCGCCTTGGGCCGTAACGGCAATTTGATCGTAGTAGTAATGCGTGAACAGGTGCGTGTAGACACCATCGACTTTGTGTCCGATCGAGTGAACAGACTGAGGTTTGCCGAGAAGATGCAGAATGAAGTCAGTATCGTGAATATGCAGATCCAGCGCGGCACCCTTGGAGCGATGATTGGCATGCAACCAGTTCTCCTGGCTGTAGGCGGGTTTGCTAGCTCGGCGTTGCATCCAGAGACTGGTAAGGCATCCGCCTTGGCCTGATTTAAGAAACGTTTCCAGTGCTTGATATTCCGGCCAAAAACGAATGCACTGACCCACTTGAAAATGCACGCCAGCAGCCTCTACTGCAGCGAGGGCGCGCTCAGCGTCTGCGATCGTGAGAGCGAGGGGCTTTTCACAAAAGACGTGCTTGCCTGCACGCGCAGCGGTCACAATGGCGTCCGCATGCAGATCCGTGGGCAGGCAGATGTCGACGATATCGACGGCTGTTTGATCGAGAACTGCCTCAAGGGTTGGAAAGAGAGTGGCGCTGAGCCCGTATTCGGCGACAGCCTTCACTGTGGCCGGGAATGTATCGACTACGCCGACAATTTCGATGTTCTCCAAAGCCTGATAGACTTTGGCATGCATTTGTCCCATGAATCCAAAACCAACAATGGCAACACGAAGTTTCATGTCATCAGAGTGGTCATAATAGGAGAGAAAAACCATGGTGTGATCGATTTTAGTTTTAACATAATCGATTGAATCCCTAAGTTGATTTCCATGCCCAGGTTTCAGTTAGTATCACCCGCGCTGGAGCGCATTCGCGCCATGCGCTCTCCGCACGACTATTTTGCCGAAACCCGGAGCGGGATTGCGCTGTGGCCGGAAAAGATTCTGTGCTTCGCGCGGAGGAGTCGCGCGGAAACCGCGAGGGATGTACTTGCGAGACATCACCATCATCGCTACGTCCTCGTTGTCCCATGGCAGGGGACGGGAACCGTTTATGCGGATGATCGACGGTTTGTACTTGGGCCTTTGCACTCGCTGCTGATATTCCCATTTCAGTTTCATCATGGCTTTGCATTCGATCAGGAGTTTGTGATCTGGCAGATCATCACGTTCGAAATAAAGGACGCTGCGACACTTGAAGGCCTGCGCCTTCATCCTTCCCGACGCATGGAGGAAGGCGATTATGCATTGATGGCCGGTCTCGTGGAGGCATGGGAAATGCGACGTAATAATGAATTATCCCAATGGCTGGGGCTTTTCCTAAACCGGATGCTAGCGGTCAAGTCAGTGGGCCGTGTGCGAGAGGGAAGTCGCGCGAAACCATCATCGCTCTTGATGCGGATTAACCAGGAATGCATGCCACGTTTGGATGAGGCAATTGGATTGAAGGAATTGTCGGGTCGTCTGGCGATTTCGGAGAGTTACTTGCGTGCGCGTTTTCGGCAGGAAACCGGAATGAGTTTGGGTCAGCACTTGCGGCGTTTGCGCTTGCAGAAGGCTATGTCTCTGTTGTTGCAATCCGAGCTATCCATTTCGGAAATTGCGGAGCGTTGCGGTTTCGATTCCATTTTTTCTTTTAGCCGGTCATTTCATCGCTTTTCCGGTATGCGGGCCACGGATTACCGCGAGCGCTTCACAAAAGGTTGAATCGAATGTGTTAAAAGCCGAATCGCTATGGCTATGGTGTGAAGGAGCCGGGCGAGACAGAATGAGTCATGGAAAAATCCATGAAATCATCCATCAGCATCTGGTCGTTCCCCGCCGGCGGAACGCTTAGCGATAAATTGCGTTTGGCGCGGGAGGCCGGTTTTGATGGTTTTGAGATTGATCTGAGCGAATCGGGACCGGTCAATCTCGCCAGTACACGGGACGACCTACGCGGAGTGCGTCGTTTGTCTGAGGATACAGGCATCAATTTGAGTGGTCTGGCGACAGGCTTATACTGGGAAGCAAATGGCGCGAGCGCTAACGAAGCGACACGGGCGAGGGCGGAAGCCATCTTGCGTAAACAAATTTGGATCGCGCATGAGCTGGGAATCGACGCTGTGCTGGTCGTGCCCGGAGCGGTGGGGGTGGATTTTATTCCTGGATGTGAAGTCGTACCGTATGCGACAGCCTATGCTCGGGCAACAGAACTAATCCGGAAGGTTTTGCCCGAGGCGGAGAGACTCAAGGTGTGCATTGGCATCGAAAATGTCTGGAATAAATTTTTGACTAGTCCGCTGGAGATGCGGAGCTTTGTGGATCAATTCCAATCCCAATATGTTGGGGCTTATTTCGATGTGGGTAATGTACTGGCAACGGGGTATCCCGAGCATTGGATCGAGATCCTCGGCTCGCGAATTGCAAGAGTGCACTTCAAGGATTATCGCCGCGCGGTGGGTTCGGCGGACGGATTTTGTGATTTGCTTTCGGGGGATGTAAACTGGCCGGAGGTGATGAAAACTTTACGCGCTGTGCCATACTCAGGGTGGGTGACGGCCGAGATGATTCCACCGGTTCCATTTTATAAGCATTGTCCCGAGGTGCTGATTCACAATACTCATCGAGCCATGGCAGCAATTTTGACGCTGTAAAAGGAAGATAATGAAAGCATTCAGAATTGGTTTGATCGGAGCTGGTGGCCGTGGGGTGTCCTTGGCTAAAAATGTAAGTGAGTCGGGATTGGGTGACGTAGTGGCGGCCTATGATCCCAATCCCTCCTACGCGAAGGAGTGGATGCGCGCTGCCGAATATGAGATTCCTCTGGTGGATCGGGATTCTTTGTTGAGCGATCCGAAGCTTGATGGAGTGATTGTGGGCTCACCCGATCATTGTCATCGTCAGGATGCCATCGATGGTTTGCGCGCGGGCAAGCCTGTGCTGTGCGAGAAGCCGATGGCCATTTCGATTGCAGATTGCGATGAAATGCTGCGTGTGCAAAAAGAAACGAGGCAATCCTTGCGCATTGGTTTTAACCTTCGATTTCATCCGCTCTATCAAAAAATGCAGGAGATTGCTGCCTCAGGAAAGCTTGGGAGAATCACGACGGTATGGATTCGACACTTCGTTGGTTTTGGCGGTACCTACTATTTTCAAGACTGGCATTCCCGGCGGGCGCTAAGCACGAGCCTGTTGCTGCAAAAGGCTACGCATGACTTCGATGTCATGCACTTTGTGGCAGGTTCCTATACGCGACGGCTGACGGCTCTCGGTCGGCGTTCTTATTATGGAGGGGATCGTAGCAACGCGTTAACCTGCCCGGAATGCGAGGAGAAGTACACTTGTCCGGAAACAAATCTTGATCCGGCCGTCCCGCGCAATCAGTGCGCCTTTCGTCAGGAGGTCGACGTGGAGGATAATGAATCGGTTCTGATGGAATTGGAAAGCGGCGCCATTGCGACTTATGGACAATGCCATTTCTCCCCAGATTATCATCGCAGTTACGTTTTCATCGGTACGAAAGGACGCATGGAAAGTTTCGAATCCATGCGCCGGGTGGAAGGTTGGCAGAGGGACAATCGTGTGGAGGTGTTGTATCGGCAGGGCGTTGAGCGGGAGACTTTCCACTTTGATCTCACCGGCTCTGGTCATGGTGGCGCGGATCTCCGTATGATCCGAAATTGGCTGCTATCTATTCACGAGGGGCGCGCCGATACAGAAAACCCAATTGCTGGACGTCAAAGCGTGGCAGTCGGTTGTCTGGCTGCGGAAAGTTTGCGTACAGACAATCGTTGGTTGACGTTGCCGTCAGTCGTCTGATCAGGCGAAGTGTTTTTTGCGATAGGCTAGGGGTGACAATCCGGTTTGCTCCTTAAAGGCGCGACTAAATGTCGCTAACGACGAATACCCGCAAGTCTGGGCGATTTCGTAAAGCGCAGTGGATCGATCCTGCATCAGAGAGAGAGCTTGATGGGTTTGATAGTTGCGGATATAGGAACCTAGACTGATACCGAAATTCTGTCGAAAGACCGTGCGTAGGCGGCTGTCCGAAAGACCGATCGCCCGTGCGATCGCGGGAATGGTGTGCGCGGTTCGATCTCGCTCCGCGAGGCAACGATTAATTCGCGGTAGAATGGTCACGCCGCTGGATCGGGCGGCACTTTCGCTCACGCGAGCGGACAATTCCTCCTTCGGCAGCGAGGCGCGCAGAATGGCAAGAAGTGAGGAGAGTTCATTTACGATCAGGTTATTGCGGAGTGGCGATTTCCGTCGTTGCCAAAGCTCCAGGAGCAACTGTATCCGTTCCAGGGCGTCTGCCTTAAGTGGAATGAAATGTTGACGAAATTCCTCAAGGGCTTGAGCGCAATCCGTTTCAAACGTGATAAATAGCCAGCGCAGGGACTCAGAGGGAATGCTGAGATAGTGATGAAATTGGTAAGGGAATATCAGAGCGGCGCGGCCTGGTTCGAGAAAATGATAACGACGATCCAGGCTGATAATGCCGGGGGTTTCGAGATTCAGGACCAACACAAATCGATGGTGTGGATGGCTGGCAAAGGTTCTTCGCTGCAATTCGGTCCGAGTGCGGCGCAAAAAAATAAGTACGTTATCCACATGGCATGACCATGGAAGGATAACACCCCGAAAATAGTCTTCTGGTTCGGGTAGCTTGTCTGCAAGCGAGAGGAGTTTGGGAGTCATAAGCTGCGATTTTGGAGGTTATTTACGCAGTCGGAAATGCAAAATAAAAGGATAATTATGCAAATATTTTTCATTATGAAGAGCGATTAATTGGTTTATCTTGAGTGAAGGAGCCAATAATGAGCATGCCCATTCAAAGTGAGTCGGAGCAATTGGAGCGGATTCGAACCACTCTATATCCCAAGGCGGATGCGGCCTGTGCCGAATTGGCGAGGGAGATTGTTGAACTCATGCGATCCCGCGAAGCGGCGGGACAGAAGACGGTGCTAGGTCTTGCCACGGGTTCGACTCCGGTTCGACTCTATCGGGAGTTGATCCGGTTACATCGAGAGGAAGGAGTGAGTTTTCGTAATGTTTACACCTTCAATCTCGATGAGTATTTCGGGCTTTCACGGGAACACCCGCAAAGTTATTTCCGCTTCATGCACGAGCAACTCTTCGCGCACATCGATATTCCAGAAGATCATATTCACATTCCCAGTGGCACAGTGACGCGTCAGCAGGCTTTTCAATATTGTGCGGAATATGAAAACAGCATTCGCGAATTGGGTGGGATCGACTTACAAATTCTGGGTATCGGACGCACCGGCCACATTGGCTTTAACGAGCCGGGCTCCTCACGTGAATCGCGCACTCGGTTAGTAACGCTCGACAGCATGACGCGGCGTGATGCTGCGCGTGACTTTCTCGGTGAAGCCAATGTGCCGCGTTATGCCATCACGATGGGCGTGGGTACGATTTTGGAGGCACGGCAAGTCGTTTTACTGGCATGGGGCGACTCCAAATCGGAGGTGCTGGCCCGCGCGGTGGAAGGTGAGCAAACGGACAGTCTTCCGGCCAGTTTTTTACAATCGCATGCGAAGGCGCGTTTTCTCATTGATCATGCGGCGGCGGCGGATCTTACGCGGATCAAGCACCCTTGGCGCGTGGGCTTGGTGAAGTGGGATGATGAGATGACCCGTAAAGCGGTCATCTGGTTGGCTGATACATTGCAAAAGCCCATCCTCAAATTAACGGATGAAGAATATAGCGAGCGTGGCATGGCGGACTTGCTCACGACTCGCGGGCCGGCCTATGACCTTAATATTCAGGTTTTCAGCCAGTTGCAGCACACGATTACCGGTTGGCCGGGGGGCAAGCCGAATGCAGATGATTCTTCACGGCCGGAGCGGTCACAGCCTTTCCCGAAGCGATCACTTATCCTCAGCCCAGAACCACAGGATGATGTGCTCTGCCTTGGTGGTACGCTTAGCCGTCTGGTGCGTCAGAAGCATGAGGTGACGGTGGCGTATGCGACATCGGGAAATCTGGCGGTTCCTGATAATGAAGTCTCGCGCGTGATCGAACTGTTTTTGGAGCTGGAACCAGAGATAAGAGAGGCGGGAAAAGAGCGGAATCTTTTGCGGACAGCACGAGAGCAACTGCGGCAAAAGGGGGAGTTTGATTTTGATTCCATTGAGATTCGACATATCAAGGGATTGCTCCGTCGTGGCGAAGCCCGGGAAGCGTGTCAGATTTGTGGATTGCCTGCGGGTCGAATTCGTTTTCTCGATTTACCTTTTTATGAAATGGGGCGCTACCGCCAGTTTGCGCCCAAGGAGGAGGATGTGGCGGCTCTTGTGACGTTGCTGGAGGAGATCAAGCCGCAACAGATCTTCGCCACCGGCAGTTTGTCCGAGCCGAGTTCTGTGCAGGGCGTTTGCTTTGAGCTGCTGCGTCAGGCGCTGACTCAAGTGGCGTCTCAATCATGGATGAAGGACTGTCGCGTCTGGCTCTATCGAGGAGCGGGAGCGGAATGGGCCTCTCACGAAATTGAAATGGCGGTTCCATTGAGTCCGGATGAGCTCGCCAACAAGATTCAGGGAATTTATCAACACCAGTCCCAACGCAGCCAGAGCCCCATTCGCACCGATCGTCATCGCGAAACCTGGCAACAGGCTGAGGCTATTAACCAAGCTACAGCGAAAACGTACAATCGTCTTGGTCTCGCTGAATACGAAGCCATTGAGACCTTCAAGCAATGGCCAATTTTTACTCAATTATGAACTCACTTTCTACAGCGCTTCGGCACGTTCCGAAACTTCACACTGATTTTGTGCCTGCCGTTCTGTGGCGTCGAGCCTACGAGAGAAAAGTGAGCCTGGATTGCAGGTCGACTCCTATCACACTTGCGCTTGAGCGCCGAAACGGAGATATCTCGCGATGGGAGACCAAGGTATTGTCCTCCAGTGCGGAAAATGATTCGCTGACAATCCGTTATTTGGAGCGAGCTTTGAAGTTTTTGCTTTGGCAAAAGGGGGGGCATCGAATTTATTTTTCCGGACCTGAATCGTTTGCGGTGGCCTTGCGGCAGATATATTCCAAGACAGGCGTGCGCCAGTTTGATTCTAAGTTTATCGGAGAAAAAGTTTATGGAGAAGCGCTCTCGATTGTGAGCGCTCCGCTTGATTCGATCCCAGCCGAGACGGAGAGTCAGGCCGCCTTGGGCCGGAATTGGAAAGGATGCCGGATTGGCTTTGATCTGGGCGGCAGTGACCGCAAATGCGCGGCGGTTATTGACGGCGAAGTGGTCTTTTCCGAGGAAATTCCCTGGGATCCCTACTTCCAGAAAGATCCAAATTATCATTTCGAAGGGATTCAGGATTCGCTGCGTCGTGCCGCGGAAAAACTGCCCCGCGTCGATGCAATCGGTGGTAGCGCGGCCGGTATCTACGTCGATAATGAACCGAGAGTCGGTTCGCTTTTTCGTGGAGTGAACGAAGAGGAATTTACGCGTCAAATCCGACCTCTTTTCAAGCGACTGCGCTCTGCCTGGAGTGGAGTGCCATTTGAGGTGATCAATGACGGTGAGGTTACAGCGTTGGCCGGAGCCATTGCCTTGCAGGAGAATGCTGTTCTGGGCATTTCGCTCGGTACAAGCCAGGCGGCGGGCTTTGTTAATCCCCATGGAAACATTACCACCTGGCTAAATGAGCTGGCATTTGCGCCAGTGGATTATGCGGAGAATGCGCCCCGTGATGAATGGTCCGGCGATATCGGCTGTGGCGTGCAATATTTTTCCCAGCAGGCTGTGGCGCGACTGGCTCCGCGGGCGGGAATTCATTTTCCGGAGGAATTGCCTTTTGCCGAACGTTTGGTCGTCGTGCAGGAACGAATGCAGGCGGGGGATTTTGCCGCTCAGGCAATCTTTGAAACGATCGGTACGTACCTTGGCTATACGATTGCGCACTATGCGGACTTCTATGATTTCCGGCATCTGCTGTTGCTGGGCCGAGTGACCAGCGGGCATGGTGGAAAGTGGATCATGTCGCAAGCGAGACGCGTTTTGCAGGATGAATTCCCCGAGATTAACCAGAAGATTGCCTTCGTCATTCCCGATGAAAAACAAAAACGGCACGGACAGGCAGTGACCGCCGCGAGTCTTCCGGTTACGTACTAATTTTATGAAATTCACGCAACCTCAAGCGGACTGTTATGTCCCCGATCATGCTTCGATTGATGAAGCTCTCTCCCGTACCACCCACCTCTGCATCGCCGCCCATCAGGACGATATTGAAATTTTCGCCTACAACGGCATCGCCGCCTGTTATCACCAGTCCGAACGTTGGTTCACCGGCGTGGTTGTGACCGATGGCGCGGGTAGTGCCCGAACGGGGATTTATGCGTCTTATACGGATGAGGCCATGAAGGATGTGCGTTGTCAGGAACAGCGTTCTGCGGCTTGTGTCGGTGGTTACTCGTTGCAAGTGCAGTTGGGCTACAGCAGCGCTTTGGTGAAAGACAATGCGCAAAAGGGCGTGGTGGAGGATTTGCGCCGTATTCTCGAGAAGGCTCGTCCGGAGGTTGTCTATTTGCACAATCCTGCCGACAAGCATGATACTCATGTTGCCGTGCTTGCGCGCAGTCTCGCCGCGCTACGATCTCTTCCCAAAGAACAGCGTCCCAGGAAAGTCTACGGAGGCGAAGTGTGGCGCAGTCTCGACTGGTTGCTTGACGAGGACAAGCAGGTGCTGGATGCCAGTGCCCGGCCCAATCTGGCATCGGCTCTGGTGAATGTGTTTGATTCCCAGATTTGCGGTGGCAAACGCTATGATCTAGCGACTATCGGGCGTCGTCTTGCCAATGCGACTTTTTTTGAATCCCACGCGACAGACAAATCGGATGCATTGACTTGGGCGATGGATTTAACTCCCTTGGTTGCCGATGATACACTCTCCGTATCGGCCTATACGACGCAATTGATCCAGCGTTTCCAACAGGACGTGGAGAAACGAATCAATCGTTTTTTTTAAAACGTGCTGCAGACACGCCTTAGGGATTCCACCAGTTCCATCGATTGGGTTTGCCGGGGCGATCTGCCGGAGCATGGGAAAGTTCCTGAAGCGTCAGCTCCTCCACGTGGCCATCGCAAAACGCCATCAGCATCTTCGTCCGTCCGCCACGATTGAAGGTGGCGGGTGGCTCCTTCATGGTGTCACCATTTACTTCGGGGGTCATCTCTCCCAAAAGGATGGTCTCGGCAGGCTTGGGAACCGCCAGCATGCGGAAATTCCAATTGGTTCCGCCTGGATAGGATGGCTGCATCCAACCATTGATAAAGACGGACGAGGCTCCGGCGGGGCGTTTGGAGGCCGGCGCACTGTCGGGCACGTTGTAGATGGACTGCGGATCCATTTGGAGAGGTGCCCAAAATTTGGAATCCCACACCGGATGCTTGGCCATATCGATGTTGAGGTAAGAGCCCAGACGTTGCCGCCATGATGCGGAGTTTTCGTAAAACCACGTGAGAGTGAAACTGCCGTTGTTATCCCCGGCATAGAGCAATTGCGCGGCGGCCAGTTGCCGGAGATTTGAAGCGCCCTTCAGCGCCATGGCGGTTCGGCGCGAGGACTGCAGACCGGGAACCAGCAGCGAGGCCAGAATGCCAATCAATGCCACGGTCACCAGCATCTCGCTTAGGCTGAATCCGTTGCGATGGTCTCGTCGATCCTGGATGGAAAACGTGATCATGATGGGAATCATCTCGTTATCATTGGGTTATCGGTCCAGTCCGGAACGGATATAAACAGGATACTCGCCTACCTCGGCGTTCTTGACGGATAGGGGATTGCCCATCACATCGAATACTTTACCTGCAAACGACGTTCCCAGCAACTTGGTCAAAGCCAGGGAACTTTCTGCCCAGTACACATCCACCTTCTCTTTTGCTGTGGTGAAGTGAGCGATGTGAACCGGTACATTCTCGACGAGGCGCGATTCGAAGCCCGCTCCATGGGCATCTTCCACTTGGGCCACCATGGCGGCGTGCGCGGCGATGCCGGGGCCGGGAATGCCGGTGACATCAATGAACCCGCAGGTGATGTCCTCGGGGGTGCGCCGTCCTGCTTCACTGGTTCCGGATTGGTAGGCGAAGTGACGCTTCACTCCGTTCGCCTTGAAATAAATCGCAGAGCGCACCATGGAGGCTGCGCCTTGGGATGGGGTCGCGGCAGATGATGGGGGAATGCGGTACGTCTGCAACCAGCTTTGACTTCCCGCGAGGTAGATGCCGCCCTCGGTATGCCACAATTCCAATGGAGCCTGATTTTTACCCCGGTACGTGGCGTAGCGCGCCATCACCGAGTCAAGAAAATCGATGTCCGGATTATTACCGCCTGCCGCAAGGCTGTAGAAATGAAAGGAGAACGCATCCAGGTATTCCGCCGCGCCCTTGTCGAGGATGCCCCAGCCGAGTGGGGCGTTGATGCTGGCAATGGCAGGACCGATGACGAAAGGGGATTTACCAGTCGAATCCAGTGCTTCGCGCGCTGCTTTCACTAGGGCAAAATAAACTTCTGTCTTGTCGAGGCCGGGGCGAACTTTCAGATAACCGCCGTCGGGTTCGTTCCAAATTTCCCAAGCATCGACGGTGGGGGAAAAGGCGTTGAAGCAGCGCACCACGTAATCCTTCCATCGGTTTAGATCGGCCGGCGGATAGCTGCGCGTCCAGCGAGCTTTTTCGCCCTTGGGATCCACATCGGCGGCGAAGTTTGGCGCGGTTCCCAAGTTGGCCAAAAGTCGAAACCCTTGTGCCTTCGCCTTTGTCAGGCTCTCGGTTTGGAAATTCCACTGTCCCGGCGTGTGCTCCATGGCCATCCATTGGGTCATGAGTGGTGGATATAGCCGCAGCCAGCGGAATCCGGCGCGGCGGGCAATCTCCAGATTATAGGAATTCAGGTCCACGTGCGAACCGAAGTAGGAGTCTGGACGCTCCGACGGAGCGGGGAGATCGGGCAGAACGCTGTAGATTTGTTCTGCGAGCAATGGGCCGGTTGTGGTTTTGGCGGCGTTCACTGGCTTTGGACCAAGCCACCGTTGCCACCACGAAGGAGATTCCTGGATTGCCGACTCACCCCTCCGCTGCACTTCTATGCGGAAGGCGCCGTAACGGTTCGTCGGTACCGGGAACGTAGCCCGTCCGTAACCGTCCGCGTTCAGCAGGACGTTGACTTCTGTTTGCGCGACTGACTGGTCGAGATAATCACGCACCGTCACCACGCAGGGCCAGTTCGGTGCCCCCTTGGCTCCGGCCACCTGAAGCTGGAATTGGCCGCTCTGGTTAAGCGAGTAAAGGTGAGCTGTCGGCGTTTGCGCGGTGGGCGAGATGGAAACGGCCGGGGGAAAGAGAGTCACCTCGGGATTCTCATTTTCAGTGAGCGTTACCGCATCGATGTCGTAACGGGCCGACTGGGGAAATTCAAAGAAGACACAATAGACTCCATTGGGGGCGGGCTTCAGGGTGACGGGTACAGTATAGGTTTTCCATTCCCCGGTGGCTTGCAGTGTCGATCCCCCATCGAGTCGCACATTGCCATTTTTTCCGGAAGCGATGGAGGCGTGAAACGATACGGGTGCGGACGCCCGCAGCGTGAATTTCAAATTCATCGGACGTCCATAACGAGCCGGAAAGTACGCGCTCGTCACCACGGCGCGACTTTGGTTGGGGACATCAAACGAAAGATAGCGCTGGCCTTGAGGTGCGTCCGAAGCTTCGGTCGTGGTCAGGCGAGATCCTTCTGGCGAGGGGGAATTCGAGCCGCTTTCCTCCCATGCTGTGCCGAATTCGCGTGTACGGAAAGTGCCGGTCCAACCATCTCGTCCGACTTCGAACGAGGCATTGCGGATCGGATTTTCACGAGGCACTGCGCCCTCTTCCACGGCAGGCATTTCCGTTACCGAAACGTCATCCACCCAGATGGTGCCCACGCCGCGCAACTGGAACACCAGCTGAACCGTTTCTGTATCCAGTTTCGGCGGCAGGGACATTGTATAGACAAACTCCTGCCATTGTTCCGTGGGAATCGATTCAGCGCGAAAATGTACCGTGTAGGGTTCCTCTCCCCTGCGCATCAGCAGGTGCAGAGCCGGACCGTTGCTGATACCTCGTGCCCAATAACTGACGCGCAGGGTTTGGTTGGGTCGAACAGCGAATCCAGGATAGAGAAACTGCGTTAATGATCCATGGATCGATTTGGTGAACTGCATCTTGTACGAGAAATCTCCCGAGTGTGGATTAACTTTATCTCGCAGAAAACGCACTTCGTTACGGAGCCAGTTATTCTCCGCCCAAGGTGCGGTACCCTCTTCGAAGCCGGGGTTGGAAATCAGATTGGGTGCAGGTGTGGCATCAGCGAAAGCCAACGTCACGCTCAGGCAAGAGACGAGAAAGAGGAATCGGTTCATGGGAAAACAATCAAGCGGTTTGGGAGATCAGTGACTCCACAGGAACAAAGGCCACATCCACCATGCCGCGAACCAGCGTGGTGTAGGCAATCAAGCGGTCCTGTAAGCAAAATTGGGGGTGGGGATGTACATGATAACGGGTCAGCCCAGGCGGTAGCGAGGGTAAACGCGAAACAATATTCGTCTCGCGACCTGTCATCAGGTTAAGAAAGAGAACCTGTCGCACGGCAGGATCTTCGCCGGGAATTCGATCGGCGACGAGATATCTTTCCGAGGCATCCGCATGAGCGTGGGAGAGCGACGTATGGGGCCACATCAGCTCTGGTACGGATTCACCCAGCCGGAGACGTTCGATGCCGCGGTGATAATGCACATACCAGATGTGACGCCCATCGCGGCCCCACCATTCATGGCCATGCATGGAGCGTTCATCACTCACAATGTGCGCGGTGTCATTGACATAATGAGGATTTCCACCGCGCAGATGGGTTGTCGCGGCGATGGGCTTTGGAAAGAGCGGGTGTGCCGGCTGGCCGTGACGAATGAGCCAGAGCCGGTTCTGGTAGTGGGAGATTTCGCCGGTCAATGGATTCACCGAGTGATCTTCTGCGATCAATTGCAGGTTGGAATCGACCGGACTGAACTGGGCGTGGTTGTAGCAGTGGTCAAATTTTTGCCAAAGGACGAAATCGCTGCCATCGAGCGGTGCGTGGCCAATGTACCATTCCTTGCCGATTTCCACATCGAGATTCAGCGCCTTGCGGTCAGCAGAAAAAGTCATATGTGTCGCCAATCGCCATGGACGGCGATTGCGGGCCAGTTCGCCCGGAAAGCGGTTCACCAGCACGGGAGCGGCCTCAGGTTCCGGAGGGCGCTTCCAGATTTCGAGCCCGGTGCACCAGTAGACTTCCCCGGTGACGGGGTCGACTGCCGGGGAGGCGTCGGTGAAGACGGTTTCCGGAAAATGATGCACTCGGTTTTCCGCAAAATCGATCAGCGCCAGTGATCGTCCTTGATTCGCGCTTCCAGCGGGTGGAAACGCGACATAGAACCAATAATAGCGCCCGTCAGCGGAAAAACTTGTATTGACGAAATAAAAGGATTGTTGGAAGGGGGCCACGCGCTTGCTGAGCAGGAAGCTTTCCACGCCGCTTTGGGGATCCTTCCAGCGCGTGAAAAGAGGTGATGTTTCCAGAAAATGGACTGGGGCCGGGCGCGAGCGTGGTGGAGTTGTCCGGACCGCAGGCAATGTGTCGGGAATGAGCATGGTTCACAACCATTGCCGCTTTTTCGCCATTTCGCCAGCGACCGTCTGCTGAAGCGTTCATCAATCCGGCTTCGAAATCTTACGAATCGTGACGGCGCGCCACTTCTCGCGCTCGGTATGCCATGTCTCGTAATCGTCCACCCATTCCCCCTCAATGGCCATGACCTGGGGATAGCGCGGCAGTCCAATTTCATTGCGCTGCAGTTGTGCAACGAGGTGCTCACAGGCAAGTCGTCCGACTACGCCGGAGAGTTTGTTGATACCTTGGGAGCGCGCGTCCGCATAGGATAGGTTCATATTCACGTATCGGATGTGTGTAGGGGCTGCTCGGTGGTGAATAGCCTCGAAATTTTTTGGAAAATCGCCCCAACCAGCGCTGATGATCGCATCGGGCTCATGCTTTGTCAGCCAGGAATCTAATCCCTCCTGCGCTTTCGGCGATGCATTAACGGGAATGCGTCGGGCGCGGGGCAAGCCGTGTTGATAGCGAAGAAAGGCTGAATACCAAAGACCGAGCACTTTGGCATCATCAATACTATTCGCATTGAGTCCAATGCGCTGACAGCCTTCGCGTTCGAGCCGGGTGAGAACTGATAGCATTTCCCGATAGTAATCGGTCGTGGCGCGGTGCAGTTGTGGTGTGCTAAGTGAGTAATCAAAGGCTACGGCGGCAAACCGTTCCCACTGCAGAGGCAGCGATGCATCCAACCGATCAAATCCACCGATTAGCAGTCCGCGTATCGCCCGCGTGGAGAGGAGGTGACTCATCCGCGCAGGGGTCATCCCAGGCTCTCCCAAATGGACGACGTCCAGGCGGTAACCCAGTTCTAGCGCGCGTTCCGCTGCGCCGAGGTAGTAATCGTGATGCGGGAATGGCTTCCAGCGTTCATAAGAATCGTAACTGCTGACATACGCCAGTGTTTCCCGATAATTCACATCACCCTGCGCGCGCAAATGATGCATCAGCGTGGCAAGCTTTGGATCGGGATGATATCCCATTTTTCGAGCAAGGGACTGCACGCGCTCGCGCGCTTTGGGAGAGATACGGGGATGGTTGCGCAATGCCATGGATGTGGCGGCGAGAGAGAGTCCGGCCTTTTGAGCAATGGTGCGGAGGGTGACGCGGCGTTTGGATGCAGGGGGCATGGTGAACGCTTAACCATATGCCCGATTGCGGCGGAGGTGTCCAACGCAATAATGTACACCTATGAAAACTCTCGCCCTTGGATGCTCCCTGATGGCCGTTGTGCTGATGTCTGCCACGGCGCCGGCAGCCATCGATATTTCCACCACGGTGGGCGCCACCGCGCCCGCTTCGAATGTCACAGTGAGTTTATCGACGTTGAATTATACGCCGAACGTGAGCAATACCATCGGCTACGGCTGGAAAGGGGATACGCGCCGGGACATTGGGCAGACGTTCACGACGACTTCCGCGTTCACGCTCGACAAGATTACGCTGCAGGTTCAGTACGTGGGAAGCGCCGCGCCGGGGGCCAGTTACAGCCTGAGCCTTTACCAGTTTGCCTCTTCCAGTAGCTTGACGAGCACCGCCACGCTCGGAACCTGGGAAGGCGCCTTGCCGGATGCCGCCACATTGGTTCCCGGTGCCTATAATTTTAGTAGTGGGACGGTGGGGCCGTTCCTTACTTTCGACATTCCGGATATCGCGTTGAGCAGCGGAGTGACGTATGGCTTTGTGCTCAGTTACACCTCGCTGACAGCCTCCGAAACGATGAATTTCTGGGTCAAAGGCGGCGGTTACTATGCGGGTGGTCAACAAATCGAAACGAGTGTTGCCGGTGCCACCACCTTTACCAACAGCGGTGGAAACGATCTCCTGTTCTATATCCAGAGCGTTCCGGAACCATCGGCCCATGCGCTGATTTCCACAGGAGCCATGCTCGTGCCGGCTTTCCTCCTACTGCGCAAGAAATAGCCCTGAATTCGGATGGGGTATTTCAAGGGGGAGCGGGGAGTAGGCGAGTAAAACTTGACCCTTCCTGTGTCCCGGGGAATGGTAGATGCGAACTTATGAGCAAGCTTCGTATCTTTGTGGATTTTGCGTTGTCACCGGACGTGCTGGAGTTATTGCGTGAGGGGACGCGCGGGCACGAGCTGGTTTTCCCGCTCAAGCCGATTACCTCGGTGTTGGCCAAGGGGGAGCCTGATCCGCAATTCGATACAGTCGATGTCGCTTTCGGCCAACCCGACATCGGAGCGATTTCCAGCTCCTCGATTTTGAAATGGGTGCATATCAGCACTTCCGGTATCACTCGTTACGATAATCCGGAATTCCGCGCACTCGTCGCGGAAAAGAAAATTCCGGTGAGCAACAGCGCCAGCGTCTACAACGAAGCCTGTGCCGTGCACACGCTCAGCTTCATTCTGGCGCAAGCGAGGCAACTGCCGCTCGCTCTTCGCACTCGAACCGCTAATGGCACGGAGGCGTGGAACGCGCTGCGGCAGGCGAGCACGACCTTGCAGGATCAAACGGTTCTGATTCTCGGCTACGGTGCGATTGGCAAACGACTCGCTGAGATGCTGGCCCCACTGGGCGTGAAGATGGTGGCCTATCGCCGCAAGCCGCGTGGCGACGAGGGCGTGCCGGTTATCGCCGAGTCGCAGTTGGCGCAAGTCCTCGGCGAAGCCGATCATGTGGTCAATATTCTTCCGGACAGCGCGAACACACGTGGATTCTTTAACCGGGAACGATTCGCGCTGCTCAAGTCCGGCGCAGTTTTCTATAACATTGGCCGCGGTACGACCGTGGATCAAAACGCCCTGCAGGAAGTCCTGCGCGCGAAGCGGCTCCAGTCGGCGTGGCTCGATGTTACCGACCCGGAACCGCTGCCGGAAAGTCATCCCCTCTGGCTCGAGCCCAATTGCCACATCACGCCCCATGTGGCCGGTGGGCATGCGGACGAGACCAAGACGCTCGTGCGCCATTTTCTCCGCAATCTGGAACGCTTCGTCCGACAGGAACCGCTCCTGGATCGCGTGATGTAGTATCCAGTAAAGGCATCCTGAGCTGGAAGCTGTTGGTGTTATTTCCGGTGCAGGAGTCGGCGCAGCATCCCGGGGTTCATGCGGTAATGCCGATGAATCGCTTTACTGAGATGGCTGGCGTCGACAAAGCCCAGTTCATGCGCGATGACATCCAGTTTGTCATTGCCATGACGCAGGCGATTCGCCGCCTCGTACAGTCGCAATTGCAGCAGGAAGGGCGCTGGGGAGAATCCGGTCACTTTGCGGAAGTGATGACTGAAATTGCTTCGGCTCATCCCGGCGGCTTGGGCGAGATCGGTCGCCGCCAGTGTCCGGCTTTTACGTTGCGCCCACTGGCGACGCGTCCAATTGAGCAACTGCTCGCGGCCTTGTGCGGGCGAACGAATCAACGACAGCGCACGCTCCAGTTCGAGAGCCCACTCCCACAGAGCCAACTCAAAGGCGTAACGATCCTCGTAACGGCCATGCACGACCTGCTCGCAAATCTGGGCCGAAAGCATGTGCAGTGTTGCCTCGGACGGGAGGGAGAAGACGGTGCCAAATTCCTTCTGCGTCTGGATGAGTCGATCCCGGACCGTGGGATGGTGGATGATCATCCAGTAGAACGTCCACGACGAAGAATGCTCTGGCAGCCGATAGGAGTGAGCGGAGGGGATCGCCGTGAGAAAGGCATCGCCGGCCCGTAATGGAATACGGCGGCCTTTCTCTTCATAGAGACCTTCACCATCGAGCGTGTATTGAAAAACGATGTAAGGGTGCTTGGGATCGGCGCCGCGCTTCAGTCCGTGCCAGGAATAATCCCGGGGGATCGTGCGCGTTTCGTAGCCGCAATAGATCCATTGGGGCAACAGATCTGAAACGACCGGCACAGCCTTTTCCGAAAAAGTGCTGCTCAAAAGCTTCAGCCACGATGGATTCACAAAAATACAATTAAATGAAAACAGAATACCAGTCCAGAGTGTATTCTTTCTGATCAGAAGCGGATATCTTTTCAAATAGATACCAAATATCTTTTATGAAACGTTATCTCGTTCGTCGCAATGGTCTGGAACTACATTTCTATTTCGCGCCTGATCAAGCGGTGCGCTATCTCCTCAATCCGCCATCGGAACCCGTCCCCGCCTTGCTGAAATGGGCGAGCCTCGTGGAAGTTCAGGTCAATGGCGGCGACCCGGACGATCATCACGGCAATAAATACACGGCCACAGATCCGGGGCGTCATCTGCGCTATCATCAACATCGTACGCTGCGCACACAGCTTGGGTATAAACTGGAAATCATCCAGCGGGGTGGCGACGTGGAAGTGATCTCCCATCTGCAGTTTCTCGGCAAGTTGCCCGCCTTTCGCTCGTGGACCACGGTTCGCAACCTGAAGAAGCAGCCCTTGTTGCTCGAATACGTCAGCACCTTCGCCTTGGCGGGTGTTTCCTGCGGCGGAAAATCCGGTTGGGATGACAAGATGCAGCTCCACGTGCCGGACAATAGCTGGTGTGGCGAATCGCAATGGCGTTCGGGATCGCTGGCGCAATTCGGTTTGTCTAGGATATCCTCCGATTTCCACAAGTTTGGTTTCTCCATCAACCGTATTTCCGTTGCCAATCTGGGTACCTGGTCGACGGTGGAACATCTACCGATGGGCGCTTTGGAAAACCGCGAAACGGGTCAGACTCTCTTCTGGCAAATCGAGAATAACGGTTCCTGGCATTGGGAGGTCAGCGATGGCGGGAACGAACTCTTTCTGCATGTTTCCGGCCCCACCTATCGCGAGTGTCACTGGAGCAAGCAACTCGTGTTCGGGGAGATTTTTACTTCGGTCCCGGCCACGATCGGATTGACGAAGGGGGGCTTGCAGGAATCCATGCAGGTGCTCACACAGACGCGGCGCTTGATTCGCCGCCCTCATGCGGACATGAAAAAGATGCCGGTCATTTTCAATGACTACATGAATTGCCTCGACGGCGATCCCACGACGGAGCGGCTTCTCCCGGTCATCGAATCCGCTGCGAAACTCGGTTGCGAATATTTCGTGATCGATGCCGGTTGGTACGCCGAGCGGAATGAGACGTGGTGGGCCTCGGTGGGGAAATGGCAGCCCTCGCAGACCCGGTTTCCGAATGGTGGACTCAAAGCTGTCATCGACCGCATTCGCGAGCGGGGCATGATTCCTGGCCTGTGGTTGGAGATCGAAGTGATGGGCATCCACTGTCCGCTGGTCAAAACATGGTCAAAGGACTGCTTCTTCCAGCGCAACGGCATTCCGATTATCGACCATGGGCGGTATCAGCTCGACTTCCGCCATCCGAAAGTCCGTGCGCATGCGGATGAAGTCGTCGACCGACTCGTCTCCGAGTTTGGTGTCGGCTACTTCAAGATGGATTACAATATCAACGCGGGACCCGGCACGGATCTGAAGGCTGACGCTCCCGGCGATGGATTGCTCCAGCACAATCGCGCCTACCTCGAATGGCTGGAAGGCGTCTTCGACCGCCACCCGGCACTCGTGATCGAGAATTGTTCCAGCGGTGGACTGCGCCTGGACTACGCATTACTCTCGCGCCACAGCATTCAATCCACAACGGACCAGACTGACTACCGGCTCAACGGGGCCATTGCGGCGGCGAGTGCTTCGGCGGTGACACCGGAACAGGCGGCGGTGTGGAGTTATCCGCTCGCCAAGAGCGACGACGAGGAAGTGATCATGAACATGGTCAATGTACTGCTCTCACGAATCCATCAAAGCGGTCGTGTGCACGAGATTTCTTCCGCCCGCTTGGAATTGATTCGCGAGGCCTTGACGCTTTACAAGGGCATTCGTTCGAATCTGCGCGACGGCATTCCCTTTTGGCCGCTCGGCTTGCCGCGACTCGGCGATGACTGGGCGGCCTACGGGCTGCATTGTTCGAAGGCTTCCTATCTGGCCGTGTGGCGTTTCGACGGAGCTAAAAAAACGATCACGTTGCCTCTCGGAACTGCGCCCAAGATCCGGACAGTGGAATGCCTTTATCCGCAGTCTCCACGTGGCGTGTCCCTCAACTGGCAGACGCGGAGCGGTAAACTCGACGTCACATTGCCGCAGAAGTGGTCGGCCCGACTCCTGCGGTTGCGCTGAATGGAAGGTTATTTGGCGGGGATCAATTTTCCGTAGAGCGACGGATTTTTATCTCCGCCAATACCGTTGCCCCATTCGAGATAACCGACGCGGCCCGAGCCATCGTTTTCATTCACGACCAGGCCGACGCGAACCGATTTGCCTGCCGTGTAGGTGAGTGGGAACAGTTCCGACCACGGGAAACGCAATTGATAGAGTGTTTTGTCTTCACTGCGTGCGATTTGACACTGCGCAAAGCGGGCGGGTTGTCCCGCGGGTGACCAATTACCCGGAAGATCTCCGCGCAATTCGGCTGCGGCGATTTTCATCACTACGGGGCCTTGCGCGGTAAGAGCGATGGCGAATTCGGTATTGCCTCCGACCAATCCATTTTCCTCGCAATCGATGGCCAGTTGAAGGCTGTCGCCATACCATAAACGATTCGTCGCTTCATTTTGTACATGCAGCGGATCGGTCACTTCCACGATCACATCCAGTCCGTTCGCATGCGACGAGATGGCCGCACGAGCCGTCAGCGGCTTCGGCTTGGCGGTGTTCAGTGCGACAGTCCAGTGCCAGTCTTGCGTTACCGGGAACGTCTCCACGTTGGAGTTTTTGCCTGCTTTGTAGAGCTCTGCGGTCAATAGCGGTGCTTCTGGAACGGGTAATGATTGTTGCTGTTGCTCGCGGGGATTGATCAAAACGCGGGCGGGCTTCAATCCGGCCAGTGTCTTCGATTCGGGCGCACTCAGAAAGTAGAGCGTACCCGGAAGGAAGGTGGTTTCCGCACTTGCGGGATTTAGCGACTTGGATTCCCAGTCGCAGAGCGTGGAGTTCTTGCCGACCAATCCGCCGAGCACCTCACGCGCCTTGGCGGCGGCGTCTACCCAGAGGACGAGCAGCTCGCCGCGTTTTGTCTTGAGCTGTACGGCAGAACCCGTTCCGGACAGGGCATACTCGTTTACATATTCCGACTTTTTGCCGGTGAGATTCAGGAACGTCGCCATCACGATTGCCGCGTGACGCGGTTCGGGGCGGGGTCGTTTGCGAAAGAGTCCCGAACTATGCACGAACCAGCGTTGTTCGACGGCGAAATCGAGCTCCTCAATTTCCACCAAATTCAGAATTTCAAAAAGAATCGTCCGCTGAACGCCGCCCCGCAGTTGTTGCAGGTAGTCCTTCATCATGCGTTCCGACAGCGCGGTTTCCGAGGGGAAGGGCCCCTTCTGGAAATTGCCGCAAAGAATCGCATGCCATTCCGAATTCACGATGGGCCGGGGTTTCGCGTTTAGTGATTGCTCGATGCGACGATACGGCGTTTCGTTATTCCACGAGCCATGCAAGGACAGGGTATCGTAGTAGGGACCAGCACCGAGACGCAGCACGTTCCAATAAAAGGAATGGTAATTGGCGCGGGCGCCGAGGCCACCCAACCAGACATCCGAATCAGGTTGTTCCTTTTTGATCGTCTCATAACCGGCCTGCAACAGTTTGACATAATTCGCGGGCGTGTCGGACCAGTAACAACTCGCGCCCGGCATGTTCGGTTCATTCCAGATTTCCCAGATCTTGATGCGGTCCTTGTAGCGTGCGACCACCTTGGACATGAAATTGCGGAAATCATTCATGTCGCTTGGCGCGTAAGCTGTGGCTTTGCGTACGCACACGTCGATCTGGTTGGCCTCCTCCGGATGTGGCGAAGCCCAGAGGGGTGTATAGGCAATATTGGCGACCATTTCGATGCCC
The DNA here is from genome assembly GCA_017849585.1 of Verrucomicrobium sp. GTDB lineage: Bacteria > Verrucomicrobiota > Verrucomicrobiia > Methylacidiphilales > UBA1321 > UBA1321. Next base: position 107,142 of record JAFIGT010000039.1, read on the forward strand.
GCTTTGGACAGGGCATTCACATGCGGATCGACCATCTCCCAGCGATAAACTCCCTTTTCGGGTTCGAGACCTTTTTCGAGATTGCTGAATTGTGCGCCCCACCCGACGCTGTGCAGCAGTGCAAGATCGAGTCCCACGTATTGGGCGAGCGGAATTGTCTCGGGCGCCATGATGTAGGTGAATCCCAATTGGCCGCCATGTCCGGGATCGGACAGAAGAGGAGGCATGATGACAAACTGAAAGCGGTCATGCCGGATTTTGCTGACTGCTCCATTCGGTGCTTGCAGTTGAATCAATGTGGGAGCCAAGGGGAGCGGTTCGCTGTTGGGAACTAATCCGAAGAAACGCACTTCGTAATAACCGGGCTCGGACGCTTTCCACGACCACCCTTTGCTGATCACGTCGGCTTTGGGTGTCGTGACTGTAGCAATGTTCTCGCCACGTACATTGGTGATGCGGCCCTCAATCGCGGAAACATTCGCCGGGAATTGTCCATTCGCTAGTGTGAAGACCGCAGGTTCGCCCAGCGTCCACCACGATCCGACCTTGGCCGGGGTGAGTGTCAGCTTGAGCTTGGCCGGGCCGGTTTCGCGCAGATCGACGGGACTGATTTTCACGCGGCGAAACGATAATGAACCGCCGAGACCATCTGAGGATTTATATTCGTGCGTAGCGAGATTGACGGCCAGCTTGATCGCGCTTTCGGGAATTTCCGAGGGTGGAATTTCTACTCGAAACGATTTCCATCCGGTCGTCAACGCTGCCAACGTTGGTACACCAAGATCGAATCGACCGATACATTTGCTCTCATTGTTCCACGTAACGAACGTCCATGCTCGATTGCCAGCGAAGTCCGCAGAGCGTCTCGCCTCGAATTCAATGCGCAGGCCATTCCGGTACGGCGTGATGTCGACCGGTGCCGACACGATCCCGACCGGATCTTTCTTCGTGGCAGGAATATGAACGAATCTGCCGTCCTCGCCCTGCTCGATCGCCATCCCATCAGGTCGAGCCCCCGAAGGCCAGGAATAAAACGTCCAACCCGGAGGCGTACCATTGGGTTTGAGAGGGAGACTGAAATCACCGTTCTCGAGTGACTGCGCCAAGCCTGTCGAGACAATGAAAGCGAGGAGATAAATGCCGAGGAGCATTCCTTGAATGTAACATTTAAAAGAAAGCATCAATTGCTATCATATGAATTATAGATATATATTCGAGTAGACAAATGAAACCTTAATAGAAGGAAGGTAACATTTTAGAGGAGTAAATGACCCGACTCACTCCAAGACCCAACCTAATTCCTGCACGGTTAGCTGAGTGCGTTCATGGGGCAGCGCGCTTACCGAGATCTCACAGGAAACGATCTCATCGAGATTGAGCGCTTCATCCGCATAAGGCTTGCGGTAGCCTTGAAAGACAAACAAAGAGAAGGGCAGCGTGAAACGTTGACCTTCCGCGCTGCCCATTTTCTTTTCTTCGACCGGGAGCGTGCAGGCATACGCAGCACCGGAGCGCTCAATCAGTATCAAGGAAATCTGGGCTCCGGCCGGGAGCGATCCTGCGCAGAGACGAAGGGTAACGGCTTTGGCTCCGGCGGGAATCAGTTCGTCTTTCGTCAAATGACAGACTGCGGTGGCCCAAGTGGTGCCGACGGTTTTGTTGGGAGCTTCGCCCAAGTGAATGGAGACAGTCGTGGCATTGGTGTCGGTTGCAATTGTGGCCTGCGTACCTGCGGGGGTGATGCTTCGCCAGACCGCAGTTGGGCTGGTCACGGCCACTCGACATTGCGATTTCGGAGTGAGTTCTTCGGGGCAAAATACCACCGGCAAGGAAAGTCGGCTGGGGACTCCGTCGCCGAAACGGCCTGTCACCTCAATCCACCGCACCCGGCCATCGGCATGAGAAGCGTTGCCGCGCACCACCAAGCGGAGTGTGGCGCGGGCTCCAGCGGCCAGCGTTTGCTTGGCTTCTGGTAATTGGGCTACGATGCCTTCCGTTGCCTCCACTTTCCACTCACCTTTGAGTTCACTGGAGCTAAAATTATAAATATCGAGATCGAGAACGTTCTCTAGGTGTGTGAGCAAAAAGAAATCGCCGATACGGCTCTTGAAACGATCGGGTCTTCGAAAATCCGCCACCACGGGAGAGATTCCCAAGGGCTTCGTCCCCGCTTGAATCGCGCGAGTGGGTGGTGGCGTGACAGCTACCGTCGCCGTGGATTTCAATACGAGATAGAGCGGTTCGGGTCCGATCGATTCCGGCGGACGCGCTAATTTTCGACCCCACATATCCCAGGCGCTTTCCGTGGCCGGAGGCATCCACGCGATGGGCGTTTGGCCTTGAGTCCACGCCACGACGACTTTCTGTTTTTTGCCATCGATCACGCAGTCGAGGAGCCAGCCCTCGACTCCGGCGGGAAGGGATTGCAGGGCGCCGAGTGGAACGGCTCCGGCCAGCAGGCGACCGGCCGCGGCCAGCGCGACATAGGCCGGACGCGGCTCCAGTGTCTCCGGCATGAGCACGCCCCAGGTCTGGCCCGATTCCTCGGTAAAATCAAACAGGCAGAAATAATAGAGCCGATCGTTTCCGTCATGGAGGCCGCGAGTATAAAGCTTCGCGATGTCGGCCGCTTGCTGCGCTTCCGTGGCGGCGCTGAGTCGTCCCCGCTTGCGATCAGCGATCGGATAGCTGCCATAGCTGGATTCCGTCACCCACACCGGGAGATTGCCGCTGAGTCCATCGAAGTTGCGACGTCGTTGTCGGGATAATTCCGGGCTTTTATGAGCGTGAAAATGGTAACTATCAATTGCCTCAAGGTAGCCGTTTCGCGAAAGCGATTCGGCATGGGGAATGCCAATTCCCATGGCGGTATGGATTGATGGATTTGTCGCGCGGGCGGCGAGGCGAAAGACCTTGGTTGCGGCGGCAATTTCACTGCCAATATAGCCGCCCCCGATGCCCTCTGGTTCATTCCACGCCTCGTAGGCTTCCACTGTGCTGCCGGTTTTTTCGATGAGACGACGCACGTAAGCGGCGTAGTCGCGGTAATCGACGGGAAATTTCTTGCGCGGACGCACACCCCAATCGGCACTCACCTGAAAGCGTGGCGGCGTGGCAGGCTCCGTCATCAGCAGGAGCTTGAGTCCCGTTTTGGCATAGGCGTCCGTGGCGAGTTTTAAACTCTCAGCGGAACGATTGCCGGAATCCACCCACGAGCCATCATCTGCCGCAAGCCAGGTCCAGGCCACGGCATCCCGCACGCCGTTCACCCCTGCCAACGCGACGAGATTGGCCGCATCATCGAAGGAGGAAATCCGTCCGAGAATATAATAACCGGTGAGCCAGGTCTGCGCGCAAATCGGACTTTTCTCAGGTGTGGGAATGGTAAGTGGCGCCAGCACGGCCAGCGCGGTATCGACCGGCTCCGTTGCAGGAGACCATGTCACACGGTAAAATCCAATGCCGAGTTTGCCTAGTCCGATTTTTTCTCCCGCGACTTCACCAGAGGCGATCACGGCACCGTTGACATCGGTGAGCGACCAGCGCTGCACCGATTTACTCGGTACAGAGAGCGTGACGGCTTCTCCTGAAAGAAAAATGTTACCCGGGTGATGTGACAAAGTTCGCGGTAGAGGCCGCTCCGCATTCGTCTCGGCGCGACATCCGGCCACCGTCGAGTCCAGTATTCCAACCACGAGCAACAAGGAGATCAAGCGGAGCGGAGTCGGCAAAGAGATCATGTGCAGTGTGCTGGTTACGGATTGGGGGCGGGAGTCAGCGTGCCATAGAGCGACGGATCTTTCGAGCTTCCAATGCCGCTTGACCATTCGATCCAGCCGATGCGACCTCCGCCATTGTTGTCATTCACGAGGAGAGAGAAGTAGAGCGGCTTTCCGCTCTTCCAGACGAGTGGATACAATTCATTCCAATCTATCCGGACTTTATAGCGCCACCGGCTCTCGCCTATTTTTTCCACCACGGCGTTTCCGAATTGCACCATTTGATTGCCGGGAGTCCATCGTGCTGGCAGATCACCAGCGAGGCTTGGAGCGATATTTTTCCACAGGACGCTACCTTCCTTTGTGAGAGCCACGGCGAATTCCATCAAGCCACCCGGCATTCCCCGCTCCTCGGCATCGATGGCGAACTGGAGGCTGTCGCCCGCCCAGTATTCGCCGCGTTTACCCTCCTGATGATGGGTCTCATCTCCCGAAACATCGACGATGAGATCAAGCCCGCTGGCATGGCAGGCTACGGCAAAGCGGGCGGTGTAATCCTTGGGTGACGTGGCTCCGTTCGCGCTTGCGAATTTCCACGGCCCTTCGATCCAATTGATTTTGGATTCATTCAGGAGCTGACCTTGCGGCATGGTTAAGAGTGGTTGTGTCTGATAGAGACCACGCGGCCCCGTGTGTTCTTTTTTCAGACGTCGTTCGCGTTCTTCTTTGGAAATCAGGACGTTATCGGAGATCGGGATTGTCTTGAGGAATTCCGCTTTCGCGTCAGTCAGCCAGTAGGCGCGACCGGGCAGAATTGACAGCGAAGTGGTGGAGAGGGAACGCCCTTCCCAATCGATCGCACGCGTATCGGAACTGATGGCCTTCAGCAGGAGCGGGTCCATTGGCATCGCCTTGTCGGTCGTATTCCACACGAGAATCAGTGACTTGTAATTTGTCTCCACCCATGCCGCTTTTTGACCGCTCGAGAATTCAAACTCTCCGCGATACGTGAGCTTGCCCTGAATCCTGTCGAGGAAGGTACGCATGACCACGGCCACGAGTCGCGGCTCGATCTGCGGATAACGGCGGAACAAGCCGGAAGGCTGAATGTTATAGCGTTCTTCGCGCGAGTAGGGGATCACCTCCATCTCAAAACGATTCGTGTTATTAATCAGGCAGAAAAACGTGGTCTGCAATGCGCCGTATTTGATCTGCATCAGATGATCCTGCAGCATGCGCAACGCGAGCTCGCTTTCCGTGGGGAGGGGGCCGGTAGTGCCGAGGGAATCGACGAGAATGGAGTGACACTCGGTGTTCAGCCAAGGCTTCGGTTTCACACCGAATTTCTGGTCGAGCGCATAAAAGCCGTCCGGTGTTTGCATTCGGCCATGAATCCCGAGCCAGTCGAAATAGGGACCGCCTCCGAGCCGGAGTAATTCGCGATAGAACGGAAGATAGCGCGAAGTCATGCCGCCAATGATCACATCCGAATCCGGCTGTACGGACTTGACGGTTTCGTAACCATTCTTGAGCAGCTCCACGAATTTCTCCGGTGTGTCCCGCCAAAATACGCTGAAGCCCGGCAGGTGTGGCTCGTTCCACAACTCCCATTGCCGGATCTGACCCTTGTAGCGCGTGACGATGGCACGCACCGCATTAGTCCAGTCATTCATATCCTTCGGCGGATAGGCAGCATAGCCGGGGACGCAAATATCCATTTGCGTTTTTTCCGGATGAGTTGAAGCCCACTTTGGTGTGTTCTGGATCACCGCTTGAACGGCAAAACCGTTCTTGCGGAACAGCTCCATGTACTCGTCGTACTTTTCCCACTGAAACTTGCCGCGTTCCGGTTCCAGCAAGAGCTGCGCGGAAGTTTTGTCGGCCCATTCCCAGCCATTGCCGCCCCAGAGAAACCAGAAGCGCACGAAGCTAAAGCCGATCAGATTGGCGGCGATCACATCGTCGGTGGCTTTCTCACAGTGAAAGCCGAATTGTGGCGGACGCTCGACGGCAGGCCGCGCTCCAGACGGGGCGACGGCGATGGTGAATTTCTCGCGATACAACAAGCGGGTGCGCGAACGATCATTCAGCGATTTAACCACCCATGGTTCGACAAATGTTCTGGGCTCGCTTTCACCTTTTTCGCGATAAGTAAAAGTCACCTCGTAAAAACCCGGCTGCGTCGGTTTCCACGACCATCCTTCATGGACGAGCGCAGCACGGGCTACGGTAGATTCGGCCACTGGGGTACCGAGCGAGTCGACAACCTTGCCGGTCAGGCTTTCCAGCCAATCGGGGACCGTGCTGGTGAGGACATGGAAACGGACGACATCGCCCAGAGTCCACCAGCTATAAGTGGCGTTGCCGCGCAAGGTGAATTCAATCGTCCGTTTGGCTGCGGGTGCCTCGTTGGCTGTTCCTTCCGCCTGAATCCCTGTGCAAAGAGGGAGAATCCAGACGGCCAAAGCGACGCTGAGTGGGCGTGAAAAAAACACAGGAGTGGAGGAATGGCAAGGAAGGTTGTTCCGAAGAATCAACCTTCCGCCGTGGAGCAGCGAACCATCATTGAAGCAAGAACAAGGAGCCTGTGCCTAGCACAGCTTCCGGCGGCTGCCGCGCAGGAGCGTGGCCAGACCAAAGGCCAGCAGGGCCAGCGACTGTGGCTCCGGCACGACCGTCAGCAGCGAGACGTTATCAATCGCGTACGAGGTTGAACCTGACACGTTATTGAGAAAGCCCAAAGAAGCCAGTCCATTGCCATTATTCAACTGGAAATAGGAGAAGGCTGTGGGCGTCGACATGCTCGAACCCACCAATCCGTATGAAAGCGTGTAAGATCCCGCCGCGAAATCCACTGCGAGGCTCAGATTATAGGCATTTAAGCCAACGCCACCCGCGCCCACAGTCAGATCCGAGCTGGCCAAGAGATTCACGGCGATATCTTTCCAGCCCAAGGAAGCCGAGTAAGCTTGGAGATTGAGATAGCCGGCACCATTGGTCCCTTGAACCGCACGGAAATTCAGGGAAGGCGTTCCACCGCCGGTTTGATTGAAGTTGAAGTTCAGGCTGCGGGTGGTCGCACTGCCGGGATCGGTGGCGGCGAAGACGAAGTCGAATTGGAACTGCTTGGGATTGCCCGCCGTAAGGCCCGGAGCCAGTGTATCGCTCGTGCCATAAGGAACCACGGCTGCATACGTTGATCCACTCACCAAACCAGCGACGCGAGTTGGTGCGATCGTACTGCTCAAGGTACTCCAATTAGTTGGCGTGCCACGGTTTTGCGCATCTAGAGTTCCCCAATTTTCGAGGCCTCCATTGGTGATCATCTGAATCTGCGCGTGCGCGGATAATCCCGCAACAAACAGCAGTAGTGTGGTGAGGATGGCGGTGGTGGCTTTCATTTTTTTGTTCTCCGATGGATTTCTGGGAATGGATGGTTCTTGCTGTCAAAAATCCTATTACTTTGAATGTAGGGTGTCAAATGAGCTGGAGCGAAACGTTACGTTTGTACTATTATTATTAGTCTAGTACCACTTTGATGGCATTGGTGATGCGGGGTTTTCTCGCTTACTTGAGCGAAACGTTATCCAGACCGAATCCAGCTTGAGACATTGCGGCGGTGAAACTGAAACTGGAGAAGCCCGTTCCGTTGAGAGGTGTTTGAAAATAGTGGACCTCATTCACACGCGTTAACTCACCGTTCTCCGGGCCGTAAGCGATGCTGTAACTGCCGCTACCGTCGAAGTTTCCCTTGAGCTGGAAGCGATAGACATTGGCCGTGGTGAGCGTATTTTTTTCCGCGTTATAAACCGAGGCTTGAAAAGCATCCTCCGCGAGATTCTGCCACCTCTTGCCGTCAAACGCCTGCAGCGTTAGTCGTCCCGGAGCGCTTCCCTGAACCAGGCGCAGATTGACTGAAGGGAGCGGGGCACCCTTTTCATTGAGGCAGAGATTAAAACTCCGCGCCATGGAGGTACCGGGATCTTCCGCGACGAAATAGAACTCCAGATCGAACGACGGCAGCGGGTTTGGCACGCCACGAGCGATGGCATTTTTATCACCGGGTTTCATCCAGACAGCATAATCCGAACTGCGGGCGAAGCCGGGCATGCGAACTGGCTTGGAACTGCTTTGGCCCAAGCCCCAGTTCACGGGTTGGCCTGTTGGGGGATTTCCCTCAAGCAAGGACCACTTCTCGAAATCACCATTGGGCAGCATATTTTCCGCGCCGCTCATCAGGCATGGGCAGAGCATTAGCCAACTCGAAGTCAGGAGGAGGAATGTTTTTATCATAGGATTATCGGGGTTGAAGGGTGGAAGAAGCGGTCGATTCTGTCAGGTTGACGTAGCGAAATTCTAGGCCTCCCTCGTCTTTGCGTTGGGATTCCTTGGTAATGTGGGTGATCGGCGGCAGGGCACGGGCCTTCCCGCCGAGGGTGACCGTTACGGCTCCCGCGTTTACGGACCCCAACACACCATACGACACTCCGGAGGGGAGGGCAACCGTGTCGCCACCTTTGAGTGCGAGTGTGGTTGGCGCCTTGACGTGGGCCCAATAGAAAGCCTTGGGCGCATACGCCGGCGATTCGACGAACGATCCCTCATGCGTCAGATCCGCCTTCAGCTTTCCATAACGCGGCGACTTCGTCGTCACCTGATCGGGGATGCGCAGCGGATACGCTACGATAACGGTATCTTTCGTGGCTTGGGGAGCTTGACCGGTCTTGAACCACTCGTTGTAGTAAGCGAAAACGCGCAGCAGGCAATCGCCTTTGGTGGCTGTCGGACCGACATCGCTTTCCTCCTCGTAATCATTCCACGTCAACACGAACATCCGTTGTGCATTGGCTTTCAGCGCATTGGCGTAGGTCTCATGGATGCGGCCGAAATTCGGTTCCGTATAGGCCACGTTGCCCCGATAGTAGCCGGGACTCACTGTCCATAGATAGGGAACAGTGAAGGCCTTTTGAAAAATCTCTTGCTCCTTCATGCCGTCCAGTGGAGATGCCGGACTGAACATGTAGACGCCGTCGGCAATTTTGTTCCATTCACGTACGAGATCATGCGGCCGGATATCCGCGATGAAGAAAAACTTTTTACCCTCGGCGCGAAGTTCCTGCAGAACCTGTCGCCAGCCCGCATCCGGCATGGGAGCGCCCGGTTGTGGCGCGGCGCGTTGATGATCCTTGTAGCAGTCGCTCCCGAAATGAATGATCACGGGCCGTCCGTCAATTTTCCACAACGCGGGGGAATCCGGCGTTAAATCAAGCGCCCCCGTCAAAGATCGCTTCCAGGCGGCAACGTCCAGCGTGCGGATCTTTCCTCCGGTCTCGCCAGAAAAATTCCAGATATCCGGATTCAGTGCGAGCTTCATACCGAGTCTCTCCGCTTCCGGCAACCAGGTCAGGAAGGTTTTGAGTCCGGCCAGTGGTGCATTGCTTTCGGTCAAGGGCTGCGCCGGATCATAATCCGGCAAGGGTTGCATATCGAACGTCACGATATCGAATCCCGCGCTTTTCATCTGGCAGAGTACGACGCGCGCGGCGGCTTTCTCCAACTGATAATACTCCGCGCTGCCGACTGCGGGTTCCAATTCCGGGAACGTCACGCCGGGTACGAGGGGATAATTCTGAATGCCACTGCTCTGTTTGGCGCGCTGATAATCATACCCTTTTTGCTTCCAGGTCTTCGTTCCATTCAAAGCGCCCACGGGCGAATACCAGGAAATATAACTGACGGCCACCTCGCGTTTGGGGCTGTTTGTGGGTTCCTCGGCATGCAAGCGCGCTTGACAGGCGCTCGAGAGCAAGCAGGCGAGAACGAAGCAGGTAGGTCGAAAAGACCGCGAAAAGCGAAGGCTCATTCTTAACATATTGATTTAATTGCTGCATTGGCGCTAGGCTAAAGATGGAACAGTTATAGGATAAAGATAACAATATGCGCCAAGTGGAAGAAAAGGCCCGATTCCGTAAATTGCTCGACGAGCTCTTTCGCCACTCCTTTCCCAGTAAGGTATTTCTGGTCAGCCAGCCGGGGACTGTGGCGGGTCTCGAGCAATCTGCGACCTACGACGGACCACGTGTCAGCGTGTGCCTGTTCGGTACGGCGCGCTATTCGGTGCGTTCGGGAAACAATGTGAGCGAAGTCCAGCTCAAGCGTGGCGAGGCTATCTACGCGCTGCCCGATTGCGTGATGGAGCCGCACGCACAATCCAGTTACCTCTCCTTTGGTATTGTCTATTTGCCGCAATTCACCCGGCTGCTTCTAGCGCGAAAGCTGCTTTCCCGTAAAAATAATTTTCAGCACAACTTCCTCATGAGCTACCATAATCCGGCCCAGCTCGATGAAGATGGTCAGGACATTGCGCGCTTGATCAGCCGTTGTCACAAGCGGAGCCCCGATAGCCTCTATCTTACCCGCCTCGTGCAAACCCTCCTCATTCGCACGCGGGAAATGCTCGACGACAAACCTGCCGAAATGCCGCATGGTAAGGCGTATTTTACCTGGCAAGCCGCGTGTCAATTTGTACACGAACACCTGCATCAGCCGATTGGTCGCGACGATGTCGCTCGCTTCCTTGGCCTGCATGCCAATCACGTTTCGCGGCTTTTTGCGCAGTTTGAACATGGCTCCTTCAATCAGCATGTGCTGGAGTCTCGGCTGGAGCGCGCGCAGGCCCTGTTGAAAAATCCGGCGCTCAATATTTCCGAGATCGCTCGCGCCAGCGGTTTTTCCGACGCGAACTATTTCATTCGTTGCTATCGCAAGAAATACGGGAAATCGCCCGGGAAAGCGCGTGCAGCCTGATGCCGAATCATTCTCTACGGGCGTAGATTGCGCGAAAAATACTGGCTCACTTTTCCCGTCTTGTCCCGAATGAGCAAGGTCTCGGTGCGTTGCTCCGCCTGTACGATGATGTTCTGATTGGAGGTTTGCAAGATGGCCTGCCCAATGGCATGGACCGTGTAGGCGTTGCTCCGCACCTCCATCAGGTCGATCACTCCGCGTACCAACGCCTCGCTGTCTTCTCCTGTATCGGCGACCGAGGCCAGTTCGACTAATTCTCCGCGTGACAGAAAAAGCTTATCGAATCCGTAATCGCGGCCCGCATTGGCTGAGCTGGATTTGGTGAATTCGGAAACTGCGGTTTGGAGCGTGTCGGCTTGCGAGCTGTTGATCTGAGCGGTCGCGGCATTGTCCTTGTAAGCGTCGGTGACGGCGGCGAGAAATCCATTCCGGCGTTGCACGAGAGAAGTGCCGCTGGCATCGAGAAACGGCACCAGCGCGTTCTTGCGAAAGGCATTCAAGTTGATCAAACCGCCCCGCCCGACATCCGCGTCGCGCACGTAGTAGGGGGTTGCGCTCGACGTGGAAATTTTGTACGGCGTGCAAAAAAGATCCAGCAGCGCCCAATCGGGCACCTGCAAACTCCTCTGGGGTTGGAGCCGCACCGTACGAAATGGCACCCCGTTGGTCGAGCATTCCACTCCTGTGTGCACAAATCCCAGCTCCGCGACCGACTCCACCACGCCATTTAGGTTTCCAGGCTTACTCGCAGCAGGAGGAAAGCGCACGCTCACAGCGCTGAGAGCTCCCGAATTGTCTGTATCCTGCTGGGCATTCAGACCTGCCTTGGCGATTCCCTTCACGGGGGGCGTCCCAAAGGTGTTGCCACTGGCGCGTGCAACCCAGTCGTTACTGTTTTTATTTACGTTCGGATCGCTCACTTCGATGGATGGGATCTGTGTCTTATCGAGATTTGTAGTATCTAGGACGTAACCAAGTCCAACGCTTCCCGGAAAAGCCCCTTGAGTGGCGACGTCGATCCGCACTGGATCCGACGATTTATCGGTCAGGGCGAGGCGTAGATTCAATCGGTTTGGCCGTGCCGAGCCATTGATTCGAAAATTCCGACTGATGACCCGGCATTGACCGGCGGCAAGTGTCCGGTTCGCGGCTCCACCTAATTCGGTATCGGTAATTAATTCTGAGACATTGGGTGTTGGTGTGCCCGGGTAACTGGCATTAATGCCATAAAGAAAAATCAGATTGTATTGTCTCAGATCCGGAATGGAACTAATCCCGTAGTTTTCTGGTAGGTAGATTTCGATGAAGTAAGTGGCGTTGTAGCCATCCGTATTGCTCGCGTCTTTCGTGGAATTTTTTTCGACCCAAACAGCCACCTCTGTGATGCGAGGTCCCCGCGTATTACCGAAAATTCCTTCGGCCTGATTGTTGAGTCCCACCACGATTTTTCCGGGTGCGGCCACGTACCCCCGGATAGGCTCGACGATATCCATGGTGCTTTCCCGTGCGCGCACGTATTCGATGAGATTAAGGGCGATCTGTTCGGGTCGAACGGGTGCGAATTTTTCAGCGAGGCTATGCCCCGGATTCATGGGCCAGTCCGTCCGATTGAGTAGCGCGGTGATAGTGGAGGTGACGATTGCGAGTTTGTCGCTGGCGGAGGCTCCCGCGATGTTGCTGCGGAGTCCGGGATCGGCGCTCTCGTCCTTGAGGATGTTTAGATAGGGCTGCGAACCGGCCATGCTTCCCCGTGTCGTCAGCATGAGGCGAAGTTCGCCGAAGAGATTGAGTTCCGGGGCGCGATTGAGGATGGAGAGATCGAAGCGATTCGTATCGATCAACGCGCTGATCGTGGCATCCACCGCCCGGGCTTCATCGAGGGAATGGAAATAATGCTTGCCGGTGCGCGTGCTCTTGAGTGTGTCGGCGAGGCTTGCATTGAGGCTGGGAAAAATCAGCAGGTTCATTTGCGACGGATCCCAGCGTGGCACGGTAACGGATCGACGCCATGCCGTGTTAAGGTTGATTTTTGCTCCCTCATCGTCCGACCAAAAGGCGAAGCGTCCCACGAGCGGATTGCTTTTGTTATAGGCAGGAACCGTTCCGTTCGAAGCCACCAGAGTGCCATCCTGCCGTAGGTAGATCCAGCGGACCTTCAGATTCACATTCTGCGCCGTGATCAGGTTGCGCGAGGGGGTGAAGAGATTCGGCAGATTCAGATCGACTGCAATGTCGGTTGAGTCGCCGCTTTGCGCAGCTCCGGAATGAAGCTCCACATTTTTTAAGTCCGTCGCGGTGATGGAGGTGCCGCTGAGCGTCGCGCGGGTGATGCGACCGGGCTGCGAAATCCAGAGGCTGCCCGTCTGCGTGCCTTGTGCGATTCTCGCGGCAGCCACGTCAACGGCCGCCTGGGCGAGATGTTGTGCGCGCACGCCCTGCAAGTGGGCGTCTGCCGAAAAACGTTCCGTGCGCATGCTGGTCAGGAAGCCAACCACAAGAATCGTGATGAGACTGATGAAGAACAGCGACATCACCAGCGCGACACCTCGTTGAGAGGAGTTGAAGAAGTGACGGTTCATCGGTAGTTTTTTAACGCGACGGTAAAGGTGGCGATGGACGCCCCGCTCTTGATGGAGGCGGGCAGGGTATTAATGAAAGTTTCCGGCGTATCACTGGCACTGGCCAAGGGAATCGGACTGGGCGCGCGCTTGGCACTTACTTCGTCGAGAAAGACGAGAGAGATTTTGATACACGCAGGCAATTGATTGGCGGGGGAGGTCTTGCGGGAATTGCCGAGATAGGCGGTGCCATCCTTGTTGTAAGCCTGCACCCAAAGACCAAGTACATTCTCCAGGAAGAGACCCCGGTATTGACTCGCCTTTGTCGCCGGAGCTACGAGATTGAGCATGCTGTCGCTGATCCATTTGTCCGGATCGCTCGCATCATAAATCAGATAATTGGCGTCTGTCGGATTCACCAACATTCGACAAAGATTCGCTCGATTGCCGTCGCGGCGGATGAAATATCCCACCTCCGCGATATTGCCGCTCGAGGAATCGGTGGCTACGGGTGCCTGCCAGAAGATGGAGTGGGGATAATTAAGCGTCACGCTTGTAGGGTTGATTACCAGTTGCAATGCGGTGTCGGCCGTGTCGGGTGAGACGATCGCCTGCCGTAGTTCACGCCCCATGAAGGTGAGGGCCGACCGCGCGCGATTGCGATGTTGGTTTTGACTCAGTCCTTTGGTCCAGACGCGGCTCATCTGGTCGGAAAGGCCCACCAGGATCAGCATCACCAGTAACAGCACTGCCATCGCGGCGAGTATTTCCACGAGAGAAAAACCAGCGCGGGAGCGTGAATGGTTACTTGGAGAGCGTTGCATGCAGGACTTCACGATTGGGGCGTTTTTCCGGATCGGATACTGTCGTGGGCCAGCTGAAAGTGTGTGTGGTAAGTACTAGGTGACTGCCCAGATCCGCCACCTCGGTGCTCGAGTTCGGCAAGCGTCCCACCACTGCGCATTGATACAGCGAACTCGTATTGGCCGCGATCAGCGGCTTGTCTGCTCCGTCGGTTTGGAGCTGGCCCTGATTGTCGAAAAAGTAATTCACTGGTGTCCCGACGACCAGCGCATCCTTGCCCGACTGCAGGCGGCCGGTCACTTGCGCCATCATCGAGGCCAGCACGGTATCCGAGCCCGATTGTTTGCTCGCGATCAGTCCCACGCTCAGTAATCCAAAAATGGAGACCATGGCAAACGAGACGATGCCGAGAGCCACCACCACCTCTACCATGCTGAAACCCGCGCGCCTCATGGACGTTCGATTTTGGGAATACCGGTATAGACGTTCAGGACGATGTCGTAGTAATTCGACGCCACGGCCGAATGATCCTGCACCAGTCGCAAAACAGGCATGGTGTTTGCCTTGATCTGCGCGCTCTCCATCGTGCCGTCGGCGAGGAAGACCTGGTAGGTGTAGTGACTCGCGCTGATCGTCTTTCCGGAATATTTCAGATCGCCGATGGCGGGCGAGAGGGTGGGTTTGTCTGTGACGAAGACGCCGCTGTTCGTGCTGTCCACGACCACCTCTGCGGGGAGGAGCGTCCACGGCGAAACCATGCTCCAAGTTTGCGTCCCCGACTTGTATTCGACGAGACAAAAGAGGCGGTAATCGAGCTTGGCGTCACCCGTGTTGATTGCCATCACCAAGGCCGTTGATGTGTTGCGCGAGATTGAATTTTGTCGGGCTTGATTGGCCAGTTCAGCGATCTGGTTGCCGCTGTTCACCAGCTTTGCGGCGCGCAAGGAATTAATTGCCGGGAAGCCCACCGTGCCGATCAATGTCATGATTGCGATGGTTACCAATAATTCCGTCAGGGAAAAAGCGGCGTTCGTTTTCATGGGCATCGAAGGTGATGAGGGCAATCCTGATCAGCAGGGCAGACGATTCCGTAGTACTATATCGGTCGGGATTGTTAGGGCGTGAGGCTCAAACTTTTCCGTGCGACGGTCGTTTTTTTGCGCGGCGCGGGCTCGGGTGCTGTGGTGGGAGGAGGTTCCGGCGCGGCGATTTCCGTCGAGCGCATCCGGGCCAGTCGTTGCAATAATTGCGGGCGATTCAAAGCGTTCGGATCCACGCTCTGCTCCACGCACATCGCGGCGGCCACGCCGACAGCTTCGCCTGTCGCGACGGCATCGCCGGTCACGCGGTAGCTGGCAAAGGCAATGTGATCGCCCGAGATGCAGCGGCCCGCCATCATCAGGTTATCCACATCGCGAGCGACGAGACAGCCGAACGGAATATCATAGAAGGGGAAGAAGACGTGTGTCAGCCCCGTGCCTTCCTTTGGATCGGGATGATGGATGTCCGCCATGAAACGTACATGACAGATGCCGTCGTCGAATTTCTTGTTCGACTGCAATTCCTCTACCGTCAGATAATGATGGCCCCGGATGCGGCGGCTCTCGCGAATTCCAAGGAACGGTCCCGTATCCATCAGGTAAACGTCCTTCCAAGCCGGACCCGCGTGCTGACGATACAGTTCCACCAGTTGGCGAATCTCAGCGCGTCCTTGGATTTCAGCGCGCGTCAGATTACGCACATCAATGCCGCTTCCGTACAGATGCGTGGCCATCAACATGAACACACCCGGTTGGCCCGGCTGCGGAAATAACGTCACATCGCCATAGCTTGGCTCTACTCCGGCTCGCCGCGCGATGTCCAGCAAGGGCTGGATATGAACGGTCTCCCCCGTGTAGCCACCGATGCGACCGTAGAGTGTCATCGGCTGCACTTTGCCATCCTTTGGACGACCGTACTCAAATGCGCAACCGGCCTGAGCCGCCACGTCGCCGTCGCCCGTGGTGTCGATGACCACTTTGGCTTTGATGAATTCGCGACCCGATTTGCTTTCGGTATAAACGCCCGTCACGCGGCGACCCTCGCGCGCTACGGCGGCAACGGAGGTATAAAGTTGGACCTCGATACCTGTCTCGATGATCATCTCGTCGAGCAACGTCTTCATCGCTTCCAATCCATACACCGGCCAGTTCGGCCACTGCTTGCAATACACCGCCGCGCCGCGTTCTTCCAAACGGCGGCGAATCTCGCAATTCAGTCCGTCCTTATGTTCCGTATCGATCAGGATCGTCAGCGCGCCCGCCGTCCACACACCGCCGAGGAACGGGTGTCGCTCCAGCAAGAGCACTTTCGCTCCGGCGCGAGCTGCGGTGAACGCAGCTGCGATTCCGGCGGGGCCACCTCCGCAGACGAGGACATCGGTTTCGCGGACAACGGGCACCTGTCGTGCGGGTTCAAAGATGGTGGGAGAAGCGGTGGGGTTCATAGAAATATGTAACGATTTAAATTTCGATAACCAAATCATCGCACTACGCCAGAGTAAATGATAGGGCACTTCTGAAACAAAAATAGGACTCTAGTAACAAAAGAGGTGAATCAATTGCGAATGACGCGCACGCGCATGAATCGCTTGCTGTCAGTGCCGATGGGTTGCACGTCCTTGGCAACGATGGTTTCTATTCCCTCGACCGGTGTATTGTCCTCGACGTGCACCTGATTTTCCTCCTGCAGCGGATCCAGCGAGGTCCACGGGCCATTTGGCTCGTTGGCGACTTCGACCCGAAAGAGGAGATCGGTGGCATTTTTATTGCGAGTGAAGGTGCACGTCAGGTAGCGGGTTCCATTGAGGGATTGCTCCTGCACATAGGGTAGGCTGGTGGGAGAGAGCTGCAGGGGGGTGCCGTTGCTGTCGCGTAGGTGATAACCCAGGGCGTAACGCAGCAGATTTGTCACCCCATCGGCCAGTGGTTGATCCAAATCACCCGACAGACCGGCAATCGCCTCGGTTGAGCCAAAGTTAATCAGGCGCCAGTTGTTCAGGTTGGGAGCCACATACGGCGACGCCGCAACAACAGTGCTGTATGTTCCCACATATGATGCATTGAACGGTTTGATGCGGAAGCGGTACGTCTGCCATTGCGGGGCTGTATAAACGAATTGCAGCGTCTCGGAATTCACGGTGCTCACTGTGCTGTAATTCGCTCCATTATCCGAAGATACTTCGATCTGGTACGACGAAGCGCCGTCGACGGTATTCCAGTTCAAGACGATTTCTCCGGTGGCGGTTCCGGGATTTGCGGTGATCGCGGTAATCGTCGCCACGGGTCCCAACGTGAGGGTGATACTGACGGCGGCCGCTTCGCTCGTGGCCACGCCATCCGTGGCGGTATAGGTAAACATATCGGTTCCGGTATATCCACCGAAGGAACGATACGAGTAGGCGCCGGTCGTAGCATTCACACTCACCGTGCCATGGGCGGGAGCTTGCGCGATCGCGTAGGTCACTGTTTTTCCCTCGGGATCGACGGCGCTGACATTGCCCGTGGCGGGTGTATTGGAAAAAGCTGAAAGCGTTTTCGGAGCAGCCAGCGGAGGGAAATCCGCGGGAATAACCGTCAACAGCCGGAACGCATCGCGTTTGTTTCCCAGCACATCCGTCGCCACGACGGTCAACGCATGAGTTCCCGCGGTGGGAGTAAACGTCCAACGCCACAAGGGTCCGGTCGTCAAGGCCCCCAACCACGTCGCGCCATCATAGAAATCCACCGACGCGAGCGCATTCGTCTGATCGAAATCCCGCGGGTCAATCTCGATGGGCACTGAAGTGCCGGCCGCCACCGAGTCCGCGAATAACGCGGGCGTGACGATGCGCAGCGCGGAATGCGTGGGGATGGCGCTGCGGGTGACGAGATCGGTGGACGTCATCGCGCGATAAATGCGGGCCGTTGTTTCGTCCGGCAACCACGAGGCGGTGCTGACGACTCCGGTGTAGCTCGCGTAGGGAGCGACCGTCGTGAACGAACTCGTGGCGCTCGGCGTTGTCGCGGACGAATAAGTCGTGCGATCCCCCAGCCATCCGGAAGTATCCGCGAGCGTCAGTAGCGTGGGAAAGGTTCCAGCCGTGGCCGTGGGGGAGGGTGCCATCGGGCGCGGGTAACGCAGTTTGACCACTTCCGCAATCCATGCCCAACCGGCCTCCCACGCCTGATTGCCGCCGGTGTTGTGACCTACATTCCAGTTCATGCAGAAGGCCACTTGCGCCCCCTGGCTGCGCCACCAAGTGAACATCTCCTGCGCTTTCAGGGGATTGGTGAAGGGATTGTTATCCACCGATCCGGGCACAAAGAGTCCGGGAACTTTTTTGGATGCAGCACTCAGCGTGGGATTCGACCACTCGCCACCGCAAAACGGCACGAAAGCGATCACCCGCTCCGGCCAATTCCGCACGAGAAAACACGAATCGAAGGCTCCGCGCGAAAACCCGGCGATGGCCAGAGGCGCATTGGAAATTTCCGGGCGACCTGAGACAGCGGCCGCTTGGTTCAGCACCTCCTGCACGGCGGCTTTGATCTTGGCCGTATCGTTGCCCATCAGATTCATGCGCGCGCCCTGCGTGTAACCGATCAAACCGAAGCCCATCGCGCGCGCCGCCTCCTGCGCCACCAAATCATGTGCCAGGTAGCGATAGTCCGAGCCATCACCGGGCCCGATGAAAACAATGCCGCGAATGACCGGCTCCGTGGCGGGCAACCACAATCGAAAACTTCCCGACTCCGTGCTGGTGGTCGTGCTATAGGTCGCGGTGAAAGTCCAAAACGGTTCCGCAAGAATCCGAGACGAATCGGCTTCGACGCGCACATTATCCCATGAGGTCAAATTGGTGGTGCCTGCGGTTGATTCCGTGTACCGAATCGATTCCAGCATCAATGCCGAGTCACCGTTCGCGCCCCATTTCGAACGCACTAGTTGATGCAGTCCGCTGAAGCGTGAGGTATTGCTTCCGCGCGTATTGGCGCCTCCCGCCACATCTTCGTATGAACCAGTCAGGCGATAGCGCGTACCATTGATGGCCAGATCGATGGTGCTGAATTTTGCGCTACCCAGATAGACGGTTCCATCGGCGGAGGAGCCGTTGAAGGGATACTTGTTCGCCGGTTGGGCCAGATCCTCGGGACTTGCTCCCGAGCCATCGGTCTTCGCAATCAACGAGACGTTGTTGTCTGCCCGTGCCGCCACCACGAAGGCATCATTGGCGCTGGTCGACGTTCCCGTCTGTGATGCCAGCGAAAAGCGCATGCGCTGTCGCGACGTGGCGGCGGTGCCGCTCAGGCTTACCGTTGCTTGAAATCGCAATTGTCGGTCGAAGAAATTGAATCGCGATTGCACGGGTGTAGTGCTGGAAAGTAAGACATAGTCTGTTCCGGTCGACGTGGACGTTTGTAACAAACAGCCATTTGTCTCCGTGATTGTACTGGTAAACGGCAGCGTGGAGGACCACGCTGCGCTCTCGCTGTTACTGTCGGCTACCACGCCATTGTTGAAGCTGTCCTCAAAAACCTTGGCCGGTTCCAGATTTTCCACGCGGAAATTATCCACCGTGGCGGTCGTGATCTGACCGGCTCCGGCCGTTGAATTGCGCACCACTTCAAACTGCAATGCCGTTTTGCCGTCCGTACCCCAACGCGCGATGGAGAGCCCGTGTTGACCGCTGAAAGTCGATACTCCCGCCCCGCCCGTATACTGCACAACGAGGGTGTAATCGGTCGCATCCACTGTGAGCTCGAAGCGTGTGACCACTCCGGCCTGCGCCACATTATTGATTAATCTTCCCACGCTCTCCACCGAGGCGTTTGGCTGGTCCCGCTTTGCGCTGAGCGACACCGTTTTGTCGGCTTTTAAAATCACCGCGAGCACATCCTTCTCGGGATACGCACTGTTCGATCCGCCGTTCAACACGAAGCGGAGATGACTCTGATTCGCCACGCTTCCCGCTATCGTCACATCCGCGGAGAAGCGGAGTTTGCGCTGGAAAAAATTCCACTCTTGCTGCGGCGATCCCGAACTGAGACGGGGCGCAATCACGCCTGCGTAGGTGGACGTATCGCCCGCGGTGATCGTCAGCTTGCCCGCGGTTTCCACGATCGTGCTATAGGTATCTGTGTAGGGCGTCCAAAATCCCGTGATTGCATCACTGTTCGACGCCGAGCCGTTTTCGTAGCGATCCAGAAACAACGGAGTTTGCCCCGAGACCGAGAGCAGGTCGACCCCTCCCATGGCCAGCACGATGAGGAGGCTGAGATGCCAACTGTTCCACTGCCGAATTCTAATTTGATGAGAGAAGCCGTGATTCATTTTTGTGATCACAACATCGAGGGCGTCGACTTCATCCCTCGCGGCGTGCGGCCTTGTTGCGATCGCAAGAATTACATTTTTCTTCTCGAAATTCCTAGGGGACTTCTAATTCAAAAATAGCAGGAACGTAACGAATCGATCACACTTCAGTGCGGAACGGATGCGGAAAATCGAGTGCCTGCGACGGAAATCCATACCCATCCAGTTCCTGCCAGTCCAACGTTGGCACCAACTCTGCGCGCACCAGTTGAATGTGCAAATGTTCGAACACATTGCCATTTGTCGGCCACGTGGCCAGCCGACCGATCACTTCATTTTCCTGAAGAACCGCGCCCACTTTCGGCAGGTTGGTTTCCAAATGACCCAGTACAATCGCAGGGTGTGCGGCGTCGCGCTGCACGGCGACGCGTCCGCCCCAACCGACCTCGTCATCCTTTTTGTAAAACGTATCCACGACCCGTACCGGGAAGGGGAGTTGCACCGGGGTTCCCTTGTGCAAATACACGTCGATACCGAGATGCGTGAAGTTCTTTTCCGCTTCCATATACGAACCCGACCACATCCATTCCCGCTGTTCCATCCAGCCGCCAAACGATGCTGCGCCGAGTTCAGCCTGCATCCGGTCGATTGCATGTTGATATGCCGGAGCGCCAACGGGACGTGCCGCACAATGGGTTCGCAGCCACTCGTTGAGATTGACCTCCACGAAATGCGGCACCTGTGGAAAAAGAGTTTGAATGGTCAGTAACATGAGAAAATTGGGATCAAAATGAATTCGTTTTCGGATCGGCCTTCACCAGCAACTTGCGCACTGGTACTGGCAACCGCAGCAGGCCATGCCCACGGCCATCTGTGCCTACCGCCACGCCGCCCGCGCTGGTTAGAATCGCCCGTCCCGCGTCCGACCACGCTGTGGCCAGTGCCTCTTCGAACACCACTCCCTGCTTGCGCCACTCGGACTGCTCCATTACGGCGTGATTCCACAACTTGCGCAAATACCCGTGACCCTGGCAGGCCGGATGTACCATCATCGACAGCAAATAGAGATAGACCGGCTCCGACAGCGGTGGCTTGCCCACCGTATCCTCAGGGCGAATTTGTCCGTCGCGCAAATGCCCGGTCAGCAGACGGTCCCGCGCCGCGCGATTCAGCCACAGCCAGTGCACCGAGCCCATGATCACGCCATCCACCTCCAGGCACACATTCATGTGCGGATTTTTCTCTGCGATGGCCAGCCAGCCTTCCACTGTGCCCCAATCCTCGGGTTGTAGCGAGCCGAAGCAATACAGATCCATTTCGCGAATGCGCACAATCACATCGCGGATGCTGGGATACTCCGACCAATTGCGGCAACATGCGCGCTCGTTGCCCTTGCCTGACACAGTACTCATGCCACAGACACCATAAACGGCTGCAGTTTCCCTGCAACTGGGAATCTGGATACGGCAGGGACATGTCTGTGCACTCCTTGACCTTGCCACGACGCACGCTACTTTTTCTCTGAACCGCCCCACCCTTCCCTTCATCTGTATGTACTCGCACCTTCTGGCCAGTCACAATATCCTCCGCTGGGCGGTATTTCTCCTGGGACTTTGGGCTGTAGCGGATCGCTGGCGGGCGGTCCTTCGCGCCAAGGATATAACCACACCACTCTCGAGCACGCTCTTCATTGGCTTTCTGGATGTGCAGCTTCTCATTGGAGTCCTGCTCTATATCTACAGTCCTTTGCGCAGCATCGCATTCGCCAATCCCGGTTCCGTTCTCGCGGACGAAACCGGTTACCTGATATTCATCCACTCGATCCTCATGATCGTCGCGATCATTGGCGCACATGCGGCGAACGTGATTTCCAAGTGCAATTTCGATTCTGCCCTGAAGCGGCAGGTCACGGCCTTGCTCTTGACCATTTCATTTTTGATTCTAGGTTTTTCCATCCCTTGGTGGAGACCCCTCATACGCCTATGATCGAGACCCCTGCAAAATTACCCGCATCTGAGACAAAACTCGGTCGCTGGAAACAACTCTTCACCCCACTCGGTCGTTTGCAGGCCATGAGCTATGCCGAAGGAGTTTCCCTCCTGCTGCTAGTCGGCATCGCTGTTCCCTTGAAGTATGCGGCGGACTTGCCCATTGCGGTATCGATACTCGGTCCGATCCACGGTGTCGCCTTTATTCTCTACAGCTTGTGGCTTGCCGAATGTGCTTTCGCCGGAAAGTGGAAATTCGGAGAAGTGTTCAAACTTTGGTTATCTAGTTTTATCCCACTCGGCTTTTTCTATTCCTGCGCCGTCATACGCCGGAAGCAATTCGCTACGGCGCAGACGTCATGATTCGACTATCCAGAGGGCGTGGATGGCGGCGATGAATCCACGGTCTTTCCACCAATGCAGGAGTTGGGTTTGATCGGTCTTGATCAGGACCGAGAGTTGCCCTTGGGAATTGATGTCCGCTGCGTGTAGATCGACACAAAAAAAGGCTTCCGGGCTGTCTGCGCTGGTGGGCAGCTTCCATAAGCCGCAGTCGCGCTTGCCGACGACGACGCGGTATTGCGCGTCGAGCGATTGCGGATCAAAAGAGTGAAGAATCAACTTCCAGTGGTGCTGTGTGGTATTGGAGGGGAAACCATCAACACGAAATGGAAGATTTCTCGGATGGTACCAGAAACTTTGTCCAGGGGAGTAGGCGATGACGCCATCCGCTTTTTCGTGGCCGTGCAAAGTCGGGTGAGCGATCGTGACATGATCAAAATCACCCGAGCGGCTGCGGGTGCCGAGGGGAAGTTTGGCTCCACAGAAGAGTTCGTAGGCGATCTTTTCACTGGGTTGTAGTTGTTGTTCGACGCGCTGTTGCAGGGCGGTTTCGTGCCGGGTTAATTCGGCAGCCCAGTCGGCAGGCAGTAGGGCGTTGGCCTGATCGAGCTTCTGGGCAACCGATTCATCGGGGGAGATGTCTTCGAGCCCGCATTGCCAGAAGCGGTACCAGCCTTGGAGAAGTCCGAACTCGAGTTGTAGCGTGCCGGGGCCGACAAGACCGAGCGTTCCGGTGGCGCTATCGACGCGTGTGCGTTTTTTGAGTTCGACCGTGGCGGTGAAGGATCGAGTCAATGGCGCATCCAGATGGAGGTAAGTATGACGTTGGCTCCCTTGATCGAAGGTTTGCATTTTCCAGAGATCGTCCCGTCGTGTCCGGGCGTTCGGAGTGTCGACCAAGGCGAGATCGAGCTCCCCCGACCAACCTGCCGGGAGTTCGATCACTGATACGCAGCGATGGTCTTCGAGCTCGGGCAGACGTATGATCGGGAAAGGTGATTGCGTGAGCTTGGCATCCCAAATCGCGACGGGGATTGTTCTCGCGAGTGGCGTGCGAGCTTCCAGATGCAGGATGTTCTGTCGACGTTGGGCGACAAGGTTGTAGCGGTTATCAGACGAGTAATCGTGCGGCGCGTGCATGTCGCGAGTGGCGTAGCTCCAGCGTTCGAGATAGTCGTAGTGGAAGTAGGGCAGATGCTCGTTTTCGCGAATGACTGCCTTGTAATGGCGTCGCTCCAGCACGACGGAATCTCCAGCCTGACCGGGCTTGTTGTTCACGGTGACGCCGACCCAGTAGTCGCGTTGGCGGAAGGCCGTTTCGGGATGGCCCGGTTGGTGGCGGTCGAAGTAGGCGACGACATCATCGCTGGTGGCGAAGACGAGTGACTCGGTTTTCGACTGCTCGATGAGCGCTTCAAGTCCGCGCTGATTGTATTCGGTCATGTTGGCTGTGCCGAAGGTGCGCCCGAATTCGAATCCGGCCACGAAGAAAAAAGGGTCGTTCGAGAGCGAGGTCCAGCTGCGCAAGGTATCCTTGAGGAACTGGCGATAGCGTGTGGATTCACTGCCGGAATCCGCTGCTCGCAGCCAACGCGTGAAATGAGAAGGTGACAGGACGAAGTCGCCCCACATGGTCAGGTGCGGGATGAGCACATGATAGTGATTCATCGTGATGGCCAGGACGCCGCCTTTGGTGCGTGTTCCGGCTTTGCGAAAGTCGTCGGGCGCCACCCAGAACGGACACGTGGGCATGCCCCAGTGATTGATCGCCCATTCACCGTCAGACCAGTTTTGCTCCGGCACGACGGAGTGCAGGACGCGAATGCCGCGTTTCTTGAGAGCTTCGACAAATCGGTTGCACGGTGTGTAGCTGGCGATGCGGGTCAGCGGGGCGTGCCCCTGATCTTCCCACCAGTCTTGCAGGAATTCGAGGCGTTTGAGTATTTCCTCCATCGGCATGGCGTCCCAGTTGGCGTCTTCGAAGGCAAGGGACGGATCCATCTCGCCAAAGTGGTTGGCCATGACGTGGGGTAAAATCGAGTCGCCGAATTCCCTCTCGTAGCGCAGCCAGCGCGGGTCGTATAATGTGAAGTCCTTGGAGCCTTTGTTTTTTTCCGGGCCGACGTAGTAGTCGGCATTGATGCCGGCCATGTGAATGGTACTCGCGAAGTCTTGCGCGGTGAAGGCACCCACGGTGATTGTGCAGACGGACCAACCTTTATCGACGACGGCGAAAGGACGTCGGAACCACTGGCCGTCGATTTCGAGTTCGGCCAGATACATGCCCGGTTCCGTGGGCGTGAACGTCCACGCTTCATCGGGGGTTAAGACCACGGTGGTGAGCTCGGCGAAGTTCTTGGCAAGTCCGCGGCAGATTCGCAATTGTCCCGTTCCGTTGCTTTGAAAGGAGAGAGGCTCTCCCAGCTTGATAAGACGCCCCGGGCTTATATCCAAGGCGACGGTAACGAGCGGACGAGTTTGCGTAGCGAGTAGTGATTCATTCACAGAGAGAGCTCCGGTTTAGGCTATGAGGTGAAAGGAGATGATCTTTCTTTCAGTCTGAAATAGAGCTTGATGATGTAAAGGATTTCACTGTTGAACAGTTCGACAGCGGAAGCGGTTTGGGTCGTATGCTACAGCCAGGGCTGTATATGGAATTAGTTTTCGCTAGCGATCACCCCTGCTTGATAGAGAGGGTTTTGGTACTCCACTTGATTTAGGATGGGAACCCTTCCTTGATCACATAACACGATCTTACTATTCCGAATGACGCTGAAGATGGGAGGTGGCAGGGTTTGGGCAACGGGCATCGGTACTTTGAAGGACGTAATGCCTGCCGGGGCGCTCTGGGTATAATGCTGGTTACCGATGTCGATTTGTAACGTGGCGCTGTCTTTTAGGAAGGCCAGAACTTCGATCTCGTTGGTGGTGGCGATGCCACCGGCGGTTTGCGCCGTCCATATGCTCCCCTTGACGGGGGTAACATTTGTATGGTGCTTGCGGTAGACGTAGTAGAGGACATCACGGACAATGGGAGGTTGTTGCCCGGTTTTGAACCATTGGATGTAGTAAGTGTTGAGGTCATAGAAGGCGTAGCCGATGGCGGTGGAGGGAGCTTGGGCCTGCTCGGTGTAATCGGACCAAGTATCGACGAAGACCCAATCAGAGGAGTCCTGCATGGCGAGATTCCACGTCATGCGGAAAGTGTCGCTGTTGTGAGATTCCCAATAGATGCAGTTGCGTGTACGGACATCTTGGAAAACAGTTGGTGATATGGCCACGGTGGTGAGGTTGCGGATGCGTGGAACCCAACTATATGCGACGGGTGAGCGGGGTCCCCAATCCGCCATTCCATGGCAGAGCGGCGCATAAGCGCTCAGGGTGGAGGTGGGCAGCCCGTTGAATTGTCCGATGAGCGCCGTGGGAAATCCGTCTGCAGACAAGTAGGATAAAACCTGGCTCCACCAATTGGTGGTTTGCGAATTAGTACCCCACATGCTCAGAACGGCACGCCCATCACTTAATCGCAGAGTTTGGGCATTGGTTAATGCCGCGATCATCGTGGCACTTTCCGCATACTGTTGTGGTGTGTAGCTGTCGGCGTAGATGGCGGGAATGATCTTAAAATTCGGGTCAACGCGGTGGGCTGCCTCCATCAAGGCAAAAGAGCGTTGATTGAAGGTTGGGCGTCCCCCGCCCAGTGCGGGATTGGAAAAGAAGTCGACAAAGAATCCATCCAATCCCATTTGAATGGCGAGTCGCACTTCTTCTTCCATGGCCTTGATCAACTCTTCCGTCGCGCTCAGGCCCGAGACCATGCGTGGACGGGGCAATGGGCGAAAGAGCATTTCGGTGCCTGCTCCCACCCGGTCGGCGGGCGCCATGGATGGATTGAAAAGGGTGCGTGTGTACCACGTGAGCCCCGGGTCAGCGCTTGTATAACCAGAGCTATAGATTTCGTAGTAGTAGGCATACACCTTGCGGGTACAGGAGCGTAAGCTGTCGATGGAGTTTTTGGTGAAGGGAAGCCAGGGGTTTCGACTGGTTTCGACTTCTCCTGCCATGCAGACATTATCCAGCGCCCAACCACCCGTGCGGGACTGAGAGCCGGCGTTATAAAATCGCAGCGAGCGATAGGCACTCATGCCGGTGGCTGGAGAGAAGGTAATGGTGCCGAGTGAGGTGACGGTTTGGGTGGTGCTGTCTTTCAGCGAAAGTGTGGCGCTTTGGCTGGTGGTAAAGTCTACAGCCAGATGATACCAACGATCCGTCACGAGGCTTGAGAATGAAGTGGAGGCTCCCCCTGTTGCACCTGCGGACAGTAAAGCGGACTCTCCAAGGTGGATGGAGAGGCCACGACCGAGCTCATCGGTAAGTTCGCAAACGAAGTCGAGTCCGTTGCCCGTTTGAATGGAGCCAGTTGTCTTGAAATCGAATCCAAGATAGAGACGGCCAGATGGAGGCGAGGCGAAATCATAGGCGATCCCGCACCCCTGGCCCGAGACGGCACTGGAGTCGGTCATGACCAGGCCTTTTCCACTTACGAGATTGTTGATGAAGGGCGACTCCCCGGATTGTTGCAGGGAGAGGGTAGTTGTGGTTCCGAGCGTGCCGAGCGTCTTCCACGGGTAGGGAGGTAATTGACCGATGAGGTACTCATCAAAGCGATCCAGTGGCAGCTCCACGCTCGAAGTGAGGGCGCTGCTGCCTTGTACCTGAATATCGGTAAAGGAGACGGTTTGCGTCGACGCCAAGGTGGCCGTCGCATCGGAAGCGGTAACCCCCAGATAGATGCGGTCGAAGCGGCTGTAGGTGGTGTCTGTGCCGGTGATGTATGGTTTGCCATTGAGCGTGACTCGCATCATCCCGGCAGCGTTACGAACCCATTCAACAGTCACAAAGTCTGTTGTTGGGAAGGTGTAGGAGGCGCTGACGGGCAGATAACTGGGGCCGCCGAAAATTCCGGAGTTGCCCATTGCGCCCTGAGCGACGGCGAGTTTGTAGCCGTTGTACCCGTTTTGCGAATCGAAGAGTTTGATTTGAAATTGATTGAGACCGGCGGCTTGGACTGTGCTGGAGTTGAAGCGGACCTTGGCTGTGACTTTAAAGGTGCCGTTGGTAATGGGGGTAATGCTGCTTTGCAACAGATCCCAGCTTCGCAGGCCGGTGGGAGTCGCGTAACAGAGACTACCGGAGGTTGAGATGGTCCATGGATAGCTGCTGTTGGCCGGAGTCCATACGGGATTGGCCGTATAGTTACCATCTGCAAAATCATCATGAAATTGAAGAGCGGCATGAAGACCGGCAATCGCTATCAAACACAAAACCGCAATGGTGCAATAGGACAAGGAACGGCATAATTTCACGAGAGCCTCCAGGATTAGTTTCTTGCGATAGTAATAATCGCAAAAACTATTCCGAGAGATTTGAGGTCGAACAGTTCGACATCTGGCGCTACGCTATTACGACCGCAGATCACGCACAGTACGGCCCATTTGCCAGACGCTCTCCAAGGTGATGCCTTGTTGAAAGGATGGGACGGAATTCTCGCGGCGCAAGATTTGGCTGATAAGGGCGTCGACAGCGGCCATGCCTTCGGTGTTATGGCGTTGGTTCATGCCAGCCATGCCTTCGGTTTCAGGACCGAGGTCGATAAAAGCGACGCCCATGTCTTCCGGAACGCGGATACCCATCTCCACAATCCAATCGTAAACGTAACGATTGAGGCAGGCGCAGGCGTCCGGCTTGTAATGATCCAACCACTTTTGCAACGCGCGATGATTTTCTTCCGGAGTTGGTCCTCCGAACTGGCGTTTCATATAGAGAGTCGGGACAGTACTGCTGCCTGGGGTATGACTCGCATGGAATCCTGTGGCAAAACGGCGTTCAAGTTTTTCATCCAGCCAACGGTCGATGATGAATCCAATACGTTTGTATCCCAGTTGCCGAAGTTTATTGCCCAATTGAAACCCCGTGGCGTAGTGATCATTGACCGCGAAGGTTAACGAAGGTTGGCGTGGTCGAACCCCAATGACTACGGAAGGAAAATGATTCCAGAGCAAACCTTCGGGATCGAGTTCAGAAATGGTATTCTCTTGGACAATGGGGTAGAAGATGAGACCCTGAATGTTGCGCGCATGTAAAATATTGGAGAGGCGGTTAATGCTAAATGCCGGGTCGTACAACCAGAAAGTGTCGATCGCGTAGCCGAGCTGGCTGGCTCGCGCTTCGACGCCGAGGCAAGTGGTATCGACGCTATAAAGTCGGTTGCGTACATGCAGTTCGGTCGTACAATTAATCAAGGCCAGAGTGGCCACGTAATGTTCTTTGCGCGAGTTGCGCAGCTCATACATCAAGCGCGAAACAAGGGGATTGGTCTGATATCCCATCGTTTGAGCAATCGTTTGGATCCGCTTTCTCTCCGTCTTTGAAATTCTCGGGTGATTGCGTAAGGCCATGGAAACAGTTGACTTAGCTACGCCGGCGGCCTTGGCAATTTCGGACATGGAGACTGTTTTGCTCATGCGCTGAACTGTTCGACAGATAGTTAGTTGCCGCACCGGTCAATGGCAAGCATAATCATTGTAGTTAAAGAAACACGAATGCTTATGTGGAGAATTCAATCGATAGCATCTGTTTGTCTGAGCCTATTTCTAATGCCAGCGATGGCCTGCGCTGAGGAGTATTTCAGCGATGACTTTCGCGACGGCAACTGCACTCACAATCCGGCATGGACAGCGCGCAAACCGTCCAATCCCTGGAAAGTCGTCGAAGATATGGGGCATCATTCCGTGGTGGCGAGTGGACTCATGAGTTGGGATGTCCTGACCTGTGAGCGATTCCCCGCGCCAATTACCGGTGGAGCCTTCGAGCTGGAATTCAAGGTCCGCTTCAACTCTGCTGAAGTCCATCCGGCGGGCCTCAATCAATTTGAAGTGTATCTGACAGACTCCGCCCAAAAGAATGGAGCGGGTTACCGCTTCTCACTCGCGCAAGGTTCGACCGCTAACTCCGTGTTGCGAAAAAAAACAGCGGAGGGCTACGAGATCATCGGCTACATGCGAACGAAGTACACCTTCCCCACGGATGACTACGTAGTGATCACCTGGTCGCGTACTTCGGATGGGGCCATGACCGTGTGCATTAACGGCAATCCTTATCTCCGTGCCACAGACACCACGTATGATCGGTTCGACACGCTTGGGATTGGCACGGTACTGGGCGGCAAAGACTCGCCTGGCACCCCATCTCCCTTCGTTATTTTTTTCACGGATTTTCGGATTAAATCATTGCCTTGAATGAGCTTGGAGAATTTTACCGAACTCAACAAAACCCACAAACCTACTCAACCTATGGAAAAAAGAATCGATAATAGAAGCGTACCGCACTGGGCACTTGCGGTAATGACGGTGGCTTTGATGTGCCTAACCACTGCAGAGGCGCAAGTGATCTACTCGGCTACCTACAGTAATACGACAGGAAGCAATCAATCTGTCAGTTCGTTGGGAGCAGGGTGGGCATCCTATTATGGCTCGGCTGGCACAGTTACGACGACAGCTAACTGGGCGGCCCTACTAACCAGCGCGTCGGGCACGGGTGACTTGTCGTTAGGGTATGCGCGAATGAACATGGGAACGTACAATGCAACAACGTCAACCACGGATCGCTTTTCTATCGTACAGACTGGATTGAGTCTGGATCTTGGCAATGGCGCTACAATCTCGTGGGATGCGACGGCGCAGGTGATCTATACCCGTGTGCAGGTCCTTATCCAGTTAAACAACAGTGATTGGTATGTATCGAACACGGTCTTTCAACCAACCAATCAAGGATTGAACTGGAATAATTCCACGCCGTCCATTTACCGGGAATCTCTGACGTTCTCCACCGCAGCCGCAGGCTGGTCAGCATTTAGTCTCGTGGGTGGCAATTCAATGGCGATTGGCTCGACTCTTGCCAGCGACCTGCCATCGAGCACGGTTACAGGGATTGGTCTCTATGCCTATAATACCAATACCGCTGGTGGCACGGCGCTCTTTCTTGATACCCTGACGGTGAGTGTGCCTGAACCAGCGACTACTGCATTATTCGTCATGGCAGGTTGCATCTTGCTCGCGGCCTTTCGTGTGAAGCGGTCTAATGTGGCTATCATCGACTAAATTTTCACGGCCATGAATTCGCGCACCCAACAAGCATTTAGTTTGGTTGAGCTACTTGTTGCCGTGGCGATTGTGGCCGGGTTGGTTGCCTTGCTTGTCCCGACATTGAAAAATGCTCGGGACAAGGCTGACAGCGCGCGCTGTAGCGCCAATCTCGGCAGCGTCTATACCGCAATGATGTCCTATGTAGCAGACAATGATGGATTTCTACCCGCCGTGAGCCCCAATAACAACGGCAAGGGAGATTGGATACCTGAGCTCATTCCCTATTTCTCCAACTACAGCAACGATTTTAAAAATCTGGCATACGCACCCAAAATTATGATCTGCCCGACACAACAGCGACGGATCAAAACACGCTACGGCTACACTTCCACGCATACTTTCGCGATGAATTTCACGCTTGGGCCCAATTCCAAGCCCACGGTCAAAAATAAAAGGAGATTTGTTTCCTTGCCGCAACCCTCCAACACCATCATGGTGACGGAAGCGGGCTACTCTCAAGGAACTTCCATTGACTGTCTGCAGCCATACTATGTTGTCCAGTCTGCAACCTATATGGGACAATATCTGGGAGGTGTCCACGGCGGAGCCAATAACATCCTGTGGTGCGACGGTCACATCTCGGCCTTTGCAGACGTGAAACAGCTTAATCCCTCGGGGACGGATAGCGGCTACGGGGTTGGTGGCAGTAAAGATCTCTACTGGTCTCCTCAGTACGACTCCAGCAACTGGTAAAGTTGTTTTAGCTCAAGGAACTCGCTGTATATATGTACTGTGTCTATTATTTTTTTAGGCGTATCGCGCTCAAGAGCCTGGTCATTGCTCTTATAACCGCATCGCTCTCTGCTCAGGAAGAACCGACTAGCGTCGAAAATCTTCCACTAGAGCGCTTTGACCAATATCTTTCAGGCACCATTCCACCCTTGCCGTGGAAAGCCATGGGGCGATTCACAGACGAGGTAACACTTTCACTTCAAGCTACGGCTGAGTCACCATTCATAGGCAATAAAACCACTGGAAAAGGGTTGTCTCTGGCTGACAACAGTGCGAGTGAAGGTGAAGGAAGTGGAATTTCCTATCATTTCACCCCACCACCTCCCGGACGACTCTACCTTGGTTTTGATTTTGCCTATACAGGTGCGCTTGATTTCTCCTGCGAACTCGTGGATGAGACGGGGCATGGGCTGCACATTGATCTTGGAAAAAATAATGCGCTGGCCATACGAAAATCCGTCCCTCCCGCGCTTACCAAGCCTGGCATCGTAGATCGGTTGAAAAACTGGATTAGCCAGGGATCGGAAGAAAAGTTAACGCCGAATAGCGAAACTCTATGCAGCCTAGAGCAGGGGAAGTGGTATCACGTGACATTGGAACTATCTGCGACCAATGAAATAATAATAACACTCTGTACATTTCCAGATAAAAAAAATCCTTCTCGTTATGTAGTGGCCTCTCTCATTTCTACAAATGCTCGTCCTGTCTTTCGGTGGCTACGTTTTTTTAGCAATGCGGACAGTGAACGTAAAGGTTCATGGAGTCTCGATAATATTTGCATGGCTGGGGAAGTGGATGCCTCCAGAGAAGCCTGGTGGCCCTTTCGTCAACTGCCGCAGGAAGAGATGCGGCGTTCTCCGAGAAAGGTCTACGCCTACTATTACGAAATATACGATACGGGATATTCTGATGTAGATCCGGGGCTGCAGTGGTACACGCGAATGATTTTCAATCCGGAATTGACGCCCAATGCTCGCAAGCAGTCGGGTACAGAGTTGCTCTACCGTCCGCTGCCACGACCGAGAATGGAGGGGGGGCTATGTAAAGAGGAGATTCTCATCCGAGCGATGGAAGAGGAAGTGAGGCTAGCCCGGCAAATGGGACTGGATGGATTCCTGCTGGACTTCTTTTCTGAACCGAAACCAAACGGCGGCCAAGTAGTTTTTAATCAGCGTTCTTTCGCTCTAATGGAAGCGGCTCTGCGTGTGGACCCTCATTTTAAAATCATTCCGGCTATCTACTCTACAATGCCTGACAGTGTGCCAGCGGAACTGAAAAACAAACCGGACGGGCACGACATGGACCAGAACTATGCGGACACAGAAGTCGTGCGGCGAGCGCTCTCGCATCCAGCCGCCTTGCGACTGGACGACGGTCGTGTCGTATTCAGCATGTGGGGCTCTGAACGACATACGCCTGGATGGTGGTCAAAAGTAGTGGAACGTTTAAAGCAAAACGGGATTCCGGCCGCTTTTGTGGGCCAGTTTAATGGATGTTCCAAGGAACTGTTGACGACATTTTCTCCTATATGCCAGGGTATGGCTGATTGGGGGCCTCGCAGTGTCACTAATTATCATTGGGTGCCCAAAGTGCGCGATCTCACTTCCATAGTCATTTCGCCCGTAGCCTTCCAAGATGTTCGCACGCGAGAAAATTGTTTCTGGGAATCCAGCAATAGCGACGCTTTCCGCTCCATGTGGGAGACCGCAATCAATGATCAATCCGACTGGGTTTTCATTACCACATGGTCTGATTACTCAGAACAAGCGCAAGCGCCGTCTACCTCCATTGGCTTCATGCCATACGATCTTAATGCCTATTACATTCAATGGTATAAGAGTGGAAAAAGGCCGGAAATTATCCGGGACGTTATCCACTATACATATCGGATTCAGCATACGGATGCTGATGTAGGTCGCGGTGTAAAGTGGCGCATGATTAAAGAAGGAACGATCGTCACAGAGCCTCAAAATCAGATTGAAATGCTCGCCTTTCTAAAGGCGCCTGCCGAATTGCAGATTCAAGTTGGAAATGTGGTTCATACGCATAAGGCATCTGCTGGAATGGCTTCCTTTAAAGTGCCATTACCTAAAGGGGTGGCGTTAGATCCGCCCATCTTTTCAATTCTACGCGAAAATAGAGTGATCGTAAGGGGGCAGGGCCGCTATTCCATTTTGGATAAATTTGAATATCCAGATTTGCTTTATCACTCGGGCGTAATTGCCGGAAGTAGTAACTCATCTGGAAAATGACATTCATGAGTCTATATAATATGGCATGGCGTCCATGGATTGCTAGTGCGGTCATGGTCAGTATCGCGTTGTCGACTCTGCACGCCGAGCAAGTCGTACCCATTCTGCCCGTCTCGCAGTGGCTAGTCCGTGCAGAAGCGTCCGATCGTATTCATATGGCCGAGCGGGATGGTGTCTTGGCCATCGAATTCGATGTTGTTACGAATCGAAAAAGACGTTCTGGTCCGGTGGTGAACTCAGAATCGCGTTTCTTTATCGAAAGAAGAGAGTTACTCACTTTAACAGCTGGATCGGACCGACTGCTATTTGAAGCGCGAACCATTCAGTCTGCGACTTGTTCGATCTCAATACGCCCATTGATTTGCGATGCCAGTGGCGAACGGATTTCGTATCCGGCCATGGAAATTCAATCAATACTCAGAACCGCAAAAGAGAATGGATGGAAGCGATGGAAAACGAATCCGTTTTACGCAAACGAAGCGGGTGGTGGTTTATTTGATGCTGAGGGTGGCGATGAAAATCGCTGGCCTGACGGAATCTTGAAACTTATTGGATTTGAGGTTCGGATAGCGTGGAAAGGAGCAGAGAAAAGCACCTCTGAAATGCGGCTTACGGGCAACTTGTTTCTCGGGGCTTTACGCGCAGTCGGCACCACGCTGACCGATGAGCCTGGCTTCTTTATAGACTCACTTCTTCTGGAAAAAGGACGCTATCGCCTTGCTTGGGAAGCTCGAGCGGCGTTTCAGGCTGCTCCAGTCATGGAGTCCCAGCAAATAGTGGATTTTGATCCCCTCAACGAATCAAGTCGTCGACAGGTGGCGCAAGTCCCCTTGCTGCCGCTGCATAATAGTTGGCTGCGGTATCGTTTGAGTGCAGAGAATGGCTCGGTCATTAGTGAAGGAGAATTGCGTAATGAGACGTTGACATCACCCAAGGAGCAGGTGGTGCCTCAACTAGTGGATGTAAGCCGGCCCCCGATCATAGGCCAGATTCGATTGAATCCAACGCGTCTGTCGCGAGCAGATAGCCCGGGTGGTATTTATTCGGAGAAGGAACCGTTTCAGATTACGGCGCGTGTATTTCCAATTGTTGGAAAGAAGCAGGAGAAATTGCATTTAAAATGGAGTATAACCCCCTACGCATTCGATTCTGTCTTGCAGCATGGCAAGCAAGAGGTCTCATTTAATTGGTGGAACTCATATAGTGATTTAATCATTCCGTTGCCTCGCGAAGCCGAGCGTGATGCGTATCGGTTTCGCTACGCATTAGTCGATGCAAGTGACCAGGTAATCGATTCTGGAGAGTATACCGTTGGAATTGCTCGAAAATCGATCTCTCCACGGGACACGCGAATCGGCGTACTGCCGGAACGCCACGAGATTAAAAGCCGTCCGTATTTTCGTACGACTTTCTTACAGCCTGAATTCGACCGGCCGATCGACGAGACGCATGCCGTGAAGAATTTCGATAAAATGCTAAGTCAGTCAAGGCAGATGACTTCGCATGTCACCTACACGATTGAAATGGCTGAGCTCGAAATTCTGCCTGGAGTATACGATTTCGCCTTGCTCGATAAAATAATGGATATCGCTGCAGATCGGGAATGTGGGGTCACGATTAGAGTGGCGCATGGAGAGAAGGGCAGTCCATTTCGCTGGCAACCTTATACGCGACCGCGCAATTACGACGGCACTCCGCTGCACGGACATTCGTTTTACGGCAGTTATTCTCTAACAGATATAGATCATGTCAATTCCTGGAAACGTTGCTTTCGTGCTTTGTACGATCGCTATTCCCGGCATCGTGCTTTTGAGGGATACTACTTGATGAAGCCGGGGGGGGAATGGATTTTGCCCGAGGAGCCATGGAATGCACACATTGCAGACTATAGCTGGTCGGCGAGGGAATCGTTTCGAGATTACCTTCGCAATGATCTCAATCTAGATATTGCGTCGCTAAATTTGAGATGGGGGAAGGCCTATAGAAATTGGAATGAGGTGATGCCGCCGAAGCCGACATTTGAGGACGGAGCGAAGCCGGATTTGCGAATGGAATGGATCGACTTTTCGCGATGCAAGTTGAAGTGGAACGATTCATGGTCTGAGCTCATGGCGCGCGAGATTCGCTCCTATGATTTGAATCGCATCATCATCGTCTATGTCCGACTGATGGAGGAGGATACTGAAAGATTGGCTGGGCTGGTTGACTACCAGCATAACGGGGGGCTGCATGGATTCGAGGCGGAGGGGCAGCTAGTGGAGGCTTGGGAGAAAAAGCGAATCGGATGGATAACCGAACCGCATTATCCTCATCATTGGGCGTGGGATCGCAATGGCTGGGTGTTGGATTGGTCTGTTTATGTCATGCTGGCACAAGCTGGAGCTGGGGGGGTAAATCTCCATATGTATTACTATCCACTGGCCGACGGTCAATCGGGTTGGTATCCGCATCGGGTTGCTTTAGGTTCGAAGAAAAGAGGGGATTCGGCATTTTCTCTTGAAGCTCACTACGGGGGAACTTTTGCATATGATCGCTTTGAGTTGTTCAAACCAATAATGCGGGAGCTTTATGGCATGCAGCTTTCCGGAAAGCGGAAACAGGTTGCCGTGATCGATGATATTTCGACACTATTAACCAAGCATCGAACAACGTTCCGGGCGCGCACATTGGATTTGTGTCGCGGTTTCGACCTCTTAAAGGCGGACTCGATCGATTTCGAAAACTATCAGCAGTCGCATGAAAACGATTACCGCATGGTTGTTTTGAATCCGCTCAACGAGGTATTGGCTCCCGAAACCCTCGATGCGATTGAGCGTATGACTCGAAACGGCGCACTGCTAGTCATGAATGCACATAGTGGTGTGTATTCGACCGAGTTTGCAAACGAAAGGGATGTCTTGCTAAAAAAACTCGGAATTGTGCCGCCAGCAGGGACTTTTTCTTCAAACATTTCGAGCGCCCGGGGATTGCCGATTAATGGTCGTGCTGAAAAAGTGAAATTGCCGGCTGTGACTTTTACTGCGCAGAGAGAGATTGATAGGCAATTGAATGAGACGCAGCTGGATTATTTGAATTGGCCCTATCGCTGGCTGCCGCGATTTGATTCCTTTGGCTATTATGCAAAAAATCCAGTGATCCATGGAAAAATCCTGGCTCGATTCCAAGATGGTGGCGTTGCAGTTACGCTTCATGAGGTGGGCAAAGGGCAGGCATTGGTTTTTTGGGGAACGTTGGAATTATCGGGGGAAGTAAATCGTGGAGTCATGGCAGCCGCAGCGCGGATGGCGGGCATTGAGAATCCAAGGCTCGGCAATCCGATCGAGCATATGATTCTTGCTGATCGAGTTGATTTGGGGAGGCACTACGCCGTGCTGTACCAGGAAAAGTATGGAAAGTATCAGCAAAAAATCACCCACATACCGGATGGAAAGTGGTTTGTAGACGACATGGTTACCGGTGAAAGACTGGGCGTTGTGGATGGGGCGCGAGTGCGTCAAAGTGGACTGCCCCTCACTTTTCGATGTGAACAATCTCCACTCAAGATCCTGAGGTTTATTCCTATGAAGGAAGCAGAGGTTTCCGGGTGGGCAGGGAATTACCGGAGCGAGCTCGGCGCAAATTAACACGATATGACCAGTAGATTACGATATATCGCAGCTATCCTGATGATGATTTCAGGAGCCTATGCGACGCCATTTCCATCCCCGCTTTTTGGACCTCATGCGGTACTACAGCGAGATATGCCAGTTTGGATATGGGGTAAGGCTGACCCTGGAGAAAAGGTGACTGTGCGATTCAATACAATCCATGTCGAAACTGTAGCTGGATCGACAGGAGAGTGGAGAGTTCAATTGCCGGCATTGAATGGCGGTGATCGAGGGGAACTTATATTTGAAGGCAAAAATAGCCGAATCAAGAGTTCGGATG
Organism: Verrucomicrobium sp.; assembly: GCA_017849585.1. Lineage (GTDB taxonomy): Bacteria > Verrucomicrobiota > Verrucomicrobiia > Methylacidiphilales > UBA1321 > UBA1321. Next base: position 144,805 of record JAFIGT010000039.1, read on the forward strand.
TTCTTGTAGGAGATGTTTGGCTCTGTGCTGGGCAGTCCAATATGGAGCGACCAGTGTCTCTGGCTAATAATGCGGCGGTGGAGATTGCGAGTTGTCGCGAGTCCGATATCCGACAGTTTAAGGTGCCGATTCCTCAGCCGGGGATTATTCCTGGGAAATTGATTGGCGAGTGGCAATGCGCCTCGCCCGAGACAGTCGGCTCATTTACTGCGGTTGGATATTTTTGTGCGCGAGAATTACGCCGCGCTCATAATCTGCCGCAAGGCCTGATTAACTGTACCTGGGGTGGTACGCCAATCGAAGCATGGCTTAATCCTGAGCTGCTCGAGGCCAACGCCGATTTTCGAGTAATTAGCGAGCGATGGAGTAAAATTACGGCTGATTATCCTGCTAGAAAAGAAGCGTATGATGTGGCCATGGCGCAATGGTCCGAACGCAAGAAGGCCGCTGAAGGAGATAAAAAACCATTTAACGAAAAGCAGCCTGCTTCTCCGGTTGGCGCTCCGATGGATCGCAATACTCCAGCGTTGGTATTTAGTACAATGCTGCGGCCTCTGATACCAAGTACGATTCGCGGCTTTTTTTGGTATCAGGGCGAAGCCAATTGGCAATATCCTCGCGAGTACCAGCGCATGCTTCATGCGTTTATCAAGGATTGCCGGTCACAGTGGCGGATGGATCATCTGCCATTTATGGTAATTCAGCTGCCTAATTACGGGGGGGACGGGAATGTCTGCTGGACTGAATTGAGGCGCGCGCAAAAGTCAGTTAGCGCGCTGCCCGCTACAGGCGTGGTCACTACCATTGATGTGGGAGACCCAAAGGAAATACACCCAACAAACAAACAAGCGGTTGGAATACGCCTTTCGCTCATGGTAAGGCGCATTATTTTCGGCGAGGAGATCGTATATAGTGGTCCAGATTTTATTGACGCTACCACTCAAGGGGACGCGCTTGTTTTAAAATTTAACACCCATGGCAGTACGCTCAAAATTAAAGATCCGGCATTTGGTGGGATTTCATTTGAGGTGGCTGGAGCGGATCGAATTTTTGTGCCAGGGCAGGCTCGGGTTGTCGGCGACACAGTGGTTGTGAGTAGCGAGAAAGTGAAAGAGCCGGTGGCGGTTCGTTATTGTTGGAGGGATGGCCCGGGTGCCATTCTCTATAATGCCCAGGATTTGCCTGCTGCACCATTTCGCACGGACGATTGGCTAAATTAGTGTAGATTCCGGAAGATGTCATCCGAGCTCGACCGATCGTTTTCTGTAGCCAGTCTTGATTGAAGGAAAGCGAATGCCGCTTTCCATGATCATGCCCGCAGTTGTTCTGTAGGGATTTGGTATTAGAGGATGGTCGTTAGGTGCTTTTACGAACAATGAGTTCACCAGGAAGTTGAAGTTCCAGACGCTCCAACTTCTCGCCATTTACGAGACGATCTAGCAATCGGACTGCGTGCGATCCAATCTGCTCATAAGGAGCCCGATAGGTCGTGAGCCCCTCGCTTTCACCCAAGCCATCGATTCCAACGACCTTCAGATCCTCTGGGATTCGTAATCCGAGCTCGAGCGCCGCCTTGATCAGGCCTAGGGCTAAAAAATCATACAGGCATACCACGGCATCCAGTTTTTCATGGCTTTTTAAATAGGCGCGCGCCATTTCCATCGGTTCCGCGGTAGGGTCATCATAATCGGCGTGCTCGACCACTTCTGAGCACTCGGGAGCCGATGCTACTGCCAGACCGGCATCTTCCATGGCGCGGCGATAGCCCAAGTATTTGTCGCGGGCGCTGGGAGCGAGCATGTTGCTGGCGAAGAAACCTACCTTGCGCGCACCACGAGAAAGGAGATGCCGGGTAATGGTAAAACCGGCATGAAAGCCATCCACATCAACAGAAGGCACTCCACTGCCAGGAAAGGACAGTCCAGCGAGGACATAGGGTACTTTGCGGGAAAGAAGAATCTGTGAAAAATGAGTCCGGTCCTCAAAGGTCATGATTGCGGGTGAGATGACGCATCCACGCACATCAAACTCAGTCAAGCGCTGCAACACTTCGATTTCTTTGCGAAAATCGGCTCCGGTTGCAAAGGTAAGCGAACGGCGTTCAAGATCATAGGCAGCGTCTTGAAACCCTCGCAAGATACGGCGCAGTCCTTCGTGCTTCTTGCTTGGAAAAACCAGCGCATAGGCATCGAGTTGAATTTTCGGCGTATCGTTATCAATGTCTTTGCGCACAACTCGAGTCCCCACTCGTCTACGACGCTCCACGTACCCTTCATGCTCCAGGCGGGAGATGGCCTTGGAAATGGTTGGGCGGCTGCTGTGCAGCTCCAGGGCCAATTGGCTCTCGTTCGGGATGACCAAGCCAACAGGCCATGTTCCTTTGAGAATATTGGCCTGAAAGCAGGCGTAGGCTTTCTCAACCTTGGAGGATGGTGACTGGCGTAGCATGAGCTATATGGTGACTAATGTAATACATAAGTCAATGTCGATTTTAGTAGCCATTTTTAAGTAGGTCGGGGTATGTTCAAGCTTCAGTCAAAATGCGTGTTCATTCACATTAAAAAGATTTATTCATTCTTAACTAAAGCGTAAACTATTATAATACAATATATTATATTATAATTTTCGACCTAGGGCTAATATTCCTTATCAGCTTTTAGAATACATAAGACATAATTGCAATATCCCTTGCAATGAGGCTTTATTTGTTATACATAATGACCTGCCTGGGTTGTATTGAGAGCGTGAAAACTTCATCGTAAATCAAATAGAGAGAGAAAATAAAAATGAAAGTCATCGGATTGCTGACGTTATTTCTTGTTTGTGCGCCGATTGCGCGGGCCTCCTTGGTTGTGTACGAGGGATTTAATGGCTACCAGACAGGCGACCTTACCGGCCAGTCCGTGGTCAATACTGTAGGTCTGACGGGTGCCTATGGTACTACCGGCGAGAACTCCACCTACACGGTTTGGTATCAAACGAGTGGTTTGAGTTTTGGGAGCATTCAGACAAGTGGAGGCTCGGCTTGGTGTATTGGCTATGATACTTCGGCTACGGTTGGTCTGGCTTCGAGCGTTGCCGTGCAGGGAACAATGTGGTCGAGCTATCTGGTTAAGGCGGGTTCCAGTATTGGTGGCAATGTGCTCGTTGCGACTAAAAACAATTCGAGTGGGACGCTGTATGGTCGGACTGCGGCAAATGCGGGTTCCCTGCCGGGTGTGGCCTATGGTGAAAGCAACTGGAATGGGTCTATCTCGGGTAGTTCGCAATTGGCTGGAAATACAACGTATATGGTGGTGTCGAAATTCACGAATGTTGGAATGAGTTTATCTGCCAGCCAGACGGGCACGTTGCGGGAATGGATTCTTACTTTGGATCAATTTCAAAATTGGGAGGCTAATGGTCTTTCGGAAAGTTATCTTACCGCAGCCACGGCCGGAACGGGCAGCAATCAGATCTATGCCATTACGGGCGTCTCGGTCAGTGCTAGCGGTACCTACTCTTTTGATAACCAATGTTCATTAAGTTATGCCGGGCAGTACACCAACAATATTACGTTTGATGAACTTCGATACGGAACCGAATTGTCGGATGTGATCGTGGTGCCTGAGCCTGCGAGTTGGGCATTGGCTCTTCTCGGTGTAACGGTGCTCATGGGAAGGCAACGTTGGGGCGCGAGCAAGTGGAATCTATAAAAGAGATTCTGGTTTTTGTTCTCAATTAACCGAGCAAGACAGCCCATACAAGAATGGCGACAGGAATGAGCTCCTCGTTACGGGGTCAAGCTCCCAACGTCTATGGCGGCAGAATCGTATAATCTTCAAGCCATGAGCTGCCGGGCCTTTAGTCTCGTCGAGTTGGCAGTCGCCTTGACAATCGCCATGGTCATGGCGGCCTTGCTTCTCCCTACCGCATTCAAGGCGATGGAAAGCTCCCGGAGATCCCAATGCATGGGCAATATGCGTCAAATCGGGGTGGCGTTGTTTGCGTATGCTTCAGAGCATAATAATCATCTTCCACCGGTATCCAGTGTTTGGCCTCCTGGGGAGGATAGGAAAGAGGTGTGGTCGTATGCGCTTTGGACTTATGCTGGTTATGATGAGGCTTCCTATAAGCCCCCGGAAAATGATCTGCAGCTAAAAGCAGGAGCAAAAAAAGCGAACATTTTTCGCTGTCCGAGCACCCGAGCTCACCCGACGGCAGTGCCCTCAGTCGCCACAGGGGTAAATTCCAATCTCTCTTCCTACGGTCTCAACAGTCGTCCCGCCGGGGGGGCTGGAGATTATGACACCATGACGCGTCCCATTCCCGTTTCGCGCTGCGTTAAACCTTCTCGGACCGCGATGGTGGTGGAGTCCAGTTTTTTTGCCGGAGATTTCGGATGTTACTTTACCTGGTTTGGACTACTGCCACATTCCAATGGGAGTAACATTTTATTTTTTGACGGACACGTCGAATGGATGCCTCTTGATGCTATTCCAAGGGATGAAAGTGGAGACGGCACTATTTTTTGGGACGGCTACAACTACTGGGGGAACTAGATCCAAAGCAAACCATATGGATCAGCAGAATCCCAGCTTCAAGCGCTTATTAAACAAAATGCCTCATCGTATGCTCACACTCTCCGGCGTCATTATCATGTCCTTTCTATTGACTGCTAGCATGGCACAGCAGACCGCCCCTCAGGCCGGCGGTGCGGGCAATGAGTACAAGGGAGTGGTATTGGAAAAGAATGTGGATCTTCCCCGGAATTCCAGAACCCTGCCCGCCACAATTGAGATCAACGAGAGTGTTTCCATCAAACCCTTTACGCGGGAATTGTTCGGTTACAATTTTGATTGGAACACCATGCAGAGTTTGATGGTGGAGGCTGGGAGCGGAGGTATGGACCCCAAGATAGCGAGTCTTTTGTCTGGCTTGCGAAGTCCTTTAAATCGCATGTCTGGATCAGAGTCGCAGACCTTTCATTGGAAGGAAACCCTTGGGCCTCTACAAGAGAGAAAGGAGCAGGTGCTTTATGAAGGCGCGGTACCAACGAAGATTAAATTCGGTATCGTCGAGTGGATTCAGCTCATGCAATCCATTGACTCCAAGGCTGCCTTTGTTTGGTGCGTGAATCTCGCTACAGAACAACCCACTGATCATGCGGATTTGGTGGAATTCCTGACAGGCGATCCAAAGCGCGATGCTAATGGGGGAGTCAACTGGGCTCAGCGGCGCGTGGATCTGGGAATCAAAAATCCCGTGCGTGTTGCGATTTGGGAAATCGGTAATGAAATGGATTGGGGCAAAGACCGCATGAGTGTGGAACAATACATCGAGGCGGCCCGGAAAGCGATTCAGGCCATTCGTTTTGTGGATCCCATGGCGAAAATCGCCGTCCTGTCCAAGACAGCTCCTTGGGAGCCGGGCGGCGAAAAAACCTGGTATCACTGGCATCAAGCCGTGCTCAAGGCGCTTGGCACCCAGATCGATTATGTCGTTTTTCATTGTTATTATGACGGGCACACGGTTGCGCATCTGGATACATTCATCCGCAAGATACAAAGCGATATTGTGGCCATCACGGGAAGCGCACGCATCAAGCTGTTTTTCTCCGAACATGCCCGCTGGCCAGAACAGCCCAAGGAGGGTGGGCCAGAGGCTTGGCGCAAAGAATGGTTCCGCACGCACTCGCTCGACGGTTGCTTGTCTACGGCGAGATTTCTCGTGCGCAGTTTAAATGAGCCTGAAAGAGTTGCGGCGACCTATCATTCCTTTTCGTCCGGCCCTTGGGGGCTGGTCTATCGAGACCAGGCTGGGCGCGTCTACTCAACCGGCATTGCCGATATGTTCCGGATCATGGAAGAAATCGAGGGCGATACGGTTGTACAATGTCATGTAAATGGTCCCCTGACTGATGTGACTAAAAACACAATGAATTTTACAGCCGCAGCGGTGCAGAGAAGAACAGGGATTGATCTCGTCATTGTAAATCGTGGACCAAAGCGCGAAGCGGCCATTTTAACTCGAGATGAATACCGGCTCAAAGGTTCAAGGGTGCTTACGGGTCCTGATATCGACTCGTATAATACCGCTGATGGAAAGCCGATCACGTTGCAAACCGTGCCAATCGATAAAGGGGCGGGCGCGTTGAATGCCTACCCAATACCGGCTTACTCCATCGTGCTGCTGCACTTGGAGCGCGTGGCAAAGCGGGACGGAACCATCCCCTGACTAAATTATATATTTCTAAACCGCATGACCTCGTTTTGTAAAAGGAATCAGTAAACCCCAAAAATATGAAATTCATGAGACTCTATCTATTAACTGTGGCCATCGTAGCGATTTTCGGATTGTGCCTCAGTCGCGCCGATCTGCTCATCTACGAAGGATTTGACGGATATGATAAAGGCGATCTTGAAGGGCAGGAAATTTCCTCCCACACAAAGGGGCTGGCGGGCCGGTTTAGTGGTGCTGGCGGTTTGGACTATTTTGATTCCGGGCTGACTTTTTCTAATCTCGCGGTCAGTGGTGGCTGTGCCAAGGTATCTAAAAAAGTCTTCGAAGCCTCCATTGATATTGGCATTGCCTCGGGAGTAACCGTTGCGGGGAATTTGTATGAAAGCTACTTGGTGAAAATCCCGGCAGCAGGATTTGGAGGCAATATTGGCACATCGATCGCTGGAAATTTAATCTCTTACGCCACAGCCAATAATCCCCCACGCTTAGCTGCCAGTTACTCGCCAGCGAAGGGATATGGCGCTTCGCAGAATTCACTAAACGCCGATACCACGTACCTCATCATCACGGAATTTACCAATGTGGGGCAGGGGCTTTCCAAATCAAACGCTGGAGCTGGCACTGTATGGGCATTGACAGAAACTCAAATGGCCGATTTTGTGGCGGCCGGTTTTGCGACGTCTTATCTGAACAAGGCGACGATAGGGTCGGAGTCCAATCAGATCTCGGCCCGCTTCCCCATCCCTGAGGTGACCAATGGGAAGTTCCTCTTCAACGAAACCGTGAGACTAAGTTTAGTCATGGTTTACACCGCCGATTTCGCGATGATCGATGAAATCCGTTTCGGAACCACTGTAGAGGATGTGGTGCCGGTCCGTTGACCAGGGCAGTCGCTAGAACTAGATCAAAATCACGCAAGAGAGGTTGGCCGAAGCACCTTAGTACTTTTTCATGATTTCGGCCGGGGCTCGCCCAGCGCGCAGGAGATCGCGCATGGTTTGCATGGGTTTAAGCGTGTGTTGAAAGAAGTGTTTGTAGCCGGCGCAGAGGTAGTTGAGGCCGGGGTCGCCCTCGGGCGTACGCAGGAAGCGGTGCTTGGGGCATTCGCCATGGCAGAGAAAGCGTACATCGCAGTCGAGGCAGTAGCGCGGCAGCGTGCGACTTTTGTCTAGGCCGAAGTTGCGCTGGAACTCGGAGTTGACCATCTCTCCGATGGTCTTGTTGAGAATGTTGCCGAGCTTGTAGCGCGGGTAGACGAAGTGGTCGCAGGAGTAGAGATCGCCGTTGTGCTCGAGCGCCATGGCTGTGCCGCAGGTGGGACTAAACACGCAGAGGCCGCCGGGGGCTCCGACCCAGTTACCGAGTGTGATGTCGAACATTTGCACGTAGTAGCGACCGACGTCCTGCTTGACCCACTCGTCGAAGATCTCTGAGAGGAAGATGCCATATTGCTTGGGCTGCACGCTCCACTCTGTCACCGGCATGGCGACCTCGCCTTCTTGATCCACTCGTGGCGGGACGGCAAGGTCGAGACCGAGTTTTTTTGCCTCCTCATCGGCCAGTCGTTCGACCAGTGGGATGAACTGCATGAAGCCCGAGCCGATTTCTTTGAGGAAACGGTAGACCTCAAGTGGCTTTTGCGAGTTGACGCGGTTGACGACGGTGAGCGTGTTGAACTCCACTCCGTGCTTCTTGAGCATCTTGAGGCCGTGGACAACTCTCTCGTAGGTCGCTCCACCCTTCTTGTCGACGCGGTAGGTGTCGTGCAACTTGGGCGGTCCGTCGATGCTCAGGCCGATCAGGAATTTATTCTCCGCGAAGAAAGCGGCCCATTCGTCATCGATCAGAGTGCCGTTCGTCTGAAACGCGTTCTGGATGATCTTGCCGTTGGCGTACTGCTTTTGTAGCGCGACCACCTTGCGAAAGAACGCCACACCCATGAGTGTCGGTTCGCCACCCTGCCAGGCGAAAACCACTTCCGATGCCGATTGCTGCTCGATGTACTGGCGCACATAGGCCTCCAGCACGGCATCGGTCATCTTGAAGTTTTCGTTGCCAGGAAAAAGCTTCTCCTTCTCAAGATAAAAGCAGTACTTGCAATCGAGATTGCACAGCGGACCAATCGGCTTGGTCATCACGTGGAAGGCGGTGGGAGCAGCAGAGGACATGTAAGATTAGGATACGTTTAATAACGAACACAACAACACTGTTCAATTTAAACCCGGACTGCAGGCTAAGGTTGCGGATTAAAATCCTCTTCGTAAGCCACCTTTCAAGCGAACACTATGCGTAATGTTACAATCAAGTAATCAAGAGACTGCTCCCTTTCTTTCGATTCCTTAGAAAGCATGGCCTTAATCCTGATGCCACTGCGATGAACAACGAAGGCTGAATCGTTGAGAGGGTCAACATCGGGAAATAATGGGCAGTCATCTTTAATTTGAAACTGACTCCGCCCTAATCACAGGCATCTTATTGTGATTAGGTGCAGCCCTTGACGCTGGGCGTTCATGGATGCTTGCGTATGGACGTCACTACGACCATGGCTTGAGTGTGTCAGGGGCGTGGGGGATTTCAAGTCTTGGTGGTGGAGGTGGGCGGCCAGTGCTATTCAAGAATTACTGTAGCCGTCTACTGCGAGGGTTTTCAGTAGGGCGCCAGTATGGCGCGGCGGCGCGATGCAATCGCGCCCTACAAGGGGCGTGGCTCTAAGGATCTTGGAGGGCTACGGTTCTTCCAGCCGTCAGCGTTTTCTGCGTAGGCGCAGAAGGCCCAACGTTCCCGCACCGAGGCCGAGCAGGGCTAGGGAGGCGGGTTCGGGGACGACGGTGAGTGAGTCGAGCCGGAAGGTGTTGCCGTTTGTTCCGTACATGAAGAAGCCGATGGCGGTGATTGAGTTTGAGGGGAGCGTGGAGGCTCCGGGTTGGGGTTCGAGTACCAAATTTTCTCCCGGAGTGAGCGTTACCGACCGCCATCCGGTGGTGGCAAAGGTGTAGGTATAGGTGAGGGAGGCGGTTGTTGCGGCTGAGAAGGCGCTGTCTGTGCTGAAGGCGTTGGTGTTGGAATTCCATGCTCCTCCCGTTGTGTACCAGTTGCCGCCGCTTTGTACGAGGAGGCGTACGCCGGCCGCAGTGGTGTTGTTGCCCATGGTCCAGGTGAGGGCTGTGCCGGTGGGAATGGTTAGGGATGAAATGAGGTTGGTATAGACGGCGTAATAGGTGGTGGAACCGGCCGTGGAGGCGCCAGATAGAAACCCGGTCGAGGTGTTTGGATTGCCTGTGCCGCTGTTAATCATGAAGTAGTTGCCCGAGGTGGCAGAGGTGATGTCGGTAATCGTGTTGTTGGCCATGCCCATGACCGCATGCCAGCTGCTGCCGTAGTTGCCGATACCGAGGATGTTGCTTCCTGTGTTGTTGTCGAACCCTTCATAAAAGAGCTGGGCCTTGACTTGGGTGGCCAGCAGGCAGGAAGCCAGTAGAAGACAAAACAACGCGGTTGGGGCAGGAGAGCGTTTCATGGCAATGAGTGTAATTTGTCCTCGTCCAAGGTAAACGGGCATTGGATGGAGGATGGTCATGAAAACATGGAGTCGGCGCATGATTCGGGCTCGGTGATGTGGCCATTTTAGGTTCTCTAGGTGGAATTAATCGCATTTTGAACTGATTAAATGGAAGATCTCTTGAGAGGCCCTAACGATCGGGGGCATGGTGCCAAGTGGTATGAGACACACGCATCGCTTTGCTCTGGTCACGGTGATTTGGATTCTGGCGGCCCTGGGAGTTCAGGCCGATGTTCGTGATTTCACGGTGACCTACACCTGGTCATCGAGCGTCAATACTTCCAGCTATCGTGCCTACGTGCCCTTGCCGGCGGATGCGCCGGTGGTGCGTGGCGTGGTCATGATTTATGGCGGTACCGGGGGCGACTATCGTTATTACGTGGACGATCCCTTTCTGCAGGATGCGGCCCGTTCGCTGGGATTTGCCTTGATCGGCGCGGATGTCAACGGCTATGGGGCGATTGGCTCCAGCAATGCCCAGGCGGCGGTGGCGCTGGATGCCATCCTGACGGCGGCGGCTACGGCCACGGCGCGACCGGAATTGGTGAATGTGCCGATCATTTCGACGGGGCATTCTCTGGGGGGCTTTAGTTCCTGTCGCTGGGCTTCCTATGCGCCACAGCGCACGCTGGCGGTGATCGGGCAACGCGGCAGCGAGTCGCCATACGGTTCGGATCGTGCGGCCAGCCTGAAGGTGCCGCTGATGATCATTCCGGGATCGAAAGATGGCAACTCGATTACGAACCCTGGCACCATGGTGAGCACGTACACGCAATGGCGTGGGGCTTCGGCGCCGAATGGTCATGCGTCGTGGGCAGTGGATTGGTTGATGGATCACGATTCCTTCGGCAACCAGACCTGGCCGATGGTGTGGACCTATATTGCGGAGGCCATTTCTTGTCGTTATCCGGCGGGAGTGACGCCTTCCACCACGCCGGGGAATCCCGTGTCGCTCGTGGAGGTTCCGTTGGAAAGTGGTTGGCTTGCGCAGCGCGCCTATGTGTCGTCCAGCACGGGGGCGGATCGCAGTGCCTTTGGGGCGATTGCTTCCTATAACGACTATACTGGCACCAAGACGGATGCTTCCTGGTTGCCGAATGAAACTGCGGCGCGTGTGTATCGGGCGTTGAATTCCCATGATGGCGTCACGACCCGAACGGTCATTCCCAAGCATTGCCCGCTCGCGATTGTGGGAGATGCCGCGCCGCCCGCGCCTGCGGCTCCGGCGGTATATGGAGCTACGATCGATCCGCAACTGGCTGTCTGGACGGTCGGGTCCACGATCACGATCACGGTGGACCCGCGCGAGTTTGATGATGTGCGGTCGATTGTGCAGATGGATTTCTATGATGGAACGGTTCTGCTCGGCAGCAAGACTGCATCGGACGCCGATGGCAAATGGCGTTTGCCGGTGACATTGGCCACGCGCGGCATTCATAGTTTGACGGTGGTGGCGACCGATTCTGTCGGGAACAAGACTTCCACCTTTCAGACCGTTGTGGCCGCTTCGTCGCGGACCACGGCGACGCAATATGTCAGCAGTTTCGAAGCGAGCGAGTACGTGGCTGGTCAGACGCTGGCCACCGGTTTGCGGGAAGACTCCGTGGCGGGCAAGTTCTGGCGGATCGTGATTGGCGGGACTGGGTCCACCGCGACGGCTACGGTCGGGACAAGCAATCCAGCGACGGGAACCAAGCATCTGCGCATCGTCGACCCCAGCACTGCGGCGAATTTCAACATCAGCGCGAATCTCGATTTGACCACGGCCGTCAGCAGCGTCGTCACCAAGCCGTTTACCGTCAGCTTCCGGGGCTCTACCACGGGCGTCACGACTAATTTCAGCGGCGTCAATTACTCCTTCGGCCCGGACGTCTCGCAGGGGGGCTTCAGCAGTTACAATCCCTCCACACCGCTCGCGGTTCAAGCGCAGTGGCTCAATGTCAACGTTGATAGCACCACCTTTACCCCCACCGGGGGCTCCACGACCAATCGCGGATTGCTCATTACCATTTTGACTTCGCGCGCTGGGACCTCCGCCATCAGCTTCCGGCCCCGGCAGGCCGATGGGCGCACCCTCTCCACCTGGGCCGACGGTGGTTATTTTACCGTGTCTGCTACGATCGATCCCTACACGTTTGCCTACACGAGTATTATCGTCAACGGAGTGGAACAGATTGGCATCGCGCGCGACAGCCTCAATGGAAACCTCATCCCGGCCACGTCGTTCTATATCCCGGCGAACGCGACTCCCAATTCCACCTTCCGTTTTTATTCCAATAGCGGCAACTCCGGCACGGCGGATCTCGACGACTTGAGCGTGACGCCGAGCCTGCTTCCCGGTGCGGCTCCCACCGCCTTCACCGCCACGGCGGGAAGCGGCTCCAGTGTCGTGCTGCAATGGGGTGATATATCCAGCGCGGAAACCGGGTTTCAAATTGAACGCCGCGCCCTTAACGGCGACTACACGCTGCTGCAAACACCAGCGAGTAACACCACCACCTTCACGGATACGACTGCATTGCCGGGAGTCATCTATGAATACCGGGTGCGCTATCGCTACGCGACGGGCGATTCGGCTTGGACGAATCCCGCCACCGTAACGGCGGCTGGTACGCCCACCGGTTACCAACTCTGGCTCCAGAGCAACGGCTTGGCCATGGATGGAAGCGGCAACGGGGCGCCTGCTCTGCGCACCTCGGTGAATGGCTATTCCAACTTGCTGAAATATGCGCTCGGTCTGCCCGCTAGCGCCACCAGCTCCACCGAATATCTCAGCCAGGATGTCAGTGAGAATAGCCTCACCCTGACTTACACTTGTCCCGAACCGCCACCCAGCGGACTGGTCTACACCGTCGAAACCTCCAACGATTTGCAATCCTGGTCCGCCGCGAATTCTGCGACCGTGAGCAGCACCGTCAATGGCAACCAGCGCACCACCACCATGCGCGATACGGAAACCATCGGGACGCAAAGCAAACGGTTCATGCGGCTGCGCGTGACAATGCCGTGAGAGGGCGCCGGGTTGCGCGCGGGATAAACTTGGTCTAGCTTGTGGGCGTTATGCCCAATGAACGTCCCTTATTGTATATCAAGAACGGTTGCCCGTGGTGTGAGGAGGCCGAGGAATTTCTGAAGGAGCACGGTGTGACCTATGATGTGGTCGATGTCCGTAGCGATGCCGCCGCGTTCCGCGCGATGCAGGAAATTTCCGGCCAGACCAAAGCGCCCACGATGGTGATCGATGGTGATGTGCTGGCCGATTTCGGTGTGGAAGAGTTGGAGCCCTATCTCTCCCGGCATGGCATCTGGTTTGATTGAGTGGATGCGGCCTGGCGCATATCGAATTTCCCTGCTGCTATGACCCTCAAGAAATCCGATAAAGTCGCGAAGCTCGTGGAAACGCACGGTCATTCCGGGGGCTATAATCCGCACTACACGGGCTACTTCAATTGCTTCAACCAGCAACTCTATTACGAGGCGCACGATGTCTTGGAAGCGCTCTGGTTGAAGGACCGCCGCTCACCCGAAGCGGCATTTTATCAGGGGTTGATTCAAGTCGCGGGCGGGTTTGTGCACCTGCAAAAGGAGCGCCTCGCACCCGCGTCGCGATTGTTTGCGCTTGCTTTGAAAAACCTGGAGCCGTATCCCTCACTGTATGCCGGTCTCGACTTGGAAGGAGTTCGCCAGCTTTGTCGCCACCAGAGGGAGGCGCTTGAAGCGGGTGGATTTCGGAAAAATCCTTGGTCGCCGGAACAGGCTCCAATTCTTAATTTGAATCACTAAATGATCTTTCTCTATCCGCACAACCTGCTGCTGGTTTCACTCGCTGCTGGAATCAGCGTTTACCTTGGCTTTCTTTCGCTCCAGACAACGCCGCGCCGGGTTTTTGTTCATCTGTCTTTCGTGACGATTTTGCTGTGGGCCGCTGCGGCGTTTATCTCCGGCCGTGGTCTCGGTGTTTTCCTGGTCGGGTGCGGCATTGTCTCCATGATGGCGTGGCGGCAATTTTGTCTCCAGAATGATTTTCTCGCCAAGCTTTGGTTGAGCGGTTCCTCGGCCTTCGGCGGCACGCTCATCCTGCTATCGCTGGTGGTGCTGCCCCCGAATCGTCCGGAAGGAGCTGCGGCCTGGTTCATTACCTCGGTGTATTTTGGGGCGCTGGTGTTGACGACGAGTTTCATGGCGGGCGCCCTGGCGATCTCGGCCCATCGCGGCACCGAGATTCCGTCGTCGCTTTTGGAGAATGCGTTGGTGGCGTGCCTGGTTGCTTTGGGTCTGCGTTTTCTCCTGTTGATGGGTGTGTTGATCGGGTTTCCAAAGCTATTTCCGGGCTGGGGCAATCAGGTGCTCGATTTTCTGGCCAAGGAACATTTCTCTGCCCTAGTGGGTTGGATCGTGCTCGGCCTCGCGCTTTCTTTCGCGCTCAATCTCTGGTCGTGGAATCGTCTGAGGCAGGGAGCGACTCCCGCTTCCCTATGGCGTCCGCTTGCCATTTCGATGCTCTCGGCCATCGCTGGGGAATATCTCGCGCGCACTCTCTTTTTCTAAATCCAAAAAAACGACGGCATATTTATGGCAAAATCCCCCCTTATCGGACTTATCGGTGGCAGCGGTTTGTATCAGCTGGATGGTTTCACCCTCAAGGACGAGGTGCGGTTGCGCACGCCTTTCGGTGACCCGTCGGATGCCTACATCGTTGGTGAACTGGCGGGTCAATCGGTCGCGTTCCTGCCGCGCCATGGTCGCGGTCACCGCATTCTCCCGAGCGAATTGCCGCACCGGGCGAATATCTACGGATTCAAGGAGCTCGGCGTGAAGTGGATCATCAGCGTGAGCGCGGTGGGCTCCCTGCAGCCGCAATACGCGCCGGGTGATGTGGTGCTGCCGGATCAATTTTTCGACCGGACGAAGGGCCGCCAACCGGAGACCTTCTTTGGCGACGGCATTGTGGCGCATGTCGCGTTTGGCGATCCGGTCAGTCTGGAACTCCAGGCCGCTCTCTACGATGCGGCGAAGGAAACAGGCGGGAAGATTCATCGCAACGGCACCTACGTGAATATCGAAGGTCCCTCGTTCTCCACGAAAGCGGAATCCATCTCGTACCAGAAAGCCGGTCACGCGGTGGTGGGCATGACGAATCTACTCGAAGCAAAGTTGGCGCGTGAAGCGGAGATCGCTTACGCCACGGTGGCCATGGTGACGGACTACGATTGCTGGCACCCGGATCATGACCACGTGACGGTCGACATGGTCATCGGTTGGATTCAGAAGAACACGGCGCTCGCGCAGAAAATCCTCGTTAATGCCGTGCCCCGCGTTGCGAAACTGGGCGAGGCGAAAGCTCACTCTGCCCTTAAGCACGCGATCATGACGCCGCAAAGTCATTGGCCGGAAGTCACCGCGCAAAAGCTGTCACTCTTCATCAGCAAATATCGCACCAGCGGTTGCTGATCAGATTAGAGGTCAAGCCCCACGATCAAACCGTCAGCCACTGCTCGAGACGGGTGGTATCGAAACCGGCGAAGCGGTAATCGCGGAGTTTGTTGCGGAGCGTGCGCAGGCTGATGCCGAGTCGCTTGGCAGCGTGTGTGCGGTTGTGATTTGTCTGGATGAGCGCGGCGGCGATGAGGCGTCGCTCCATCTCGCTGACCGTCGGCAGCTCGGCGTCCGGCTTCGGGAAGAACTGTAGGATGGCGGGATCGGTTGTGCCAACCGACGTGATGCCATTCGCCTGGAGATTGGGTGGGCAATCGGGCGTGACGGCGACTTCCAGCGCGGGCGGCGCGAAATCGGCGATATCCATGTAGAAATCCGGCGGCTGCGTCGTCGACATGATCACCGCGCGCTCGATCGTGTTTTGCAGCTCGCGCACATTGCCCGGCCATGTGTGACGGCGGATCTTGGCCCACGCCAATTCCGTGAGTCCTTTTACATCTTTACCATGGCGGCGAGAGAAGTGACCCACAAAGAAATTGACGAGCTCATCGATGTCATCGCCGCGCAGCCGCAGCGGCGGCAGGGTGACCGGGACCACATTCAGGCGGTAATAGAGATCCTCGCGGAACCGGCCTTGCCGGACTTCCTCGCTGAGATCGCGGTTGGTGCTGGCGATGATGCGAACATCGACCTTCACCGTTTCGTTGCCGCCCACCCGTTCGAATTCTCGCTCTTGCAGGACGCGCAGGAGTTTCGTCTGGAGTGAAAGCGGAATCTCACCAATTTCATCCAGCAAGAGCGTGCCACCGTGAGCGGCTTCGAAACGACCTTCGCGGCGTGTACTGGCTCCGGTGAAGGCGCCTTTTTCGTGGCCGAAGAATTCGCTTTCGAGCAGTTGTTCGGGAACGGCAGCGCAGTTGATTTTGACAAAGGGTGCCTGAATCCGCTGGCTATGCTGCCAAATGTAGCGGGCGAGCAGTTCCTTGCCCGTGCCACTTTCGCCTTGGATCAAGATCGTGGCTTGCGTGGGGGCGACGCGGCGGGAAAGTTCGAGGATTTCGCGCATGACCGCGCTGCGACCCCAGAGTTCCGGCGCGGAAGGATGGACCGTGTCGAGTTGCTGACGCAGTGAATTCGACTCCACCGAGAGCTGGGCGTAGGACTCAAGCCGTTGCAGTGAAAATTCAAGCTGGGCCGTGGTGACGGGTTTGATGAGGTAATCGAAAAGACCGATGCGGATTGCCTCGACGGCGGTCTCCATCGTGGAATGGCCTGTCATCAGAATCGCCTGGGTGCGTGGATGATCCCGGCGCACGCGGCGGCAAAATTCGAGCCCATTTCCGTCGGGCAACACCATGTCCGAAAGCACGAGATCGTAGGGTTCGTTATGCAGGGCGCTCTCGGCCTGGTTAACGCTGCTGACGCAGAGAACCTGATATCCCTGACGGGCGAGAAGTTGATTGAGCGTGCGGCGGAGCGTGGGCTCGTCGTCGAGGAGCAGGATCTTTTGGATACGCATGAGAGTGCCGGGTTCAGCGGCCCGGGAGAGTCGAGGGAGCCGGCCAAGGCCGCCCGATTCATCCTGAGCACTCCATTGTCATCGGTCTGTTGGGGAAGGTAATTTATAGGCGAAAGGCGTTTTCAGTGATTTTTTTGCAATCCGCATGCCTGCGCCGTGGCCAGGGGCGGCTTTCCGTAATTGTCTTGAGACGCGGAAATAGCTAGGAATAGGCATGATCCGAGCCAGTTTGGGGGGCATCTGTTATCCAGCGGAAAAGCCGAAGCTGCTACGGTTTGTGCGCGATTGGTTCGATCAACCGCAGAGCGCACCATGGATGGCGAATGGCACTGGTCCCGAATCGGATGTCGGTTTCAAGGGGGTTGTCTCGCCCCATATCGATTTTCGCGTTAATACTTCCGTCTACGCGCAAGCTTTTGCCCCGTGGCTGATGGCACCGCCTGCCGACAAGGTGCTGATTCTGGGGGTCGGTCATCGGTCGCGGATTGAATGGTCGCTGGATGGGCGGGGTTACGAAACACCATTGGGCAAGGTGGCGACGGACAAGTCGGGGTTGCGGATGTTGGCTAAAAAAGTGCCCAAGGAATTCTGGAGCGATTCACGTGCGCACGTGGGCGAACATTCCATCGAGTTTTCCCTGATCTGCCTGCAGGCCTTGCGGTCGCTGCGTGGGATTAAGAAGCCATTCACGTTCATTCCGGTTTTGTGCGGGGGCCTGTTTCACTATTTGGAGGCAGACCAACTACCTGAGGCCGAAGCGCCCTTGTACCAGTTTGCGGCTGCGTTGCGCGAGTGGTGGCGTTCGGCGGAAGCCGCGGGAGAGCGTGTGGAATTGGTGGTGAGTATTGACGGTTGCCACATGGGGCCGCGCTTTGGCCATCCCTATTCCGTGGATGAACCCTGCCTTGCCGATTGCGCACGGTGGGAGGAGGAGTTGTGGCGGATCGCAGCGACCGGCGATATCAACGCTTTTTTGCGCTTCCTGCAGCAGGATGGCAACCAGCGGTATTTCGACGGTGTCGGTGCGCTGGCCCTCGTGATGGCGATGTTCGGCAAGGAGTCTGCCGGGTTGATCCAGCGCAGCGGTTACGCGCAGTGGTTCGAGAAGCGGGATGGCAGCGCGGTGACGTTCAGTTCCGCCGCTGTGGCGCATCGCTAATTCATGTCCTTGAAGTCGCTGTCCATCGGAATCGCATCACGCGAGGCGGCGCGCGGTGGGGCTGCCTCCGTTGTTGGGCGCGAGGCGGCGGAAGGCTTTACGGAAGAAGCGAAGTGTTTGTCGTTCGAAGGGGGAATAGCGCGCGGGGCGGCATTGGTCGGGGGCTGCGCAGAGGCATGCAGCGCGGTGTGGCCTTTACGTCCTTCCACGAGGGCGAGCAAATCGATCACCGCATTCTTGAGTTCATCCGCCTGAGAGTTGAGTTCGCCTGCGGCGCTGGCGGTTTCCTCGGCGCTCGCCGCGTTGGATTGGGTGACCTTGTCCATTTGGTTGAGCGCGATATTGATTTGACCGATACCCTGGGTCTGTTCGCGTGAGGCGGTGGCGATTTGTCCCATGGCCTCGTCGACTTTGGTGACGCGATCGAAAATTTCCTTCAAACCGCTGTCGACCTGCTGCGATTTGGAGTCGATATCGTGGAGTTTTTTCACGACCTCTTCGTTGACTCGTACGCCGTTGTTGCCCTTGCGGATGGAGTCCTCGATGATCGTGGCGGTTTCCTTGGCGGCGTCCGCGCTGCGTTTGGCGAGATTGCGTACTTCATCCGCCACGACGGCAAAGCCCATGCCGGCTTCTCCGGCTCGGGCTGCTTCGACGGCGGCATTGAGCGCGAGGATGTTCGTCTGGAAGGCGATTTCATCAATCGTCTTGATGATCTGCGCGATGGAATCGCTGGAGGCCTTGATGGCTTCCATCGCTTCGGTGAGTTGGCCGGAGGAGGCTTGTGCCTCGGTGACGGAGCCTTTGAGTTGCTGGACGTGTTCGACGCTGGTGGTGGCGGTTTGACGGGTGGCGTCGGCCAGTCCCTTGGCGTTCTGGGCGCTGTTGGCGTTGAGTTGGACGATACTCGACATCTCTTCCATTGAGGACGAGGTTTCTTCCAGGGAAGCGGCCTGTTCGCTCGCACCTTCGGCCAGCTTTTGGCTGGAGGCAGACACCTCGCTGGAGGCGGATGCGACCTGATCCGCGCTATGGTTCAGCAGGTTGGTAATCTTCTTGAGTGCACTGTTGATGCTGCGTATGGAAAGAATGGAAGTGATCGAGCCGATCAATAATCCCGCGAGACCGATCCCGGTCAGCAGCCGAATGCAAAGTGTGACCATGGCGGCGAGTTTTTTGCTATTGGCCTGTCCCTCCTTGATGGCGAATTCGATCAGGGAATCCACCGCGCTATTGTACGTCTTGTAGGATTCCATGAGCGGACCGTCGAAAAACTCCTTGGCTTCGGCGGGATTGGATTCCAGCAAAGGCATGTACTTCTTGTTGCGCAATTCGACAAAGGCGGTACGTCGTTCTTTGTAGATTTCATACAAACGACGCTCTTCATCGCTGCTGATGGAATCCTCGTAACCCTTGATATTATCCTGGTTTTTTTTCGTGATCTCGGCCATTTCGGCGGCGAGTTGCTTGCGGCGTTCGGGATTTTCACTGCTGCCAAATTGCCCCAGGCGAATCATATTCTCGCCTTGGGCGACTTTCATGCGTCCCCCATAGATGACGCCCGGGAGGGAATCCTCGGTGATGTCGAGGCTGATGTGGCTGATCTTGTTCACGCTCAGAATTGCGGTTGCCACAACGGCGGCAATAACTGCACAGAGAAAACTGGCAGTTACGATGATGCGTTTTCCAATGGTCCACGAGTTCATTGATGGGGGGGGAGTTAAGGTTAGGATGCTGCAAATGCGATAAACGCAATGTATCCAAGCGAAATATCGTCCTCGTTAAATGAAACCTGAGGGGAACCTTGTGTGTTCCAGTTGCAACAGAGTAAAATACAACAGGAAAGGAGCGCAAAAAAGGCGGACGTTGGAGAAACGTCCGCCGGTGCGGGGTCGAAATTGGAGGCGGAGAGCCTATATTGAAAATGGACTACGACTGGCGGGAGAAGCGCGTCTTACAGCGACTGATGGCCATGACGAGCATGCCCAACGCGATCAACACGTAGGTGGTCGGCTCGGGAACTTGCGAGATGACGCCGACTGGGTTACCTCCTTGGGAGGCGCTGCCCACCACTTTCTGCCCGTCCACACCATAGGCGACCGTATTTGTCGTATCCGGTGGATTGATCTCGGTCGCGGCTTCATCGTCAACCGCCTTCGCGAAAGCAAAGGAATTAGACCCATCCTCAGCGGTCTCACTGGAGATGCCCACCAAAGTCCCGGTCTCGTCGATTCCCAAGATCTTAGTGAAGAGCGCTGTGGTTGACGTCGATTTGCTAATATAAATGTTGTCAATCAGATCGCCGTTTTCGATATTGTCACTCGTAAATGTATAAGTGAAGCCATGAACAGTGGCACCATCGTAATAACCCACTACGGTGTTGTTACCGATGCCGGTGACCACATAAGATGCTTGAGGATCAATCGGCAGGATGGAGATTACATCATTACTTGTATTGTAGACGATATATTGACCGGAAGCATTGGTTGCCAAGATATAGTTGCCCGACAGAGCCAAACCTTGAGTGCCTTCCCCTAGGCTGAAAACAGAACTTGCACCAGTGCCGGAAAGATTGCGCACAAATCCATAGCTGGAACCGCCGGAATAATAGGTGCCCACCACGCGCTGTTCCTGAATGCCACTGACATGCACTGAGTCAGTCGAGGTATAGACATTCAGGGAGGAGTAGGATTTGTTAGCGATGTCATAGACAAATCCATTCAGGTCGTCGTAGTTGCCAACGGCCAAATTTCCCGAAACACCCGTGAGAACAGTATTGCTGGAGGTGGTACTGGCTGCTGAATCCCAATAACTCACTATGGTATAGTCCAGTTGGGCCTGAGACCCCACCACACTTACCGCCCAGATCAAAGCCACCACTCCCGATATCCACAAACGCACGCGCATCGTTTTTTCCCGGTTGATTTTGAAAAAGTTTCGATTGATTGCCTCCCGGTCCCGGTTTCAAGGAGGTCGGTGAGGATGCTCTCCAAACTAACGACTCACCCCCACTGGTGGCAAGCTTCGAGAGCGGTAAATTGATTTAATGGGCTGAATTAAGTAGCTAGCGCTGAGATAGTAGCGACGCAAATGGGGGCTCAAGCGATCTTAATGGGGCTCCTGGGGCGTGTGGATCCCTTTACTTCCGCCCTTGACACTTTGCCGCCATTGCAAATAGTTCCTCCTCAGCGCATCCATTCTCTTTTACACATGTCCAACACGACTCGACCGAATCCGTGGCATTTAATGGTGGGTGCATTGGGCATTGTCTTTGGGGACATTGGTACGAGTCCGCTGTACGCGATGCGCGAATGTCTTTCGACCACTGCGGAGGTGGATCCGGGTTTGGCGGTGATGGGGAGTCTCTCGCTGGTTTTCTGGGCTCTGATGTGGGTGGTGAGTTTCAAGTATATCACTTTCGTCATGCGGGCGGATAATCACGGCGAGGGTGGGATCTTCGCCCTGCTGGCCTTGATCGAGCAGAAAAGGCGGTCCCATTCCAAGCGCATCGGGGTGACGGTCTTTGTCATCCTTGCCGGGGCGGCGTTGCTTTATGGGGATGGTATCATCACTCCCGCCATTTCCGTCTTGAGCGCGTCGGAGGGTCTGGAGGTGTTGAATCCGAATTTTGCGCCGCTGGTGGTGCCGGTGACTTGCCTGATTCTAGCGGTGTTATTCTTCTTTCAGAAGCATGGTACGGCGACCATCGGGCGGGTTTTTGGACCGGTCATGTTGGTTTGGTTTGCGGTTCTGGGGGTTTTGGGGTTAATCGAAATTGTAAAGAATCCGACGGTATTGCACGCGCTGAATCCGTACTATGGCTTGGATCTCCTGCGGCACGATCCCCGGCATGCCACGGCGCTGCTCGGTTCGGTGGTGCTGGCGATCACGGGTGCGGAGGCGCTGTATGCGGACATGGGACACTTCGGTCGGGCCGCCATCGTGCGGGGGTGGTATTGCGTCGTGCTGCCTGGGTTGGTGCTGAACTACTTTGGGCAGGGCGCGTGGGCACTGGCGAATCCATCCAGCAAGGTGAATCCCTTCTTCGCGCTTGCGCCACAGGGACCACTTCAGTTCGGTCTCGTCATCCTTTCTTTCCTCGCGACGATCATTGCGAGCCAAGCGCTGATTTCCGGCACGTTTTCCTTGAGCCGGCAGGCAATCCAGCTCGGCTTCTTTCCGCGCATGTCGGTGACGCATACGAGCGATCAACTCGAGGGTCAGATCTACGTAGGTTTTATGAACTGGGCCATGGCGGTTGGTTCCATCGGATTGGTGCTGGGTTTCAAATCGAGCGAAAATCTGGCGGCTGCCTACGGCATCGCGGTGACGGGGACCATGTCGGTGACGACTTTTGCCTTTTATCTCGTCGCGCGCCGGAGTTGGGGTTGGTCCCTTGCGAAGGCGCTGCCTTTGTGCGCGGGGTTCATGGTGGTGGATCTGGCGTTCTTCGGTTCGAACTGGCACAAGATCCTCGATGGCGGCTGGCTGCCGCTGGTGGTGGGCGGCGTGCTGCTGGCGGTGATGCACACGTGGAAGACGGGGCGCACTCATATCTCCGATGAAATTTACGCGCGGACGTTGGAGCCGGAGCTGGTGATCGAGGACATCCGTCAGAACAAGATTTATCGCAATCCGGGAACGGCCATCTTCATGGCGGGTCGCCCGATCGGCATGCCGATTGTTTTACTGCACCATCTCAAGTGCAACCGTTGTATTCATGAAACAGTGGTGCTCCTGAGCATGGTGACGGACCCTGATCCAAGCGTGCCGGATGACAAGGCGCTGGAGTTAACCGAGCTTGGCGAGGGTTTCTGGCGGGCGATCGTGCATTACGGATACATGCAGCAGCCGAATGTGGCTAAATTGATTCCGATTTTGATGGCGCGCGGCGTGCCGATCAAGGAGCGCAGCCTCACCTATTTCTTCAACCGCGAGATCATCATTCCCGGGGGGCGTGCCCCGATGCCGCATTGGCAGAAATCGCTCTACGGCGTTCTCAGTCGCAATGCTCGCCCGGCCCGCGATTACTACAACATTCCGGCGAATCAAATCGTCGAGATGGGGCTGGCGGTGCACATCTGATGGAGGAGGCCGTCCTCCATCAGATGCAGGTGCTGTCGACTAAAGCTTCGAGAGGAAGTTGAAGATCTTGTCGTTGCCGCCGGGCAATCCTTCATGACCGAAGTCGGGATAGAGAAGGTATTGCTTTTTCGACTGGATCGCATTGTACGCCGCGAACTGGGTGGACGGCGGACAGATGTTGTCCATCTGCGAGATGAGCATCAGCACTTCGCCCTTGATGCGCGGCGCGAGATGATGCACGTCGATGTAACCGAGCTTCGTGAAGATTTCCTCTTCGCGCTCATGATGCGGATCGTACATGCGGAAGAATTTCTTCAATTCATCGTACGCGTCCTTTGCGAGATCCATTTCCCACACGCGGCGGTAATCGCTCAGGAACGGGAAGACCGGGGCGACGAGTTTGATGCGCGGCTCGAGCGCGGCACACGCGAGGGTCAATCCGCCACCTTGCGAGCCACCCATCGCGCCGACGCGCGTGGCATCCACTTCGTCAAAGCTCATCACGATCCGCGCGAGTTGCGCCGTATCGAGGAACATCTGGCGGAACAAGAGCTTCTTCGGATCGGGATCATTCAGGCCGCGAACGAAATGGCCCTGCAGCGTGTTGCCTTTAACCTGGCTGTTGTCTTCGCTCAAGCCGGCCTGGCCGCGGCAATCGAGTGACGCGACGGAAAAACCTTGCGAAATGTAATTCAGCTTGTCGGCCCAATCGCCGCTATGGCCGGAATAACCGTGAAATTGTACGACTGCCGGGTGCGGCTTGGTGGCGTGGCGCGGGCGGAGGTACTTGGCATGGATACGGGCGCCTCCGACGCCGGTGAAGAAGAGGTTAAAAGCTTCGGCGCCAAAAGATTGCAACTCCTTTGAGGGGATGAGGTCAACGTTGGGATTGACGGCATCCAGTTCCTTGAGAGCGGCATCCCAGTAGGCGTCGAAGTCGGCGGGGCGGGGATTGATTCCTTGATATTTAATGAGTTCGGAAAGAGGTTTATCGAGTACAGGCATGTAGGCTGCTTAGTAAATTGCAGGGAATTGTCCAGACTGATTTGAGCAGACTCTGGACAGGTAAAAAATTCCGTCGTATTCTTTCTATGAAGGCTGAGCAACCAAATACCGATAAATAAAGGCAATGCTGTTCTCCAACTCATCCGCCGATTATCGCCCGCTGTTCTGGGTGGGACGCTACCCAGTGAGCGCCAGCGTGTTGTTGATCGTGGTCCATTCCCTCGCGATGATCGCGTACTCACTCTGCCTCGCTTTCGGGGTGGGTGGGGTATTTGCCACGCTGATTTTTTCCAGCGCAGACGTCCTGCATCGCGGTTATGTCTGGCAGTTGGTGACGTATCCTTTTGTGGAGGCGGCGAGCCTGATGTTTGTCTTCCAGATGTTCATGCTCTATTGGTTTGGTCCCGATGTGGAGCGGTTCATTGGTCGTAATTATTTCCTCGCGCTGTATGCGGCGTTGATCGTGGTGCCGGTGTTGGTGCTGACGGCTTTGAGTGCCTTCCTCGGCCCGATCCAGTATTCCGGAGCGAGTTCGATTTTGTTCGGTGTGTTCATTGCCTTCGTGGCGATCTATCCCGACGCGGAACTCGCGTTCTTCCGCATTCGGCTGAAGTGGGCGGCGGCGATCCTGCTGGGCATATACACGCTCGCGTTTCTGGCGAGCCGCGACCTGCTTGGGCTGCTGATGCTGTGGCTCTCGGCCGGCGTGGCGGCGGTGGCGATTCGCTCGCTGGGCGTGGCGACGGGGTTCGGATTCTTCGACCGGATTCACGAGTGGTTCGAGAGTCGCCGGATGGAACGGTTGGCGAAGCAGAATAATATTCGCGCGATTCAGGAGCAGGAGAAGGTCGAGTCGATCGACAACATTCTCGACAAGATTTCCAAGCACGGCATGGGGAGCCTCACTCCCATTGAGAAGAAAATCCTCGAACGCGCCAGTGCGGACCTGATCAAACGCGACAAGCCGCATTAACCTGCCTTCCTGCGTTCCTCTTACAGGTGCGTTTCCTGTTTGGAACTGCGCAGGCGGATCGTCTTTTCCGCAAGGTTATGGTGCGTGGTGATGTAGCGCACCGTCTTTTGTTTGGCGCGCATGAGGATGGAATGGGTGATCGCCTTGTTGCCGTAATGCTTCACGCCGGGCAGGAGCGGGCTGTCGCTGATGCCGGTGGCGCAGAAGATGATGTTTTTCCCGCGCGCGAGATCGTCCGCCATGTAGACTTTCGAGAGTTGATCCCCGTATCCGGCGGCGATGAGTTGGGCGCGATCGGCTTCGTCGCGGGGCCACATCTGCGCCTGGATATCGCCGCCGAGGCATTTCACGGCAGCGGCCGTGAGCACTGCTTCCGGCGCGCCACCGACCCCGATGTAGGCGTCGATGCCGCTGTCGGGCAGGGACGGCGCAATCGCGGCGGTGATATCTCCCTCGGAGATCATGCGCAGCGAACAACCCGCGCTGCGGATTTCCTGAATCAGCCGCGCGTGACGCGGGCGATCCATCACGCAAATGGTGAGATCCTGAATGCGCTTGTGCAGGGCGCGTGCGATGACCGCGAGCGATTCATCAATGGATTGGTTCAGCTTCAAGCAATCGATGCCCATCTTTTGTGCGTGGATTTTCACGGCCGGCCCATAGGCGAACTTCATCATGTAGAATGACGGGATATCCTGCAGCGCGAAGTCGACCCCCGGCTCGGGAGAAGCGGCGGCAATGACGGAAATGGAATTGGGGAGTCCCTTGGAAATGTTGGTCGTGCCATCGATGGGATCGAGCGCGATGTCAAACTTGGGCGCGCCGGGATACCATTGCCCGAGGTGTTCGCCCTTGAAAATACCGGGGGCATTGTCCTTGATGCCTTCGCCGATGACCACCTCGCCGCAGACATTGATCAGGTCGAACATGCCGCGAATCGCGTCGCACGCCGCGGCATCGGCCTTCTCTTTTTCCCCGCGGCCGAGCCATGCGTAGGAGTTCAGCGCGGCGGCTTCCGTGGCCCGAATGAAATCGATTTCCACGATGCGCTCGAAGTCATAGTAATTCTGCAGGTCACTCGACGATTTGCTCATAGAGATGCGGGGGATGATGAGGGTGGGGTTAGGATGGACGTGAAGAAATATCTCGCGAACCAGACTGAAACCCGGCGTTGACCGGGTGTTCCAAGAATGTCCTCAAAACGCCCGGTCCGCAACTGGAATGTTGCCGGGGTAGCGTGTTGCGTCGGGCGTGGCGCGAAAAAAAATCCTGTCGACAATGCGCTACAAGAATCTACCACCTCTGTTGAGCGTCGCGGATGGTGTTGCCGAATTTCTAATTTCCGATTCGAGATTTCACAGGGACGGACGCCGGGCATGCCACGAGTTATAGCACGGAAACGCGCCGGGCGTTTGCGTTAGGTTGGCTACGTGAGCTGCGTGTGCGAAAAAAGTGGTGGCGGCGGGGTGTTTTTGACAGGCTGGTCGCATGAAACGGTGGTTGAAGTGGGCGGGGATAGCGTTCGGGGGGCTCACCCTGCTGATCGTGGCGTTGTATCTGGAGGAGAACTGGCGCGGCGCGCGTCTCTGGGCTCAGACCAAGGCCCAGTTCGAAGCGAAGGGATTCAACTTCGATCCGAAGTCGCTTATCCCCCCGCCCGTGCCGGATGAACAGAATTTTGCGTCGTCAGTAATTTGGAGGCATTTGGAACAGTACAAAGCTAAAGATGGGAAAGAGAATTTTAAGGTGGCTCTCTTTTCCGTAGGAACCGCCGCGCAGGCTGCTGCCAAAAAAGCAGGCAAAAGCTGGTTACTTGGAAATCGTGAGTTCGCGTCTGATCCAAATCTATTTACTACTGACGCAGAGGCCGAACGCACCAACATCTTGGCCGCAATGGAAAGGCCTCATTGTCGATTTAATATCGACTACGACTACTCTCCGCCTTATGGGATGCCTGTACCTCAAGTAAGCTCGCTCATGAAGCTATCCCAAGCTCTTAAATGGCATGCCCTACTTTCCTTGCAGCAAGGCAAAACCGATGAAGCCGCCAAGGACATTATCGTTTGCCTGCGCCTCGCCTCTGGAAGCAAGGAAACACCGCTGCTTATTATGGGCCTCGTTGGCCTATCGATGGATATCACCGCTTTATCCGTGATCTGGCAGGGGATCGAGTCCCACGCATGGACCGATGAACAACTGGCTCAATTTCAAAAGCAATTAGGGAAAATTGATTCACTGAAAACCTACCACACAAACATACATGCTGAACTCCTTCTGTCCTTTCTGCCCACGCTCGATTTGATGCAGTATAGTCCTAAAATGCTGCGTGAATTCTCCTCCTACTCCGGCAACCCTCAATCGCTGGAAAATGAAGTTTATAAAGCTGTCCCCTTACGCCCCATCGCATGGATTACCAATCCCGCCAGTTCCTATGATCAAGTTCGATCCCAAGCGTGTCATTTTTATCTGGATCAACTCATTCCAGTTATCGACCCCGTTTCGCATCGTTTTTTCCCGGAGCGAATACCCAATTTTGAAAGACTCGAAACCTCACGTCCTCTCTCCTATGCGAGGTTAGTGCTTTCGTTTACTCTCAACGGGCTTGCTCCGGCACCGAGTCGATTTAGTGATATTCAAAGTCGAATCGATCTCGCTCAGGTGGCCTGCGGGTTGGAGCGGTACCGACTGGCGAACGGGAAATATCCGGCGACGTTGGCGGAGCTGGAACCGAAGTTCATCGAGCGGGTGCCGCACGATTTGTGCACGGGCGAGCCGTTGCATTACCGGGTGGAGGCGGATGGGGATTACGCACTCTATTCGGTGGGATTCAACGGTGTGGATGATGGGGGCCAGATCGTGATGAAGAAGGAGTCCGCGACGTTAAGTGATTCGAAACAGGGTGATTGGGTGTGGCCGCGGTCGAAGAGATAGAGGGAGGGTTGTTTTTATCGTAAATCACTCTCTAGTAGTGATTTAATTGCATTTTATTAACGAGTTGTGGGCGGTCTGATGCTGTTTCTATTTGTCAGACAAATTAAAATTGACACTTCCTTCGCGGTCTGTCAGAAGCGTGGGAACCTATTTTGACCCAGGCTCCCTATGATCCTACTGAATCCAGCGGTGCGGACGTTGATTGGTCTCGGCGTAATGCTTTTTTCGCTCTCTCTTCTCCGGGCAGAGCCGTCGGCGGAAATCACCCTTTCGGATCAGGTCATCGGCCCGGTCAATCGGGCGGTGTTTGGGGCCAACATTTTGGGGTATCCGGCGGCGAATCAGGCTCCGGACAATCGCGACATTCTGTTTTTTTCGATGAAGGGGGGAGGTGTTTGGAATCCGGAGAAGCGGCGTCCGGTTCCGGCGATGCTGGATCTGGCACGCGCGGCGGGAGCGACGACGTTGCGCTGGCCGGGCGGTTGCGAGGCGCATGAGTTCAACTGGAAGAAAACCGTTGGCCCGCTGAAGAATCGTCCGCGTCAGGCGTTCGGTCTGCCGGAATTTCTGAAACTCTGCGAGGAATTGAAAGCGGAGCCGATTCTCACCATGGCCGATTACTGGGGCGCGCCGGAGGATTTCGCGGATTTGGTGGAGTACCTGAACGCACCCGCGAATGAAAATCCGAATGGCGGCATCGCGTGGGCGAAGGTTCGCGCGCAGGACGGGCATCCGGCTCCTTACGGGGTGAAGTGGTTCGAGGCGGGCAATGAAAGTTTTCACGGACCGCATGCGGATCAATTTCGCGAGGGGCCGCTGCCGGCGATTCTGTCGGCGGATTCGTATGCCGTCCGCTTTCTCCAAATCAGTGCGGCGATGAAAGCGGTGGACCCTTCGGTGAAGGTCGGCGCGGTGCTGGGGTACGATTTGACGCCCGACTGGGTGGGAGGTTGGAGCGAGGCGGTGCTGCGGCAGACGGCGAAGACGGCGGACTTTTTCATCTACCATGCTTACGGCGGCGATGCGGGGAAGGACGGAGCTGATCTGCCCGACAAGGTTTATCGCCGGGGATTTGCCACGGCGCGGGAATTTCAGGCGGCGTTCGCGTTGGTGAATCGCCGCATCCGGGAAATCGCGGGGCGGGAGATTCCGCTGGCGGTGACGGAGTACAACGGGGGGTACGCGCAGGAAAAACCGGTGCCGTATCGTTTTGCTCTCGGCACGGCGGTGCAGGTGGCGGATTTCATTCAGGTGTTGCTGCAACCCTCGCTGAATATTTCGCAGGCGCACTACTGGCAATTTGCCAACGAGTATTGGGGAATGATCCGGGGGGATGATGAGCCGTACGTGAAGCGTCCCGCATGGCACGTGATGCATCTCTATCACACTTACCTTGGCGATACGTTGCTGGCGGCGCAAACGGAGTGCGGCCTATACGAGGATGAGGTTTCGTATAAAGCGCCGGCCACGAAATCGGCTCCTGTCCGGGGGCGTTCACTTGGACTGGCGATACCTGTCACGCAACCATGGGAAATCACTCCGGTTGAAGGAGTGAAAGCGGTGGCGGCGAAAGATCATTCGCTTTCGGTGGAGATCACCACAAACACGGGGCTGGATTATTACCATGCGGCCCTCCGCGTTCCGGCAAAACCGCGCATGGTCTATCATGTCTCTGCCGAGGTCCGCACGGAAAACGGCGAGAAAAGCCTGGCGCAAATTCAGGTGGGCGATGGTCGTGGCTGGAATCAAACGCAGTCTGCCGAGGAATCGAACGGCGTGCAGTCCACGGCATGGAGCCGGGTGGACGCGTGGTACATGACGTTGGCCGATAGCGATTCCCTCGTCATCCTTGCGCGACGTTTTCGCGGCGTGCGCGGGCCGATGAAGTTCGAGATTCGCAACGTGACGGTGCGGGAATTCCAACCGGAGAATCTGGGGCCAACTCCCGCGCTCGCCACGCTTGTCAGTCGCGACTCGAAGACAGGCGAGATTTACCTGATCATCGTGAACCGCCGGCTCGCGGGGGCGACTCCGGTGCAGATCAAGAAGGTGGGGGCGGTTCAATCCGCCACGGCGCAGGTGCTTTCCGGTCCGTCCCTCGAGGCTACGAACGAATCGAATCCGGATAACGTGACGTTGAAGCCGCTAGCCGTGCAGGTGGAGAAGGATGGCCTCGCGTTGGAACTGCCTCCGCATTCGGTGACCGGAATTCGGATCAAGCGTTGATGCGGACTACCCCCGCAGGGCCGTAATCGCGCGGCTGAGATTTTCGCTGACGTCGGTGGGGAGGAGTCCTTCCTCGCAGCCCCGGACGCGCAGGGCGAAGTCGGCGGCGCAACCGTGCAGCCAGACGGCGACGCGGGCGGCGTCGTAGGGTTTGAGTCCTTGCGCCAGGAGGGCGGTGAGGATTCCGGTGAGCGTGTCGCCGGAGCCGCCGACGGCGAGGCCGGGGTTGCCGGTGGAGTTGTAGGCGAGCGGTTCGCCGGGTGCAGCGATGAGGGTGCGCGTGCCTTTGAGGACGACGACGGCTTTGAGTTTGTCGCTGAGTTCACGCGCGACGATGGGTCGTTCCTCGACTGCGAATTCGCGACCGAGCAGGCGCTTCATCTCGCCGGGGTGTGGGGTGAGTACGAGCGGTACCTTGGCGGTTTTGAAGAGAGCCGGTTTCGCGGCGAGGAGGGTCAGTGCATCGGCATCGAGCACGAGGGGAGCCGTCGCTTTTTTCAGGATGAATTCGAGAATTCGTTTGGCTTCGGTTGTGAGTCCGAGGCCGGGACCGACGGCGATTGATTTCGCGGATTCGATGAGATCGAGGAAATCGTCGTTGGGGGCGCGTTCGGCGACCATGATTTCGGGCGGAGCCTTTGAAATCACGAAGGGGTAAATCGTCTTCGGCACGGCGAGATTGGTCAATCCCGCTCCGGTGCGCAAGGCGGCTTGCGCGGCAAGGATGGGCGCTCCGATAAAGCCAGCCGAACCGCCGACGATGAGCGCGCGACCGTAGGTGTTCTTGTGCGAATAGGCGGAACGGCGGGGGAGGAGCGGCGCAAGCGTGCGGGCGATGAGGAGTCGATCCCGGACCGGAAAGGTGTCTTCAAAAAGCGAAACGGTTTCGATTCGCCCCACGCGGCCGGAGTATTCCTCGCGCACGAGGAAGTCTTTGACCGCGCCGACCGTGATCGTGAGGTCCGCGATGAGGGCGTGCTCGGGATCGCCGGGGAGACCGGTCGGCAGGTCGAGCGCGACGGTGCGGAAGAAGCGTTGCGCGCGGGCGCGGTTGAGGCGGTCCACGAGGGCGGCGATGGGCGGACGGATCGGGCCGTTGCCGCCGACGCCGAGGAGGGCATCGATGACAAGTCCGCGTGCGTCGGGGAAAAGGGTGTCGTGGAGTTGAGCGTGGGCGAGAACGTCGGGGTGTTCCGTGATGAGCCGCTTCCATTGCTCGCGGGGCAGGTCGCGGAGTTGCTTGTCGCCCTCGGCCAGCACGACGCGCACGGTCCAGCCTGCGGCGGCGAGGTAGCGCGCCACGACGAGACCGACGCCGCCGTTGTTGCCCTTGCCCACGACGATGAGGGTCTGGGGAGCTTGGGGAAATTCCTGCTGGATGATCTCGGCCATGCCACGGCCGGCGCGTTCCATGAGGTCGGCGGCGGGGGTGCCTGCGGCGATGACTTCTTTTTCCCGCTCGACGAGTTCCGCCGTGGTGACGATTTTCATCAGCATCAATCTAGAAGTGATCGGATGGGGATACAAGTTTGAGATGGGGGAGAGGGGACAATTTTTGAGCTGACTTGCAAAAAGCACGGGCCGCCGGAGTGGTGGGACTCCGCCTGCTTGCGCAACGGAAAACGTGGCTTACGTTCTCCCATGCCTGCGACACCCGAGATACCTGCTGGCTGGACGCTGACGGCGAGTGGCCTCCAGAAAACGTGCCAATGGAAAGACTTTGCCGAAGCACTGGCGTTTGTCGTCGCCGTGGGACGCATCGCGGAAGCGGCGAATCATCATCCCGATATCGATGTGCGCTGGAACAAGGTGCTGCTCACGTTAATGACTCATTCCGAAGCAAAAGTGACTCAAGCCGATTATGATCTGGCCGAAAAGATCAATGGTCTGACTCCAGCAGCGGTGCGGGGGGAAGTCCAGAGATTAAGCGAGGGGAGGGCGGGATAAAATAGTCTTGCCAGAGACCGCTTATTATCTCTAAACCTTTATCCACGTGTGCTATGAAAAAAATTAATCTCTTTTGCGTAACCTTGGGTGTCCTGAGTGTCTCCGCGCTTTCCCTGCTCGCGCAGGTGGCGAACACCAAGCTGGATAGCGAAATGGATGTCCAGAAATCGGATGTCCGCATCGCTCAGGAAACCAATCTCAGCTACTCCTACGTGGGTGCGGCGGATGTCAAACAGGGTGATGCCAAGCTCGGCAATCTCTCCTCGCAAACGACCGATCTCAAATACGTCATCTCTCCCGAAATCAAGGAAGGTCTCCTCTTCCGCGGTGGCGTCGAGTGGGAACGTTACTCCTTCAGCCTGCCGGACAACGCCCCGTTGCCGAACACGCTGCAGTCGACCAATGTGATCATCGGTGTGGACATCCAGCTCGCCGACCAGTGGCTGATGCGCATCGAGGCGGCTCCCGGTTTCTACAGCGACTTCGTGGATCTCTCCAGCCGCGACATCAATGTGCCGGTAATCATCGGTGCTTCCTACCTCGTGAACAAGGATCTGCAGTGGGTCTTTGGCCTGAGCATCGATACCTGGCGTGAATATCCGGTCCTGCCAGGTGCCGGTGTCCGCTGGAAGTTTGCCGACCAGTGGGTTCTGAATTTCATTCTCCCCAAGCCCCGCATCGAGTATGAACTCGAAAAGGCCGTCACCCTCTTTGCCGGTGCGGACATGAAGGGTGGCACGTACATGGTGAACGGCGACTTCGGCAAGAGCCATGGCCGCGGCAACCTGAATCAAACCGTGGTGGAATACAGCGAAGCGCGCCTCGGTGCCGGTGTGGCTTGGAAACCGATCCCCTTCCTTACTCTCGAAGCCGAGACCGGTGCGGTGGTCATGCGCGAATTCAATTTCAGCCGGGCCGATACCAAGATGCATGCGGACGGTGCGGCTCCCTACGGCCAAGTGGCCCTCAGCGGCAGCTTCTAAGCAGCGCGACGCTGCCCCCAGCTAGCTTCGCCTCGGGCGAAGTGGTAGCGCCAAAAAAGGCGACCTGAACAGGTCGCCTTTTTTGTTTGTGGGATGAGCCATCCTGCAGAAAGCCGCCGGGCATCGGTAGTCGATAATCTGCGCAGGATACTTTGAAAGGCGTGATCCCTCGCCAGCACTCGCTGACGAGGGGCTCGCGCTACGTCTACCACCCTCTGACGCCTCACAAAATCGACCCAAAAATAGCACAATAACGACTTTTTTCCTCCCATCTAATGGGGTCGATTACTATTACTTATAATAATTTTGCTTATATGCTATTTTAAGATTTACTTAAGTGGTCCGGTTTCGATAAAATCGCGTCCATGCACAAAACCGATCCCTTTACTCCCAATACCAAGAACCAGGCCGTTCTGTCCTGGGTTCAAGAACAAGCGAAGCTTTGTCAACCCGACAAGATTTACTGGTGTAACGGCAGCGATGCCGAAAAAGAAGCGCTGACCGCGCAAGCCGTCAAGGAAGGCATCCTCATCAAGCTGAACCAGGACAAGCTTCCCGGTTGCTACTACCACCGTTCCAATCCCAACGACGTGGCCCGCGTCGAGCAGTGCACCTTCATTTGCACGCCGAGCAAGGCCGAAGCCGGCCCGACCAACAACTGGATGGCCCCGGCGGACATGTACAAGAAGATGAACGCGCTCCTCGCCGGCTCCATGAAGGGCCGCACGATGTACGTGGTTCCTTACCTGATGGGCCCGAAGGGCTCGCCGCTGACCAAGGTCGGCGTTGAGATCACCGACTCCATCTACGTGGTTCTCAGCATGCGTGTCATGGCCCGCATCGGCGATGTGGCCTACGAGCACCTCGGCGAGAGCGACGATTTCACCCGCGGCACGCACAGCATGCTCGACGTCAATCCCGACCGTCGATTCATCTGCCACTTCCCGCAGGACAATAACATCATTTCCGTCGGTTCCAACTACGGCGGCAACGTGCTCCTCGGCAAGAAGTGCCTGGCCCTGCGCCTCGGCTCCTACCTCGGTCGCAATCAGGGCTGGATGGCGGAACACATGCTCATCCTCGGCGTGGAATCGCCCACCGGCGAAAAGACCTACGTCGCGGCGGCGTTCCCCAGCGCGTGCGGCAAGACCAACTTTGCGATGCTCATCCCCCCGGCCCACTACAAGGGCTGGAAGATCTGGACTCTCGGCGACGATATCGCCTGGATGCGTCCCGGCCCGGATGGCCGTCTCTATGCGATCAACCCGGAAGCCGGTTACTTCGGCGTCGTCCCCGGCACCAACAGCAAGTCCAACCCGAACGCGGTGACGACCATTCAGCGCGACACCATCTACACCAACGTGGCCCTCACGCCCGATGGCGACGTGTGGTGGGAAGGGAAGGATGGCGAAGTGCCCAAGGAATGCCTCGACTGGAAGGGCAACAAGTGGACACCGGAATCCAAGGAAAAGGCCGCTCACCCGAACAGCCGTTTCGCCGCTCCGATGGCCAACAACCCGGCCCTCGCTCCCGAGGCGAACGACCCGAACGGTGTGCCGATCAGCGCCATCATCTTTGGTGGTCGCCGCGCCACGACGCTCCCGCTCGTGTACCAGACCTTTAACTGGATCCACGGCGTGTACGTCGGTGCCACGATGGGTTCGGAAATGACCGCTGCCGCCGTCGGTGGCGCCGGTCAGGTCCGCCGCGACCCGATGGCCATGCTGCCGTTCTGCGGTTACGACATGGGCGAATACTTCCACCACTGGCTCAACATGCGCCGCGATATCAAGGTTCTGCCGAAGATTTTCAGCGTGAACTGGTTCCGCAAGGACAAGAACGGCAACTTCATGTGGCCGGGCTTTGGCGAAAACATGCGCGTTCTCTCGTGGATCGTGGATCGTTGCCGCGGCCGCAAGGGCGCCCTCGAAACCCCGCTGGGCTGGGTGCCGAAGGCCGAGGACTTTGACCTCGAAGGCATGAAGGACTTCAGCGCCGCGCAGTTCAACGAGGTGCAGGAAATCAACAGCGAAGAGTGGAAACAGGAGATCCAGCTCCAGAGCGAAATCTTCTTGAAGCTCAACGACAAAATGCCGAAGGAACTCATCTTCCAGCGCGAATTGCTCGTCTCTCGCCTGTAATCGTTCTCGATAAGTTGCCTGAAAAGCCCGGTGGTTCGCCACCGGGCTTTTCTTTGCAACATGACGTTGCCTCCAGTAACGCTGACGCCACGCGAGACCGTCGCTTCGCGTGAATAGGGGATTCGGTTGTGCCGCGGAAAATTCGATGTGCTGAAAGGCGGCAGCGAAAGATCTCGAGCGATTCTACAGCGGCTGCTCGGGGGTGATCATGCCGTCGTAGATGTAGTCGTCCTCGCCCCAGCCGTATTCCTGGGACATGCCGTCCATTTCGCTGCGCTCCTCCCAGGGGATGGTGCTGACGGACCCGGATTTCGGGGTGGCGCAAGCGGCGAGGACCAAGCAGCTGAGGGCGATGCAGAGGATCTTGTTCACGGCGGGTGAGTATTTCGGATTCGTTGCGCGGCGTCTACTGGAAAGTTCGGCTTGCTCCCGGCGCGGCTTCTGTCAAAACAGTGGGCATGTCCTGCGCGCGTTTCGTCCGATCCCTTGCTGTGCTTGTTGCGGTCTTCACCCTGATTGTTTCCGTTTCGGCGGCCGAAACGGCGGCGGCGTCCCCCGAGACGGCGGGCCAGCCGGCGAAAAAGAAGACGGTTAAGAAGAAGAGCGCCACGTCTGCGCCGACGACCGCCACCAGTAGTTCCACTACCACCACGACTTCGACGACGACGGCCACGACGGCCGCTGCTCCTGTGACGGCTCCGGCGACCGCGGCGGCCACGACAGGAACGAAGGAGACTTCAGCGTTGCCGTTGGCGATGATGGAGACGCCGGATCAGCGGCGCGAGCGGTTCCATGCGAACATGTTGAAGCAGTACGACAAGAATGGGGACGGCAAGCTGGATGTGGCGGAGGAGGCGCGGATGCGGCAGGATCTGTACGTGCGGCGCCAGTCGCTTTTCAAGAAGTACGACAAGGACAAGAATGGCCGTTTTAGTGATGAGGAGATTGCCGCGATGGAAGCGGATTTCGCGAAGCGGAAGGTGCTGTTTGTGCGGAGCTTTGACAAGAATAGCGATGGCGTGCTGGACGATCAGGAGTCCGCAGCGCTGAATGCGGAGCTGGCGAAGCGCCGGGCGCAGTATCTGGATGGGTTTACCCGTTCGGCGTACTAGGGAGGGCGCGCCTCCGTTGTAAAAATGGAAGGGCAGTTCGGTGAACCGCCGCGGCGGCACACCGTGCGTGCCCGACAACGTAGTCAAAATCCAATACGGGATGGTTTATTCGAACCGTCTCGTCATCTTACTATTCGCTTATGAAATCAATTCGAGTGGCGGAATCGGATGTGGACATCGCCCGTTGTTTTCCGGTGATGGCGGAGTTGCGCACTCATTTGTTGCCGGTGATGAATTCCGAGTCGTTTGTGGCGCAGGTGCGGTTGCAGGAGAAGGAGGGATTTCGTCTGGCCTACGTGGAGGAGGCGGAGGAGATCCGCGCGGTGGCGGGGTACCGGGTGATGAACAAGTTGTTCAATCGCCGGGCGCTCTATGTGGATGATTTGGTCACGCGTGCGCTGGATCGCTCGAAGGGCTACGGTGATGCGTTGTTCGAATGGCTACTGGCTGAGGGCGAGCGATTGGATTGCGCGGCGCTCGAACTTGATTCGGGGGTGCAGCGGTTCGAGGCGCATCGTTTTTATCTCCGCAAGCGCATGGCGATTACGTCTCACCATTTCGCTCTCAAGATTACAGAATAATCGATCCGCCCCGGGCGAGTTCGGCGCGAATCGCGGCGGGTTCGACCTGGGCGAGGTTCTTGCCGGATTGCACGGCGAGGGCGGCCGCGACCCCGGCGGCTTCTCCGGTCTGATTCATATTCACCATGACTCGAACGGCGGCGTGGGCAACCGGGTCGGTATCGATCATGCGCCCGGCGACGATGAGATTGCTGGCTCCGGCGGGGAGCAGGGAGCGCAGGGGAATCTGGTAGTAGGTCGGGTTTTCGGTGGTCTCGGCGCGCCAGCGGGTGATTTCGGACGGGTATCCGGGGCAGTTGTATTCCTGCACGCCGCTGAGGTAGCGGAGGGTGATGCCGGGTTTGTCGGGATGGTGGATATCGACGCGGTAACTGCCGTTGGCAATGGCGTCGTCGAAGTGGCGACCGGTGAGCACGT
Source organism: Verrucomicrobium sp. (assembly GCA_017849585.1). Lineage (GTDB taxonomy): Bacteria > Verrucomicrobiota > Verrucomicrobiia > Methylacidiphilales > UBA1321 > UBA1321. The sequence goes on from JAFIGT010000039.1 coordinate 182,101, forward strand.
CGTCGCCGGTGAGTTGGTAGCGGCATTTCACGTGGCGGGTTTCGCGGATGCCGAGCCGGGCGGGCAGGCCCTGCAAGACGATATCGCCTTGGGGCGCGTACTTTTTCACGAGATCAAAAACGGCGCGAACCTGGCGGCGGCCTTCGATTTCCGCGCGGGTGAGGGCATCGGCGTCGGCGCAGTTGGCGTCATAGATGCGGGTGGCGGCCAGCATGTGGACGGGCGAGCCGGGAATGGGCGCGGCCCAGACGAAACCCTGGGGCAGGCCGAATTCCTTGCCGTGTTCGCGGATGAGTTTGCCGAGGTCGAGATGGCGGATCGAGTCCCAGCCGGTGAAGGTGGCGCAGGTGGTGGAGGGTTGGTTGGTGGCGCTGATCGTGGTGGGCAATCCCATGCGGTGGGCGATGTCGCCGTCACCACTGGCGTCGATGAATTGATTGGCGAGGATGACGCCGCGTCCGCTTTTGTTTTCTACGATGATGCCGCGCAGGCGACCGTCTTCCTGGACATGGGGAGCGACGAAAGCGGTGTGCAGCCAGGGTCGGACGCGGGAGGAGATGACGAGTTCGTCGAGCTCGATCTGGAGTTCGTGCGGGTTGAAGGCCCAGGCCCAACTGGGACAGCGGGCGGTGTCGGAAACGGCGTTGCGACGACGGAGGCGTTCGATGGTTTCGAGGGTGAGCCCGGCGAAGATTTGTTTTTCGAAGCGTTCGTCGAACTGGGAGTGCCAGACATTGACGAGGGAGAGGGTGGCCACGCCGCCGAAGCAACCCATGCGTTCGACGAGGGCGACGCGCAGACCAAGGCGCGCCGCGCGGACGGCGGCAAAGACCCCGGTGCAACTTCCACCGACCACGCACACATCGCATTCATGCCAGACCGGGGTGTGCCGCGCCGGTTCAACAATCGAAGGAAAGGATTTCATGGGACTACCTGAAGGTACGGTGACCGTGGACGGCGGTAAACCGGCTTTTGCTGGATTCCCGGGACGAAAACATGGAGTCCATGCATGATTCCACTTGCGCTCTGTGATAGGGTGTTGGACAAGCCCTCATGACCGAACCCGTCTTTTCGCCGGCTCGTTATCTGACCTCGCTGCTGCGCGCGCGGTTGACCCTCACGCACCTCTGCACGAATACGTTTCATCCGGGCCGCTTGCAGATGGATGAAGTGGTCACCACGCACCGGTTGATCCTCGTGCTGCGCGGGCACCTGCTTTACAAAGTGGACGGCGCGACGGCGCAAATTTCCCCGGGGCAGCAAATCTTTGTCCCGGCGTGGACCCGCCGCGTCTGGCAGAGCAAACGGCGGCAGGAGGTGGAGTTCTCCTGGTTTGAGTTCACGGCGGATGAAGCGGAGGAGAGTCTTCATACCTTGTTTTATCGATCCTGTGGGAATCTGGCGTTGGAGCGGGACGCGCTTCGCCGCATGCTCCGGCTGTGGCCGAAAAATCTCCCCTCCACGGGGCTGGGTAGCGGGGAATCCCCGCTCGATCCAATGCAGCAACTGCAACTGGAGGGGGAAGTGAAAGCCATCCTGGGGCGCTTCTGGCCGCAGGCGCGACCATTGAATCCAGACGGCGTGGTCACTTTTTCGCTGGCGGCGGAGGTCCATCCGGACTTGAAGCTGGCACTGGCGTGGATGCAGGAGAATTTCCTGCGGCCCGAGGCGTTGCACGCATTGTACGGGGAAATTCATTTGAGTCCGAATCATTTCCGGCTCCTCTTTCGCCGGGTGATGGGATGCAGTCCACAGGATTATCTGCATCGGCTGAGGCTGCGCCGGGCGCGGCATCTGGTCGTCGATAGTGATTTGCCGTTGAAGCAGATTGCTTCACAAGTGGGCTTTGCCGATCCGTTGTTTTTCTCGCGACAATATCACCGCTTCTGGGGATTGAGCCCGCGCCAGGACCGCTCGCAGAAAACGTGAGCGGCCGGGGGATTACTGCGGATACGCGATGAAGTGGGTGCGCTGGTTGCTGTGGAATCCGGCTCCTTCGTAAAAGCGGACCGTGTCGCGGCTTTTGTCGAGCGTGCTGAGGACGACCTTGTAGCAACCCGCGGCCCAGGCTTCTTCCAAGGCCTTGCGGAGCACTTTCGTGCCGAATCCCTTTTTGCGGTAGTGCGGGTCGGTGATGACGTTCTGGATGACGCCGTAGGGACGCAGGTCATGGGTGAGGTTGGAAATGATGGCGAGAGTGCAACTGGCCACAAGGCGGCGGTCCTTCTCGGCTACGTAATAGCGCAGGTGAGGCTGTTCGAGAATGTGGCGCCAGAGGCTTTGCACCGCGTCGTCACTGTAATCGATCTCCGGCTCGTCGGGGTGCAGGTGCGCGTAGAGGGCCAGAAGCTGGGAAAGTTCCTCGGGTTTGATCAAGCGAATCGTCATGGGTCATGCCGTCGTAACCCTGCCAATCACGAGTGAACGCGAGCGGTCTGGGGGAGGCGGGAAAATTTAGGGCAGTTTGAGTGTCGCACGAAAATGAGGCGAAAAACCAGCGAAAGCTGGTTGGTCGGACCGGCGAGATTTGAACTCGCGACCTCTTCCACCCCAAGGAAGCGCGCTACCAAACTGCGCTACGGCCCGTTAAAAACCAAGGGGGGACACTCTAAGCAGAGTTTTTTCCGGGAGCAAGTATAAGCTGGAAAAATCGTGGCAAATCGGTGACGCCCCGAGGCAATCGATGCAGATAAGGGAAGTGCCTCCGGTTTACCCTCGATCCTTCGACTTCGCTCGCAATGACGGCATGTGGAGCGTGAAAATCATCGCCGAATCGAATTCGGGAAGAGTTTTAGGATGGGATTATTTGTTCAACAAAATAGGATGTTGAATTTCTCGTTATTTATATAGTGTAAATACATTTATATAAATAGATTATGATTAAAATTTGATATTTATTTAAATGAAAAATCTTGATTTGCTCTAATAAATGGCTATTGGTTAATCAAATTCTATGACGACCTCGATTCCGCGAAAACTCGATACCATCTTTCATGCGTTGCAGGAGCGAATCGTGCAGGGCGAATGGAAGGTGGGGGATCAGATTCCGACCGAGCAGGACTTGGCGGCGGAGTTCGGTTGCAGTCGCGGCACGATGGGCCGGGCGATTGCGCAATTGGTTCGCGAGGGGTTTGTCGAACGCCGGACGCGCGCGGGGACGCGGGTGATGCGGCAGAGTGTGGTCCGCGAGTCGGCCATTGATTTCGATGCGTGCGCTTTTATTCACCCCAGCCAGCAGCATGAAGGCGTGTGGCGCACGGCGAGCGGTTTCCAACAGGCCGCCTGCGGCGCGAAATGTCGCACGCTGATGCTGTCGACCGGGACCGACTTTCGCAAGGAAGCGGAGATCATCGGTCGCTTGGCGGAGTTCGATGTGAAGGGCGCGGTGCTATTCCCGGTCATTCTCGCGCCGTCCGATCTGGCGTTCTACACGCAGATGATTCTGGCCTGCAAATTTCCAGTGGTGCTGGTGGAGTTGAACATCGCGGGCATGGGACGTCCCGCGGTCGTGGCGGACGGCTTGCACGCCGGGTACACGATGACGAAGCATCTGCTGGGTCAGGGGTTGAAGAAGATCGGCTTTCTTGGCAATTACGCGTGGGCTCCCATTGTGCGGGAAAAATATCTGGGTTATCGGCAGGCGATGGAAGAGGCGGGCTTGGGCGATGCGGATGCGTTGGTACATCTCGATCCGTCGATGACGCCGCGTTTTGACGATCCGCTGCGCGAACCGACGGAATTGGCCCGTACCTATCTGCAGACGCATCCCGGTTTGGAGGGCGTCGTTTGCTCTCTCGACTTTATGGCGCTGGGCGTGATGCGTGCTGCGCAGGAACTCGGGCTGCGGGTGCCGCAGGATTTGAAGGTGGCGGGCATTGACGACTATGCGCTCGCGGGAGCGAACGGTCTGACGACGTACCGGGTGCCGTATGAAACCATCGGCGCGCGCGCTTTCGATACGTTGAACCAGATCATTGCCGGACAGGCTTCGCAGCTGACGGAAATCCAAGTGCGCGGGGAATTGATCGTCCGCCAGAGCGCGTGATCGGCTCACCTTTTATCCCCTTTTCAATTATGACCTCTCAATCCCTACGAATTGCTGTCGTCGGCACCGGAAATGTGTCGACGGGAAACTATCTGCCCATTTTGCGCGACGAGAAAGATGTGGTGCTCGGGGTGTGCGACCGCAACGCCGAACGCGCGCAGGAAGCGGCGAAGACTTTCGGCGGCGAATATCTCGCCTCGCTCGAAGCGGTGGCGAAGTGGAAGCCGACGTCGGTCATCGTGACGACGAACGAGACGGTGCGCTTTGAAGTGGTGATGGAACTGCTGCGCCTTGGCGTGAAGCGGATCTTCTGCGAGAAACCGCTCGTGGCGAAGAACGGTCAGGCCAATGTGACCGAGGAGGATTTCCACAACGCGAAGAAGATGCTGGAAACGGCGAAGCAGAAGGGGTGTCTCGTCGCGATGAATTTCAATTACCGTTCGTTCGACCAGACACTGGCAGCGAAGCGGATCGCGGAGGAACGGAATTTTGGGAAGTTGATCCAGGCCGCGGGCCAGGTCCATTTTGCGTGCTGGAGCCATTGTATCGATTTGATCCATCATTTCGGCGGCGAAGTGGAGGAACTCTCGGCGGTGACGGGCCTGATCGACCGGCACGGACAGGGTGGCATTCTCGCTCCCGATGTGGCGGCGAGTTTTCGTCTCGCGGGCGGGGCGGTGGGCACCATCCTCGGCACGGCGGGCATGGGCTGGCAGCATCCGCTGTTCGAATTGATTTTCACGTTTGAAAACGGCCGCGTGCATATGCGCGACATCGACGGCGATCTGGAAGTGCTCGACACGGCCAAGCGCACGCAGGAGCGGTACTCGATGGTGCGCGATGCGTCGCGTTGGGATCATTACGGTGCGTCGTTCCGCAAGGCGATTCCGGCTTACCTCGAATCGATCCGCAAAAACACGGAACCTCCGGTGAGCGGTCTGGACGGCCTGCGCGAATTGCAGGTGGAAGCCGCGCTGAAACGGTCGATCGCGGAAAAGCGCACGGTGATCGTGCAGAAGGAACTGCCGCTTCTCTAACGAAATGGTTTTATGAAAATTGTTCATCAAAAAGGTAACAGCGAAATTGTCATTGCCGAAGCGCCGATTCCGACTCCCGGTCCGGGCGAGGTGATCGTCAAGACGGCGGTCTCCGCTCTCTGCGGCAGCGAACTCGGTACGTACCGCAAGGAAGGTCTTCCCGCAGGCAATAACGGCCATGAAGCGGCGGGCATTGTCTCCGCGCTCGGTGAAGGCGTGACGACGGTGAAGGTCGGCGACAAGGTCGGCGTGAGCGCGATCTCGGGTTGCGGCCACTGCGATTATTGCGCGAAGGGTCAGTACACGTGGTGCGATCACTTCAAGTTCTTCGGCCACATGCACGCGGAGTATTTCAAGGTCGACGCGATTGCGTGTCATCAGTTGCCGCAGGATGTGCCGTGGGAAGTCTCGGTGCTGATTACTGGCGACGGTCTCGGCGTCCCCTTCCACACCTCGACGAAGCTGCGCAGTGAAGAAATTAAAACTATCGCGGTGTTCGGTCTCGGCCCCATCGGGTTGAGCGAGATCATCGTGCAAAAACATCTCGGTCGAAAATTGATCGGCGTGGACCGTTCACCGGACCGCATCGAGTTGGCGAAAAAACTGGGTGCGACGGAAACGATTCTTGTCACCGAGGGGCTCGATGTCCCGGCGGCGATCAAGGCGTTGACCGGCGGCAAAGGTGCGGACGTTTGCATCGAAGCCGCGGGCGTTCCGGTCACGGCCAAGCAATGTTTTCTCGCGGTGCGCAAGGGCGGAACTGTGGTGTTCAACGGTGAACAACCGGCGTTGCCGCTCTCGCCGAGCGATGATTTCATTCGTCGCGACATCACGGCGGTGGGTTCGTGGTTCTATCACTTCAATGAATACCCGGCGATGTTGGATGCCTACCGCAAGGGATTGCCCGTGGCGTCGTTGGTGACGCATCAGTTCCCGATGGAGCAGGCTGCGGAAGCGTTCCGTCTGATGGCCGACGGCAAGACCGGCAAGGTTTTGCTCCGGTATGCCTCAGTGTAAAAGTTAAGTTTTTCCGACTCCTTTCCCTCTCAGTGAGGCGAAAGGAGCGGTAAAATATATAACTTTATGATGCAATAGAGTAATTGCATTTTTTGGCGCTTGGAGGAGAATTGGGTACACTAAAAGGGAGATCTTTTATGAGTACCCGTTCCTTCTTTTCCCGCTGCCCGTTCCATTTCCTTTTTCTCGCTGTGACCCTGGCTATGCTGGGAGCGGGAACCGTGCGGGCCGAAACCCTGTTGTACGAGATCATATTCAAGGGAGAGGACGGCTCGACTCCCCGTGATTGGCAGAAAGCTGGAGCCCCGGAAGACGCCGACCAGTTTACGATTCGAAAAGGCGTGTACCGCGCCGACGCTGGCAAGGACTTCGTCGCTTCCTGGTTTAGCGGTAACGATTTGAAAGGGCAGCCGTCCGATACGTGGACCGATTACACGGTGAAGGGCGTGGTGCGGCTCTCAGGGGAAGCGATGACCGGTGTTTTGGCGCGGTTCAAAAGTCCAACGGAGTTTTATCACGCACGCATCAAAGGCACGGGCGCGAAGGCGACGTTTGAGCTTTATCGCATTGGCGGCATGAACGGATCGGTCGCGTTACAAGACCCGGCGCAGATTAATTATCCCCCCGGCGAATCGTGGCGGATTGAGCTCACCGTGGCGGGCACCAACATCTCGGCGAAACTTTTCGATACAAAAGGTGAGCTCATCGCGTCCCTTTCCGGCACTGATAGTTTATACAAATCCGGCACGGCGGGAGTGCGGGTGTTCTCGCGGAATTTTGCGGCGGTGGTGGAGAGTCTGACGGTAACCGCGCCGTAGTCGGCAATCAACCATTTGACTATTTGAGCGTCTATTTTTGTTTGAACTATGCTAACACGTGTAGGTAATTTTTATTGCTTGGATCGAAACTTTGGATTATTGATCCAAAAGCGATCATTATCCGCGACTTTGGATTCACGCATTGGTTAATCTCACGCCGCGCAACGTCATTCACCCTCGAAAAAAGAACATCCCATGGCACTCCCTACTCAATCTGAAGAAGAGCTTCCCACGTCGGCTTCGGCAAAACCTGCCATCGCGGAGGCGGACCGGATACCGCTCCCGCAAAAGCTCGGAGTGGCGGCCGGGACGTGCTTTGACTTTCTGGCGGTTAGCATGACCATCGGCGGTTTGTGGATGCCCTACTTCAATATCGGTCTGGGCATCAGTCCGGCGAAGCTTGGCTTGGTCTTGATGATTTTGCGCGCGTGGGATGCGATCACCGACCCGATCATGGGCAATATCTCGGACAATACGCGGACCCGCTGGGGCCGGCGGCGACCATATATGGTGGTGGGAGCGGCGTTGGTGGCGTTGGTGTATCCGTGGATCTGGCGCGTGCCGAGCGGGTGGAGTGAGACGGGGATGTTTTTCTATTTGCTTGGCATCGGCATGCTTTTCTTTGCCTGCACGACGATGTGGTGCATGCCGTATTATAGTTTGCAGCTGGAGCTGACGCCGAATTATGACGAGCGGACGCGCCTGATGGCGTGGTGCGCCTTGTTTGGCAAGATCGTCAATCTGTCAGGCGCGTGGGCGCTGGCGATTGTGACGGGACCGTGGTTCGTGAGCGCGGTGACGGGCAAGCCGGATATCGTACTCGGGGTGCGCACGTGCAGTTGGTTTGTGGCGGGGGCGATCCTGGTGGTGGGCTTGATGCCGCCACTTTTCGGCCGGGAGCGGTATTACAAAGCGGAGACGAGTCATCAGGCGAAGGATCCCTTTTTCAAGAGTATTGCCGAGTCGTTTCGTTGCGGCCCGCTGTGGCGTTTGATTGGGGTCACCTTTTTCCTGATTGTGGGCAATACCTCGGTGGCGGCGCTTGGTCAGTACCTGAATATTTATTATGTGAACGGTGGTGACATCAGCCTCGCGGCAATCGTTGGTGGTTGGAAAGGGACCATGGTTGTGGCGATGGGAATTTGCTGCATTCCGCTGTGGACCTGGCTGGGCGAGCGTTTTGACAAACGCACCATGGTGATCGTCATGCTGGGGGTGAGCATCATGGGACACCTGACCAATCTGGTGTGCATGGTGCCGGGGCTACCGTACCTGCAGTTGGTGCCGGCGCTATTTGAAAGCAGCGCGATTTCCGCCGTGTGGCTTTTCCTGCCGTCCATGAAAGCGGATGTGGCGGATCACGACGAATTGCATACCAGCAAACGTCGCGAAGGCGCACTCAACGCGTTTTATTCGTGGTTCGTGAAGCTGGCCTCCACCATTGGAATGGGAGCCAGCGGTGTGCTGCTGCAAATGACGGGGTTTGACGTGAAGTTGGGAAATCAGCCGCTGGAAGTGCTGCTGCATATGAAGTGGCTCTTTATCCTGTTGCCGATTTGCGGGTGGGGCGTGGCGATCTATTGCGCCTGTTCGTATCCACTGAGCCGGAGCCGGATGGCGAGCCTGCGCGGACAACTTGAGGATCGTCGCGGGAAGATTTGATCGCCGGTCCCAGGCTGTCACTGGGATCGTGTGCGACGGCGGCGGCGAATGGTGTCGCCGTCATACCAGTCGGGGGCGATGCGGATGTCGCTGGGAACGGCTGGCATGCCGGTTTCACCTTTGAGAATCAACTGGTGCACATAGCGCACGGCGCCTTCGGCGGTGAGGTCGAGATGTTGGGCCACGCCGCTGAAATGTTGCGTCGAGTTGTAGTTGCGGCTGAGAGCGACGATGCCGATGTCGCGCGGTACTTTCCAGCCGTTTTGTTCCAATACGTGTCGGATGGGGGTGGGGCAGTTGGTGAGGAGGCACTCGGGCTGATGTTGCCGGATCCATGCGACAAATGCGGTGGTATCAAATTCCTCTGGCAGATACGGGGGAACCACCATGAAGTCGGGATGGGTGAGGGCTTCCTTGCAGAGCGAGCCATGCCATTCGTAGGAAATACGGCGTTCGAAGCGGAGCGGGTGGGCCAGTCCAACCCGGCGGTAGCCGAACTTGCGCAATTTTTCACAGGCGAGGGTCATGGCGGCAAAGAGATGCGTGCCGGTGCGGTGAGAGACGAGGTTTTCCAGTGGGTTGCCGATGGAGACGAAGGAGTAGCGATTCCAGTCAAGCTTCAGCGTGAGGTGGGCGTGGTAGAGCGGGAGGATGACCAGGCCGCGAATCCCGCGACTGTAGAGGAGTTGATCGGGCTTGGGGAGGGAGAGGAGGTCGCGTTGAATGTTGAGGATGTCGAGATGATAGCCGAGTTGCTCGCAAGCCCGAGTCATGCCTTGGTAGAGCGGCTCTAGCCAGCCGCCATCGTGGTGCAACCAGCCATCGTCGAGCAGTGCGGCCATGTTGGCCAGCGTATGGGGTTTGCGCTGACGGCCGCGGCGGGCGACGAGGGCGGAGAGAAGCGGATCTGGCACGTAACCGAGTTTCTTGGCTGCGGCCATGATGCGGGCTTTTGTGGCGGGACTGATGCGCGGGTCGTTGCGCAAGGCGAGGGAGGCGCTGGTGGCGGTGACGCCAGCGAGGCGCCCTACATCCTGCAGGGTGGGCGCGGAATCGGAGCGAGTGGCCATTCCAGAATGAAACTAGATGCCTGAATCGCGGGCGGCAAGGGCAAAGGCGGTGAAAGTTGTTTTATAGATGAAATAGCGACCGTGTTGTTTGGTGGCGTTGTCGGGATTACTCTTGATGTGATCGGTTCTCCAGAAGAGTGAGAATGGTCGGGCGAATCAGGAAAGCATTGAGCCTATTACTACTATGAAAAGAATCACTCGTTGTTGGTCGACGTATTCCCTTTGGGTCATGACCGCCCTTATGAGCGTGCTGGCGATGGATTCGGTGCGGGCGCAGGTGCTCTATAGCCAGACATTCGATTACACCACGGCGAGCAGCGGTAGCGCTTCCCTCTTCGGCTGGAACGCCTATGCGGGCAGCAGTGCGATCGATGTGTCCACCAGCAAAACCACCACGACGGCCATCGACGCCAATTCCAGTGCGACGGCCGGTTTTTCGTCGAAGGTTTATAATGGTCTCGGCAGCCCGCACAGTACGCAGGGTTATCTGGCCTTTGACTATGATAATAATTCGGCTGGGGGTGGATTTGCGCTCAATGTGGCGGGTGTCAAAACGGGCCTGAGCTTGTCGAGTGTCAGCACGATTACCTGGCAGTCGTCGCGTACGGGGTCATTTGCCACCCTGCCGACGACCCGGTTGCTCGTGCAGGTGGGGGGTGTCTGGTATGCGTCGGAGACGACCTTTACCTCTGCGACGGCTGCGACGAGCGCCGCGCTGGACGACCGGATGGCATCGGCGGATAGTTTCAGTCTTTCGGCCGCTTCGGAGACCACGTGGCGGGTGTTGACATTGACTCCCGGTTCGCAACTTTCCCTGGCATCGACAACTACGACGTTGGATCTGGCTTCCAGCCTTGTGACGGGAGTCGGATTCTATGGGGAGTTGGCCTCGCGCTATACCTCGATCAACTACGATACACTGGTGGTTTCCACTGTTCCAGAGCCGGCGGCGATGGCGATGGTGGGGTTGGGCTTGCTCGGTCTCGGTGTGTTGAAGCGTCGTTACCGGGCGTAACGCCATTTAATAGCTTTAATGGACGAGAGCGTTTGCGCACTCGTCGAAGCCGGAAAGCCGATGGTAGGATCGTTGTATGCGAAGGCTCTCTCGTCGGCTATTTCCTTGCTCGGCCTGTCTGGCCGCTTTAATCGCGGGAATAGCTGGAGTCAGGACGACCGCGGCGGAAAGTGGTGAATGGATTGCCATCGCCAATGCTGAGTGGAAGGTTATCGATCAGTCCGATCTTGAAGTTAAAAGCGGTACGGCGCTTGATCTGACCTCGGTTTTTGGAACGCCGGTGGCGGCGGGAAGCGAGGGCTTTGTCACGGTCAATCCGCAGGGTGAATTTGCATTCGAAAAAAGTCCCGCGAAGCCGGTGCGGTTTCGTTGCCTGTCGACGGTGATGTCGACTTTTGATTTTACCACGCCGGAGGAAATCGAACGCTTGGCGGCGCAGGCGGCGCGTGCGGGGTACAACATGTGCCGTCCCCACTTTCTGGACAGCTTCCTCATGGATGGCAACAAGCGCATGGATGGAACGGAGCAGGATCTTGAGCTCGATCCAAGGCAGCTTGACCGGTGGGACCGTTTCGCGGCGGCGTTGAAGAAGCACGGGGTTTATCTTTATCTCGATGTGACCACCTCGTGGGCGGCGTACTACGGGGTCAATACCTGGACCGCCGCAGCGCATGCCAAGAAGCTGAAGACACGCGTCTATTATGATCCGGTGGCGCGGTCGCACTGGAAGGCGGGTGTAAAGCAACTGCTGGAGCACGTCAATCCCTACACCGGTCTGGCGCTGAAGGACGATCCGCAGGTGGTGATCGTGCAGCTGCGCAACGAGGCGGGGTTGAACTTCCTGATGAACCTCCCGAAGGACAAGGACCCCACCATCGTGTTGCCATTCCGGGAGTGGCTGGCGAAGCGTTACGGTACGAGGGAAAAGCTGGTGGCCGCGTGGGGTGGCCTGCCGGAGGGACAGACGCTGGAGAGCATCGAGCTGCCGCCGCTGAATGACAAAGGACCGGCGGGCCAGGATCTGCAACGGTTCTTCATAGACATCGAACGCGAGACCTATTTGTGGATGGCGGCGGCGGTGAAGGAGATGGGCGTGAAGGTTCCTCTGCTCGATTATAATGTCGGCACGGCGCTGCAGACCTCGATTGTGCGCGACTTGATGCCGGTGGCCGACACGCATTCCTATCATGCACATCCGACGAGTTATATTGAGAGCGGATCAAGCCTCACGACTTCGAGTGCATTGTCGAACGCAGTTGGGTTCTGGCGCTGGATGACGGGTGTGCGGCAATGGGGCCGGCCTTTCGTTTGTTCCGAGTGGGGTTATTGTTACTGGAATGCGTACCGGCATGAGACCGGGTTGACGGTGCCGGTCTACGCGGCCTTGCAGGGATGGCAGATGCAGGCGCATTTTTCCGATCCGATTTTACTGTCGCGCGTGCGGCCGATCAAAACTTTCACGGTCTATAATGATCCTCCATTGAAGGCCGCGGAATATATGTCGGCACTGTTTTATCGACGTGGTGACGTGGCGACCTCGCCACACCGTGTTGAAGCGGTGATTAATGCGCAGGCTCTGCCGAGGAATGCGGGATTGCAGGATTCCCTCTCGTGGGCGGTGACGCAACTGAGCTTGGTCACTGGCGTGGGCATTCGCGTGGTGGGAATGCCGGACAGCGCGCCGCGCGGAGCGTATAAGGCCGACTGGAGTATTGTTTTTCAAGGCGGTGGACAGGTGTCGACGCGCGAAGGTGTGCAGGAAGTGGAGGAGACTGATCCGTCCACGGTGGCGAATCCGGGTGCGGCGGTGGCGACACTGCGCCGCATGGGGATTCTTCCGGCCAACAACAAGACGGATGTGGAGGAGGGAATTTACGAGAGCGATACGGGTCAGATTTTGCTGGAGCAAAAATCGTCGCGGGTGAAGGTGGTCACGCCACGCAGTGAAGGAGCGAATCTCGCTGTGGGTGGCGAGGCAATCAGGCTGGGGAATGCCTCGGTCAAGAATGTTGGTACGGGCGAGGCGACTTTTTTCATCGGGTCGCTGACGGATCAGCCGCTGTCTCAAAGTGGCCGCATGCTCCTCATCGTTGCGACGGATGCGCTCAACAGTGGGGCGACGTTTGAGGATGCGAATCGCAAGAAGCTGGTGAAGCTCGGTGAGCCGCCGGTGTTGATGCGGGTAGCGAAACTGGAATTCTCCCTGCGTCACGAACGCGCGGAAAAGCTCAAGTTATGGGCGCTGTCTCCCAACGGTGAAAGGCGCGAGGAAATCCCGCTTCAGCGGGAAAAAGAGATGGTCAACGCCATTATTGCTACGGCAGAGTTGAAGAGTCCCACGCCCTATTTTGAATTGGCAGAATAGCAAGGGCGGTCGAGGCATCGAAACACATGACGTTGATGTTGAAAAATGGACTTTTGGTCGCGGCGGCCTTGGTGGTGCAGGGGGTGTATGCGGTGGAAATACCCGCAGAGGTCCAGGCGATGCATCAGGATCTCTGGCAGCGGTTCATCTCGCCGCACGGCATTGTGCTCGATTACAACACGCTCGACGGCAAGGTTGAAATTCCCAATGCGGAGGAGTGCGAGAACGGCAAGCCGAACGCGTTGTCGTGGTGGACTCCGATTGAGAATGGTCCTTTTTTCAGCGGACTGTATCTCGATGCGATCGTGCGCCGCTGGAAGCTGACGGGCAGCGAGGAAGATCGCGCCAAGGCGAAGCGCCTGGCCGACGGATTGATCCTGTGCGCCTCGGTTTCTCCCGTTCCCGGTTTTGTCGCGCGTGGCGTGGCGGCGGACGGGAAGAGTCACTACGCGCTCGGTTCCGACGATCAAACGGGGCCGTGGTTCTACGGTCTCTGGCGTTATATTCGTTCCGGCGCGGCGACTGATGAAGAGAAGAAGCGCGTGGAGAAAAAGATAGTGGAAGTGGCTGAAGCGTTGCGCGCGAACCATTGGTTCCTGCCAGCCGATCCGATTGGAGGGATCAAGCCCGGCCAAACGCGCGGTTCGTTTCACGACTCGGAATATCGCAGCACCACACGGTTGTTGTTCATCACGCGAATTTTGTTTGAAATCACCGGAGACAAGGTCTGGCAGCAGGCGTATGAAGACGCGCTGACCGAAACATTCAAGGCTTCCGGCAAGACCCGGCTCGAACACCTGACCGAGGGCATCCCCAGCTTCTTTGTGCTGCATCCGCACATGGTGAAGAACCAGCTCTGGCTCTTTCTCAATTCGCAGGGAAATCTGCGGGAGTTGATCGATCTGGAGAAACGGCCCGAGATTCGCGAGAAGTATCTCGCCACGCTGCGGCTCAATGCGAAGACCGTGGCTGGAACGGTTGTGGACTCGTATTCCACCGACATCGAGGCCATTCCCTTCAAGACCGATTGGCGTTCGCTCAACGCCTATTGGAAACCGCAAACCACCAGCGATGAGGCGAGCAAGGTAGCACTGGAGGAATTGAGGGAATGGAAGAACGCGGGCCGTGGTATGGAAATTGCCGCCGTGCGCGAACCGTTCTGTGCGGCGGCAATTATTTTCATGGCCCCCGATCGCGATGAGCAGGCGGGTATCGCCATGGCGCGATTCCAGAAGCTGCTGCGCAAAACGCCTTGGGATAAACTCTACAGTTCCTACGGCATTTTCGCCGAACTGGCGTGGTACGCGTGGATGGAATCGCCGGGAACCATCGCGACGGAGTCGGCTTTGGCCATCGCGTCCACCACGCCGGTTGTGACGGGACCCGTATCGTCGGCTGGAGTTGAGGTGCAATCGGTGCAGGCAGGCTCATTCCGTTGCACGAAGGCGAATCCGCTGGTCGAGATTCCTGTTGAGTTGCAGGGGAAGCAAATTTATACGATCAACCGTGGACCGACGAATCAACCGGGCGCGGGATTCAAGGTGACGGCGAAATCGGCCGGAACCGCCTGGCTGTTGGTGATGACCACGAACATGCAGGAGCCGGGGCCTGAGTGGGAATCGACTTCGCTGCAGATTGGTTGGACGGGTGGCGGACGGACTTTTAAGGACAAGATTTATCGTCGCACGGTGACGGCAGGGACGGTGATTGTGGTGCCCCCGGCGACGGGGAAGTCCGGGGTCTATTATTCGATTCCCCACGCGCTGGTGTTGGAGAATTGAACCAGCGTGATGTTGGACCTAGAACAATGGCTCGCGCTACTTGCCGTCACACACCGGCGCGCAGCGCGGTGTGTCTTACTCCTTCACGAGTTCGAAGTAGGGCGTGGGACCGCCCTTGAGCGCTGCGGTCTTGATCCGGGCAATGAGTTTGCCGTTCTTGGTTTCGAACGGAATTTCCTCGCGTCGCGAACCGTCGTAGCCGAGTGCCCAGAGTTTGAGTCCGGCCGTATCGGAACGTTCGAGAGCGAATTCCACATCGAGCACGCGTGCGAGCACGGGTAGCGTGCCGAGTTCGACCAGTTTAAGGCGGGCTTCGCTTTCGAAAGTCGCGCCGGTATTAAGCGCGTCGCCCACAGCGATGAGGAGCATGCGCTTGCTCGTGGCAAAGGGCTGGCGATCGAGCGAGCTGGCGAAGGCGGTGACGGGGGCGCCGTGGTTGGTGAAGCTCCAGTCTGCGAGCGTGACAGGCGCGGCTCCCATGATCAGGCAGGCTCCCTGACTCAGCGGCGTGTCGATGGTGATGAGCTTCTTCGGGATGTTGAGGAGCAGTTGGCCCGTGTCGCTTTCATACGTGCCGGTGTTCGAATCGGAGCGATTCTTGGCGGAAAGAATGCCGCTCTTGCGTAACGCGGCGTTGAGCGCCTCGCTGTCCGGGGTGGTCTTCGTTGCCGCCGCCGCCGGAGCGGTGATGATCAGGTTGCGCGAATCGGGTGCGATGCGCAGGGTCATGTCGGACTTCACCGGCGCGCCGCGCAATGTGCTGGAAAACGATTCGATCAACAGACCGCAACGGGTCAGCAGCGAAAGCCGTCGCAGGGAGGGAGGCATGTAACCGCCGCCGCCCCAGCGGGTGAAGACGCCTTCGGGATCGAGTGTGATTTGTACCGTGTGCTCGGAGGGGGCCACATCGCCGCGCGCATAGAGCAATGCGCCCATGTATTCGCCCGCCTTGTTCGGCAGATCGTAAGCGATCTTGAAGGGGCGCAGCGGGATGGTGACCTTGAGCATGATGGGCTCGGCATGGTGGCAGATCATTTGCCAGCCCTGCAGCGAGGCGTAAGCCGGAACGCCGAGACCTGCTTCATGCCGCCACGCATTCCAATAGGGATTTCCCCATTCGCTGACCACCATGGGGCGGTCGAGTTGACGCACTTCGTTGAGCCAGGTGAAGTGGTCGAGATTTTTCTCGGCAGGACTGTCGTTGTGCTCGGTGGAACCCGGAGAAATATAGGTGGTGGGATGATCGTGGTAGGCGTGGCTGTCGACGACGGGCAATGCGGAGCGGGAGAGATTCAGCGCGAACGCGACGCCGACATTGAGGTCGACATCCGGCACGCGCGCACCGAGCTGGCGCAGGTAGGCATTCATCCACTGATAGGTCGTCACTTCCAATTCGGTGAGGAAGCGCCACAGGTCGGTCGCGGAGGGGGAGAGCCCCTTGGCAGATGGATAGGGGATGTCGTTGAAATCCTTGATCGTCTTACCCGCGAGGAACGGGTCGCCTTCCCACGCTTTGAGCAGGGCGTCGATCGTGCCGTAACGCTTCTGGAGCCATTGACGCAGGGGAGTGAGGAGTTCCACGGGCAGCGTGTCGCCTTGCGCGGAGGTGTCCATCAGGAACTGGAAGCTCGCCTCGTTGCGGAGCTGGAACAAGACCACCTGCGGTTCATCTTTGAGCGCGGTGCCGGTGTAAGGATTCACATGTTCGAGCAATTGTTTCGTGGCGCGCTTCCAATGTTCCTGCGCGGCCGGGTCCCACGTGGTGCGGGATTTAAATTTGCGGACGTAGCCTTCCTTCGCCCAGTTGTACCCCTTGCGTGGCATCGCGTAGTAAGGGGCCCACGAGGTGGTGATGTCGATGTAGAGATAAATGCCGCGTTTTTTCAGCGCCGCGGTGAGGCGGTCCCAGCGGTCGAGTTCGCGCGGATTGAGTGCGAGATCTTCCGTGGTCTCGATCATGAGCATGTGATCGAGGAAGTGCGGGCGGAGGAGATTGTATCCGGCGAGGCGGACCTGATCGGCATACGCTTCGATTTCCTCCGGCGTTTGCGGTTCCCAATATTCCATGCCCTGACTGGCAGCGTAGAAGCGGCAGGGTTTGTCGGGTTGTTTCTCGAAAGCGAGTTCGCCCTTGGCATCAATGCGGACGAAGCCATGTTGCCCTGCCGGACCGGAGGTCACGAGCGAAGAGAAATCGAGCGCGGAACCGGGCTTTACTTTGAGATCGCCGAATTCGACGGCCTTCCAGTTTTCGTTGGCGACCGCCTTCCATGGTCCCGACGGAGCGGCATTGCCTTCCGCCGCATGAATGGAGAAGAGATTCAGCGCACCGAAAATGAGGGGAAGAAAAGAGAGGGAGCGAGGGATCATATTAAAACGGGTCATAAACAGGTGGGAGAAGTGAAGCCAATGAAGACCATCGGACGGAAGGGAGGATTACTGTCCTCCGCGTTCGATGCGGTAGAAAAAGGTGATGGTGACGGGCACTCCTGCCTCGACGGAGATGCCTTGCCACGCGCGCGAGTTATGCCAGACGCGGACATACTTGTCGCCGTCAGACGCGTCGCCATTGATAACTTTAGCGCGAGATTCCTCCGTGACGGGCGGATTGCTCTTTTCGGTATTGGCAAACATCCAGCCTTGGGGGGTGCCGTTGCCACCGACGTTTTCAAAGCTGCCATTGTTAAGCGAAACCGAGTTGCCGCCCGCAGTGACGCTGAAGTTATCGAAATGCGCGAAGATGGTGCGCAATTGTTTCGTGCCTTCAAATTCGGGAACATAAGGCCCCGTCAACGCCAATCCGATCCGACCGGTGCTGGCCGGTTTGATTGTGATGGAGCCTTGCTGCCAGTGGTTGGTGGCGGGGAATTCTGCAAGCACCACCTTTTGCCGATCAGCTCCCGCCCAATCGGCGAAAGAGGTTTTACCACCGGTGGAAATCTCAACGACTTCGATGGCGGTGGGTTGAGAGGTGGTGCCAAGAATATCGATGCGGACGGTTTTCTCCACCGGTCCGGCCAGAGCTGGCATCAAGGAAACGAGGAGCCAAGTGAGAAGCAGTAGGGATTGTTTCATAAAATCCTTTCGCGAGAGGTCGTGATTGCGGTAGTTGACTCCCACGAACAACAAATAGAGAGCAAATGTACAAATGACAACGAAAAAACTGCTCAATGATATGCATTTCCGTGGTGTATTATATTTGTAAATTAATTATTTTCAAATACATATGAATAAAAAATTTATTAATATTCAGAGGTATCAATAAATAGCTGATTAATCATTTCTAAATAATTGCGAAGGTCGTTTTTTACGATTTCTGAGGAGAATAGAAATGGGATGCTTATTTCGATGGTTTATTCGCCAGAAGCTTGACGGTCGGTGTCTCTTGAGATTATATTAATCGTAATCGATCTAAACAATTAAGTTTGAACGATGGGGCAGGGTTCCAAGGGAATCGGAACCAGTAGAAAGAAAAAAAGCCCATGAAAGCGCGCCATCTGATTCCGCTGACGGTACTCCTGATTGGGAGCATGTCCGCAGCTCACGCTGATTTTTCCACAGGTTTCGAAACGACGAATGGTTCCTATACGGCCGGGTCGACGATTATTGGTGTGGACGATAATGGGGCTCCCGGGGCAAACGCTTGGACGGCTTTACTGGGAGGCGGAACCCTTTCCTCCGCCATGGGCATCACCACCACCAGTCCGCAGAGTGGCACGCAAGCTTTCCAGATTAACGATACAACGAATGCTCAGGCCTATGCTGGGTATGTGAATTTGACGAGCACGGTCGTAAATTTCACGCAGCCGTACAAAGTTAAATTCGGGATGAATATTCTCAGCCTGAGTTCTCCTACTTCAAACAATCAGATCCAGTTTTACCTCGGAGCGTCCCTGACCGATCCCAATGGAACGGCGGGTGGGCGTTATTGGACGGAGCTTCTCTACAACAATGGGAAAATCGAATTGTATAAGAACGCCGCCGGGGGTACGTCCAGCACGCCGGTTGTCAGTACGTCTCTTTCCCTCTATGCGCCGACGGCTACGCTCACGACTTCCGGCATCTTTTCGAATGTCGTGACCAATACGAATGGCTATGTGACGTTCGACATTACGATTGATCCCGTGAGCAAAACCTACACGGGTTTTCAGATCACCAGTACGACGGGTGTGGTCACTGATCTGACTTCCACGGTAAATGGGGTGACCTTGCCATGGGTGCCGAACAGCACTTCGAGCGGGTTGTTAGTGAATGCGGACCCCGCCTACAATCTGATGTTCGTGACGGGTACGGATGATATCGCTACGGTGAATTTTGATAACGTCTCCATCAGTAACGTTCCAGAGCCGGCGGCATGGGCGCTGGTGGCGATTTCGGCGCTGGCCACCTTTGGCTATCGATGCCGTCGACGCTAGTCTTTGTTGTCAGAGTTTGGATGACGGTGTTTAGGAGTTGTCAGAATCATCCCTATCGCTCAAGATGAGGGCGTTCTATTTGATAATTAATTAATCGAATAATCTCTTTTATTGCCTTTTCCTCACCATGAAAACGACTCTGAAGACGGTCCTGCTTTCCGGGGCCATAAGCGTGCTCACAGCTTCCTCCTCACTTACGGCTGCGCCGGTGGTGGAGAAATTGATCATTCTCGGGGATAGTATTTCCAAGCATGGTCCTGCCGTCGAATCGCTCGGTTGGTCGGGCAATTGGGGCATGGCGGCGTCGAGCGAGGATAAGGATTATGTACATCTTTTCCTGGCGAAGCTGACGGAATCGCAAGGGGGCAAAGCGCCACAACTCATCGTCTTCGCCGAGGGTGGCGGTACGATTACGGGGAAGGGCGCCGTGAAGGATAAGATTCAGGCGGTGGGCGCGGATCTCGCCGTCATCCAGCTCGGTGAAAATGACAAGGACACCAGCGAAGCGGCATACAAGGCACCGTATGAATCGATCATCCAGGCGCTCAAGGCGGGTAATCCGAACGTGCGCATTTTCTGTTTCGGGGTGTGGGGGCAGCCCAACGCTAATGGACCGAAGGATATCCCCATTCGCGAGCTGTGCCAGAAGCACGGAGCAACCTATGTCAGTCTCGTGGCGGCCAATCGCGATATGACGAATCGCGCCGGGGCTGAAAAGCGTTTTACACACGCGGGGGTCAACTGGCATCCGGGTGACAAGGGCATGCAGGCCTACGCCGATGCCCTGTGGCAGGCGTACACTGATCCGGCTGCGGCGGCCGCAGCGGACGCGGCGGCTTTGGCGAGCGCTGCGCCGAAAGCAGTAACGGCCACCGTGTTGATGACGGAACGGTGGGACGGAACCTCCGGCATGAAGTGGAATCCGGAGCCGAAGGTGGATACGGGCAGCGGCAAGAATGCGGCTAAGATTGTGGCGCCCGATGCGAATGGATCGATCATGCATGTCGCCGTATTACCGGTGGAAAAGTTCCGCGGTCACACGATCCGGATCAAGGCGCGTCTCAAAGGCGAGGCGATTTCTGAAAAACCGAAACCGTGGAATGGTGTGAAGGTCATGTTGCAACTCCAGAACGCGGAAGCAAAGATGGATTATCCGCAAGCTCCGACATCGGTGGGTACCTTCGACTGGACCGATGTCAATTGGACCTGGCGTGTGCCGGAGAACATTGTTTCCGCCAAGCTCGCCATCGGTCTGGAAAAAGTGCAGGGTACGCTCTACGTCGAAAGCATCGAAATCGGCATGGAGTAGCCGCTGGGACTGCCCGGCGGTTACGTGGTGAATTGGGCCATATACGACGCGAAGCGTTGCGGGTAATTCAATTCCCGCAGGTGGGTCGCGGCGGTTTCGTAGGCGGCTTGGGCCAATCGTGCAATGCGCGGACGTTGGTGGTGCAGCGATTCGATGCGATCGGCGATGGCTTCCAGATGACCGACCGGCGCGAGCAGCGCGTTCACCTCGTCGATCAATAATTCCGTTCCGCTGTCGATGGCGGTCACCACCGGGGCGAGGCCGTGCAGCATGGCCTCCATCAGGCTCACACTCGCGCCTTCGAATTCCGAGAGTTGCAGGAAAAGATCGTGCGATTCGAGCAACGCGTTCATTTCCCACGGAGGCAGCGCTCCGGTGAAGCGCACCGGAATGGAGGTTTGCGCGTGCAAGGCGGATTGCAACTTGGGGAGATCAGGGCCATCCCCGGCAACGGTCAACTCGGCGGGAACGCCGCGCCGGGCGAGGAGTTCCAGTAATGGAGGAATATCCAGTACCCGTTTTTGCAGGTGGAGCAGGCGTCCGTTGAAGAGCAGGCGCAAGGGTGCCTGAGGTGATGGGGAGTGAATACGTGGGGGCGGGATGGGCATGTCCCAGTCGGGCAGAATGGGTATTGTCCCCGCGCGATGCGGGAGCTGCCGGCCCAGCTTGAGCGCGCAGAGCGGACTGACCGCGATGATGCCGCGCAGGTGGGCATCCACCTGTTGGAGATTTTGATAATAGTAATCCTGGTCGGTATGACAAATCCCGACGAGGCGGCTCTGCGCGAGAAGGGGGGGGCTGAGTTTTTGCGCGAGGGTGACGTAATCGAAGGCGTGATTGATCAGGTGAATGGCGCTGCGGTTTTTCTTGAGAAACGCGACGAGTTCGAGTCCCGTGCGAATGCGGTGATCATAAAACGCGTCGATGTCGGCGACCTGAGTGAAACGAAAGGGCTGAATCTCCATGCTGGCCAATTCAAGCCGGACGTGAGCCGCGGGCAGCGTTTGCTTAAGCCGATGCATCCACGAGAAGAGGCCGCTGATTGCGGTGCCTTCCGTGTGCCAGATGATGCAGTGCAGATCGGAGCCTGGGTCGGGTAACGCCATGGGTGCTAACCCCATTCATCGGTACATTGGGGCGGGATTTCGCGGCAAACAATGCCACGAGGAAAAAAATGCCGATATCCTCTAAAGATTTGCGCTGGCGATACCGATTCCCATCTGAAACCATGGACAAGAAGATCTGCATTGTTACGCCTGACATCGTGGGTCCGATGAAGAATGGTGGCATTGGCACCGCCTGCTATTGGCTGGCGCTTTTTCTTGCCAGCCGGGGATACAAAATCAGTGTCCTGTACACTGGACCCTTTACGTTTACCGCCGTCGAAGAGAGCAAGGCGCTTTACCAAAAGCATCAGGTGGAATTTCTCGCCATGCAGGAGGTTTGCGGCAAGGCTCCGCCCTATTATGGAATCGAGGGGCCGGGCGTGACGTCCGACCAGATTTACCATTACCTCAAGAGGCAGTCCTACAGCGTCGTCCACTTTCAGGATTGGCAGGGGGACGGCTTTGCCTCGATTCAGGCCAAGCGGATGGGTATTGCATTCGCTCATACGAAATTGGTCGTGGCCATGCACAGCCCCTCTCGCTGGTCGCGGGAAGCGATGCAATTGTGGGCGCGCAATGCCGTGGCTGATTTGAAACTGGATTATATGGAACGGTATGCGATTGAGCATGCCGATGCGGTTTGGGCGCCGAGCCAGGCGATGTTTGACTGGATGGCATCGAAGGGGTATCGCATCCCCGAGAAGAAACGATTAATCCGTTATCTCATCCGCACGGACGTGACGCCGGAAAAGCCACCGGCCAGTTACGCGGCCAAAGATCCCTCGCATCTCGTCTTCTTTGGGCGGTTGGAGACGCGCAAGGGGCTGGAGCTTTTCACGGAAGCGATCACTCACATTCTGAAGTCGGGAGGAAATCACGGCATCAAACGCATCACCTTCCTAGGCAAGATTGGGGAAGCTCAGAGCGGCGTGAATTCCATGTACTATCTCAAGCCCATAATCGAGTCGTGGCAGGCGCAGGGGATCACGATCAAGATCGTCGACGATTTCGATGCCTTCCAGGCGATCCGTTTTATCAAGAAGGTCGGAGCGATCGCCATTATGCCCTCGATGCTCGACAACTATCCCTACACGGTCCTGGAGTGTCTGGAGAACGAAATTCCTTTTCTCACTTCGTCCATGGGTGGCATGCCTGAAATGGTCAGTCCCGAAGCGATATTCGACACCAATCGCAAATCGCTGGTGGAGGCTATCACCACCCGCGTCGAGCGCACCAACGCCATTCGCAATCTCTATTCGAGCAATCAGACACAAAAGGATTGGATCGACTACTCGGAAGAACTTTGCGCGCCTTCTGCCCGGCCTGACATCACCGAAAATCCTGCGGTAACCGTGTGCATCGCCTATTTTAACTACGGCAAATTCCTGCCGCAGTTGCTGACCTCGCTTCGCAATAACGATTACAAAAACTTCGAAGTGCTCGTGGTCAATGACGGCAGCACTGATCCCTACTCCATCGAGGTCTTCGAGAAAATGCGTCAGGAATATTCGCCCCGCGGGTGGCGCTTTCTCGAAAAAGCCGATGAGGGCGTGCGCAAGGGGCGTAACTTTGCCGTAAGCCATGCCAAGACCGATTACATTATTTTCATGGACCCGGACAATGTGGCCAAGCCGCACATGATCTCGACTTTCATGAAGGCCATGGCCACGACAAAACTCGACGTCATCACCTGCGAAGCGCAAGGATTTAGCGGCGATGCCATGCCCGACGACAAAACGTCGATCACCACAATTTTCCGTCCCGTTGGTCCGGTGCTGGAATTAAGCATCCTCGAGAATGTGTTTGGCGACACCAATGCCTGCGTCAGGAAGGCGGCGTTTGAATCCATTGGCGGATACAAGACGACCGGAGCGACCAGCCACGATGATTGGGAGCTTTGGGCTTCCATGTGCTTGAACGGTTGCACCCTTGACGTGATCCCGGAGCCGCTTTTCTATTACCGCAACCACCAGCAAAACCTCACCAAGCGGATCAATTACGTCTCGCTCCACAAGGCCCTTTTGGAGACCTATTTCAAGAACCAGAAAAGCCTGTCGCTGGAGTCGATCATTCAGCACTTACTTATCCCGCTCCACTACCAGAAAAACAAATGAGGTTGCGCACCGATCAAAAACGGGCCGTAACCGGAGGGAATGGGAAGGATGTCACATGAAAAGTATTTTTGACGAACGTAGAGCTCTTTTCCCGACTGTTGGGCTGCCGATGGAACTTTGCAAGCAGGGAGGCCCGGGTAAGACGGCCATGCATCGCAATAACCCGGCGCTCGCCCATCTGCTCAAGGAATTTCTCAAGAAAGACCGGATTCCGATTCCTGCTACGGAGGATCGTGAAGGTTATCAAGGCTCCTATCACTTCGATTACTGGTTGAGTGGCTTGTCCGATTATCGAACCATTCTCGAGCATGTCGGCCCACTCCCGGAGCGGGCACACATTATCGATTTCGGTGGTGCTTCAGGACGTGTCGCGCGCTTCTTTGCCAATGGTTCCACGGAGTGGCGAGTGACTGTTGCCGAACTCAACATTAATCATGTCGACTACATCACGCGTTATTTCCCGGAAAATACCCGCGCGATCAAGCTCTCTGCGCTGCCTTATTTCATGCTGGCGGAAAATGAATGCGATTTGATCTACGCCTTTTCGGTATTCACGCATATCGATGTGTATGAATTGAGCTGGTTGGCAGAGATCAGACGCATCCTCAAGCCGGGCGGGAAAGCTTATTTGACCATTCACGATGAAACGAGCTGGCTCAACGTCGAGAAGATGTCTGTCTATCGTGTCCTGATGGACTCGCCCGATTTTGGGCGTCACTACGTCAAGGGTGCGCCGATGCCCGAAGAGCGGTTGGTTTATGAGTACAGCCCCAACTCGAATGAATACAACTGCAACGTTTTTCACCATGTCAATTACATCCGCCGCATTTGGTCGAAGTGGTTGAAGGTGGTCGATATTTTGCCCGGGATCCATGGGCACCAAACGGCGGTTGTGCTGGAAAAGGTGTGATGGTGAATCGGTTGTATCCCTATGGTCGTTCTGATTCTCATTGATGCATTCCGCTGGGATTACCCCGATCGGACGGACTTTATCAAAAGCCTTGCGCTGCAGGGCGTGCGTGGAAATTTCATCGAGCCATTTGGATTTGTCCCGAGGGATGCTTACTTCGGTGGGCTCACCCCGGAAGAGTCCGGTTATACCCACATGTTCCATGAAGATCCGGAGGGTTCTCCTTTCACGCTGGGCCATGGCTTGTCGAGGTTGCCGCGTGAAGTGATCTTCGGCAAGGATTCGACCTTGCGCACGGCGGTGCGCAATGGAGCACGGCGTTACGTCCCACCCTTCGGGAAACACTATCTCTCCTCGCTCGATATTCCGCTCACGATCGTGGATCAGTTCAACATCAGCGAGCGCTATGCGCCATGGGAAAAGGGCAAGAACTACACTTCCATTTTCGATCTGGTCGAGCAGTCGGGAAAAAAGTGGTTCCAATGTTCCTGGCCCTACACGGACGCAATCCATCCGAACGACGACAAGGGTTTGACCCGCCATTGCATTTCCGAGATCAAGGCGGAACACGAATTTGTCTATATTCACCTGATGGAGCTCGACTCGCGCGGTCATCAATTTGGAGCCGAATCGCGCGAGGTGCATGAGACCATTCAAAACACGGATCACTGCATCCAAGCGTTGCATAAGCATTGTCTCAAGGTCAGTGGGGGCAATCTGTCGTTCATTCTCTTCGGCGATCACGGCATGGTGAACATCACCCGACAGATCGACGTATGGGCGCAGTTGCAGAAGACCGGGTTGAAGTTGAAGCACGATTACAATTGCTTTCTTGACTCGACGATGGCGCGATTCTGGTTTCGGCATGCGGAAGCGCGTCGTCGTATCACCGCGACGCTGGAGGCAATGCCGAGCGGTTATGTGTTGAAGGAGCCTGATCTTGCCAAGTTTCGAATCGCCAAGTGCAAGCTGGCGAATGCGGAACTGATTTTCATGGCGCATCCCGGCGCGGTTATTCAACCGAACTTTTTCGATTTCTCACCACGTTGTTCCATCCAGGGGATGCACGGCTACGATCCCGCCGGTCTCGATAATCGGGGAGCGATCATCTACCACCGCTCCAACGGAAGCGTGCAGGGACGATTTGATGAGGAATTTCAATCATGGAATCTCTTTCCGCTTCTGCTGGAGAATCTCGGAATCCAACATCCGACAACGTTGAAGATTCCCTCCATCACGGCATGTCCGATGGACGTTGGACAACAGTTGACCTTGACGCCGGAAGCCGAACCGTTCGTCCGGGCGCAAATTTCCACCGCCGTGGATGAGATTCGCGCGGCGATTCCAGATGCCAAATCCATTTATCTCACAGGCGGATTTGGGAGGGGAGAAGGGACGGTGCGCAAATCCCCGGAGGGATTTCAGGCGATCAATGACTACGACATCGGGGTCATTGTCAAACAACCTCCGGATGTGAATGTCAAGGAGCTGGGGCAAAAGCTGGCGGACCAGTTCAAGATGGATTATGTCGATATTGGCGTCACCGGATTGTTCGATGGGCACTGGAGTATTTCGCAGCTCAATTTTGATTTGCGCCATGGCTCCCGTGTACTGTGGGGGGATAAGACCATCTTTGATCGGTTGCCATTTTATCATGGTAATGAAATTCCGGTCTATGACGCCTGTCAGTTGATTTACAATCGCATGGCTGGCTTTCTCACCACGGAACTTGGGCATCGAGACAACCGATTGTTCGTGAAAGACGAGCGCCGCACTTATTTCGCCTATCAATTCGTCAAAGCCTCCATCGCTTTGGGGGACGCGCTTCTCATTGCGTGGGGAGCCTATGATGTCTCCTACGCAAAACGGGCCGCGCGCCTTGCGGAGTTGCTCAAGGCGTACCCGGAGTTGAGTGAGATGGATCGTGATTTGATCCTCCGCGGTTACCGAAACAAGCTGGAGCCCTTCGCGGTCGATTTCGATGCCGTGATGGATGAGGTGGAGCGCCTGCCCGGTCTCACGCTTCGCGTTTTGCAGTGGGTCTGCGCGAAACTGGCTCCGGGGGTGGAGGTGCCGACCAATCTGGTGACGGCCTTTCAGATCATTGAGTCAGTCTATATCGAACGCGCTGGCATTGCCGAAGAGAACGCGCGCATCGCGAGAGAGCTTGGCGTGACGGAAAATTCCGAAGTTCGATCGTATCGTCAGCGCCTGTATCAAGTCATCGCGGCACTTTGTTTTTCCATGTTGGCCGAGGCAGAGGCAAAAGAGAAATACTGGAAAATGCTTGCTACGCTCACGTCACCTTTCGAGGTATCATTGCTGCCGGGTTTCGATTGGGATCAAGCCCTCGGCTTACAAGGTCGGTTGATGAAAACTTGGGAGAGAACCTGTCATTAGGAGCGAATTCATGAGTAACCCGGTGTCCGTCATTATCCCCTGCTACAATCAGGGCCGCTATCTTGAGCGCGCACTGCGGAGTTGCGCCGAGCAGACACTCCCCGGAGTGGAAGTCATCGTCGTTAACGATGGTTCGAGCGACGACACGCAGGAAATTTGCGCGGCGCTGGCAGGCCGGTATCACTTTCGCTATCACGAGCAGGTCAATGGCGGACTGGCCAATGCGCGCAATGCCGGGATCCGTTTCGCAAAAGGAAAATATCTCCAGTTCCTCGACGCGGACGATTATCTGCATCCCGCCAAGTTGGAAGTCCAAGCGCGGCATTTGGATGAAAATTTGCAGTACGCTTACAATTACTGCGACATCATCCATGTGCAGGACGACTTCGGTGTGTCCATCAATCAGGTCACTGTTGGTACCGCCCGGAAAATACTCACCGGAAATATCTTTGGATCGTTATTGATCGGAGGCTTCTTTCCGCCCATTTGCCCGTTAATTCGCAGGGAAACGATCGAGCAATTCGGCGGATTCACGCCCAAGCTCGACGGCCATGCGGACTATGAACTCTGGCTGCGTCTGGCGGGGCACAACCAGCTTTGCTGCTACTTGGACGAAAAGCTGGCCTACTATCGCGTGCATGAAGACAACATGAGCAAGGATTCCGCTCATATGAACCAGACCTTCGTCGCCGCGATTCAAAAGATAGCGGTCGAATTCCCGGCGCTGTTTGCCGAGCAATTTCGGCAACTGATCCTTTTCCACGAGGGCATTTTCTCTGCCAACATTGCTCTCCAGATGAAGGAGATCGAGCTCTTCGCGGAGACTCAAGCCCTTCATGCCAAGATCAACCAGTGTAACACTTTGCAGACTGAGGTGCAGGGGTTGCGCGACTACACCAAGTGTCTCGAAGACGAAGTGGCGAAAAAAAATGCCATCATCGAGAAATTTCGATCTAAGTTAAAGCCTTCAGGTTAAAAAGAATGCGATGTGTGAGAAGGGGCGCGATCTTTTACATAAGTCAATAAGCAGTTTATTTTTCTATTAAATGGTTCAATATTGACGGTGGAAGTGGAAGTTGGGAAGCTGTGGAGCATGAGCCAATCTTCCTCCTCCAAGCTGCACACGGTTCATGAAATCCTCCGTCGGGAGATTCAGGAGAATCACCAGATTGGCGACCGTTTGCCGACGGAGCATGAACTGGCCGCCCGGTTTAATTGCAGTGTGGCGACCATCAGCAAAGCGCTGTCCTTATTGGCGCATGACGGTTGGGTGGAGCGTCGGCCCCGTGCCGGAACGAAGGTGATTCGCATTGCGGCGGCCACCCCGGCCGCGAAGTCGAGTATCAAGTTGGAGGCGCTGGCCTTTGTCTATCCGAGTGAAAAGCATGAGGCGATTCTGCGCACGGTGCGCGGATTTCAGGATGCGGCGATTGAGGCGGACTGTCGTGTATTGACCATCACCACGGGGACGGACTGCGAGAAGGAGCTCGAATTTTTAGGCCGGATTTCGGAGTTTGCGGTGAACGGCGCCGTGGTGCATCCGGTTTTGCTGACGCCGGAGGAGCACACGCGCTTTGCCCAAAAGGTGATCAGCTGCCCCGTGCCGATTGTGCTTTCGGGAATGCGATTGGCCGGGGTCGATAATCCTTCGGTGGGTATCGATGCTTTTCATGCTGGTTATGCAGTGACGAATTATCTGATCCGGCGCGGCGTGAAAAAAATCGGATTTCTGGCCAACAACGCCGGGGCGATGGAGAAGTATTACGCCGGTTATCAATGGGCCTTGGAAGAGGCTGGCTTGGCGTCGAATCCCAAGTGGGAATTGCTCGAAGCGACGATGCATCCGAATTACGACGATCCGCAGAAAGAACCGCTGGCGTTGGCGCGCCAGTATCTTTCCGAGGATCGCGGGATGGAAGGCGTGGTGTGTCCGAGTGACGGCATTGCCGTGGCTTTGATCCAGGCGGCGTTGGAGCGGGGACTGCGCGTGCCCCAGGATTTGAAGGTGATCGGCACCGATGATGTGGCCATTGCACGCACCTCAGCGGTGCCTTTGACGACGTATCATGTGCCTTACGAGGAAATTGGGCGCAAAGAATTTGAAGCCTTGAAAGCGACCGTGGCGGGAACGTTTACGGGGTTTGCCCGCATCAATGTGCGCGGAGAAATCGTGGTTCGCGAGAGCGCTTAATGCCCAGGAGGAGCGCTATGAAATCACCGACTCAGGCTTTCACGGTGATCGAACTTCTGGTCGTCGTGGCAATTATCGTCATCTTGGTTGGATTTCTAATGCCTATGGGTAGTCGCATGCTGGAGAATTCCCGTGCGACGAAATGTTCCTCCAATCTGCGACAAATCGGCGTAGCGCTCAACAGTTACGCCGATGATCACAACCAGCTTTACCCCATGAT
The DNA here is from genome assembly GCA_017849585.1 of Verrucomicrobium sp. Taxonomy (GTDB): domain Bacteria; phylum Verrucomicrobiota; class Verrucomicrobiia; order Methylacidiphilales; family UBA1321; genus UBA1321. Next base: position 211,576 of record JAFIGT010000039.1, read on the forward strand.
CTACGACGGGACGGCGGGAGAAGGTTCGACGACATGGATGTGGAAATTGAAGGAGTATCTTTCCATGCCGGATAACTCGATGGGGCCCTCACCCTTGCCGCGAGCGGCTGGCATTTTCGTTTGTCCTTCACTCAAGCCGGTGGAGGCGCGCGGCGTGTCCTACGCGCTCAATGGCTATATGCTTCCGAGTTCGGTGGCCTGGCAGCGACGACGGCTGGTTGTTCCGGCGTCGCAGACCTTTCTCGTGGTGGAAATCGCCAAGAACGGTGAGAGCTATACGCCGACAATGACGGGGGGAGGCGAATTGATCCGGCGTCATCCGAAGACGTCAGCGAATTACTTGTTTTGCGACAGCCATGTCGAAAACATCACGGGTGTGATTCCATCAACGGACCCGCGTTGGTACTTTGTGTTGGCCACGCCATAAAGAGACGCGGGATGGGGGGAATACTGGTCCGGTGCGCGAGGCACACCGGACATTGACGAGCGTAACGCGAAAAGCGCGTGGAGTCGTTTAGTAGCGACGTTCGCGACGGTCGCCGCGATCACCACCACGTCCGCCACCACCATGGCCTCCGCCGTGTCCACCACCACCACCATAGGAGCGGGGAGGGCGGTCTTCGCGGGGGCGAGCTTCATTAACCGTCAGATCGCGGCCTTCGTAGCTCTGGCCATGGAGGGCGCTGATCGCCTTTTGGGCATCTTCGGGAGTTGCCATGGTGACGAACGCGAATCCGCGCGGACGGCCGGTCATCTTGTCCATGATCAGATCCACGGAGGCAACGGAACCATGCTGGGCGAAGAGGTCCTGCAGATCGCCTTCGGTGACTTTGAACGGGATATTCCCGACGTAGAGTTTGGTGCTCATGCTGATGTTTTGTTTGTTCAGATCTCCGGCAGCTTCGGAAGCTGGTCCCTCACGTTGGGACTCGAATCATCAACGAGCTTGACTCAACTGACGACCACTAAGCTTGAAGAGTAACCAATGATCCGTATCTGAATCGGCATGCTGGCAGGGATACGAAGGGATACAAGACAAAAAGAATCTCAATTAACTGAAATATCCCCTCGCATTTGCCACCGTTGTAACCTCTCATGCCAGAGGTACTTTTTCGCCTTGCCTATAAACTCTCCTTGCATCCCTACAGGGATTCTGTTAGTAGTTTTTTCAGTTCGATGGGTCTTGGGACACGTTGCGTCCCGCTCTGCTTTCCAGCAGGGGTGCTTATCACTTGCCTAGTTATACCATGTCAGAGACTACACCCGTATCGGGTATTTTAGAGGTTCACGATAAAGGTTACGGTTTTCTGAGGAAGCCTGAAAAGGTCGCCTCGGTCACGCCGAATGATGTCTTCGTTCCGCCGGACGCTATCAAGCGTAACGGTCTGCGCGATGGTGTCGAAATCGCCGGCATGAGCGCCATGAACGGGCGCGGCCCGCAACTCGTCGAACTCCAGACGCTCAACGGCAAGACTGTCGAGGAATACAAGAAGCAGCTTCCCTTTGAAGAGCTCACCACCATCAACCCCAACCGCTGGGTGAAGATGGAAACCGCCGGCGACAAACTTTCCACCCGCGTGGTCGATCTCATGACCCCGATTGGCCACGGCCAACGCGCCATGATCGTCGCCCCGCCCCGCACCGGCAAGACGATGCTCATGCAGGCCATCGCCGAGGGCGTGGCTACCAATCACCCGAAGACCCACCTCATGATCGTCCTCGTCGACGAACGCCCCGAGGAAGTCACCGATTTCCGTCAATTCATCAAGGGCCGTGGCGAACTCTGGTCCTCCTCCAACGATCAGGACATCGCCAGCCACGTCCGCCTCTCCAAGCTCGTCATCGAGCGCGCCAAGCGCCTCGTCGAGAGTGGTCGCGACGTGTTCATGCTGCTCGATTCCTTGACCCGCCTCGGTCGCGCGTTTAACAGCGCCACCAAGGGCAACGGTCGCACGCTTTCCGGCGGTATGGACTCCCGCGGCATGGAAATCCCCCGCAAGATTTTCGCCGCTGCCCGGCAGACTGAAGAAGCGGGCGCGCTCACCATCGTGGCGACGGCGCTCATCGATACCGGTTCCAAGATGGACGAAGTCATCTTCCAGGAATTCAAGGGTACCGGTAACATGGAAATTGTGCTCGACCGCAAGCTTTCCGACGTCCGCGTTTTCCCCGCCATCGACATCGAAAAGTCGGGCACCCGCCGCGAGGAATTGCTTCTTGCCCCAGATATTCTTGAAAAGGTTGCCATCATCCGCCGCGGACTCCACGGACAGCCCATCCAGGCCCAGATGGAACGGCTCCTCTTCCTGCTCAAGAAAGCGCCCACCAACAAGCAGGCGCTCGAGATGCTTCCTTCCCTCAAGTAAGGAAGGTTTCTCGCCGAGCGCGCCAAAGGCGCAGGGGAAAAACGGTGTGCTGATTTGATCGGCGCGTCGTTGGCTTCATCGGTCTCTCTACCGCTTCAATCGCGGCCATACCCAATCGCCCTGCTTTGGATCGATTGCCGTCGCGAACTCCTTCTTCATCACGACTTGGCCTCCATCATCCACGCCATTGAATCCCACCGAATAGAGCGCGTAATTTCCATCTGCCTCCACCCGGTAATGCAACGGCTCGGCATTACACAAATCGTGCGGCACCTGATCTATGAACTTCGGCTCCAGCTCCGCCAACGCCGCCGGATATTTCCCGTTCGCCAGTCGGTACCGCTCCAACCCGCAAGCCACGCGAGCCAGATCGAGTTGGCTTTGTGCTTTGGCAAAGCGAGAACCAGCTTCATTCAGGGCGGGTAAAGAAAGACTGAAAATGGCTCGAGTCGGTTGATAGGAGCGCAGGGCCCATAAATCTTTTTGAGAGAAGTTTTTCTCGGGAGAAAAACGGCGTTGGTCTGAATCGAGCACATTCAAAAAGTGGTCTATATAGCAGGGTGTAGCGATGGCTTTTGTTTCGTCGTACCAACCCGAGGGGCTGATTGACAGAATCATACTGCAAGGATTAGGCCATTTTGACCAATCGGAATCCAACTCTCCCCCGAGTGAAGCTAGAGCAGCGAATTCTTTCGAAGTGCCCAGTCGATGTTTTTTAAACCAATCTATTGTCCCGATAAAATAGACGGTGAGTTCGCCCCTCATGGAGGTGCGATAGGTTTGGAATAGATTGATCGACCCTAGGAGCGATTGCAGATGGGATAGATCAGAGTCGGACCATTGATGCGATTCGATTCCACTCCAGAGGGTAGGCAGTGGTATCAGGGCGATCGCGCCTGTCGACAATCCGGAAATGAGTGTCGGCTGTTGTCCACCTCCCTGAGCCAGTAGATAGCAGATGGAAATATCCCGTAGCGCGGTGATCGTGTCTTTGTTATTCAAGGAGGCCAAAGCATGCGCTTGCACGATTTGCGCGACATTCATGGCGGGGCCTAATTCCGGCAAAGGCGTTGCGGGAGGAAAGGGGAAATTCAAATCGAATGAAAATTGGCATTGAGAGCGCTCATTGGCGGCTGCGTAAAGTTGATTCAATTCGCCTTGAATCGAATCCAAAAGTGCCAAGGGCGGCGAGATCGGTTTCTGTCCAAGCTCCCAGTTAGGCCGGACCTTATTTGCGGTGCGCCATTCTTGCAGGATTTTCCTGGCGTCCATCAAGCTGCTTTGCGGGCGGATTTCTTTTTTAGGATCTCGGGAAGCGAGCAGGTGCTGCCAAATCTCACTCTTCGCAAAATTCTGTTCATCCGGCACGGGCGGAGGAATGAGTGCTTTCGGATCGAAGCTAAAACCCTTCGCTTCGTACTGGGCCTTGGTCTCGGCCCACAGGCGCGCGCCGCGCCAGTTCTCCTCCAGATAAAACGCCACGATCAGCAGCACCAGCACCCCGAACGCGATCCCGCCCCGCTTCAGCCACCGTTTCATGATTGCCAGCGTGACAGATTGGGGGACGCCAAGGCAAGAGCGGAAATGGGCACCAATCAACGCAATCTGAGGGCGTGGTTACGTCTCGTCTTTCCTCTCGCTAATGCCGGAGGATCCGTTATTCTAACCGAATGTCTTTTCAAAACTTGGGCCTTTCCGATGATGTAGTCCACGGCGTCCAGTCGATGGGTTACATCGATCCGACGCCCATTCAACTCCGCGCCATTCCGCTCGTATTGAGTGGAGCCGATATCATTGGCGCTTCGCAAACCGGCACGGGTAAAACCGCGGCGTTTGCTCTCCCGATTCTTACCAAGCTGGCGAAGCACGGCGGATTGCGTGCGCTCATTCTCGAACCCACACGCGAACTCGCGGCGCAGGTCGAGACGGCTTTTCGCGACTATTCCCGTTTCTCCAATCTTCGCACGGTGGTGATTTATGGTGGTGTCGGTTACGGCAAGCAGTTGGAAGAGTTGAAGCGCGGTACTGATATTCTCGTTGCGACTCCGGGCCGATTGCTCGATCACATGGAGCAGGGCAATATCGATCTCGGAACGATCGAACATCTCGTGCTGGATGAGGCGGATCGCATGCTCGACATGGGTTTCATGCCCGATGTGCGCCGGATCATTGAGAAGTGCCGTAAGCAACGCCAGACTTGTCTTTTTTCCGCGACCATGCCGCCGGAAATCGCCGGGTTGTGCGAGTGGGCCTTGAAGGAACCGCAGTCGATCGAGATCGGTCAGCGTCGATCCGTTGCGGAATCGGTCAAGCATGCCATCTACCCCGTGGCAGGCACGCAGAAGTTTGAGCTGCTTCTGGCGTTGCTTGAGCGGACACATTACGATTCCGTTCTCATTTTCACCCGTACCAAGCATGCCGCGGATCGTGTCGCGTCGCAGTTGAAGGCGCTGAATCATGCGGTTGCGGTGCTCCACTCCAATCGCAGTCAGAACGAGCGGCTTGAAGCCCTTGCAGGCTTTCGCTCGGGCAAGTACGAAGTCATGGTCGCCACCGATATTGCGGCGCGCGGTCTTGATGTCAGCGGCATCAGCCATGTGATCAATTACGACGTGCCTCAGCATCCGGAAGATTATGTGCATCGCATCGGCCGCACGGGGCGCGCGGAAGCGACGGGTGACGCGTTTACGCTGATGACGGCGGACGAAGCGCCTGATGTGGCGTCCATCGAGCGGTTCATCGGCCAATCGATTCCGCGCGTAAAGCTGGAGAATTTCGCCTATGTTTACTCCGTCGTGCTCGACTCGACCAAGTCTGCCAGTGCGGGAGCGCACAACGTGCGCGGTGGTCGCGCTGGCAAGGGCTATTCCTTTGGAGTTCGTCGCAAGTAGCCGGTAATAGGGATGTTTGCCGGGAAGGTGTAAGTGCTTGCGCTTGAGAAGTCAGCGGTCACTTGTAATCTCCGGTGCTCTTTTGAGCAAGCTGTGTTAGAAAACCTTCTTTGTGCATCTGGTCTCTATAAGCTGCGCGAATTTCCCTGTCTCGGATTAAGGAAAAATAGACAATATGCCGTTCCAGTTCTAGAGTGATATGCAAATGAATATCTCGCGGTCGCAATTTCTGAAGCAGTTGGGGGTCTCCGTCGCTGCCTTCAGTGTCGGTGGAAGCTTGGTCGAAGCGCTTGGGCAGATGTCGCCCGTGCTCTCCACGCCCACCGGAGTTTCCGGCGACCTCAAGCCCATCTCGGTCAATAGCGGCCCTGGTTTTGGTAATCGCCTGGCGATCACATTTGATGACGGCCCGACTCCGGGCGTCACCGAACGGGTGCTCACCGAGCTTAAAAAGCGCGATCTTCGCGCCAGCTTTTTCATGATCGGCCGCAATGTCAAAAATAATCCCGACCTCGCCAAACGTGTGTTCGATGAGGGGCATGAGCTTTGCAATCACAGCTACACGCACCCGAAGCTGGATTCACTTTCCGATGATCGCGTGCGCGAGGAACTGCTCACCTGTCAGGATGCGATTTACAAGGCCACGGGATATACTCCCGTCTGGCTGCGTCCGCCTTACGGAGCATTCCGCAACAAATCACATATCGCGAAAGATCTCGGTCTCGGTATCGCGATGTGGAGTGTCGATCCTCGCGACTGGGCGCAACCCGGCGCGCAACGCATCACCGATACGATCGTCACGCAGGCCCGCCCCGGCTCCATCATTCTGTGCCACGATTTGCACATGCAGACGGCAGATGCGGTGCCGAACATTCTCGATCGTCTCCTGGACCGTGACTACGAGTTCATCAATATGTCCGGTTTCCTTGGGCAGCCCTACGTGGCGTAGAGCTGTTGCGAAGAATTCCCTTTAGCCCCGGCTGATTTCGGCTATCGTCCACATTCGTGGACGTAGAAATTTTATCGCGTATTCAGTTTGCGGTCACCATTTCGATTCACTACATCTTTCCTCCGCTCACGATTGGTCTCGGGTTGATCCTCGTTTTCATCGAGGCGGCGTATCTCAAGACGCGTAATCCGCTCTACGAGCAGATGGCGCGATTCTGGACGCGCATTTTCGGTCTCATCTTCGCGCTGGGTGTCGCCACGGGCATTGTCATGGAGTTTGAGTTTGGCACGAACTGGGCGACCTACTCGCGCTACGTGGGCGATGTCTTCGGCAGCGCTTTGGCGGCGGAGGGGATCTTCGCATTCTTTCTGGAATCCGGGTTCCTCGCGCTGCTGCTCTTCGGTTGGAATAAGGTCGGGCCCAAGCTTCATTTCTTTGCCACGTGCATGGTGTGCTTTGGATCGCACTTCAGCGCGGTCTGGATCGTGGTGGCGAACTCGTGGATGCAGACACCGGCTGGTTATCACATTGTGGGCGAAGGAATGAAGGCGCGCGCGCAGATTGTTGATTTCTGGGCAATGGTGTTCAATCCATCGTCGGTTGATCGGCTGACGCATGTCATTCTCGGTTGCTGGCTCGCGGGAGCCTTTCTGGTTACGAGCGTCAGCGCCTATTATTTGCTGCGCCGCCGGCATATCGAATTCGCCAAATCGTCGTTTAAGTTCGGCCTCGCCCTTGCCGTTGTGGCTTCTCTTCTGCAACTGGCCAGCGGCGATAGCACGGCCAAGGGTGTGTATAAAAATCAGCCCGCGAAATTTGCCGCGCTTGAAGGCGTCTTCAAAACGGAGCCCTACTCGCCGCTTTACCTGGCGGGTTGGGTCGACGTGGAAAACGAAAAAGTCCACGGCATTGGCGTGCCCGGCGCTTTGAGTTTCCTCACACACCTCAATTTCAAGGAGCCGGTTATTGGCTACGACCGGATCGATCCAAAGTGGGGACGGCCCAAGATTCAGGCGGTTTTTCAGGCGTACCATCTCATGATCGCGATCGGCATGGGTCTCATCGGCTTGAGTCTGCTGGGAGTTTTTCTCTGGTGGCGTGGATGGCTGTTCCTTGGCGAAAATAAATGGATTCGCTATTACTGGGGAGTCATGGTGCTCGCGGTGCTTGGGCCGCAGATTGCCAATCAGGCTGGTTGGTATACCGCGGAGCTGGGGCGTCAACCGTGGATTGTCTATGGTTTGCTCAAGACTTCCGATGCGCTCAGTAAAGCGGTGAAGGCCGAGCATGTGCTCGCTTCGTTGATCATGTTCCTGCTGATTTACGGGCTCCTCATTGCGCTCTTTATCTATCTGTTGAACGATAAGATCCAGCATGGTCCTGATGATCATGCTCCGGAGCTTGTGGAAGGTAATCCCGCCAATCCACGGGAAGGACACCGCGCATGACGTTACCACTTGATTTGAATACGATTTGGTTTGGCATCGTCGGGGTGCTGTTTGCAGGCTACGCCATTCTCGATGGGTTCGATCTGGGCGTGGGTATCCTGCATCTTCTCAACAAGGAGGATCATGATCGCCGTATTCAACTGAACTCCATTGGCCCAGTCTGGGATGGTAATGAGGTCTGGCTTGTGACGGGTGGTGGCGCGCTTTTCGCGGCGTTTCCCGAAGTATATGCCACGGTCTTTTCCGGCTTTTATCTCGCCTTCATGCTGCTGCTGTTTGCGTTGTTGTTTCGAGCGGTGGCCATCGAATTCCGCAGCAAGCAGCCGATGCGCTGGTGGCGGCAGATGTGGGATATTGGTTTTACGGTTGGGAGTTTTCTGTCTTCATTCCTGATTGGCGTGGCCATTGGTAATATCGCTTGGGGTGTGCGTCTCGATGCGCAGCATGAATACATCGGCGGATTTTGGGAGCTGTTGAATCCCTATGCGATCTGGATGGGGGTGACGACGGTGGCGCTCTTTGCAATGCACGGGTGCATTTACCTTGCATTGAAAACCGAGGGTGAATTGCAAAAACGCATTCGCAGCTGGGTGAATAATACGATCATCGCGTTCATCATGTGTTATGCCATTGCGTCGTTCTCCACGATGCTCTATGTGCCGCACATGGTAGAGGTATTTCGCGCGTACCCGGTTACAGGTGTGCTTGCTCTGGCGAACATGTTTGCGATTGCCAACATCCCGAGAGAAATTCACAAGGGGCGCGATTTGTTTGCGTTTATTTCCTCTTGTGTGACGATGCTGACACTCATGGGCATCTTTGGTCTTGGGATGTTTCCGCATCTGGTGGTTTCCCTGCCGGACATGGGCAACAGCCTGAACATCTACAATGCGGCTTCTTCTCAAAAAACGCTCGGGATCATGCTCGTTGTGGCGCTTTTGGGCGTGCCGCTTGTGCTGGCGTATACGGCTTCGATTTACTGGATTTTCCGCGGCAAGGTGAAACTCGAAACGCACAGCTACTAGCAGGACTTGGCCTTGCAGGGGAAGGTGCTACAGCCGGGCGCTTTGCTTGATTCCCAGATAACGATTCAGTGTGGCTGGAGTGAGTTCATTTGCTGGGACGTTCACCGTCAAAACACCGCGGGATTGGAGCGCACGAATGGTCCGTTGGTAATCATGCAGAACCTCCTGCGCTGCGACATGGCGATACACGTCGATGCCTTCCTCTGGCGTGGCATGCAGTATCTTTAAAAGATCAGAATCGCTGATCGTCACGGCCATGGGCAGATGGCGCGGTTGCAATGGCACCATGCTTTCGACGAGCGTTTGGGAGATATCAAGATCAAGCAAATCGGTGAAGCAGACCATGAGCGTGCGTCGGGTATTGCGGCGCGCCGCGTAGTGGAAAACCGTGCGATAATCCGGTTCGGTTGGCCGTGGTCGGGCGGAGACCAGTGCTTGCACGATGGCGGCGAACTGGGTATTGCCCTTGTGCGGTGGTAGATAGAATTCGATCTCGTCGCTGAAGAGGAGCAGGCCCACGAGGTCGCCCTTGGCGAGCGCGGTCTGGGCGAGGCGCACGGCGGCGTTGATGGCGTAGTCGAGTTTACGATAAGCCCCGATGCGGGGATTCATCAGGCGGCCGAGATCAATCAGGATCAACAGGCGTTGATCGCGTTCGGCCTGGAATTGTCGCGAAATGAGCCGGCCTTTTTTCGCGGTCGCCTTCCAGTCGATCGAACGGTAGTCATCGTCGTGTTGATAATCGCGAAGCGACTCGAATTCGCGACCTTCTCCGCGCATGAGAAGTGGCCGGCGTCCCATCAGGTAGGGTGAACCAAGACTCAGCGCGAGATCGCGCGCGCCGGCAAGGCTGATATCTGGGAAGACATTCACCTGTGCTGAATTGGGGATTGATTCCTGCCGCTGAATCAATCCGAGTGGGCCTGACACGCGGTAATCAATCGCGCTGAAGCTGTAAGTGCCGCGCTCCTCGCTGCGTACGGTATAATCCACCACGATGTCACTATGGGGAGCAAGAAACGCGTGAATCGATTCTTCGGGACTGAGGAAGTCGGACGGTGTGCCGTCCCGCACCCAACAACGCAATCGGTGATGCGTGCGATTGCGTATGCGGAGTTTCACGGTGGTGTTCACGCCCTGGATGAATGCCGCCGCACAATCCCTGGTGATGGTGAGGGGCTGTCGCGGCGTGAGCAGAAGATCGAGCAGCGTGGCCGCGAAGAGCAGGACCGTCAGCGCCAGGCTCATGACCACGCTTTCCGGCTGCCAGATCGAAGCGATCGACAGCAGAATGCTCAACGCGAGGATGAGGAAAAAGCGCGGGGTGAAGATCATGGCGTTGGGCTAACGCGGCACTTCGACGGAGGCGAGTAACTGGTTGATGATCTGGTCGACCGTGACGCCTTCAATCTCGGTCTCGGGCTTGAGTACGAGGCGATGGCGTAGAATGGGTGCGGAGAGGACTTTCAGGTCGTCTGGTGTGACGAAGTCTCGTTCGTGCAACGCGGCCCGTACTTTGGCAGCCTGCAGCCAGCCTTGCGCCGCTCGGGGACTGGCACCGAGGGACAGTTGCGGAAGTTGCCGCGAGGCGGTGATGAGCTTGAGGAGGTAATCGTAGACCTTGTCCTCGACCCGCACGGCATTGACGCTCAAGCGTGCTTCAATGAGATGTTCCGGGTTGGCCACGGAGGTGATGACTTCGTTGAGGGGGCGGGTGGAGGGGCCGTTCTTGAGTAGTTGCAATTCCTCGTTTGCGGTGGGATAGCTGATTTTGATCTTCATCAGGAAGCGGTCGATCTGCGCTTCGGGTAGCGGGAAGGTGCCTTCGTACTCAATCGGATTTTGCGTCGCTATGACGAAGAAGTGTGGTGGCAGCGGATGCGTTGTGCCGTCGATGGTGACCTGACGTTCTTCCATCGCTTCAAGAAGGGCCGATTGTGTTTTTGGAGGAGTACGGTTGATTTCATCCGCGAGCAGCACATCGGCGAACACGGGACCGGGAAGGAAACGGAACTGTTGTTTGTCGGGTTGGAAAACATTCGTTCCGATCAGGTCGGAGGGCATCAGATCGGGAGTAAATTGGATGCGGCGAAATTCGAGGGCGAGGCTTGCCGCGAACGCGCGGGCAAAGAGGGTCTTGGCGAGACCGGGGACGCCCTCGAGAATGAGGTGGCCCCCGGCGAGGAAGCCGATGAGGGCCTGCTCGATCAGGGTGTCCTGACCGACGATGACTTTTTTGATTTCGTTGCGGATCGCGTCGAATCGGGTGGTGATGGGTGTGGTCATAGCATGGTGTTCTTGATGGTGATGAGTTCGCGGGAAACTTTCAGCCAGCCGGTGGGTGGCAATCCCTGAACGTAGTCGTCGGAATCGAAGCGTTGTGCCAGTTTTTTCCACGGCGGTAGTTGTGGAAACGCCTCCTTGAGGTGTCGGGCCAGAATTTCGTGACTCGTCTCGGGGGGGAGATTGAAGCGACGCAGGATCGCTTGGTGGGTGTCGCGGAAGAGGCCGCTTACAATGTCATTGCGGATGTCGGCGCGACGATACAAGTTGGCGAGGGAATGAACGAACTCCATTGTGGAGCGTGGTGTCTTGCGGTGCAACGGACGCACCGGACCAAAGCGCATGAGTTGCGAGCTGAGGAAGACAAGCAGACCGAAGGCGAGCTGCGCGCTGGCGAGTTGGACGCCCGGTTGCTGGAATAAGTCGGTGAGGGCAAAGGTGGTGCGGTAACCGTGGTGTGCTTCTTCAAACCAGATTTTTTCCGGCATCCGGCCTTGTGGCTGGAGCAGTCGTAGTACGAAGGGCAGATTGTCCGCATGCGAAAGGAACGTGTTGTCGAGGAGCGAGGCGCTGGCGATTACAATGATGAGGCCCGCGCCATGCATTTGCTCAATAGCGTAATCGGCTTTTCCATCGGTGAGTAGACGATTGGCCTGATCCGAAGAACGGGGCAGAGGATAGGCGTTTTCGATGGACACGCGCTGGGGCTGGTTTTCCGGTGCAGGGGCCTGCAGCATCATGCTCAGGCGCTCACGCGAAAGCATTTCGCTGCTTTGTTCATAGAGGCGGTTGCTGACTGCCACAGGCTTGAGATGGCGAAAGCCGATTGTTTCCAGTAATGGTTTTGCATCCGGTGATTCCGCAAAGTCTCCGAGCAGAATAAGGGTATTGCCGGCATGGACCCATTTCAGGAGCTGTTCGATTTCCAGCGGTTGCAGTGGGTAACGGCGACCGAGGCTGTTGCGGGCAAATAACAGGACTTGATTGGTGCCGGAGAGTTCACGCGGAGAACCTTGCCATCGGCCCACGGGCCAATGGAGATCCTCGAGTGTGGTGTAGAGCGCCTTGTGACCGCGCGGACCGGCGTTGAAACTGGAGGGGAGCCAGAAATCGGAGCCGCTGCCCGATTTGCGACCGAAGAGTACAATAACGAGCGCGGTAAATGCCACCACGCCGAGCAGCGCACGAATATAGAAAGCATTCGTCTTCATGGTGCGTTGGAGGCCGGGATGGGCCGGTCGAGATTCAAGGTGCGCGCGAGTGCGTAAAGTGAGGCGTTCCATTGCGCCCAGTCTTCGGGTGTGACCGGTTGCCCACCGTAAATGTAGCGATCATAACGTCGAACGAGTTCCTGGCACAATTCCCGCGTCGGTGTCGGAATGGACATCGACTGCAGTTGTGCGAGGTACTCCCAATTTGTGCGCGTCCGGTCGGCGCGGACGAGTTCGTGACGTTCCAGCAGAGTGAGGAATTGACGCCAGCTCAGCAGCAAGGCCGTAGTCCAGAGTTGCGCTGCGACAGCCTGACGAATCCCGGTTTCCAGCGATTCCGGCGCGACAGAATAGCGTTCGCCCACCGTTTTTTCAGAAGCTGGCCTGGCCAGCAGATAGCGCAGGCGGAAAAATTTCAATCCCCAGTAGAGCAGTGAAATCACGCCCAGAGCGAGGATGGTGCCCATTAATGCGTAGGAAAGGCGAATTAACTGACCGCTATATTCATAATGCCGGAAGGAGTCCTGTAGCGATTGCAGGACCGCTACAACCCAATGGCCGAGCTGCGACAGAAAATCGAACGATGGTTCCTGTCGATATTCCTCGCGTTGCAGCACGGCGCGATAGTGATCGGCCACGGCGGCGGCATCCGTGATGGGAGCTGTCTCAGCCGTTGCACCCTGCATGGGAGCGATCATCACCCCGAATCCCCCGAGTAGCAGAAGGAGTAATCGTTTCACGATCGAAGGTTGCCGGGTGCGGCGGCGTTATCAAGTTTCAGGGAAGAGGCGAGAAGTTCCAGATCGTAGGCTTCCTTGCGCACGCGGACGTCATAATAAAAGAGCGTGCCGCCGGTGACAAAGAGCGGGGCGATGAGCGCGCTGCCGAGGAAGTTCAGCAGTTGGGTGATCGTCATGATGACGGGAGACGGGGTAATGGCGTTCGCACTCAAATTACCACGCAACATTTCACCGGCTGTCGCCACGAGTTGGGGGAGATGACTGGCGATGATGACGAGAATATTGGCAACGCCGATCACGAGCAGGATCAGGCTGATCCGCGTTTCCCCCCACTGCATGATATTTTTCCCGAGATTGTAGCGAATGATCTCGCTCGAACGTCGCAACGCGGCAAAGCCACTAACTTTTTCCAGCATGACCGCTTGCATCATCACAAGATAACGCACGGCGAGAATGAGCCACGGCATGAACAGTAGCAATCCCGCGAGCGACAGGATCACTATCATCCAGAAGCTCAGGGGGCCATTCCAGGACTGTCCAATGACAATTGGAATGATGGAGGGCAGGAACGCGAGAAAGATCAGGACGTATTTGATGACCGTACTCCATAGGATGGCCGGGCTGCGCCGGATCATGGAGGCCAAGGAGTGACGCACGGATACATATTGCCCGAGATACAGGCGCGCCACGTAATCGGTGAGCGCGCCATCCCCCAGCGTGAGCAGCAGAATGCTGGGTAGCACACGGATCAAAAACCACGTGATATTTTCTGGATGCGCCGAGAGATCGGTGAACGATACATTACGATCGAAAAAAGACAGGATCAGGCTCAGCGAAAAGGGAAAGGCATGGATCAGTGCGGAAAAGTAAAAAAGCGGAATGAAATGACGCCGATAAAGTTGAAAACAGCGATCCGCCAATTCCCCGATGGAGAAAGGGCGCAACCCCGAAATGGCCGAGGAGGAGGGGGAAGAAAGGACATCCGCCATGCTCTAATCAATGGCGTCTTTTTGCCATCTGACAAGTCAAAGCGCCGATGGGGAATCAAGGCCCGTGAGGCATTGGGCAGATTTTGTCCTGTTCACCGGAGAATGTGCTAATCGTTCGACGTCAAACTCCCGATTTTTTAGAGATTTAGATTGCGTGGCTTAGTTCCACTAATATATTAATTTAACCTCAAGGAGAATTATGGCTGATATTGCAAATCGTTATCCCGAAAACATTGCTGGCAAGTACTACGTGGACAGCAACTGCATCGACTGCGACCTTTGTCGCGAAACCGCGCCGAGTAATTTCGGACGCAATGATGACGGTGGGTACTCCTACGTCTTCAAGCAACCCTCGACTCCGGAAGAGGAAAAACAGTGCACCGAAGCGAAGGAAGGCTGCCCCGTCGAAGCCATCGGCGACAACGGTTGATCCGGTCTTACTTTCTGTCAGTAGAAAAAGCGCGGGGCGCAATCCCCGCGCTTTTTTCTTTTCACGATCATGCAACGAATCTGTGTCTATTGTGGGTCGAGTCCGGGCGATGATGCCGAGTTCATTCGCCAGGCGCACACGCTGGGCGAGGAATTGGTGCGTCGCAATCTAGCCCTCGTTTATGGCGGTGGCAGCGTGGGGCTCATGGGGCATGTTGCCGAGGCGGTGCTCGCGGCTGGCGGCGAAGTGGTGGGAGTGATCACAGAACAGCTCGTGACGATGGAACTTGGACATCAGGGGCTGACCCAATTGCATGTCGTGGGCACCATGCACGAACGCAAGGCGCGAATGGCGGAATTGGCTGATGCCTTCATTGCGATGCCTGGCGGTTTTGGCACGCTCGAGGAAATTTTTGAAGCACTCACCTGGCAGCAACTGGGTATTCACGCGAAACCGTGCGGACTGCTCAATGTCGCAGGGTATTACGATTCGCTGATCGCTTTTCTTGATGGAGCGGTGACGCAAAAGTTCATCAAGTCAGAGCATCGCCAACTGGTCGTGGTCGATACAGCTCCCGCGGCATTGCTCGACAAGCTTGCGAGCTTTCAGTCTCCACCCGTGGACAAAGCGGAGTGGATTCGGTCGCTGAAGTTGTAATTACGGCTCTAAATCCAGGGCTCAGCTTTGGTAGACGATGCGGCCACCGACGATGGTGTGGGTGGCGCGACCGCGCAACTCCCAACCATGGAAGGGCGTGTTGCGGGAGAGCGATTGGAATTGATTCTTGTCCACTGTCCACTCGAGTGACGGGTTGATCACGGTCACATCGGCGTCTTTACCCGGCGTCAGTGTGCCCTTGTCGAGGTGCAGCAATCGGGCTGGGTTGATCGTCAGCTTGGCCAGCATGTCCGACCAATCGAGCACTTGCGGTTCGATCAGCGTCTTGATGAAAATTGCCAACTCGGTCTCGAGTCCGAGAATGCCGAAGGGCGCATAGTTGAACTCCACTTCCTTCTCGTACTCGCAATGCGGCGCGTGGTCGCTCGCGAGAATTTCGATGGTGCCGTCGGAAAGGCCTTCGAGCAGCGCCTCCTGATCGCGCTTGGTGCGCAGAGGCGGATTCATCTTGAAATTCGTGTTGTAGCCTTCCGTGTCGCCGTCGGTAAGGGCGATATGGTGGGGCATCACTTCGCCGGAAATCTTGATGCCGCGTTGGCGCGCTTCGCGGACGATGCGGACTGAGCCTGCACTCGAAAGGTGTTGGCAGTGAATGACTGCGCCCGTCAATTCCGAGAGCATGGCGTTGCGGCTGACGATGACTTCCTCCGCAATGGCGGGCCAGCCCGGCAGACCGAGCACGGTGCTCCAGTAGCCTTCATTGATCACACCGCCGGCGGACAGATTGTAGTCTTGGCAATGATCGAAAATCGGCACATCGAACATCTTGGTGTATTCGAGCGCGCGACGCATGAGTTCATTATTCTGAACGCAATTGCCGTCGTCGGTGATGGCGATGACGCCCGCCTTCACCAGCGAGCCGATCGGGGCGAGGAGTTCCCCGGCCATTTTCTGGGAGATGCAGCCGGTGGGATAAACATTGATCAGCGCGGTTTCTTCGGCGCGTTGCAGGATCCACGCAATCGTGCTCGCGCTGTCCGCATGGGGCGTCGTGTTGGGCATGGCCACGATGGTGGTGAATCCACCCACCGCCGCGGCGCGTGTACCGGTCGCGATGGTTTCCTTGGCCGATTGACCGGGCTCGCGCAAATGCACGTGGAGATCGATCAGGCCGGGAGTGACAAATTGACCGCGGACATCAATTGTGCGCCAGTTGACACCTTGTGGCAGTTGATTCGGATCGGCGATCTTGCCGTTGTGAAGATAAAGATCTCCCACTTCGTCACGCTTGTTGGCGGGGTCGATGATGCGACCGCCATGGAGGCAGATCGATTCGACGGGAGCATCGCTCAGTTTTTTTAGGTGAGACGGAATCATGCCTTCACTCCTTGGGGACCGCTGCCGCCGGTGAGGAGATAGAGGACGGCCATGCGGATGGCGAGCCCGTTGGTGACCTGTTGCAAAATCACGGAGTTCAAGCCGTCGGCGAGTTCGCTGGCGATTTCCACGCCGCGATTGATCGGGCCGGGGTGCATGATCATCACGTCGGGCCGACAGCGCTTGAAGCGTTCGTGCGTGAGACCGAACAGGGAAATGTATTCGCCGAGCGAGGGGAAAAGTTGTTGTTTCTGCCGTTCGTGCTGGATGCGCAGCAGCATGATCACATTGGCTTCAGCGAGCACGTCGTCGATGCGATGACTGATTTTAACGCCAAGGCGGCGGAACTCTTGCGGCAGGAGGGTGGTGGGACCGACGAGGGTGACTTCCGCGCCGAGCTTGCCCATGGCCCAGATGTTGGAGCGGGCGACGCGGCTGAACTGGATGTCGCCGACAATGGCGATTTTCAATCCTGCGAGTTTCTGGTCGGCGGGTGCGTCATGCTTGCCGAATTTTTCGAGAATGGTGAAGGTGTCGAGCAACGCTTGCGTCGGGTGCTCATGTGCTCCATCACCCGCATTGATCACGCCGGCATGCAGTCGTTCCGCGAGGAACTGCGGGGCTCCGGCGGCGGGGTGGCGCAAAATGATGATATCCGAATTCATCGCCTGCAAATTCAGGCCGGTGTCCTTGAGCGTCTCGCCCTTCTTGAAGGAGCTGCTTTCGCTCGCGATGCTTACGACGTCGGCGCTGAGGCGCTTCGCGGCGAGTTCAAAGGAAGTTCGCGTGCGCGTGCTCGGTTCGACAAAGAGATTGATGACCGTTTTGCCGCGCAGGGAGGGCACTTTCTTGATCGAACGGCTCAGTACTTCCTTGAAGGCGCGGGCGGTGTCGTGAATGAGTCCGATCTCGGCCGGATCGAGTGGCCGGATGGCGAGTAGGTCCTTGTGTTTCCAAACCGTGCTCATGCCTTTTGCACCTCCACGGCGTCGCGGCCGTCGACTTCTTTTACCTTAACGGACACGTGGTCGGCAAACTCTGTCGGTACGGTCTGGCCGATATAATCTGCGGCAATTGGCAGGCGGCGATGTCCTCGGTCGATGAGGGTGGCGAGCTGGATGGCCTCGGGGCGGCCCAAATCGTTCAGGGCATTGAGGGCGGCCCGGACGCTGCGTCCGGTGTAGAGGACGTCGTCGACGAGGATGATCACCCGGTCAGTGATGTCGAAGGGGACATCCGTCACATGCGGAATCGGACGGCGCAGTTCGAGGTCGTCGCGATGGAAAGTGATATCGATCTGGCCGACAGGAATCTGGATGCCGGTGGACTGGTGCAACTCGGCCGCGATGCGTTGGGCGAGGGTGACGCCCCGGGTCGGCAAACCGACAAGGGCCAGTTTGGAGGGAGAGGGATTACGCTGGGCGATCTCGGCGCTAATGCGGGTGAGCGCTTGGTGGATGTCCTGTTCGGTAAGGACAGCGCGACCGCCATTCGTTGCGGAAGTCGAAGGGGAGTACGACACGGGCGCGCTAATTGTTGGTTTTGCCCGCCGTCTGAGTTAGCGGGATTTGGGCAAAACGATTGCGCGAAGCCCGCCAAGCTGAGCGATGCTTTACGATCCAGTCCAACAAAGCCTTCTCGAACCCGATATCAATCCCGGCTTTTTCGCTTTCGATCCACTTGTGTTTGAGGATCTCTTCGCGCTCCGCCAGGAATTCCTGATACAGGGCAGAATTCTTGAAGAAACTATCCGGTTCCTTCGATGCGTCCGTCATGTGCTTACAATAACATATCCCAACCAGCCCATTGTCAATATAATTAGAAGTACTTAATTCACGCGCCTTTGGTATTACGCAGAATAATTTTAGAGGCTTCTATAATTTGTTGTGAGCTAATGGCTTGCAAATCTCGTGATACGATCGGCCTCCCAGTGTCTCCGGATTCGCGAATTGGTATTTCAATAGGCACTTGAGCGAGAAGGGGGACTTTGAGCCGCTCGGCTTCCTTCTGGCCACCCGAACTGCCGAAGATATCGTAACGCTTGCCGTCGCTTGGGCAGAGGAAGTAACTCATGTTTTCGACAATGCCGAGCACGGGAACGTTGACCTTCTCGAACATCGTCGCCGCCTTGCGCGCATCGATCAAGGCGACTTCCTGAGGCGTAGTCACGATCACGGCACCCGATAGCGCGACGGTCTGCACAATTGTCAACTGAATGTCGCCCGTACCGGGGGGTAGGTCCAATATCAAATAATCGAGCTCACCCCACGCGACGGAACGGAGGAATTGCTGCGTATAGCGTGTGACCATGGGGCCGCGCAGAATTGCCGGAGCGGTATCCTCCAGCAAAAAGCCCATACTCATCAACTTCACCCCATGCGCCTCGATTGGAATGATCTGGCCGTCGTCCGTGCCGGTCGGTCGCTCTTTGCTGCCGAACATGAGTGCGACGCTCGGGCCATAAATATCGCAATCACACAGTCCGACGCGCTGACCTTGCAATTGGAGTGCCACGGCGAGATTCGCCGCGATGGTCGACTTACCGACGCCGCCCTTGCCACTGGCCACGGCGATGACGTGCTTCACGCCGGGAATCTCGTTTTGCGGCAGCCCGCCTGCCTGACTGACCGCTTGCAGCGGGGCATTGCTTTCGACATGCACATCGGCGAGGGTCACGCCGGGAATTGCTTTCAAGGCGGCGGCGACGCTTTGGCGCAACGCCTCGGGGATGTTGGCGTCGGCGGTCGTGATGGCGATGCGCACGCCGACCTTGCCGCCGTCAATGCTGATGCCTTTGACCAGGCCAAAGGAGACGATGTCACGGCTGAAGCCGGGGTATTTGACGGTTTTGAGCGTATCGAGAATTTGAGGTTCGGTGAGCATGGGGGAAAGTTTTCAGTTCGAAGTTTTCAGTTTTCGGTGAGAGCCTGCCAAGCTTGTCAGCGAGGTGATCAGGCAATCCGAAGCAGCCGGAGTCTCACACTACAAACGGAGAGTGCGCTCCTGACAACTGAAAACTGAAAACCTGCCTTTAATGGGCAGGTTTGCCGGACACACTCGCGGCGCGCTCGGTGAACGACTGGCCGATGCCGGTCGGCGAGATCACGGAATCAATCTTGTGCTCTTGAAACTCCTGCCACATGGGCGACATGGTGCGCAGGCGATCCACGATCTTCGCAAACGTTTCCACCACGTAATCGACATCGTCGTCGGTATTATCCTTGCCGAGACTCATGATAATGTTGCCTTGGGCGAGGGCGTGGTCGAGTCCGATGGCACTGAGTACATGAGAAACCTTGAGCGATTTGCTGACGCAGCTCGAGCCACTCGCGACGGCGATGCCATTGAGATCAAAAAGGAGAAGCTGGCCTTCGCCTTCGATGAACTCGGTGCTCCAGTTGAGCGAATTGCAGATGCGGTCCGTGCCAGGGACGGGACCGTTGAGCTTGATGTATTGGATGCGGTTCATCAGGCCATCATAGAGACGCTTTTGCAGTCGGCTGACATGGGCGATGCGGTCGCCCATATCGCGCAGGGCGACTTCCGCCGCCACGCCCGCGCCGATGATGGCGGGAACGTTTTCCGTGCCTGCGCGACGCCCGTTTTCCTGCACGCCGCCATGGATCAGGGAGGTGACGCGCGCCTTGCGGCTGCGGTAGAGCACGCCCACGCCTTTCGGGCCGTAGAAGCGGTGAGGAGAGAGGGAGAGAAGCTGGCATCCGAGGCTCTGCACATCGATCGGGTGCCAACCGGCGGCTGCCACGGCGTCGACGAAGAGGGAGATGCCTTTTTCCTGCGTGATCTTGCTGATTTCCTTGATCGGTTCGATGGTGCCGATGTCGTGATTCACGAGGTGGACGCTGACGAGAATGGTCTTGTCGGTGATGGCGGCGCGAATGGTTTGCGGGTCGATCTGGCCGATCTCGTTGACGGGCACTTTCGTCGAGGTGAAACCGTGATGTTTTTCAAGGTACTCGATCGAGTTGATGACGGACGGATGCTCCGTCGCGGCGAGGACGATGTGGTTGCCCTTGCGTTCGTTCGCATCGGCAAAGCCCTTGATCGCGAGATTGGCCGATTCCGTACCGCCCGAAGTGAAGATGATGTCGTCGGGGCTTTCCGCATTGATCAACGTCGCGATTTGCTCGCGCGCCGTCTTGACTCCATCGCGCACGCGCAGGCCGAAGCGGTGCAAGCTCGACGGACTGCCGAAGGCTTCGGTGAAATAGGGGCGCATGGCCTCGAACGCTTCCGGAAGGAGCGGAGTCGAAGCTTGGTGATCAAGATAAACGGATTTCATGGGAAAAAGGGAGGACGAGGTTTCAATTTGAGGCAGGAGCCAAGGTGGGCCGGGATGCTATCACCCCGACCGTTCCATCGATCTGGAAAGCCGATCGCGGCTTATTTCGCGACCGCAGCGTTCTTCTTCTCGTAATCTTCGATGGCCGCCTTGAGGGCTTCCTCGGCGAGAACCGAACAGTGGATCTTCACCGGGGGCAGGCCACCGAGAGCGTCGACCACTTCCTGGTTCGAGAAGTTTTTGATTTCATCAATCGTGCGGCCCTTGATCAATTCGGTCGCCATGCTGGAAGAAGCGATGGCCGATCCGCAGCCAAAAGTTTTGAAGCGGGCGTCCTCGATCTTGCCGTCGCGGATCTTAAGGGAGATCTTCATGATGTCACCACACGCGGCCGCGCCGACTTCGCCGACGCCGTCGGCCTCGGGCAGGTCGCCCATATTGCGGGGGTTCATGAAGTGGTCCATAACGGTGTCGTTATACAGGGTGTATTCTTTTTGGTCGCTCATTGGGTCTCCTCGTTTTTTATCGTTTTGATTTTAAAGTGTAAAAGCGGTGTCTCTATATGGTAGCGCCATTCGGCGGGCTGACCACGGTATCGGCGATGGACGCCACGGATTCCGCCCTGCTGGGGACGGCTTGATGCGGCATCTTGCGCACCTTGGCCAAGGCTACTTCCTTTGGCATCATCAAATCTTGCAAGGTCATCTCACTGAATACTTCGGTTACCCGATTCTGGGCTTCCGAGAATACAGCACAAAGCGTGCACGAATCGGCTCGTTCGCAACCGGGCTCTTCCAGGCAGCGCTGAAAAGCGATCTTGCCCTCAATGGTCTCAATGACCTCGAGTACGGTGATCTCCTGCGGGCGTCGTGCCAAGGCGAAACCGCCGCGCGCGCCTTGCCGGGAGCGGATATGGCCTGCTTTGGCCAGACTCTGGAGAATTTTAGCCAGAAAGCCTTTCGGAATGCGCTCGCCCTTGCTGATGTCGTCGATCATCACGAGCCGACCCTCCGGCTGCTTGGCCAGATGGATCAACGCCAATAAGGCATATTCACCAGCTTGGGTAATTTTCATTAATAAAGACCTTTTTTATCTTGGTTTAATTTACGCCTGTCGGGCAGCTTGTCAATCCGGCAACAGGATCGGACGCGAAGTATAAGAAAAGGTACTCGCCCGGCGGGCGCGGAGAAGGGGAGTTTACGGGGGAGTCAAGTTGGAATGAGTGGAATCTGTGGTCTGCAATTTTTCACCACATTGATCGCAAAACTGAGCGTCCAACGAAACGGGGTGTCCGTGGGAGCATGTGCGCCGTAATTGTTCCCATCCTCGGGAGTAAGCGGAATAGAGGATGCAGAATCCTGCGCCATAAAATACCATCCAATGCCCCGAAAACATTCGAAGCACCTCGGGTGGGGCTTCCTTGTTGACTGACTGGCGATGAGGTAGTTGCGATTGAGTAGCCATAGCGGCCACAAAGTTGATTGCTACATAGGCAAACAGACCATAGACCGCGTACCTCATCCAGCGAGGGCAACCGGCAAGGAGGTTCTTCCAATAATCTTTTTGCTGAGCTTTGGCATTGATGCGCAGTCCAATCAGTACTGTGGGGATCCAAATGACAAAGATGCCAATGTGGAGTGACCAAGTCGCGGCGCCAAAGGGTGTCTGAAGGCCAAGTAAGGATAATAAATGGACTGATAGGCTGAGAATAAAGCCGATGATGGATAAGATTAGGAATGGGAGAAGTATTGATCGGAAAATTTTGGAGTTCATAGCCAAGGTTGCATTGATGAATTAAAGACTCGGAAAATCCCATGTCTTGTTGGACTGGAAATGATCGGTGATCCACCAACTCCCCTTGCGGTAGACGAAGGGCAGGGTGAAGAGATATTTTTCCTCGCCGGTCTGGCGGATGAATTCCACCTCGGCGAATTTCTCCGGTTCGAAAATGGTCAGTTTGTGTTGCGAGTAGACCGCCTTTTGCTCGAGATCGAGCCGCCGCACGATCAGCACGATTTGCTGTGGATGGAAACTTTGTTCGCCGAGGAAGCGGATGAATTCCGGGGAGAACTTGTCCTGCACCGAACTGTAGTCGCCGTCATTGACTTGCGCCACGACCTTGCGGATTTCCTTCAGGAATTTCTGTTCCGGTGTGTCGCTGAAAAATTTCCACCAGACCAAGCCCGCAATGACCACGAGCAGGGCGGTGGTGAGGGCGAGTTCGAATTTGGTTTTGGGCATAACGCCTCAGGCCGGTTTGGAATTTTCGTCAGCGAGGGTTGTCTCCACAGCAGGTTCGGGTGTCGCGGAGCGAAGCCACCACGCGAGCGCAACGATCGCTACGGCTGCGATGCTGAGGGGCCATGCCTGATTTTCATACGCAGGGCCACCCTTTTCGGCAAAGAGTGCGATCTCGGGCAGTAAATATCGCAGAGCGGTCACGGCGAAGATCAATGCCGCATCAAAGCGCCAGAGTTTCCAGACGAGGAAGATTGCCAGTAACCAGTGGAATTCGCTCATGGCCGTTTCGCGGATGAACTCGTGCACGGTATCGGCGTGGAGCGCGGAATAAGCTGGGTAGAGCAGTAGTAATGACCAGACCACTCTCGGCCAGCGGCGATGGAGCAGTACTGCGATGGAGGCGACGAAAGCGTAGCGTAGCACCGTATCATAGCCGGATTGCACGGCATTGATCAGTGTGGCGAGCCACGGCACGGCGACATTTACGGACGGGTAATCAAAAGACAGGTTCGGCTTTTCCTCCGTGACAAACGTCAGCCACGTTTCGAAATAAGTGGTCACCCACAGCAGGGCGAGACTTAGGAGCAGTAGCGCAAAGAAGTCCGGCATCGACCGGCGCAGCGTCGGCCAGTCAAATTTCGGCCAGCGCAGATCGCTCAATTTCCAGCCGAACGCCCACGCCATCAAGCCGAGCACCACGCTCAACCGCGCGCCATAATTCAACCACGAGTAGGTCAGGCTTACAGCATCGCCGCCGATGCGTTGCAGTAGGTAGTGATTGAGTGGCGTGGTGGTTGAGTACCCGGAGTAGAACCACGGTAGTGAATTTAGCTTTTCGATGATCACCAGCGCCGTGGGGGCGAGGCTGATCAGGAACCCTGCCTTCCATGGTATGATGCCGCGTCGCAGCAGGATCACGAAGGCGATGATTACGAGGCCGCCGATTACGAGGGAGCTCCAGCTGGAGATTTGACCCAGGATCGCATCTTTCCAGCCGCCATACTTTTTCTCTTGTTCGCGATTCCACTCGTCGGGAACTTTTACGTAACGAGTGAAGTTGACCGGTTCATCTCCTTGGATTGCGATTTGTGTCCGCAAGCGGGAATCGCCCCAATCCCAATCTTCACGTTCCCAGGAGAAGTAATAATCGCGGCGATGGAGTTGCTGTGTCAGGCGATCCTCTACGAGTTTCTCGTTGTTGAAATCTACGCCGTAGTTCTGGACGAGGTGTTGTTTGGCCAGTTCCAATGCGGCGGCCTTTTCCAGGGAGGCTCCATGGGCCTCTCGAGGCAGCGTATGGCGCCACTTCACCAGCTTGCCGTCATAGTCGAGCGTCAGGTTAAATTCCTCCCGCTGGCGAACGCGAAAATAACGAATGTTCCAGACCAAGTCGGGCCATTCGGTTTCAAAGAGGGCCGCGATTTCGTCTGGGGTGCCATGCTCGCTCAGGTAGTCATTTGCGGTTGAGTTGGACCTCAGGCTCACGATCCGGTGATAGGTGGAGGGATCTTGTCCGCGTTCGCGCAGGATTTTGTCCGCTGCGTTGGCGATCTCTTGCCGTGAGAGTGTGATGTGACCGTAATCTTCCATCGGTCGATACGGCATGTCGCCAGTTTCCTGCACTAGGAAGATGAGTCCGGCGGTGATGAGAAAGATCACGCGTTGTACGCGGGTCAGGATGAACGGTTGGAAATTCCACGCGAGGGTTGGCTCCTCCGGTACAGTGGTTGGATGCGCTTCGTCCACTTCCTCCGGTAATTCAGGAGGCGTCTGTCCGGTGCGCTGGTAATGCACGCCCACCATCCACAGTAGAATCGGCCACACACTCACCAGAACTGCCCCGAATTGATTCAGCGGATCGGCGGATTGAAAGACCACGAAGCTGCTCAGCCAGCAGTCGTAAAGGTAATGGCCCGTCAACGTTGCCACGATGCCGAAGCGCACCATCGCTGCGCCCCAGAGAATACCCTCCGCGGTCAGTTCGCACCCGCGCAAATAGCCCGGCATCTGCGGATAATTGCTATGCAGAAACGCCCATGTCGCGCACGCCACGACCAGTCCAATCCATTTGTATCGGCCCCGCAATAATTTCCAGTATAAAAGAATGCCAACAATCCGGTAGGTAAACTCCTCCGTCCATGAAGCGCTCATGCCAACCTGCATGCCACTGATCCATGGGATGGGGCCGCCGATAATCTTGGAGTAATCGATCTCCACCGGAGACCAGGCGCCGAAGTGATTTGCCACCACGTAAAACGTACAGACATAGCCGATGCCGAAGCAGGCCAGTACGATGCCCACACCCAGACCCCGCACCGTCTCTGGTTGATACAGGCTGTTGCGGCCCATTGCCCGCGAGAAGGAAAGTTTATCTGGTAACTGCTCGCGATAAATGGCGTCCGCCACGAGGGAAAGTAAATACGCGCCTAATAGGGTTGCAACAGTCCCCAGCAGGCTGCCCCCAACCTGGGTGAAAAGATAGCTGCCCCACTTTTCGGTGGTCGGATAGTTGCTGTAGATATCCGGCAGGTTATTCCATGTCGCGGCCAATTCCACCACGCCGAAGAGAATCAACCAGCGATATGGAATGGCCGTGCGCCACCGCAGTCGATGCTTGCTCACGTACAGAACGAACAACACGGCCATGCCAATCATGATCGGCACCGACGCCGATTGCGCGATTTGCTGGAAGACCGCATTGGTCGAGCGTTGCGTGCGATATTTCAGTATCCACGCTTCCGGCACCTTCACATTCTCATTGTAGCTGCCTACCTTGTCGCCCTTCACCGTGGCGTGTAGTTGGTAGGTCGCATCGCCTAGGCGTAAATCGTCCTGTTCCCACGTGAAATAGTAGTCCGTGCGATTGGGTAATTTCTTCGAACTATCCTCCACCAGCCGTAATTTGGCGAATGGATGTTGCGTCACATGCTGCTTCAGGAAATCCTCCGCCACGACGCGCGCTTGCTCTCGTGTCAGGAACGGGCGCTTGGCCTTCTCCGGGATCGTATGGAACAAACCGACGAAGTGACCTTGCGGATCGTAGGCCACGCTGATCTCCTCTTCCTGCTCGGGTTTGAAAAAACGCGTCGTCCAATACCAGATATTGACCCCTTCGCTCACCTTCTTTTCCAGCGTGGGAAGGCCGTACTCTTTCTCGATGAAATTCTTCTCCGTGCCATCCTCCCCGAACTGCGTGGCTGCGAGATAGCCCTTCAGGTCATGGCCAATCAATTTCAGAAATTCGCGCGACTTGGCTTCCGCAGCCGCCTCGGTGATCGAAAATTGCAGGGCGGCGGTGGGAAACGCGCGGTTCCAAAAGAAAGCCCCGGCCAAAAGGCTTAATACGGCGATCGCCGCTCCAAGGAGAAAACGGGGAGAGATACGCATTGGTATTAATCAAAGGGCGCTCCGGCCGAAAGTCAACCAGCGTGACGGTATGTGCAAGCTCTTGGACGGAGGCAATTAACCATAAGTCAGTTTTTTCGTCTTTTCATCAATGAGAATTTAGCGGTCCCGCGTTACGAGCGAAGCCGACTAGCAGCGTCACTGTGAGCAGGAAGACCAGACCGATCACAATGCCCGGGCCAACGAGTGCGCTGAGGCTTGTCCATCTCAATTCGTGACGACGGGAGAGGAGGGTCGTCGTTATTGTCCACAGTAGCGGTAGGAGTAACAAAACAGGCCGAAGTGATCCGCAAATTGAGTGACTGCCGGCAAAGGACGTCCGCCGAGAACTTGCTCCGCAAAGTGGGTCGCGATACGAGTTGCCGCTAAGAGGGCCAAAACAAAACGAGTTGAGTCAATCCCACGACGGTAATGATGTGTGAGGGCATTGGATGGGATCTAATTGAGGTCAGCCAAACAAAAAAGGCGATGCCGGAGCACCGCCTTTTTTAGAGGTAAAACTTCATCCGAGAGACTTACTCGGGGCGAAGCGTTACAGGAAGTTCAGTAGCCGAAAGCGGCCCGCATCGCGGGCCAGCTACTGCCGTGATGCAATCACCCGGCGATGATCGCGCCTTCGGGGCAGGACGATTCGCAGGCGCCGCAATCGACGCAGAGGTCGGCATCAATCTTGTAGGGCTTGCCCGCATCGCCCGCGCTGATGGCTTCCTGGGGACATTGATCTTTGCATGTGCCGCACTGCGCGCACTTTTCGGTGATTTGATAGGCCATGATGACTCTTTCTGATGGTGGTTGGTAAAGTTGGTTTCAAGTGCCGTGATTCGTTTTCACGAACAAAGCGCCTGTGATCGTATCAGGGTTTCATCGGAAAACAACTGCGGAATATTAGAGGAGCTTCTGAGTCTTGTTTCATTGGAAGCTTCGGTTCCTGCGGGTTTGAATTTGCAATTACCTCGAAGTGTACTAGCGTCTGCCCCTTACACCCATGCGTTTGTTAGAACTCAAAGACACCAGTACGGCCTATCTCGAGAGGCACGGCGTGGAATCGGCGCGGCTCACGATGGAATTGATTCTCGCCCATGTCCTCGAGAAAACACGCATGCAGATCTACCTCGCCTTTGAGGAGGATATTCAGGAGCCGACCCTTGCGAAACTGCGTCCGCTGGTGAAGCAACGCGCCGAAGGCGTCCCGCTCGAGTACCTGCTCGGCTTCAAGGAGTTCGACGGCCACAAGTTCAAGCTCACCCCCGATGTTCTCATTCCCCGGCCCGAAACCGAGATGTTGCTCGAAGCGATCGTGCCGCTCGTGAAGGCCGATGATCCGCTGCCCCTCGTCGATGTCGGCACCGGCAGCGGCATCCTGGCCGTTTCGCTGGCGCGTCGTTTTCCCACCGTGCCCGTCATTGCGCTCGATATTTCCGAGGCGGCGCTGGCCGTGGCGCGCGAGAACGGCGCGGGCCTCGCCAACCTCACTTTTCAGCAGAGCGATCTCCTGTCCGCCTGGGACGCGAATGCGCAGCTCATCGTCGCGAATCTCCCCTATATTCCGGCGGGCGACATCGCGGGTTTGAGTCGGGAAGTCCGGAAGGAACCGCGGCTTGCGCTTGACGGCGGGCCGGACGGGACGCAGCTTATCGCAAGCCTGATTGCCCAGAGCGCCGGTCGTACGCGACATTTGGCGCTGGAATTTGGTGACGGTCAGGCCGATCATTTGAAAAGTGTTTTAATCAACCACGGATACGAGGTGACCCTCCTGCAAAAGGATCTCACCGCGCGCGAGCGCATCCTTCTCGGCACCACACAACATCATGGATAAACTAGTAGTCACAGGCGGCCACAAGCTCAAAGGCCGCGTCACCATCAGCGGTTCGAAAAATTCCGCTCTCCCTATTCTCGCGGCCACGCTGCTCACACCCGAAAAGTGCACGATCCACAACGTGCCCGACCTGAGCGATATCCGCTTCATGCTCGCCATCCTGCGGTTCCTCGGGTCCGAAGTGACCTTCGAACACGGCACCGTCACGGTGAAGGCGGAGAAGATCCACGCGGAAGCGCCATACGATCTCGTCCGCAAGATGCGCGCCTCCATCTGCGTGCTCGGCCCGCTGCTCGCCCGTTGTGGCGAAGCGATCATCTCGCTCCCCGGCGGTTGCGTCATCGGCGATCGTCCCGTGGATATTCACTTGAAGGGCATGGAAGCGCTCGGCGCGCAGGTCGCGACCGAAGGCGGTAATGTCGTTGCCCGTGCGAGCAAATTGCGCGGCGTGGAAATCTACCTCGGCAGCAAATTCGGCTCCACGGTGCTTGGCACGGATAACGTCATGATGGCCGCCACGCTGGCCGAAGGCACCACTGTTATCGAAGGCGCTGCGTGCGAACCGGAGGTCAAGGACCTCGCCGAATTCCTCAACAAGATGGGCGCGAAAATTCGCGGCCACGGCACCCGCCGCATCGAAATTGAGGGCGTCAAGGGCTTGCACGGCGTTGAGCACACCGTGATTCCCGACCGCATCGAAGCGGGTACCTTCATGATCGCGTCCCTGATCACCAAGGGCGAGGTCACCGTCGAAAAGATGGAACCGGGCCACCTCAACAACTTCATCGAGCGCATGAAAAGCTGCGGCGCACAATTCCGCGTCGGCCCCGACTGGGTGACCTCGACCGTGCCGCGCAAGATGGCGTCGCTGGATGTGGTCACGGAGACCTACCCCGGTTTCCCCACCGACATGCAGGCGCAACTGTGCGCCCTCATGAGCGTGACGGACGGCATCAGCGTCATCACTGACAAGATTTTCCCGAACCGCTTCATGCATTTGCCGGAACTCAAGCGCATGGGCGCGAAGGTGGATCTGGAAGGATCGACCGCCATCATCACGGGCGTGCCCGGCCTCAGCGCCGCCCCCGTCATGGCATCCGATCTGCGCGCCTCGGCCGCACTGGTCCTCGCCGGACTCGTCGCCAAGGGCCGCACCGAAGTGAATCGCGTGTACCATATTGATCGCGGTTACGAACAGATCGATGTCAAACTCCGCGCTCTCGGTGCCGAGATTGAGCGCGTCAAATCGCCCGCGTAAAAGCGCGGATGTCTTGTTGTATGGCGCGATTGTATTGCGCCATACCCTTTTGATTGTCGACAGAACCGAAAAGGCTTTGGGGCGCCGTTTTAATGTGCGAGGGCCATGGATCGGGCGAGATTGCCTGTAGTGGCGAGGACGAGGCTGCCAGTCTGGGTAAGGTAGAGTTCAAAGCCGTTGGATTTGATTTTGTTGGCGAGGAGGTGGCGTAGGCCTTGGGAATCGAGCACGGTTTCGGAGCCGGTTTTCGTACTGACGACGATTTCGCCACCCTTATTGCGAATGGTCTGGGCCTGATTGGTCCCGGTCTGGAAAGAGAACGACTGACCGTCCTTGATGAACTGCGCGAGGGTGGGCTTGAGGACCATCCCATAGTGGAACGGACGGGGGCTGGGCCATTCGGCGCTCCAGCGGTTGGTGGTGGCATCGAAATGAACGTCTGCGCGTTGGAGGAGTCCTTGTTGCTGGGTGATTTCGTTGAGGGGGAGCAACGTTTCTGTGGAGGTTGCGCTAGCTAGGGTTGCTTCAACAGAGGGAGTCGGGGCGGTCGTGGTGACGGCTGGCGCTGTCGTGGCTGCTGTTCTCGTCGTCACGGCAGCTACTGTTTTTCCGTCTGGTGGCGGAGGTGGTACAGTAGCGACAATGGGTTCGGGTACGGGAAGTCGTGCGGAGTAGGAATAGGCGAGAGTCGGGGGAGTGGATTCTTCCGCAAGCGTTTGTTTTTCCCGGCGAATGACGGTCTCGGCCAAATTGAGTCGCGCGGGGACGTTCGCTTTCAACCTCTGGGCGTTCAGCATTTGCTCCCATTGAGCGGCCTTGACGGGAATGGATTGGGAGACGGCGCGATTGACGTCAATGCGGGAAATAGTGGTGGGGTCGAGCCGGGGAATATCCATCCAATTACGTCAACGGCATCTTTTGCCCAGAATTTTAGGGCAACGTGAAGCGACTTCCAGATAGAGCCTCTTACGAAAGACTTAGAACTCATCTGCGATGGCGTTGTGAAATGATTTGGATGCCTCCCCGGCACCCAAATCATCTCATAACGTTGCTCATTCTGCCAGCTAAGCCAATTGAAACTCGACAATGGAGAAATCGTCGACGAAGAACTCGCTGCCTTGCTGAGCGCGGACTTCGGACAGAATCGCGTCCAGTTTTTGTTCGAGACCATCAACCGGCTTGGCAAGCAGCTGGACGAATTCTTCGAGTTCCATCATCGTACCGTCGGGCCGCTTGATTTCGTAGGTGCCGTCGCTGAAGACAAAGAGTTTTGCGTTGGCTGGAACGTCCGTTTCGAGCGACTGGAATTTAGAGATGGAGAGCGCACCAACCGGCATGGCCGGTGCGCGCAGTGCGACAGTTTCCGGCTGGCCATCGGCACCCGTCTTCACCAGGATGGCGGGAGGGTGCCCGGCGCTGGAGTAGGTCAGCTTGCGGCTGGTCTTGTGATACACGCCATACCAGATGGTGAAGTACATGTTGTGCTGCTTCTCCATTGGGAAGGTGTGATTGAGCGCGGTGATTACGTCCGCGGGTTTGCGGAAATCCACTTCCGGCAGCGTGTGTGCGGAGATGACGTTGAGAGCTGAGACCGAGAGCAAGGCAGCGCCAACCCCGTGACCGCAGACGTCGAGCAGATAGATGGCGAAATGTTCGTCATCGATCCAGTGGTAGCCAAACGCATCGCCTCCAAGCGAGGTGGATGTGATGAATTTCCAACTTGTCGCGATGTCGCCGGTGAGGGGAGCGGGTAGCAGGTCACGCACGTAATCGGCTGCTTCGGCGAGTTCGGCTGCGAGCGCCTGCTGGCTTTCGACGAGGGCTTGGTAGGCTTCGTTACGTTGAAGCAGATTGATGTAGGCGGTGGAGTGGTAGCGGATTCGGGCGATGAGTTCGATCTTGTCCGGGAGTTTGACGAGGTAATCGTTCGCGCCGAGGGAAAATGCCTCCGCCTTCGTCTTCGGTTCTTCCTTGGTCGAAAGCACGATAAGCGGGATATCTTTCGTTGCGGGATTCGCGCGGTAATTTTTCACGAGCGTCAGCCCGTCTATTTGCGGCATGACGAGATCCTGCAAGATCAGCGTGGGCTTGAGCTCCTCGGCCTTCTGCTGGGCTTGTGCCGGGTCGCTGCAAAAGTGAAAGACGATGTCCGACTCACCCGAGAGCATGCGGCGGACGGCTTCGCCGATGATCAATTGATCGTCGACAAGCAGAACAATGATATCGTGTTTGGTCAGCTTCGGGGAAGAAGGAGTGGGCGTCATCATGAGTGGGAAGTTTTGGCCGGGGTTGAGTTGGAGGTCGGTGAAAAATAGGTGCGGATTGCATCGCCGATGACGCTGAGGGGCAGGATGGTTTCTGCTGCGTCGAGTTCGGCGGCAGCCTTGGGCATGCCGTAGACGATACTGCTCGCTTTATCCTGTGCGATGGTGTGGAAGCCTGCCTTGCGCAAGGCGAGCAGGCCCTGCGCGCCGTCGCGGCCCATGCCGGTCAGAAGGACCGCGCAGCCGCGTCCGCGCCAGAGTTGACTGACGCTTTGGAAGAAGACATCGATGGAGGGGCGGTAGTTGCTTGTGCGGGGGTGTGCTGTGTAGGAGAGCGAGGCATCGCTTTTGAGAATGATGTGATCATTCGTCGCGGCGACAAAGACCATGCCTGGCATGAGTTCGGCCCCAGCGCGCGCGATCTGCACCGGGAGCGGGCATTGTTCCTGCAGCCAGGTGGCGAGACCGGGCGCGAACATTTGGTCTACGTGCTGCACCAAAACCACGGCGGCTGGAAAATTCTTCGGCAGATGCGAGAGGATGTGCGCCACGGCTTGCGGACCTCCCGTAGAGGCGCCGATGACAAGCAAAGGCTCGGCGGTTGAGGGATGGTGCGGGGCATTCTCCGGCGGGCAGTCGCAAGTGGATGGTGAAGTCTTTTGACCGATTAGCGAGGCGATCATTCCGATTTTGCGCAAGAGCGTTTCCGCGCCGCCGAGGGCACCATTCGCGGCGAGGGTGGGGGTGGCGACGGCATCAAGTGCTCCATGGCCCATCGCTTCATAGACCTTGGCGCTGTTGCCTTGCACGGTAGCCGTGACAATGAGGATCGAGCAGGGAGAGGTCTGCATGATCTGGCGCGTCGCTTCCACTCCATCCATCACAGGCATGATGAGATCCATCAGGATCAGATCGGGGGTCTGCGCGCGGCATTTCTCCACCGCCTCGGCTCCATCCCGGGCGACCCAGAGAATTTCATGGTCGACGTTTTGCGAGACGACGCGGCGCAGGGCTTCCACGGCGAGGCTGAGGTCGTTGACAATGGCGATTTTCATGCGTGTGATTCTCCGATCAGATCGACCACCGCATGGATGAGCGAGGCGTCGTGAAAGCTGCTTTTGGTGAGATAATAGTTGGCGCCGGCATCGAGTCCGCGCAAGCGATCTTCCTCGCGGTCCTTGTAGGACACGATGACGACCGGGAGCGCTTTCAGACGGGCATCCTGCCGGATATGGCGCACGAGCTCAATGCCGTTCATGCGGGGCATGTCGATATCGCTGATGATCAGGTCGTAGTCGCCGAGACGGACCGAGTTCCAGCCTTCCATTCCGTCGACGGCGGAGTCGACCTGATAGCCGGCGGCTTCGAGGAGCTTGCGTTCCAGTTCGCGCACGGTGACGGAGTCGTCCACCACGAGCACATGCTTGGTTTTCTTCTGCTCCACGGCGTCGCCTTGACGGCGTGTACGCGAAAGGCTGCCGCCACTCATTTGCGCCTCAATGGAGCAGACTAGGTCATCCACATCGAGAATGAGCAGGGCGCGGCCATCTTCCATCACGGAGGCGGCGCTGATGTCGGGCACTTTGCCGAGTCGCGGGTCGAGCGGGCGTACGACGACGCGGCGTTCGCCAATGAAGGCGTCCACTTCGACTCCGTAACGGCGCTCGCGGTTGCCGACGATGACAATGACGATTTCCTGACGGGGGGAATCCTCTGGTGGCAGGCCGAGTACCTCGGTGGCGGAGACGAGGGGAATAAACGCTCCGTCGAGTCGGAAGCCTACTCGTTCGTTTTCCATTTCCAGCGCAGCGAGGGTTGTCTTGTACATGCGCTCGATGCGTGCGAGAGGGAACGCATACGGTTCACCGCCAATAGTGGTCAGAAGCGCGCGAATAACGGAGCGGGTGACGGGCAGTTGCAGGAGGAAGGTGGTGCCGGCGCCGGGTTGGGATTGAATCGAAACGGTGCCGCCGAGTTCCTGTACGGTGGCATGCACAACATCGAGTCCCACGCCGCGACCGGAAATATCGGTTACTCGCTCGGAAGTGGAGAAGCCGGGGAGGAAAAGAAATTCGAAGAGTTCCGCATCGGAAAGTCCCCGGCCCATTTCTTCCGTGACCAGTCCTTTTTCTGTCGCTTTGATGCGCAGCCGGTTGACGTCGATGCCGCGACCGGTGTCGCTAATGGAGATGTTCAAACGGCCTGCATGATGGCGGGCTTCGAGACGAAGGATGGCTTCGGCGGGTTTGCCTGCCTGCTCACGTTCGGCGGGGAGTTCGATGCCGTGATCGAGTGCATTGCGAACGATGTGGCCGAGCGGCGCTTCCAGCTTTTCCAGGCTGTCGCGATCCACGAGGGTATCCTGCCCGAGGATCTCCAGTTTCACGTTTTTGCCGAGTCGACGCGCTAGGTCGCGCACCATACGTGGGAAGGCGATGGTACCTTCGCGGAATGGACGCATGCGGCTGACGATGACCTGACGGTAGAGCCGTTCGGTGAGTGATGTGGCGCGCTGTGTGTACGCCTCGAGTTCGATCGTGCGCTGAGCGATCAGGCGAATGGTGTCGTTTAGCCTGCGGTGCGCCTCGTGCCAGAGTGCTTCGGCTTCCTCCGGGGGGAGTCCGTTTGTCATCGAGGTGTGCATCTCTGAGAGCAATCCGGCGAGGCGGATCTGTGCCTTGCGGATGGTTTCGAGATTGCCGACGTACGGCTCGAGGTTTGAGGTCTCGACCAGCGTTTCGGCGGCGATGCTCAGCAGTTGATCAAGCGTTTCGGCGGTGACCCGCACGGCCTTGTTGCGATCTTCCGCGCTTTCGGCTTTTTCCACCACGGGAGAAGCAACGGCGGCCGGGGCTGGCGTCGTAGCTGCAGCGGTGGCTGCGACGGGAACGACCGGGGCCGCGGGCGCAGGTTCCACTTCCGGAGTGGGAATGGGAATCGAAGTGGCGGCGGTTTCGGTCACCGCAGTAGGTGGTGCTTCCTCGCCGAGAAACTGACGGATTTCGCTCTGCAGACTTTGCAATTCACCTTCTTGTGCGGTCAGCCACGGGTTGATTTCCTCCTCAGGCAGGGCCTTGAGTTTGGTAAAGAAATCAACGGCACGCAGCAGTACGTCGACATGCGTGGCGGTGAGGGTGAGTTTGCCTTCCTGCGCTGCGACAAAGGCATCTTCCATCGCATGCGCGAGCGTGACCACCGTGTCGAGTCCCACAATCCGGGCTGCGCCCTTGATCGAGTGGGCTGAGCGCATCAGCGTCTCGAGCGTAGTCGGATCGCCCGGTTTGCTTTCTAGTGCGAGCAGTCCTTCACTCAAGGCGGCTCCGTGGCTTTCGACTTCCGCGCGGAACAGGTCGATGAGGGAGAAGTCGCTCATTGCAAACTCCTTTTCAATCCAGCGAAGAGAAGTTCATCGTCGATGCGGTTCACGATCCGCCCATCGAGCTCAAACATCGTGGTGAGATAAGTGGTAGAAGGGTCATTCTCGTCCGAAGGAACGGCCATTGCGGAGTCGGAGGTGAGTAGATGGAGTCCGAGCATTTCATCGACCGGGAAGACCCAGCGCTCACCCTGTTTTTCAATCAGCGCCATGCGTGGCAGGATGCGCTTGCGACCGGCAACGAGGGGTTCCGATTTCAGCCGCAGCAATTCCGGCAGCGAGAAGGCAAGTTGCAATTCGCCCTGAAGTGCCACCAGTCCGAGCACCACATTGGTGTTGCGGTGCGGGATGGGATGAATGGGGCGCGGTTCCAGAATGCGTTTGAAGACGGATGTGCGCAAGGCGAGTACATGGTTGCCGAGGCGGAAAATGGCGAGGGAAACCGTGTCGGTGGGTTGGGTCTCCTTGGGCCGGGCCATGATCTCTGCCCATTGACGGCGGTACTCGTCGGAGGCCGTTTGTTCGAGTTGATGACGGCCGCTCTGAATGTAGACCGGGCAATTGTGGCAGTGGATCTCCTCCGCAAGCTTTGGGCACGACGCATCCCCCCAGATGCCGATGGAGCGCCAGCAAATCTCGGGCGGTGTCAAGGTGGAGGGTGTGACGGTCATACTTCAGGTTGCAAGGATTGCACACGTCGGATACGCGCTTCAAGACGCGCGGCGGCGGCGTGATCACCTTCCCTTTCCAGGACATTTTTCAGTCGTTGCAGGGAATTCAGGTGTCGTGGAAAAAGATAGAGCGATTTTTGCCACGCGTCCTTGGCGGCGGCGATGTCTTGGCGCAGTTCGTGCGCTTCGCCGAGGAGGTAGTACAGCTCCGGATGAATCCGCGTGTGGCTGAGGGCGGCCTGTCCGATGCTGTGCGCGGTTTCGCCATCCTGCCGTTCAATTGCTTCCTTCATTTCATGGAGGAGGGCGGACAGCGGAGGCTTGTGAATGGGCGTCATCGGTGTGACGAGATTCGCGACAGAATCGGTGGGGGGAAGATTTGCTCGCCGGGAAGGAGGAGGCGGTGCGCCTTTTGGATAGTAGGCGAAGGCAGAGGCATTGCGCGCCATGCTGAAATGGGCACTGAGGTCAGAAAAGGCGTCGGCATGGCCGATAAAGAGAATGCCGTCTGGACGCAAGAGTTTACGAAAGAGTTCCACGGCCTGCCGTCGCCACGATTGATTGAGATAAATGAGCAGGTTGCGGCAGAAGATGGCGTGATAGGAACCGGGGATTTCTGGAAAAGGAAATTGCTGGAAGGTGCCATGCGCGAATCGCACCGTGTCGCGTACGCGCGGAAGCAGGTCGAAACAATCCGGGGTGATCTCGCTGAAATGCCGTTGCAATACATCGAGATTTTTTCCACGAAAATCGTGGAGGCTGTACCGTGCCACGCGGGCGCGATGCAGTGCTTCATGGCTGACGTCGACGGCGTCGATATGGAACGATTCCGGCGCATTCCCTGCATCGAGCAGGGTCATCGCGATGGAGTAGGGTTCCTCGCCAGTGGAGCAAGGCAGGCTGAGCAGATGCAGCGGTGAGGCGGCGGAGTAGTCACCCCATTGTTTACGGGCATGGACGGCGAGAAAATCAAAAGGCGCTTGATCACGAAAAAACCATGTCTCCGGTACCACGACCTGTTCTATGAGCGCATTTTGCTCCTCGGCATTTGATAGGAGCAAATCCCGGTATGCACCGATGTCGGTGATCTGCAGCGCGAGCATTCTCTCCTGCAGCGCGGCCTCAATGCCGGGCAGGCCAACGGAATGGGCTTCCAATCCGATGCGCTGCGCCAGGAAATCGAGGATGCTGGGGAGGATCATGGTGATGAAAGGTCAAACTTCAAAAGTTACAGGTCAAAAGGAGGACGCTGAAGCTGATTTTGCTAGCTGAAAAATACTCCAGATGAGGCATCGTGCCCACTTTTGACTTTTTCATTGTATCTTTGATTTTGAAATTTGACTTATCCCAACACCAGATCGAGCACGACGGTGGGGAGCAGTCGATCCAGATGGAGCAACTGCACGGTGCCGTAGCCGTCGAGAGTCAGGGGCGTCTTGAAAGCAGCTTCGTCGATTTGTTGATCGGTGGTGTGGAGTTGTGCCGGGGTGATCGTGACGGTTTCAGTGACTTTTTCTGCGAGGAGGCCGATGATGCGATCTGGATATTTCGGAGACGCACGACGCACGAGAATAATGCGGGTGCTCAGGAGCGGTGGGCAGGCAGATTGACCTGTCAGCAGGCCGAGATCGATGATTGGCGTGGGGGTGCCGCGATAGGAAAATTCGCCAGCGACGAAATCGTGCGGCTGGCTGCCGTGGAGGAGCTCCACATAAGGCGCCACCTCCACGATTTCGCTGGCGTCGAGTCCGAACCGTTCCGTGCCGATGGTGAAAAGCAGGGCGAGCATGATGGATCGGAGGGAAAAGGTTTTCAGTTCAATGTCTTCGGTTTTCGGTGGAAGATGGGGTAATAGTCAGTGTCGGATTTCCCGGCAATTTCGCTGAGGTGTTTGGCCTTGGATTAGTTGTCTTTCACTAAAAACTTCGAACTGTAAACGTCTTCCATCCCGTCTCACGCTACCTTGAACTTGGTAATTTCCTCCTTCAGGCCTTGCACGGCGCGGTGCAGTTGCTCGGCGGCGAGATTGAATTCCCGGATCGATACGGCTGATTGGCGCGCCGCATCGGTGAGCTGCAGCATGGCGTCGTTGATTTGTTGTGCGCCCTGAGACTGCGCTTGCATGCCTTCGTGGACCGCTTCGAAGCGCGGCGTGAGCGCCTGCACTTGGTCGATGATCCGGCCGAATTGCTGGCCGAGTTGCGACGCGGTATCGACGCCGCGGCGGACTTCCTCGCTGAACTTGTCCATCTCCATCACTCCGGTTGATACAGAGGTCTGCATTTCGCGGATCATCTGTTCGATGTCGAGAGTGGCGACGGCCGTTTGATCGGCGAGGCGGCGGATTTCGCGCGCCACAACGCTGAAGCCGAGACCGTACTCGCCCGCCTTTTCCGCTTCGATGGCGGCGTTGAGAGAAAGGAGATTGGTCTGGTCAGCGACCTTTGTGATCGTGGTGATGACGCTGCCAATGTTGTTGGCCTTGTCATTGATGATCGAAAGCTTGGAGGAGATGGTGCCGGTCGATTGCGCGAGCTTGCGCATGGCCTCTTCCATCCCGCCGATGCTGGTATGCGCGGCAGCGGCCTGCGAACCGGTCTGGTTCGCCACGATGGTGACGTCGTCCATCGTCTTGAGCAGTTCCTGAGATGTGGCGGAAATTTCTTTCACCGCTGCGGCGATTTCGCTCGTGGAGGTGCCGAAGTTTTGCACGGTCGATTCCTGCTGCTTCGACGTGGCGCTGATCTGCGTGGCAGTGGAGATGAGCTGGATGCTCGCGCTCTTCACCTGGCTGATCAACGAGTAGAGATTGTCGATCATCGTGCGCACGGCACAGAAGAGGCGACCGGTCTCGTCGCGGGTCTTGGAGAAGCGCTCGGTCACGGAACTGTTGCCGTCGTCGATTCTCTTTTTGGTGAGCGAGCAGGTTTCCGCGCCGGCCAGTTGACCGGCCTCGAGCAAGTTGCCTTCGGCGATGCGGCCTGCGATTACGGTGACTTGCGCGATGGGGCGCGCGATGTGCGCGGAGATGAAGAGCGCCAGCCAGATGGCGATGGCCAAGCCGATGACGCCGCCGCCGATGGAGAGATAGAGCAGGCTGCGCAATTCACGGTGGGTATTTTCGCGGGCCTCGTCGAAGTCGGACTGCGGGGCTTGAGCGATGATCACCCAATCCCACGGCTTGAAGTATTGATATTGAAGAATCTGGTGGGTGACTTCGCCGTTGGCGGGATTACGCAGCATGACGTGCATTTCCCCCGACTCATTGGGACGCAGCTTGACGGCATGCTGGAGAATGTCCTGAATGTAATATTTGCCGTCGACATCCTGTTCGTTGATGAGGTTTTGGCCGTCGTACTTGGCATCCTTGGAGATTACGCATTCGCCCCTCAGGTCGCGGGCTTCGCTGGCACCGCTTGACGTGGCGTAGAGGATATAGATGGCACCTGTCTTGCCGACTTGGGTTTCAGCCAGGATTTTGCGCATGGCTGGGGCTGCATCGCGGCGAATGCCGACATAGAACATGCCGATAATCTCGCCCTTGCTATTGCGCAGCGGTGCGTAGGCCGTCATATACCAGTTATTCACGACGAAGGCGCGTCCGCGGAAAGTTTCGCCGCCGAGAACTGAGGCGATGACCGGATTGGGCTTGCCGTCGGGATTGACCGCAGGGATGTAGGTGGAGATGGCGCGGGAACCGTCTTTGTTCGGCACGCTGGTGGCGACGCGCAACATATCGCCGGCCTCATTTATTCTCTGGAAGATGGTGCAGGTGGCCGTGGTGATGTCGGTGACTTCATCGATAATGGGGGTTTTGATCTTGAAATCCGGGTTGGGCTGAAGCCACGTATTGCCCACCATGAACCGGGGGAGGGAGACGGTGGTGGATTTCAGATTGAACTGGTTGATGGCATTCCAGGTGACATTCGGGTTGGTGAAGTGCACTTCGCCACCGTACTTCAGCAGGGACTGTCCCATGCTGAGGGAATGGTCGACGTACTTTTGGATCATCGAATTCGAGATTTCGACGGTGCTGTACGCATCATCAGCCGCGCGGTCGATCAACTGGTAGCTATAGTTGTCGATGGCCTTTTGCATCTGTGCGTTGACGCGCTGTTCCTTCCAGTAAACGAGAAGGGAGCCGGTGACAGTCGGCACCAGCGCGGCGAGGACGCCCAGGATGATGATCTTATTGCGGAGATTTAGGTCGAACATAAAACACAACTACGTTCCGACCCGGGGCCGCAATGCCACGGGTCGAAGCGTGGACTCAAGGCCGGTTAGAGGCCTTTGACGGCTTCATCCCGTGTGGCAAACACTTGGTAGGGGATGGAGAAACCGGCAATGTCAAAAATGCGTTGCACTTCGGGCTGGAGCGAGCAGCAGACTAGTTTGCCACCGGCGCGTTCGAGGCTCTTGGCAGCGAAGAAAAGTTCGCGTAATCCGGCGCTGCCGATGTATTCCACGGCGGCCATGTCGACGACGAGCTTGGTGGCTCCGGCGCTGAGCAGGGGAGTGAAAACCTTCTTGAGTTCTATGGCCGCGGCAGGGTCGAGACGACCGGAGATGGCGACGACGTCAATGGAATCCACTTTGCTCGTTTCAGTTTGCATAAGAAGGGGGTAGGTTGCGCTCTTTCACTACTACTGGTTAGCGTCCCGCAACGCAAGTCACTTTCGCAGAGACTTTTTGCGGGCGTAAAATCAGGCCAAAAAGAAGGGGCGCGTCGTAACGCGCCCCTGGACGATTCGATCCCCAGCACTCAACTGCGGCCCATGCTCGGGCTGCGTCCCAGCCGCTTGCGCATGACCAGCATGTTACCATGGGGCTGGGGTCGGTATTCCAGATCGTCCATGACCTCGCGAACGAGGAAGAGTCCGAGACTCGCGGGAGTCTCCATGCTTTCGGATTCGCCACCGCCGGCCATCGCCATAGCTGGAGCGGGAACACGAAGCGGATTAAAGGGACGGGCGTCGTCGGTGATCTCGAGGATCAATTCATCGTCCTCCACCGTCACGCGCACTTCGATTTCGTGGGCGCGGTCGCTTTCGTAGCCGTAGAGGATCGTGTTGGTGATGATCTCTTCGACGGCAAGCTTGAGTGCGTAGGTGGTCCGGGAATCGAGCCGTTGAATCAGGCTATACTGCTCCACGGCATCCATGAGTCGGCTTAACTCCTGAAAGTCATTCTTCAGCCGGTAGATGAGTGGAGGAACACCCATAGCCGTACTATCGCATATCCCCCAGGAAATGCACGTCAAATTGTCTCTAAAATAGAGATATTATTAATCGATATAAATTCCCGCAAAGACCCTAATAATCGAGTCGCATCTCGAGGATATTTCGGCCGTTTTCGCGGCGATAATCGAGGGCGGACATCGACTTTTTCACGAGGTGAATGCCGAGTCCGCCGATGGGCCGTTCGGCCAGGGGTTTGTCCAGATCGGGCTCGGCCGAGGAGAGGGGATTGAACTCGTGGCCGTCGTCTTCGAGACGGATGGTGAGGCGGTTCGGTTCCTGGCACAGGTGAATGAGAATCTCGTGCGCGTTGGCGTCATCATACCCGTACTTGATGATGTTGGTGCACATCTCTTCGAGGGCGAGGTGGGCTTTGTAGGCGATGGCAGAAGGGGCGTCGTGAGACTGGAGAAATTCCTCCACTGAGTCGATCATGCGCGGCAACTCGGCATAATCGTTGCCGAGTCGTACCTCAAGTTCGGTCTTCTTCATGAATGAAGGCGAGACTGTTCGAAAGCGGCGAAAAACTCAAGGCGCGTCTGGTGACCCGTTTTCCGTTTACGCCTTGCAAGCGGACAGCGCCTCGTCTTTGCCCGTGACGATGGGGATGAACTCCTCGATGTTGGAGAGGCGCAGTGTCTCGCGAATGTTTGGCTGGGGATTGATGAGAATCAGCCGGGCTTGATTTGCTTCGAGAGATTTCGCCACACTGATGAAAAGGCGGATGGCGAGCGAGGAAATGAACGTGACTTCGGAGAGATCAACAAAAGCGGGCTTGTGACGGGAGGCCGTGTAGCCGGTGAATTGGGTTTCAATGGCTCCAACACCGACAATATCCAGACGTCCGCTCAAGGCCAGATGAGTGTAATCCGCCGCTGCTTCGATCACGCGCAAATTCATATTAGGTTGAATAATGTGTTTATTAGTTTAGTAAAGTCAAAGACTTTTCGTCCCGACGCGAAATTGTGACAAAACAGAAAAAACCTTGCTTCCCCCTAACCCTTTCCGCATAACTCCGCGCGATGCTTGGTTCTTTTAAACGACTGGCACTTGGTCTGGGCCTGATCCTGCTGGCAGCGGCCGTCCTTTTGGGAGCGGACTGGGGCTCGCGTCGTCACCAGCCCAAAACCGAGGTCAAGCTGCCCTCTGTGGCGGTTTTCCAATTCAGCTCCAGCGCGATCCTCGATGATTTCTGCCAGGGCGCGATCCACACGCTGGCTGAGGGCGGATTTGTGGATGGCAAGACGATCCGTGTTTTCCGCTTCAATGCGGAGGGAGATGTGGCCACAGCGAATCTCGTGGCCAAGCAAATCACGGATGGCTCCTATCGCCTCATCATCACGGCCAGCACGGTTTGCCTGCAAGCGGTGGCGTCGGCCAACAAAGGTGGAGATCGCACGACGCATTTATTCGGCGCGGTGACTGATCCCTTCATCGCGGGCGTGGGCATTGTGCGTGGGCCGCCCCAGGAAAAGCCGCCGTACCTGACCGGCATGGGCACCTTCCAGCCGGTCGAGGCAATCTTCCGTCAGGCGAAGGCGCTCTATCCGGGATTGAAAACCGTCGGCGTGATCTGGAATCCGGCTGAGGTGAACTCCGAGGTCTGCACGGCCAAGGCGCGCGCGATCTGCAAGGAACTCAAGATCACCTTGCTCGAAGCGTCGGTGGAAAAAACCTCGGATGTGAATGAAGCTGCCGGTTCGCTCGTGAGCCGTGGCGTGCAGGCGATCTGGACGGGTGGCGATGCGACGGTGAATACCGGCATTGATACGGTGACCAAGGTGGCGCAGAAGAATCGCATCCCGGTGTTCTCGAATATCTCCGGCCATGTGAAAAGTGGCACGCTCTTTGACCTTGGTGCGAATTATGAGGAGGTCGGTCGCGGCGTGGGCGCGCTTGCTGTTCGCGTCCTGCGAGGGGAAAGTCCCGCCGATATCGAAGTAACCAATGTGCTGCCGGAACGCATCCTGCTTAATTACGGGGTCCTGAAGGGGCTGCGGGATCCGTGGCATTTCCCGGAATCGTTTGTGGCGCGCGCGGATGAAATTATCACGGCGGATGGG
The DNA here is from genome assembly GCA_017849585.1 of Verrucomicrobium sp. Classification (GTDB taxonomy): domain Bacteria; phylum Verrucomicrobiota; class Verrucomicrobiia; order Methylacidiphilales; family UBA1321; genus UBA1321. Next base: position 254,534 of record JAFIGT010000039.1, read on the forward strand.
GCCCTCCGCAAAAACGAGGGCAAAAAGTAATCGATCATGGAAATTTCCCAGCAGAAGAATGGCGAAGTTTTGACGTTGATCCTCAAGGGACGACTCGATGCCACGTGGAGCAATCACGTCCAGGCCGCAATTTCGGCGGGCATTCGCAGCGGCGCGCACCGCATCCATCTCGACATGGACCAGGTGCTCTACCTGAGTTCTGCTGGTATTTCCGCGCTGCTCAACGCGTACAAGGAATTGATGACCATTCAGGGCGAGTTTGTCATTCCCCGCTGCTCGGAGCCGGTGCGCAACGTGCTGGAACTTTCCGGTTTGGGCAATCTGCTCTCCGGCGGGTCCATCTTGCCGACTGCCGCTGGGCGGGCCTCGGCTGAGCCCGCCACACAACAGCTCGAATCCGAACAAGCGACCTTTGAAGCGCACTCGCTCGGTTCCTTTCCCGCGCAACGTTGCCGCGCGGTGGGCGATCCGGCGATGCTGGGTACGGCCGCTTTCACGGCCGCACAGCCAGTGGATTTTCCTGAGGGTTCGCTTGGTATCGGTCTGGGCGCATTCGGTACCGACTTCGCTGATTGCTCCGGTCGCTTTGGCGAAATTCTCGCCGTGGCGGGAGCCGGAGCTTGTCATCCCACGGATGGCTCGCGCACGCCGGATTACATCATTAGCGAAGGCGCGCTCATTCCAAAGTTTCAACTGCTTTACGGTCTCGCCTGTCACGGCAAATTTTCCAAGCTCCTGCGCTACGAACCCAAAGCACTTCGCGGTCGCATCGGCATGGAGGAAATCGCCCGTACCGCGCTCGCGCAATCGGGTGGTTCACTCGCGGTGATTGCCATGGTGGCGGAAGCTTCCAGCCTCGTCGGCGCCACGTTGCAACGAGCCCCGGTTGGGGCTCCGGGAGGTAAGGTGTTTGACTTCCCCGGCATCCGCGACTGGTTTTCCTTCACTGCGGAACGTGCGCACACCGACTGTGTGTGTGTCGTGATTGGCGTTGTCAGTGACGGCTCGGATACGCATCTCGCGCCGTTCCTACGACCGATTGGCAGCGACCCGAAATTGATTGGTCATTTCCACGCGGCGGCGTTTTCCTATCGTCCGGTGCAGAAGGGAAAAATCGATTTGAAAGAAACCATCAGCGGCTTGTTCCAGAATCAACATCTCGAAGGCGTTCTCCACTTGCTCGCCGACATGCGCGAGGTGCACGGCGCGGGCGAGAGCGAATTTTTCCGGGGAGCATGTTGGATCGCACCGGCGGAGGTGGCTTTATGACGCTATTGATCGGCGCGCTCACGGTTGGCTTGATTCTCTCCCTGCTCGCGCTTGGGGTGTACATTACCTTCCGTATCTTTAATTTCCCCGACATCACGACGGAAGGCTCCATCACCCTCGGTGCTTCCATCGCGGCAGTGATGCTCGTCAATTTCCATACGTCACCAACTGTGGCGACGATTGCCGGCATGCTCGGCGGCATGGTGGCCGGAGCGGTGACAGGTGTGCTGCACACCAAGTTCCGCATCAACGGACTCCTCGCCGGTATTCTCGTCATGACCGCGTTGTACTCGGTCAACTTGCGCATCATGGGGCGCAGCAATGTGCCGCTCATGGATGTGAAGACACTCTTCTCGCATAACTGGTTCGGGACCGACACGATCAATGTTTTCGGCTGGGACGCCAGCGCGCACGACGTCACGGCGCTGCTGTTTTCCCTCGGCATGGCGCTCGCGGTGGCAGGCGTGCTCTATCTCTTTTTCCGCACCAACCTCGGCACCGTCATGCGCGCCACCGGCGACAACGATCAGATGGTGAAGGCGCAAGGCTCCGACGTGGAATGGAACACGATCCTCGGCGTTTCGCTCGCCAACGGACTCATTGCGCTCTCCGGCGCGTTGCTTGCGCAATATCAGGGATTCAGCGACGCGCAGATGGGCTTGGGCATGGTCGTGTGGGGGCTCGCCAGCGTCATCATCGGCGAAGCGCTTACCGGCTCGCGCAGTCTCGGTCTCGCGTTGCTCGGCACCGTGATGGGTTCGATTTTATTCCGCGAACTGGTCGCCATCGCGTTGCGGTGGGGATTGAATCCGAACGATCTCAAATTGATGACCGCGATTTTCGTGCTGTCCGCATTGGTGCTGCCGCAGATTGTGCGCTCGCTCTCGCGCAAGGGAGGTCGTCATGCTTGAGCTTCACGGCATCCGCAAGACCTTCAATGCTGGCACGGTCAATGAAGTTCGCGCCCTGCAAGGCATCAATCTCAATATCGAGAAGGGGAGTTTTGTTGTCGTGCTCGGCACGAACGGCTCCGGTAAATCGACCCTGCTCAATGCGGTGGCCGGTTCCTTCTTTGTCGACGAAGGAACCATTTCGCTCTCGGGCCAGAACATCACGAACTGGAAGGAACATCAACGCGCGAAGTTGATCGGCCGCGTTTTTCAAAGTCCCTTCAGTGGCACCGCGCCGCACATGTCGATTGCAGAAAACTTCGCGCTCGCCGCGCGCCGGGGCAAACATCGCGGCCTGAGCTGGGCGCTGTCACCGAAGTTGATGCACAACCTGCGCGACCGCGTGGCCACGCTACGCATGGGCTTGGAGAATCGGCTTGATAATGCGATGGGCAGTCTCTCCGGCGGCCAACGCCAGGCGCTCACACTGCTCATGGCGACGTGGCTCGAACCGCAACTCCTCCTCCTCGATGAACACACCGCCGCGCTCGATCCGAAAAGCGCGGACCAGGTGATCCGGCTCACAGAGGAGGTCGTGTCGCGGGATCGTCTCACCACCCTTATGGTGACGCACTCCATGCAGCAGGCGGTCAATCTCGGTGACCGTCTCATCATGATGCATCGCGGCCAGATCTTACACGACTTGCGCGGCGCGGACAAAGCGCGTCTCCGGGTGGAGGACCTGCTTTCGCGCTTCGAGGAAATTCGCCGCCGCGAGCAACTCGACGAATCCGCCGCGCTCATGCTCAGCGAACGCTACGTGTAAACGCAGATTTCACGTAGATCGCCACATCCTCACCCCTCCCACGCGTCCTTTGACAACCTCAGGATGACCCGATCAGCTTGCGCAGCGCAATGAGGCGGGTGCGCAACCAGTGTTGGCGGTGATAAAATTTCAGCGCGGACGTATTTTCCAATTCGGTGAGTAGTTGTAGGCGCGTGGCTCCCTGTGATTTGGCCCACGCTTCCAGATGAGCGAGGAGCTTCGTCGCCACGCCCTGACTGCGATACGCCTCGGCCACCACCACATCTTCCACCCAGACGGACGGCGCGCCCTCGGCAGTGGAGATCACGATTTGTCCGGTGCACATCCCGATTACCAGTTCTCCGGTCACCGCCACCAGCACGCATGAGTGGGAAGGAGTTGAGATTAGCAACTCCAGTCCGCGCCGCTGCTTGGCGGCATCAATGGCGAAATCAGCTTCGATGGAAAAGAGAAGGCGGATCAACTCCACCATGGCGGGAATATCATCGGTCGTGGCATTGCGGACAAAAGATGGGACGGGATTCGATTTCATAAAGTACGTTCATCCTGAAAGGTGGTGGTGACGTGGACTAAAAACATAATGGCGATCGCGACTGCGAGCAAGATGACAGAAAGCGTCACGGCCTGCTCGAAACGTGACTCGAACGAGACATAAACCTCGAGCGGCATCGTCTGCGTGCGCCCGGGGAAATTGCCCGCAAATACGATGGTTGCGCCGAACTCGCCCAGCGCACGTGTCCAGGCGAGGGCCACCCCGGCGGCGAACCCGCGCCATGCCAGCGGGAGTGTAATGCGCCGAAAGATCTGCCACGGGCTGGCTCCTTCGAGACTCGCTGCGAGTTTGAGTTCCGGATCGACTCCCGCCAGTCCCACCATGGCGGCTTTGATAAAGTACGGCGCAGAAACGAAGCATTGCGCCATCACGACGGCCACTGGCGTGAACACTACGGCAATGCCGAGATCCGCTAGCCAATGACCGATCAGACCGCGACGGCCAAAAGCGAGTAGCAAGGCGATCCCTGCGACGGCAGGCGGCAACACGATGACCAGTTGCAGCAAGCGATCAATCAGATGTCTCCAGCGGAATTGGGGGTTTGCTAATAGCACTGCGACCGGCGTTCCACCAGCGACGACCAGCAGCGTACTGATGACGCTGGTGATGAGGCTCAATCGAATCGCCTGGAGAGTGCTTTCCTCCAGAGCGCTTCTATAGAGCTGATCTGGCGTCGTGCCGAGGAGCAGTGCCACCAGCGGAATCACAATGAGACCGAGCAGTGGCAGGGCCAGCACCAGAAGGGTGCCGTTCCACTGCGTCTGTCGTGTCGAGTTCATGATTGCCGACCGTGATTACATCATGCTCCGTGCCAAATCCTGTGCAATATGACGTAAATAAAAGGCTCCCCGTTTTTGGGCGGTGGCCAAATTGGGGGCATGCGGCAGAATCTCGCTGATCGCCGCAAACGGCGTCTTCCCTTTGGGAAGGCGACACGCGCCGCAGACGGCCCAGACCGGCTTGCCATGCTTCTTGGCGAGGTGCGCCACCGCCCACGGGCCTTTGCCTTGCGTGGAAGTTTTGTCGAGACACCCTTCGCCTGTGATGACGAGATCATGTTTCTCGATGAGCACATCCAGCGCGGTCCATTGCCGGAACAAATCAAAGCCCGTCACGCGCTTCGCCTTGAGGAAAGTGATCAAGCCGTAACCGCAACCACCGGCGGCACCCGCTCCCGCCTCGGCGTGACCGCTGTGGCCGAGCGATTCCTTGGCGACTGTCGCCAGTTGCTTCAGATGCGCATCGAGCCGCCGCACCTGCGCGGGCGTGGCGCCTTTTTGCGGACCGAATTGGACCGCGGCCCCATTGGGACCGTAGAGGGGATTATCGACATCCGTGGCGACGATGAACTCCGTTTTGATTTTATTCTTCGGCGCGATGATCTGCGCGAGTTTGCCGAGACCTTCGCCATGCAGGGGGATCGCATTGCCCTTCTTGTCGAGGAACCGAAAGCCCAGCGGCGCGGCGAGTCCGATACCGCCATCCGTCGTCGCACTGCCACCAATGCCGAGGATGATGCGCGCGCAACCGTTCTCCACCAGCTTCGCTAAAATTTGACCTGTACCCACGACGGTCACCGTGCCAGGGTTGCGCTGTTTCGGCGGCACGCGCCACAGTCCGGACGCTTCTGTCAGACCCACGACCGCCGTACCGTCGGGGAGGATGCCATAGTGCGCGCGGCACGGTTTACCGAGCGGATCGATTGTCTTCATCGAGGCCATGCGACCGTGCCGGGCCTGGACGATGGTTTCGACAAATCCTTCGCCGCCGTCGGAGAGGGGAAGCTGCGTGATCTTCGCTTTGGGTTTGACCGCCCGGAGGCCGATGGCGATCGATTTGGCGGCTTGGGCGGCAGTCAGTGAACCTTTAAATTTGTCGGGAACAATCAAAATGCGCATAGACCCTTTTATTGCTATCGAAGCGAAGCCGCAATGGCGATAAGGATTTCCGGCTGTTCAAGTTTTCATACACCCCGAAACAACACAGGCCGCGGAACGAATTCCGCGGCCTGTGTCTTTTTCAGCGAAGCGTCGGTGTTTATTCGAACAGGATGTCCTTGACGGTTTTGCCTGCCGGGATCATCGGCAGCACGTGTTCCGTGTACGGCACGGTCACATCCAGCACGTAGGAGCCCTTCGCCGCGAGCATCCGCTCGAGCGCCGCGCGCAATTCGTGCTTGTGGTTGACCCGTTCCGCCGGGATGCCGAAGCCCTGACAGATCGTCACGTAATCCGGATAGATTTCGTGGCGGCTGTCGGGATCACCCAGGTACGTGTTGCCGCGATTGCTCGCGAAGAAACGATCTTCCCACTGCACCACCATGCCGAGATGCTGGTTATTCAGGATGATCACCTTCGCATTGATCTTCTCCACCTTTGCCGTCGCGAGTTCCTGCACATTCATCAGGAAGCTGCCATCGCCGTCGATGTCGATCACCTGACGATTCGGCTTCGCCACCTTCGCGCCGAGGGCGGTCGGATAGCCGAAGCCCATCGCGCCGAGACCAGCCGAGGTGAGGAACGTGCGCGGATGCGTGTATTGGTAAAACTGTCCGGCCCACATCTGGTGCTGGCCCACGCCCGTCGCGATGATCGCATCGCCCTTGGTGAGCTCATCCAGCATGCTGATGACCAGTTGCGGCGCGATCTTGTCGACATGATCGGTGTACGAAAGGGGGTGCTTCTTTTTCCAGCCCTCGATCTTCTCAAGCCACGGTGCGAAGGTCTTGCGACGGCGGCCTTCCTTGCGGATGATCGTATTGAGCCGCTTGAGCGCGTACTTCACATCGCTCAGGATCGGCAGATGCACGTCCTTGTTCTTGTTGAACTCGGAGTAATCGATGTCGATGTGAACGATCGTGCCGTGCTTCGCGAATTCGGAGACCTTGCCGGTCACGCGGTCATCGAAGCGCACGCCCACGGCGAGCAGCAGATCGGCTTCATTCACGGCGTAATTGGCGTACACCGTGCCGTGCATGCCCAGCCACTTCAGCGACAGGGGGTGCGTTTCCGGGAACGCACCGCAGCCCATGATCGTCGTGGCCACCGGGATGCCGGTCAGCTCCACGAACTCACGGAGTTCCTTCGACGCTTCGCCCGTGATGATGCCGCCGCCGCAATACAGAACGGGGCGTTCGGCTTTTTCGATCAGGCCGAGCATTTCATGCAGCGCCACGTCGTCCGCCTTCGGGCAGGGATTGTAACCGCGCAGTTCCACCTTGTCGGGAAACACCGGTTGCGTCTCCGACATCTGCACATCCTTGGGAATATCGATCAGCACCGGGCCGGGCCGGCCGCTGGTGGCGATATAAATGGCTTCCTTGATGATGCGCGGAATATCGTTCACATCCATCACCAGATAACTGTGCTTCACGATCGGCAGCGTCATGCCGAACACGTCGGTTTCCTGAAAGGCGTTCTTGCCGATCATCGGGCGCGGAACCTGACCCGTGATGGCCACCACGGGAATCGAATCCATGTAGGCGTCCGCGAGACCGGTCAGCAAGTTCGTCGCGCCGGGACCGGAGGTCGCCATGCACACTCCCACTTTGCCGCTGGCGCGGGCGTAACCGCCTGCCATGAACGCGCCGCCCTGTTCGTGACGGGGCAGGATCACGCGGATCTTCTTCGACTTTGTGAACGACTGGTGCAGGTACTGTGTCGAGCCACCGGGGTAAGCGAAAATCGTATCGACGCCTTCCCGCTCCAGGCAGGCCACGACGACGTCGGAGCCCTTCATTTTATTGCCTAAACGCGAGCGCACGGCGGCGCCCTTGGAACGGGTAGCAGTAGAAGGATGGCTCATATAATGAATTAAGTTAAGGGTTAAAGCCTAGCAATACTCATCTCCTGAGTCAACCCGGCCAACGTGACGCTGGACCCTCTTGACAAAAATGCCCGATTTAGGGACCTGGGCATGGGGTGGAAGTCCTTCTTAAAAAAGGCGGTCCAAACGCCGATAAAAGAAGACAAGGAGATGTCATCATTTAGTTTCGTCGCGATTGCGGGAATTGCTTGTATTGAGACGATCTGAAAGATAAAGTTTAGTTATGGAAACGGGGGGCCATCCAGAAGGTATTTCGGCCAGTGCCGGATTAAAGGATCACGCGTACGCCTTGTTACGGACGCTGGTTCGAAGTCATTACTTTGGCGACACGCTGCCAACGATTCAGAAGCTGGTGCACACCACCCGCATTCCCAAGTCGGCAGTGGAGGAGGCCTTGCTTCATCTGGAAAACGATGACCTGATCGAAAAGCACGGCGACACCTTCCGCACCATCTTCATTCCCGATCACCAACGGCAGGGTCGCGTGGTGTTTCTCCTCAACTCCAACATTTTCGCCACATGGTACGGGATCTTTCAGGACTATCTCATCGGTTTTGAAGAAGTGTTGCGTGAGCAGCACATCGAAACCATCTTCCGCTCCGAATTTGAGAGCGTTGACCAGAAGCTCGAGACCCTGCGGGAGTTCCGCTCCAACCGCATCGACGCGGTTGCCTTCGCGAGTTACACCGAACAATCGCTGCGCCAGTACGTCATCAAGGAGGAGATTCCCGCTGTGCTCCTTGGCAACGCGACTATCCGCGAGCGCGAACTCGGCTGTGTCTGCAGTGACAATCAGGGCGGCATCGAGACGATGGTTAATCATCTCCTCGACCGCAATCACCGCGTCATCGCTTATTACACCACTGCGGTTTATTCCCATGACGGTTTCAACGAACGCTTTATCGGTTACGAACTCGGTATGCGCCGGGCCGGACTCAAGCCGATTTACGACCTCGTTTTCGACAACCGCCACCACAGCAGCATGGCGAATCGGGCGGCGTTGATGTTCCAAGCGATGGAACCGCGCCCCACCGCCATTATTTGTTCCTGCGACCGGGAAGCGTTCGAGCTCATGGCCGAACTCCGCCAGAGCGGATTCAAGATTCCCGAACAGGTCTCTGTCACTGGTGCTGACAACAGCATCTTCGGCGCGATCGGCGACCCGCCCCTGACCTCGCTCGATATTCACCCGCGCGAGATTGGTTGTTTTGCCGCCAGCTATCTCCTCAACGAGATGCAGAATCCGCAGATCCCCATTCGCATGCTCCTGCCCGCCGACCTGCTCGAACGGGAATCGGTCAAGACCATGCCCGGTGAAGCCGAGCCCCTCAAGCGCGAGCAATCCGTCGTGCCTACCCGTAAGACGGCCAAGATCGCCCTTCCCGAAGAAGACGAAGAGATCGTTCAGTTCTAGGTAACCAGTGTGACGCTGGACCTACTGGCTTAGCGGAGCATATCAGCCTTACACATTCGTCATCACACTCCGTCATTCCGAGCGTAGTTGCACTGCAAAAAATCGTTCATTTTTTACCTTGCTCGCACCGATTCCCTTTAAAGGACGCCGAGGGCGTTCCCGTCTATCGAGGGAGATCCACATCATGAAACTATCGGTCAAAATCGTCACCCTCCTCCTTGGCCTCATCGCCATCGCAGGCGTAGTTCTTGCCAAACAAAGCGACGCATTGAGTTCTCTCCAAGACTTCGGTGGTTCACTGCGCGTCATCGGTTGGATTCTCCCGTTACTGGTATTATTGGCGCCGTCTTTTTATCGTCTGGGTTGCAGGCTGCTGTTTTCCGCCCGACCGAAGCTCAATCCACTTCCGCCCTTTCGCCGGATTCGCTACCTCGGCAGACCTCGCCGTTACACGAAACCCATGTCGTCCGCTCCCTCTTGGCAGAAAGTTTAGCGCTGAATCTTGGTTGCGAGCTGTAGGGCGGTTCGATGAACAACCAATGGGCTTGTGGATAGATTTTAAGATTTCATTCGCAACAGGCACGGTCCCAGGTTTTCGATTTCTTCCACCCGCACCAAGCGAGCCGCCTGCAATGCGCACAACGCACCGCGTACTTTTTCCGCAGGCACTCTCAGAACCGGTCCCAGCCACGTGCCGAGATCACCGAGAGGAAGCACCTCCACCGCCTTGCCGCCATACGTGGCCGGTCGATAACCCTGCGACCAGCACAGGCCTTCCAAAAACTTTTGCACCGCCACGACCGGCAACGGTCCCGAATCCGGAACACTGTCTGCCCGCAGCGACGCCTCGATCAGATGCTCGTCCGTCGCATTCAAATCGTAGAGCAAATCCTTGATGATCGCCTTGCCCCAGGGCGGCATGCTGTTCAGCAACGATTCCGTCGGAGCGAGCGGCAGATAGGATACCACGCTCGGTCCGCGCGCCCGCGCCGAGGCCAGGCGGGGTTGACGGCTCAGCAGGGTGGCCGTACCGATCAGACTGCCGACGGTTTCGACCCCCAGTAGGATCACTTTTCCATCGCGTTCGCGGTAGATTTCAATCGCGCCCGAATCGACCTTGTAGAGGCCATCCCACGGTTGTCCCTCGACGAAAAGGACTTCCTTGTCGGCCAACTCGCGCCGGCCTGTCTCCACGTTCTCCCCGGCCATAACCCGGTGTATCGACCTTTCACCGCCATTCCTAAAGCGAGTGTTTCACCCCGCTGAGATAATCGGGCTGCAAGTTGGGGCCTCCAGAGCGTTTAAGTCTTCAAATCCTATGTTTCAAGCCGTCCCCACCGCCGCCCCTCCCGTCATCGTCCATCCCCCCGGACAAACCCGGCTTATCCGTGCTTTTGGCGACGAGATGCATCTCCATCTCGACGGCAGCCAGACCGGTCAACAGCTCACCCTCTGGACGAATGTCACCCCGCCCGGCGGTGGACCGCCCCCGCACTACCACCTCCGCGAGGACGAACTCTTCGTCGTACTCGAAGGGAAAGCTCGCTTCTACGACAAAGGTCAATGGACCGATGTTCCCGTCGGCGGTGTCGTGTTCGCCCCGCGCGGCTCGGTGCATACCTTCCAAAATGTGGGCGATACCCCCTTGCGCATGCAAATCACCGCCACTCCTTCCGGCTTCGATCAATTCTTCGCCCGCTGCGCGGAAGAATTCAGTCGCGGAGGTCCGCCCGACATGGCGCGACTCGTGAAAATCAGCGCCGATTACGGCATCCATTACGTCGCCGCCGCTTAGCAGAGCGGCGGTTCGGTGAGCGGTCGCAACGGGCCTTTGTTTCGTCAATACTCCTTGGGCGTGGACGGCGGTTCCTGCGAAGGCTGTGTCGGATCGTTCCAAATGGTGCGATAGAGACTGCCCGTATTGAACTGCGCCCAGCCCCATTTGAGCCAGCGCAGTAGCGCCGTCGCCAGCCACAGGGACCACAGCAACATCAGGAGCCGGTACCACCAGATCGAGACGGAGAAGACGAACGGTTGCGGCAATTCCAGTGCGGTGCGGGCCAGGAACCAATTCAGCTCGGAGTTGTCCGAGCCGTTCCCCTCGATGAACATATCCGGTCGGCCGAGCAGTCCGGCATGCACGACCTGCAACAGGCTCGCCAGCATCACGACAGTCAGAGCCAGAACTGCCAGTTGCCCGGCATTGTAAAGCCAAGTCCTTTGCTGCTGGAATTTCTCCTGCCCGCGCAGCACGAGGGCGAAGAACCAGCCGATGACGAGCAACGCCGGTACCAGCGCCACCTGGGTCAGGCCGATGACGAGCAAGGCCCACTCCGTGGGGCGCAACGGGGAGAAGGGGACTTTGCCCAGTAGCCACGCCGCGACGAGCGAGACGGCGAGAATTCCCCAGAGCCGCACCGCCGGTCCGCGCAACGGACCACACGTCCACAACACCCAGCGGCTGGCGGGCAGTTCGACCGTGGTGGAAATATTCGTGCTTTCCACCGGCAACTGGATTGCCTCGGTGCGCGTGGCCAGTCCGAGGGGAATATTCGATTTCCACTCCATATTGATCTGCTGCTCGCCGGGGCGCAACGGCACCACGAGCTTGGGGCCATCCTTGCGCACGGGAATGGTTTTGTCGTTTTGCGTCAGTGAGGTGACTTCCGCTTCAGCCGGCAGTCCGATGATGAAATCCTCCCCGACGCTGCACTGTAATTTTAGCGTGAGGTTCGTGGTGCGTTGACGCTCGCCGACCCGGACGCGCTCCGTGACATTCTGGATGGTCACCGTCGCGCCGTTGATGGCTTCGGGCCGGTTGATGTTCAACGTCACTTTTTCCCCCGGCCACGGTTGCCACGTGGGCACGAGATCGTTCTGGCTTGGCTCGAAGACCGGAGCAAGTCCGGCAAAGGAGACATTCCACACCGGCGACGCCACCAGCTTCCACCGTTCGATCCACGCATCATTCGGTTGCGTGGCGAGCACGAGTTGCTTGCCGATGGTCAGCTCGCTTTCCCACGAGAATTCCGATTCCTGCGCGCCGAGGCGCACTTCGATGTAACCGTCCTTCACTGTCTCCGTGGCGGAGAGAACTTTTTCTCCCGGCAGGAGCGGGATGCGCAGCGAAATGGCGCGGCCCGGTGGCGACAGCCGTGTGACGGTATTGCGCACCTGCCAGACCAGACCGAGTTCCAGACTGCGGTCCAGCACGGCGACGGAGCGCAAGTCCTGACGTTCATAACTCGCCTCGGAGGTGGCTGATTTCTGTTTCTGCGCGAAGAAGACCTGCGATTCCGGAGTGCCATCGGGCCGCACGCCCGTGTAGGTCCAGCCGGGGGCGTCAATGGTCACGCGATGCGGTTTGAGTTGGAAGGCCCATTCCCATTCTGTCACATTGGCCAGTTGACCCTCCACATGGACGCGATGCACTCCCGCGGGCAGCGCCACCCAGAGATAGCCGTCATCGCGACGCACAGCGGCATCGGTTTTGCCATCGACAGTCACGCGCACGGGTGACCACGCCGGCAACCGGCCCGGTAGCGGTACGGCGACGGGAACGGCGGCATGGATTTCCGCCTCAATCGTGAGTTGCTTGTCGCGTAGCGTGATGACGACGGAAGGAATGTCGGCGGCGTTCGGATACGCATCGGACGGTTTCAGCAGGCGGTCGTGCAAGGTCTTGATCAACTTGTCATCGGGGATCTGCGCGTGGGCCGGAGTCGTGGCGAAACCAAAGAAGCCGAGGCTGCAAAGCGCGGCGAGAGCGGCGGTTCGCGTGCCCTGCGGAAGGGTGAGCGGGGGCAACTTCCATTTCCGCGCATCGAGTAACAGTGCTGCCAGCGCGATGAGCAGACCCACGCGCAGGATCGTAAGCAGTCGCTGCAATGGCAATGGAATGAGAATCGGATGGAATTGCTGCGAGGCTTTTACCGGACCATTCCAACCAAAGGACACGGTTCGCCATTGCCAGTCGGGAACGCCGGGACCGGTTTGAATGCGGGCCTTGGTGTCGTACTGGAGATTATCATTGTAATAGGCTTTGCTCATCTTTGCCTTCAATGGGGAACGGGAAGAAAGGGAGAAGCTGTCGGAGGACTCGTTATTGGTGGTGGGCTCAGGAGACATCGCTGTCGCCGGTGAGTAGGCTCCGCTCGCGACGGGGCGCGCGTTGACAAAGTCTATCTCTTGCTGGGCACCCCCCAGCGCCATCAAGCTGCCACCGTAGCCCCGCTTGGCTTCCAGTTGCGGGTAGATCGCGGATTGGATTTGACGCCCCACGAACGGCACGAGTGCGAGCAGAAGAAAAACCATGGCGACATACTTCCACGCCAGCACCACGCGTTGGAGCCAGCCCTCCGGCATCACCCGCAGCAGCGCCAGCGGGAAGAGGAGAAAGAGCCACAGATAGCGCGGTGCGCCGGGCTCCATATAGGCCAGTCCAAACGCGGCGAATGCGAGCGCTCCCATCGGAACACCCCACAGTTTGTACACCGCCAGCGAGAAGACCAGCAGCAGGAACAAATCCAGCAGCGTCCACGCGGTCAACCAATCGCCGCTCACATAGTCCACGCCGAAGAGCGCGAACAACCGCCAGCCCGGAGGCAGATGCACCGTCACGCGCAACGAGTCCGCATCGGCGCGCCAGCCGGTTGCGGAAATTTTTCCGTCGCGCGGCATGCGTCCCGTCGCTTCCAGATTCAGATTGCGCGCACGCAATTCCACGCCGGGCGCATTGTTCTGCGGATTGCGCGTAATGAGCTGCCCCTGGCCATTGCTCCGCACGGAACCGAGGTTTTGATTCTCCGCCGCGTCGAGCCGCCAGATCTGCTGATTGTTTCCGCTGATATGATCGCGGAACGTGAAGGCGCGACCGTTGTCATCGAGCCACAATTCCCGCGCCACGCGCAGGCCTTCCGGTTTTTGCAGGCCCATGCCGCGCATCCGTTCTTCCAACTGGAAAGCGCCTTTCGTTTCCCAGCGATAGACCGGCAGGTCGCGCCAGTCGGGAGGGAATGTCGTCTGCGTCACATCGATCGACGGCACGCCCCGAACCTCCACCATGCGGAAATCCGGTTGCGAACGGAACGCCACCAGTTCCTCTTCCACCACCGGCGTCACCCCGGCGGGGTAATTAAAAGAGGAGGCGGAATTCAGCCGGAACGCGTCCGCGCGCACGATCCATTTGCCGGCGCGCACTTGCACCTTTAGCAGACCTTTCTCGTCGATCGACACCGGTAGCGGGCTGTCGACTTTCGCCAGTTGCCAGCCCTCCGGCAAAACGGAGCCGAGCACTTCCTCGCGGCTCTTGCCTGAAACGCTGAGTTCCACCACCGTGCGCAGCCACATCGGGATGCCGTCATCGATCACGCGGTAGACCTTCACCGCGAGGAAATTTTTGTCAGTCTCCTCCTCCGCACGCGAGCGTTTGAGCCACACATAACCCTCCGCATCCCATGTCGGCGCGTCCACCCGCTTGCCGTTGAGCGTGAGCGACAGCACGCCGATTTCCGGTGGAATGGCGATTCGTTGCGGGATTTCGTCCCAATAATAACGGCCCGTCAGTCGGTACGTCCCCGCCTTCAATAGCACGGCGGGGCAGCCGTTATGATCGACCACCGGCACGGGCGTGCCATTCGCTTTGACGTCGAAGGGCCAGATCTCGGAGCCGCCCAGCAGCGGAATCCAGGTCTCATGAAACACCGTCAGCCCGAGTTCGAACTGCCCCGACTTGCCCTCCAGCTTCAGATCCAGCCGCGACGGCCAGAAGCAGAGATGTTTGCTCGCATCGAAATACGGAGTCGGGCAGCGCCGGTGGGCCTCATCCCAAGTCGCCCAATCCTGCCAACTCTTCAGCGGTTCCGGGATTTGTTTGCCGAAATCCTGCGCGTGCAGCGACGGGAAAACGAAGGTAGCCACGGCACAAACAGCCAGACGGAAGAACCAACGGGGAGTTTTCATCAGGTGCATAACGATCGACTTGGTATTTTATTAGGACGAGGGAAGGCGAAAGCCGGAAGAAAAGGGGCGGTGACAATAAAAGGCCCGACAGCGCGGATGCGTGTGGCGTGCGTCGTCCCTGCCTGTGATGGATTTATCCATGTGCGGCCCCTTGTGCTACGCCTTCTGGTTATGGAGGTTGGCGGCGCGCTGGCAATGGATTTCCACCTCCCCCGGAGTGCGTCAATCCGATTTCCAAAAAAACGGCTTGCCCTCCATTCCCGCACCTACTAACCTCGACCCCCTTATGGAAAGTCTGGCAAAAGTATCTGTCTCCAAAGAATTTGGTCTGCACGACAAGGACACCGGTTCCGCCGATGTTCAGGTCGCCCTGCTCACAGCGCGCATTACCGAGCTGACCAATCATTTGCAGCAGTTCAAAAAAGATCACAGCTCTCGTCGCGGTCTTCTTCGCATGGTCAATCAACGTCGCAAGTTGCTCAGCTACTTGCAGCGGACCAATCCGAGCCGTTACGACAGCATCATCAAAAAACTAAACTTGCGCAAATAACCCCGCCGCGAGCAAGGCACCGGGTCGAACCCCAGAGAACAATCAACCTTTCAGCATTCGCCGGAAGGGTTGATTGTCCTCTGTGTTCCTCGATGCTTTTCTCACCGGGGTTGTTTTCGTTTGTTTTTAACCCAAGGAACACATGAGTTCTCCTGTTACCGTGTCTGCCCCCTACGGGCAGCTCCCCATTATTATTGAAACTGGCAAGATTGCCAAATTGGCCGACGGCGCCGTCACCGTCCGCTACGGCGAAACGATTGTTGTCGTCACCGCCGTCTCCGCCACCACCATCAAGGAAGGACAAGATTTCTTCCCCCTGACCGTCGAATACCGCGAACGCGCGGCCGCCGTCGGTAAATTCCCCGGTGGTTACTTCAAGCGTGAAGGTCGCCCCTCCGAAAAGGAAGTGCTCACCTGCCGCATGACGGATCGCCCCCTGCGTCCGCTCTTCCCCAAGGGCTACCTCTACGACACGCAGATCATCACCACCCTCCTTTCCGCCGATGGCGAAAATGATCCCGACATCCTCAGCATCAATGGCGCTTCCGCCGCGCTGATGGTTTCCGACATTCCCTTCGCCGGACCGATCGGCGCCATTCGCGTCGCCCGCCTCAACGGCCAGTTCGTCAGCAACCCGACGCACGCCCAGATGCTCCAGAGCGACCTCGATCTCGTCTACGTCGGCACGGAAAAAGACATCCTCATGATCGAAGGTAGCGCCCTGATTCTCCCCGAAGCGGAGTTCAAGAAAGCGCTCTCCTACGCCCAGGAACAAGTCCAGATCGTCATCAACTTGCAGAAGGACCTCGCCGCCAAGGCTGGCAAGGCCAAGCGCAACGCCCCGCTCTACGTCGTCAAGCAAGAGCTGCTCGACCTCGCGTACGAGATCGCGGGCGACCGCATCGAAGGCGCCATCTATCGCCCCAGCAAGGTCGAACGCCAAAAGGCCGTCGCCGAGCTCAAGGAAGAAGTCAAGGTCAAGACCCTCGAGAAATTCCCCGATGCCACTCCGTTCGCCATTTCCAGCGCGTTCGAGTACCTCCAGAAAAAAGCGTTCCGCAAGAGCATTCTCGACCAGAGCAAGCGCGCCGACGGGCGCGGCATCAAGGACCTCCGCGTTCTCGGTGGCGAGACCGGTTTGCTGCCTCGCTCGCACGGATCCTCTCTCTTCAGCCGCGGTGAGACTCAGGCGCTTTGCTTGACCACGCTTGCCTCTGCCGAAGAAGCCCAGGAACTCGACGGGTACACCGGTGGCGAAACCTCCAAGCGTTTCATCCTCCACTACAACTTCCCCCCCTTCAGCGTCGGCGAAACCGGCCGCGTCGGTGGGCAGAATCGCCGCGAAATCGGCCACGGCGCTCTCGCCGAGCGTTCGATCGAACCGGTGATCCCGCACGAACAAGACTTCCCCTACGCGATCCGCGTGACGTCCGAAGTTATGGAATCCAACGGCTCCACCTCGATGGCCTCCATCTGCGGCGGCGTTCTCTCCCTCATGGATGCAGGCGTGCCCCTCAAGGCTCCCGTGGCGGGTATCTCGGTTGGTCTCGTGACCGAGTATGATGAAGCCGGTAGCATGAAGCGTTACACGCTTCTCTCCGACATCATCGGTTCCGAAGATCATTACGGCGACATGGATTTCAAACTGGCCGGCACCCGCGAAGGTGTCACCGGTTTCCAGCTCGACCTCAAGCTCCCCGGCATCCCGCTTCAGATCATGTTCGAAGCGATCGATGACGCCGTTCGCACCCGCGCACAGATCCTCGATTTCATGGGTCAGGTGCTCGCGCAGCCCAAGGCGGAAATGTCGCCCTACGCCCCGCGCATCATCACCCTCAAGATCAACCCCGACAAGATCGGTCTCGTCATCGGACCTGGCGGCAAGAACATCAAGAGCATCGTCGCTGAAACCGGCGCCGAGATTAACATCGAAGACGACGGCACCGTCCGCATCTACTCGAATAATCCCGACGGCATGGCCCGTGCCCGCGAAATCATCGAAGGCATGACCGGCGAAGTCGAAGTCGGCAAGACCTATCGTGGCCGCGTGGTCACCATCAAGGAATTCGGCGCCTTCGTCGAAGTGCTCCCCGGCAAAGACGGCCTCGTCCACATCTCCGAATGGAGTGACACCCGAGTCAACCGCATGGATGACGTCGTGAAGATGGGCGAAGAAGTCTGGGTCAAGTGCATTGGCGTCGACGACAAGGGCCGCACCAAGCTCAGCCGCAAGGCCGCCATGAAGGAACGAGGCGAACAAGCCGCGAAAGCCTAAGCTTTCCGCTAGCTACGAAAAAAGCCCGCGCCGCAAGGTGCGGGCTTTTTTTTGCCAGCGTGTCGCTGGACTGAATAGCTGGCTTGCAATGCTCACCGCTTTGGGCCTCGGCTTCATTTCTTGTTGCGATTCTCGTCGGCTTCGCCCCAGGCTCGACCTGCCGCGCCGCCACCTAGCAGACCGACCCCTGCGCCAACACCCGCCCCAACCGGACCTCCCACCGCGCCGCCCACCGCGGCACCCGTGGCCGCTCCAGCTCCCGCGCCCACTGCCGTCTTGGTCGGAGTTCCCGTTCCCGGAGTACCGCAAGCTCCCAACAGCATCAGGGAGCCAACCATGAGAAGAGAGAGGATCTTTTTCATACCTCTTCTCACCGCTTAGCGCGTACCAGCGTACACGAAGCCTCTTTTAAAAAATCATAACAACCCTGTAAACCAATGGCTTACAGGGTTTCGAAAAAGACTGGCCTTGATGGCCGTCTCACGCAAAACGCATGATATCGACGACCAAAAGCAAGGGTTTTATTTTGCAAGGACGGCGCGCTGCAGCTTGAAGATTTGGCGAATGCCTTTCTCTGCAAGCTTCAATAGCTTGTCCAACTCGCCACGCTTGAAGGTCTGTTCCTCGCCCGTGGCCTGCAATTCCACGAACTCACCCTTCGAGGTCATCACCACGTTCATGTCCACTGCCGCGTCCTTATCCTCGATGTAATTCAGATCGAGCAACGGTTCCCCCTTGAAAATACCCACACTGATCGCCGCGATCTGTGACTTGAGTGGCGACTGCGCCAGCTTCTTTTCCTTGATGAGCTGGTTCACCGCCAGTTGCAGCGCGATATACGAACCCGTGATGGCGGTGGTGCGCGTGCCACCGTCGGCGGTGAGCACGTCGCAATCAATGCATAACGTCCGCGAGCCGAGTAATTCGAGATCGACCACCGCTCGCAAGCTGCGCCCGATCAATCGCTGAATTTCCTGGCTGCGGCCATCGATGCGCCCCTTCGTGATGTCTCGAGCCTTCCGATCCAGCGTCGAGTACGGCAGCATGGAATATTCCGCCGTGATCCAGCCGCCGAGGACATTCTGTTCCTTCATCCAGCGCGGCACGCTCTCTTGCACCATAACGGAACAGATCACCTCCGTCTTCCCGCACTTGGCCAGGACAGAACCGGTGGCATGGGGTGCGATGCCGGGTTTGAACGAAAAGGGACGAAGCTGGGCCGCCTTGCGGCCATCGTGACGTTTGGACATGGAACGATAGAATACAATTTGTGTGAGACTGTAAAACGAAACCGCAACTTTTCCGTCAGACGTTGTTTACTTTGTCTTAATCCCATTAATAACTCTTGAGATGCTTGCTCATTCCAATTAGCTTCCCTCATTTATGAAGACTGCTCTTGCAACGCTGCTCGGCGTTTCCCGTTACATCACCGACAAAACTCCGCTCACTCGCAGCTGTTTTTTAGCGCTGTTTGCGCTGCTTTGGGTTGCACCGCTTGCCCAGGCGAAAGAAGCCCCGGAACTCCCGAAACAGGTCAAAGTCCTCACCGTCGGCAATAGCTTCGCCGATGATGCCGCCTATTTACTTCCAGAGCTCGCCAAGGCGGGTGGAAAAGATTTGCTCCTCGTGCGCGCGAATCTTGGCGGCCATTCTCTCGATCAGCATGTCGGTTATCTTCAGGCTTTCGAAGCCGATGCGAACGACCCGAAGGGCAGCCCTTACACCGCTCCGGCTTATCTCGCCACGCCGGAAAAGAACAAGATCAACCTGAAAGCGTTCCTTACCAGCAAGGACTGGACCTTTGTCACGATCCAGCAGGTCAGCCACAAAAGCTACAAGGAAGAGACCTATGAGCCGTATGCCAGCATCCTTATCGATTACATCCGTAAGAATGCGCCCACGGCGGAAATTCTGATTCAAGAAACGTGGGCCTATCGTCAGGATCACAAATTCTTTCAGGACGGCACGCTGACGCAGGAAAAAATGTATGAGGGGCTCAAAGCCGCGTACAACAAACTCTCCGAACGCTATGGACTCCGGATCATTCCCTCCGGCGATGCCTACCAGAATGCGCGCCAGTTGCCGCGTTGGACTTTCACCTTCCCGGACCCGAACTTCAATTACACCAACCCGGCTCCCGACACGCTGCCGGACCAAAGCAAGAGTTTGAATGTCGGCTGGAAATGGGACACGGATAAAGCAACCGGTCAGAAGAAGCTGAATCTTGATGCCATTCACTCGAACCTTTACGGCCGCTTTCTGATCTCGTGCGTCTGGTACGAGGTGATTTTCAACGAGAGCGTCCTGAGCAATCCGTTCGTGCCGCCGCAAATGTCCCCTGAGGATGCCGCGCTGCTGCGCAAGGTTGCGCATGAAGCCGTGCTGGCCCGTTATCCGAATGGCCCCGGCGCGGCCAAGCCATCCGTCGCGGTTCCGGTCGCGAAGTAGTTGGAGCGTTTTTCACGCAAAAAGGGCGACCCACTTGGGTCGCCCTTTTTGATGCACTCTGCGCGCCTGCGATTACAGTTTGGAGGCGATGAGCTTCTCGAGCTTGACGATGTCCGCGGAGAATTTGCGAATGCCTTCGGCGGTTTTTTCGGTCGCCATGGCGTCTTCGTTCAGTTCGAAGCGGAATGTCTTTTCATCGAGCGAAACCTTTTTCAAGTCGAGCTTGGCGGCTGCGACTGGATCGAGCTTGCGGGTGAGCGGTTCGCTGCTCTTTTGTAATTCTGCGAGAAGATTCGGGCTGATGGTGAGCAGATCGCAGCCGGCGAGTTCGGTGATTTCACCGGTGTTGCGGAAGCTGGCGCCCATGACTTCGGTCGCGTAGCCGAACTTCTTGTAGTAGTTGTAAATCGCGTGGACCGACTGCACGCCGGGATCTTCCGCGCCGACGTAGTCCTTCTTGTTCGCAGCTTTGTACCAGTCGTAGATGCGACCGACGAAGGGCGAGATCAACTGCACATTCGCTTCGGCGCAGGCCACGGCCTGGGCGAACGAGAACAGGAGCGTCAGATTGCAATGGATGCCTTCCTTCGTCAGGATTTCGGCCGCACGGATGCCTTCCCAAGTGGAAGCGATCTTGATGAGGATGCGTTCGCGGGAGGTGCCGTTCTTTTCATAGAGCGCGATCAACTGGCGGGCCTTTGCAACGGTGCTTTCCGTATCGAACGAGAGACGCGCGTCGACTTCGGTGGAAACACGACCGGGGACGATTTTCAAAATCTCGAGACCAAACGCGATGAGGAGATGGTCAATCGCTTCTTCCACGAGCGCCGCACCGGACTTGCCGGACTTCTTCGCTTCGACCACCGCCTTGTCGAGGAGATAGGCATACGCCGGGATCTGCGCCGCGCCGAGAATGAGGCTCGGGTTGGTGGTCGCGTCCTGCGGCTTGTACGTTTTCATCGACTCGAAATCGCCGGTGTCTGCGACAACCTTGGTGAACTGCTTCAGCTGGTCAAGTTGGGTGCTCATAATGTGGATCGGATCAGGTTAAGGTTTTCAGATGAGAGCCGCCCCTCCCCGAAGGGCTGGAGACGGGCAAGGGGTCAATCTAGGCGCTTTTGGTTCCGCCGACAAGCGCCGGATTCAAAGGGACGGCACCACAACATGTTCCGCCAGTTGGGCCGACAACTCCTCGAGCAGGGCGGGCTCCATGAAGGTGAATTCGTCGGGGATGCCGAGCACCACGTAATCTTTGCCGTCGAGCGCGTCGGGGAATTTCTGGCGGACGCGATTGAGGTGCGATTTTTCCATGAAGAAAATCAGATCGGCCCAGCCGAGCAAGCCCGCGGTGACCTTGATGCGCGCGTCGGGTTGCGTTCCGGCGGAGCGGACTTCGTAGCCGGGAAATCCGGCGTAGAGTTTTTCTGCGGTCAGACTGCGAATGCGATTGCGGCTGCAGACGAAGAGGAGCTTGCGGGCGTAGGCGGGCATGAACGTGAATTAAAAACCGGCGGTTCACCGAACCGCCCTACAGCAAGGCATTCGCAACCATCACGCTGACACCCGAACCAAAACTTTCAGTTCCGGCGTCAGCGTTACGGGGTCCAGCGTCACGCTGGTTACGCGGCCCGGATGATCTGGCGCAAGACGTAAGGCAGGATGCCGCCGTGCTGGTAGTAATCGACTTCGATCGGGGTATCGATGCGGAGGATCACCGGCACGTTGAGCGTCTCGCCATTGGCGCGGTCGATTTTCAAGGTGAGCTTTTGGCGTGGCTTGATGTCGTTGTTGAGGCCGAGCAGGCTGTAGGTTTCCGTACCGTCTAGCTTGAGCGTTTGCGCCGTGGTGCCTTCCTCGAAGCAGCAGGGGACAACGCCCATGCCGACGAGGTTGCTGCGGTGGATGCGCTCGAAGCTTTGCGCGATGACGGCTTTGACGCCGAGCAGTCGCGTGCCCTTGGCCGCCCAGTCGCGGGAACTGCCGGTGCCGTATTCCTGTCCGGCGATGACGACGAGCGGTGTGCCTTCCTTCTGGTACTTCATCGAGGCGTCGTAAATGCTGAGCTGTTCGCCATCGGGCTGATGCTTCGTCACGCCGCCTTCCACGCCGGGAACCATGAGGTTCTTGATGCGGACGTTGGCAAACGTGCCGCGGGTCATGACGCGATCATTACCACGACGCGCGCCGTAGCTGTTGAACTCGGCCACGGTGACGCCGTTGTCGATGAGGTACTGTCCCGCCGGGGAGGTCTTCTTGATGCCGCCCGCCGGAGAGATGTGATCGGTCGTAACGGAATCGCCAAAGATGCCGAGCGCGCGGGCACCCTGAATCTCGGTGATGTTGCCCGCTTCCATGCCGAAGTCGGTGAAGAAGGGTGGCTCCTGAATGTAGGTACTGTCCTTGTTCCAGACGTAGGTTTCGCCCGCCGTGCTGGGGATGTTGTTCCAGGCCGGATTCTGTTCCGCGAAATTCGTGTAGAGCTTGCGGTATACCTGCGGCGTGAGCGCGCTCTTCATGAGTGCGCGAACATCTTGCAGCGTGGGCCAGAGATCCTTCAGGAAAACCGGCTTGCCATCGGTGCCGATGCCAATCGGCTCCTCGGACATATTGATGTCCACGCGGCCCGCGAGGGCGAACGCGACGACGAGAGGCGGCGACATCAAGAAGTTCGCCTTGATGTTCTGGTGCACGCGCGCTTCGAAATTGCGATTACCCGAGAGCACGCTCGCGGCGACGAGGTCATTCTTGACCACGGCATCTTCGATGTGCGTTTCGAGCGGGCCGGAATTTCCGATACACGTCGTGCAGCCGTAGCCGACGATGTTAAAGCCGAGTTTGTCGAGGTAAGGCTGCAGGCCGGTCTTGTCGAGGTAATCAGTAACCACACGCGAGCCGGGAGCGAGCGACGCCTTGACTGCCGGGTTGACGGTGAGCCCTTTTTCCACGGCCTTCTTCGCGAGCAATCCCGCCGCGAGCATGACGCTCGGGTTGCTGGTGTTCGTGCAGCTCGTGATCGCCGCGATGAGCACGCTGCCGTGCTTGAGCGTGACCTCGGTCTTCGGCTTGTCGCCGTTGACTTCCACCGTGGCGGTGGTGGTCAACTCCTGCGCCGTTTTGCCAAAACCATTTTCCGTCTTCGCCTTGCTGAGCGACGTGACAAAGGTGTCTTTCAACGCCGGGAGCGAGATGCGATCCTGCGGACGTTTCGGGCCCGCGACGCTCGGTTGCACGTCGGCGAGGTTGAGATCGAGATCGGCGCTGTAGACGATGCCGTCCGCCTTGGTCGGAATGCCGAACATCTTTTGCGCGACGAAGTATTCCTTGAACGCGTTGACCTGCGCTTCGGTGCGGCCGGTGGCGCGAAGGTAGCTGACCGATTCTTCGTCGATCGGGAAGTAACCCATCGTGGCGCCATATTCGGGAGCCATGTTCGCGATGGTGGCGCGATCGGTCAGCGGCAGCGACGCCGCGCCGGGTCCGTAGTATTCCACGAACTTGCCGACGACCTTGAACTTGCGAAGCATCTCGGTGATGTGCAGCGCGAGGTCGGTCGCGGTGACGCCTTCACGCAGCGCACCGGTGAGGTGCACGCCGACGACTTCGGGCGTGAGAAAATAAACCGGCTGGCCGAGCATGCCCGCTTCCGCTTCGATGCCACCGACGCCCCAGCCGACGATGCCGAGACCATTGATCATCGTGGTGTGCGAATCGGTGCCGACAAGCGTGTCGGGGTAGAAGAGACTCTTGCCATCGACGTTGCTGGAGAGTACGCCCTTGGCGAGATATTCGAGATTCACCTGGTGAACAATACCAATCGAGGGCGGTACGACCTTGAAGGTCTCGAACGCCTGCTGGCCCCACTTCAAAAATTCATAGCGTTCGCGGTTGCGCTGGAATTCGAGTTCCAGATTGCGCTCGAACGAAATCGAGGTTCCCGCGAAATCGACCTGCACCGAGTGATCCACCACGAGGTCGACCGGGACGAGAGGTTCGATCAACTTGGGGCTCTTGCCGAGCTTGCTTACCGCGCCGCGCATTGCGGCCAAATCAACGAGCAGCGGCACGCCAGTGAAGTCCTGCAGGACGATGCGCGCCACCACAAACGGGATCTCATCGGACACGGGCGCTTTCGCATTCCAGTTGGCCAATGTGCGCACATCGTTCTCGGAAACGCGTTTCCCATCAAAATTACGTAAAATAGATTCGAGTACGATCCGAATACTAATGGGGAGCTTGCTGACGGGAGCCACACCGGCCTCCTCCAGCGCAGGGAGCGAATAATATGTTATTTTTTGCCCATCTTGGGTGGTTTGCGTACGGAGGGTATTAAACAGATTATGCAAGGTGGCGGCCATAATGATTCTTTTAAGGGGTATAAGCTAAATCTGTTCCCGCGCCTCGGCAAGTGCAGATTCCGTAGATTCGAATTTGAATTTCACTCACTCGCAACGAGAAAGGAAGCGTAACGAGCACTATGCTTGAAAACAGAGACCCGCCGTGATACAGTCTTCATCCGGTTACCTGCAGTAGAAAATCAAAGTTGGCATTGTTTAGGCTAATTCTCAGTTTTCGAAGGGAGATAGATAAAACCATGAGCAAAACTCCTCAGGTCCTGGCCGAACTGGTCAGAAATCCGAAACATCAACTCCGGGACGTCGAAAGCCGCCCCCACAAATCCTACCAAAACCGGTACGAACGCCGTAAGGTGAAAGAATACCTTCGGGTTGGTCACTGGCTGGTAGAAGACTAAAACCAGAAACCCTGCAGCCTCAAGTGCTGCCCATGGTGTTGGCAAGTTGTTCCGCCTCTGGCTGGCAGCTTGCCGCACCGAAAAGTCCGACGACCCGTTGAGATGTGGGTTTGACCAACATCGTAGGGCGTCCGACGAATACGCGGTTCTCGCGATTCTCCTGCACTCGAACAGATGTAGGTGAAGTGGGTTTTTTATTTTTGTCCTCCGAATTCGTTCCCACTCTGTGGAAAGCGAATGCGTGAGGTCGTGTGAAAAAAAGAGCGTCGACAACGCGCTACAAGGATCAACCGTCTCTGTTGGGTGTCGCGGTCGGTGTCGACCAAACCGGGGAATTTCAAATTTTAGATTTGAGATTTCAGCGGGACGCAAGGCGGGCATGCACGAGTTATAGCAGGAAAACGGAGCGAGCGTTTGCGTTAGGTTTGCTACGTGAGCTGCGTGTGCGATATTTTTGTCGCACGGTGGCAAAAGCACGGAGTAGGTAACAACAAAACGGCCACCCGCAGACTTGTGTCCACGGATGGCCGTTTGAGCTTTACGCCGAGAGGAACTAGGCGAGCTTCTCGAGGGCGGCTTTGACCGCGCCAAAGTTCGGGAGGTCTTTCGGCGTGGCGGTCTGTTCGCTGTAGACGATCTTGCCGGCCTTATCGATGACGAACGCGGCGCGGGCGGCGGTGTCGCCAATGCCTGCGAGGTTCGGGAACACGACGTCGTAGGCCTTGATCGTGGTCTTGTTCAGATCGCTGAGGAGCGTGAGGGTGATCTTGTCTTTCTGCGCCCAGGCTTCCTGCGCGAAGGGGCTGTCGATGCTGATGACGAGCACTTGCGCGTTGAGCGACGCGTAGGCGCTGATGCCGCCGGAGATTTCGCAGAGTTCCGCGGTGCACACGCCGGTGAAAGCGAGGGGAACGAAGAGGAGTACCGTGTTGGTCTTGCCAAAATTGTCGCTGAGTTTGATGTCTTTCAGTCCCTCGGCGGTCTTGGTCTTGAGGGTGAAGTCGGGGGCGGTGGTTCCAACGGCTAACGGCATTCTATTCTCCTTGTAATGGGTTGATTTTTTGTGAATGAATTCGTGGGCAACCTACCCGGGAATCGCTTGGCGTCAACTCTCGAGAAGCGGCTATTAGCAGGACTTGCGGGGAAGTGGTGGGGGCATTAGCCGGTCGCAAGAGGCCGTGTCGCGACGGGTTGGGGTGATGTGGGGCGGGAACTTGACTGGGTCCGGGCTTCTTGAAGTCATGTGGCGCCGTCTTTGCCGATGACTCTACGGTTCAGTTGCACTCGACGCCGGGGAGTCGACGCGGCATGCTGGGGAGCAACCTATTGAAAGTTATGAGTACGGAATTGCGGTCACAAATTCGGGAGTATATTGCCACGACTAAATGGGCGACCTTGGCCTATGTGCGGGAGGACGGTGCGCCGATGCTGCGGGTGATGGGAAGCTTCGCTCTGGCGACGGGGGGCTTTAATCTCTATTTTTCGTCGGATAAAAACGCCGCGAAGGTCGCGCAGATTGCGCGGCATCCGAAGGTGAGTTTTTATTTTCAGCACGAGGGACACACTTTTGCGGATTATCGGAATGTCGCTCTAGTGGGGGACGCACACGTTGTGAGTGAAGGTCCGGATCTGAACGAGGCGATTTCGCTCTTGCGGGTGAAGAGCCCGCATTTCAAGGAGTTGGCCGAGACGAATCAATTACATACGACGGTGATTTTCAAGATCGTGACGACAGAAATCAAAGGTCTCGATTATACCCGGCCCGTGGGGCCGGACCGGGTGATCGCGTTTTCGGTAGAGCAGCATTAGCGGATTTACGAGAAGGTTCTTTCCGCTATTCCATGGGCTTCTAGAAGCTATTCAGCGCATTTAATGGATTGATGATTTAATCTAATTGGTCTATAAGAGGGAATGATCTTGCTCCCCTCGCTCTCAACCGTGCGTTACGCCCTTCTTGCGCTGGCTATTGGTATGGTGAGTAACGCCTCAGCGGCTGTGAACCTGATTATTGATAATCAGTCGGGTTCGGAAATTTGGCTGCAGTGGACAGGTACGTCGGTGCTGACGGGCACGAGTGGCGCGATCAATATTGCGCCGAGTGATTACAACGTGAATGCGGCCGGTTATCAGCTCTCGTCGCTTCAGAGCATCGATACAAACAAGTATCTCATTAGCAATTACACGCAGGGGGGGGGACGCCTTTGGTTCACGGAGGGGAGCAGCGGTTTTACGTTTCATAACACCGGATACAATCCGGCGCTGGAGACGTTTACCGATCAGAATTTTACGAAGCGCTACGACAAAATCGAGGCGTTCATCACCGGGTCGACCGATGACAACATGAACATGTCGATGCTCGATGGGTTCAGCATTCCGTTCCAGGTGGTCGGATATAAGAGCTCGGCCATGGCGACCACGACGCAGACGTTGAGTGGCAGTAACACCAGCCAGATTCTGAGCGCGCTTGGGGCGATTGCGGCGAATCCCTCGGCTCCAGCCCCGGCGGGTGGGTATCCGGCGGTGACGTCATACAGTCCGTATCTCGTGATCAATAGCAACTCGGTCAATAGCACAAGCACGCCGGTGGGTAGCACGGGCAATTTCGTGCGCGTGATTGCGAATGATCAAACGGTGTCTCCTCTGGGAGGCGATCCGGTTGTGGCGGCGAACAGTGGTCAGATCCCCGCGAATTATCTCTACAAGGACTATGACAATTACCTCGCCAAGATGGACGGGCGGGCGGGGACGGGCAGCTATAGTGGGGTCGCGGCCTATGTGGGAACGACCTCGATCAGCGGACAATTTGCCGGATTGAAGGCACCGACTGATGACACCGAGCGTAAGCAGAATTACAATCTCACCGCCACGTTTAGCGCAACGGAAACGATGTCCATGGTCAGCCGGCTTGGGGTGACGACGACGTATACCGGGGTCGTCACTCTGACGGGTTCCACGACGCTCGTGGAAGGGCCCAATGCTGGCACGACGCATAATGTGATTATTAAAACACCGTACTCGGAGTTGTTGGCGCCGACGGGTGTCGTGGGTGCCAATGCCGCCTACCGCTACAGCTATGATGGTGGGGTGACGTGGCATGATACCGGTTTGGCCGGACCGCAGGATAACGTTTTCACCTGGCTGAATGGCGATCTGCTGGCGGGGATGAACGTCGGTACGATTGGTAGCGACAGGCTTTTTAGCGGCACGATCAACGGGCACGTCTATACGAACGTCAAAGTTGGTGAAATCGCCAGCCAGGATATGTTTTACTTGGGGCAGGCTTTGAAGCAACTGAATGGTGGCGACAGCGTCTACGACTATTACTTTAGTTATCTTCAGAATTCGCCTGATTTCTATAATGCCTATGCGGCGGCGCTCTATGAGTTGACCGATGCGTATGGCTTTGCCTACAGCGACCGGGTTCAGGGCGGACAGGTGTCGGTCAGTTGGGATGCCACACAGGCTGATGCCATCGATACGATTGTGATTACGATTTTGCCGGATGTGGTGCCGGAGCCGGGGACGATGAGCTTGATTTTGCTGGCAGGTGGAGCTTGGGTGATGAAGCGCCGCTCGCGCCAACAGAACGTTAGATCGTAGTGGCGGTCCGTCTCCTCAGACGCAGAAAAACCACGAGGAGCACGGCGAGTACAAGTCCCGCGATCATAAACGGAAACACGAGAGTCAGGATCGAGACAAGGGCGGAGAGAACGAATTCCCCGAGAGCGAAGAGGGGATTGGCGAGGCCCGCGGTGGTGAGGGTGGAGAGTCCGCGCAGGAGGACGGTCGAGGTTTGTGTGGCGGCGGCCACTCCGCCCCCGGCGATAATGGCGAGCGACCACTGGAGCCACGGGTTGGTGTCGTTGGTGAGGACGGCGGCGGTGGCGACGACTCCGGCGATGATGGCCATGGGACTGGCCATTGTGTCGAGCAGGTGATCTACAAACGGAATGAAGTAGGCGAGAATTTCGCAGGCGGTGGCGGCACCGAGAGCGATCAGCGCCGGGGTGCTGGCGAGCCAGAGGAAGTCGTCATTGAGCGGGACGTAGCCGAGTTTTCCCGCGAGCCCAAGCGCGAAGAGGGGTAGGAAAACGCGAAACCCGCACGCGGCGCTGAGGCCGATTCCAACACAGATGCTCAGGAGGATGGGCATGGGAGAGTGTCGCCCATTTTTGGCTTTTTTCCAGCGCCGATTATCCCGCCTTGGCCCGATTCTCCGGTGAAGAATGTGGAGCGATGTTCGGAGCTGATTAGCCGTCTGCCATTTTGCGTCGGGCAGATCGATGCGCGGCGAGGCCCAGCATTCCCAATCCGACTAAAAGCATCGTGCTGGGTTCGGGAACAACGGAGACGCTGATGAGGGTGACATTCACGTTCGGATGGTCTTTGTCGCCGGGCGGGGTGGAGCCGAAGGACATGCTTCGAATCGTGGCCAGCTCTCCGGGAATGACTTCCCCGGTGTAGTCCAACACATAGCTGCGATAGTCATTGCCCAGATCCATGTAGTCCGACCAGTTGCAGCTGTATCCAACCATGGTGCCGCTATCGGTCCCCGTGGTTTCGACGTAGTCGCGGAACGTGATGTCCATGGTTCCGGTGGTGGGCGTGCCGGCGTTGGCCAGCGCTAGGACGCTGATTTTCATCGGCCGCTGATCGACCACGAAAGGTGTCACCAAATTTCCCTCAAAGAGGTAGACGGAGCCCACCCACGAAGGGGAACTGATGGCGAGCATGGTTGTCTCGGTTTGGGTGATCGTCGAATAATCGACCGTGCCGATCGGGGTGACTCCATCGGAGCCGAAGCTGGTAATGAGTTGCGCCTGGGTTTGATTCCAGCCGGTGAGTGTGAGGACGAGCGCGATAACGCTGAGTAATTTTTTCATGTGTTTTCCCTTCCCGATTTCCCCGTCGTGGGGCTACCCCGCTACCCCTCAGACAACAACATGATGAGTAAGGTTTTGGTACAGGGGTAATTTAGCGATTTTGAAGTGGGGCTTCAACGCGCTTTCGGACCGGGGCGCACGTTAATACGTGCGCTAATGAGGGTATTATCGAGTTTAGAGCCTGTCTACGATCTTTTCTGGGTGGGGCTGAGATTGGGAGGCGGGAGAGGGCGAGGCGCCAGCGACGAGTGTATGGAGTCATACTCGAGGAGCGTAGCAACGAAGCCAGCGACCGCCTCACGGCTCAGTCCGATGGATTGCCGATCTTTTGCCCACCGGCGGCGTTGTCGCCAAGGGCCAAGATCGCTGCGGATATTGGCCCTCGGCTCCGCCTTGCCCAGTGTCAAAATCTCTGGCAACCCCACCCAGAAAAGATCGTAGACAGGCTCTTAGGGCGTGACGACCCGCAAGCGGAGGAATCGCTGCGTGGTGGCCGAGGTGGCGGTGCTGTCGCGCACGGTGATGGTGCGGAGATTGCGGCTGACGGTGTTGCTGATTTCGACGAGTCCGGAGGTGGTCCAAGTGCCGAGATCGGTGGAGGCTTCGACCACGTAGGTGAGGTCGGTCGGGGCGGGCTCGGGCCGGGTGTAGGTGTAGGTGAGGTAGGTGGAACCGGCGTTGGTGGTGGTGCCGTAGCTTTGGCGGCTTTCGAGCGTGGCGGCGTCGGGCAGGAGGGCGAGGGCGTACTCGATGAGGTTGGGGATGCCGTTGTGATTGGTGTCGGCGGTGGGGAGAGTGTTGGAGGCGAGTCCGCTGGATTGCAGCCAGAGGGCAAAGGTGGGCGGCAGGACGAGTGACTGGTTGATCATCAATTCTGTCTGCGCGAGCAGGCGGGGACTGAAGCGGACTTCGTCGATGAGGCCGTCCCAATAGGTGTTGTAGTTGCCGCTGCCGAGGGTGAAGTTCTGCGCGGAATTCCAGAGGGCGGTCTTGGTGTGGGTGCGTTGCACCTTGATGAGCGGTCCCTTGTTGGTGAGATCCTTGAGGTAGAAGGTGAGGCCGTTCGCGCTGGTGTCGGCGGGGTTGAAGACCATGGCGATGTAGTAGTCGACGCCGACGGTGAGCTGCAGGTCGGAGTCGATGGTTTCGGCGGTGGTGCTCTTGCCGTCGTCGGCGAATTGCAGGAGGACGTTGCGCGCGCCGCGGCCGGACGTTTCGGAAGTGACAATCAGGGCCCAGCTCATGTCGGTGCTGTGATAGCCGCCATGGCAGGCGATGGCGCGGGCGGTGCCGCCGCTGTCGGTGGAGTTGAGGTTGACGAAGGCCTCGAAGGTGAACGCGCCATTGGCGCCTTTCGAGAAGTAGGCGTTATCGAGGCCGGTGATGTATTGGCTCTTCGTTACGTCGAACTTCATCGCGCTGTCGTTGTCGCCATAGGGCCAGTCAAAGCTGGGGAAGGCGGAGCCGGGACCCGTGGTAGGTTTTGCTACGCGAATGGGGCGCTTGTTGGTGTCGGAGGATTCGGAGAGCGTGAGGTTGTCGTAGATGTCGGTGGTGAGATGCGGGATGGCCTCGAAGCGCCAGTGGGCGGTATTGGTTTCCCGCACGGGCGCCGATACGACGGTGCGGAAGGCCGCGGTGCTGTTGCCCGCGGAATCGGTGGCAATGACGGTAAGGCTGTGGATGCCGACCGTGTCGAGCGTATAGGGGAGAGTCCAGCCGTTGGTGCCGGGAGCCACCTGTGTGGCGAGGAGCTTGGCACCGTCGTAATATTGCATGGCGATGATCGAGCGGACATCGTCAAATTCGCGCGGGTCAATTGTAATGGTGATGGTCGAGCCGACGGGCCACGTGGCCATTTGCGGGATGTCGGTTTGGTTCGGTACGGAGGCAAGCGGCGCGGCGTCGCCGACAATGGCGAGCGGCCCCTGCAGGGGGATGACGGTGCGGGTTTTGATGCCATCGAAGCTGTTGAAAGCTTGGTAGACGCGCGCCAGGGTTTCGTTCGGCAGCCACGAGGCGAGCCCTTTGTTGCCACTGTATTGAGTGTACGGGGCGATGGAGCAGAAAGAGCTGCGGTCTGCGCCGGTAGTGCTGGTGGCGAAGGCCTGTTGTCCCAGCCAGCCGCTGCTCAACGGAATGGAATTGAGCGCGATGGGATTGCCCGCGGTGATGGCGGGGATGGTATTCGCCGGATAGCGCAGGGCGATGGATTCGGCGGCCCAGCTCCAGCTCAACGCCCAGGTTTGGTTGCTCGTAAAGGTGTCGTGTCCGGCCTCCCAGTCGACGGCCCATGCGGCGCGACCGTCGGTGGTGGCGGAGCGCCAGTAGTCGTAATAGGGGCGCAAGCTCGGAGGATTGGTGATTCCATTGGTATCGATGGAGCCGGGAATGACGAGCGTGTGGACGTTCAATTGCGCGCCGCTGGCTGAGGTGGAAAAGGAGTTGGCTCCGCGCTGCGCCGCGATGGCAATGACGCGATCGGGGAGATAGTAAGCCCACTTGGTGGAGCTGAATCCACCCAGGGAAGTCCCCATGCTGATGATGGGAACGTTGACCAGTTCGGGGTGGCCGCTCGCGGTGGCGGCAACGGAGAGGATGTTGTTGAGGGTGAAGGAGGCATTGCTGGAGCTGGAACCAATGGCGGTGTAGCCGTATGTGTCGGCACCGATCAGGGCGAAGCCCAGCGAACGCACGGCGTCCTGCCAGATGGGATCCTTCGCCCGGAAACGCCAGTCGCCGCTGGAGCCGGGGTAGAGAAGTACCACGCCCTTGATGCGGGGCGTTTCCGAGGCTGGCGGAACATAAAGGGTATAGGAGGAGGTGAGGGTGCCGCTATATGTCGCGCTGAACTCGCGAATCTCCGCATGGGCGAGTGGGAGTGAAAGCAGGGTCAGCCAGAGCCATGCGAGATATCGAAAATGGGGGAGTGAGTGGCAGTGCTTCATGGTGTGATTATTTCATTGGTGACGATTTGGGGTAAACGCCAAAGCCTTGTGGGGATTTGAATTGTGTGATCATTGATCCGGATTTCTCGTGAATAACGTAAGGGCCGGACTTCGAAGCGGTGTTTCACTCTTGAGATTAGGTGGTACCGCGCGGGGTCCACAAGGAGCGGGGATTTAAATCAATTAAACAGGGGCCGGGGTGCTGCATTTTTAACTCAGGATTTAACGCCAACGCGCCGTTGATCGTGGGGTGTACCTATGCGTCGATGTGACTTCATTGATTACCCCGGAGCTCTATGGCAGATGACCTGATGGCGAAATTGCAGGAAGTGACTGGCAAGCTGGATGCCTTGACGCAGTCGATGATGCAGATCCAGGGCGTGCTCAAGGAGGTGCTGACGGTGGACAAGATGAACAATCAGGTCACCGTCCAGAGTGCCAATTACGTCTGCAAGGCCGTGGGGGAAATGCTGGGGGTCTCGCGCTACATGCTTGTCTCGGCCAATGTGCAGAACGGCGTCGCGGTGACGCGGCCCGAGGAAGTGCGGCGGTTCAATGAATTGATGGGCCTGATCTGGCCGCAAAGCGCGACCGGCTTTCCCAAGGTGCGGCTCGGTGATCGCGGAGACGGCGGTTATGTGTTGCTGCAGGATTTTGACAACATCGAAACGGTCTACTCGCTTGGCATCTGCGATAATGTGTCCTTCGATGTCGACTTGGTGCGGCACGCGCCAAATGTGCAGGCGATCTGGCAGTATGATGACAGCGTGGACAAGCCGCCGGTTGATAATCCGAAATTCCGGTTTACCCGCAAGCGGATCAATGGCATCGCTGATCTGGGGCGATTGGCTCCGAATAGTTTGTTGAAAATTGATATCGAGGGCAGCGAATGGGATTTTTTCATGTCATGCAGTGACGAAGATCTGAACCATTTCCGGCAGATCAGTTGTGAGTTCCACGACTTCAACTTTTTCCGCGATGAAGGCTGGACGGCGCGGGCCAAGGCCGTGCTGGAGAAGCTGCACCGCACGCATCAATCGATTCATTTGCACGGGAATAACATTGTGCCGCCCGTGTGGACGGGGGATCGCTTCTCGCCCTCGGTGCTGGAAGTGACGATGGCGCGTCGGACGGATTACGCGTTCGTGCCGAATCAGGAGAGTATTCCCGGCCCGATCGATTGTCCGTGTTCGATCATGCTCCCCGAGGTGAAGGTGGAGCTGTCGGGCACAGGCTTGAAGCCCGGCCCGAATGTCCTGCCGTTCTCGCCGTCGCAAAGTGAACGGTTCAAGATCGATCTCTAGAGCTCATTCCTGCGCGCGCCAGTAGGCGTTTTCGGCAGTGAAAAAGGTGACGGTGTAGAGCTTGCTCCAGTCGAAGTGGGCCATGGCTTCAGCGAATTCTGCGCGGATGGAATCGATGAGCGTGGTGTCCTTTGAGAGGAAAATGACCCACGCCGCGTAGAAGGAATCGCGCATGTGGTTGTTCTCGTAGATGCGGCGCGGCGAGAGTTTCTTCCACGGGGTCCACTGGTTGCTGCCGACTTGGAACGCTTCCTTGATCGTGGTCTGCGGTTTCCAGCCGGAGGCGGGTTCGCTGAGGCTGCGCCAGTCGATGTTGAAGGTGAGCTTGCCCGCCTCGGCTTCGTTGTATTGCTTCCAGAGTTTGAAATGGGGCAGCGCGTTGGCGGCGTTGCGCTTGAGTCCCTCGGCAAATTGCGCGCGCACGGCGGGATCTTCGTCGAGTTCCGACAGGGCGCGCAGCGCGGCCTGCGAGGAGGCGGAGGTCCAGATGGGTGGATGCAGCGGGTAGTTAGGATTCTCTCCCGGCGCGACGTAGTGGGAACCGGCGGCGCAGAGTTCGATGCGGGTGAGTTTATCCGGCCCGCGTTTTTCGATTTTCTTCTGGTTGTAGAGATCGAGCCATTTTTTGTTGCGGGTGACCTCGTAGGTGGCGCGTATGACGAAGAGGAGCCGGGCGTTGGCGTCGCAATGCGCGCCGTCCCATGAGCCGAACTTGCCGAAGCCGGGCGCTTCGCAGAGGAAACCCCACTGATTTTCCTCGAAGCCGAGAGCGATCTTTTCCACGAGGGCGGAGAGTCGCTGGCGTTCGGCGTCATCGGGAATGCCGCTGGTGAGGTAGCTCCACATGCCGTAGAACCACGGGTAGCTCTGGTCATCGGAGCTGGCTCCGTAATGGCTGACGCCGTCGGTGGCGAAACCGCGCGCGAGGAAGCCGGGGACCTTGCCGACGGAACCGAGTTTCTCCAGACCGCCCGCGAGTCGGCGCGCCTGCGCGGCGATTTCAGGTTCGCGCTTGAGCCGCCAGCGGGTGCAGAGGGCATCCATGTAGGAGCCACCAAACATGCTGCCGTTTTCAATCGGCGTCCACCAGCCAAGCGCATTCGGCTTATTGTCCCGGCAATCTTCCGGCGTGGGCAAAATCACTTTACCCGCGTAGTCGGTGTAATCGAAGAGAGTGCCATCCTCCGCGACGAAGCGCCGCCAGATTTCGCGGTGCGCTTTCTCCGCGCTTTCGTCCGCCGCGGAACCGGAACCGCCCGCCGCGCGCAGCCAATCGGGAGCCAACGCGCCGAGCAAGCCGCCCGCGCCCAAAAACAGAATCTGACGACGTGTAAAGTGAGGCATCATAAGAAGTGGGAAACCTTTGCTGTGGATTGAGGCTGCCTGCTCTCGCCCGGAGTTTCGAGTCGGAAGGAAGCGATTGCCTGCGATGCACTGTAACGCGGAAAGCGGGGTCGCGTCAACGCCGAATATGCGCTGTTTCGTAACTGTTTCAAAAATAATCTCGTAACGGCTCCTTTGAATTTTTACCTCGTAAATAAGAGTAAATAGGGGTTTTTATTCGTAGTCTAAGCGATGCTTTTTAGATTTTTATTGAAAAAAACTGAAACAGTTTATATAGTCCGCCTGTCGATAGTGGTATTCGCACTGAAACGAGCAACCCAATCCACGCGGAGAAAGATTAACATGAAAACGGCAACTCACTCTTCCTCGATTCTCAACTCTCAGCTGACGTCACGAGCCGCGCAGGCGGTTTTGGCTTTGGGGGTCTGGGGTCTTACTTCCCTGATGGTTTCGCGCGCGGCGATTTACACGGAGGATTTCAATCACGCCACTTCCAGTCCCAATCTCGCGGTCTCCACCGAGAGTTGGTCGGCCTACATGGGGGCGGCGGCGACCAATGTCAGCACGGTGGGCGATCCGAATAGTGGCGATGCGATCGCGATTTCGGGCAGTAGCAGTTATCCGCCGTACGTTGGCTCACCCACGACCTATGGGGCGCTCTATGTTGCAAATCGCGCGACGACAAGTTTGATCTCTGCGGCAGTGACCACGTTTACGAGCGCCACGGCGTTGAATTTGTCAGCGGGCAACACCATTTCCTGGAACATGGGAAATTCCACGACGGCGCCGTCCGTGCGACTGATGATCCAGCTCGGGGGGGATGGTTCGGTGGGCTCCGGTTCGTGGTATGCGTCGAGTTTGTCCTTTAGCAATTCGAGCAACTTCAGCCTCTTCTCGGATTTCGCCAACGCGACGAGCGGCGTTTCGTACAGCTTGAATTTCTCCACGCTCGCTGCCGACTGGCGTTCCCTCACGCTGACTCCCGGCACGGAACTTTCGCTCGGCAGCACGCTGGGCTCGAACCTGTCGAGCACGACGATCACGGGTATCGGGTTCTACATGGTGAATGGGACGACCCTCAATTCGAACATCCGCCTCGATAATCTCACCGTCGTGCCGGAGCCGACTTCCGTGGCGTTGGCGGTGGGAGCCCTCGGCATGCTGGCGCTGGTCGTGCGCCGCCGTCAAAGCTGAGCGTTTTCATCCGGCGCGGCACGCGCGATCTGAACTTCCCTTTCCATGAAACGCTCCCCGACTGAGCGCTGGTGCTCCCTCGCCTTCTCGCTGGTGGAATTGCTGGTGACCGTCTCGATCATCGCGATCCTCGCCGCGCTGTGCCTGCCGTGGGCGAAGTCGTCCATCGCGCAGGCCCGAAGCGTGAAATGCATGTCCAATCTGGCGCAGATCGGGAAGGCGATCGAGCTCTATGCGGGCGATAATAATCAGATGTTGCCAGCAGCGTACATCAGCGGCGATGCCACATCGATCCCCTGGATGTGGAAGTTGATTCCGTATCTGGGCATGGCGACGAACTCCATGGGCTACGCGCCGCTGCCGCGCGCGGCGGGAGTTTTTGTCTGCCCGGAATTCAAGCCCACCGAAAACCGCGCAGTGTCCTACGTGATCAATGGCAACATGAATCCCTTGCTCGAGACGTACTGGAATTACCGCAAGCTGCTCGCGCCCGCGTCACAGACGTTCATGGTGGTGGAGTTCAACAAGAACACGGAACATTTCAACACCTACTCCGACAAGGATGTGGCGCGACGGCATCCACACAAGTCGGCGAATTACCTCTTCATCGACGGCCATGTCGAAAATCTGAACGAGTACATCGCGCCGCGTCAGGACCCGCGCTGGTTCAATCCGGGGCAACAATAAAATCAGGTCTGCGGCCGCGCGATGGTCGAGTGTCGGACGATAAGCGGGATGGGCAGCGTGATGGTATTGGGATCGCTGTGGGTGGAGGCGTAGCCGCCGTGGTCCTGCTTCATTTGCGCGCAGAGCATCTTGACCGCTTCCACGCCCGAGGCGTAGACCGGCGTTTGCATGGCGGTGAGCGCAGGCGAGGTCATGTCGAACGAATAGGCATTCTCAAACGCGATGACCGACACGTCGCGGGGAATATCGAGCCCCATAGCGCGCGTCTCGGCGAGAAAGCCGTTGGCGAGATCCTCATTGCTGATGATGACGGCGGTGGGTCGTTCGCGCGGCTGGAGCAAACGCAGCGCGGCGGAGCGGCCGGACTCGGGCAGCGAGTCGCGGAACTGCACGTGCTGCGCTTGGGATTCGAAACCAGCCCCGCGCATGGTTTCCATGAAGCCGCGGTGGATGTCGCGATGGCCGCGGTCGCTGATGTCGAACGAAACCAGGGCGATATTGCGGTGACCGAGGGCGAGGAGGTATTTGGTCGCGTCGATGCCCGCATGGTAGTCGTCGAACAGGATCTGGTGCAGGCCGTCGTCTTGAAACTTGTGGCCCACCACGACATGCGGCAACCCGATCAGGTTGATGTCGGAGGTGGGGAGATAAATGTCATTGAGCGAAATGAGGAAGCAGCCCGCCGCGCCTTCCTGCACGATGAGCTGGCGCAGTTCGCGGTAGTTGCAATGCGCGGTGTCGAATGGACGCAGGACGAGATTGAAGCCCATGCGAAACGCGCTGTCGGCCATGCCGCTGAGAATGCGCGTAACGTAACCGCTGTTGAGAATGCCCTGGGCCGACGGAATGAGCACGAGAAAACGGTTGCGCTCCATCGCCTTCCAGCGAGGTTGAAAATTCATTTCCTCCATCGCCTCGCGGATACGGCGCGCGGTGTCGGTTTTCACGCCGGTGCGGCCATTGAGCACGCGGGAGACGGTGGCCGGGGACGTGCCGGCCGTGCGAGCGATATCATAGATGGTAGCCATGCTTCATGAAACTGTTTCAAATCTAAGAGGAAACGCAAGGAAAAAGGAGCGGTCGTGATCCGTTTCTCATGGGGAAGTTCGGAATACAAGAGGCGTCGTGGGCAAAGAGTGTCATTACAATTTTGGAAATAACTATTGAAATTACGTGAAACTGTTTTAAAATACCTCCATGAAAGCCATCACTTTGCTTCTGGGCTTGCTCACCCTCACCACCTTGTCCCTTCAGGCGGAGCCCGTGGAATGGGATTTCACGACGCTCAAACAGATCCCGCAAACGGTCTGGAAACACACCGACAATGACGCGAAGCTGACCGTCACACGCGACAATGATATCCAGTCGCCTGCCGGAACGGGCGCCTTGAAAGCGGAAATCAATCAGCCCGGCGTGCGCAAGAACGCGTACGACATCCAGCTCAATTTCACGCAGAAGCTGAAGATCGCGGACGGCAAACGTTACCGGATCACGTTTCTGTGGAAGGCGTCACGACCCGCCAAGATTCTGACCGCGTGTTTCACGACCTCCGCGCCCTACACCCCGTATGGCCAGCCGGATAAATTCACCAACGAGGTGGATGACACGTGGCGCGAACAAACGCTGGAATTTGTTGGCACAGGTATGGAGACCGCAACGTTGCGCGTGCCGGTCTTTGCTCTGGGTACCCAGCCGGAGGGGCTGATCCTCTGGATCGCCAAACTGAAATTCGAAGAGCTCTGATTTTTTCATTCGATACTTTGCTTTATGATGCCTCTTCGTCGTCTCGCCGTCCTTTTTGTTGCGCTCGTGGCCCTCAGCGGTTGCGAGGGAAAACCCTCCGCGCCTGCGGCGGCCACTCCTCCCGCCACACCAGCTCCGGAAAATTCCGCGCCCACCCCGGCACCAGTTCCGGCTCCGACCCCCGTCCCGACACCGAAAGCGGGCATGCAGGTATGGGCATTGGTGCGCAATAGCGATCCGGCGGGCACACTCGAGAAGCTCGTTTCGCATCCGGCGATTGACGGCATCGTGTACTACACCGGCTTGGTCCGCGTTGCTCCGGCGGAAGGACAATTCGACTGGAGCTCGATCGACAAGGTGCTTGCCACGGCACGGGCTGCGGGGAAGCCAGTCAAGTTGTGTATTTGCGGCGGACGTTGGATTCCCGAGTGGATCTACACCAAGGGCGCGAAGAAATTCGAGTGGAGTCACACCACGCAATGGGTGGATGCGGGTACGTCGAAAGCGGTTGCGCCGGAGCCGTGGGACCCGATTTATCTCGGCGCGATGAAAGCCGCTGCGCAATCAGCGGGGCAGCGTTACGCGAATGATCCGACGCTGGTGGAAGTGCAGATCACCGGTCCCGCACTGGCGAATGGCCTGGAGATGAATTTGAACATCACCGCCGAGCAAGCGAAGGCGATGGGCTTCATGCCGGAGCGACTCGCCACGGCGTGGAAGTCGATGGTCGACACGTATGCGGACGCCTTCCCGACGAAGAAACTCTCTCTCGCATTGCACAACATGGTCGCGGGAGAACGGCGCGAAGACATCGCCCGTGAGGTACGCGATTACGCGTTCCAGCGCGTCGGCAATCGGCTGGAACTGCTCGTCTGTTACGCCACGCACGCCGACTGGTTCAAGGCGGGCAACGCGGCCGTCGACATCTGGGCGGAAGCGAATGGCAAGATCAACCTCGAATCGCAATTGATCGATATCTACAGCGCGAAAAAACAATCGCCCGATCTGGTCGCCACGGCGATGCGTCAGTCGTACG
Source organism: Verrucomicrobium sp. (assembly GCA_017849585.1). Taxonomy (GTDB): domain Bacteria; phylum Verrucomicrobiota; class Verrucomicrobiia; order Methylacidiphilales; family UBA1321; genus UBA1321. The sequence continues at coordinate 294,434 of JAFIGT010000039.1, forward strand.
CGCTCGGCGGTCGCACGATGGAACTTTTCTCCGCCGATCTGCTGAACGACACCTATCTCAATGCCGTGGCCGCCGCGCGTGAAGAACTCACCCCGAAATCGAATCCTTGATCTCATCCCCACCCTTTTTATGACCACCCTCGTTACTCCCACTGTTCATTCCACACCCGTCGCGACTCGCGGCGGACTGAAACGCGTGCTCATCAAGAGTCCGCACAACCCGGTCATCAAGCCGTCCGATTTTCCCGGCGATGTGATGTATGCCTTCAATCCCGGCGCGATTCGCTTCAACGGTGAATACCTGCTCATGGTCGACGCCGCGACGCTCGCGCAGCCGGTCACGCTCTGGATTGCCCGCAGTAAGGATGGTATCCACTTCACCGCCGATCCGGAACCGGTCAACTGGCCCGCGCCACCGGAAGATCACGCGGAGGATTGCATCTATGATCCGCGCATCACCTTCATCGACGGCGAATACATCATCCTTTACGCGAGCAGCTCGGAAAGCGCCGGTGTGCGCGTGGGCATTGTGAAGACGAAGGATTTCCGCACGTTCGAGCGCGTCTCGATCGCGAGCGAACAGGGCAATCGCAACGGGGCGCTCTTCCCGGAAAAAATCAACGGCCTCTACGCGCGACTCGATCGTCCCTTCGGCGATCCGAATGACACGTGCGGCATGTGGGTCAGTTATTCACCCGATCTCATTTATTGGGGCCGTTCGCGTCCCGTGATGAGCGCGCGTCCGGGCCTGTGGGACAGCCTGAAGGTCGGCGCGGGCGCGGTGCCGATCAAGACGGACAAGGGTTGGCTGGAGATTTATCACGGCGTAACTTTCACCGGCGCGGGTCCGATCTATCGTCTCGGCGCGTGCATGCTCGACCTGAAAGATCCGTCGAAGGTGATCGCCCGTGGCGAGGATACGATCCTCTGGCCCGAGCACGATTACGAGATGGTGGGTCGCGTGGGCAACGTGGTGTTCAGCTGCAATGCGGTGCTCACCGATGAGGGAACCGTGCGGATTTACTACGGTGCCGCCGATACCTGCATCGGTCTCGCGGAAGGCAAACTCAGCGATCTCATCGACGCCTGTTACAAGAAGAACACGCTGCGCATCCGGCCCGCGTGATTGGATTGCCGCTGTGCGGGGCATGGTTCCATCGTGCCTCGCGCAGACGCATGGCCATCCGCGCAATCCTATGACGAGGCGCTGGTGTAGTGGCGCAGGCCAAAGTTAAAAAAGCGGCCGCTGGCGGCGAACATGACAGCGGTGATCGCAACCAGATAGCTGGTTTCCTTCCAGCCGAAACCATCGATGAGCGTGCGCGCGGGCACGTTGGCGACGAGCAGCATGGGAATGAACCACGTGAAGATGACGCCCGCGACGCCCTTGAATGCTTCGCGGGGGAGTCGCGCGAGCTGGAATAAATTGTAGTAGGCGTTCACAAAGCCCTGCGCGCGCGTCATCCAGAAACTCAGCGTCATGAGCATCATCATGAACGAGCAGTGGACCAGCACGCCGAGGACGATGAGAAGGAGATACATGGTGATGTTGAACACGGAGAAGGGAATGGGAATTTTGGCGGCCGCGTAGGCACTGACGATCAGGGCCATGAGGCAATTCACGATTGAGCCCGGCTCGAACGCGCGGGTGCTGACGAGGAATCGCGTCGAGACCGGCTGCGCGAGGAAGAAGTCGAGTTTCCCAGTGCGGATCAGCTCGGGCAGGTTCATGCAGTTGATCATGACGAACGCCTGAAAGAGTTGCTGCACGAGATGGCTCGTAGAGATGAGCAGGACCATCTGCCAGCGCGACCAGCCGGCGATTTCCTTGACGTTGAAGTAGAGCACGCCGATGAAGGCGAGTTGCAGCGCGAACCAGAGAAACTCCACGAGAATCCAGAGGATGAAATTCCCCTTGAACTGCATTTCCCGCGCGAGCGAGTAACGCATTTGCGCGAGCCAGATGTGGAGGTAGCGGGACATGGTGGGAGGGGGAAGTTCTAAGTACGAAGTTCTAGGTTCTAAGTATTGAAAGCGTGAATAGGAAGTGGTTCGTTGAAGTTCAAATGGTGTAGTGGAGTTTCTCTCGTCATACTTAGTACCTAGTACTTAGAGCTTCGTGCTTATCTCTTAGTTCCCCACAGAAGTATAGCGTTTGAGTCCGCGCCGCCAGAGTGCCTGTCCGACGAGATAAAAGAACGCGATCCACGCCCATTGCACGAGGAAGCCCTGCCAGATTGCGTCGCCCTGGATGCGACCGAGGAAGAGTCCAACCGGGAAATAATATTCATACGCAAATGGCAGCCAGCGGCAGATGGCGTAGAGCGGAGCGGGCAACACATCGAGCGGGAAGACGTGACCACCGGCGAGGAATTCGATGGAGAAGATGATGAAGACCACGCTGCCGATTTCGAGCAACCAGAACGCGAGCATCGCGACGGCGTAGGTGATGGTGAATTGTAAAAAAGCCGAGCCGATCATGGCGAGCAGCGCGTAGGGCAGGGTTCGTGCCATCGGAATCGAATCAAAATAGTCGCGGAAGAAAATCAGCATCGCTCCGACGGGGATACATACGACTGCCGCATAGACGAGTCGCGAAGAGAGAAAGAGCGAGACGCGGTAGGTGAAGTAATTGATCGGCTTGAGCAGGACCTGGCTGATGCGGCCGTCGCGAATGTCGCTGGCAATGGCGAAGTCGTCTTCGACCGGGGAGGTGAGCGCGTCGAGCACGATGAGGCTGAGGAAATAGGCCATCATCACGTGATAGTTGTAGCCGGAGAAGGCCTCGTGATCGGCATCGGCGAAGACCGCTTTCCAGAGGAAGACCGAGCCGAGGAGCGGGACGAATCCGGCAATGGCGCGGACGAGGAAGTTCCAGCGGTAGACGAGGCTGTTCTGCATTCCCAGACTGAAGATCCGGGTGTAGAGCGCGGCTTGTTGTTGGATGACGGAAGTCATGATCCAATTGAGGGGCGGTTACACACTCCGACGCAACTTGGTCAGGCGCTGGGTGTGGTGCACGTCCTTTGCAGCGACGGGCGCGGGCGCTTTTTCCTTTTTCTTCTTTGGCGCCTTGCGCTTGATTTCGACCGAGACGAGGCGTGTATCGGGCAGGATGAATTTTTCGATCTCGACGCTGACTTCCCGCACGAGTTCGTGCGCGAGCACAGCGGTGGCGATGTCTTCCGCGAGCGTTTCGATCAACTTGCGCGGGCGCGACGTTGCGACGTCCTTCACTTCGTTGGCGACCTGCGCGTAATCGACCGTGAGCGCCACGTTGTCGGCCACGGCCGCTTCGCCGATGGAGCGGAGCTTGAGCCCGAGATTGACCAGCAGCTTCTGGCGGCGCGCGCGTTCCTCGTCGGGCACGCCGATGTGGGCGTAGACCTCGAGGCCAAGGATGTTAATGCGATCGGACATGGTTGATGAGAATGCGGGTGGGGGTGTTGAGCGGCATGGTGAGCGCCTCGTCGATGGAGACCCAGCGGTACTCCTCGGCTTCTTCGTTGAGGACGACCTGTTCCTGGCTCGTCTTCGCGGTGTAGTTGAGCAGGAGAAAATGGGCCTTCTTGTAGAACTCCGGCGGCTGGATGCAATCCTGCACCATCTCGAACTGGATGGAGTCGAGCGTGAGTCCGGTCTCTTCGAGCACCTCGCGGCGCAGGGCGGCATCGGACGCCTCGTTCGGCTTGATCTTGCCGCCGGGGATGCCCCAGAGATTGCTCCACTTGTGGGTGTGAATCATCAGCACTTCGCCGCGAGCATTGTAGATGAGCGCCCCGACCGTGCCGATGGGCGGGTGATCATTCGGCTCGGCGCGATGGCGCGCGAGGTAATCTTGTACACCCGCAATGTTGCGGAAAAGGAGATCAGGATTCACGCTCTGCAACTTCGCAAAGGAATCATAACCCGTGAGCACCGCGCAGCCGACCACGCCGCCATGATGGGCTGTCTCGATGTCGTGCATCATGTCGCCCACGAAAATCGTTTCGGCAGGTTCGAGTTCATGCACGGCGAGGAGTTCGTGGATCGTCTTGCGCTTGTCGATCACCTGCACGTAGGCCTGCTTGAAATACTTCGCAATGCCGAGCCGTTCGCTCTGCACCTTGTAATGCTCGCCGTGAATCGAGCTGAGCAGGAACAGCGGGATGCCCTGCGCGTGACAGAACTCGAGAAAGTCGCGCGCGTGCGGCAACATCTCGATGTCGGTTTGGAGCAACTTGAACGCGCGATGATAGTGCGCATCGAGTTCCGCCATCGTCGCCTCCGGCAGATGCTTCTTGTAGAACTCCGTGAACGGCAGACAGAACTTCTCGCGAAAGTCGTCCGCGCTCAGGGGCGGCTTGCCGTAGTGCTGGAAAATCTCGTTGGTCGCCGCGAGGACCGGGTTGAAATCGTCCACAATCGTTCCCGACCAATCTAAAATGACGTTTTTGATCACCGACATAGGTCTCACGCTAGCGCAGGTTTGCGTCCCGTAAACTGACAAATTTCGCCCCCTCCGACCTCGTGGTAAAAAAGTGCGCGTGTGCGCTCCGAACCGCTCCCAAGGGCTCCACTTTCCCTAAGTGCCTGACCCCGTGCGGTGCGGGCTGCGGCTGCGTGCGCAACATCGGAGCGGAGGGAAATTTCAAATCGCCCATTTGAGATTCCAAAGGGACGGAGGCTGGTCATGTCACGAGTTATAGCACGGAAACGCGCCGGGCGTTTGCGTTAGGTTGGCTACGTGAGCTGCGTGTGCGAAAAAAGTGGTGGCGGCGGGGTGTTTTTGACAGGCTCGGCCCATGAAACGGTGGTTGAAGTGGGCGGGGATAGCGTTCGGGGGGCTCACCCTGCTGATCGTGGCGTTGTATCTGGAGGAGAACTGGCGCGGCGCGCGTCTCTGGGCTCAGACCAAGGCCCAGTACGAAGCGAAGGGATTCAACTGCGGTCCGAAGTCGCTCATTCCTCCGCCCGTGCCGGATGAACAGAATTTTGCGAAGAGTGAGATTTGGCAGCGGCTGCTGGCGGCGAGTGATTCCAAAAATACG
>JAFIGT010000040.1 GCA_017849585.1 Verrucomicrobium sp.
GAGGATTCTCAAGGGTGTCACACCCTTGAGTGGGGGAGGGAGGGAGCCCCTAGCTTTGGAGCGAGGCGACGTGATCGCGCAGGGCTTGCGGGATGGATTGGAGCGCTTCGCGGGCGGGGGAGGGCGGGAGTAGATCGAGGCTGCCGACGGCTTGGTCGAGGTAGCTTTGGATCTTGCGGATGGACGCCTTCAGTCCGCCGCGGTCGAGGACCAGAGCGAGCAGGCTCAGTCGATCTTCGGGCGTGCCGTGGAGAATGATTTCGCTGAGCGCCTCGTGTTCCTCGCCCTGTGCTTGTTGCAGCACATGGAGGAGTGGGAGGGTCAGTTTACCCTTGGCCAGATCGGTGCCGACGGTTTTGCCGGTGGCGTTTTCACTGCCGACGAGGTCGAGGCAATCGTCGTAAATCTGGTAGGCGATGCCGAGGCTTTCGCCGTAGGTCTTGCAGGCGGCGATCTGGTCGGGCGGGCAATTGCTGAGCACGGCGGAAAGTTCCGTCGATACGCGGAAGAGCGCAGCGGTCTTCATCTCGATGATGCGGAGATATTCCGGGATGCTGAGCTTGAGATCGAAACGGCGTTGCGTTTGTAAAATCTCGCCGGTGCAGACTTCATTGGCGGCGTCCGCGATGGTGCGGCTGATCTGCGTGGTCGGGAAGTGGGCGCACAGTTTGAGCGCGTGGCTGAAGAGGCAGTCACCGAGCAGGACGGAGAGTTCCGCCCCCCACTTGGAAAAGACGGTTGGTTCGCCGCGGCGCTTGGTGGCACCGTCGAGGATGTCGTCATGGACGAGCGTGGCCAGATGGATCAGCTCCACCACCACGGCGAGGTCGAGATGACCCGAGGTCGGCTTGCCCGTGGCGTGGGCGGTGAGCATCGTGAGCGCGGGGCGAATCCGTTTGCCCTGGCTTTCGCAGGCGTACTCGATGTACCCGACGATGCCCGGATCGAACTCGCGTGCCTGGAAGCGGATGCGATCCTCAACGGCGGCGATGTCCGGTTCGATCAGCGTGAAATAGCGCTTTAAATCCAGCTTGGAGCTCAGTGTCGGGAAGGCCGCAGAGATCTCAGAACCAGTCAATTTTTTGGGGAGGAAATTAAAGCGCACGCAAAAAGCTAATTTTAGGGGGTTGATCTGTCAAACGTCGGTTTCCTCATACTGGCAAAGAGTCGCTCTCACTTCAAGTTTTGCTGAGCGTACTAATGATCTCTTGGGTGGTTTCTTAAACAGCGATGGAGTGTAAAGGGTTTTTCCTTGCTTGGCAGGGCTTGGTGGCCTTTATAGTGGATGCTCTATGAAACGCACCGTTTTGATGTGTGGCGGTCTTTTGGCACTTTGTTCGATCTTTTTTCTTTCGGGCTGCGGGGGACGCCATGCGGAAACGATTCGCAAGGTAAAGACCCTCATGGATCAGCAGCAATTCGTGCCGGCACTGGATGAGTTGACTGTGGCTATCCGGCAGGACCCCAAGAATATCGAGTTGAAGCGGTTGCGGGTGATGCTGTTGATCCGCTACGAGCGGGTCGATATGGCCTATGCCGCGTATGTCGAGTTGCAGAAGCTCAGCCCCAACGACCAGGTGCTCATGGATGCCTTGCGCGACAAGGACCCGAAAGTCCGCATGGGAGCGGCGCGCGTTTTGGGATTTGTCGGCACGCCTATGGCGGTGCAGGGACTGGAGCGGTTGTTGTCCGATCCGGATCGTGATGTGCGTCGGGCTACGGTCTCGGCCCTTGGGGAGATTCGCGATTCCCGCGCCACGCAGCCGTTGATCAAGGCATTGAAGGACGAATGGTGGTTTGTTCGCTCGGAAGCGGCGCAAGCGTTGGGAAAGATTCGTGATGTTGCGGCAACGGAGCCGCTATTCGTTGTGATGAGCGATACGGATTCCTCCGTGCAACTGTCTGCCGAGAATGCGTTGTTGACGATTTCCCGGTTGCCGAACGCCCCGCGCGAGGTTTTTTCCAAGTATGCCCACGACGAAAAGAGCAATCCCGAAGCGCAACGGGTGGCGTTACTCTCGCTCTCGGTCATGAAGGATCACTCCGTCGTGGCACCGTTACTGCAACTGATCGTATCTCCCGAACCACGCAAGCGCGCGCAGGCGACGAGGGCATTGGGTATCTTGCAAGATCCCACAGCGCTGCCAGCCGTGCGCAAGGCGCTCACTGATCCAGAAGCGATGGTGCGATTGCAGGCCGTGGAAGCGTTGGGCGAATATCGCGATGTACCATCCGCCGCTCAAATCAAGGCCATGGTTGAAAATGCCAGCGAATCACCGCTGGTACGCCGGGGTGGGGTGGTGGCGCTGATGAAAATTGCCCAAGCTAGCGCCCCAAAAACTCCCTGAATTCAATCCGCTATTTTGCATGATTCCCAAAAGTCATGCAAAATAGTCGGTTTAAGTTGTTGTGATCCGGCGAAGGCCGGACCTTTTTGGTTACAATTGTGATACGGTTTGAAGGCGTAAGCCGATTGGGCATAAACTATGCCCTGAAAACCGCCTAATTATACGCGAAAACAGGTTTTACGTACCGGCGGACTGGGTAGCTTCGATCATCTGATCGATGACACGACGAAACTCTTCCAAGCCAGGGGCAGGAATAATAATGGTATCGCGTCGGCCATTCACATCTTCCGTGATGCGCAAGAAACGACCCCGGGGGTTTTCCTTGAGATCAAAGAAAAAGTTCTTTCTCTCTACCGAGAGCTTTTCACTCTTTAAAACATCATCCATAATTTATCGATCTATTGATTTGCACGCGTATACAAAACGTAGGGGTCTCTCGCTTCTTGTCAAATAATCGAGTTGAAATTTTTATTAATAATTCAACATGCCAGTATGAATGCAACTAATTTACTACAGTGTAACCTGAAGGTATCACGGATTGCTTATGGTTGCATGCGATTGGCCGGAGGATGGGATCGGCATCGGGTCGGAGCGAAAGAAATCGAGCAAGGAGTCGCCATTGTCGAGGCGGCGGTGGAGTGTGGCTATACGTTGTTTGATCATGCGGATATTTATGGCGACACGGCCTGCGAGATGATCTTCGGCCAGGCCATGCTGAAGCATCCGGAATGGAGAGAGCGACTGGTGGTGGCCACGAAGTGTGGCATCCGTTGGGCGGACCAGCCGGAGCCGGGCGCTCCGTATCGTTATGATTTTTCGTGCGAACACATCAAACGTTCTGTAGAGGGCTCGTTGCAGCGGCTGCAAATTGAAGCCATTGACCTGCTGCAATTGCACCGACCAGATTATCTGGCCGATCCGGCGGACATTGCGCGCGCGTTTGTCGAACTGCACACGGAAGGAAAGGTTCGCTATTTTGGGGTGAGCAATTTCCGGCCCTCGCTGGTGCGGGCGTTGCAGCAAGCGTTGCCCTGGCCGCTGGCCGTGAACCAGGTGGAGATTCATTTGAACCGACTGGATTGCCTGACGGATGGGACGTTGGACCAGTGTCTGGAGTTGGAGATGACGCCGCTGGCGTGGAGCCCATTGGATCGCGGCCGACTCGCCACCGGGTATACTCCGGAGGAGAACGATCCGCGCGCGGCGGATCGGTTACGCTTGTTGCGGGAGTTGGATGCAATCGGAACGGAACTGGGGTATGGACGTTCGGAAGTGGCGCTGGCGTGGCTGCTGAAGCATCCGAGCGGGATCATTCCGATCATCGGTAGTGTGAAGCCGGAGCGCATTCGCGAATCCGTGCGGGCGCTGGAAGTGCCGATGAGTCGTGAGAATTGGTATCGCCTTATGGAAGCTGCACGGGGAGCGCGTGCGGCATAAGCGGAGCGTGCCGAAAGACAGATCAATGAAGCTCGCCGCGAGGTGCCGCATGGCGTGGCGTCGATTTTGCTGGTGAGGCATCACTGGAGCTCAGGCGGGAAGCCGGAGCGTTGGCCGGGAGGCGCACCGTGAAGGTTGACCCTTTGTGTGGGACGCTTTGCACGGAGATGGTGCCGCCGAGCCACTCAACATAGTTTTTTACAATGAAAAGTCCGTAGCCGGTGCCGCGTTGGAGGTTGATGTTGGACCCGCGCTGAAATGGCTGGAAGATCTGTTCGATTTCGGGCTCGGAAATGCCGATGCCGTGATCGACGACGCGCAACACCACTTGCTCGCCTTCGGAACTGTAGTGAATTTCGATGGTGGTGTTGGGGGCGGAGTACTTGACGGCATTAAGCAGGAGATTGGAAATGATCTGGCGGGTGAGAAGGGGGTCAAGGCAGACGGCTTCAGCAAGCGTGCCGGGCACGCTCTCGAAGTGATGTTCACGTCCATCGATGAGTTTGACCTCTTTCACCACGCGGTTGACGAGGTCGGAGAGGTTGAGCGGCATGCGTTGCAGGGGCAATGTGCCGGCCTCTTTGCGGCCGAAGGTGAGAATATCCTCAATCATGCGGTTCATGAGCGTGATTTGGCAGCGCATTTCGTGCATCAATTCCTGGCGCTCGCTCGGCAGAAGGGAGTCCTTGTCGTACTCGAGGCTGTCGAGATTGAGCAGGAGCACGGCGAGCGGACTGCGCAGATCGTGGGTGACGGAGGTGACGAAATTCGATTTGTAATCGAGTTTATTTTTCGTGTCGATGTTCCACGTGTCATGTTTTTGCAGCACGCTTTGGATGGCGTGCAGAAGATCTTCAGGCGTGAAGGGCTTGGAGAGATAATCGTCAGCGCCGAGAGTCATGCCCAGGCGCTGATCGGATTTTTCTCCTTTGGCCGTAAGGAAGATGAAGGGGATCAGCGAGGTGGAATGCACAGAGCGCAGTTGTTTGAGCACGGCCAGTCCGTCCATTTCGGGCAGGGTAATATCGCAGAGGATCAGGTCGGGGTGTTCCCGTTGAATCAGGTCCAATCCTGAGGCGCCGTCCGCAGCTGTCAGGGCGTTGTAGTTTTCCAGCTCAAGAATGCGACTGAGATTTTTCCGCATCTGGGGCTCGTCCTCGATGATGATGACTTTTTTTTTCATACGTGCGGAGTCGAGGGTTCATACAGTGGGAGCGAGACATGGAAAAGGGTGCCGCCGCGTTGGGGGCAGTCATAGGTGATGGTGCCGCCCTGCAGGATGACGCATTGACGAACGATCGCGAGGCCCAAACCGTTGCCTGTGATGTCGCCTACATTGGAACCGCGGGAGAATGGTTTGAAGAGGCGATCTCTGTCGATGTCTGGAATGCCGATCCCAGAATCGATGATGGTGAAGTGGCAAAGGGGGCCTTCACGGCGCACTTGCAACTGCACGGCTTGGTTGCTGTCGGTGAATTTCAGCGCATTGCCGAGTAGATGTAGCAGCAGGAGCCGGAGGAGGGATTCATCGGCCTGAATTTCCGCAGGGGCTTGGGCGGCGTGAAACGTAATGGGCGTGGCTTTACCCGAGGCGGAACGCGCTTCTTCGATGACGAGATGACAAAGTTGCAAGAGGTTTTCCGTTTTGGGTTTGCACTGGATTCCACCCGATTGCAACTTCCCCAGCCAAACGACATCGTCGAGGAGGTTGGTAATCCGGTTTACGGAGTCAGAAATGGCCTGGATGTATTCATGTTGCTGGCTGGTATCGAAATCCCGGCCGTAACGGCCAAGGATGCCGGCAGAGGAGAGTATGATGCCGAGTGGAGTGCGGATTTGGTGGGAAATTTTGGAGAAGAACTGTTCGTTGAGCGGGTCGGGCCGGGGAGGATGTTGCAGCGTGCGCAGGGCTTGCGTTTCGATAAGATGCCGTGCCTGCACCTCAACCGAATCGGGTGTATGGGTGGGGGCATGGAGCACGGCCATTTTCATGTGCCGCCGATCATGAGCGTGGAGGGGGCTGAAGGTGACATCGAATTCGCGACGACTATTGTCGGCGCAGAGGAAAGCGAGACGACGGGTTTCGCCGCTGGCCCAGGTGGAGGAGCGATTAAGATCGTTGGTGGTGTAAAGTGTGGAAAATTCGCGACCGACAATATCGATCGTTTCCAAACCGATGAGCTGATGAATGCCATTGGTGACACCGATGACTTTTTCATTCTCCGGATCGATCAAAAAAACCACTTCGCGACTGGTCTCCGGGAGGGGATCGGCGGATCGGCGGGCGGATGCAGACGAGAGAGGGCCGTGGGTACTCATAATTGAATTATTACTTAGGCAAGTAATGCAGCCCGATTATGTATCACAATGTGGTTCGTGACAAGCTCTCAGTGCGCTTAAATCAAGGCCGATAGTGACTCTAACTTTCCCCAAATAAAGGCCAAAATGAATGAATTTTTCTTCATTTTCTCTTTTCTTAGCCTCTCTGTATTAATTGGTTGCAACACCAATTCTGCTGAGCTAGGATTTATTTGACTCACCTTCTCACATGTCTTTACAACGCGTTCTTGTTGTTGATGATGATCCCGCGATTCGCCGTATGCTGGTGTCTCGCCTGCAGCGGCAAAACATACCTACTTTGGGTATTGCCACGATGCAGCAGACGCTCGAAGAGTTACGCAAGGAGCCGGCTGACTTGTTGATCGTGGACCTGCAGTTACCTGATGGAAACGGGCTGGAAGTTCTCCAGGCAGTCAAACAACTGGGCATGAATGTGGATGTGATCATGATGACCGGCTTCGGGACGATTGAGACGGCCATCGAGGCGATGAAATTGGGGGCGAGCAATTACCTGCTCAAGCCATTCAGCCTGGGACAATTTGAACTCGCGATTAATGCGGTAATTGAGCAGCGCAATCTGCGTGATGAGAACCGTACGCTGAAGGAACGCCTGGCGGAAGAGAGCGGCTCGAATCCGCTCTTGTACCGAAGCGAGGAAATGACGCGGGCAATGAGTCTGGTGAAGCGGGTGGCGACGACGGATGCCACGGTTCTGATTCAAGGGGAGAGCGGGACGGGCAAGGAGTTGATCGCGCGAGCGATTCACGAGAACAGCAATCGCCGGGAGAAGCCGTACATCAAACTGAATTGTGCGGCGGTGCCGGATAATCTTCTCGAGAGCGAATTTTTTGGTCATGAACGCGGCGCGTTCACTGGAGCGACGGCGCGCCGGGAAGGGCGCTTTGAGCAGGCCAATGGTGGCACGTTGTTGCTGGATGAAATTTCGGAGATTCCGCCGAACCTGCAGTCGAAGTTATTGCGGGTATTGCAGGAGCAGGAATTCGAGCGTGTAGGCGGCAACCGGACGTTGCGCGTGGATGTACGCATCATCGCGACGACAAATCGCGAACTGTTGAAGTCGGTCGAGGCGGGTGAGTTTCGCCAGGATTTGTATTTCCGTCTGAACGTGGTGCCGCTGAAGGTGCCGCCACTGCGGCAGCGATCGCACGAAATCGAGTTTCTGGTGCAGGAGTTCCTGAAAATTTTCGCGCAGAAACATGGCAAGCCGACGCCGCGGATCAGTCCGTGGGCGCTGGAGCAATTATCGGCCTATTCGTGGCCGGGTAATGTGCGCGAGCTGCGCAATTACACGGAGCGGGCGCTGATTTTGTGGGAAGGAACAAAGGACTTGGAGGCGGCGGATTTCTCGCTCACGCCTTCGCCGACGGATGATGGATTATTTCCCGTAACGGGCAATGCCTTCCCGACGATCGCTGACGTGGAGAAGCGGTTGATCAATCTGGCGTTGAAGAAGACGGGCGGTCAGCGGACGGAGGCAGCGCGGTTGCTGGGTATCAATGTCCGGACATTGCGCAACAAGCTGCACGAGTACGAGGGCGGCCGGGAGTCGGACGAGACGAGCGGGAAGACGGACGAAGCTCCGGCTTCGGCCTGAGCTTACAAAGGCGCGTGGTTTCGCGCCCATTGAATTGTCACCTGCAGGCCGGTGGACGCACCGTTACACTTTCGGCGGGCGGGCGACCCAGTCGAGCGCGCCTTTTTTCCAGGCGTAGAGTTCGCCCACGAAGAAGATCCCGACAAAGGGGAGCATCGCGTAAAGGATAGTCAGGCTGTTGGCGAGTTGCTCACGGTAAACGATGGCCCATGCGTACATGAAAACCACTTCGATATCGAACAGGATGAAGAGCATTGCCACCATGTAGAACTTAATGGAGAAGCGGGGCTGGTTGGTGGTGAAGGGGTCCTTGCCGCACTCGTAGGAGATGTCCTTGGCGGGGCTGGTGCGACCGCGCTGACCGAGCACCACGCTGGCGATGATGGCGGCGGCGGCGAAGAAAATGGCGAAGCAAATCTGGATGAAAACGGGCACGTAATCGATCATGACGCTCATCAGCTAAACAGGAACCGCGCGTGGGATCAAGCCCCGCTTTGGCCCTTGTTCTGGGCCAGATAAAAAACGGCCTCCGGGCGGTGACCACGACGAGGAGGGCTCCCGCACCGAAGATCTGCCCGGGAGGATCAATTCCCGGCGCCGGTCATTGGGGAGAGGCCTGTGTAGCGGGGGAGTTCAGATGTCATTGGGATCGATTGCGGCACCGATGGCGCGGGCGGTTTCCTCGGCGGCAAGGCGGCGGCGGCGCACTTTTACGAGCAAACCGTGCATGAGGATGTACGAGGCGATGGCGATCGGCAATCCGATGACTACGGAGCCAATGAACACGGGATAGATGTAGTGGTTGAAGAATTCCCAGTTCCAGAGCGAAGCCAGATTTTGCCAGAAGTGGCCATGCTGCCGGGGTGGGGCGAGATGGGCCGGACGTTGCAGCACCCAGATGCCGATGTGGTACTCGACCCAGAGGAGCACGGGAGCGGCGAACAAGGTGACGTCGTGGAGCGTGACGGTGATAACGGCGGCGATCTTGCTGCAGCGGGCGATCCACGCGATGAAGAGTGCGAGAAGGGTTTTGAATCCGATGAAAGGGGTGAATCCCATGAACATGCCGATGGCGACGCCGCCCGCGACCGCTTCCGGTTCGGCGCGGATGTCGTGCAGCGCGTTAAACTGGCGCAGGAAGTAGGCTTTTACGTCGGTCAGCATTTCGGGTTTCTTGGTGCGTTCAGTGAAACAGTCAATGCGCAGTGGGGGTAAGTCAAATTGCAAACGTCAAAAGGCAAAGCTACTACACAACTCTCACAACGGCTTGCCTCTTCCCTCATTTCTTTTCCTTGTCCTCTTCGGCGATGCCTTCGAGAGCGAGGAGTTTCGTGGGGAGGTAGGTTTTTGGGACGGTGAAAAGCGTGGGAGACACTTCCTTGGTCTGGATGCTGGTGAGCGTGAGGCGGACCTTGTCGTCATCGCGGGCATTCTTCGTGCCGCCCCAGGCGATTTCCACGGGGGTGACCTGCGCCTTGTAGAGCGAATCGACGGCGACGAAAAATTCCGGCGGCATGACGGGTCGCACGGCGACGAGGGCGATCGGTTCGTTGACTTCCTTGATGCGGTCGAGGTTTTCCTTGAGCCCGCCGACGCGCTGCTCGACACACCACGCCTCGAGATCCTTGCCGCCGCGGTTGTCGCCGAGCCAGAGCTGGCATTCGTAGCCGCTGATTTTCTTTTTGCCCTCGCTCGTGCGCCAGATGAACTGGGGCGATTCCGGCAGCGTGGGAGTCGGATCGGGTCGGGTGATGTCGTAGCTGGCGAAGCCTTCGATGTTGAGATCCTGCAGGCGGCGCTGATAACGTTTCGTGCTCTGCACATGGGCCTGCACCTTGGGCCAGCTAAAGCTCCAGTAATGCGCGTCGCGCAGTTCGAGTCCGGTGTAGGTCTTCGTGGCGACGTCGTAGATGAAGGCGAACTTGTCCTCGGGTTGCTCGACACGAATTTTGTCCGGCGTGAGGTAGATGATGATGCGTTTGGCTTCGACCTGATCGCGCAGGTAGAACTCCATGCGTTGCGCCTGGATCGGCGCGTCGTCCGCGGCGAAGGTGGAGAGGAGCGAGAGCGCGAGGACGGTGAGGAGATGAAAGCGGGGGAGAATCATGGCAGTGGGGACGGTGACGTCGTGTGTGGCTCTGAAAATGGATTGTGTTCCGGTCCGGGGGGCGAAGTCAAAAAGATTGCATCGCGCTCCGAACCGCTCCCAACGGCTCCACTTGGTGTAAGGGGTTGATTCCGTGGCGCGCGGTCGGTGGCGGAAGACGCGGGAATGCGTCGCGTGATTTCAAATTGGAAATCGCAAATCGGAAAGGGGATCGGGGATTGAGCCGAGGTCACGCGCATGAGGGTATTCAACCACAATTTGCGCAAAGAGGTTTGCGTTAGGTTGGCTACGTTGGCTAGGTGCGCGATATTTTTGCAGCGGGAGGACTAGATAGCGTTCAGCCTTTTTTAAGTATCTTATCAAAGAAGTCATCTATATTTAGATGCTTGGCAGTCATAAATTCGTACAGTTTCTTTAAGAGCGTAGTATCTGCTTGCCCCTCTGATTCATATCGAACAAAACTAGCATCCGGGTCTTCCTGGCCAAAGCCAACCGTGTCGATGAGCGGCGGAATTCCTGACTTCCATCGCGGATAAATATAGAAAGAAAAACCATTTTCAGGAGAGTGGGTGATGGAGAATGTCCTTGATCGAAATGTAAAATAGTACTCATTTCTATCTGGAATAATGGATTCGATATCCTGTGGGTTATCGAGAATTAGATTAATAGTATCTGTAACTCTAGGATCCATTGTTTTGCTCCAATATGGTCAACGCTGCTTCCGTTGTTTTTGCATCTAGTAAGGCATCAAGCTCAGAAACAATACGTCGTTTTGCTGGTTCATTTAGCGCCTTAGTTCTATTCAGATATTCGTGTATTTCAACGTGTAACTCTTTGAATTTGGGATCGTGATCTGCGAATTGCTTCACTTGCCCGACTACCGCACCAAGTAGTGCATAGATCTCCTGACGATTCTCTTTATCATTAAAATTTATAGACTGAAGAGATCTGAGAGTTTCTTTAATTCTTTTAACACGCTCGTTTAAAATTGTGCTGGAGAGCAATTTGACAAAGGCTGATATTTTTTTTCGATGCCAAATGATATTCCAGAGGGCTATCACGCCCAAAATAATCGTGATTAGATCGGCAAATGTATTGATGATCGCAGCCATTGAAGAGACTTTACTAAGTCAATTGTGATACACCATTATCACGACTGGGTGCTATTACAAGTTAAATGCCGTTCGTAAAAAGTTTCCAATATATTACTTGGTCGTATTTAGATTTCATCACTCGCGCGGCGCAGCTTGGTGGCTTTGCGTTCGCCGAAGAGGGTGGTGCCGAGGCGGATTTGGGTGCTGCCTTCTTCGATGGCGATTTCGTAGTCGCCGCTCATGCCCATGGAGAGCTGGGGGAGTTGGAGTCCGGTTTCTTTCTCGATGGTGTCGCGGCATTCGCGCAGTCCGGCGAAGACGGGGCGGGCGCGTTCGGGGTCGTCGCTGTAGGGGGCCATGGTCATGAGACCGTGGACTTCGAGTCGCGGGAGGGCGTTGATGGCTTCGGCGATGCGGGGGGCGTCGAACGGCTTGACGCCGTACTTGGTGCTTTCGCCGGAGACGTTGACCTGGAGGAGGACGGGAAAGGTTTTGCCGATTTCGTCGGCGCGACGATTGATTTCCTCGGCGAGCTCGAGTGTGTCGACGGCGTCGAAGCGGTCGAAGAGGTGGACGGCTTCGCGCACTTTGTTTTTTTGCAGATGACCGATCAAGTGCCAGCGCGCGCGCGAACCGAAGCGGTCGACTTTCAATCGGGCTTCTTGCACTTTGCTCTCGCCGAATTCGCGCAGGCCTAATTCGAGCGCCTCGGCAAGCGCATCTAATGACTGGGTTTTGGTGACGGCGATAAGTTGGATGTCATCAGCGGAGCGATTGGCACGCGCTGCTGCGTTGGCGATCTTTTCGCGAATTCGCTCTAAGTGGGTGGCGATTTCCATAAGTGGGGCTTAAACCTTAATAATGCGAGAGAATTTCTGTCGTAATAATAGCTAATACCAAATCAAATAAGATAAGAAAAATTTGTATTGAAAATATATTAGGCTCCCTTATTATCTGTAACACAATGCAAGTTGAATCCTTTCGAGTCTTTCGCGACCTGGTTGATTCCCAGAGTTTCAGCAAAGCGGCCCAGCTTAATTCCATCACTCAATCTGCTGTCAGTCAACAGATTCGCGCCATGGAAGAGCGCTTCCGTGTCCCGCTGATTGAGCGTAGTAACAAGCGCTTTGCGCTGACTCGCGAGGGTCAGGCGCTCTATGATACCAGTAAACAAGTGACGTTCCACTTTGATTCCTTGCAGCATCAGCTGGAAGAAATGCGCAACGTGGTGTCCGGCACGATCCGGGTGAGCACGGTGTACAGCGTGGGCTTGCATGAATTGCCGCCGTACTTGAAGAGTTTTCTGCGCGAATTTCCGAATGTGTTGGTGCATATCGAGTACCGCCGTTCGAACCAGGTTTACGACGAAGTCATCGAGGGTACCTCGGACATGGGTCTGGTGGCGTTCCCGGTGCAGAAGAAGACGATCAAGGTGGAGCCGTTCCGCAAGGATCGTCTCGTAGTCATCACGAGTCCGCAGCATGCGCTTTCCAAGCGGTCGGAAGTGGTGGTGGCGGATCTGGCGAAGGAAAAGTTCGTCGGCTTTGAACCCGATATCCCCACGCGCAAAGCGGTGGACAAGATTTTCCGCGATTCCGGTCTGGATATGAAGCCGGTGATGGAGTTCGACAATATCGAAACCGTCAAGCGTGCGGTGGAAATCGATGCGGGTATCTCCGTGGTGCCTCGCGCGACGGTGGAGCAGGAAGTCAAGAACGGCACGCTGGCCGCTCTCGAGTTCAAAGGGCAGCCGTATCATCGTCCGCTCGGTATCATCTACAAGAGTGGTCGCGTGCTTTCCCCGGCGATGAAGCGTTTCTTGAAGACGTTGCACGAACCGTTGGATGGCGCGACGGAAGAATCGAAATAAGCCGTCGTATTCCTTTGGGTTTATCGCCAGCCTTCCCAGGCTGGCGCGATTCCGGCAGTCGGACTTGCCATGGGCCTGCTGGCTCGGCTAGCGTATTTCTCCCATGAACGAGTCCGTGCGCACGAAATATCGCGAAGCCCTGCAGTCGCAGGGGGCTCGCATGACGCCGCAACGGGCGGCGATTCTGGAGGCGGTCCTGGGCACCACCGAGCATCGCACCGCCGATGAAATTCTGGAGGCGGCGCAAAAAATCGATCCCACGGTGTCGCGGGCGACGGTGTATCGCACGTTGACGTTGATGGTGGAGACGGGTTTGTTGCGCCGTCTGGATCTGGGGCGCGATTTCACGTACTTTGATCCGAATTATCTCGAGAAGCCGAATCACAGCCACATGATCTGCCTCGATTGCCAGAAGATTTTCGAATTCGAGGAGAAGGAGCTGGATGTGTGCGAGGATAAGATCGCGCGGCAACTGGGCTTTGAGCGGGCATCGAGTTTCGTGCGCATGGAGGGCCGCTGTCAGCGGCTGAAGAAGACTGGCTCGTGCGTGGAGAAGACGGCGTAGGGATTGCCAATTTCCAATTGGCAAATTAAGAAGTCCGCTGATTACGCAGATTTTATACCTAAGAAAAAACAGAACCGCTCCATTCCCCATCGGCGAAATCGGCGGACTTTCCCCGCCTTTTTAATTGGAAATGGGCCATGACATGAGCGACTCAACCAAACTGGCGTGGGGGATTTTGGCGACGGGCGGAATTGCGCACGCGTTTGCGCGGGGGCTGGCGTCGTCGCGCACGGGCAGGCTTGTGGCGGTGGCGAGTCGCGATCAAACCAAAGCGGATCAATTCGTGGCGGAGTTTGCGCCGGCCCACGGTCCGATTGCCGCGCATGGCTCTTACGAATCGTTACTGGCCGATCCGGCGGTGCAGGTGGTGTATATCGCGACGCCGCATTCGTCTCATGCGGAGTGGGCCATCGCGGCGGCGCGCGCGGGCAAGCATGTGTTGTGTGAAAAGCCGATGACGATGACGGCCGTCGAGGCGGAGGAAGTCTTCGGGATGGCGAAGGAGCAGGACGTGTTTGTGATGGAGGCGTTCATGTACCGGTGTCATCCACAGACGAAGACGTTGGTGAAGCTGGTGCGGAGTGGCGCGATTGGCGAGGTACGCCAGATTCAGGCGACGTTCAGCTTTCTGTCGTTGGCGGGCGTGGAGAGTCGCCTGATCAATCCCGCGCTCGGCGGGGGCGGCATTCTGGATGTGGGTTGCTACGCGATGTCGATGGCGCGGTTGATCGCCGGAGTGGCGAGGGGAAAATCCTTTACGGAACCGCTGGAGCTGAAGGCGATCACGAATTGGGAGTTGGACGGCGCGGTGGATTCTACGTCGGTGGCGATTGCGAAGTTCCCCGGCGACATTCTCGCGCAACTGGCGTGCGGCGTGCGCCTGGCGCAGGAGAATGCGGTGCGGATTTACGGCACGCAGGGGAGTTTGGTCGTGCCCGCGCCGTGGGTGCCTTCGGGCGAAGGTGGCACGACGGAGATTCGGATCGTGCGTGGAAGCGAAACGGAAGTGATCCGTATCGAGAGCGATCGTTCCATCTATGCGCACGAGGCGGATGTGGTGGCGCAGTCATTGGCGCTGTCGCAACGGCAGGCGCCGGAGATGTCGTGGGACGATACGCTGGGTAATATGCGGGCGTTAGAGTGGTGGGCGGCGGGACGATGATGCAGGTTTACGCTAAAAACAGAACAGCGGCCACCTTGCGATGGCCGCTGTCATGAGTTTTCCGTGCCATCCGAACCGTGGGGAAAACGACCACGGTCCAGTGGGTGGAAAGGGATGTCTTACTTGGTGACGGGCTGGAAGTCGGGATAGGCTTCGTTGCCGTGTTCGCCCACGTCGAGACCTTCGCGTTCTTCGTCCGCGCTGACGCGGATGCCGAAGACGGCCTTGATCGCAAACCAGATGATGATCGAGGCGATGAACACGAATGCGCCGACCAGGAGAACGCCCTTAAGCTGGGCGAAGAACTGGCCACCGGTGAGACCGCCGGTGAGCCCGGTGTCGAGCGCGGCAATGTTCTTGGCGATTTCGGTGTTGTAGAAGAGGCCGAGGGCGAGGGTGCCCCAGATGCCATTGACGAGGTGGACGGAGAGCGCACCGACGGGATCGTCGATCTTGAGCTTGTCGAAACCAACGACGGCGAGAACCGCCACGGCTCCACCGATGAAGCCGATGATGGCGCCACTGGTGTAGGTCACAAAGGCGCAAGGAGCGGTAACGGCGACGAGACCGGCCAAGCAACCGTTGAGGATCATGGAGAGGTCAGGCTTCTTGAGCACGACCCACGCGACGAGCAGCGCGCCGAGGGAACCGGTGGCGGCGGCGAGGTTGGTGTTCACCAGCACGTGCGCGATGGCGGTGCCGTTCATGGCGGCCATGGTGGAGCCGGGATTGAAACCGAACCAGCCGATCCAGAGGATGAATACGCCGAGCGCGGCGGAGGTCATGCTGTGACCGGGAATCGGGTGAACCTTGCCGTCCTTGTATTTGCCGTTGCGGGCACCGAGGACGAGGATACCGGCGAGAGCCGCCCAACCACCGACGGAGTGCACCACGGTGGAGCCGGCGAAGTCGCGGAAGTTACCGAAGAATCCACCTTCCGCCGGAGCGGAGCCGAGGATGCCGCCACCCCAGATCCAGTGACCGGAGACCGGGTAGATCAAGGCCACAAGGATGAAGCTGAAGACAATGAAGCTGCCGAACTTGATGCGTTCGGCCACCGCGCCGGAGACGATCGTGGCGGCGGTGCCAGCGAATACGAGCTGGAAGAAGAACTTGGCGGCGAGCGGTACGGGAGTCCAGTTGATCGAGCCGTAGACGCCTTCGTACTTGGCGGTGGAGAAGGGGTTCATGGCCGCGTAGGCTTCGCCGAGGGCGGGGGAATTGTCCGCGCCGCTGACGAACCAGAGGCCGCTGGTGCCGATCCATGGCGTGCCATCGCCAAACATCAGCCCCCAACCCAATACCCAGAAGGAAAGGGTGGAGATGGCGAACACGATGAAGTTTTTCGCCAGAATGTTGACGCAGTTTTTGGCCTGACAGAGACCGCTCTCCACCAGCGCGAAACCGGCATTCATGAAGAATACCAGCATCCCGGCGACGAGCACCCAGACGGTGTCGAGACCGACCCGCAGATCGCTCAAGGCGCCGAGGGATGAGTCAAAGGTGGGAGCGGCCGGTGCGGCGGCGTCCTGGGCATTCGCGCCCATGGCGCTGAGCGCCAGTGCGCCCAAGGTTAACAGTAAGGCGGCCTTCGTCAGTCGGGCTGCCCAAGCAAAGCGAAAAAGTGTTTTGTACACTACGATTCTCCTATTTGGTATTTTAAGTGGTTCGAAGCCTCAGCTTCTGCGCGACATCCCAGAGGGATCGCGGCTTTTATCGATCGAAAGCGGGGAAGAAAATCTCTCAGGCGAGGGGCGGTCCCCGGTTGTCAGCATTGTGATAAAAGAACTGCGCGCGGGGATTGCCGGGATGACTGTGAGGCGTGGACGTATGTGCAGTCGCAATCGAAATGGCCTGATGGCCATGCAACCGGCGGCTGGAGACGAGGAGGGCGGTAGCCTTGGCCATGCGGTTCGAGAGGGGCGCTTCCAGCAGCAGGCATTCGGTGATGACTCCGGTGGTTTGTGCCCGGGTCAAATTGAAGTCTCGTGGTTGCGAAGGGAGGCGCTCTTCGATTCGAAAGCTCATGAGCTGACTAATCAAGCAGGCGGCCAAAATGAAGGAGCTAATCCAACGCAGCGGAGACATTGGTGCGATCATTAGCAGCAATCGTGCCTACCCTTTTGCGTGGACCGGACTTTGACTGTGGTAGCGGGGCTGATTGGAGATGGTTGAGAGTGGACGATAAAAGAGGGTTCTTAACCTGTCATTTTTTCGACAGGAAAAAGGAGAGCCACGATGGCCATTTTTTTGTAGGTCAAGCTCCTACAAAATGTAGGAATTCCTCTCTGCATAGAGTGATCACGCCGTCATGCGGGGCGAAAGGGAGTGCCCGGCTCTTCCGCAGGGGTGCATTTTTGAGGTGCGGATATTGGAGTTGATTTCCGGGCGCGCTACGGGTATCAACCTACTGTCTTGTATTTGCGGGTGTAGTTCAATGGTAGAACGTCAGCCTTCCAAGCTGAACACGAGGGTTCGATTCCCTTCACCCGCTCTCCTTCTTACAATCAATTACTTATGTGAAAACAGCCCTTGAAAATGGCTATTTTCAGAACAAAAGTCAGAACATGGTTTCCTATTTCATTAATGTTTGGAGACATCAATGTAGTAGCAAATTGGCCGAGTGAGCCTGTTAGGGACGTAGAAACAATTTGCTAGCTGTCGGAGAATTTGACCTAGTCTCCGCTATTTTAGACCTCAAGGGCAAAACTATTTTCGACTATCTTGGGGTCATATTGCTTGCCTCACATTTCTCAATGTATTCGAGGATAGAGGCAAGATGAAACAGCCGGGTTCCCTTGATTTGCCCCGGAGAACGAAGTGAAACGGAACGAATTTTACCTTTACCCGCCAACTCATAGAGCTTGGCGCGGCTAAGACCAGTGAAATGTTCCAAACCTCGTTTAGGTGAGCGTACCCAGACTGGAAAACATCCTTGCCTCTCACTTAGCAAATCTTGAGTACGTTGATTAACTTCACTCTTTTGACTCTGACTGTTCTCAAGATTCATCACCTTCAATTCAGACGGTTTCATACGATGCGAATGGGTATTTGGAGTTACTTAGTTGACGGTGCGATTTGCCGAGGACGTTTTTTTGAATAGCGCTCTGTTTTTCTGGAGGCGTTTTTGTCCTGCCAGTGCTTGTTCATGAGGGCGGATGCTTTCTCAAGCCACTTGGTATCGAGCCGGAATTGTTCAATCTGGCAGGCGGCAAAATAACGCCTGCCAGTCGGGCCGGGATTGCCTAGCGGCTTGAGCAAGCGGTTGGTCACTAGCACTGGAATATCGTGGGCGTAGAATCCCAAGCACCATGCCGCTTCTTCAACCGTGAGGCGTCCGGGCAACCTCGCCAGATTGATGAACTGATAGCGTTCCGAGTTCATCGGCGCATTTTCCGATTAATGGCTGACCTTCCGCTTTTTGGTCGGCTTGTATTTTTTCCAAGTGACCACGGGAGCATCTGACGTCATACACAGTTTCAAAAGTCGTCTTGCCGTGTCAGTCGGGAAGAGACTGGAAACCTGATTGGAGAACTGTTCGGGAATATTGATCCGTGTGACAATCACCTCTCGAAAAAGCTGCGTGTAGTATTTCCCGCAGAGTTCTTTGACCGCTGAATACTCTGGCGCAGTCGAGCGTATTTCCGACTTGGGGTGTGGCGCAGGATTGGAAATATGACATTCGCCACCGCGTCCCAAAGCGATTTGAATTTTCCCGGCGTCGCTGTTGCGCTCGAAGAAATCGCAATGGATTCTCTTTTTGATTTCTTTTTCGATAGCGGCCAACTCCTTGGAGAGTTCGGCAACCCACTGTTGCAGGTCGCATCCTCTCTCGACAAGCAGGTAGGTGGGGGAATTTTTATGGGGGAAGCAAGGCAGGCTGGGTGTTCTCATTGAATAGGTGTTCCTTTCGATACGCCTATTCCTATCACCACAATTTTTTCGGCTAAAACGAGGTTGGCAAATTCCCTCAAAATCCCGCATTTTCCGGCATATTCTGGCGAATTCCGGCAAATAATAAATTTGACAGTTTTTTGGGGCTGGCCTGAGTGGGCGCAGATTGGGGAAGAAAAATCGACCGCTTACTTGGCAAGCAATCGCTCTACAGGAACCTTTAACGCCTTGGCGATGGCCAGCAATTCAAAGTCGGAGATGACGCGGCTACGCGATTCGATTTTGGCAATGGCGGTGCGACTCAACAAGATTCCCTGAGCGGCAAGTCGTCCGGCCAAGTCTTCCTGCGTGATTTTCGGAGTGGCTTTCAGGCGCAACTCACGGATGCGAGTGCCGGCGCAGTTCCAATGTCCGTCGACCTTGTTATGGTTGCGGAGGGGCGTTTTCTTTCTGGAAACGTTCTTGCGAAGCACGCTTGACAATAGGAGATAACGGCATTAAATGTGTCCTTGCGTAGAACATTCTTGATTTTGTTGAACAACCGCACAGGTGGGGTAGAAAGGATGCCAGTGAAGGTACTTGTAATTGACGACCGGGAAGAGATTGGCTGGATAATCAAACGTGCGCTGGCGTTCAGCAAGACAATCGTGGAATGGGTGCCCAGCGGTCAACTGGGGATAGATCGCGCGAAGCAGGAGCCGTTCGATTTGATCCTGCTTGATGTGGAGATGCCGGGCATGGATGGCTTTGAAACGTGCCGTTATTTCAAGGCCGACAAAGCGCTCAAGTCCATGCCCGTTGTTTTTCTCTCGGGTCAAACCGATCCTGTGACCCAGATGAAGGGCTTGGAACTGGGAGCCGAATATTTCCTGTCCAAACCCATCGAGTTGGCCGAATTGTGGTCGGTCATCTCATTTCTGAGCATCCAAGAGAAAACGGTTACGGTACCGGATGCCGATCGGCTCATTCCGTGAAGCGGGAATAAGCCTCATCCATCAACACGCTTTCTTTCGAGGCAGGAACTTCTTCGGCATATACTGTTGCACAATTTCTTTCCCGGTTTTGGCGGGCTTGATCTTATACTTGCACGTCGCGCAATGCGCACAGGACGCGAATGGGTGCGGTTGTGAGATGATTTTCCCTTCGATGCTATCAGGATGCGTTTTGATCCAGTGGATAAACCACTCTGGACGGCATTTATTATTGCGGAAGGGGCTGTCCTGGGCGTTTCGCACGCGAGTGACCAGATGTTGACCCACATTGCAAAGTTCGGCGATTTGCTCGCCTGTGAACAGATACCACGGATTGGTTATAGCGAATCTAAAAAGCTTCTCCAAATTTAACAACATATCCCTTTTACTCCATTAATGACTATTGATTGATCTTGATTGAACTGCGGATGGGGCAATTTCCCGGATCAGGGTCAATAAGAGGGTAAAAGAGACAACCTAACCTCAGAGCCAGAGTGGCAAGAGGCCCAAGCAGACCATGCATAGAACAAACTCCTTTCCTTGGAGGCAGTGCTTATTTCCATTTAAACAACTCCTTCCGGCATGGAAGGTGTTGCTATAGGCACTGATTGTTTAGGCAAACTATCTAAATAGTTTAGAAGGTCAATTCAAAAATGTAACACGTTATGGACAATAATTGCAGAACAGTGAAATACGCACAAATGTGTGACCTTTGGACAAAATTGTTATTGCGTTAAAATCGCCACTAATCGTTGGAATTTTTTTGTGCCTTAAGCTTAGCGAGCCGCGCCGCTCGCGCTCTGGCTAATGAAGCTAACTTCTTCGGCGTGACAGTCTGCCCCCCCTTGGACTGAATCGAGGCGAGATGTGCCAGCTTTTTGGGTGTGACGGTTTTTCCGCCTTGTGAACGAATACTGGCCAAATGAGCCGCTTGCTTAGGAGTATAGGCTTTCCTGCCTTTGGTGCCGATTTTGGAAAGGAATTTAAAAACAGGATCGTCTGGTTTCAGGGAGCCCATATGTAGCTTGGATATGAGGCCAAGCATGGCGGGTGAATGGGGAAAGGGCAAGATCGCGCTGCCCCTTCACCTGTTCTTCTTCCGACGCGAACGAGGTGGCTTGGCAATTGTCCCGTTGCCGTAACAGCGGGGACAAGGCCGCCATTTCATCCGAAACCCTACGCTGCCGCAATTGCATCGGTCTCCATTGGGAGAAATGTAATCGCAGGGAGCGACGATGGGTTTAGTTTTCATGGGCGTTGTCCCCGCCGAAATTTTCGAGTTCAAGCAACACGGCATAAACAACGGCACTGATTAGTTTCATCGTGGACAGAGCCATGTGCGGGTCGTTGTTCCATTGATCGCGCTGCGTCATCAGGGCACGTAGGATTTCAAAACTGACGGCCTCTTTCTTTTGATATTTGGAAAGAAGATTCCATCCATTGCCCCAAGTCTCCTTGGCATGATTAATACAGTCTCGTGCGACTCGTTCCGAATGCGTCATGGCTACTCCAATCCAGAATTTCAGAATGTAGGGGAAAGGCCGGGGTCGAACTGGCCTTCCATACGGTTACTTTTTCGCGGGGACAAGCTGGCGCGGTTTCTGCGTCAACCGATTCACCGTCTTTACGGACGGCTCGGGTGATTCCTGCGCCTCGGCTGTCTCGGGCTTCTCCTTCGCGGCGGTTTCGATTTTCTTCAAGTCGATGCCGTAGATTTTGCAGGCCTCGGTGATGGCAGAAGGAAGCCCGTTATCCACGAAAAGCGAGTTTTCCCACATCAACGATTCAAGCGTGAAGATCAAAGGATTGGTTCCAGCGTCCTTGGATTTCTTCAGGTAATAGGATCGCAACTCACCGTCTTTTTTCGGCGTGGTGAACCCGTGCCGCTTGGCCACACGGCGCATCGTGTCGAAATGGGCGGTTTTCGTGGCGAGCATGAGGAGCAGACTGGCGCACTTCTTCCCGCCATCGGACAATTTCGACTGACGCTGGATCACCTCAGAGATCACCAAGTCAACGGCGCGAATGGTGCGCTCATGCTTTTCCCGGCTGTCGCGCATCTGCTTGCGCTGCGCGATGGCCGAGGGGGACAGGTCGCCTCGCGTCTCGGAAGGCTGCGCCAAGTGCAACGTCCGTGCGGCTTCTCCCGCTTCCTTGCGTCCGATGAGTTCGTGAATCTCGCCGCTCTTATCGACGGCAACGATGATCTCTGGCCGCTCCTCCTTGGGAAGCTTGGCAATCACCTGCGCCCATGTCTTTTTCTCGGCGAATGCACACGGTTTGCTAAGTTCCATATACGGCGCGTTGTAGTCGAGTTGGCCATGCTGGTACGGATAGAGCTTGGCCGATTCTACTGGCGATAGGACGCGCTTGCCGTCCGCCTTCGCCTTGTCGAGCAACCGGGAACGGGTGGCGTCCCGCTTCATGCGGAAACACATGGGATCGGTGCACACGTCGGCGCGTCCCACATCTGCAAAGAGTTCCTTCTCGTTTCCGGTGCGCTTGGGGCATGTGGCGCACACCCCTGCATCCGGCACAAGCGTTTTATCTTTGGCGTCAAAGGGAGCGTCCTTTAGCTGCGTCATGCACTCTTGGAGAATAATCCGGCTCGCCTCGTGATTGGAAAACGGGTCGCCCTGATGATTACCCTTCAAAATGCGACTGGTGGCATACTCTGCGACTGCGGGATTGGGAATGCGAGCGATGAGCAAGGCTACCGGGAGCGCCAGCTTTCCAGCGCGTAAGGCGGTCTTGGCCTTGTCGGGCAAACGGAGCAAGCTGATGCGTTGGTAAATGAAGGTGCGCGTTTTGCCGATCTTGGCAGCAAGCTCCTCAATGGTGGCTTTGCCCGATGTGAGTAGCCCATTGTACTGCTCGGCCTCCTCAATGGGCTGCGGGTCTTCACGCTGCGCATTCTCGATCACCTGCACCATGAGCGCGTCATGGTCATTCATCGCACGCACTACCGCTTTGATGTCGGTCTTTCCTGCGAGCTTGGAACCGCGATAGCGGCGTTCGCCCATCACGATTTCATATTTCGCCCCCGCTGCAAGGGCGGCGGCTCGGGTGGGTTCGTCCTCAATCGAGTCAACGGGACGGACAACGATGGGCTGCAAGACTCCCTTTTCGCGGATGGAATCGGAAATCTCCTGCATCGCTTGCGGCGTGAAGGTTTTCCGGTTGGTAAGAGAGCGGATGAGTTCAGACAGCGGGAGGTTCAACACAGTTTCAGTATTCATATTGGATCGGTGGCTAGAGTTTGGGGTGGTAAAGGGGGCGGGATATTCCCGCCCCCGGTAAAGTTCATTCAATTGACGGCGTTGCACTCGACCGGAGCACCTGCAACTTCTGTCGCCGTGGCAAAGGTCGAATGGTTCCGATAGGCTTGCCAGCAACCGACTGTAGGAGACCATCGGAAGCCGGAAGATTTCAGGCGGGTTCTTACGCTGGCATCAGGTTTGCCGGGGAAGAAAAGGCGGATGCGATTGTCGGCGGGGCAATCTTCAATTCGTGCGCTTTCCCGTTCCAGCACGGTGTTGACGGCGGATTTGTTACGTTCGATCACGGTAAGACGTTCCTTCATGCGGCGAATATTCGCGCTGTTGTTGGTCAGCGCGTAGTCGGGGAAACCAATGCGACCGCAGCAATCCGGTTCCAGCATTTTAATGGCAATGCCTTCGGGGTGGCCTAATTCGATCAAGGCTTTGACCTGCGCGTCCTTCCCTGCCTTGGCGTGCCTGCGGATCGTGGCGTTCGCCGTCCTCATGGCACCCTGAAGCTTTTCAGCCTCTTCGATATTTTTCTTGAGCCGTTCAACGGCGTTGTCATCCCCGGCCATGATGGGGCGGCATTCGGGATGTAGTTTTTTAAGGATGGCATCCTTTGCCCGTTTGCGAAATTCGAGGTATTCATTGATGCGCCTATGGGTGATGTCGGCGCGTTTGTTCATCCGCGCTGCCGGGAAATTGGAAGGCCCGGCGATGAGGGTTGAAACGCAACGCGAACTGCTATGCAGGTACGCGCAATAATGTTTGCGGCATCCCTCGCGGTAGCGGTCGAATTCTGCATTGAGAAAGGCGAGTTTTTCGGGGGTTTGGGCATGTTTGCAAAGCTCCTCGTAATCAGCCATCAACGTACTTGCATAATCGGAGCGTGCGCGATTGGCTCGGCCTTCGGGGTCGTGCGAGACCCCTTGAAAGGCGGCATTGGCAAGCGATGCGGGGATTTCTGAAACGAACGATTCACGGTTGTAAGTCATAGAGAGTTCCTTTTGAAAAGTGGTTGTGAGAGGGGCGGGAAGACTCCCGCCCCTCTCCGGTGAATAACTACTAGTTGAGATAACTTGCGGCCAACGCCCAGAGGTCGCGGTTGATCTGAAGTTGTGAATCCAATCCGGTGATTTTGCGCACACGCGCTATGCGGCGATCTTCCTGCAAGGCTTTGAGTCGGTCGGGACGTGAACCACGTATCATGCGCTCTTGAACGACATTGAACGTTTGCCATAGCGAATTGCCGTGATCCGCAGCGCGAAGGGGTTCCAGCAACTTGACAGGATAGACAGGCGACTCCTCAACGCTGTCGTAACGCAATGCCAAGGCACGGGAGGCAAAGTTAAGCTTTTCCTCGTCGCTCAATGTCCGCTGCCGGAATGATTCAATATGACTGCCGATCTGGTCGGAATTTCCCGCGATTTTCTGCGACACGGTAATCACTTCGTCAATCGTGCGGTGAGTATGCCGGACAGAAACCGCGCTGAAGGTGGCATCGGACACGACAAGGCCATTGGTGCACACCTGACGAAATACCCCCGCATAGAGACGGAACGCGCAACCGCCGTCATGTGAGTTCATCATTACTAACTCAATGCGGCTGTCGCCGAGTGGCGTTGTATTCAATTCACTGCGCCGATGAAAGCGCACCAAGTGTTTTTGAAATCCTTTGCGGCCTTCTTCGCGTGCGGTCTGTTCTTGCACGGAAACGGGAGCCCATCCCGATTCCCGCAACGCATCAATAACGGTAGCGGTGGGAAAGAAGCTGTAACGCTCGGTGGTGGCTTCGTGCGCTTTCGCTGCGAAAGCGGAGGGAACACGCGCCGTCAATTCCTCGCGGGAAAGCTCGGCAGCGGCGGAACGCATCATGTAACGATTCGGGATTACGAGTGTTTGAGTCATATTTTAACTAGCCTTTTTACGTCTGGCTTAGACGTTTAAGTTTATTGTTCTGTGTGACTTACGATGTGTATACTATACACAAAACATGCGTGTATTGTATAGAGATAAATCTATATAAATCTTTGCTTTTCAGAGGGAAAACAGAGAAGTTGGCACGCGAAAAAACAGGCCAAAAAACGCTGCCAGCCGACCGGAGGCCAGCGCGACCTTTCTCTCTCTTTTCCTTCCCTCTCACCAACTCGGCGGCGACAGCGAGCGCCTCCCCGATTTCCCTAGGAGGCGCGAGCCGAGCCGCGACTAATTATTCGGGGCAAGCCGGAGGCTGTGACAGGTGGTGTTTCCTGGCACAACTCCGGCGCGGGGAGGCCGGAAGGAGGGCGTTGCGGGAGGAAACCAGCAGGGTTTCCTCCCGCTGGAAAGGGGAGCGGCGTAGCGAAGCTAGCCGCGCGGGGAAAGTCCCGTTTCCCCGAGAAGAAAGGAAGCGAACAGAAAAAGTCGTTCATTCAAAGACACGAAAAATTTCTCATAGGAATATGACGAGTCAAAGCAAAGTAGAGAGATCGACGTATGAAGAGTACGCCAAGCATCCTGTTACAGAGAAAGAATAATACACCAAGAGAGACGAAGAAATTGTAAGACAATCACGAGATAGCGCCGAGGCACTAGACGGCAGACATCTTCACCATAAGGAAAGAGATATGTAAAAAAATTAGATAGAATCGAATGCCCCAGAATTGGATTTAGAATACCGCTTTGCAAATAGGGCATTCAGGTCAGATGCTTGCAAGACGGATTATTCAGACTACGACGAGATCAAACACTCAAGAAATTAGCATGAGGGTAACGAATGGGAAATACGTGTCCGTTGATTGTCTTGCTGGGGCGTTTCCTTGCCTCTTTCGATTGTTTCGTTCTTTGGGAGCATTCGGGCTCCTGTCCGCATGGGTAAAAATGCCTCATTAATCAGTGAAAATAGTCCGTTAGTAGTCTCAGGAGGCTTGTAATTCGGGAGGGTTTTAGGGTGGGCATATGATTAATCCCAAAGAGTTGCTGTACGATATTATCCACAAGACGATTGGGGACGTTACGCCTATTGCCAAGGCTGAAGTCCTGAAAGCGGCAAATGCCTTGCCCTGCAAGCATGGAGATTGGGGGAGCAAGGCGTTCATGGTGTTTTGCGACACCTATGCCCGACGCTATCATAACATCAACTATGACCCAGCGGTAAACGGTGAGTACTGGGCGATGCAGCAAATAGCCTCCCTAGCCCCCAAAGTGGTTTTTGATGTGGGCGCTAATGAGGGAAACTGGTCGTTTATTGCATCCAAGCTCTTTCGTGAAGCGGCCGTACATGCCTTTGAAATTGTTCCCACTACCTTTGAGATATTTACTGCCCTAACCAAGGGACGTGATCGGGTTATTGGCAACAATGTCGGCCTGTCGAATGAGGAAAAGATCATCGAGGTCAACGTATACGAGGCTTCAACCGGCTATTCTTCTCTCTACGCATATCCCCAGCATGGTAGTGGATCGAAAGTTCCCTGCCGCGTCATGCGAGCCGACTCTTACATTGCTCAAAACGGAATTGAGCACATTGACTTTCTGAAAATTGATACCGAGGGTGCGGAGCCGTTGGTGCTGGAAGGATTTGGGAAATACCTTTCGGACGAGTTTATCGATATCATTCAATTTGAATACGGGACTATGAATTCCCGGACGCAATTCTTCCTGCAAGATTACTATGAGCTGTTTGAAAAGAAGAACTTCAAGCTGGGGAAGCTCTATCCTGAAGGAGTCGAGTTCGTGGATTACGACATGGAAGATACCGCCATGTTTGACGCCTATTTCGGCCCTAACTACATCGCGGTTTCCAATAAGCGCCAGGAAATTATCGAGATGCTGAAGGAAAAATAAACGGTGGCTGATGCTCCGGCTCCGCTTGGTCGTTTTCAATAATTCATATTGAGCGTCCTCGTAATACGGTGGATAAGAAAACATGGAAATTCTGAGTCCACGAAAAATCATGTCGCTACTGGAAGGCGATTCTTCATTTCGACCTGCTGGCAATCAGGAGATTCGCGCTGATCGTGGCATGCTGATTTCCAGTTTTCCTGAGCTAGTTGAAAAGGTGGCGCAACTTTCATTTCATAATCCTGAGCAAATCCTTTTATTCCGTGGGCAGTCGCGGGAATGGCGAAACAGTTGGAAGAACACCACGATCATGCCATCCATTTCTCGCGTATTCAAAGGAACAAAACCACCTAGCTATCAGGAATTGGTAGAGCGTTATCACGCCCTCGACCATGCGGAGCAACTATTATTGGAAGTGTTCTCAAAAAGCCATTTGTTGGGTCGTCGGCGTATTGGTCAGCATCGGTTGTTGCGCTGGGCGATTCTGCAACATTATGAAGTGTGTGGAACCCCCTTGCTGGATGTCACCCAGTCCCTACGGGTGGCGGCTTCGTTCGCTGCCAATGACCAATCTGAATCAGACCCCGTCCTGTACGTGCTCGGCGTGCCAGCACTTTCAGGCAGTATCACAGCCTCCTCGGAACAAGGGATTCAAATCATACGACTCTCCAGCATTTGCCCGCCTGAAGCGAGGCGTCCTTATTTTCAGGAGGGCTATCTGGTGACGGAATATCCCGAGTTGGCGACTATCACCGAAAAGCAGAACTATCGTCCCCATGAGAACGATTTTGGTCGTCGCTTGATCTGCAAATTTCGTCTCGCCCGCACTGGATTCTGGTCAAAAGACTACCCGGCGATTCCCAATGAGGCGTTGTATCCAAACGAGCGAGATCCGCTGGTGGAGCTTACCAGCGAAGTGAAACGTCGCATGGTATCCTGAGAGATGGTCATCCGAGCGGGGATAGGCGTGCCTATCCCAAGAGAGAGGCTCATTGAATGTCAACAGGATGAACCTGTGGTACGCCCCATCGCCTAGGCATTTCCCACAACAAATGGGCGTGCCCATTTGGGCGGGTTTTAAATAATTAGCATTTACGCGGATTCCAGAGATCGTAAACTACCGCTGTGTTCAAAAGGAATCCACACCCCCATACCCGTTCCAATAAAGGAACGGGGGCGAATCAGTGCATTGCAGAAACCACCGTGCAGAGCGAGCGCAAGACTTTTCGTGTCGGTCGCTATGAAAACCCGAGAGGTGCCTACCTGCGCATTACGGAAGTTTCCAACGGCTATTCCAATAATATTGTCATTCCCCTAAGCGGTGTCGCGGATGTGATCGGGGCTTTGGACGCCATGTTGCAGCAAAGTCCAGACTTCAAGGGATAACCGCCCGTTTTATTCGATGCAGCCACGATATCTGTCCGGCAATGGACACTGTACCTTGGCTGCATCGTTTTTTTTCGAGCGTGCTGACTATTTGCAGAAATGGGCGCGATTGGTTTTCCAGCGCATCTGCCATACCAGTAGTGCCATGCCGGAAAGAATCATGGCAATACTGACTGGCTCCGGCGCGGCCTGTGCGACAGTTCCATTGAGGATCAACTCATTTCCGGTCAGATTGGTAAGTACGCGCAAATCGTTACCGTAGGAGATACCGCCTGCGGAGCTGTAGTAACCGTAAGCCCAGAATCCGAACTCAATATTTTGGCTTTGAGTGAGAGTCAATGGCTGCGTGAAATTCCACGCTACCAGCGCAGACGGTGCGGAACGCTGAATGTCGTAGGCTGATCCCTGCATGACCCATGATCCACCGTTAATGCGATAACCCCAGATACCCAGGCTTGGCGCTGAACTGTCGCTACTCCATGCGGGAGCATACTGAAACGAACTCAGGGTTAACGTGTAGCCCGTATTGACTGCGACGGTGAAACTGGCGTAGGGATAAGAGGTATTCAAGGTAGTGGTTCCATATGACCAGTTATAAGCGCGAAACTCGCTATTGGATGCGCTTTGGACGCCCCATGAATGCATGGCCAGATCAGTTTCAGTAAGGTGCGGATTTAATGTGCGCGTTGGCGTGACACAGTTTGCGGCATTGCCGGGGTCGTACACGTAGAGGTCATAATCCCATCCTGCGATAATGGCTGCTGAGGCGTGGCGAATGGAAAACAGGCCAATGACGGCGATAGCAAACAGGTTGAGCGTGATAATGGCGGTGAATTTTTTCATGCGATCCTTCGTTGTGATGGGGTTGGTGCGTGGGGGGGGGGGTAAAAGTGGGCGACTGCGAACTTATTTAGCTGGTGCGCGGGGCTGTAACGGCTCGCACTCGCGTGCCAGCCTTCTTCGGCATGAAGTTATTGGCCGTGGGAGGGAAAGAGGGGGACGGCAGTACGAACTGCGTCTTATTGAAATCAATCGCTTGCTGGGCGAGAAAGATTGTCTTGTGCAGGTGAGGCTGCGAACGGTCGGCGATTAATCTCAGCACAATGCTGACACAATCGTTGATGAACTGGCCTTCGGAATAATCCAAGAGGCCGGAAATCTGTTTGATCCCGTCCCTGACGGGAGAATCGAATTTCACGCTGAGAGGTTTGAGGGGTTCCATAGATAGAGTTCTCCGATAAGCGCGTGAAGGTGGTTAATAGCCTCCACGCGCCATGTCTTGTGAGTGATGGGCTTACTGGGTGATCGCGTGACCCTGCGATTGGCTTTCGCGTCGGCTGAAATCGAGTTTGTTCCGTTCCTCGCCGATAATATCGACCAGAGCTTTTTCACGATTCATTGGGCTGAACCGCTCCACGCGTTCATGGACACGTTGTTGCACTTCTGGCGTCTGCTTTTCGAGCCACTCCATTGCACCCGGAGCCAGATTCTTGGCGATACGGATTTCGGCTTCGTGACGGAACATCCGGTTGAGCATGAGCGTGCGGACGGCACGTTCGGGATGCGCTTTGACCAGTTCGGTATAGTGACTGGTCAATCTCGAATTGGTTTTGATGAATTCGTTGAGGCGTTGATCCACTTCGGGGGTGACTTTACTGAAACGATCATCGTCGGTCTGCGGTACGGAAGTTGAGCTTCTGTTAAACATAGGGATTCTTTCTTTGATGGGGTGTTGGTATCAAGAGGCGTTGAGAGGTTCGTGGCCGAAGACATAAACCTCGGCCTCATCGGGCATGGGAGCTCCGGTGACATTGCGCAAGGCCAGATCGAAATGCCGGGCCACGTCGTCGGCGCTGAACTCGGCAAGAATGCAACGCATGAGCGTCTGGGCATCGGGAGCCGGGTCGCCAATGTAATTGGCCAGCTTTTCGGAGGCATCGTAATATCGCTGCGCCACTTGGTCAGGCAGCGAGACATTGATATGAATCATGTGGATTATCCTTTCGTTGGGGGTTGTGGCGGGGTGGATTTCGGCCAAAAGGAACGAAACCACTCGCGCCAAGTTTTTTGTTGAGAAACCGAAGGGGTGGTTGTTATCGGTTTTGTGGCTGACGGTTCGACAACTTGTTGTAGTGGAGGCGATGCGGTCGAAACAACCGGCTGCGACGGTTCTTCTGGCGCGCGAAGCTTCGGGAGCATGTCTTGCAATTTTTTGAGTTCCTGTACGAGTCGTTCATTTTGTTCATAACTGGTTTTGAGTAGTTGATCTTCCTCCTTGATTTTCTGTTCCAATTCGGCGGTAAGCATCACCTGCTGGCGGGTTGGTTCAGCGACGGCAACTGGGGCGGTTCCCGCTGCCTGTGCCGAACCGAGTGGTACAGACGTGGGAGCGTTGGGCGCGGTATTCCACTGGGGAGAGGTTTCCACCCGATAAATCTCATGCGCTTCATGCATGACCGTGGTAGAGTCGGGGTCGGCGTAACGGCCTACCGGGTAGGCTTTGAGATTTTCCGGGGTGCGCACGGTGGCATACGGTGAACCGCTTGGCAGGGTGGGCGTTTCGACTGGGAGGGGCGTCGTATCGACCAATGGCTTGGACGTGGACACACAGCCAATGGGCAACAGGGATGTCAGCAACAGGAACGCTGCATGGAGCAGTCGTATGTGGTAGGGATAGTTCATTATTTTTTACTTTCCGCTTTGGTGGTGATCCGGGAATTGCCGCGCAGGGCATTTTCCAGATCAATGGGTTGAGTGACGTAGAGGTAAAATTGCTTTCCAGCGGGGACACGGACATAAAAACCATTGCGTTTGATCGAGTTGGCGATTTGCTGGGCGTAGTTGAATAGAACGGCGCTTACGCCTTCGAGGGCGGCGTTTTTGGGAGTACTCAGAGCTGTTTGTGATGTCTGCCCGGTGAGCGTGTTGATATTGTTTTGTGTGTCGAGCAACCCTGTCGTGGCTGCACTCAGGAACGTGGAGGCGAATAATTTGATCTCGGCCATGTTATCGGTTTTGAGAACTTCGCCCCTGAGTCCAGCAGAGCCATCGGTCAACTCCCATCTGCCTGACTTGTAATGGTGCTCCATATCCAGAGCGATTCCACGTAAGGGAAGTTCTGCTCCGTTAAGTTTGTCTGTCGTCCG
Organism: Verrucomicrobium sp.; assembly: GCA_017849585.1. Lineage (GTDB taxonomy): Bacteria > Verrucomicrobiota > Verrucomicrobiia > Methylacidiphilales > UBA1321 > UBA1321. The sequence goes on from JAFIGT010000040.1 coordinate 31,018, forward strand.
CCATACGACGACCCAGTTGGTATCGCTGGCGATGCGCTCGCGGGAGGGATCGACTTGGGCTTTGCCATGGACTTCGGCACCTGCGGGAATAATCAATTTTCCGTCGTGCCAAAGGTCTTCCGTTACATAACCGATGATCGGAGTTTCAATCTTTGCCGAATCAATGGTGATGATTGTTTCGCATGGAATGAGACGCCCGTAGGGGGCATAGGTATCGGACACCTCGGCCTGTGCTGACGATGTGCTGTGGTATAGCGAAATCGGCAACTGAGTCATTGGGAGGACTACCGGAATGGCTGGAACGGGGCGGCGGGTTTTATTCAGGGCGTCTGCGTTGACTCCATTTCGCAATTCCGTTCGGACGTCCTGATTGGTTGCCTGAGGCAGTTCCTGTGGTTTAACCGATACTTTGCTCGGGCGATGATTATAGGTATAGAGAAGTATGCCTAGGACTGCGACGGCCAGGGCAAACAGGCAAAACTTCCCCGTATCGGTCTTGAAGGAATCAAAGAATTTCCGCGTATCAATCATAGAGTCTCCTGGCGGAAAACAAGGACGTTGAATTTGTTGGTAACTGAAAGCAGGTTGCGTTCGCCGTTGCTGGTGCCACAAATTACGAAATAGCCGTTGCTGTGGCCGGGGATGATCTTCCCTGTCTTGGGGTCTTTAAACCCTGCGGGCATGATCCCGGTGGCATCGGCTAATGCGCTCCAATAGACAGTCGATCCAACTCGAACAGCCAACGATTGGGGGACGTAGAGAATGGGATGGCTGGTGCGATTGACCAATTCGATCTGGAAGACAAGCGTGTCCTCCGGGTCGAACCGGTAGACTTGCGTCAAGATAACGTCGAAGTCTTTATAGAGCGAACAGGTGTACGGGGTCGCTTTGTCGATCTGCGAAACCATCTCGGGGTATTGTTCGGACAGGAGTGGATAAGCTTTTGCCTTGTCGAGAATACCCAATAACCGGGCCGGATCGGCTTTACCTGTTCCCGATGCCTTGCCAAGTCCGTTTGAGGCATCGGTCGAATAAAACCGGACGGACTGGAACGGTTCCTTATCGGCTGCAAATTCCAGCACGTAAATCGATCGGTTGCAGATGACGTTCAAACTGCATTTGGCGGCGTCATTCACGGCGCGTATCGAAAAGAACCGGTCGCCGGAATGATAACTCAGTAACATGGGAGCCGGTGTTTTCGGATCAAGTGACATACCGCTGCCTTCCATCGCGGTGATGGGCTGTGGAAAGGCGACGGTCGTGACCTTGTCGGTGCCGACTTTCAGGTGGTAAACCGTGTAGTCGTTAAGCGGCAATGTCTTGATGGCTTGGGCTGGTGCCAGAGCCAGGGACGAGGCGAAAACAAGGGCGGTGAGGATTAGTCGATTTGGAATTTCCATATGGCGAGTGGGAAGCGACCGTTGGCGGTCAGGTTGGGATTGTGGAGGAGAGTGAAACGGACGGTGAAAGACGTTGTTTCTGTGAATGGCTGATCGTTAAACAGACCCACACGAATGAGCTGTCCTGCGGCTTCAACCAGCACTCGGTCGTTACGGGTCTGGAGTACGTCGATTCGGAACACTTCGACTTTTTGATGGATTTGCTTGGCCTTGAGTTCGGTCGCCTGCGCCGTCTGTAACGCCTTGGCCTGAATCAAAGCGTCTGGCAGAAAGAGCTTTTCAAGGAGTTCCGGGTAGTCGAATCCGTTGGGGTTTTTCTCCAGTAGCGCAAGACAAGCCAGCAACGTCTGTGATGTATGGAGCTTGGTGGCATCCTCAAAATTCAGCAGTGGGGAAATATGATAGGTTCCGGTCTCATCCAAGATGACCACTCGCTCCTTAGTTCGGACGGCTCCAATAATTAGGAAGGGTTGTATGAAGGCGGCCAATATCGAAATCAGTGCGATGGCGCACCATAAGCGTGTGGCTCGGCCATGATCGGCAAAGAGTCGAAATACGACGGGATCTGGCTTGGGTGATTTCATTTGCGAACGGACTGGAACGGGAGTTTCTCTGGGAGCATTCATATGGAGGTTGGGATGGGATTTAAGAGGGACATTAATTTGGAGCGGGTTGGTGTGGGTTGTTCGCTCTGGGGCTGATACGTCACGACGGTTCCATTTGAAAAGGCCTGGGTGAATGGCTTGCCATCCTCATTGGCAAACATCTGTGCCTGTTGTGCGGTGATGGCATCGGCAGCACGGCCTACCGCTACGGAACCGCGTTGGGATTGGACGACGCCCTGATGCGTTTCACTGGGCGTTGACGAGTGTGACTGTGCTGTTGAACTGGGAAACTGTGCCGACGGCTGCAAGTCCACGCTGGTCTGTTGCTGACGGGGAGCGGGCGACTGGGGTGAGGCGGCGGGTGCTGATACTGAGGGAGCATTCTCGCTTGATCCCCCGGACTTCGGTGGTTGGGCTGAAGGACTTCCGCCTTTCCCGCCGATCATCCGACTGAAGCCTGCGGCGGCTAATCCCATCTGAATGGCATGTCCAACGGATGAGGAGAGTGGCGAACCGGAGCAGAAGAGCATCTGCATAATCACGGGAGTAACGAGACTTCCAAGTATCAGCCAGATGGCGACAATGCCCCCGATGACGAGGGTTGCCGGTGTAAAGCCCGTGGCGGCTCCATAAGCCAATGCACCTGCACTTACGGCTGAGGTAACACTGGTCAAAAGGCTGTAGCCGACGAGATCGACGACGGCAAAACCGATTGGCCATGCAAGGATAGCGAGGGTTTGCTGGACATAGCGCATGGCCAACCCCTTCGTACTTTCAAACGCAAATAACGAGATGGCGATGGGCAGGAACAAATAGCACATGCACTCCATGACAAACTGCACGATCATCATCGGGAGCTGGATCAAGCAACCAATCCAGACGATCAGCCAGCCAAGCGCATACTGGATGGCCTTCATCAACGAATCGCCTACATCCAGCCAATTAATTCCGTCTTCGGGCGGCTTGATAAGCTGCATCAAGGCCGCTCCGGTGCCGTTCACGCTGCCGGTCATTTCACGACGGATGGATACGGCTATCGCCCAAAAACTCTCGCGGACGAGATTGAACCAGAATGGCAATGTGGCGATGATGGCAGTGATGAAAATGGCGGTGAGAATCGGACGCATTAAATTGGAGATGTTTTTGCTCCCCGTTCCGGTGCGGACGATGACTGAGGTGGTGAGGACAAAGAAGCAGATGAAGCGGAATTGAACGCTCAGGTTTTCCACCATCGGCTTCAAATTGGGCACAAGATCGCTGATGCTCATAAAGGTTCTCGCTCGGGAAACGGTTATTTGAATTCGCTGCGGTCGGAAGTGACCTGGCCTTCCCATTGCATGAAATTCTGCAAGGAGATATTCATCTCGTGGTCGGCGGCTTGATTGGCGGCCTGCGCTTTCATGGCACGGTCGTTCTCGTTGGCAATGCTTTGGGAAACCAGTTGATTGGTGGCGGTCTGTTGCTGTTGCCCCAACGCTGCGATCTGGCCGTCTAGCGCACTGAGCTGTGCCGTGAGTTTTTGAACGGTGCTTTGATCCGGGGCCGCCTGAATCTGTGCAAGCGTGGCCGCTTTCTGCTGTTCCAGTGCCGCGATGCGTGAGGTGGTATCGGACATGACGTTGTTCACGTTCGCGCCATGTTTTTGGATGGATGCGAGCGGTTTGAACTGGTCTACTGCATAGCTCATAGAGAACCCGCCGGGTGTGATTGATTTGACGGAGCTAAATAACGTCGACCCGGTATTCTCCAAAGCGATGGCCCCGTTGGCCGTTTGATTCAAATTGGCGGTGAGTTGTCCGGCGGACTGGCTGATTTGGGACGAACCAAGAAGCTGCAACTGCATCGACTGCGCTGCCGCTGTGGGGTTGCCCACGACATTTTTCATTTCCTGGGCGAGCTGCACTGTCTGCTGCATTTGCTGCAACTGCTGATTCAATTGCTGAATCGATTCGTTCCACTTGACCAATTCTTCCAAGTGATTCTGAACTGCAATCGGATCGTTTACTATGGATACAGCGTATTGAGCCGGTGCCAGCGATGGCATGAGCCCGACAAGGATGAGGAGAAGTACTTTCATGTTATCGTTCCACGCGGATGTATTCGGTGTGCGGAAGCGTGGTCACGCCATTGGTCGTGGCTCCCGGCACGGTGATGGGCAGATAAGCCGTCTGCGGGGCTGGCGTCTTGGGCTGCTTTTGCAGGTTTTGAACCAGCCAGTACTGCTGTTTCACCGCATCACTGCGGCCCTGTTGATATCCGTTGGTGTATTGCTTCTGTCCCTGCTTGGCGGAAAGGGTCTGTGCGATCTCGGAAACCGCCACGCCTCCTGCTGCCCCAACGCCCGTCATAAGCGGATCGCCGTCGCTGAGTTTACTGGCGAGCATGCCACCCGCTGCCGCGGCTCCGGCGTCATAGAGGCCACGGGTACTGGAGCAGGCTGTCAGCGCGAGTAGGCAGACCAGCGACAACATCGTGTAGAGCCGGAAACTCATTTCTCGCTCCCTTCTGGAAAAACGAGGGCATCGGTAGATGAGGTGTCTCCGGTATCGCCGTCGTTCCCGATAAAAAAATGAGCCACACTTCCGAGGACTCCCGCACCGCCTAACCCCAAGCCGAGCCAAGTCCAAGTGGAGTCCGACTTTTTGGAGCTACTAGCGGTGCTTGTGCTACGGGATTCCAGTGTGGTCACACGAGTGGTCAGCGTAGTGAGACTATCCGAGAGGTTGGAGTATTGGGTTTGGTGATCGGCCAGCGACTGTTGCAGTGCCGTAATCGCCGCCTGCTGATTGGCCAGTGCCGCCTGAATCGTGGCGAGTTGGGCCTGTTGAGCATCGGTTTGGCTCTGCGTGTTGGATTGGGACTGAATCAAGGAACTGAGGGTTGATTGCAGAGCCGAGGTCAACTGTTGCAAGGTGGCCAGTTGCGTTTGCTGGCTGTCGATCTGGTTTTGCATCGTCGTAAGCTGGCTTTGCACCAGTGACGTGATGAGAGATTGGAAATTAGACTGGTCCGTGGCGTTGGCATTCTCGTAAGCCAACGTGACATCGCTGAGAGTGAGTCCACCGCCACTGCTTTCACCCCAGAGAATGACGGTCACCTGAGTCGCAACGGTGGCATCGCTCGCTACTTGATAGGTGCCGGCATCCAGCGTTCCGGTCGCTACCGAACTGGCCGTGATGCCGGTGACGACTCCTAGCTCAGACATGGACGTACCGATGGCGAAGTAGTAGGTGGCTTTAACAGTACCAACACTCACATGAATGGGCGGGGTGGTTCGTCCGGTATTGCCGTATTCGTAGGCACCGACTACGGCGGCGGTGACAATGATGGTGACGTTCTGCTGTTTGGTGAGCGTGACGGAGGTGGGATCAACGAAAACCTGCTGGGCCGGACTGGTCAAAACAGCAAGGAGGAGCAGGGTAATGGTGCAGAGCAATTTCATGGAGTGGATTCCTTTCGGATGTATGAGGCTGGGTTACTTGCCGGGGGTGGTGGTGGCATTGCCGGAAGCCGCTTGTTTCTCGTCATCGGGCAAGGCGACATTGACGAGCGTGGCGACCAGTGCCGCCGCTCCGATGCCCATTCCGGCGTAGGCCATGGTGTTGTCGCCGCTGCGACCACTCGGACCGGTGGCACCATCCTGCCCATTGCGGGCGGTTACCACGGCGGTGATGGTTAAGCTGTTGGTCAGTTCGTCATAGACAGACTGAACGTTGACCAATTGCTGTTCCGCCGACATGACTTCGGCGTATTCACCGTTTTGGCGGAGTGAATCGATCTGGATATGAAGCACGGCCATCTGCTGTTGGGCCTGTGAAGCAACGAAGGCTTGGAACCAGATTTGATCGGCGGTTGTGGCGGATGTGTTGACTAACTCCACTTGCGAAACGGAGATGCCGTTGGATGGTTCATTCCAGAGGATCACCGTCACTTGTTGGGGATTACCGTTGATTTCAACCGGGTAGGTTCCGGCATCGAGCGTGCCGCTGGCTGCGCCGTTGGTCATGGTCACACTAGCTCCCTGGCTGGAGGAATAGGAACCCAGCGAATTGCTGGCCTGAATGCCGCCAATAGCAGCGGTATCCATATCAGGGGAGGAAACAGGATCGGAAACAATGACTGTGACAGCGCCCTGTCGTGTGAGGGTGACTGAAGTGGGATTGGTAAAGACTTGCTGGGCAAAGCAACTCGTGGCCGAGAGAAGAATCAGGGCGAGAATCGGAATATGTTTCATGGGGACCTTTCGGGTTAGTGGTTTGGGGTGGAAAGTGGCGTGGAAGCGCTGACATGGCGCAGCGTGCCGCAGAGCGCCGGTTGAGTGGAGGGCGCATAATAGCAGAGCGACGAAAACTTTCGGCCTTCGGCCTGTTGCTCGGGTAGCGGATAATGCTGCACGGCATCGACCATCACTTCGGGCAGCTTGATGTCGCGGGAGATGTCCTCCAGATCCGAGCCGTCGAATTGGCGCATGAGGAAGAACTGTTTGCTATTGCCCATAACCACGGGACGGATACGGGAGGATTTGAATTTGCTGTACTGCTGAACAATCGAGATAATCCAGCAATTGAATTTGCGAAGCTGGGCATACCCTTCACCCATGATCTTTTCGCCGCCGGGGACATCAAGGAAGCGGGCGGCTTCCTCAAAGATCATGCGTTTCCAGAAATGCCGGGGGAGCGTAATGATGTGCTGGCGGGTAAACCCGGAAATCAATAATCCGGCGGCTGTTTTCAGCTCAACCGCCTGTTCGGGGATGTATCCCAACTCGAAATGAGCGACCCGTCCTGTAAGGGAGATGTTAGTGACGCCATCGAAAAGTTTTCCGTACTGGCCGGAAGCTGTCCATGCAGTCAAGAGCGTTGCGATCTGGTCGATCTCTGTTTTGGGATGCTCGGGGAAACGTCCAAAAAACATCAAGTCGAGCAATGCGGAATGCGTGGGGTATTCATCGGGAGCAAACGCGCTATAGGCTGTCTGCATCAGAAACCGCTCGGTCTGTGGCTCCTTGAGAAATCGGGTGATTTCCCCTTCTGTAATGGATGTATAGAAATCCAATGCTTGCGGATCGCAGCTTTCCATCCGATCGCGCAAATCCGCAAAGGCATCCAAAAAGGTGGCACCCAGCCCCATCTTTTCCCTCCATCCATGGACAGCGCAGGCCAGTCGCTGAAGGCCATGAATCTTTTCCGGGTGTTTGCCAGACCATTCTTCAAACGTGTCTTGGTAGAGCTGATTGATGTACTGGCCGATTTGTGCCTGTCGAAGCTGTTGTTTCTCGGAATCGGATGATTCGCCAATCATCCGTGAGACCAGTGCCACGGCACTGGCTATCTGAAGTTGATTGAGAGGCAACCCCTGCGTATCGAGATAGTTGATGGTCAGTTGCCCATCGGGATGGATGAGAATGGGGGTACTGCCAAGGCTCTCCGTGAATTTCTTGTAAGAAAGACCTTCTTCGATAATGACGGTGTACTGGTAGTCGAGCTGCGTTTGGGTTAGCAGGTCTTCCATGAAGCAGGACTTGCCTGCTCCGGTCATGCCGATGAGGACGGCATGTTGTGGAGTGTTGCCAATAAAGGTGCGAACTCCGACCAGGTTGTTATTGGCACCGTCATAGATCGCTTCGGCATCGGTCAAATGGGCGGTAAAGGTCGATGAAAAGGGTAGAAGGTCGGCTAGATAACGATCCTCGGCGTAGAGGTCGCGAAACCGATAGCTGCTGGCTGTCCAGCCGGGCCAGGTTGCGTAGAAGAGTTTTTTGGCCGTGGTGGGCAGTGCCACTTCATAGAGTTGTGCACCGTTCATCTGATTCACGGCGTTTTTGATGGCCACGCATTTATTGCGCAGACCGGACTCCGTGGCATCCCAGACGCGGATGAAATACTGGACAAAAAACGGGAAGGAGAATCCTTGGGAAAGGGAGTCGATCTTGCGTTCCTTCTTGCGGAGAGCTACAGAAATCGAATATTTGCCTTCCGATTCGTAATCACCCCGGAGCCTGTCCATGGCTTTTTCCTCTTTTGAAATCTCTTCACGAACCGGGATGGGTTCGATGTTGATGGTGATTTGATAGTTGAGGAAAGGCAGTGCGGTAAGGTGATGAATAATGCCGGGGTAAGTCTTCTGCGGCCACCGTTTCATGGTGAACATCGCGTGGTAATTAGCGTTCAGGAAAAAACCATTGGAATGGTCTCCTGCGCCGTCGCCATTCCAGAACCACTCCTGAATGGAAAGGCCTGACAAATCAAGCGAACCGATATCCAGACTATTTTCTTGGTTCGCCTCGGTGGGATTGAGGAATTGCCAATAATAGAAGAAGTGTTCGGCATCGGACATCGGGGTGACTGTCGTGCCTGCTCCGAAGATGGTCGTGAGGGTGATGGCCATCTCATTAAAGGCGGCGCGGAATTGCTTTCGCGTCTGATCGTAAGAGTCCAGAAGCCCCTTGTGGCTCTCGAACATTCCGGGGGAGATGTCGAGGTCATGGGAAATAAACAAAACGAGATGTTCACGGCGCAAGGTTCGCTCATGCATGCGCTGGCAATAACGGGAGAAACGTTCCTCACGCGCGGCCCTGACGTAGTCATCGGTGACGGAGCCGGTCTGTTCGTGATAGCGGTTGAGTTCCCGGCTATAGTCGGAATGACAAGTCCATTGAAGCTGCGCCCGCTGTTTCGGGCCTAACGTGGCGAGAAAGATGCGAAGTTTATCCTGAAATTCATTACGCTGTGCGATGGAGGCATTGTGCAAGTCGGGTGGCTCCAGGATGAATCCCTGACTCACCATGCAGTCTTTTTCAAATTCGCCGTAAATGATCGTTCCGCTGGCGAAATGACCATTGGGTTCATGTTCGTGTCGTTTCATCGGGGTTGGCGGAAAGGGGCTTGTTTATGTGGGTTGAAGGAGAAGCCACGGCCTACGATCCAAAGCTCGAAGAGATCGCGGTCGTATCCGGGCGGTTTGCCCTGCTTGAAAAGAAGGACATAGGCCAGGGTCAAAGTGAATGGCACCGCCCCGATTGGAAAACTCAGCCACCAGACAACATGAAGGCAACTGAACAGGATCAGGATCACCCCGATGGAGAGGGCGGCTGAGGCGACGACTGGCATAAATAGGTTGCCGTCGAGGCCCCATACCGACCCGGCGGAATCGTCCGCAGCGTTGGTGTCTGTCAGTCTCAGTTCGTTCATGGCGTCACGAAAGGTTGAGTACCGGAGCGGTGCCAAAGTGTTAGAACGTCGGGGTCAAAACGGCCCCGCTCAAATTGAAGATGGCGAAGAGTGCGCCCATGATGGCGGCGGCTCCGGCAATAATGATGCCGGCCACAATGCCCATCTTTCCGTCAGCATCGCCTTTGCTGATGGCGTTGGCTCCTGACCAGATTTTGATGACTCCCCAGAAGAATCCGAAAAAGAACAGGATGCCGAGGGCGGCGCTGAAACCTTGTTTGAGTTGGGCGATGTCTCCGCCCGCGACCTGTGCCAGCGAATTCGTGGCCAGGACAACCAGTGAAGGAGTGGTGTTTGTCATGGCTCCATTAAGCCAAAAAACTGTCATGGAGCGTTAAGGTGCTAGTGGAGAGCCGGTGCGATTATTCGGGGAGTATTTGAGGAGTACTTTTTTAAGCTTTGAAAACGGGTGTTTTGAAGGCGTAAGGTGCGCGAAATTCTATGAATACTTTTTCTTGTGAAACTCTCGACAGGCTCCGTGATCTGGAGCGTCACCTTCTCGATGCCATCAAAGGACAGGATCATGTGATCCCCCGTGTCGTATCCGTACTCCGTCGCGGCGAAATGGGGTTGGCGCATCCGTCCCGCCCGAAAGGATCGTTCCTGTTTGTCGGGCCAACGGGTGTCGGTAAGACGGAGTTGGCCAGTTGTTTCACGGAGTATCTTTTTGGAAGCGGCCATCTACACCGGTTTGATATGTCTGAATTTCAGAATCAATCGTCGGTTGGCTTGTTGCTAGGACAGACGCCTACTGAGATTGGAATGCTTGGCAAGGCGATGGAACGCTCTGATAAGGGGACATTGCTTTTTGACGAAATGGAAAAAGCTCACCCTCTCGTCCTGGATCTATTTCTACAAATTCTCGACGTGGGACGTATTACCTTGGCCACTGGAGAAACGAAGAACCTGAATGGTTACTATATCGTATTCACGTCCAACATCGGATCGGCTGAGGCGATGCGAATGGAGAGTTCGGCCTTTGCAACAATCGAACGGACGGTGCTGCGGCGGGTAGATCAGGTGCTGCGTCCTGAACTGGTCGCCCGCATCAATGAGAAAGTGGTGTTTAACCGGCTGTCGTATCTGGTTCAGCGGGAAATCTGCGAGCAAATGCTCGACCGAGAGATCAAACGACTGGAGTCATTGGGATTTGAGGTTCATCTGGATGCCCATGCCATCGAACAGCTCGTTCGGGAGGGATTTCATCGCACACTCGGTGCACGCCCCATGCGCAATACGGTGGATCGCTATTTGCAAGAGCGGGTGGTCAATAGGGTAATGGAGTCGAAGTGTACATTGCGCCCTTTTTGATTTTGATCGAGCTATGCTGGCGGCTTTGACGTCGAAAGTTTTGTGGTATCTGTTCAGGGTATTTAAAAAGTACTATTCGAATATTACTTGGATTTTCCACGCTGAGAGCATAGCCTTTATTTTTAAATGGGTGTCACGGTTAATGCACAAGTGGAATCCAAGGCCTTTAATTGGAAGGAGTGGCAAAAAGGTATTCTTCCAGCACTGGAGCCGCATAGTGAAAAGAAACTCCAGCTCCTTCGAGATTATTTGGTTTTATATTTAAAAATTCTCTGCCAACGAAATCTTGGTAAAACGACATTTCCTATTTCTATTGTTGATGGTTTTGCAGGCGGGGCTTTGTATTCAGGTCACAAAGATGGATCACCCTTGGTGCTGCTTAAGGCAATCGAGGAGGCGGAATTTGAGGTTAATCGTGGCAGACAGATCCACATTAAAATCCAACCGATTTTCTACTTTATTGAAGAAAACAAGTATGCATTCGAGTGCTTAAATCATTGCACTGTAGAAACCTTTTTCTGACTTTGGTATAATCAGCGTATGGAGCAACCTGTAGAGAAAGTGATCAAACTGGCCCTTGAGCTGACGCAGCAGTACATGACGCCGTACGGGGCGGTGAGGAGTCGCAAGGACTTCA